>NZ_JADMKU010000002.1 GCF_018219815.1 Thalassovita aquimarina
ATCATCCCGATGATCTGTTCGTCGCTAAATCTGCGTTTCATGGTCCATCCTTTACTTGGACGGATCACTAACACCGCAATGGCCTGAATTCAGGGGGCAACGTCAGAAGGCTTACAGCGAGACCGTCGTTGGTCGCCCTGTCCATGAAAGCATGGAATACACGGGACGCTCTGTGCTGCCCTGGTTCGGTGCCTTCCGCCCCGATCAGATCAGCGTGCAGGACTGCAAGGCCTACATCGCTGACCGCAAGCAGACTGGTATTCAGGACGGAACGATTTGGACGCAGCTCGGCAAACTTAGGACCTGCTTGAACTGGGCCGAGAAGACAGGGTTAATCGAGAGGGCGCCCTACATCGAGCGTCCGAGCAAGCCTGCGCCCAAGGAGCGGTATCTGACGCGTGAGGAGATTGCACAGATACTCGCAGTCGACTGCGCACCTCACATCAAGCTGGCGATCCGGCTGATGTTGTCCACGGCAGCTAGGGTAACGGCCGTGTTAGAGCTCACTTGGGACCGGGTGAACTTCGAGCGCGATCAGATCAACCTCCGCACTGGCGAGGGGCAGAGAAAGGGAAGAGCCATCGTCCCCATGACTCAGAGCCTGCGTGCCGCGCTCATGGAGGCGCGCAGAGCGGCGTTGTCCAACTACGTCGTGGAATGGGCGGGTGGCCCCGTGAAGTCCATCAAGAAGGGCTTCAAAGCGGCCGCAGTTGATGCTGGACTGTCCGACGCATCGCCCCACGTGCTGCGCCACACGGCAGCGGTCCACATGGCCGAAGCGGGCATCCCGATGGACGAGATCGCTCAGTATCTTGGCCATTCGGATTCGCGGATCACGGCGTCCACCTACGCACGCTACAGCCCGGAGCACCTCCGCAAGGCCGCCAGTGCGTTGGAGTTCGGCTAGCGCTCAGGTTCAATGAACCTAGGAGCACTGTCTTAAAAACGAAAAAGGCGCCCGAAGGCGCCTTGTTTTAGTGGTCGGAGTGAGAGGATTCGAACCTCCGGCCCCTGCCTCCCGAAGACAGTGCTCTACCAGGCTGAGCTACACTCCGATCCGGATCGACGCCCGGGAAACGCAAGCGCGGGAATGCTTGCAGGCGGCAATCGCGAAGTGGTCGCTCTATCGACAATTCGTCAGGCAATGTCAAGCACCCGATCGCGCAAAAACAACGCCCCCCTTCGTACTGGGACAGAATTCCTAGCGACACGCCCGAACCTTGGAAAATTCGCATGGACTCCCGCGGTAGAATCCGCGCAAAAACGACAAGATTTATTGAAAGCTGCAAAATTGCGGGCGATCATCGCCAAACTTTGCGTAGATTGAGTATGGGTAAAGTATCGGGTGCGCTGAAATGATGCAGCAACAAGCAGGTTTCGATTTTTCGCGATCTCTCGACCGACATATCAAGACAAGCCGATTTGCCGCCGTTGCCTGGCTCATACTCACGCTTCCCTGGATCGCCTATTTCACCTTCACGCAGGATTTCGAACGGGCCGGGATTCTGGCCTTCAGCATCGTCAACCAGGTTTTCGCACTGATCCTGTTCCGGCTCGGGCGGCATTACGTGGCACGCGTGTACTGGCTTGCCGTGCAGATCGCGACCTTCTTCGTGGGTACCTACTATCTTGGCCGTGTGGGCAACACGGATCTGATCCTGCTGTTCCTGCTTGGCCTGCCGTTCCTGTTCTTTTCCTGGGAAAAGGAACGCCACACCCTCATCGTGTTCGAGGCAATCGTGCTGCTGGCCGCGACACTGGCATTCGCGTTCGACTGGCTTGATCAGAATACTTCTTGGTTCGCATACCCCGCGGCACCGCATACCCAGACGTCACCGGAACTGCTGGCGTTCAGCTTGAAGCTCACCATCGCGATCCTGATCATTTCCGAAATCGCCTATTTCGTCAGGGTTACCCAGATGGCAACCGATGCTGCTGACAGGGCCTTGCGGCAATCGAAACAGGCGACGCGGGCAAAAGGCGAGTTTCTGGCCAACATGAGCCACGAAATCCGCACCCCCATGAACGGGCTGGTCGGGATGATCGAGGTGCTGGAAACCACGGATCTGACCGATCAGCAGACGCGGGTTGTCGGAACGATCCGCAACTCCGCCTTTTCACTGCTGCGGATCATCGACGACATCCTGGACGCCAGCAAGGTCGACGCGGGCAAGCTCGACCTGGAAACGTCCAAGGTCGAACTGCGCCCGCTTGTCGAAGGGGCCGCGCAAACCCTGCAGACAACGTCCGACCAGATGGGTGTTCATATCCGCATGCTGATCGACCCGGATCTGCCGGAATGGATAGCGACCGATCCCGGGCGGTTGCGGCAGATCCTTCTCAACCTGCTCAGCAATGGTGTGAAATATTCCTCCAAGGAACTGACAGATCGACAGGGCGAAGTGAAGATGCTGGCGGAAAAAGGCCCCGGCGGAAACCTGCGCTTCAGCTTCTGCGACAACGGCATCGGCATGAGCCAGGAATTCCTTGCCAAACTATTCGATCCTTTCACCCAAGCGGATGTTACGTCACACCGGCGCGTCGGCGGCACCGGGTTGGGATTGGTGATCACCCGCAGCCTGATCGAACTGATGGGCGGCACCATCGACATCGTCAGCAGCCCCGGTGAAGGGACTTCCGTGACCGTCGACCTGCCGCTGGAAGCCGTCGACGGACCAAGCCGAATGCCTGACCTGTCGGGGCTGGAAGCAATCTGCTTCGATCTGCTGGACGAAGCCGCGCGCAGCGGCATGGAGCGGCTCTTGTCGAAGGCCGGTGCGCATGTCACCTTTGTTCGGGTGGTCGAGGACATCGCGCGCCTTGACAAAGCCATCACGCAAAATCCGATCGTCCTGCTGCCGACCACCAACGACGCCCGGTCCAGAGCCCTGCAGATCGCGGTGACCGCACGGGCCCCGAATGCGAAATTCGTACGGTTTTCCTCCACCCGATCGGCCCGTTACGGGCTGCAGAGCGAAAACTGCTACCTGATCCAGATCTACCCGATGATGACCAGCGAACTGCTGCATGCCATTGCCGTTCTCAGCGGGCGCTCCGGAAACATTACCAAACTCCTGCGCGAAGGCGGTGTGCTCAACACCAGCGCGATCGAGGAAACCGACACCGGGCTGGCCGAAGCCAAGAACCTGATGATCCTTGTCGCCGAGGACAATGAGATCAACCAGATCGTTCTGAGCAACCAGCTGGAAATCCTCGGATACCCGCATGACATCGCGTCGAACGGCCGCGACGCATTGCAGAAATGGAGCAGCGGGCTTTACGATCTGGTCCTGACCGATTGCCACATGCCGTTGATGGACGGTTTCGAGCTGACCAGCGAAATCAGGCGGCTTGAAGCCGAACGAAACGGCCCCCATACGCCGATCATCGCGATCACCGCGAATGCGCTCGCGGGCGAAGCGGAAAAATGCATCGGTATGGGCATGGATGGCTACCTGGCGAAACCCGTTGAGATCAGCGCGTTGAGAGACAAGCTCGACACCTTGTTGAGCTGAACACTCCCGACGCTTGCCAATTGCATCCACATTGGCACTACACAGCATCGTGAGAGCATACGCTACGTCACCGTTAAGAGTACGCGGAATGTGCCGTAACAAATAAAATCAGACCATCTGAAACAATTATTTCTTCCCGGGCGGCTTTTACATTGATGCTAGGTACGCGATCCCATGCCTTTCCGAGACTGAACGAGCGGATCAGGCTGAGTAAATTTCACCAGCTTCAGGCCGCGGTCCTGCTGACTTTGTGGCTTGGTTATTTTATCTGGATCGGCAACACCGACCTGATAAAGGCCGCCCTTTGGGTGGCAGCGGCCACCCTGCCCGCCTGCATTTTGCATGGGTTGCGATGGGATTACCTGGCCCGGGTGTACTGGAACGTCGCGAGCGCCCTGGCTGTCCTGAAGATTACGTTTTCCTATGGCGGCGACGCCACGCCCGAAGTTTTCTTTTTCTTTCTGATCGGGTTTCCGTTCCTTCTCTTTTCCCTGTCCGAGGAACGAAAGACTCTCATTTCGATCGTGGCATTCCAGACCGCAATCGGCTTCTTCGCGCTGAGCATGGATTTCTTCGGATTTCAGAAGGGGGTTCCAACCCCACCGCTGACCGAGGAACAAGCACGAACAATAGAATGGGGCATCCGCATCACCGTCGCTTCCCTGCTGCTGATACAGATGATGTATTCGTCCTTCCTCAACAGCCGCGCCCATGCGCAGGCGAAGGCAGCACTTCGCGAGGCCAACAGCGCGGCCCGCACCAAGGGCGAATTTCTGGCCAATATGAGCCACGAAATCCGTACGCCGATGAATGGCGTCATTGGCATGATCGAGATTCTGGAAACGATGGATCTCAGTCCGCAGCAAGAGCGGCCGGTCACGACGATCCGGAATTCGGCCTTCGCGTTGCTGCGCATCCTCGACGACATTCTCGACGCCAGCAAGATCGATGCCGGCAAACTGAACGTGGAGAAGACCAAGGTCGAAATCCGGCCCCTGCTAGAAGGCGTATCCCAGACGATGCAGACCATGGCCGATGAAAAGGGCGGGGAACTTCGGCTGCTGATCGACCGGAAACTGCCGGAATGGGTCATGGCGGATTCGGGACGGCTGCGCCAGGTCCTACTGAACCTGCTCAGCAATTCGATCAAGTATTCGGCCAAAAACCTGACCGGGCACAAGGGCACCGTTGTTCTGAAGGCGCGCAACCACCGCGACAAGCTGCTTGTCATCACGGTCAAGGACAACGGGATCGGGATGAGCGACGAGGTCAAGGAAAACCTGTTCGAACCCTTCATGCAGGGGGAACAATCCAGCCGTCGCCGCGTCGGCGGGACCGGGCTGGGCCTCGTCATCAGCAAGAATCTGATCCATTTGATGGGCGGCGATATCAGGATCGAAAGCGAGGAAGGCGAAGGCACCAAGGCCGTCATCACCCTGCCGCTGGAACCTGCCGACGGGCCCAGCCGCCTTCCCGACTTGACCGGATTGCAGGTGGTCTGCTTCGGCGTCAAGGACGAGCTGATCCGTGAAGGTATGGAACATATTCTGGGTGCCGGCGGAGTTCAGAACGAATTCATCGACGACATGGAATACGCCGAGCGGCAGGCCCCCGACCGGATGAACCGCGCGGTCATCATTTTCCCGCCCATGGACGCCACCAAACGCGATCCGCTGCAGAAACGGTTCGAGGAACTTTTCCCCGGCGCCAGCTTCATCCATTGCAGCCCGGTACGATCAGACCGGTTGGGGCTGATTGCCCCCAACACCTACCGGATCCAGATTTTCCCGATGATCACGAGCGAGCTTTATCACGCGCTGGCGGAACTGAGCGGCCGCGTGGCGCGCGCATCCGAAACCGCGGAGCACGACACCGCCGGTACCGGCCCCGATCATGTCCCCGGCGACCACCGTATCCTGGTCGTCGAAGACAACGAAATCAACAAGGCCGTCCTCAGCAAACAGTTGGAAATCCTCGGCTACCCGCACGAACTGGCCTCTGACGGGATGGAAGGATTTGCCAAGTGGCAGATGGGTGACTTCAGCCTTGTCCTGACCGATTGTCATATGCCGCGCATGGACGGTTTCGAAATGCTGGCGGCGATCCGCACCGAGGAACGGCAGGCGGATCGGCAAAGGTTGCCCGTCATCGCGATCACCGCCAACGCCCTGCAGGGCGAAGCGGCAAAATGCATCGCTGCGGGGATGGACGGCTATCTTGCCAAGCCGGTGGAACTCAAGGCTCTCGAATCCCAGATCCTGGCGCTGCTGAACAATCGACAGGAACTCCCCATCGCGTCGTGACCCGGGGTATTGCTTGGTGACAACGCTGCGATGCCAGAACGCGCGAAACCCCGCTTCGTCCCTCTCTGAAACGCGAACGGCCCGCCATCATGGCGGGCCGTTCAAAACCATCAGGAAGTCAGCTTACAGGCTGGCTTCCAGAGCCGCGACGATCGCGTCGCCCATTTCGCTGGTCGACACCGGGTTGACGCCTTCTTCGCCCAGCAGGTCGGCGGTACGCACACCGTCGGCCAGTACCTTTTCGACCGCCGCTTCCAACCGGTCGGCCTCGGTCCCTTCATCGAAGCTGTAGCGCAGCGCCATCGCGAAGCTGAGGATACAGGCGATCGGGTTCGCCTTGCCCTGGCCGGCGATGTCGGGAGCGGAGCCGTGCACCGGTTCGTAAAGCGCCTTCGGGCGACCATTGGCCATCGGCGCGCCGAGGCTGGCCGAGGGCAGCATGCCAAGCGAGCCGGTCAGCATCGCGGCGGCATCCGACAGCAGGTCGCCGAACAGGTTGTCGGTCACGATCACGTCGAACTGCTTGGGCCAGCGGCACAGCTGCATCGCGCCGGCATCGGCGTACATGTGGCTCAGCTCGACGTCGGGGTATTCCTTTTCGTGTACTTCCGACACCACGGCGCGCCACAGGATACCCGATTCCATCACGTTGGCCTTCTCCATCGAGCAGACCTTGTTGTTGCGCTTGCGGGCCAGTTCGAACGCCGAGCGCGCAACGCGCTCGATCTCGCTCTCGGTATACCGCTGGGTGTTGATGCCGACCCGTTCGTTGCCTTCCTCGAAGATGCCGCGCGGTTCGCCGAAATAGATGCCCGACGTCAGTTCGCGCACGATCATGATGTCCAGACCGGCCACCACGTCCTTTTTCAGCGACGAAAAATCGGCCAGCGCGTCAAAACACTGTGCCGGGCGCAGGTTGGCGTAAAGGTCCATTTCCTTGCGCAGGCGCAGCAGCCCGCGTTCCGGCTTCACGCTGAAATCCAGATCGTCGTATTTCGGACCGCCAACGGCGCCGAGCAGGACCGCGTCCACCTCTTGCGCCTTTTCCATGGTTTCGTCGGTCAGCGGGGTGCCGTGCGCGTCATAGCTGCAGCCCCCGACCAGACCTTCGCTGACATCGAAATTCAGCCCGCGCTTGTCGCCGTACCAGCCGATGATCTTGCGCACCTCGGCCATCACCTCGGGGCCGATCCCGTCACCGGGCAGAATAAGAAGCGAAGGGTTGGTCATATCACTGTTCCTCGGTTTTCAATTCAGGCAAACGCCTATCCTTTGCAGCCGGAAAGATCAAGAAACGAAGGGGGAAAGACCGTCGCTCAGACGGTCCCAGACCGCCGCGATCCGTGGCACGTGGCGCAACGCCTGCGGTGCGGCCAGCCAGACCGGAAGCGGAGGGATCGTCACCCCGATATCCAGCGCTTCGACCAGCGGATCGGCATCGATCATGTTGCGCTGACCAAACCCCACACCGCAACCGGACCGGATCAGCTGCCAATACGCATTCTGATCGTCGCAGCGGGTGGTGAACCAGTCCCGTGTCGCGGGCCACCCCAGATCGCGCATGCCGCGCAGAATCAGTTCGCTTTGGTCATAACCGACCAGATCATGGTCCATCATGTCCTGCACCGTTTCCGGGCGGCCGTGTTTTTGCAGATAGGATGTCGCGGCACAGACCCCCAACTGGATTTCACCCAGTTTGCGGGTGACGATCTCCAGCTGCTGCGGCTGATACATGCGCACGGCAATATCGGCTTCGCGGAATAGCAGGTTGTCGCTACGATCCGAGGCGACCAGATCTATGGTGATCCCCGGCAGGGCATCGCGGATATCGGCAACGATGTCGGGCAGGTAATTCAGCGCCATGATCTCGCTCGCGGTGATCCTGACAGTGCCGCTGGTTCCGGCATCGCGCCCCGCCACCGCCAGGGCGATTTCGCGCATCGCGTCCTGCATCCGGCGGGCGGCGGGCAGGATCGCCTGCCCCGCCTCGGTCAGGTCGAATCCGCGCGGTTGCCGGATCAGCAGCGTGACGCCAAGGTCGGTTTCCATCTGCTTGATCTGTCGTCCCAGCGTCGGTTGGCTCAGCCCCAGTTGCCGCGCCGCCGCCGACAGCGATCCCTGTTCGGCCACGGCAAGGAAACTGCGCACAAGCGCCCAGTCGGTCTGATCGAGGTTTTCCATGCAGAAATGAATACACAACCTTCGATTTCAGGCAATATCCATTCACATCGGAACAGCCTATTTTGCCCGCAGAGATTTCAGAAAGGAACCCGACTATGGAACAGACTGTCCTGATCCTGGGCGCCACTGGCCGCTTCGGCACCAACGCCGCCCAAGCCTTCACCGCCGCTGGCTGGAACGTCCGCACATTCGACCGCAGCCGCGACAACCTGGCGACAGCGGCACGCGGCGTCGACGTCATCGTGAATGGATGGAATCCGCCCTATCACCAATGGGCAAAACTGGTGCCCGGCCTGCATGACCAGGTCCGCAAGGCCGCCCTGACGAATGACGCCACGGTGATCATCCCCGGCAATGTCTATGTCTTCGGTCCCGATGCGCCCTATTGCTGGAAAAGCAGCACGCGGCATCTGGCGCAGAACCCGCTGGGCAAAATCCGGATCGAGATGGAACAGGCCTATCGCCGCGACGAGGTGCGCACCATCATCGTGCGATCGGGCGATTACCTCGATACCGACGCCTCGGGCAACTGGTTCGACATGATCATGGGCAAAAACCTGGCCAAAGGAAAATTCTCCTATCCCGGTCGCACCGACATCCCCCATGCCTGGGGCTATCTGCCCGATGTGGCGCGGGCGGCGGTGATGCTGGCGGAAAAGCGGGATCAGCTTGCGCGGTTCGAAGACGTGCCCTTCCCCGGTTACACCCTGACAGGCGAGGAACTGGTGGCGGCGATTTCGAAGGTTACCGGCCGCGACATCAAGCTGAAGAAAATGGTCTGGTGGCCAATGAACTTCGCCCGGCCCTTCATGCCGATGCTGAACGGAATCTTCGAAATGCGGTATCTGTGGAACCTGCCGCATCGCCTTGACGGGGAACGGTTCAGCGCCCTGCTGCCGGAATTCCGGCCCACCCCGGTCGAAGACGCCCTGGCCAAGGCCGTGGCGCCGCTGCTGCCCGATGACAAACCGTCCCGGATGCAGCGCGCCGCCGCCTGAGCACTAGTCCGGCACGGCAAGGTCGACCCAGACCAGCCGATGCCGGCTGGCCGCGTCAGTCACCGCCGCGAACGGGTCGCCGGGATCGGGCCACAGAACCCCGGCACCCAGCACCCGCAAGCCGGCCGAGGGCAAAACATAATCCACCCGCATCGGGCCGGTCGCCTTCCATGAAACCGTTGCGGCATCATGAGATGGGGAACGCGGCTGCGGATTTTGCAAGCGCGGATCGCCCAGCAGCGCCCTGATCGCCGGTTTTTGCCCCTCGCCCCTCTCGGGATCGGCATTGGCATCGCCGGCAAGGACGAACGGCCCGGCCACCGGTTCGCCCATGTCGCCATCCAGATAGGCCGTCCACAGGCGCAGTTCGTCGGCATTGCGATAGCCGTTGCGATCCTCGGCCCCGTCGAACACCGGGGGCGTCGCATGGAAGGTCATGACCGAAATCCGCCGCTCCCGCGACACCTCCACGGGCACAACCCAATGCCCGACCGAGCTGAGCCGCTGCACAGTTGCTGCCTCTGCCTCCAGCACGCCAGAGGCCCGTGGTCCCTCGGCGCGGTCCAGATCGGCCCACAACAGCCCGGACAGGTCCTGCACCCCGTCCCGGTCGATTGGAAAGCGCGACAGAATCGCCATCCCCCCCTGCCCGGCAAACAGCCCATAGCCCTGCGCATCGCGCGGCCCGCCAATCCGCCCATCGCCATCCAGATCGATCCCGGTCTGCCAGCCACTGTTGGGGCGCAAGGCGAAAAGATGCGGATAATCGGTTCCTGCCTCGGCAATCCGGTCGCGCAATTCTGACAGGGCAACAGCGCCGTGATCGTAATCGATCCCCTGCAACGCCACGATGTCGGCCCCGGCCCGGGCCAGAACGGCGGCCACCGCCCGAACCTGCGGATCACCCCTGGCGATATCGCGCAGCAACAGGCCGGGTCCTTGCCGGCTCAGCTCGGTATTGAAACTGGCGATGCGGATCGTGTCGGCCATTGCGGCCGCCCCAGGCAGCACCGGCAAAAGGCAAAGGATCAGGCGACACGCGCCTTGGATTCGGCATAGGCGCGGCGCCGCTTTTCGCCGATCATGTCGGCCACGCGCCCCAACGCGATCCCGCGCAGCATCATCAGGCTTGGCAAACAGGCCCATATCGTCACCGACCAGATCAAAGCATGCGGTTCCGCCAGGATTTTCGGCTCCATCCAACCCCAGATTCCCTTGACCACCGCGGGGATCAAGAATGGCAAGATGAAGCCTAACATAACGTTAAGCCGGGCATCCCGCGTCAACCGGGTCAGCACGTCTCCCTGGGTGGGATCGAACATCGGCAGGTTGACCCAGACGTTGAAGGCGCCGTTCCCGCGCGGCCAGTTGCCAAGATGGACGGCGATGAAAAAGAACAGCACCGCCATCCCGGAAATCGCATAGGCCATCGCCGCCACCATGCGCAGGGTATCGACCACGTTCGCCGGCGTATCGGGCGCCAGCGTCAGCAAGGCCAGCCGGATCGGCGAAAACGGGAAATCCAACAGGTTCCCGAGGATCCGCGCAAAGGCGATCAGCACCAGCGATATCTGCGACGGATAGGCCCCGGCGCGCAGGATCATCGCCAGAATGAAAACCACGATCAGAACGGTGGTGAAGCGCAGCCGGTTGAACGGCGCGGCATAGCGGAATTCGATCACGGAAGGATATTCGGCGATATATTCGAAGAAGATCATCGCACCCGCGAGGATCGCCACCAGCACGATCAGCGCCGAGGCGTCACCTGCTGTTCCGGGTAACAGCATGGACGGCATAGCGATAAGAAACGCTACAAGGATTGCGCGGCTTGCCGCGCGTGCCACATGTTCGATCACTTCTCGATCCCTTCAACCTGGCCGGATGCAGTTCTTTGCCGCATCCTGGTTCCAACTTGATCCCGCTACGTTGGCGGACTGCCTCATTCTTGCCCCAATCCTGCCTTGTTTCGGGCTTCGGCTCAAGAACGGATGGACCAAATGGCTGAAAACGCACCGTCTTACCGGGTGAAGTGGTGCCGGCTTGCATCATTTCGGCTGCCACAATTGGACTTTTTGGGAATATCTAGGGGGTGGATCGGTTCGGCCCCATAGGCGGGAAAATCCCCCGGCGGCCCCGATCGAAGGGTAAAAAAAAACGGGGATCACATCCACCCCCGGAAAGAAAAAAGCCGCCCCGGAGGGCGGCTTTCGAAGCGGGTCAGACCCAAGGCCGTTCCTGCGCCATCTTGTCTTCGTAGGACTTGATCGCGTCGGCCTTTTCCATCGTCAGGCCGATGTCATCCAAACCGTTCAGCAGGCAATGCTTTTTAAACGCATCCACCTCGAACTTGATCACCTCACCATCCGAGGTGGTGATTTCCTGCGCTTCCAGATCGACGGTCATCCGGGCGTTCGCCCCTTTTTCCGCATCCTTCATCAGCAGGTCGACCTGTTCCCGCGGCAGCACGATCGGCAGGATGCCGTTCTTGAAGCAGTTGTTGAAGAAGATGTCGGCAAAGCTGGTCGAGATCACGCACTTGATGCCGAAATCCTTGATCGCCCAAGGCGCGTGTTCGCGCGACGATCCGCAGCCGAAATTGTCGCCCGCCACGAGGATCTCGGCGTCGCGATACTGCGGCTTGTTCAGCACGAAATCGGGAATTTCGTTGCCGTCGCGGTCATAGCGCATTTCGTCGAACAGGTTCACCCCAAGCCCGGACCGCTTGATGGTCTTCAGGAAAATCTTGGGGATGATCATGTCGGTGTCGATATTCACCAGCGGCATGGGCGCCGCGATACCGGTGAGTTTTTCAAACTTTTCCATATCGCTGGCTCCTTACATCAGCTCGCGTACATCGGTCAGCTTGCCGGTCAGCGCGGCAGCGGCGGCCATGGCGGGGCTCACCAGATGGGTGCGGCCCTTATAACCCTGACGGCCCTCGAAGTTGCGATTCGAGGTCGAGGCGCAGCGTTCTTCCGGCGCCAGCTGGTCGGGATTCATCGCCAGACACATAGAACAGCCCGCAAGGCGCCATTCGAACCCGGCTTCGAGGAAGATATCGGCCAGGCCCTCTTCTTCCGCCTGGGCGCGGACAAGACCCGATCCCGGCACGATCATCGCGCGGATGCCGTCCTTGATCTTCTTGCCCTTGACCACGTCGGCCACGGCGCGCAGATCCTCGATCCGGCCATTCGTGCAGGATCCGATGAAAACCGTGTCGATCTCGATATCGGTCAGCTTCTGGCCCGGGGTCAGCCCCATGTATTCGATGGCACGCTTAGCCGCCTCAACCTTGCCCCCCTCGAAATCCTCGGGAGAGGGAACAACACCGGAAATCGGCAGCACGTCTTCGGGCGAGGTGCCCCAGGTGACGACCGGTTCGATGTCTTCGCCCTTGATGGTCACGACCTTGTCGTAATGCGCGCCCTCGTCGGAGAAAAGTGTCTTCCAATAGGCCAGCGCCTGTTCCCACGCTGCGCCTTTCGGCGCATGCGGGCGGCCCTTGATATATTCGAAGGTGGTTTCGTCCGGTGCGATCAGACCGGCGCGCGCACCGCCCTCGATCGCCATGTTGCAGACGGTCATGCGACCTTCCATCGACAGGTCGCGGATCGCTTCACCGCAATATTCGATGACGTGGCCGGTACCGCCGGCGGTGCCGGTCTTGCCGATCACCGACAGCGTGATGTCCTTGGCGGTGACACCGGGATGCAGCTTGCCGGTGATTTCCACCTTCATGTTCTTGGATTTCTTCTGGATCAGCGTCTGGGTCGCCAGCACGTGTTCCACTTCCGAGGTGCCGATACCGTGCGCCAGCGACCCGAAGGCGCCGTGGGTCGCGGTGTGGCTGTCGCCGCAGACCACGGTCATGCCCGGCAGGGTCCAGCCCTGTTCCGGGCCGACGATATGCACGATGCCCTGACGAACATCGCTCATCGGGTAATAGTTGATGCCGAAATCCTTGGCGTTCTTGTCCAGAGCGGACACCTGGATGCGGCTGTCCTCGGTCATCTGCTCGGGATCTTCGCGGCCTGCCGTGGTCGGCACGTTGTGATCCGGAACGGCGATGGTTTTGTCGGGCGCATGCACTTCGCGGCCGGCCAGGCGCAGGCCTTCGAACGCCTGCGGGCTGGTCACTTCGTGCACCAGGTGGCGGTCGATATAAAGCAGGCAGGTGCCGTCTTCGGCTTCGTCAGCGACGTGCGCATCCCAGATTTTATCATAGAGTGTCTTCGGGGCGGTCATGGTCCTCTCCCGTGGATTGTCTTCGGTGAATATAGGCGTGACAGGGGTGGGCGCGCCTTATAGGCGGGCCAGAACAGTGTGCATGGCGCCGAAGAACCGCCAGGGCAGGCGCGCGCGATCATCCATGTCGAAAATCCGTGTCATGGACCGGCAAATAGCCTCTCCGCGCGAGTCTTACAAGTGTCTTGCCCGATCGGGGTCCCCGTGCAACGCTGGCACCATGGAGGAAACCGAAGCCGAAACCGCACTGCCGCAAAGCACCGAGGAACTGGCGCTCGGGCTGTGGTCGGATGCCGAGCGCTTCATTTCCGGCCTGATGCGACCATGGAACGCCTATCAGATCCTGATCGCGCTTGGCCTGTTCCTGACCGCCCATCTGCTGATGCACCTGATCGGGCCGCGGCTGCACGACTGGATGCGCAGCAAGGGGCATTGGCCGAACTGGCGGCTGCGTATCCTTGTGGTGCTGCACCGGCGGCTACGGCTGATCCTGTTCGTCACGCTGATCTGGCCAACGGTCTGGATCATGCGCGAAACCACCTGGCCCAGCCGGTCCTACATGCTGGGCATCCTGGCGCAACTGGCCTTCGCCTGGCTGGTCATCGCGGTGCTGACCCGGCTGATCGGCAACAAATTCCTGCGCCAGGTGGTGCGCTATTGCGGCTGGATCTGGGTGACGCTGTCGATCCTCGGCCTGACCGAGGATACGCGACTGCTTCTCGACAGCGCCGCGATTGACCTGGGCGGCACGCATTTGTCAATGTGGCTGCTGCTGCAGGCGGTGGCATCCTTGGCAGTGCTGTTCGCACTGGCCCGTTTCCTGTCCCGCGCAAGCGCCGACAGCATCCGCGGCAACAAGGAAATCAGCCCCTCGATGCAGGTGTTGCTGATGAAGTTCCTGCAGGTGCTGTTGTATGGCGCGGCGGTGTTCATCGGGCTGCAGGCGGTGGGCGTCGACCTGACCGGGCTGGCCTTCCTGTCCGGCGCCATCGGCGTGGGCTTGGGTTTTGGCCTGCAGAAGGTCGTGTCCAACCTGGTGTCCGGCATCATCATCCTGATGGACAAGTCGATCAAACCCGGCGACGTGATTTCGCTCGGGACCACCTTCGGCTGGATCGAGGCGCTCGGCGCGCGCTATGTCAGCGTGGTCACCCGCGACGGCAAGGAATTCCTGATCCCGAACGAGGACCTGATCACCGGACAGGTGGTGAACTGGTCGCATTCCAACGATTACGTGCGGCTCGATATCCATTTCGGCACCGCCTATCACGACGACCCCCACAAGGTGCGCGACATAGCGGTGGCGGCCGCGAAAAGCGTCAACCGGGTGCTGACGATCAAACCGCCGGTCTGTCACATCGTCGGCTTCGGCGACAGTTCAGTCGACTACGTCCTGCGGTTCTGGATCGAGGACCCGACCGGCGGGCTGACCAATATCCGCGGCAATGTCTTCCTGGCCCTGTGGGATGCGTTCCAGGAAAACGGCATCACGATCCCCTTCCCGCAGCGCGAGGTGTCGCTGCTTCCCGGGTCGCAGTTGCAGACAAAGGCGGAGTGATCATAAGAGGCGCCCGTTTCCGGGCACGCTGGTTTCGCCGCGCCTTCATGCCGAAACCGTTGGGCCCCGCACGCTGGAATCCCGGGATACACTCAAACAGAAACGGGACACACACCCATGACCTGACGGCAGCCGCGCGGCTGACGACCGGAAGGAAGTGCCCGGTGCGGCCCACCGCCCACCTGATTTTCCAACAAGATTTTTCACCGAATAAATGATCCGTGTTTCACGGCGCCTCGTATTGGGGTTATGTTGACACAGACCTTAGACAGCCTGCACCGAAAATCGCGTGTTCCACCGGTGCACCGTGACGAAAGCAAACTCGTGTTGCAAAGCAGAGCCGACATTTCGCAGCAGACCGTCTGGATGATCGCCGTCCGGGACAACCGGGACCGCACTGCATTTGCCGCGCTCTTTGATCATTTCGCACCGCGTCTCAAAGGTTTCATCATGCGTTCGGGCGCATCAGCCCATCAAGCGGAAGAAATAGTTCAGGACGTGATGCTGACGATATGGCGCAAGGCGGCGACGTTTGATCCGCACCGCGCACAGGTTTCTGCGTGGATTTATCAGATTGCCCGCAACCGCCAGATCGACATCGCACGCAAAGAAAACCGCCCGATGCCGGAAGAGCTGAAGGAAGAGGCGGGCACGGACATCGATGCCAGCCAGATCCTGGGCCTCGAACAGGAAGCGGGACAATTGAAACAAGCCCTCGCCACGCTCAAGCCCGAGCAGCGAGAAATCATCGAGAAGGCCTATCTGGGCGAACTGACCCATCAGGAGATCAGCGCCCAGACCGGCCTTCCGCTGGGAACCATAAAGTCGCGTATCAGGCTTGGCCTGGAACGCCTGAGACATGAGTTAAAGGACCTCAAGTCATGAGTGCCATAACCCACCATACCCCCGACGCCATGTTGGCGGCCTATGCGGCGGGTAACCTTCCGTATGCCTTTGCCGTTGCCGTGGCCAGCCATGTGTCGCTTTGTGCGCAGTGCCGTGCGGCACTGGAAGCCCATCAGGCCGTCGGCGGCGCCGTTCTGGAAGAAACGGGTGCCGTCGCCGTATCGTCGACGCTTAAGGACAATATCCTTGCCCAGCTCGATGCTCCGTTCACGCCGGAACCGGTTTATGAACGGAACGGGATCTACCCCGGCCCGGTGATGGAGGCCCTGAAAGGCCGCGCACCGCGCTGGAAGAAACTGGGCATGGGCGTGCGACAGGACATCATGTCGGCGGATGCCAATGGTTCGGTGCGACTGCTTTATATACCGCCGGGGCAGGCGGTGCCCAATCACAGCCATAACGGGTTGGAATTGACGCTGGTCCTGCAGGGCAGCTTCAGCGACGAAACCGGGCGCTTCGGCGTTGGCGATCTGGAAATTGCCGACGAAGAACTGGAGCACACGCCGGTTGCCGACGAGGGAGAGGCCTGTATCTGCTTGGCGGTGACCGACGCGCGCCTGCGCTTTCGCGCGCTGGTGCCTCGGCTGTTGCAGCCGCTCTTCCGGATCTGAGGCGCACCCATTTCAGGCAGGATTTTGAACCACCGATTTTCGGTGGTTCTTTTTTTAATTCAATAAGTTAGACCACGAAACCGTGAGCTTGTGATCCACCCGGAGCGCGGCAGCGTATCCCTTGTACGATCATCAATTGAGACCGGGCGGAACATGCCCATCGACAAGGAGACCTTCGAATGAAAACCGCTTTCAAAACCGCTGTTGCCGCCGTCGCGCTGAGCCTTACCACCGCCGCCGCCCAGGCCAACAACATCGTTGAAATCGCAGCAGGGGACAAACGCTTCTCGACACTCGTCGCCGCCGTTAAGGCCGCAGACCTCGCTGAAACCCTGTCCGGGCCGGGCCCGTTCACCGTCTACGCCCCGACGAACGATGCCTTCGCGGCACTGCCCGAGGGTACCGTGGCAACGCTGCTCCAGCCCGAAAACAAGGACCAGCTGACCAACGTGCTGCTATATCACGTCGATGACCGGAACCTGCCGTCAGACATGATCCCCGCCGGATCGAACTACTTCAAACCGATCTTGGCAAGCGAACGCCTGTGCATCACGGCAGGGGCGGACGGTGTGAAAATTGCCGACGGCACCGGCCAGATGGCGAATGTGATCATCGCAGACATCAAGGCCGACAATGGCGTGATCCACGTGGTCGACAAGGTACTGCTGCCTGGCAAACGCCCTGCTTGCTCCTAACAACAGGTGCCTGTCAGAACCATCTGACACATAATACGTTTGGCCGGTGCGTTCATTTTCTGAACGCATCGGCCTTCGTTTTTCGTGCAACCTGCAACTCGGCCACCGAGCGCGCACAAGTTACTGCTGAAACATGAAGGCTTCGAAGGGAACTGGCGATCAGGCCCCGATCCACGTGGATGGGTTCATGATGGTCCGGCTACTGTGTGGGCCGTCGATTGGACGGGATCGACCGCCTCCGGTTATCCCGCTGGCAGGTCATTTTCCGCGATAGGCGATGAAGTCAGGCAGGTATTCCAAGCTACGGATGAACCATGAAAATGGAGCCGGAAAATCGGTGCGAAAGCGACGTTTGCGCATGGCTTTCAGCACCTTTTCCGCGGCGTCCTCGGGTGTCATCAGCATCGGCATGCGAAAACTGTTTTTCGAAGTCAGGCGGGTCTTGATAAAGCCGGGATTGACCAGCCGTACCTTCACGCCGCTGCCCTTGAGATCAAAACGCATGGTTTCGGCCAGGCTGATCAGCGCGGCCTTGCTCGCCCCATAACCGATGGCGGCAGGCAGCCCGCGATACCCAGCCAGCGACCCAATCAACGTGATGTCGCCTTGTCCTTTTTCTACGAAACCTGGCACGATTTCACCAAGCACGCGCATCGCACCGGTGAAATTGACATCGCACATCGCCAGGGCCGTATCCCGATCCCACTCGGTGGCGCGCATCGGTTCATAGGATCCGACGTTGTATATAATGCCGTGCAGGTCGCCGGCCTCGGCTGCTGCCCGGCGCACGGCGTCGTTATCGGTTACATCCAGCGGCAGAGCGCGCGCATGCTTCAATTCAGCGCTGAGGCTCTCGAGCCGTTCGGCATTGCGGGCCGAAAGGATCAGCCGCGCCCCTTCGGAACTCAGCTTCTGGGCCAAAGCGCGCCCCAACCCTTCACTGGCACCGATCAACCAAAATGTTTTGCCGGAAAAATCCGTCATTTTCCTGCACTGCCAAAGGTCTGGCTGTCCGACATCAAACTCTCGGGTTCGGGTTGTTTCTTCAAAAACGGCGCCCGTTTGAGGTAAAGGATGGCGGCCTGCCAATGGATCAGGGCAAGAATCCGCAGCGCGCCCATCGGGCGTCGCAGCGCGGCCCACAACAATGAACGACTGGTTGCCGGGCGGCGGTTGCCGCGCAGAGTAGCCAGCACGCCTTGATCGCCATTCTCGAACGCAATGCGGATATCGATCCCGGTCTCATCCATGGCGAAGTTGAACCGGTATTGACCGGCAACCGTTTGAAACGGCGACACGTGCATCAATTTTTCGGCGATCAGAACATCGCTTCTCCGGATCGGGCGAAAATCGTCATGCGCGCAGAAATAGCAGTGGCGGTGACCAAAGGTATTGTTCACCTCGGCCACAAAGGCGCGCGGCGCCCCATCGACCAGCGCGATCCAGAAACTGACCGGGTTAAAGTGAAACCACAGGAAACTAGGCTGGGTAAGCAACAGAAGCCGCGCGCCGTCCGTCTGGAAACCATGCTCTCTCAGAACCTCCTTGAACCACGCCGCGCCGCGGCCATCCCCCCGCGGCCCGCCATGCCGGCGATCCCAAAGCGACCAAATATTGAAACGGTTGCGCGAGATCAGCCAGGGCTTCGTGGCGCCCAGGTCGGTCAGCACGTAATCTACGCCATAGCTGAAAGCGTTTTTCAGCGTGCCACGCCGGGCGTGATGGGTTCGAGCTTGAATGTGTTCCAGCATGATAGGTCTGATACGCGCACGCGTGTCCTTTGGATCACTTCCCGCATGGATTCTTTTTGCACGCGAATTTGATCCGAACCGCCGGACCTCACGTATCCCCTTCATAACGGATACAAGACGAGGACAGTATGTTCGATCAAACTCAGGGCCCACGCAAGAAGATCGCCATCGTCGGAGGCGGCATCTCTGGGTTGTCCGCCGCCTATTATCTGGCGCCTCACCATGATGTCACCGTGTTTGAAGCCGCCCCAAAGCTGGGCGGTCATGCACGCACCGTGATGGCCGGCAAAAACGGGGATCAGCCGGTCGATACCGGCTTCATCGTCTTCAACTACGTCACCTATCCCTACCTGACCCGTCTTTTCCGCGACCTCGACGTGCCGGTGATCAAAAGCGAAATGAGCTTCGGCGCCAGCATCAATAACGGCCGGCTTGAATATGGCCTCAGCAATCTGGGCGCCATCACCGCGCAGAAGGGCAACCTTCTGCGGCCGCAATTTTACAAGATGATCGCCGACATCATGCGTTTTGGCAAAAGCGCCGAGGCTGCGGCCAAGGACGACGACAAGACCATCGGCGAACTGGTCGACGAACTGAGGTTGGGGGATTGGTTCCGCAACAACTACCTGATGCCCATGTGCGGCGCGATCTGGTCAACGCCGGTCGGCGAGGTGGACCAGTTCCCGGCAAGATCACTGGTGCAGTTCTTCCGCAACCACGCCCTTTTGGCCGGTGCGGGCCGCCATCAATGGTGGACGGTCAAGGGCGGCAGCATCGAATATGTTCGCAGACTGGAGACGGCTCTGATCGCGCGCGGCTGCACCATTCGCACCGGCACCCCGGTTCATCATGCCCAGCGCGGCGCGTTTGCGGTCAGCATCAAAGCCGGCGAAGGTCCGTCCGAAACCTTCGACGAACTGATCCTGGCCTGCCACTCGGATCAGGCGCTGGCCATTTTGGGGGCTGATGCAACGGCGGCAGAATCCGAGGCCCTTGGCAGCATCCGCTATCAGCCCAACAAGGCCGTGCTGCATTGCGATCCCAGCCAGATGCCCAAGCGCAGATCCTGCTGGTCAAGCTGGGCCTATCGTTCGCAGGACGGTGCCATCGGCGTCACCTACTGGATGAACAAGCTTCAGAGCATCCCCGAAAGCGACCCGCTTTTCGTCACGCTGAACCCGTCCAGCGAAATCCGGCAAGAGGCGATCTATGATGCGGTCGAATTCGCCCACCCGGTCTTCGACAAGGCAGCGCTCAAGGCGCAGCGGGATATTCGCCAGATGCAGGGCCAAAACCGGACATGGTTTGCCGGGGCCTGGAACCGTCACGGTTTCCACGAAGACGGCATTGCCAGCGCAATGCGCATTGTCCGCATGCTCACCGAAAGCAACCAATTCGAAGGAATGGAAAATGCGTTTGACCAACAAGGCCTTGAAATCGAATTTCCTGTCGACCTGCGAGCGTCTGCGTGAAGGGCGACTGACGCTGCGCACGCCACAAGGCGAACGGTACAACTTCGGCACCTCGGGCCCCGAGGCCGAAATGGTCATTCGCGATTGGTCTGCGGTCTCGGCGATGGCGGCGCACGGCCAGGTGGGGCTTGGCGAAACTTACGTTCAAGGCCTGTGGGACACGCCCTCGATCGAGACGCTGATGACGTTGGCAATGCGCAATCGCGACCATTTCGGCGCCTACGATCAGGCCAGCCCGTTCAACCGGGCCAAGTTCCGTCTGGTAGACACCGTGATGCGGGCCAATTCGCGCCGTGGAGCCCGCAAGAACATCCGTTCGCACTATGATGTCGGCAATGAATTCTACGCGCTGTGGCTGGATGATGGGATGACCTATTCCTCGGGCCTGTTCGAGGGCGCCGACAACGACCTGTCGCGCGCGCAATCCCGTAAGAACGCGCGGGCCCTTTCGCGTTTGGGCGAAGGGGCACGCACGCTGGAAATCGGCTGTGGCTGGGGCGGGTTCGCCGAACACGCGGCACGGGAAGGCCGCGATGTGACTGGCGTAACCATTTCGCGCAATCATCACAGCTATGCCGAATGCCGTCTTGATGGCCGCGCCGATATTCAGCTGCGCGACTATCGCGACGTGCACGGGCAATATGACAACATCGTTTCGATCGAAATGATCGAAGCCGTCGGAGCACGCTACTGGCCAAGTTATTTTTCGGTGCTCAAACGAAACCTGGCCGAGGGCGGGCGCGTTCTGCTGCAGGCGATCACCGTCAAGGATAGCTTTTTCGACGTTTACAAGACCTCGTCGGACTACATTCGCCAATACGTCTTTCCGGGCGGCATGCTGCTGTCGGACAGCGTGTTCGAAAATCAGGCCAAGGCGGCCGGTCTTCAGGTCCGCGAAAGTTTCGCCTTCGGGCAGGATTACGCCAAAACCTGCCGGATCTGGGCCGAACGCCTGAGCGCTCAAAAGCGCCGGATCAAAGACATGAGCTATGGCGAGGATTTCTTTCGCAACTGGCAATACTATCTCGAAATTTGCGCCGTTTCCTTTGCCGTCGGGCACACGAATGTCGTCCAGGTGGAGCTGGCGCATGCGTAATATCGTTCTGTCATCCGCACTAATCCTCGCGCCTGTCTTTGCACAGGACTCCACGGTCGAAGCCGCGCTGCCCGATGCCGAATTGCGCGGCACCGCGACCTTTCGTTTTGTCGGGCTCCCGATTTATGAGGCGCGGCTGTTCACCGAAGCCGGCGCCCCGCTGGATTGGAACAAGGATTTCGGTCTCGAGCTGAAGTACCTGCGCAGTCTGTCCGAACGTGACCTCGTCGAAAGCACGATGCGCGAGTTCAAGCGCACAGGGGACGCGGTGCCGGTGCGTGATCAACTGGAACGTTGCTTCAATGACGTGCGCAAGGGCGATCGCTTTTTCGCCGTGTCCAAGGGCCAAAACCAGATCGGATTCTGGCACAACGGAAAACGCGTCTGCACGCTCAGTCATCCGCAGATCAAAACCCGGTTCATGGCGATCTTTCTTGGGGAAAACACCCGTTCGAAGTCTTTCACCCGGAAACTTAAGGGCGAATGATGCTTTACCCGCGTGTCAGCCTCTATGCGCTGATGCTGGCTGCGGCCGGCATACCGCTCTATATCCATCTGCCGCGTTTCGCCTCGGTGAATCTCGGGATCGGGCTGGGCACGATCGGAACCATCCTCTTGGTGATCCGGCTGATTGACCTGGTGCAGGACCCGCTGATCGGCTGGGCGATTGACCGCTGGCCACGGGCTCAAAGCCTGTTTGCATCTGGCGCCGCCATCGGCTTGGCTATCGGTTTCCCCATGCTCTTCACCCCGCGGTCAGGCCCCTATGTGACGGCGCAACTTGTGGCGATCCTCGTGCTGCTGTTCTCGGCCTATAGCCTGGGCATGATCCTGCTCTACGGGCGCAGCGCAACCCTTGCCCGAACGCTGACGCCAGATGCGCTGATGACGCTTGCCGCCTTTCGCGAGGGCGGCATGTTGACAGGCGTTGTGATCGCCGCCATCGCCCCGGCCGTGTTTGTCGCTCTGGGGGCCGGGGCGCAAGGCTATCCCGCCTTCGGTCTCTTCCTCGGAGCGCTTGCCTTAACCGCGGCCGTCATCTCCATGCCGATCTGGCGCCGCCCGCCCATATTGGGGGAACGGCTGTCGCTGGCGGGCCTCGGTCAGGCGGGGGCGCTCCGGCTTTTGGCACTGGCGCTGGTCAACAGCCTGCCCGTTGCCATCACATCAACCCTGTTCCTGTTCTTCGTCGAAGACCGCCTGCAACTGCCGGGCAAGGCCGGTCCTCTGCTGATCCTCTTCTTCCTCAGCGCCGGTTTGAGCGTACCGCTCTGGGCGCGGATGAGCCGGCGGGCGGGGCCGAAAACCACGCTGTTGATCGCGATGCCGCTGGCCGTTCTGGGTTTCGTCGGCGCGGCGTTTCTCGCGCCAGGCAACATGGCGGGATTCGCCCTGGTTTGCCTGGCTTCGGGTTCGGCACTCGGGGCCGACATGGTGATTCTGCCCGCGATGTTCTCCGTTGCGCTAACAAAGGCCGGCCTCAAGGCATCGCTGGCCTTCGGCATCTGGTCATTTGCCGGAAAACTCGGTCTGGCGCTTGCCGCCTTTGCGGTTCTCCCGGTGCTGGAGCGCAGCGGCTTCACCCCCGGCGTACCGAACAGCGCCGAGGCGCTCACAACATTGAACATATCCTACGCCGTCATTCCCTGCATATTGAAACTCGGCGCATTGGCCCTCGTCCTTGCGCTTCCCACAGAGGACACAAACTCATGAAACTCCTCGCTGCCCTGCTCTTTCTCATCGTTCTGGCCATGATCGCCAAGAACATGTTGTTCAGCTTTCGCGCCCAAAGCCCTGCGGATTATGCCGACACCGGCCCGGCCTTTTCGCTCAAGACGCATCTCTCGGGCGAGATCCTGTCCGAAGGACTGATCTATGGGCCGAATGGCAAGATGACCAACAGCTTTGTCGCCCGAATGGTCGGGGAATGGGATGACGACACCGGCACGCTGTCCGAAGAATTCACCTATTCCAACGGCAAGCAACAAAGCCGGAAATGGTTTCTGAAACTCGAAGATAGCAATACCTTCACCGCCACGGCCGATGATATCGTCGGCGAAGCGCGCGGCGTCATCTCCGGTTCGACCATCAAGATGGAATACAAGATCGTATTGCCAGAGGACACGGGCGGTCACACCCTGACGGCCACCGATTGGCTCTACCTCACGGAAAACGGCGTTATCATGAACAAATCCGAGATGCGCAAATTCGGCGTCAAGGTGGCCGAGCTTGTCGCAACGATACGTCCGGCGCCGGACACGCAGCGCTGAACACCTCTCGGCTGAGGACAAGGAACGCCTGACATGATGCAACGGAAATCACCCATTCTCGCGGCTGCGGTTGCGCTGGCTTCAATCGCGTTTGCCCTCTCTCCGCTCCTCACCCGGGATTTCGCGGGCTACAGGCCCGAGCAGTTTCCCGTATTCTTGGATTTCTGGCCGGTTCAGCCGGCAGGCTGGGCCTTCGGCATCTGGGGCGTGATCTACATCTGGCTGATCCTCGGGGCGCTCTGGGGTCTTTTGAATGCGCCACATGATCCGCAGTGGCAAAACATGCGCGGCCCGCTGCTGGTGAGCCTCGGCATCGGCACCTTCTGGATTGCCGCGGCCAATACTTCGCCCATTCTGGCAACAGTCGTGATATTCGCAATGGCAGCCCTTGCGATCGCCGCAATGCTGCGCGCCGGGTCCGACACGCCGGTTTGGCAGGCCCGCCCGGTGGCGCTGTATGCCGGTTGGCTGACGGCGGCGACAGGGGTCGGCACCGGTGTGGTTCTTGGCGGATATGGCGTGCTAACCGCTCAGTCCGCTGCATTGACAATGCTCGCCGCCGTGTTGGTCGCCGCGATGATCGTGCAGTCCTTTCGCCCGGCAGAATGGGCCTATCCGCTTGCCGTCATGTGGGCTCTTGCCGGGGTGATCGCGGCAAACCTGCCTGCGGGAAACTGGGCCGTGATCGGGCTGTCCGCGATCGGCATCCTGGCGCTCGCACTGGGCTACCTGCTGCGCAGGCGACCAAGGCCGGCGCGCCTGACCGAATAGCGCCGCGGGACCGCCAACAGGTCCGATCCGGCAATGATCCGAACCGTGAAACGAGATGAAAAGGAACAGGAACAGGAACAAAGCCTTTGCTTTCTTGGTCATCACCGCGCTGACAGCCTGTTCCGGCCCCCCGGATCTGGGGGACAAACCCCTTTCAGATCGTACACTCAACCTTGAGGAATTCTTTGAGGGCAAATCGGTGGCCCACGGTCAGTTCCAGGATGTGTTCGGCAACGTCCAACGCCGGTTCGATGTCCAGATCGCCGGCACTTGGGATGGCCGCATTCTGAAACTGGTCGAAGATTTCACGTATGATGATGGCGAAACCGAGCAGCGCATCTGGACCCTTGAAAAAACCGGTAAAGACACTTGGAAGGGCACCGCGCCCGGTGTGATTGGCAAAGCCACCGGTCAGGAGAACGGCGACACGTTCAACTGGACCTATCGTATCGACCTGCCGGTGCGCAAAGGTACGATGCGCGTCGATTTCGATGATTGGATGTGGCTACTGGCCGACGACCGGTTGTTGAACCGAGCCTATGTTTCGCGGTTTGGCATCCGCATCGGAGAGGCGATAGTCGTCTTTGAAAAGAAATGAAGCGCTGAATGCGCGAATTGCACGCGAAGGGGGCCTGTCCCTCCTGCACGAGCCTTACCGTTTGAGGAGCGCAGCGAACGGGTCTCAACAGACCATGCACCCTCCGAAGGCGAAGTCCCGCCACGCAAACCACAGGCCACCCCCCGGACAAAACTGCGCGACCGGCACCGACGCACCGTTTTTCAGGCCTGGCAACGCTTTGCCGGTCCGGTTAGCCCTTGAACCCGACATTGAGATTTTCCATATGAAATGGTATTCTGGAAAGGTCCGGCGCCGGGACTGTTTGCGGCGTGTGAAGCAAGGAGGACAATGTCCTGTCTCTTAACCATGATGCGGCACGTGCCGCTGAACTGGGGGATCCTGTGACCAAGGCCCCCGCAAGCGTGACAAGCGAGCAACTGCTTGCGCGTATCCTGAGCTCTCTCGAAGATGACAAGGCCGAAGACATCGTGCAGATCGACCTGCGCGGGAAGTCTTCGATCGGCGATTACATGGTCGTGTGTTCCGGCCGGTCGTCGCGCCAGGTGGCCGCCATCGCGGAAAAACTGGTCGACCGCCTGAAGCAGGAAATGGGTCACGCCAGCCGGATCGAGGGCAAGGATACCGGTGACTGGGTGCTGATCGATACCGGCGACGTGATCGTTCACATCTTCCGGCCCGAGGTGCGCGAGTTCTACCAGATCGAAAAGATGTGGCAGCCCGCCGGGGCGTCCCCCGCCCAGGCCTGATGCGGGTTCATATCTGCGCGGTGGGCCGGTTGCGGGCCGGCCCGGAACGCGCGCTGATCGACGATTACCTCACCCGGTTCGACCGCACCGGTCGCGGGTTGGGGCTGGGGCCTTTGACCATCCACGAAGTCGAAGACAAGAAGGGCGGCGGCATGGCTGCCGAAGCCGCCCTTCTGGAACGCGCGATCCCCAAAGGCGCGGTGATCTGCACCATGGACGAACGCGGCAAGCTGATGTCTTCGCCCGATTTCGCGAACAAGCTGGCGAACTGGCGCGATGCCGGGCGGGGCGATCTGGCCTTCGTCATCGGTGGCGCGGACGGGATCGACCCCGCGCTGCGCGCCAAGGCGGATTTTTCGCTGTCCTTCGGCAAGATGGTGTGGCCGCACATGCTGGCGCGGGTGATGCTGAGCGAACAGCTCTACCGCGCGGCCTCGATCCTGGGCGGAAGCCCGTACCATCGGGTCTGAACGCTTGCCCCTTGCGGGCAGGGCCCTTAGATAGCGTGTAACTTCACGAAGGGCCGATCATGACACATCCCAAACCCGTTGTTCTGTGCATTCTCGATGGCTGGGGGCTTCGCGCCGAAACGGCAGCCAACGCTCCGGCGCTGGCCGAGACACCGGTTTTCGACAAGATCATGGCGGAATGCCCGCATAGCCAGCTGATCACCCACGGCCCCGATGTCGGCCTGCCCACCGGGCAGATGGGCAATTCCGAGGTCGGTCACACCAATATCGGCGCCGGCCGCGTGGTGGCGATGGACCTGGGCCAGATCGACCTGGCGATCGAAGACGGCAGTTTCTTTTCCAACGAAGCGCTGCAGGGTTTCATCGCCAAGCTGAAGGCGACCGGCGGCACCGCGCATCTGATGGGGCTGGTATCGGATGGCGGGGTGCACGGGCACCTCAACCACATCATCGCCGCAATCAGGGCGATCACCGACGCCGGCGTTCCGGTTGTGCTGCACGCGGTCACCGACGGGCGCGACGTGGCGCCGAAATCGGCCTTTACCTATTTCGGGGAACTGGAAGCGGCATTGCCCGAAGGGGCCAGGATCGGCACCGTCACCGGGCGCTATTTCGCCATGGACCGCGACAACCGCTGGGAACGCGTGTCGGAAGCCTACAACGCGATGATCAAGGCCGAGGGCGGTCGTTCGGCCAATGCCCACGCTGCAGTCGACACCGCCTATCAGCGCGAAGAAAGCGACGAATTCATCACCGCCACCGTGATCGGCGATTACGCGGGCGCCAGGGATGGCGACGGGGTCTTCTGCCTGAACTTCCGCGCAGACCGGGCGCGGGAAATCCTGCGCGCCGTCGGGGAACCGGGGTTCAGCGAATTTGACACCGGCACCCGGCCCGGCTGGGCCGCGCTGCTGGGGATGGTGGAATATTCCGAAGGCCATAACGCCTACATGGACACCGTGTTCCCGGCCCGCGACATCGTCAACACGCTGGGCGCCTGGGTCGCCAAGCGGGGCAAACGGCAGTTCCGGTTGGCCGAGACGGAGAAATACCCCCATGTCACTTTCTTCCTGAACGGCGGCAAGGAAGAACCCGAACAGGGCGAAGACCGCTACATGGCGCCCTCGCCCAAGGTGGCGACCTACGACCTGCAGCCGGAAATGTCCGCCGGTGAGGTGACCGAACATTTCGTTGGGGCGATCGAGGACGGCTATGACCTGATCGTGACTAATTACGCCAATCCCGACATGGTAGGCCATACCGGCGACCTGAACGCCGCGATCAAGGCCTGCGAAGCGGTGGACCAAGGGCTGGGCCAGGTGATCGCGGCGCTGGAAAAGGCGGGCGGCGCGATGATCGTCACCGCCGATCACGGCAATTGCGAACAGATGTATGATCCCGAAACCGGCGGGCCGCATACCGCCCACACGATCAACCCGGTGCCGGTGATCCTGGTCGGCGGGCCGGAGGGTGCCAAGCTGCGCGAGGGCCGTCTGTCCGATCTGGCCCCCACCCTGCTGGAACTGATGGGCCTGCCGCAGCCGCCCGAAATGACCGGGAAAAGCCTGCTGGAATGATCCGCGCCTGTCTCACCGCCCTCTGCCTTGCCAGCGCTCTGCCCGCCTGGGCAGAACCCGACCCGGCTGCGCTGGCCGAAGCGGCGGCGGAACGGCTCGACTCGGCCGCGGCCGCGCTGTCGAAGGCCGACAGCGCCCGCGACCGGGTCAAGGCGCTGTCCGAAACGCTGCGCGCCTACGAAGACGGACTTGAAGCGATGCGCGAAGGGCTGCGGCGGGTGTCGCTGCGCGAGGCGCAGCTGGCCAACGAACTGCAAGCCCGTGAGGCCGAAATCGCCCAACTGCTTGGCGCGCTGCAATCGATGTCGGCCACGCCGGCGCCGGTCCTGATGCTGCACCCGGACGGCCCTGCCGATACCGCGCGTTCCGGTATGCTGTTGACCGATGTCACCCCGGCCCTGACCGACAAGGCGAACCTTTTGCGCAGACAGCTGGAAGAGGTTTCGACGCTGAGGGGGCTGCAACAGAACGCGGTGGCGACGCTGGAAAAGGGGCTCGACGGGGTGCAGCAGGCCCGCACCCAGTTGAGCCAGGCGATGGCCGACCGCACTGACCTGCCACGCCGCTTCACCGAAGATCCGGTGAAAACCGCGATCCTAATCGCCTCGACCGAAACGCTGACGGGCTTTGCCAGCGGGCTGACGGAAATCGCCGAAAACGAAGCCCCCGGAAGCCTGCCCGATATCGCCCACCGCAAGGGCCAGCTGCAACTGCCGGCGCAGGGGGTCATCCTGCGCCGCGCGGGCGAGGCCGACGCCACCGGCATCACCCGGCCCGGCCTCATCCTGGCCACCCGGCCACGCGCTCTGGTCACCACACCGACAGCCGCGACGATCCGCTACCAGGGGCCGCTGCTTGATTACGGCAATGTGATGATCCTTGAACCCCGGGCCGGACTGTTGTTCGTTTTCGCCGGTCTCGATGTGGTTTATGGAAAAACCGGGCAGGTGCTGCCCTCGGGGAGCCCGATCGGCCTGATGGGAGGGCAGGATGCCGAAATCGGCGCCATTCTGTCCCAGGCGGACAAGGGGGCTGGTGCCGAGGCGACAGAAACGCTCTATATAGAGATCAGAGAAGACAACGTACCGGTCGATCCGGAAACGTGGTTCAAAACCGGGAAGGATAACTGAGCGATGAAGAAATTCGTCATGGCCGCGCTTGGCGGCACTCTGGCCGGGTTCATTGCCACCACGCAGGTGGCGGGGCCGCTGCTGGCGCAGGAAGCCGCGAAACAGACGAATGTCTACGAACAGCTTGACCTGTTCGGCGATATCTTCGAACGCATCCGTGCCCAGTATGTCGAAGAGGTGGACGAGGAAAAGCTGATCGAGGCGGCGATCAACGGCATGTTGACCTCGCTCGATCCGCATTCCAGCTACCTGTCGCCCGACGATGCCGCAGACATGCGGGTCCAGACCCGCGGCCAGTTCGGCGGCCTTGGAATCGAGGTCACCCAGGAAGAGGGCTTCGTCAAGGTGGTGTCGCCGATCGACGGCACCCCGGCAGCCGAGGCCGGGATCGAAGCCGGCGATTTCATCACCCATGTCGATGGCGAAAGCCTGCTGGGGCTGGGGCTCGACGATGCGGTGGACCTGATGCGCGGCCCGGTCGGCAGCGAAATCATCATCACCGTGGTGCGCGAAGGCGAAGCGGAACCGTTCGATGTCTCGATCATCCGCGACACCATCAAGCTGCAGGCGGTCCGCACCCGCACCGAAGGCAACACCGTGGTGCTGCGCATCACCACCTTCAACGACCAAACCTATCCGGGCCTCGAAGAGGGGCTGAAAAAGGCGGTCGAGGATCTGGGCGGCATGGATAACGTGAACGGCTTCGTTGTCGACCTGCGCAACAACCCGGGCGGATTGCTGACCCAGGCGATCCAGGTTTCCGATGCCTTCCTGGAAAGCGGCGAAATCGTTTCGACCCGCGGCCGCAACCCGGCCGAAGGCGACCGCTACAACGCCACGCCGGGCGATCTGGCGATGGGCAAACCCGTCGTCGTGCTGATCAATGGCGGTTCGGCCTCGGCCTCGGAAATCGTTTCCGGCGCGCTTCAGGATCATCACCGTGCCATCGTGGTCGGCACCAAGAGCTTCGGCAAGGGGTCGGTGCAGACGGTGATGCCGCTGCGCGGCGACGGCGCGATGCGGCTGACCACGGCGCGCTACTACACGCCGTCGGGCCGGTCGATCCAGAACCTGGGCGTGTCGCCCGATATCGTTGTGGAGCAACCCCGCCGCGCCGCCGAGACCGAAGAGGACGACACCACCCGCCGCACCCGTTCCGAAGCGGACCTGCGCGGCAGCCTGTCCAACGACAGCCTGAGCGAGGACGAGATCAAACAGATCGAGGACGAACGCGCCAAGGCCGAAGAGGCCGCCAAGCTGCGCGAGGAAGATTATCAGCTCGCCTATGCGGTCGACCTGCTCAAGGGCCTGTCGAAGATCTCCGATCAGGACTGATCCTCGCTCCACCATCGCAACCCCGCCCCCGCGCCATCGGTGCGGGGGCGCAATCATCCCGGGATCCAGAACGCCGATGACACCCGAAACCATCGCCAAACTGCCTTATCGCCGCTGCGTCGGCGTGATGCTGGTGAACTCCGACGGCCAGGTCTTCGTCGGGCAGCGCATCGACACGCCCGGCCCGGCCTGGCAGATGCCCCAGGGCGGCATCGACGAGGGTGAAACCCCGCGTCAGGCGGCGCTGCGCGAACTGTGGGAAGAAACCGGCCTCCCCGCCGATCTGGTGCGGATCGAAGCGGAAACCGAAGGCTGGCTGCCCTACGACCTGCCGCACGATCTGGTGCCCCGCATCTGGCATGGCCAGTATCGCGGCCAGGAACAGAAATGGTTCCTGGCCCGGTTTCAGGGCCGCGACAGTGACGTGAACATCGAAACCGACCACCCGGAATTTTCCCGCTGGCGCTGGCTGTCGCCAGACCACCTGGTCGAAAACATCGTGCCGTTCAAGCGCACCGTCTACACCGAATTGCTGAACGCGTTCCGCGAAGCGCTCTAGGCCTTTCATGACCCAAGGACATTCGCCGAAGGCGCAAAGGCACCACCCCGGCCGCGCGGCGCGGACCTGACACCATTGGCGGCGCGCCCGCACGTGCGCCGGCCAGTTCGGATCAGCAGAAACCGGCGGCGCGCCGGATGACCCCGGTTTCGATCCCACGCCAATTGCGGATCGGCGCATTCATCCGCTTCAGGGTCGCCGGATGGTTCGCGTCCAACAGGCCCAGCTTCACCAGAATCGCGGCAATCGCGCATTCCGCACCTCGCGTCGATCCGTCTGTGATCTTGAGCGCCACCCCCAGCTTGCGTTCCGGGATGATGGCAATGAAAAAGGCCTCCGCCCCGGTTTTCAGCGCCACGCGCCCCTGCGCCGCACGCATCAACTCGGTACAGGCGCGGCCCTCCCCCGCCACCAGTTCGGGGTAGGCCACCATCGCCCGGCGCAACCGCACCGCCGCCTCGGCGCGTACACCCGGCCTTTCTTCGGCAGCAGCGAAATACGCCATCGCGCGGGCCATGCCCTGCAGCGACACGGCGAAATTGGGTGCCGAACACCCGTCGACCACATGTCCCGGGCTTTCTTCGCCGCAGACATCCTCGAACGCCTCAAGGCAGGCTTGCTGCACGGGATGGCTGATCTCTACATATTCGGACCCGGCGCCCAGGTGCCTGTTCAGGGTCAGGAACCCGGCATGCTTGCCCGAGCAATTGTTGTGAATCTGGCAGGGTTCCTTCCCCGAACAGATCAGCGCATTGCGCATCTCGATGTCGCGCGGTTCCTGCGCGCCACAGCGGAAATCGTCCTCGGTCCGTCCGATATGGTCGAGCCAGCCCTGCACCCGTTCGGTATGGATCGCGGCACCATTGTGCGACGCGCAAGCCAGCGCCAGATGCTCATCCCACAACCGGTACGCATCCGCGGCCCCGCTTTCGACCAGCGGCAGCGCCTGGATCATCTTCGAAGAGGACCGCGGCAGCACAACCGCCTGCGGATCGCCCCAGGCTTCGACGATCTGGCCGCTGTCGTCACAAATCACCGCGTGCCCATGATGGACGCTTTCCAAGAAATCGCCACGCCAGATTTCCGCCATCGGGACCGGGTTTGCCATGCTTTTCCTCGTTTCCAAATCTGTGCGATTTTCCGCCAATTCCCCTTTCACGGGTGGCGGCTTTCGCGCTAATATATCATTGTCGAGCGCGAAATGCCCTTTCGCCCCAAGACGCCACACCAAGGCGCGCGAAAAGGCAAGCAGGAATTGAGGCAAAGACAGCTGGAGGCTGGATCGGATGATTTCACGTTTTGTAAGCGGCATTGCCGGGGCCGCGATGGTGCTGGTCGCCACGGGTGCGTGGGCACAGCAGACGAGCGATAATCAGGTTGCCGCCAAGACGGACTGGAGCGTTTTCGAAGAAAACGACCCGCGCGAATGCTGGGCGGTGTCGTCGCCGAAGGAAACCGTGAACACCAAGGATGGCCGCGTGGTCGCGGTGCGCCGCAGCGACATCCTGCTGATGGCGTTCTACCGCCCCGGCGCCGGCGCCAACGGACAGGTCACCTTTACCGGCGGCTATCCCTTCGCCAAGGGATCCAGCGTCAACCTGACCATCGATGAGAGCAGTTACGACCTGTTCACCGAAGGCGAATGGGCGTGGCCCGCCTCGCCGTCGGACGACGCAAAGATCATCACCGCGATGAAGCGCGGCAAATCGGCGGTGCTGACCGCCCGGTCGTCGCGCGGCACCCAGACGAAGGACACGTTTTCGCTGCTGGGTTTCACCGCCGCGGTTGAAGAGGCCGAGAAACGCTGCAAGTAAGGCAAAGCTGCGCGGCAGGACAAGGCGGCCTTTCGGGGCCGTTTTTTTATGTCGCACTTATCTTTTGGCTTTGCCGTTCGAATCCTATATGAAGCGCATTCATCCCAAAAAGGACCGCGCAAAATGTCGGCTGACGCCCCGATCACCCAGGATGTAATGACGATCCCCCGGAAACTGCCCGAGGGGCCGGTCAACCTTGTCGGGCTGACCCGCGACAAGCTGCGCGAGGCGCTGCTGGCGATCGGCACTCCGGAAAAACAGGCCAAGATGCGGGTGAACCAGATCTGGCAGTGGATTTATCAGTGGGGTGTGCGCGATTTCGCCGAAATGACCAACCTGGCCAAGGCCTACCGCGCCCAGCTGGCCGAACATTTCGTCATCGAAGTCCCCGAAATGGTGTCGAAACAGGTCAGCGCCGATGGCACCCGCAAGTACCTTGTGCGCATCGCCGGCGGTCACGAAGTCGAGGTGGTCTATATCCCCGAAACCGATCGCGGTACGCTGTGCGTGTCCAGCCAGGTCGGCTGCACCCTGACCTGTTCCTTCTGCCATACCGGCACCCAGAAGCTGGTCCGCAACCTGACCGCCGGTGAAATCGTCGGCCAGATCATGATGGCGCGCGACGATCTGGGCGAATGGCCCGAACCGGGCGTCGGCACCGGCGAGGCGGGCCCGCGGCTTTTGTCCAACATCGTGCTGATGGGCATGGGCGAACCGCTGTACAATTTCGACAACGTGCGCGACGCGATGAAGATCGCGATGGATGGCGAAGGCATTTCGCTGTCGCGCCGCCGCATCACGCTGTCGACCTCGGGCGTGGTGCCCGAGATCGCCAAATGCGCCGAGGAAATCGGCTGCCTGCTGGCCGTGTCGTTCCACGCCACCACCGACGAGGTGCGCGACAAACTGGTGCCGATCAACAAGCGCTGGAACATCGAAGCGCTGCTCGACGCGCTGCGCGCCTATCCGAAACTGTCCAACAGCGAACGCATCACCTTTGAATACGTGATGCTGAAGGATGTGAACGACAGCGACGAAGACGCCCGCCGCCTAGTCAAGCTGATCAAGGGCATCCCGGCCAAGATCAATCTGATCCCGTTCAACGAATGGCCCGGGTCGCCCTATCAGCGGTCCGACTGGGACCGGATCGAAAAATTCGCCGACATCATCTACAAGGCCGGCTATGCCAGCCCGATCCGCACCCCGCGCGGCGAAGATATCATGGCGGCCTGTGGCCAGCTGAAATCAGCGACCGAACGAGCCCGGAAATCCCGCGCCCAGATCGCTGCGGAAACGGGAATTTCGCAACAATAAGGCGACCCGGGCGGCGATTGTTTTCCAATTTCACACAATCGCCCTTTTCCGGCGCATTTTCAGCCGCAGTCGGACGGCATCAATCTTCCAGCACTTTTCAACGCAGGAAGATTGTCATGTTTATCGACGAAGCGAATAGCCCAACCGATCAGAATGCCGAATTGCTGGCCCTGATCCGATCCGAACGGGAAAAATCCCTTTCGGTCCGTGAATGGAAACACCGGTTGATCGGCTATGGCTATGCCATCCGGAACACCGACCATTGCGACGTGGTTTCCAGGTTCGGATCGCGGGAAGAACTCTGTGACGTTCCGGCCGAATTGCTGCACTGACGCTCAGCGCCCGGGCATGAAATCGCGCTTGGTTCCGGCCCATCGCCAATCGTTGATGACATCGACTGCTTCCTGCGCCGTTTCAACGAAGCGGAACAGGTCCAGGTCATCGGGCGAAATCGTCCCGGCGTCCTTCAGCGCTTCCCAGTTTACGATCCGGCGCCAGAAGGATTCGCCGAACAACAGGAACGGCACCCGTTCCATCCGGCCGGTCTGAATCAGCGTCAGGCTTTCGAACAGTTCATCCAACGTGCCGAATCCGCCGGGGAAAATGCAAACGGCCTTTGCGCGCATCAGGAAATGCATCTTGCGAATGGCGAAGTAGTGGAAATTGAAACACAGGTCCGGCGTGACGTATTCGTTCGGCGCCTGTTCATGCGGCAGGACCACGTTCAACCCGATGGATATCCCCCCCGCCTCTGCCGCGCCCTTGTTGCCCGCCTCCATCACGCCCGGGCCGCCGCCGGTGCAGATAACGTAGTCATGCTTGCCGTTACCCAGCCCCTTCAGCGTCATCAGCCGGGAAAATTCACGCGCCTCCTCGTAGTACTTGCTGAGCTCGGCAAGGGTTTCGGTCTTCGCCGTATCCTTCTTGTCGGGGCTGGGGATGCGCGCGCCGCCGAACAGGACAACGGTACTTTCCACCCCGTATTCGTCCAGCAGCATCTGCGGCTTCAGCAATTCCAGCTGCAACCGCACCGGGCGAAGTTCGTCGCGGCACAGAAAATCGTCGTCGTTGAATGCCAGCCGGTAGGACGGTGCCCGCGTCTGCGGTGTATCCGGCACCCCGCGCGAGGTTTCGATATCGCTGGGGGCATCGCGGAATACGCTGCGACGATCGTCTTTCATTGTGCGATCCTCCTTACTGGAACCATTTGAGCAACACCTAGCGCGGAACCGCCGGGGAAACCAGCGAAGCCGTGCCCAGATCCCGCGTCAGGGATGCTGATTGTCAGCGCCAATTATTCGCTTGTGAATGATCTTTCCCAAAATTATAGATAATCCATGCCAAACACGACCGCCATCACCGCCGACCGCATCTATGATCGCCTGTCCCAACGCATCATCCGGGGCGAACTGCCCCCGGGGGAAAAGCTGCGGCAGGATCATATCGCGCGTGAATTCGACACCAGCCACGTGCCGGTGCGCGAAGCGCTGCTAAAGCTGCAGGCCCATGGCCTGGCGGTCAGCGAACCCCGGCGCGGCATGCGGGTGACCGCGCTGGACCCGGCCGAGCTGCGCGAGATCACCGAAATGCGTGTGGCACTGGAAGACCTGGCCCTGCACCATGCCTGTTTCCAGATGACCAACGCCGATTTCGCCAAGGCTGACGCCGCGCGCAAAGCCTGCGACGCGGCCGAGGACCTGCCAACGTGGGAAGCCCGAAACCGCGCCTTTCACCGTGCAATCCTCGCCCCTTGCGGCATGCCGCGGCTGATGGCCACGATCGACGACCTACACATCGCCAGCGCGCGGCATCTTTTGGCGAGCTGGCAAAGTGGATGGCAGCAGCGCGAAGACAAGGAACACGCTGCAATTCTCATGCTGATGAGGCGCCGCGATGTCGAAGGTGCAGCCGACCTGTTGCGCCGCCACCTGCGCCGCGCAGACCGGATTTCACGCCGCTAATCCCCTGATCGGGCACGGAATTCCGCCCCTCTCAAATTCCGCCTTGAAAAATTATCTATGAATGCAATTATACGCCGGATAACGGACGTGAAATTATCTATAAAGAGGGATGAGAGATGAATTCCACGCAAAACACCCAATCCGCCGCTTCTGGCGCTTCACTGACCGGGAAGGCGCTGCGCGTTCTGGCCGGTGTCGCGCTGCTGACCGCGAGCGCCAAGATCCAGGTGCCGTTCTGGCCGGTGCCGATGACGCTGCAGGTGGCGGCGATGATGTTCCTCGCGGCGGGGTTCGGCCTGCGCCTGGGTACCGCGACCATGCTGGCCTATCTCGCCGCTGGAGCCGCGGGCCTGCCGGTTTTCGCCGGCACGCCGGAAAAGGGCATCGGACTTGCCTACATGCTGGGCGGCACCGGCGGTTACCTGGCCGGATTCCTGGCCGCGACCGCAATCGTGGGCTTCGCAGCCGACCGGCTGCCGAAACTGGCCACCCTGCCCGCCATGCTGCTGGGCCTGGGGGCGATCTATGCTCTGGGGCTGGCATGGCTGGCGCAATTCGTACCGGCCGACAAGCTGCTGACCTACGGCTTCACCCCGTTCATCGCGGGCGATCTGGTCAAGGTGGCGCTGGCCGCAATGTTGATCATGGGCGCGCCCAAGGTGCTGATGGCCAAGCTGCGCGGAACCGGTTCGGATGCTTGACCTGACCCAGGACATACGGTCCGACTGGACCGTGGACGAGGTGGAGGCGCTTTTGCGCCTCCCCTTGCTTGAACTTGTGGGGCGGGCCAGCGAAATCCATCGCCGCCATCACGACCCCGAGGACATCCAGAAAGCCAGCCTGCTGAGCATCAAAACCGGCGGCTGCCCCGAAGATTGCGCCTATTGCCCGCAATCGGCACATCACAAAGAGGTCGAACTGGACCGCGAAAAACTGATGAATCCCGGGCATGTCGTATCGCTGGCCAAGCGCGCGCAACAGGCGGGTGCCGAACGGTTCTGCATGGGCGCGGCCTGGCGCCAGGTCCGCGACGGCGAAGAATTCGACAACGTGCTGGACATGGTCCGGGGCGTGCGCAAATTGGGGATGGAGGCCTGCGTCACGCTGGGCATGCTGAAACCGCACCAGGCCCAGGCGCTGGCCGATGCGGGGCTGACCGCCTACAATCACAACCTCGACACCAGCCCGGAATTCTACGGCGAAATCATCGGCACCCGGACCTACCGGGACCGCTTGGAAACGCTGTCTTATTGCCGCGATGCAGGGATCGACCTGTGCTGCGGCGGGATCATCGGCATGGGCGAAAGCTGGCGCGACCGCGCCTCGATGCTGCAGGTTCTGGCGGGTTTCGATCCGCATCCCGAAAGCGTGCCGATCAACGCGCTGATCGCGATTCCCGGCACGCCGCTGGAAGGGCGCGACAAGGTGCAGGCCTTCGACCTGCTGCGCATGGTCGCCACAGCACGGATCACCATGCCGAAAACCCGTGTCCGGCTGTCCGCCGGACGATCGGATTTTTCCGCGGCCGAACAGGCGCTATGCTTCCTTGCCGGGGCGAATTCGGTGTTTTACGGCGATGTTCTGCTGACCGCGCCCAATGCGGGCACCGGCGACGACCGCGACATGTTTGCCGCCCTGGGCGCGCTGCCAGAGGCCTGATCGCGCCGCTCTACGCTCAAGGCGCGTCGGTTTGCGCCTTGAGCCGCGCGGCCAAATCGTTCAAAGACGATGCAACCCATTTCCGAAGGAGACCGCGATCATGTCGAACGCCCAACTGGAACAAGCGATCGAAGCCGCGTGGGACGCACGCGACACCATCACCCCGGCCACCACCGGCGAAACCCGTGAGGCCATCGAAGATACGCTGAACGCGCTGGACAGCGGATCGCTGCGCGTCGCTGAAAAACAGGAAAACGGCGACTGGCACGTGAACCAGTGGGCCAAGAAAGCGGTCCTGCTGGGCTTCCGGCTGAAGGACATGGAAATCCAGGACGGCGGCCCGCAGGGTTCCGGCTGGTGGGACAAGGTCGACAGCAAGTTCAAGGGCTGGGGCGAGAACCAGTGGAAGTCCGCGGGCTTCCGCGCGGTGCCGAACTGCGTCGTGCGCAAATCGGCCTTCATCGCACCCGGCGTCGTCCTGATGCCGTCCTTCGTCAACCTCGGCGCCTACGTGGATGAAGGCACCATGGTCGACACCTGGGCCACGGTGGGCAGCTGCGCCCAGATCGGCAAGGGCGTGCACCTCAGCGGCGGCGTCGGCATCGGCGGCGTTCTGGAACCGATGCAGGCCGGTCCGACCATCATCGAGGACGACTGCTTCATCGGCGCCCGGTCGGAAGTCGTCGAGGGCTGCATCGTGCGCGAAGGATCGGTCCTGGGCATGGGCGTGTTCATCGGCCAGTCGACCAAGATCGTCGACCGCGAAACCGGCGAAGTCATGTATGGCGAAGTGCCGCCCTATTCGGTGGTCGTCGCCGGGTCGATGCCGTCGAAGAACGGCATCAACCTCTACTGCGCGGTGATCGTGAAGCGGGTCGACGAAAAGACCCGGTCGAAAACCGGCATCAACGAATTGCTGCGCGACTGATCGCAGCCAAATCACGGAATTCGGAAAGGGCGGCCTGCGGGGCCGCCCTTTGCATTTGCAGCATTCCCCTTGACATTTCGCAGCGCGGAAGAAATTTCTAGATATGCGACCCGAGGCCCTTTGCCCGGCGCAACCTGTCCGAAGGCCGCGTTTCATTCCTTACCGCCGTGCACCGCGGCAGATCGCGACATTCCGATGAAACCCAAACTGCTCACCACACTGCAGACCTATAACCGTTCCCTGTTCCTGTCCGACCTCTTCGCCGGGATCAGCGTTGCCATGGTGGCCCTGCCGCTGAGCATCGCCATCGCCATCGCGTCCGGCGCGGGGCCGGAAAAGGGGCTGATCACCGCCATCGTCGCGGGGTTCCTGATTTCGGCCCTGGGCGGCAGCCGGGTGCAGATCGGCGGCCCGACCGGTGCCTTCATCGTGGTGGTCTTCGGCGTGATCGCCGAACACGGCTATGACGGGTTGGTGCTGGCCACATTCATGGCCGGAATCATCCTGCTGATCGCCGGGTTACTGCGACTGGGCAACCTGATTCGCCATGTACCGGAACCGGTGATCGACGGCTTCACCATCGGCATCGCCGTCATCATCGCCACCAGCCAGCTCAAGGACCTGCTGGGCATGCCGCTGCATAAGGTACCCGCCGATTTCATCGCCAAGCTGGAAACTCTGTGGGCGGCGCGCGACGGTCTGAGCTTTGCCGCGCTGCTGATCGGGCTGGCGACGATGGCGCTGATCGTGACGCTGCGCCGGTTGGCGCCGCGCTTCCCGGGGCTGATCCTGGCGGTGGCGGCGACCTCGGCCATCGTGGCGCTGTCCCAGTTGCCGGTCGACACGATCTTCAGCCGCTACGGCGCACTGCCCAACACGCTGCCCATTCCCGCCCTGCCCGATCTTTCCGCCGAGCGGATCGCCGAATTGCTGCCCTCGGCCTTCGTCATCGCCTTCCTTGCCGGGGTGGAGTCGCTGCTTTCCGCCATCGTCGCTGACCGGATGAGCGGCGGCAGGCACCGGCCCAATGCCGAAGTGCTGGCGCAGGGCTGGGCCAATATCGGGTCGTCGCTGTTCACCGGCATGCCCGCGACCGGCGCCATCGCCCGCACCGCCACCAATGTGAACGCGGGCGGCAAGACCCCGGTGGCCGGCCTGATCCATGCGCTGACCATCCTCGTGGTGATGATGCTGGCCGCGCCGCTTGCCGGTTACCTGGCGATGCCGGCGCTGGCCGGGCTGCTGTTGCTGACGGCGTGGAACATGAGCGAGCCGCATAAATGGCGCGGTTATTTCAGCATGCGGCGCTCCGATCAGTTGTTACTGGTGCTGACCCTGGTTCTGACCGTGCTGGCTGATCTGACCGTGGCGATCGGGGTGGGCGTTGCCCTGGGCCTGGCGCTGCGGCTGCGCCGCCGCGAGATCCAGCCGCCCGAATGGACACCGCCGGAACGCTGAGCCGCCAAAACGAAACACCGGCGCACGATTTGCCCGACCGGCCTTGATCGCAACCCCGGCGCGGCGTATTGGCGGGGCATGAGCGAGAAAAAGCAAAAGAAACCGTCCCGCCAGCAGGTCTACACCCTGCTGGTGCAGGTGGGCCGAAAAGACGGCGACGGATTGCCCGACGGGGCGACCGGGGCGGCGTTGATGGTCTATTCCAGCGGCGTGGACGAAGCCGAGGCAGTGCGCGAAACCGTCGCGATCCTGAAACAGGCCGACATGGCGCCGCTGGACGTGACCGGCTACGGCACGCTGGACGAACGGCTGGAACAGGGCCACGACATCAACGCCGAGGAACGCGAATTGATGGACCGGGCGCTGGCCGAAAACGCGGTGATCGTGGCGCAGATGACGCCGTTTTTCGAAGACGAATGAGAACCGCGCCTCACGCCGCGCGCAGATCGGCCAGCGTGTTCGCCTCGAAATGATCCAGCACCGGGAAGGCTGCCGCGGCATGTTCGGGCAGGCGCGACCGGTCGTAGCCGGCCAGAAGGCTGGCCCCGATCACGTCGCGCTTGCGTCGCAGCCGCCCCATGAACAGCGTTTCCAGCGGCGCACCGGCGGCAAGCACCGGTTCGTTGCCCGGCAACAGGAACTGGTAATAGCTCACCGTTTCCACCGCGTCATGGCGGATCGCCGACACGCCATTGACCAGATGCCCGGCGGGTACCAGCACGTTCTGCTTGCCGAACAGGTATTCCACCGCCGATCCGCCGATCCGCATCCGTTGCTTGGCGCCCACGACGATATCCTGCTGCAGCCCAAAATAGGGCGCGCGCAGGCGCACCGGGCTGAACGAACCGCGTGCGGGCACCGTACGCTTGATCACCGCCAACACCGGGTGGTTGCCGAGCCCCGGTGACCGGATCAGATCGCCGCGCCGGATCTGGCTGGCGGCGCGATACCCCTGAGCGGTCAGCACCGGAACTGACGCCGACAGGCCCGGCATCGGCCCGACCGGTTCGATTTCGGTGGAAATGGCAAAGAAGGACACGCCGCGATCCACCTGCCGCTGCAGCGGGTCCAGCGTCATCACCCGCAGGTCCGACAGCAGCAGCGGCTTGGGATCGGAAAGGTCCTGCACGAAAACCTGTCCCGAGGCGATCCGCTCCACCGCCAACCGCCCCCAACGTGCCGGGGCGTCCCAGGAATAGGTCACCCGCAAGGTTTCGGCCTGTGACACCGCGCCATGTTCCAGCACGGTGTGGAACACGTCCTTGCCCTGCGCCAGCACCAGAACGATCCCGCCCGAGGGCAATTCCTGCACCGACAGGCTGCTGACCCATGGGTGTTCGCGGTGATAACCGATCAATTTTCGGGGCCGCCCGTCGCCCGGCAGCTTGGTTTCGAACAGGATGCTGCCACTGACCAGCAGGCTGTTCGGGGTCAGGTCCTGCCGAACCCGGCCGCGGTTCCCAACACCGATACCGCTTAGGTCGAAGATCTGTCGGTTCTGGTCAGACAGCGCGATCCAGCTCATTCAGGCCACCTCGAGCCCCCGGCTGATCAGCCGGGCCTCGTAGCCGCGCAGGGTGCGCCGCGCCGCCGGACCGTAGCCTTCGCCGCTTTCGGGATCGAGCTCGGGGAACAATTCGCAGATCTCGGTCATGGTGTCGCGTTCGAAGCTGTTACACATCTGCGGCCCCGGCAGGAAACTTTCGGTTTCCAGCCCCTCGGACCAGATGATCTGATGCTCGTCGAACATGACGTGGACATAGGTCACGCTTTCGCTTTCGACCTGTTGCACCGAATGGCCGTTGACCAGTTCCCGGGCGGCGACCAGAACCTCGCGATCGCCGAACAGAAGCTCGCTCAGGCTGTCGCGCACCAACACGCGATGCAGCGGCGACACCCAGACTTCGCGGTGATTGCCGAAGGTGTTGCGGACGATCCGGACCGGGGCGTAATCGCCCCGCGCCGCAACCTCGCGCGACCCGACCCAACTGACCGGCTGGGCACCGTTATCCCGTGTCATCACCAAATCGCCCGGGCGCAACCGCTCCACCGGAACGCCGCCATCCGGTGTCCGGATGCAGGTACCCGCGACGAAACAGGGCACTTGGTTGATGGTGACGAAGGCACTGTCGGACACGCCGGTATCCGATTCCACCGTGTAGGAAAAAACTGCGCTTTCCTCGTCGCCATCGGCGATCACCGTGATGGTGCCGTCGGCGTTGACCTGCAATTCCTGTCCGCTCGACAGGGTCACCACCGATCCCGCCGTGACCGCCTGACCATTGATATGGGTCAGGGTCAGGCTGCTGCCCGCGGGCCCATCGTCATTCGCGGTCACATCGACGGCCTTGCTGCCGTCGGGGGCGATATCGACCACGTCGTCGGCGGCGATCAGCGTGGTCTGAATGCTGCCGCCCGCGATCAGAAGATTGGAATCGTAGGACGAATCCGACACGTCCGCGATGCCGATCCGGATCGAATTCACCTCGCCCGGGTTGACCGACATGGTCAGGGTCATGGTGGCGGTGAACCCGTCCATTTCCGTGTTGTATTCGTCGTTCAGGTTGGAAATGAACAGGCTTTGGTTGTTGCCGCCATTGATGTTGGCGGGATCGATATCGCCATCTCCGATTCCCAGTTGGACGAATTCGTCATTCACCCAGACACCGATGAAATCCTGGTACAGGCTTTCGGTAAATTCGGGATATTCCTCGGACGAGAAAACGAACTGGAACGTCATCGTGTCGCCGTCGGGGATGAATTCGACGTCCAGGAAGGAGGCGTCATAGGTATTGGTCCCGGCGGCCGCGTTGAAATCGGCGTTGTTGTTGACGCCGCTGGTATTGGTCGAGGTGTCGGCGGCCTGGTTGGTGTCGGTGCTGTTGCCGGCATTGCCCCAGTTGCCGCCATTGCCGTTGCCGTTATTTCCCCAGTTGCCGGAGTTGCCGTTGCTGCCCCAGCCGTTCAAACCGTTCCAACCGCCCCATTGATTGCTGCTGCCATTGGTAAAATCCGTGGCATGACCGGTGGACAGGATGACCCCGGTATCGCCAGGAGTGACATCGGCCGCCACGCTATCGCCATCTGAATAGATGCCCGACGACTGGCTGTCGCCGGAATAGGTCGCGCTGACGACCGTGACGCCGTCGCCGAAGATTTCCTCCGCCATCTCGACAGCGGACGCACTGGTGTCGATCGTAAGTTCCTGCGCCGTTGGCATGCTCCGCCCCAATCCTCTTGCGGCAGCGCACATACACGGCAGCAAACCAGCGACGCCGGTTCGTTTCTCGAAATTCTGCTCTCCGGGCCTTTTGGCCTTCGGGTTTATGCGCCCTGCCTCGGGTCAATTTTCCGACGGTATATACCCTAAAGTATACCACGTTAAGTATTTGTTAATCGCCAATCCCCGCCCGAGCGGGACAGATGCAATCCGGTAACAGCCGCACCCCGGCCGATTGCGGTTTTCCAGATTTCGCGCTACCCCATATCGCCAAGCCAGGGAGCCCGCCATGACCCAGAAATTTCCTTCCCCCGTAAATCCCGCGGTACTGACCGCCGACCTGATCCGCTGCCCCTCGGTCACGCCGGAAGAAGGTGGCGCGCTGCAGCTGTTGCAGGCGCTGCTGGAAGACGCCGGCTTTACCTGCACGAGGGTCGATCGCGAAGGCATCCCGAATCTTTTCGCCCGCTGGGGCGACAAGGCACATGAGAAAAGTTTCGGCTTCAACGGCCATACCGACGTTGTGCCGGTGGGGGACGAAGCGGCCTGGACGGTGGGCCCGTTCAGCGCCACGGAAAAGGACGGCATGATCTGGGGCCGCGGCGCCACCGACATGAAATCGGGCGTTGCGGCCTTTGCCGCGGCGGCGGTTGATTTCGTCCGCGACACGCCGCCCGACGGCGCCGTCATCCTGACCATCACCGGGGACGAGGAAGGCGATGCGCTGGACGGCACCACCGCGTTGCTCGACTGGATGACGGAGCAGGGCGAAGCGATGTCCGCTTGCCTTGTCGGCGAACCCACCTGCCCCAGCGAAATGGGCGAGATGATGAAGATCGGTCGCCGCGGATCGATGACCGTCTGGTACACTTTCACCGGCGTTCAGGGCCATTCCGCCTATCCGCACCGGGCCAACAATCCGCTGCCCGCGATGGCGCGGCTGATGGACCGGCTGTCATCTCACGTGCTGGACGAAGGCACCGATCATTTCGACCCCTCGACGCTGGCGGTGGTGACGATGGATACCGGCAACCCGGCCACCAACGTGATCCCCGCGCGCGCGACCGCGACGGTGAACATCCGCTTCAACGACGCCCATTCCAGCGACAGCCTGAGCGAATGGCTGCAGGGCGAAGCGAACCGGATCACCGAGGAATTCGGCGTCGAGGTGGACATGGAAATCAAGGTATCGGGAGAAAGCTTCCTGACCCCGCCGGGGCCACTTTCCGATCTGGTCGCCAAGTCGGTCGAGGCCGAAACCGGTGTGATCCCGGTTTTGTCGACCTCGGGCGGCACCTCGGATGCGCGTTTCGTCAAGGATCACTGCCCGGTGGTCGAATTCGGACTGGTGGGCAAGACCATGCACCAGGTCGATGAACGGGTGCCGGTCGAACAGATCCACCAGCTCAAGGCGATCTACAGCCGCATCTTGAAGGAATACTTCGGATGAACTGGGACATCTCGGAAAGCCAAGACCTGTCCGCCTGCCACGCATTGCGGCGCGAGGTGTTCATCGAGGAACAGGGGATTGCCGAACCAGATGAATGGGACGATCTGGACGGTCGGGCGCAGCACCTGCTGGCCACGGTCGGCGGTGTGCCGGTGGGCACGGCGCGGCTGCTGACTGACGGGAGCATCGGCAAGATCGGCCGCATCTGCGTGGTGAAATCGCAGCGCGGCACAGGGCTCGGCGCGGCGCTGGTGCGGGCGGGGATCGACCGGCTGTCAGCGATGCCGGGGATCGAAACGATCCGGCTCGGCGCGCAGCAACACGCGATCGGATTTTACGAAAAGCTGGGCTTCGCGGTCTGCGGCCCGGTCTATGACGATGCCGGCATTCCCCATCGCGACGTGGAGCGCCCGGCGTGAGGCCGCAACTGGTCGTCATGATCAAGGAACCGCGCCCGGGGCGGGTGAAAACCCGGCTGGGCCGCGATATCGGCATGATAGGAGCCGCCTGGTGGTTCCGCCATCAGACCGCCCGCCTGCTGCGCCGTCTGCAGGATCCGCGTTGGGATCTGGTGCTGGCCGTCGCACCTGATCACGAAGGCCTGTCCTCGCGCATCTGGCCCGCGCATCTGGAACGGATGCCGCAGGGCGCGGGCGATCTGGGCGACCGAATGGCGCGGGTGTTCCGTTCGCGCCCGCCGGGCCCCGTCTGCATCATCGGCGCCGACATTCCCGGCATCACATCGGCCCATATAGCCCGCGCCTTCCGCGCCCTTGGCGATCACGACGCGGTGTTCGGCCCAGCGCCGGACGGCGGCTACTGGCTGGTCGGGCTGAAACGTGTTGCGCCACCACCCGCCACCTTGTTCCGCGATGTGCGCTGGTCCAGCGAATACGCCTTGGCCGACACCATCGCGACCCTGCCCGGAATGCGCATCGCGCGGATCGACACGCTGCGCGACGTGGACCGTGCCGCCGACCTGGACGCCGCTCGTCTGCCCTGACGGGCTGCCTCGCCGCCTAACCGCGCCGCCGCGCGATTTCCCGGTACAGCGCTTCGCGGCTGACGCCCAGTTCCGCGGCCAGCGCGCTGCGCCCGCCCTTTTCCGGCAGGTCCCCGTTCAGCGTCAGCCACATGTCCAGCCGTCGTGCCACCGTCTTCAGCCCACGGATTTCAGCCCGCGCCCGGGCCGATTGAATGCCACGCGCAAGATGGGCGATCCACGCGTTCCTCAGCGCCTCATCCCTGTTCAGAATGTCGAGGAAAATGGGCTTGGGCATTGCCTTGCAGGAACTGGCCTCCAACGCGATCCCGTCGCAATGATAGGTGTCTGAATAGAGCGACGCCTCGGCCAGAACGGCGCCTTGGCGGGCCGTCTGCATGATCATTTCGGCACCGGTTTCGGCCATCCGCCGCAAGGCAAGGCACCCCACCGAAACGCAATAGACCCGCTGCACCGGATCGCCGACATGAAACAGACTTTCGCCTTCAGCGACGACAACCGGCTGTGCCGTTTCAAATAAGCGTGAAATCGTATCAGACATGATCATTATCATATCGCCTGCAAGACTCCTGCGGCAAGGTCCCGGCGATCATCAAATGGAGCCCATCATGCGACCCCACTTCCTTTTCCTGTCCTTCGCGATGCTTGCAACACCGGTTTCGGCACAGCAATCGATGCCGATGGATCACGCAGGTCATGGCGAACACATGATGCACGGCCAACATCAAGCAGAGGCACCGATGGGCCGTGTCTTCGAACATGAACACAACGGCCACATGATGGGACAGGTTGACGGTTCCGGCCCTCGTGAACCCGGCCAATCCGCCTTTGCCGCGATCCAGGAAATCGTGAACCTGCTGATGGCCGATCCCGATACAGATTGGGATCAGGTGAATATCGACGCGTTACGCGGCCACCTTGTCGATATGGACAATGTCACCCTACATGCCGATGTGAAAGCTGAGGCGATCGAAGGCGGCGCGCGGTTCACCGTGACCTCGCCAAACCCATCCGTGGCCGGGTCGATTACCCGGATGATCAGTGCCCATGCGGGGACCATGGATGGCGTGACCGGCTGGCGGATGACCGCGATCCCTCTCGACACCGGTACTGAAATGGAGTTCACGGGCGACGCCGGGGATAAAGCGAAAATCAGGGCGCTCGGTTTCTTCGGGGTGATGAGTTTCGGAATGCATCATCAGGGCCACCACCTTGCACTGGCCACAGGGCACAACCCGCATCGGCACTAGCCCGAACCAGCCGGCTGGCGGTTGTTTTCCCGCGTGACGCCACGCCCGCGCCATGCTACGCCAAAACCATGAGCAAGCTGCCAACCAAGGACGAAATCCTACAATGGATTTCGGACAACCCGACCCTCACCTCGAAACGCGATTTCGCCAAGGCCTTTGGCATCAAGGGCGCTGCGCGGATCGACCTCAAGCGCATCCTGAAGGAGCTTGAGGCGGAAGGACATTTGCAGAAACGCAAGAAGACCTACCGCGATCCCGACAAGCTGCCCCCGGTCAGCGTGCTGCAGATCACCGGCGCGGATGCCGATGGCGATCTTTACGCCCGACCGATGGAATGGCAGGGCGAGGGCAAGGAACCCGTCATCCTGGTGATCCCGCGTGCCTCGGACCCGGCTTTGGGTGAAGGCGACCGCATCCTTGGCCGGCTGACCGAGGTTAAGGGCGAGAAACACCATTACGAGGCCCGGCTGATCCGCCGCATCGGCACCAACCCGCACAAGGTTCTGGGCGTGTTCAAGAAAACCGCCGAGGGCGGCCGCATCCTGCCGATAGACAAGGGCGACGGCAAGGAATGGCAGGTGCCCGCGGGTGCCACCGGCGGCGCCAAGGATGGCGAGTTGGTCGAAGCCGAACAAAGCGGCCCCAAGGGCCGGATGGGCCTGCCGCGCGCGCGCATCGTGACCCGGCTGGGCGACCCCACCGCCCCGAAGGCGGTGTCGCTGATCGCGATCCACCAGCACGGCATCCCCGATGATTTCCCAGACGAGGTGATCGCCGAGGCCGACAAGATGAAACCGGCGGGCCTGTCGGGCCGCGAGGACATGCGCGACATGCCTCTGGTCACCATCGACCCGGTCGATGCGCGAGATCATGACGATGCCTGCTGGGCGCATGAGGACGACGATCCGAAGAACGAAGGCGGCTATGTCATCTGGGTCGCCATCGCTGACGTGGCCCATTACGTGACCTCGGGCAGCGCGCTGGACCGCGAGGCCCGCAAGCGCGGCAATTCCAGCTATTTCCCTGACCGGGTGGTGCCGATGCTGCCCGACCGGCTGTCGGGCGACCTGTGCTCACTGCATGAAGGCGTGCCGCGCGCCTGCATCGCGGTGCGGATGCAGATCAACGCCGCGGGCGACAAGATCGGCCACCGCTTCGTGCGCGGGCTGATGCGATCGGCCGCATCGCTGAATTACCAGGAAGTGCAGGACGCCCGCGACGGCAAGCCCAACGACCAATGCGCCCCCCTGATGGAAGACGTGATCGATCCGCTCTACGAGGCCTACGCGCTGCTGGTCAAGGCGCGCAACCGGCGCCAGCCGCTGGACCTGGACCTGCCCGAACGCAAAGTGGTGCTGAGCGACGAAGGCAAAGTGCTGAGCGTCAATTTCCGCGACCGGCTGGATGCGCACAAGCTGATCGAGGAATTCATGATCCTCGCCAATGTCGCCGCCGCCGAAACGCTGGTCACGCGCCGCTCGCCGCTGCTGTTCCGTGTGCACGAGGAACCGAGCCCCGAAAAGTTAGAAGCGCTGCGCGAAACCGCCCAGGCCTCGGGACTGGTGCTGGCCAAGGGGCAGGTGTTGCAGACCCGGCATCTCAATCAGCTTCTCGCCGCTGCTGAAGGCACCGACTACGACGAACTGATCAACATGTCGACGCTGCGGGCGATGACGCAGGCCTATTACAGCCCGGCCAATTTCGGCCATTTCGGGCTGGCGCTGCAGGCCTATGCGCATTTCACCTCGCCGATCCGGCGCTATTCCGACCTGATCGTGCACCGGGCACTGATTACGGCGCATAAATGGGGCAAGGACGGGCTCAGCCCCGGCGATGCCGAGATCCTCGAACAGACCGCAACCCATATCAGCGAAACCGAACGCCGTTCGATGATGGCTGAACGCGACACCACCGACCGCTATCTTGCCGCCTTCCTGTCGGAACGGGTGGGCAACGAATTCACCGGCCGGATCAGCGGCGTGGCCAAGTTCGGCGTCTTCGTGCGGATGGACGATACCGGCGCCGACGGGCTGATTCCGATCCGCACCCTGGGCAGCGAATATTTCCACTTCGACGCCGAATCGGGAACCCTGATGGGGGCTGATACCGGGCTGACCCTGTCACTGGGCCAGCGGGTGACGGTGAAACTGACCGAGGCGACCCCGGTCACCGGGGGCATCGCGCTGGAGCTCGTCAGCCTGGAGGGCGAAACGGTCCCGCGCGGCCCGGCCCGCGGCCGGGGCAAGCCAGCCAAGCGCCGCGCGGTCAAGGCCAAGCGCAAGGCGGACAAGATCAAGCGCAAGGTCAAACGGACCCGGCGCTGACCCGCTACAGGTGATAGGTCAGCCCGTGTCGGATCAGCAGCACGTGGCGCTCGGGATCGATCTGGCTGGTACGGTCGAACAGGATTGCGCGATTGCCCTCGATCCGGTCCTGTCCCGGGAACGTCGCGGCGAAGGTGGAAATGATCGTGGTCTGGCAATGGGCATACAGGGCGAAGCCACCGGTTTTCGGGATGCCCAGCCGCAGCGTCGATCCCGATTTGCTGACCGGCGTCAGGTAGGACGGCTGCCCCCATTTCAACGTCTCTTCCACCGGCCCGATCCCGGGCAGATCGGCGGCGGTTTCGAGGATCAGTTCGCGCAGCCGCAAAACGCCGTCGCGCGCAGCCGGGGGATAGCTGTCGATCACGTCTTTGACCGCGCTATTGTCGAAAGGATATCTCATCTCCGCCCCAGCCCCCTGCGCCAGCACAGTTCCGCCAAATTCGGCGGCCCCGATCACGGCATCTTCCTCAAGCCGCGATAGCAAGTTACCATCGCAGTCAAGTTCAGCAATAGAACAGGGCACGGGCAATGAATACACGCAAATTTATGATGGGTATCGCGGGCTTGGCGTTGCTGGGACAGGGCGCGCTGGCGAATCCGCTGGGTCAATCCTTGCGGCCGCAACCGAGACCCGAAAGCCTGCAGCAGGCGACCGTCACGCTGGATGGAAACGCGGCGCGGGTTTCCAGCAAGAACCTTGGCTTTGAACGCTGGATCAGGGGCTTTCGCAAACGTGCTCACGCAGCCGGGATCAGCGACCGCACCCTGGACCGCGCCTTCCGGGGCGTGAAGTACAATGCCGACGTGATCCAGAAGGACCGCAACCAGTCGGAATTCACCAAGACGATCTGGGAATACCTCGACAGCGCCGCTTCGGACACGCGGGTGAAAAACGGCCGCAAGGCGCTGCAGCGGCACGGCCGCACCCTGCGCGCGATCGAGGCCAAGTACGGCGTCGACAAGGAAGTCGTCGCCGCCGTCTGGGGGCTGGAAAGCGCCTATGGCACCTATCGCGGCTCGACCAACGTGATCGAGGCTTTGGCGACACTGGCCTATGACGGGCGGCGCGGGCGGTTCTTCGAAGCGCAGCTGATCGACGCGCTGAAAATCCTGCAATCGGGCGACACGTCACCACGCAACATGACCGGCAGCTGGGCGGGCGCGATGGGCCATACCCAGTTCATTCCGTCATCCTACCAGGCCTTCGCGGTGGATTTCACCGGCGACGGGCGGCGTGACATCTGGTCCGACGATCCCGCCGACGCGCTGGCCTCCACTGCCGCCTACCTGGCCCGGCATGGCTGGAAAAAGGGACAGCCCTGGGGGATCGAGGTACAGCTGCCGCGTGGATTCAACTATGCGCTGGCCAACCGCAAGATTCAGAAAATGCCCTCGGAATGGGCGCGGATGGGGGTCAAGGACATGAATGGCCGGCCGGTGCGCGATTACGGTGCGGCCTCGGTCCTGCTGCCGGCAGGGGCGCAGGGCGCCGCCTTCCTGATCTTCAAGAATTTCTCGGTGATCGAACGCTACAACACCGCCGACGCCTACGTGATCGGGGTCGGGCATCTCAGCGACCGGCTGAAGGGTGGGCCGAAACTCAGATCGAAATGGCCGCGCGGCGACCGCGCGCTGAGTTTCGCCGAACGCAAGGAACTGCAGAAGCGGCTGACCAAGCAGGGCTTTGACACCCAAAAGATCGACGGCAAGATCGGGCCGCTGACGATCCAGGCGGTGCGCGGATACCAACGGTCGATCGGGATGGAACCCGATGGCTACGCTTCGCTCAGCATCCTGAAAAAACTGCGCCGGAACTGATTGCCAAACGCCGCGACGCTTGGCATTGTCACCCCGTTCTCAGGGCGGGGTGAAATTCCCCACCGGCGGTAAGGGGGAAACCCCAAGCCCGCGAGCGCCTTGGCGGTTGCCGCCAAGGGTCAGCAGATCTGGTGCGAATCCAGAGCCGACGGTCACAGTCCGGATGGAAGAGAACGACAGAGGACCGGTCGCCCGGCCCTTTCCTGTCGTCTGCCGCCTTGGGTGACATGTGTCGATAGGAAAGGAAAACGCATGACACTCACCCGCTATGCCTTCATCAAGGCGAACTGGCATTCCGATATCGTCGATCAGGCGCTTGTCGGGTTTACCGAATTGATTTCCTCAGACCAGGTCGACGTGTTCGACGTGCCCGGCGCCTTCGAAATGCCGCTGGTGGCGCGCGACCTGGCTGAATCGGGGCGCTATGCCGCCGTCGCAGCGGCCGCCTTCGTGGTCGATGGCGGCATCTACCGGCACGATTTCGTGGCCCAGGCCGTGGTCGACGGGCTGATGCGCGCCGGGATGGATAGCGGCGTGCCGGTTCTGTCGGTGTCGCTGACCCCGCACCAGTACCAGGAAACCAAGCATCACAACGCGGTCTACCGCGTGCATTTCGTGGAAAAGGGCCGCGAAGCGGCCCGGGCGGCGCTGATGATCGGCAAGACTCGGGCGCAACTGGCCGCCTGATTTTCACCCCCGGTCAGGTCCTGGCCGGGGGCTTTCGCCGCTGCCTTTCGGGCGTGTTTGACCGATTACTTGGTGACGAATTCGGCCTTGGCGTAGCCCTGCACGTAAAGCAGCGAAGTCAGGTCGCCGAAATTGATCCGCACATCGCATTGTGCCGCCACGGTGGGTTTTGCGTGCAGCGCCACGCCGGTTCCGGCGCGGCCCAGCATGCCCAGGTCGTTGGCCCCGTCGCCCACCGCGATGACATCGCTTTCCTCGATCTGCAGGTGCTTGGAAATCCGTTCCAGCGCCTCGACCTTGGCTTCGCGCCCCAGGATCGGGCGGGCCACGTCGCCGGTCAGGATACCATCCTCGGCCAGCAGGATATTGGCGTGATTTTCGTCGAAATTCAGTTCTTTGGCGACCTTGCGAGTGAAGGCGGTGAAGCCGCCCGACACCAGCGCCGCGTAACCGCCCGCCGCCTTCATCGTCGCGATCAGTTCACGCCCGCCGGGCATGAAGGTGATGCGCTCTTTCAGCACCTTGTCGATGACGCTTTCGTGCAGCCCCTTCAGCAGCCCGACCCGTTCCAGCAGCGCACCTTCGAAGTCCAGTTCGCCGTTCATCGCGCGCGCGGTAATTTCCGACACCCGTTCGCCGACGCCGGCCTCGTCGGCCAGCTCGTCGATGCATTCCTGCCGGATCATGGTGCTGTCCATATCGGCCAGCAGCATCGTCTTGCGGCGCCCCGCGACCGGCTGCACCACCATGTCCAGCCCCATGCGCTGGACATCCTCCCAGACGTCCCAGCGGTTGTCGGGCACCTGCGGAATTTCGAATTCCGCCGCCTCGTCCGGGGCCAGCCAGACCACGTCACCACCACCCCAGGCATTGCGCAGCGAATCAAGCAAGGAGGCCTGCAGATGCGGCTCATCGGGATTGCTCAGGAGGGTCACGACATACATGTGAAAGTTTCCGATCGTAGCTGTTTGGGGTCGCAAATCGACGCTCGAGCGGCGCTATAGCGGCATTTTAGCTATTGTGAAAGCGGATCAACGCGACTATTTCCGGCAGCGGGACACCTCTCCCCAACGAGAGGCGCTTATCTGGAAGGGTAGCATTCATGGCTATTGAACAACCGGCAACGCGGCCGGCCAACCCGCGTTTTTCCTCTGGCCCCTGCGCCAAGATCCCCACATTCACCCTGGACAAGCTTGCCGACGCCGCACTGGGCCGGTCGCACCGCGCCGCCGTGGGCAAGGACAAGCTTAAAGCGGCCATCGAAGGTACGCGCGAAATCCTGGGTATCCCCGCAGATTACAAGATCGGCATCGTTCCCGCCTCGGATACCGGCGCGGTCGAGATGGCGCTGTGGTCGCTTCTGGGCGAACGCAAGGTCGAAATGCTGGCATGGGAAAGCTTCGGCTCGGGCTGGGTCACCGACGTGGTGAAACAGCTGAAAATCGACGCCGAGGTGAAAACCGCCGAATACGGCGAAATCGTCGACCTGGCTTCGGTCGATTGCAACAACGATGTCGTGTTCACCTGGAACGGCACCACCTCGGGCGTACGCGTGCCGAACGGCGACTGGATCGCCGATGACCGCGAAGGCCTGACCATCTGCGACGCCACCTCGGCCGCCTTTGCGATGGACCTGCCCTGGGACAAGCTCGACGTGACCACCTTCTCCTGGCAGAAGGTTCTGGGCGGCGAAGCAGCCCACGGTATGCTGATCCTCAGCCCGCGCGCTGTCGAACGGCTGGAAAGCTACACCCCGGCATGGCCGCTGCCGAAAATCTTCCGCCTGACCAAGGGCGGCAAGCTGATCGAAGGCATCTTCCGTGGCGAAACCATCAACACGCCCTCGATGCTGGCCGTGGAAGATTACCTCGTCGCGCTGGACTGGGCGCGTTCGGTCGGCGGGCTGCAGGGCCTGATCGCCCGCGCCAACGCCAACACCAAGGCGATTGCCGATTTCGTCGAAATGCACGACTGGATCGATTTCCTGGCCCATGACCCGGCCACCGTGTCGAACACCTCCGTCTGCCTGAAGTTCACCGACGACCGGATCAAGGACGGCGCGGCGTTCGCCAAGGCTGTGGCCAAGCGGATGGAAGCCGAAGGCGCGGCGCTGGATATCGGCGCCTACCGCGACGCTCCGGCGGGTCTGCGCATCTGGTGCGGCGGCACGGTTGAGCTCTCGAATATCGAGGCGATGCTGCCCTGGCTCGAATGGGCCTTCCAGACCGAGATCGAAGCGCAAGCCTGATCACGCCTGATTCAGGTGGCGGGCCACGTTCCCGCCACCCTTCCCTGACATACCATCTTTGAAGGAGAGCCCCGATGGGCCCCAAAGTACTCGTATCCGACAAACTGTCCGAAACCGCCGTTCAGATCTTCCGTGATCGCGGCATCGACGTGGATTTCCTGCCCGACGTGGGTAAGGACAAGGAAAAGCTGGCCGAAATCATCGGTCAGTATGACGGCCTGGCGATCCGCTCGGCCACCAAGGTAACCCCGACCATCCTCGACGCCGCCACCAACCTGAAGGTGATCGGCCGCGCCGGGATCGGCACCGACAACATCGACAAGGACGCCGCATCGAAAAAGGGCGTGATCGTGATGAACACGCCGTTCGGCAACATGATCACCACCGCCGAACACGCCATCGCGATGATGTTCGCCGCCGCCCGCCAGCTGCCCGAGGCCAGCGCCTCGACCCATGCCGGCAAGTGGGAAAAGTCGAAATTCATGGGCACCGAGCTGACCAACAAGACGCTGGGCGTAATCGGTGCGGGCAATATCGGCGGCATCGTCTGCGACCGCGCCCGCGGCCTGAAGATGAAGGTCATCGCCTATGACCCCTTCCTGAGCCAGGAAAAGGCCGAGCAGATGCAGGTCGAAAAGGTCGAACTGGACGACCTGCTGGCGCGCGCCGATTTCATCACCCTGCACGTGCCGCTGACCGACACTACCCGCAACATCCTGAGCCGTGAAAACCTGGCCAAGACCAAGAAGGGCGTGCGCATCATCAACTGTGCCCGCGGCGGCCTGGTCGACGAGGAAGCGCTGGCCGAACTGCTGAAATCGGGTCACGTGGCAGGCGCCGCCTTCGACGTGTTCTCGGAAGAACCGGCGAAGGAAAACCCGCTGTTCAACCTGCCCAACGTGGTTTGCACCCCGCACTTGGGCGCGGCAACCACCGAAGCGCAGGAAAACGTCGCCCTGCAGGTGGCCGAGCAGATGTCGAACTACCTGCTGGACGGCGCCGTCGAAAACGCGCTGAACATGCCCTCGATGACCGCCGAGGAAGCCAAGGTCATGGGCCCCTGGGTTGCCCTGGCCGGTCACTTGGGCAGCTTCATCGGTCAGCTGACCGACGAACCGGTCAAGGCGATCAACATCCTCTATGACGGTGTGGTTTCGGAAATGAACCTGCCGGCGCTGAACTGCGCCGTGGTGGCGGGGATCATGAAGAAGGTGAACCCGGACGTGAACATGGTGTCGGCCCCGGTCGTCGCCAAGGAACGCGGCATCCAGATTTCGACCACCAACCAGGATAAATCCGGCGCCTTCGAAGGCTATATCAAGGTGACCGTCGTGACCCCGGAACGCGAACGCTCGATCGCCGGCACCGTGTTCAGCGACGGCAAGCCTCGCTTCATCCAGATCAAGGGCATCAACATCGACGCCGAAGTGGGTGAGCACATGCTTTACACCACCAACGAAGACGTGCCGGGCATCATCGGTACCCTGGGTGGCATTCTGGGCGAGAACAACGTCAATATCGCCAACTTCACCCTGGGCCGCACAAAAACCGGTGGCGAAGCCATCGCGCTGCTTTATGTCGATGGCGTGGTGGATCAAAAAGTGCTGGACGACCTGGCCGCGACGGGCCTGTTCAAGCAGATCCGGCCGCTGTCCTTCGACGTCGCCTGATCACCCGCACACGACATTGATTGGCGCCGCTCCCGTCCGGGGCGGCGCCTTTTCTTTTGGATCAGGCCCGTGCGCGCGATTTCAACACCACTGCCAGGAAAATCAGCATCGAAATCAGCGTCAAAACCGATCCGACCTTGGCAAACGTTTCGCCTTGCTGACGCAGCGCCATAACGATCCCCGGCACCATGGCCGCCACGCCGAAAAACGCGGCGCCCAGATGAATTTGGGGCAAGATGCCTTCGGCGGCGGCAGGCACCAGGTGATAGTAAAAGGCAAAAATCGACATCGTCACCCAGCCCACGAGGTTCAAATGCGCATGCGCCGGTGCCAGGCTGTGATTTTGACTGGCCGACATTTGTATGCCCCAGCCCATCCCGAGCACGACCGCAATAACGGCCAAAATCATGAAATAAAAAGGTATCCCTTTCATCGTCCTTCGCTCCTCTGTTGTGATCGATGGCCCGCCGCTGCCGGCCGGCTTTTTTTGGGTATCAATTCAACCGTTCACACACCTTCGGTCTGGCCCGGATTAATCGCGCTGAACGCCCGCGTTCCGGATCTTTTTGTTCAAAGTGACGCTCTGAATACCATCGGGCCTTGACGCTAAATCCTGTCATCATGATGGAATTTCCCATTTCGACCAAGCCAGAGATACGCAGCCGCCCCAAACCACGACCGACGGGTCCAGCAGGACAGGCGGTTCCACCTTGCGATCCTCCCTTCCGATCCGGATCAATCCGCGATAGCTTCGGCACGGCGAAGAAAACCCCGAGGACAAATAATGACCGAAACCCCGATCTATGCGGTGGGCGATATTCACGGCTATCTCGAGCAACTGGACTGGGCGATCGACCTGATCGAAAAGGACGGCGGCACGGACGCGACGGTCATTTTCCTCGGCGACATGGTCGATCGCGGCCCGGACAGCCGCAAGGTGATCGAGCGGCTGATGACGGGGATCGAGACAGGCCGCAACTGGACCGTGATGCGCGGCAATCACGACGAGATGTTCAAGAATTTCCTCGAAAACGGCGTCGCGGATCATCCCCGCATCCGGCCCGGCATCGACTGGTTCCATGAAAGGGTCGGCGGGCTGGCCACCCTGGCCTCCTACGGGGTGGAAGACCTGGACCGCCCGCTCGAAAACCTGTGGAAGGACGCGCAGGAACGGGTGCCGCAGCGGCATCTGGATTTCCTGAAATCGCGCCCGTTCAGCAAGGAAATGGGCCAGTTTCTGTTCGTCCATGCCGGTATCCGACCCGGGGTGGCGCTGGACCGGCAGGACCCGCAGGACATGATCTGGATCCGGAACGAATTCCTGGAATACGAAGACACGCATCCCTGGCTGGTGGTGCATGGCCACACCCACCGGCCCACCGCCGAACATCACGGCAACCGGGTCAACCTCGACAGCGGGGCGGGCTATGGCCAGCCGATTACCGCAGCGGTATTCGAAGCGGGCAAAGCCTGGACATTGACGCCACTGGGCCGGCAAGCGCTGCGACCTAGGTAAAACTACGATAGCCGGCTTCTGACGGAACGTTCCCACTGTCTTTGCGCGTCCGATCCGCTAGGTTTGCCGCAACCTTGTATGGGAGAGGACATATGACCGATATCGTAATCTTGGACGGTGCACGCACCGCAATCGGCACTTTCGGCGGATCGCTTGCGGGGATTCCCCCGACCGAGCTGGGCGCCATCGCCACCCGCGAAGCGCTGGCGCGCTCCGGCGTCGAGGCGGCGCAGATCGGCCACGTGGTCTTTGGCCACGTGATCAACACCGAACCGCGCGACATGTATCTTTCGCGCGTGGCGGCGATGGATGCAGGCATTCCCGACAGCACCCCGGCGATGAACGTGAACCGGCTGTGCGGGTCGGGCGCGCAGGCGATCGTGTCGGCCACGCAGAGCCTGATGCTGGGCGATGCCGATTTCGCCGTCGCAGGCGGCGCCGAAAACATGAGCCGTTCGCCCTATATCGTGCCGGCGCAACGCTGGGGCCAGAAAATGGGCGACGTCCAGACGCTCGACATGATGCTGGGGGCGCTGAATTGCCCGTTCGGCACCGGCCATATGGGGGTCACCGCCGAAAACGTCGCCACCGAACACCAAGTCAGCCGCGAAGACATGGATGCCTTCGCAATGGAAAGCCAGACACGCGCGGCGGCGGCCATCGAAGCGGGGCATTTCAAATCGCAGATCGTACCGGTCGAGGTGAAGCGCAAGCGCGAGATGGTGATGTTCGATACCGACGAACATCCCAAACCGTCGACGATCGAAGGGCTTGCCGGTCTGCGTCCTGCCTTCCGCAAGGACGGTGCCGTCACGGCCGGCAACGCCTCGGGCATCAATGACGGCGCGGCGGCGCTGGTCCTGGCCCGCGCCGAGGCGTCGGAAAAGGCCGGGCTGAAGCCCAAGGCGCGGATCATCGGTTACGCCCATGCGGGTGTGCGCCCCGAGGTGATGGGCATCGGGCCGATCCCGGCGGTGGAAAACCTGCTGAAGAAAACGGGCCTGAAGGCCAGCGATTTCGACGTGATCGAATCGAACGAAGCCTTCGCCTCGCAGGCCATCGCGGTGAACCGGGGGCTGGATCTGGACCCGGCCAAGGTGAACCCCAACGGCGGCGCCATTGCGCTTGGCCACCCGGTTGGCGCCACCGGCGCCCTGATCACAGTCAAGGCGCTCTATGAACTGGAACGCATCGGTGGGTCCAAGGCGCTGATCACCATGTGCATCGGCGGCGGTCAGGGCATCGCGCTGGCGATCGAGCGTCTGTAAAAAAACCGGGGCGGAAACACCGCCCCGGCTTTGAAAACGATAGGCGGGTGCTGCGCACCCGCCTTTTTTACTTCATCAGCACCACCGGCACCTTGCAGGTGCGGATCATCTGTTCCGTCGTCGATCCGATGATCAGGCTGCGGATGCGGGAGTGGCCATAGGCCCCCATCACCAGCAGGTCGAAGCCTTCATCATCGACCAGGTCGCCCAGGGCCGTTTCCGGCTGGCCCTCGACCACCTTGACGTCGGCCGCGTGGCCACCGGCGGCCAGCGTCGCCTTGGCGTCTTCCAGCCCGCGCTGAACAGCCTCGCTCGGCTTGCCCACCGTCACCACGGTGCAGGCCAGCCCCGCGAACAGCGGATTGCGGGCGACGTAATCCACCGCCTTCATCGCGCTCACCCCGCCGTCGAAGGCGATCAGCACCTTCTCGATCGGCTTGAAGGCGCGGTTGGCGACGAAAACCGGCGTCTTGGCCGCCCGCACGATCCGTTCCAGGTTCGACCCAAGATGCATCCGCGCGAAATCCGCCGCCTCGCCACGCTTGCCGATCACGATCAGGTCGGCATCCTCTTCCTGGCTGGTCACCGTTTCCACGATATCGCCGATACGCAGATGCGGGGTAATCCCGGACACGCCATCGGCTTCGATAAGCGCCTTGGCGTCGTCGAGAATTGCACGCCCCTGCGCCTGCGCCAGCTTGGCGCGCTGCGCGTCAAGCTCGGCCAGATCGCTCATGATCTTTGTCCGCGCGCCAAGCCGCAGGTTGCCGCTCAGATCGCCATTGGTTCCCTCGCGCCGTCCCAGCAAGTGAAACAGGTCGACCGAAGCGCCGATCCGGCCGGCGATCCAGCCGACATGGTGGCAGACGCTTTCGGAATAATCCGACCCGTCCACCAATGCGATGATCTTGCTCATATCCGCCCCCTCAATGCGCCAGCAGCTTGTCCATTGCGCCGGGCTTGTCATGTTCGCCCAGCTTGTCGACGATGGTGTGCGACGCTTCGTTCATCCCGATGATTTCCACCTCGGACCCATCCCTGCGGAACTTGAGCACAGCCATATCCAGCGCCGCAACCGAAGAAATGTCCCAGATATGCGCGCGACTGACGTCGATCACGACCTTTTCCAGCGCTTCGCGGAAATCGAAGGCCTTCATGAAATCCTCGGACGACGCGAAAAACAGCTGCCCTTCGACGATGTAGCGTCGTTCGCGGCCATCCTCGGACAGCTCCGAACGGACCGCGAAAAGCTGCGCGATCTTCCAGGCAAAGAAAATACCTGACAGTAGCACGCCGACCAGAACCCCGATCGCCAGGTTATGGGTGAAGACCACGAAGACCACCGTCGCCACCATCACGATGCTCGACGAGGCCGGATGTTCGCGCAAGCTCTTGATCGAGGACCAGCTGAATGTGCCGACCGACACCATGATCATGATCGCCACCAATGCGGCCATCGGGATGCGCGCCACCAGGTCGCCCAGGAACACCACCAGGATCAGCAGCACACCGCCCGCGATGAAGGTCGAAAGCCGCCCGCGCCCGCCCGATTTCACGTTGATCATCGACTGGCCGATCATCGCGCAACCGGCCATGCCGCCGATGAAACCGGTGCAGAAATTCGCCACGCCCTGGCCGATGCATTCCTGGTTCTTGTCCGAATTGGTATCGGTCAGCTCGTCCACCAGGTTCTGCGTCATCAGGCTTTCCAGCAGGCCCACTGCAGCCACCGCCGCCGAATAGGGCAGGATGATCATCAGCGTTTCCATGTTCAGCGGAATGTCGGGCAACAGGAAGATCGGCAATGTGTCGGGCAGTTCACCCATGTCGCCCACAGTGCGCAGGTCCAGCCCGAGCCCGAGCGACACGATGGTCAGGATCACGATACAGACCAGCGGCGACGGGATCGCCTTGGTCAAGAGCGGGAAGGTGTAGATAATGACCAGCCCGGCGGCGACCATCACATAGGTCAGCGGCGGCACGTCGATCAGTTCCGGCAGTTGCGCCATGAAGATCAGGATCGCCAGCGCGTTGACGAACCCGGTCATCACCGAGCGCGACACGAAACGCATCACGTAGCCCAGTCTCAGCAATCCGGCTCCCACCTGCAGCACCCCGGCAAGGATCGTCGCGGCCAGCAGGTATTGCAAGCCGTGATCCTTCACCAGCGTCACCATCAGCACGGCGGTGGCGGCGGTGGCCGCCGAAATCATCCCCGGACGGCCGCCGACGAAGGCGGTGATCACGGCGATGGAAAACGACGCGTAAAGCCCCACTTTCGGGTCCACCCCGGCGATAATCGAAAAGGCGATCGCTTCAGGGATCAGCGCAAGGGCTACCACCAGACCCGACAGCAGGTCGGCGCGGATGTTTCCGAACCATTCATGCCTGTAGGAAGAAAGGGACATCATCGGCCTCCGTTTCCGGCCGCCAAAAGAAGCGCCGGTTGATCAGTTTCTTTCGAATTCGGCAAATCTGGGCCTTTTTGGGCCCGTTCCCGCACTTGCGGCGCTTATATCCCGCCGTATCAGGATCGCAACCCACGCGCCGGGCCAGAGGGGCATTCAAGGGGCAGAAAACGCCAATCGAGACAATTTGAGCCGCCCGTGACGCGTTTCGTGCTATATTGAACAAAGGCCGGTGTCTTTTCTTACGACCACGCCTTCCTGATCCGAAGTCGCGGCCAACAGCGGTGCACGACACCGGTCTGCCTTGAAAAAGGGAGGACTGACTATGGTCAAGACAATCGGAAATCCGCTCAGCTGGGGGGCCGCGGTTCTCTCGGATGCGGGACATGCAATCGAAACAGCCGCCGAAAACATCGGCAGCCACGATCCGGCGTTGCCGGAAATACGCCCGCTAACGCTGGCCGACATCCGCATGGCGCTGCGCAAGGGCGTCGACGACTTCGCCCATTTCCGCAGCGACGTGATGGTGATGGTACTGATCTATCCCGCCATCGGAATCCTGCTGGCCTTCATGGCGTTTCAACAAAACATGCTGCACCTGATCTTTCCCATGGCGGCGGGCTTTGCCCTGATCGGGCCGTTTGTCGCGATTGGGCTTTACGAACTCAGCCGCCGTCGCGAAGCGGGCGAAACCGTCAACTGGGCGCAGGCGCTCGCGGTGTTTCGCCCCGCGGTCGCCGGGCCGGTGCTGGTGCTCGGGCTCTACCTGATCGCACTTTATGCGATCTGGCTCTATGCGGCGGCCTGGATCTATCAGGTGACACTTGGCCCGGAGCTGCCGAGTTCATGGCGCAGCTTCACCACCGCTGTTCTGACCACGTCCGAAGGCTATGCGATGATAACCATCGGGCTTGCCGTCGGTGTCGTCTTCGCGTTGCTGGTGCTGTTCAGCAGCCTGATTTCGTTTCCGATGCTGATCGATCGCCGCGTCGGCCTGCCCGTCGCCGTGGCGGCCTCTTTCCGGCTCGCCCGGCAAAGCCCGCGCGCGGTCTGCTTCTGGGGCCTCACCGTCGCGGCAATCCTCATCGTCGCGACGATCCCGGTCTTTCTCGGGCTGATCCTGGCGCTGCCGATCCTCGGCCATGCCACCTGGCACCTGTACCGGGCGGCGGTGCGTTTCTCGGACTGACCTGCCCTTTTTCTTGGCCGAAATACCCCGGGGTGAATGCGTTGGAAATCCGCGGATTTTCAACGCAGAGGGGCAGCGCCCCTTCCACCCCGACCGGTATCAAAGGTCGTAAGTGGGGTGGAACCGGCCCGCCGGCGACAGGGTGAAGATGTCATAGCCATCCGCCGTGACCCCGATCGAATGCTCGAACTGCGCGCTCAGCGACTTGTCGCGGGTGACCGCGGTCCAGTCATCGGCCAGCACCTTGGTTTCCGGCCGCCCCAAGTTCACCATCGGTTCGATGGTGAAGAACATGCCTTCTTCCAGCACCGGGCCGGTGCCGGGACGCCCGTAATGCAACACGTTGGGCGGCGAATGGAACACCCGGCCCAGCCCGTGACCGCAGAAATCGCGCACCACGCTCATCCGGTGCGCTTCGGCATAGGTCTGAATCGCATGGCCGATATCGCCGAACGTATTGCCCGGCTTGACCATCTCGATCCCCTTGAACAGCGCGTCATGGGTCACCTGGATCAACCGCTCGGCCTTGCGGCTCAGCTTGCCGGCGACATACATCCGGCTGGTATCGCCGAACCAGCCGTCGACGATCACCGTCACGTCGATATTCAGGATGTCGCCATCCTTCAGCTTCTTGTCGCCGGGAATGCCGTGGCAGACCACATGGTTGATGCTGATGCAGCTGGCGTGTTTATAGCCCTTGTAGCCGATGGTAGCCGATTTCGCTCCGGCGGCATTCACCTTGTCTTCGATGATCCGGTCAAGTTCGCCGGTGGTCTGGCCGGGGAACACATGTTCCGCGATCTCGTCGAGGATCTGCGCCGCCAGATGGCCAGCCTTGTGCATGCCGGCGAAATCGCCCGCTTCGTGAATGCGAATGCCGTCACGCGTGATACGTCCCTGATGCGTCTCGTTCACCGGGTCCACCTTCTTGCCGTAATCCAAAATCATTGCTCTTACTTAAGACAGTTGATCCGCAAGGACCAGAGGACGAATGCCTCCGCGACTCCCCACGAGGGATCGTGCCAGCTCACCCGGTGACGAAGGGCAGCGGCTTGCCCAGTTCGACCTCCTGCGGCGTAATCCTGCAATCGAAGGCCAGAACCTCGACCCCGGCCGCGCGCGCCCGGGTCAGGCCCGCCGCATAGGCCGGGTCGATATCGCCCGCGATGCCGACCCGATCGCAATCGGTGCGCTGCACCAGATACAGCATCACCGCCCGGTCGCCCCCTGCGGCCACCACCGACAGTTCGTCCAGATGTTTCAGCCCCCGCGCGGTGACGCTGTCGGGGAATTCGGCAAATCCCGCCTGACGGCTGAGCGTCACCGATTTCACCTCGACAAAGGCGCGTCTGTCACCATCGGACAGCAGGAAATCGATGCGGCTGTTTTCACCGTATTTCACCTCCGGACGCACCTCGGGGTATTCCAGCCCCGGCACCTCGCCCGCCATCAGCGAGGCCTTCAGCGCCCGGTTCGGCACCGAGGTGTCGACGCCGGTGAAATCGCCGCCCGCGTGCTCCACCAGCCGCCAGCCATATTTCAGCTTCTTTTTCGGATCGTCATTGGGTTCCAGCCAGATCCGCATGCCCGGTTCTGCCAGCCCCATCATCGATCCGGGATTGGCGCAATGGGCGGTGATTTCTCGGCCGTCCTCAAGCCGGGCATCAGCCAGGAACCGCTTGTAGCGGCGGATCAGCACTGCGGGCACAAGAGGGGTTTGAAAGCGCATGTCCCGCGCCTATACCGGGATGTGAGTTTTCGCAAGGAGGGGCGACATGAGCAACCCAACCGCCGCCATGCTGGTGATCGGCGATGAAATCCTGTCGGGCCGCACCCGCGACAGCAACATGCACCACCTTGCAGGCGAGCTGACCAAGCACGGCATCACGCTGGCCGAGGCACGTTTCGTCGCCGACGACACCGACGCCATCGTCGCGGCGGTCCGGGCGCTTTCACAGGCCCACACCCATGTTTTCACCTCGGGCGGGATCGGCCCGACACATGACGACATCACCGCCGATTCCATCGCTGCGGCTTTCGATACCCCGATCGGGGTGCGCGACGATGCCCGCGCCTTGCTGGCGGCGCATTACGAACGCACCGGGGCCGAGTTGAACGAAGCGCGACTGCGGATGGCGCGCATCCCCGACGGCGCGACGCTGATCGACAACCCGATTTCGGTGGCGCCCGGTTTCACCCTGCAAAACGTCCATGTCATGGCCGGCGTTCCGACCATCTTCGAAGCGATGGTGGCCAGCGTCCTGCCCACCCTGACCGGAGGCGCCCCGCTGTTGTCGCAAAGCCTGCGGGTGGAACGCGGCGAAGGCGACATCGCGGCGCCGCTGGGCAAGCTGGCCGAGGAGTTTCCCGACCTGTCCTTCGGGTCTTACCCGTTCAGTCAGAATGGTATTTACGGCACCAATATCGTCGTGCGTGGTCAGGACGGCGCACAGGTCGACGCGGCGATGTCAGCGCTTGCGAAAATGGTGGCCGCATGACGACACCCGGCATCGAACAGCTTTACGACGTGATCGACGCAACCTGGCCCGCCGCCTCGACCCGCAGGCTGGGTCCGTGGCTGATCCGCGAAGGACAGGACGGCGGACAAAGGGTATCGGCGGCGACCGCGCTTGACCCGGTCACGCCCGAGGATATCCCGCAGGCGGAACAGGCGATGCAGGATCTTGGCCAGCCGCGCCTGTTCCAGATCCGCGATGGTCAGCAGGAACTGGACGCGATGCTGGCCGATCGGGGCTATGTGGTGGTCGACCCGGTGAATTTCTGGATCGCCCCGGTGGATGACATCGCCACCGAATTCCCCCCGCCCGTGACCGCCTTCGCGGTCTGGGAACCGCTGGCGATCCAGATCGATATCTGGGCCGCGGGTGGCATCGGACCGGACCGGATCGCGGTGATGAACCGGGTCGCGCCGCCCAAGACATCGCTGCTGGGACGGCTGAACGACAGCCCCGCCGGAAGCGCCTTTGTCGGTATTCACGATGGCATCGCCATGCTGCACGCGCTTGAAGTTCTGCCGCATCAGCGCAAACAGGGCATGGCGCGCTGGTTCATGCGGCTGGCCGCCTTCTGGGCGCGCGACAATGGCGCCAGACACCTTTCCGTCGTCTGCACACAAGAAAACGAAGCGGCCAATAGATTATACCAGAGCCTGGGCATGTCCCTTGCCGGACAATACCATTACCGAAAACATCAGGGGGACCTGTCATGAGCGACAAAACCGCGATCACCGCACTGAACCTGCAACCCGTCGACCCGCTTCCCGAGAAGACACAGAAGTATTTCGACATCTGCGAGGAAAAGCTGGGGCTGGTGCCCAATGTGCTGACCGCGCACGCCTTCGATATCGACAAGCTAAACGCCTTTTCGGGCCTCTACAACAACGTGATGCTGGCCGAAAGCGGGCTCAGCAAGCTGGAACGCGAAATGATCGCGGTGGTGGTGAGTTCGGAAAACAAGTGCTTCTACTGCCTAACCGCCCACGGCGCCGCGGTGCGGGAATTGTCGGGCGATCCCAAGCTGGGCGAAATGCTGGTGATGAATTACCGCGTCGCCGACCTGTCGGCGCGGCAAAAGGCGATGCTGGATTTCGCAGTGCTGCTGACCAACGCGCCCGCCACGATCGAGGAAGAAGACCGCCAGGCGCTGCGCGACGCGGGATTCAACGATCGCGATATTTTCGACATCGCCAACACGGTGGGGTTCTACAACATGTCCAACCGGGTCGCCGCCGCCATCGACATGCGCCCCAACGACGAATACCACGCCAGCCATCGTTGATGCGCGGCCCGGGCTTCATAATCCTCGCTCTCGGCCTTGGCCTTTGCGGCCCGGCCGGGGCGTTGGAATTGAACCTGCCCGCGTCGGCCACAGCGCTGAGCGATGAACGCACAGAACTTGACAGCTACGATCTGCCGATAGCCCCCTATGCCGGCGGCCAAATGCCCGTCATCAGCCTCGAGGGGCATGTTTCAAGGCAAAGCTGGCGGGTGGCAACGCAGGGGCTGACGTCGCTGCAACTGCTGACGCCCCTGCGCGAGCAGCTGCAGGAAGCGGGTTATGACATCCTGTTTGAATGCGACACGCTTGGTTGTGGCGGGTTTGATTTCCGGTTCGAAACCGAAGTCCTTCCCGCCCCGTCGATGCATGTCGACCTCGGCGATTTCCGGTTCCTGTCGGCACGAAACGGACCGAAGGATCACTTGGGCCTGCTGGTCAGCCACAGCGCCAATGCCGGTTTCATCCAACTGATCCGGGTGACCGATACCGCGCAATCGATTAAGACCGACACCAACGGCGCCGCCCTTGCACAACCCAGCCCCCCAGCGACCGTTCCCGGTGATACAATCGGCCTGCTGGTTTCCCAGGGCCATGTCGTTCTGGATGACCTGGCGTTCAAAACCGGATCGTCGACGCTGGACGACCGGACCTCCCCCTCGCTCCAAGCACTGGCGGATTTCCTTCTGGAAAACCCGGTCCGGCGCGTCGCGCTGGTTGGCCATACCGATGCGGTAGGGGCGTTGGACAACAACATCGCGCTGTCCAAGAAGCGCGCCGCCTCGGTACTGGAACGATTGGTCAGCCGCTATAACGTGCCGCGTGGACAGCTCAGCGCCGAGGGCATGGGATACCTCGCCCCGATCGCCCCCAACCAGACCGAAGAAGGCCGTGAAGCCAACCGACGCGTCGAGGCGGTGCTGCTGAACACCGAATAGCGAAGCGCGGCTTTCTCGCTGGGGATCAGTCTGCCCTTTGCCGGATCAGAATCGCGCGGAAATCGTTGACATTCGTCCCGGTCGGCCCGGGTTCGAACAACTCTCCCACCGCCTCGAAGGCGGTGTAGGCATCGTTGTTCGCCAACGCGGCTGCCGGATCGATCCCCGCGGCCCGCATCGCCCGCGCGCTGGCACCATCGGCGAATGCACCGGCATTATCTTCGGACCCGTCGATCCCATCGGTATCGGCGGCCAGAGCGGTGATGCCCGCGACGCCATCGATTTCCAGCGCCAGCGACAGCAGGAATTCACTGTTGCGCCCGCCCCGGCCCTTGCCGCGCAGGGTCACAGTGGTTTCACCGCCCGACAGCAGCAGGATCGGCGGCACGAACGGCCGCCCTTTTGCCGCGACTTCGCGGGCGATGGCGGCATGCATCTTGGCCACTTCGCGGGCTTCGCCCTCGATCGTGTCGGACAGGATCGCGGCCGGGATGCCCTCGGTCTCGGCCAGTTCCGCCGCCGCTTCCAGCGACCGGGTTGCCGAAGCGATCACATGGACCGCGTTGCGGGCAAAGCGAGGATCGCTGGGGGCCGGCGCGTCCTCGGGCGCCGAAGCCAGGAAATCGGTCAGGCGTTGCGGCAAGTTGATACCGTAGTCGCGGATCGCCGCCAGCGCTTCGGCCCGGCCCACATTATCTGGTACGGTCGGGCCGCTGGCCACCTGCGCCGGGTCGTCGCCGGGCACGTCCGACACGATCAGCGACACGACTTTTGCCGGGTATGCCGCCGCCGCCAGACGCCCGCCCTTGATCCGGCTGACCTGCTTGCGCACCGCGTTCATCGCCCCGATCGGCGCGCCACTGGCCAGCAGCGCCTCGTTCAGGGCAACTTCGTCGTCAAGCGTCAGCCCCTCGGCAGGCGCTGCCAACAAGGCCGATCCGCCGCCACAGACCAGGGCGACGACGAGATCGTCCTCGCCCAGCCCCTCGACAGCCGCGAAAAGAGCCTCGGAGGCCCGGGCGCCCGCCTCGTCAGAAACCGGGTGGGCGGCTTCCAGCACCCGTAAGTAACGGCAATCGCAGCCATAGCCGTATCGGGTGACGACCACCCCTTCGACCGGATCGCCCCACAGCTCCTCGAAGGCCGCGCCCAACTGTGCCGCGCCCTTGCCCGCGCCGATCACCACCGTACGACCACGCGGGCGGTCGGGCAGATGGGCGCGAAGCGCAGTTTTCGCATCCGCCGCCCGGATCGCCGCGTCGAACAACCCCGTCAGGAAGGCCCGTTCATCCATTCCATTCTCCCTCTTTCACGGCCACCCTAGGCAGCGGATCGGGCAATGAAAAGCATCCCCGTGTCTCGTTCTGGAAATCCTTCCGCCGGAGGCGTGTCGCCCCAAGCACCGGTTCCAGCGCGCCATCACGCCTTTCAAGGCTGGTTTGGACAAGGTCGGTCAGAGGTCTAATGGCGTTTCATACGGACTAGGGAGGCCCAGACAGGACCGCTGACGGGTGGAACCGCAATATTGAACTGACAATGGGCGAACAAATCCGTAACCCGAAAACTGTTCTGCAAAGCCCGGGTGAGGCGGGGTTGCCAACTGGTTAGCGGTGCGGGCGGGGAGTTCAGGTCATCTTCGTAAGGCTGCCCGAATAACTGGCTTGCACGACCGCTTGCAGGAGCTTTCGATGACCGACCTATCGCCCCGACTTTCTTTGCCCTATCTGCAGCCCTCGCAGGCGCAAAAACACGTCACCCATAACGAAGCGCTTGTTCAGCTTGATGCGTTAGTTCAGCTCAGCGTTTTGACGTTCGAGGTCTCCACCCCCCCGAGCCAACCCGCGGAAGGCGAGATTTACGCGCTAGGACCCGCTCCAACCGGGGACTGGGCCGGACAGGAAGGGAAACTTGCCATTCGAGGCGAAAACGCCTGGTAATTCGTCTTCCCGCAGGAGGGGTGGCGCGCTTGGGGCATCGCGGAACAGGAATTGCGTGTCTATTCGGAAGGGAACTGGGTAACACAGTTCCAGAACCTCGGTGGGCTGGGCATCGGATCCGTTTCGGACCCGACCAACCGGCTATCGGTGGCTGCGGAGGCCAGCCTGTTCAGTCACGAAGGCAACGATCACCGGATAAAGGTCAACAAGGCCGGCACAGCGGATACGGCGGCGCTACTGTTCCAGTCGAACTGGACCGGCCACGCCGAAATGGGGTTGGCGGGCGACACGAGGTTCTCTGTCAAGGTCAGTGCAGATGGCAGTGCTTGGCAAGAAGCGCTGGCGATCGACCCGGCCTTACAATCCATTTCGCTGGCACCGGCAGGGATGGAACGGCTGCGGCTGAAGGATACCGAGCTGGCGCTGAACGTACCGATCAGCGGGGCGGCGGTGCAATCCTCGGCCACGGATACAACCGCGGGGCGGCTGGCACTGGCGCAACATGCGTACGGGCCGGGCAACCTTCTGGGCGGTGTGGCGCAAATGGCTGGCGTCCCGACAGGCGCGGTGATCGAGCAGGGGTCGAATGCAAACGGTCATTACATGCGGCTAGCCGACGGCACGCAGATCTGCTGGCATGAATTCACCGAGACGGGCCTCGCGGTCACGACGCCCTATGGCAGCCTGTACCGGTCGGGCACGATCGCGGCGCCGACATTCCCAGCCGCCTTTGCCAGCGCTGCGGGGCTCGTGACCGTCTTTCGTGGGCATTTCGCCACCAATATCGATGGCTGGCTGGTGGCGAACGGGGTGCCTTCGGCAACGGCTCTCACCGTCGGATCATTGCGCGCCATATCGGCAATTTCGCGGACCGAGGATTTCCGCTGGCACTATCTGGCGATCGGCCGCTGGTTCACCTGATCGGAGAAATCCATGCAAATTGCATTCTTACCCATCCGCCATGACGAACGGCTGAGTATCAGCAGGACCGGCGATATCCTGACCCTGAACGGCGAGGAGTTCGATTTTTCGGCCGTGCCCGAAGGCGGCGCACTGCCGCGCGAAGCCGTGGGCTGTGACTGGCTGGCCTCTGACGTTGAGCGGGCTTCGGGCGCGCTTCGATTGACCCTGCTGCTACCGCATGGGGCGCAGACACCGAGTGAAACGTTGTTTCCCGCCCTACTGATACTGGAGCGGGACGGCCCGGTGGACCTGCCACCTTACGAAATCGATCGTTAGGATTTGATGGCAGGTCAGCTGGGCGTCGTATCGTAGCCCAGACGGTCACACAGCGCCTTGTAGGAAGGACTGTCGGCGGCCTGGGCAATCAGATCGGCGGACAGGCTGCGCCGCGGTCTTGGGGCGATGGTGTCACCCCGGCGCCCGCTGTCGCCGGAAAGGCGGATGGCCGGGAACAATTGCAGAAAGCTGCTGTCGTAGCTCAAATCCAGCACCTCGGCGATACGCTGCATGATCTTCTCAGGCGCAGCGACGAAATCTTCGTAGCACAGGACCTCGACACCGTCGTGCCGATCCAGGAAGGAGAGGTAACGCCGGGCGTATTCCTCCAGTGTGCCGGGGGAGAAATCCACCCAGCGGTTCTTCTTGAGGCTGGCGAAGGAATCGATCGGGTGGCGTACCGTCACCACCGAGCGCAACGGATATCGTTCGGCAAGAATTTCGCGCAGGGTGGGACGTGGGCGGATTTCGGGCCCGAAGGAGAACTGGCTATGCGCATGATCGCGCAGGATGAGGTCATGGCCTCGGTGGCGGGCATTGTCGTAGAGAATTTCGAACGCGGCGTGGAACATGCGCAGCGTCGTCTCTTCGTCGGGCGGGCGTGAACCGCACATCGCCAGACCGATCACATCGGTGGGCCGGAAGGGCAGCCGGTGTGCCATCGGGCTGAGCGGATCGACTTCGCTGAGCATCTGGGTTCCGGGCAGAGCGGCGATGCAGCGGCTGATCAGCGTGCCACCGGTGCAGGCCAAGTGATGCACGCTGCGCAGCGGCGGCAAGGCGTTGTCCTGCGGTGCACCGATCAATTCCCGACATTGATCGAGCAGGCTGGGCAGAGACAGGGCCGGCAGCTCGGGTTCGGACGCCGCCTTGTCTGGCGCGCCTTCGCGCAGCAGCTCGAGGGCCTCTTCGATCTCGGCTTGGAACGCCCGGCGTGCCGCTTCGTCCTTGCTCATTTGCGCCCGCCCGCCTTGCGGCTACGCCCATTGCCCTCACCGGGTTCGGCGGTTTTTTCTTCGAGCTGAGGATCGTCGGCACGGATCTCGCCGAGTTCCTGCTGCTGAAGATACTTGGCAGCGCTGCTCAGCCGCGCGGTCAGCTTTCTGAGCAGTTGATCCTGGGATTCCTTTTGCTGCAGAACCTCCGCGTATTTCTTTTCCAGCGCTGAGATATCTGCATCGCGCATGGATTGCAGCCGTAGGGCAAGCGACAGATCCTGCTTGGCTTTCTCCTCGCTACTGCGAAGAGCGATGAAACGGTCCTGCATCTCGGTCTGCTTGGTCTTGGCTTCGGCAAGCGCGTTGTCGAGAGCCGTCTCGAGTTCCGCAATCCTGGCTTCGCGGGCGACCAACTGCCCGCGGGTTTCCGCAAGCTCGGCGCACAGCGCGCGGTTGTTTTGCACGACGGGCTCGATGCGGAAATGCAGTTCGGGAAAATCGGGATCCGTGTCGCAACGCCTGCGCGGCGTGAACCCCTCTTTTCTCAGCAAAGCGATCAGGTCGGGCAGCCCCGTCCCGCCTTCATAGAGCGCGTTGCGCCCCGTGCGCAGGAAAATATCTCGAAAACGGACCAGCCCGTCGATGGCGATGAGCCCCTTCAATATCTCAGCCTCTTCGCCGGGCGTATCCAGCAGCAGGACGTCGGACCGGTTGTCCGGCGCCGGCAATTGCTTCATCAGGTCGGCAGCGGTCAGCGTTTCAACTTCGACCAAGGCGGTTTCACGCAAGCCGGGGAAGAGTTCGCGCAGCGCGCCGGGAGCGCGCAGGCTGGAAAGCGCGGCCATGTTGAACCGGTGCAGATTGGCGCGGCCTGTCTTGGCCCCGATCGCCACCGGCATCACCGTCACGCGTTCATCGCCTGCGGTCCGCCGGACCAGAGCGGCAGCATCGTCCTGGTAAGGTTCGACCAACACGATCCGCTCCGCGTCGGCGGCGCAGGTCGTTTCCAGCAACCGGCCCCGGCCAGCGCCCAGATGCAGCAGGGTACCAAGCGGTTCTGCGCCGAGATCGGTGATCCACTTCTCCCAGCCTTCAGTCATTGCCTGCCCCTTTCCGCTTGGTCGCGGCGCGTATCCGGCGCAGTGGCGCCGTCAGCCGATAGGATTTCGAGCGCATGATTGCATCGATATGGTCCTGTTTCTCGTGCAGTCGCGCCCGAGTGCCGTCGAGCCACCCCCGCAGTTCGGCCGCCTGGGTCGTGAGCGTGTGTATATTTCTCGCCAAGGCGCTGATTTCGCGGTTCTTCTCGGTCAGAACGAGGTCCTTGGTTGCCAGTTTTTCGCGCAACTCGGTGGTCTGGGCGACGTAGCTATCCATCCCGTGGTTCAACTGATCGAGCCGCTGCTGAAGCTGTTCCCGCTGTGTCAGCAGGTGCTCCATCTCGTGCTGCATCACACTGACCTGCTCCAGCAGCAGCACGTTCTTGGATTCCGTTTCCTTCAGTGCCTTTTCCTGCGCGGTGGCTCTGTCCTCGGCGGCCCGCTGCGCCACGAGATGTGCGTCGATCTGCTTCTGCAGCTTCGCCGCATGCACTTCCTGCTTTTGCAGCTCTTCCCGGAGCGCGTCGGCGGTGCCGCGATCGGCGTCCTGGGCCGCGCGATAATCGTGGAACAGCGCATCGGCATCCACCCAAACGGGGTCGCTCCCCCGCGATAGGTCGGTCGTGCTGGCTTCGAGTTCGTCGGCCAGACCCTGGGCGGTGAGATCGGTCAGCAAGGTCTGGGCGGCCAGAAGGTTGAGCACGGCCTCCTCATGAGGCTGCGCATCCTCGGTCGCGTCGAGAACGCCATCGGGCAGATCCAGCAGTTCGCAGACAGCATCAGCGTGACGGGAGACAGCGTTGGCTTCCAAGACCAGAACCTGGTGCCGGTGACGGCGGATCAGGTCAAGAATTTCCTGCGCGATTGCGCCCCATTGGGCCAGCGCAACGCTCGGCGGGATGCCCTGTTTCATCGCCTGGCTCAGCGCGCTCAACGGGCCTTGGTGCAACACCAGGAGACGGGCCTCTGGCGCGGCCTCCAGTTGGGCTTCGGCCTCTGCCCGGTCGGTCAGCACGCGCACCCCCTTTTCCTTCGACAGCAGGCGGGACAAGGGGCCGCAATCCTGGGTCTCGGGATGCCAGAGGATCGTTGGCTGCATGGCGGCTGTTCTTTCCGGGCTGTCGGAGATGTCTGTTGAAGCCATTGCGTTCCTTTTCGCTCTCATGGACGGCGCCGCGTCGCCACAAGGGCCAGACGAGACCGGCAATCCGAGAATAACCCAGTCGGGACAGATCCCGAAAGACGCTTGTGAGAAACCATGCGGAAGTCTTCACTATTTATCAATCGAGGACGGGCTATATACGAGCCATTTCGTCTTGTCAGCCGTTTGCGCGGAATGATTGTGCGAATTTCGGCTATTTCCGCACCCTTCCCGGCTAGGCGCTTGCTTCAGGGGGACAGATGTGTTTTTTCACGCGGCAAACGCGAACCGGAAGGACCGGTTTTCGGTGGCGGGAAGATGAAAATCTGTCTGACCGCAATGCCGCGAAAGTAGACTAAGAGGAACGCTGCCAGGAATGCCAAACTCAAGGGAATTCTGGGAACGTCTGGGCAAGGCACGGGAAAACGCCCTCTCCGGGGAAATACTGATCGCTTCTTCGCTGCTGGACGATCTCCGGGACAATTATCGGACCGGAGACGAGAGCATCGACGGCAAGCGGTTCAAGCTGCTGGAGACGATCGCCGGCACCTGCAACATCCCGTTCCCGGAAACCGCATCGCCGACACCGGTTCGGCCCACCACAGCAACGGCCACCGAGCTGCGGGCGCTGCCCGGCAAATCGACCGGTGGCGAGATCGTCATCGACTGGTCGTCGGACGTGCCCGTGCGCGCGGAATTCCGCCGGGACGGCCAAGCGTTCGTGATCAACAACTTCGCGCTGTCGGTGCGCGGTCCGGCGGCGGGCAAGCACCTTTTTCCAGCGCTCGAGCGTGCGAGAGAGACGGTTTTGGCGCTGCAACGCACCGATGCGCTTATCGACTATGAACGCTACCTGGACCTGATTGCCGAACAGACCGGAGATCCGGGGGCGATCGGGCGCTCGACCCTGCTGGACGGCGAATGGTTCGAGGCCGCGTGTCGCCTTGACCCATCGCTGCCTTTCAACCTGATCGGGGCCGCCCTGTCCCGGTTGCGCCAGGGCGACACGGCACGCGGCCGACACCTGCTTCGACGGCTGGCGGGATCCGGCTATCCGGAGCGGCGGCATGCGCAGCGGTTTCTGTACCATCTTTTGTCCGGGGAGACCGCAGAGTGATTTCCATCCTTGTGACCATCGGTGACATGGCCCCGGTGCGGCGGGAGCCGGTGCTGAATGCCGTGCGCGAGAATCTCAAAAACCCGGCGGTGCGCGAAGTCTTCGTGCTGACCGAGGGCGACCCTGCATGGCTGCCCGAGGAGATGGGACAACTTGCCACGCGCCTGCACATCGAGAAGGTGTCCGACCGTCCGACCTTCGGCGCGCTTTTCGAGGCGGGCAACCGGTTGCTGGCGGCGGGGGCGGACTGCATCGCCATCATGAATGCCGATATCAGCATTCCAACCGAAAGCGATGCCGAGCGGTTGCAGGCCGGGTTCGGCCATCTGAACGACCTGCCGGGGCAGGTGGTTTTTACTCTGGCGCGACACGAGCAGTCCGAAGAAGGGCCGCGGATCGAGCTTTTCGAAGCTTCGGGGGTGCCGAACTATATTTCGGCCGACGCATGGGTTTTTCACCGGCCAGTCGAGCTGAAGCGCGAACTGTTCTATTGCCCCGGACAAATGAACTGCGACATGTTCCTCGCGCATGACCTGATTTCCTCGGGCTACACGCTGTTCAATCCCTGTCTCGACGTGACGATCCAGCATCACGAACCGACCAAGGACGATGCCTTCTACAAGGAGAAGAACCAGGAGGAAGGCGTTCGCAACCTGTTGGAACAGCACATGTCGCAGAACGGGATCGACCCGTTCAACTATTATCGGATTCCGTGGATCAGCACCGAATGGCTGAAGGCCGGCTACCGGCCGCGACCGCTGCACACCAACAGCCCGACGATCATCCTGACCGCCGACGAAGCGATGGTCGAATGCCCGGATGAGACCATCGCCGAACTCGCCCGGATCTGCGCGGACGATAACCGCGAGGGTCAAATCGTCTGCGCCGGCGATGTGCGAGATTTCTTCCGCCGCCATGCGGCGGTGCTGGCCGACTGTCCCGGCATCACCATCAGCCCGGCGGACCGGCCGCTGCAGGGGGTGCGCGAAGGGTACCTGCTGGGTCGCCAATACAGCTTCAACAGCATCGCCTTCGTGAACGACCTGTCGCGCGCCGCGCCCGAAGTGCTGACCGAGGCTGATTGCGTCTTCGTCGGTACCGGCGCGCCGGGCATGAAGCGGCCTGACCCGCTGGGATGCACGCTGGTCACGTCGGTCTTCCGGTCGGACGATTTCCTTCAGGGTTTCATCAACAACTCGGTTGCGCTGGAAGGCTATGACAGCCTGATCGATCATACCTTCCTTGTCGCCAACATGTCCGAACTGGAAGCCCGGTTGCTGAACGGGCTGATGGCCGAGCATTCCAATGCCACGGTGTTCTGGAATCGAAACGATCCCGGCCTCTATGCGTGCTGGAACCTCGGAATCCGGATGGCGCGGCACGACTATGTCTCGAACGCGAATGTCGACGACCTGCGCGACCCGACCCATGTGGTTGCCCTGTTGCGCGACCTCGAACAGCACCCCGAGGCGCTGGTGGCGGCGACCGCACTGAACCCGTTTTATGACTTCCCCGCTGACGGCAGCCTGCCCGAGGAACGCGAGGGCTGGTACAGCGAACGACCGGGACGTTTCCGGCTCTACGACCTGGCCTACCTGTCCGAAGACGATCCGGCCAAACTGGTGCCGCATAACATGCCCCATTGCATGCCGGTCTGGCGCCGTTCGCTGCATGACCGCTATGGCTGGTTCGACGAGGCGCGCTACGGCACCTTTGCCGACTGGGCGTTCTGGCTGAAGGCGCTGCGTGATGGCGGGTATGGCTGGCTCAATCCCGAACCGCTGGGGTATTATTTCGTCAATCCGACCTCGCATAACCGGCGCGGCAATGAGTTGGAGCGTCTCCACGACGTGGTGGAGAGTGACTTCATCGAGATGTTCACAGCCCGCCGCGACGGCACCGCGGCGCATGCCTCCCGGTCTGCGCAACCGGCGCCGCCTAAGCTGAACCTGTCGGGGCACGAGCTGTTTTACGGGCACCACCGCAACAGCTTCAACCGCACGGTAAAGTCTCTGGAACCGCTGGGACGCACGGATGGCGAAGGGGTGCTGTTCCTGCCCTTCATCGAACGGCATTTCGTCTGGGGCGCCGATCCCGGCGAGGCGCAGTCGGACTCCCCCACCCCGATCACCCGGGACTGGGTGGGCATCCTGCACGTTCCGTTCGACGCGCCGGACTGGTTCAACCCTGATGTCAGCCCGGAGGTTTTCTTCGAAACGCCCCTTTGGAAGGCGTCGCGCCCCCATTGCCGCGGCATCATCACGCTGGCTGCCGATCTTGAAGCCGACCTGAAGGCCTTCGACCCCACGCTGCCAACCCTATCGGTCCGCCATCCCAGCGAGTTGGCGGTCGAGATGTTTCACCCCGAGGCCTATCATGCCGAACCGCGCGTCGTTCAGGTCGGGGACTGGCTGCGCAAGCTGCAGGCAATCCATAAGCTGAAGGCGCCGGGGCATGACCGTGTGATGCTGCTGAAAAGCCACACCGAAGCTTTCATGGATCACGAAATTGCCGTCTTCGGGGACCATCGCGATCCCGCCGTGGACATGCGGAAAATGGTTCCCAACGAGGAATACGATCGGCTGCTGTCGCGATCAGTCGTTTTGTGCCTGCTTTATGCGACGGCGGCCAACAACGTGGTGATCGAATGCGTCGCCCGCGCGACGCCGATCCTGGTCAACCCGCTGCCCGCGGTGGTGGAGTACCTCGGCCCCGACTACCCGCTTTATGCCTGCGATGAGAACGAGGCGGCGATACTGCTGTCGACCCCCGGAATGGTCGACGAGGCGCACCAGTATCTTCTCGTACGGCGTCAGGAGATCGACCTGAGCTATGAAGGTTTCTGCCGTGACATCGCCGAGTCCGAATGGTACGCAAAGCTTTGATTTATTCGGGAGGCAAGGTCATGGACAGGATCCGCAGTTCGTCTGAAGCACATGTATTGGTGATGGCGAATTGTACTCATGTCAGCTTGGCACTGGCCCTGCGGGAGTCGGGCCTGTTCGCGAGCGTCGATTCCGCCGAGCTCTACAGCATGAGCGAGGAGGAACGCGAAAAGCTGGCCGGGGACGTCGAACGCTACGACTATGTCATAACGCTGGAACATGGCGACTATTTCGGCGCGCTGTCCACAGATAAGCTGCGCAGCCGTCTGGGCGAACGGCTGTTCAGCCTGCCGACCCCGTTCTTTTCCGGGCTGATGCCCGACATGGCCTATCTGCGCTACGACAACGAAATCGCGCGCACCGCAGCGGTGCTGGGCGATTATCACAGCGCGCTGATACTCGAAGAAGTCCGCTCGGGCTTCACCCGCCCCGAGATCGTGCGGCGCTATGTTTCCGGTGTGGCTTTCGACCGGCTCGATGTCGAAGGCGTGTGGAACGACAACCTGACGGAGCTGAAGGCGCGCGAGGAAAACACCGATATCGCCATCAGCTCCTACATCGAACAGGCCGCGGCGATGGGAACCATCGCGGGGCAGTTTCTGTCCTTCAACCACCCCACTGAGGGGCTGATCAACTACATTGCACAGGATTTCATCCGGCGTACCACAGGGCAGGATTGCGACCGGGCGCTGGTGACGCGGGCGACGCACAACCTTTATTCCGACGCGTATTGGCCGCTGCATCCCGTTGTAGCCGAGAGACTGGGCCTGCCGAGGCCGGAAAAAACCGTGTTCAAGCAGCCCGCGCGCCTGGGTGGAGCACATATGGAAATGGACGAATTCGTCGGACGCAGCGTCGATTTCTTCACCGCCGAGCACGACCCACAAAAATTCGATATCGCCACTCCCCACTACCTGTCCGGGCGCATCGCGCCGGTGGACCCGGGAGAGATCAGGCAAGCAGAAGAGGCAAGACCGAAGCCCATGAAAACAGACTCGCCGAAGAAGATCGTTATGACCCATTTCGGGCGCAGTGGCTCTACCGTTCTGACGGGAGCGCTGAAGCAGCACAGCAAGATCGCCTGGCTGGAGGAATATTTTTCGCTGAAGTGGATCAATTCGCGCGAGACCTATGATTTCACGCTGGACCAGATGATCGGGATGATCGACGCCGAGGTTGCCAAGGTACATGCGCAGAATCCCGATCTTCTGGTCGGACATGAGATCAAGCTGATGAATTTCCTGCAAAATCCCAGCTGCAACATGATCGACTATGCCCGCGCAACGACCGATCCGAACGAATATATCCATATCGTTCTGCGCCGGAAAAACGTGCTGAAACGGATCTGTAGCGTCTACAAAGCGGCACAGACCAAGGTCTATCACGTCGGAGGCGAAGACCAGGCATACCGGGACAAAACCTTCAGCATCGATTTCAGCAATCTGGTGGATTACGACACCGGCCAGAAGGCGGACACCTTCCCCGAGCTGATCGCAAAGTCGCTGGCGCGGGAAAACGAGGTTCTGACGAATTTCCGCAATGCCGGCATCAAGTACCTCGAGCTGACTTACGAGGACGACATCGAATCCGATCCTCTGGACGCCTACCACAAGATCGTGGATTACCTCGGGCTGGAGTACGAACCTGCGCGGGTGTCGCTCAAGAAAACGAGCGGGTCGTTGAAAAAGGACCTGACGAACTTTGACGAACTCGAGGCCGCGATGCAGGGATCAGAATATGCCTGGATGCTTGACTAACGCCACCCTGACCAAACCATTTTCCAAAAAGGCCTGACATGAACACCATTCCCAACGCCATCGTCATCGGGGCAGGTAAAGCCGGGTCCACATCGCTCTACAATTACCTAGATGCTCATCCCGCGATTTTCGGATCGCGAGTGAAGGAGCTTATGTATTTCTCGACGAAATTCGATCAGGGCGCCGAATGGTACTTGTCGAATTTCCCCCAGCAAGAGGGCGTTGAGGTCTATTTCGAGGCAACGCCGCAATACTCCTTCCGCGACGAGTTTCCGCAGGTTGCCCCCCGCATCCGCGATTACAATCCGGATATGTCTATTCTTTATATCGTACGCGAACCGCTGTCGCGGATCGTGTCGCACTTCAATCACTGGGCGCGCGCCTTCCCTGACAGGTTCACCGATATCGAAGAATCGCTCCGGAACCCGGGCCACCGGAAATTCTTCGTCGACCGTACACGCTATCATTACCAGATCCAGGCGTATCTTGATCTGTTCCCGGCCGAGAAAGTTAAGGTGGTGTTCCTCGAGGACCTGAAGTCCGACTTCGTGCCAACCCTTAACGACGTTTACCGCTTCCTCGGCGTCGAGGAATGTGCGGAAACCATTGAGAACCGGATCTTCAACCAGCGTAAGAAAGCAAGCGATACCCGCGTTTGGCGGCTGGATGACATTTCCCCAGAGCGCCGCCAGGAGATCGTCGAAACCCTGTCGGAAGACGTTCAACAGCTGTTTTCGCTGTGCGGCAAGGCCTCCGATTTCTGGGGCGAGGCCTACCGATGAGCAGCGAACTGGTCGAACGGGACATTGCCGGGCTTGTTCCGCCGGAACAGCGTGACCTATTCGAGGACTGCACTCTGCAGGCGCCGGAACGGGCTCTGGACAAGATTTCGGTTCTGTCGCCGCCGGTACCGGGACTGCGCCGCGGTTACCGGATCGTCGTAACAGAACCCAATTTCGCCGGTCGGCTTCGCGTCACGCTGGGGCCCGGCACGGGCAGCGTGCGGCTCGACACACGCGGCCCGGTGAACCTCGACCTCCGGATGTGGCGCGAGGGCACGGTTCAGATCGGCGCCGGCACGACGATCAACCAGGCGCGGATCGTCTGCGACGAGGCCGACATTGTCGTGGGAAAGGACGGGCTGTGGTCAGATGAAATCCTTGTGCAGTCGAATGACCAGCATGGCATCATCGATCTGGAGACGATGCAGATTTGCAATGGCGGTCGCCGCAAGATCACCATCGGCGATCATGTCTGGATCGGCCGCCGCACGATGATCATGCCCGACGTATCGATCGGCAAAGGGGCAATCCTGGCGGCTGGCGCGGTACTGACATCGGACATGCCCGACAACACGATATTCGCCGGCGTTCCGGCGCGTCCTATCCGGGAAAAAGTTTCTTGGTCACGCTCGCCCCGAGGGTTCTCTACGGCGGAAAGAAAGCTTATGGATATTCCGCAGGACGGGGAGTAGCCGACCCGATGACGACCAGAACTGCTGATCTTTGAATAGTCGATGATGGAAAAACACATGAAAAAAGCCCTTATCACCGGTGTCACTGGCCAGGACGGGTCCTATTTGGCGGAATTCCTTCTGGACAAGGGCTATGAGGTGCATGGCATCAAGCGCCGCGCCTCGCTGTTCAACACACAGCGGATTGATCACATCTATGAGGACCCGCATGTCGATCATGCCCGGTTCAAGCTTCATTACGGCGACCTCAGCGACACTTCCAACCTGACCCGCATCTTGCAGGAAGTGCAGCCCGACGAGGTCTATAACCTCGGCGCACAAAGCCATGTCGCGGTCAGCTTCGAGGCCCCCGAATATACCGCCGATGTCGACGCCATCGGCACGCTTCGTCTGCTGGAAGCGATCCGCTTCCTCGGACTGGAAAAGAAGACGCGTTTCTACCAGGCCTCGACCTCGGAACTGTACGGGCTGGTGCAGGAAATCCCGCAGACCGAAACCACGCCGTTCCACCCGCGCAGCCCTTACGCGGTGGCCAAGATGTATGCCTACTGGATCACGGTGAACTACCGCGAAGCCTATGGCATGTACGCCTGCAACGGCATCCTGTTCAATCACGAAAGCCCGCGTCGCGGCGAAACCTTCGTGACCCGCAAGATCACCCGCGGCATGGCCAATATCGCCCAGGGGCTGGAACCCTGCCTCTACATGGGCAATATCGACGCGCTGCGCGACTGGGGCCACGCCAAGGATTACGTCCGGATGCAGTGGATGATGCTGCAACAGGACGTGGCCGACGATTTCGTCATCGCCACCGGCAAGCAGTATTCGGTGCGCGAGTTCATCACCTGGTCAGCTGCGGAACTGGGCATCACCCTGCGCTTCGAAGGCGAGGGCGTGGATGAGACCGGCATCGTCGAGGCGGTCGAAGGCAACGACGCGCCGGCGGTGAAGCCGGGCGACGTGATCGTACGGATCGACCCGCGCTATTTCCGTCCCGCCGAAGTGGAAACCCTTCTGGGCAACCCCGCCAAGGCCAAGGAAAAACTGGGCTGGGTGCCCGAAATCACCACCCAGGAAATGTGCGCCGAAATGGTGGCCGAGGATCTGAAGGCCGCGCGGCGCCATGCCCTGCTCAAAAGCCACGGAATGGAGGTCCCCGTTTCGCTGGAGTGAGCGGTTGGGGGCTGTCGCGGGCTGGCAGCGGTTCGGACAATGACTGCCGAACGGGAGTGCATGCCGAATGCGACCGGCGCGACGGATTGCCAATTCGCAAGATGACGCTGCGCGAAAGCCCCCGCCATATCGGGCATGCCACACCCGAGGGGCATCAGCATTGCGCCAGATTCCTGCTGGATTTCGCGAACGCGATCATGATGTCGGAACCGGGGGCGCTGACCGACATGGCGTTGCGCGGGGGACTGGGCTCGGTTATCTCTTGGCGCAATCCCGCAGCCGGCCGGGCACCGCGGCAGAACGTGACTTGAAAGAGGGCAGACCATGACCGAAACCGAACAGGCCACGCCGGGCCAGGCACCCGAGCGCCCGCTCGCCGCCGAGGTTGCGCGCTTCACCACCATGCTTGCAGAAACGCCGGAACTGAGCGGCTTGGTCGGGCATCGCGACTTGGCCGACGGACTGTGGCTGTCAACCGATCCGAACAGTTCCGCAGCGCTGTCCTGCACGCCGACGGAGGCAGGATTCCGCCTGTCACTGGAAGGCGGCGACAGCGCGCGTTGGGTCACCCTCGGGTGCCGTCTGCGCCCCGAGGCCCTGCGCGGGGGGCGCTACTTGGGGCTGCTCGTCCGGGGCGCATCCGACGGTTTCCTGTCCTGCCGCCCCTGCCTGCGCTGGTTCTGGCCGGAAGGCGGTTTTCAGGACGTGTTCAGCAGCGAATACGTGATATCGCCCGGCGGCGGGTTCGAGCGGCTCGCCTACATGCCGATCGACCCTGCTTCGGCCGAACGCAACAAAGGGGCGGAGCTGAACCTGTTTTTCCAGGGCGACCGGTTCTCGGTCGAATTCCGCGACATCGAGCCGCTATTGATGACATGACCATGGCGGTTTTTCTGCCGGCATACCGCCACCGGACCGGGTGGCGGCAACGGTGGCACTTGCAGACTAAAGATATCTGAAAGGCATGACATGCGCATCTACGTAGCGGGACACAGGGGCATGGTGGGCGGCGCGATCCTGCGCCAGCTTGAAGCCCGCGGAACCAACGAGTTGATCAACCGAACCTCGGCCGAGCTGGACCTGACGGATCAGGACGCGGTGCGCGATTTCATGCAAACCGAAAAGCCCGATGCGGTGATCCTCGCCGCGGCCAAGGTCGGCGGAATCGTCGCCAACAACAGCTATCCGGCGCAGTTCATCTATGAAAACCTGATGATCGAATGCAACGTGATCCATCAGGCCCATGCCGCCGGTGTGCAGAAGCTGCTGCAACTGGGATCGAGCTGCATCTACCCCAAGCACGCGCCGCAGCCGATGGCCGAGGACGCGCTGCTGACCGGCACGCTGGAACCCACCAACGAACCCTACGCCATCGCCAAGATCGCCGGCATCAAGCTGTGCGAAAGCTACAACCGGCAATACGGGCGCGACTACCGTTCGGTGATGCCGACCAATCTTTACGGACCAGGCGACAATTTCCACCCCGAGAACAGCCACGTCCTGCCCGCGCTGATCCGGCGCTTCCACGAGGCGGCGCAGCAGGGGCTGGACGAGGTAGCGATCTGGGGCACCGGCACGCCGATGCGCGAATTCCTTTATGTCGACGACATGGCCGAAGCGTCGCTTTTCGTGATGGATCTCGACGACGAGACCTATCAGCGCGAAACCCAGCCGATGCTGAGCCATATCAACGTCGGATCAGGTTCGGATGTCACCATCCGCGAACTGGCCGAAACGGTGGCGCGCACGACCGGCTTCAACGGCAAGCTGAGCTTCGACACCTCGAAACCCGACGGCACCCCGCGTAAGCTGATGGATGTCAGCCGCCTGTCGCGCTTGGGTTGGGAGGCGAAAACCGGGCTGGAAGAGGGTATACGTCGCACCTATGAGTGGTTCCTGACGCAGGATGCCGCTGAACTGCGCGAACGTTGAAGACGGGCGCCACGATGGCGTGTTGCCAACAAGGACCAAGACGTTAAAAACGTCGAATATCACTACATGGGCCTCGGCGGGCTCTCCAATCTTGCCGGGGCTCTTGAAAGGTTGACTGGATGCGCTTGATTTTCTGCCATATCCCAAAGACGGCCGGCACTTCGGTGAGGGAAAACCTCGCGGCAGAGCTGGAGCGGGATGGCATAAAGTGCGTCAACGCTTACAGGGCTGCAGGCGTCCCGCCGGATGCGTTCCCGGATTATCAACTGCCCGGAGACTGGAAGTATCTGTCGGGGCATGTCCCGATGAGATACCTGACCGAGAATCCGCAGATTGATGTCGAAGCGAGGGATCTGCTTTTCCTGACCGTTATCCGGGATCCGATCGACCGTCTCATTTCGTGGTACAACTACGTCGCCCTCAATCCCGCGCATCAGCTGCACGAACAGGTGCGGGCGTCGGACGGCATCGAATATGTACGATCCATGGAGGCCAATGCCCAGACCGGCTTCCTCAAACCACATGACGGCACGGTGCCGAAATGGCGATACATCATCGCCTCGATCGACAACATTGAACCGACCAGTGCCGAGATAGTGAAGATCATGGTGCAGCGTGATGTCCCAAAGCAGGTTTTCGAGCGTAAGCGGAACATGACAAAGGATCGCCATGCCGATTTCCCCGATTTCACCCCCCTCAGCAAAGATGATTTCCCCGATCAACTGCTGAAGGAACTGCACCGCAAGCATGCCGAAGACATGGCACTTTACGAAACCGTAAGAAAAGCAGGGCATTTGGACTATCTGCCGGTGAGCTGACTTCGGCACACGGCCATGCTGCGCGAACGACCTGAGGAACCCAGACCATGACCATTTCAAAAATCCATCCTGTTCTTCTCTGTGGCGGGTCCGGTACGCGGCTTTGGCCGCTTTCACGCAAAAGCTACCCAAAGCAGTTCGTACCTCTGATCGACGACAAGACACTGTTCCAAGCCTCGGCCGAACGCCTGTCGGGAGAAGGTTTCGCGGGCCCGCTGATTCTGACGAATTCGCAGTTCCGTTTCATTGTTACCGAACAACTGGCCGAGATAGGGATCGATCCCGGCGCCATCCTGATCGAACCCGAAGGTCGCAACACCGCCCCCGCGATCCTGGCCGCCGCGCTGTGGCTGGAAAAGACCGACCCCGAGGGACTGATGCTGGTGGCCCCGTCCGATCACGTCGTCCCCGACAGCACCGCCTTCCGCGCCGCGGTGGACGCCGGTGTGCCAGCCGCGCGCGAGGGCCGTCTGGTGACGTTCGGCATCAAGCCCGGCCATGCCGAAACCGGTTATGGCTATCTGGAACTCGATGGCGATCCGGGCGACTTCAGCCCGCGGGCAATCGGCCTCAAGCGCTTTGTCGAAAAACCCGACGCCACGCGGGCAGAGGAAATGGTTCAGGCGGGCACCTATCTGTGGAATGCCGGCATCTTCCTGTTCTCGGTCAAGGCGATCCTCGAGGCGTTCCGCTCCCACGCTCCGGGTTTGATCGCCCCGGTCACCGAGGCGGTGGAACAGGGCAAGCCCGATCTGGGCTTTCTGCGGTTGGCGCCCGAACCCTGGGCCGAAGCCGAAGATATCTCGATCGACTACGCGGTGATGGAACGGGCCGACAACCTGTCAGTGGTGCCCTTCGCAAGTGACTGGTCCGACCTGGGCGGCTGGGATGCGGTCTGGCGCGCTAGTTTGCGGGACGAAAGCGGCGTCGCCGTTTCCGGCCCGGCCACGGCGATCGAATGCGAAAACACCCTTTTGCGTTCGGAAGATCACGAACTCGAAGTTGTGGGCATCGGGCTGAAGAACATCATCGCCGTGGCCATGCCTGACGCGGTGCTGGTCGCCGATGCTTCGCGCGCGCAGGAGGTCAAGAAAGCCGTCGCCGCACTGAAACAAAAGCAGGCCCGCCAGGCCGAGGCCTTCCCAAAGGATCACCGTCCATGGGGCTGGTTCGAAAGCCTGGTGATCGGCAACCGCTTCCAGGTCAAGCGCATCGTGGTGCATCCCGGCGCGGCGCTGAGCCTGCAATCGCATCACCACCGCTCAGAGCACTGGATCGTGGTCGAGGGCACGGCCCAGGTGACCGTGGGCGAGGACGTGAAGCTGGTGAGCGAGAACCAGTCGGTCTACGTGCCGCTCGGAGAGGTGCACCGGATGGAAAATCCCGGCAAGATGCCGATGGTGCTGATCGAGGTGCAGACCGGATCCTATCTCGGCGAAGATGACATCATCCGGTACGAGGATGTCTATGCCCGGGACTGACGCCCCGGGCGTACCCGATGCGGCGTCTCTTTCCCTTCCTCGCGGACACGTGACGCGATGGCGCCGGCAATGCGCGGGTAAAAGCTTCGGACAGGGGCAGAGGACGATGAAGTTCTGAGCTTTTCATGAATGCCCGGAAATTCCTTGCGACCGGCCAAAGGCGCACGCGAGTTGCCTTCCGTGGGCGCCGTAGCTAAGAATTTTCCCGGGCGCTTCTGCTTTTAAGAGAATAAAAGAAATAACAGGGGCATTCGCGTGAATGCTTGGTTGCCATATCGGAACGTTCAAGACGGTTTCGGCCGGACTTCGAAACATCGCCGTTCTGTCCGGGTTGCCGTGCGACGGAATGCATTTACGGAAATGGAGCTGTGATGACCGGGAATATCGCAATCGGCCCTGACGCCCAGATCAACCATGCCCTGTCCGTGCTGCGGAATGGCACGGCCGAGGGCGGAATCGGCAACGAAACCCGGCTGCTGCCCGGCGTGGTGCTGCGCGCGGATCCCGAGCTGAAGGCAGGTGGGCGTTACACGTCGCCCGAGGGGCGACTGCTGGATCTGGATGTCACCACCGCGGGCGCGGGCAGTTGGCTTGCGCTGCACCTGTCACTGGGCGGTGGCGAATACGCACCTGGCAGCTTTGTCGGCTTTGCCTGCCGTGTCGCCGCGCCTGAACCGATCACCGTACAGCCCTGCCTGCGCTCGGGCACCGAAGACGGCTTCGTCGATCGTTTTTATAACAAGCACATCCTGGCCATGCCCGAGGAGGCAAGCCACCTTGACGCGCTGCCGCTGCAGAACCAACCCGACCTGCCGCTTCATGCCCCTTGGCGCGAACTCATCCTGTTCCTGCCCACGCACAGTTTCCGCTGGTCGCTTCACGACCTGCGCGTCTTCGTGATATGACGCTGACACTTGCCATCCCCACCCACAACGACACCGAATGCTTGCGCCGTCTTCTGGCACAAGCCCGGGATCTGAGCATTTTCGATCGGGTGGTGGTGGTGGATGACGCCTCGGACACGCCCGTCACCCGCGAAGAGGTCTGCCCGGACGGCGCCTGGCCGGGCGACAGCCTGACGATCCTGCGGCATGAAGCCTGCCGTGGCCCCGGCGTCGCCCGAAATCGCGCGCTCGAGCATGTCGATACCGATCACCTGCTGTTCTTCGACGCCGACGATCAGCTGACACCGGACTTGGCGGCGCTGGCGCATCGCCTTCGGGGGCGTGAATTCGACTTCTGCCTGTTCCGCCACGCCGACAGTCGCCGGAACCACTGGGGCGGACAGGGCCAGATGCCGCTGGACGAGGCGCATTGGCGCCGTGCCGGCGTGCAGGTCGGTGAACTCGGATCCGTGAGCCCCGATCAGGCGGCCGCCTTGGCCGAGACGGCGAATTACCCTTGGAACAAGATCTACCGCACCGGTTTCCTGCGGAAACATGGCATCCGTTGTTCCGAAACGCTGGTGCACGAGGATATCGAACTGCACTGGATGAGTTTCCGCCATGGCCGTGACGTGCTGGTCTCCGACCGGGTAGGAGCGTTTCATTTCGTCGCTGCTGGCGGGCAGCGGCTGACCAACCGCCGCGGCGAGGAACGGCTTGCGGTTTTCGGGCCGCTTGACCGGCTTTTCAACACGCTGGCAGCAGACGCCCCGGGGAAACTCGCAGACGCCTTCCTGCGCTTTGTCAGCGGCTTGTTCGACTGGATCCGCGGCAATATCGACCCCGGCCTGCTGGCCCGGTTCGACGGCGCCGCGCGCGATTTCCTGCTGACCCATGTGGACGAACCGCGTTTTGCCCGGATCACCCGGACCGATCCGGTGCTGGCGCGCCGTATCGTGTTTCAGATGGAAAGGGGCCGGACATGAACCTTTCTTTCCTCATGATCGCCGAAAGCGGTGGTGATGATCTGTGGGCGCGCTGTGGGGCGCTGGCCGCGGTGACCGAGCCGGGCGACGAAGTTCTGCTTTGCGACTCCGGTGCCTCGGTGGATGGCGCACAGCTTCTGCGCCGCTTCGGCGAAGAGGTCGGCTGGGGCGAAAAGGTGACCGTCCGTCTGGTCGCGCTGTCCGATACCCGCCGCCCCCCCGAAGCCGGTTGGTCTGCTCTGCGCGGCTTGTCGGATCGCGCAGTGGTTCTGGTGCTGCCGGATAGGGCACGGCCGGTGGCAAAAGGGATCAAGGCCCTGCGCGCGATGCTCGAACAAGGCGCGCCCGACCTGGTTCTGGTCAATAGCGCCTGGATGCTGGCCGGGCCGCACAGCGTCCTCTCCTGCCCCGATGTCGGCCGCTGGCCCATGTTCGGCGCGCAGCAAGGCGACGCGGCACGCGCGGCCGCATTGCAGCTGATGCCCGATCCGGCGCGGTTGCTGCCAGCGGATGGCCAGCCCGGCGACGACTACGAAGCGGCGATTGAACAGGCCGCCAGCATCGGTTTCGTCCCTGATCCGGTCCTGTTGTCGCCGCTGCCCGCCCCTCGCGACCCGGCCCCGCAAGTCGCCGCCCTTTCCGTGCACCTCTCTGCTGCGCCGCGCGACACCGCGCCCGACAGGCTGGCGCGCGCGCTGCTGCGGCTTGACGACATACTGGCGCAGCTCGATCCCGGTCATGCCGAGAGTTTCCTGCATGCGGCACGCGACTTCACTGCCGCCTTGCCCCGCCGTCTGCGGCGGCAGGCCGTGGCACATGAGGGTCAGACAGGGGCGATCCTGTCCGATCTGAAGCGCGGCGACACCGCATCTGCGCGGTCGCACCTCGCGGTGGTCTTTGCCGCGCAGGACCGGGCGCGCGTCGCGGCGCTGACCGGCGAAATCGGACAGCTGCGCTCCGATCTCGATCTCGCGCTGCCGGGGCCGGATTACCTGATGGACCTGTTCCACAGGACGCGCCGGGCATGATCCGGATCTTTAAAACCGGGCACCACGCCAATCGCACACCGCTCAGCTATGCAGCGCTGGCGCCGCTCTTCGCAGACCACATCCAGCTGGTGGACAGCCCGGCCAAGGCCGATCTCTATCTCTTTTCCCACAGCATGGATGTCGAAACCGCGCCGCGCCTTCTGATTGATGACTGGCGGCGGCGTCGCCGCCCGGTGGTGATCCTGTCCGAAGAACCGTTCTGGGATACGATCTGGGGCGGCCGCCCCCTTGATCCGCTGATCCGAATTGAAACGCCACAGGGCGCGCTGCCGGTGCATCAGCTCAATCATTGCACCACCGATATCTACCATTTCGCCCGCATCCCCTATTACCTGCTGACCGCGCCGCGCTTTGTCGAATCCTATGCCGGGCATTTCCGGCGCAACGCGGCGCTGGGGGCGTCGGACTGGCGCGCTGCGTTTGCCGACTATGCGCGCAATCTTACCTTCATGTTCGAACGCCGGCCCGAGCGTTACCACAGCGTCGAATGGTCCGAAGCCGACTTGAGCGGGCTTTGTGCCTGGCGCACCGACCTGGCCGAGGCCTGTGACTGGGAAAGCGTCAACCGGCTGGGGCAGAGCTGGCAGGGCGGACAGACCCGTTTCGACCTCAAAGACTGGCACGGCGACAAGCTACGGCAACTCGACCGGAGCACGCAACTGATGGGCGCGCTGGAAAACACACATCACCCCGATTACATCACCGAAAAGATTTTCGACGCCTTCGCCATCGGCGCACGACCGGTCTATTACGCCAGCCCCGGCCATCGGGTACACGAATTCGGCCTGCCGCCGGAAAGCTGGATCAACCTCCATGGGCAAAGTCCCGCAGAAGCCGCCGAAACTCTGCGCGCGGCACGTTTCGGCGATGCGTTCTTCGATGCCTTCCACGATGCGCAGGTGCGGCTGGCGGCGCTGTTCACGGACCCGGCCCTTATCGAGGCCGAGCGCACAAGACTGCGCACAGCGGTGCTGGAGGAATTGCAAAGGATCCTTGAAAGCAATTGAACAGCGGCTGGCCGATCCGGTCTGATCCCTAGGGCCCGCCCCACGTCACGCGTACAATCGTGAACGGCGGCATTGATCCACCGATCAGGCAGCCATCAGCGCCTGATGCGTCTGGATCGCCTCTTCGAGGTCGTCGAAATACTGAAGCATGCCGTTTTCCAGAACGATCCCGGCATCACAGAAATTGCGCACTTGCCCCATGTCATGACTGACAAGAATTGCGCTGGAAGTTTTCACGCGCTCGCGGAACACCGCGCGGCTCTTCCGCTTGAAGGCGGCGTCGCCCACTGCCGTCACCTCGTCCACAAGGTAGGTGTCGAAGTCGATACCCATCGACGCGCCAAAGGCAAGACGCGACTTCATGCCGGAGGAATAACTGCGTACCGGCATGTAGAAATGCTTGCCCAGTTCCGAAAAGTCCTCAACGAACGCGACAAGGCTGTCGGTATCCACCCCGTAAATCCGGGCGATGAAGCGGATGTTTTGCGCGCCGGTCAAATCGCGGTGGAACGAACCTCCGAACCCGACCGGCCAAGAAATCGTTCCATTTATGACGATGCGCCCGCTATCCGGCTGCAATGTCCCTGCGATCATCTTCAGCAGAGTGGACTTGCCCGCACCGTTGCGCCCCAGCAGAGCCAGCGATTTGCCGGTAGGGAGCGTTGCGTTGAGGTTGTTGATGACAACCTTGCGCGCGCCCTTTGCCCAATAGCTCTTGTTCACATGTTCGAAGCGGATCATTACACGGCCCCCGCCCTAGTGGCGATCTCGGATGCTGTAATAGATAAGCGCGATAATCGACCAACCCAAGACCAGGAAAAGAGCCGTCAGCCCCGCAAGCATGAAACGTCGCGGGAATTCCGAGCTTTCGGCACTGGTCGGGCGCACATAGGTCGCCAGATAGCGGCTCTGACGCGAGGCGTTTGCGCGCGCGACATCCACTGCAGCGAGCGAGGCGCGATAGGTTTCCTCGGCGAACTCACGGTCCACGGTCAGGCTTTCGTATTCGGCGATCAGGTTGGGGTAATCTTCGCCAACCTGCCCCAGTTCCCCGTGATCGGTGGCAAAATTTGCACGCTCGGCGGCAATACGTTCGCGGATCACCTGAATCCGCTTCTGTGCCTGTTCAAGCCGCGGATCCGAAGGATTAATGCCGCCCACGAGAAGGTCATACTCGATCAGCGCCTGGGCCAGTTGCTGCTGAAGGTTGTTCAATACCCCCATCCGACCCTGGAGATCGGATTCCGGATCGACGATCTGGGTTCGGGTCCGGAAGGAGGTCAGCGCCTCGCGCGCCTTTTTCAGCCGCACCACCGCATCGTCAAGGTCGGCGCGCGCATAGCGCATCGCGTCCTCGCGGGCCTGGGCGCTCAGCGCATTGATCATCTTCTGGCTTTCATCGACGATCGCCTGGGCCAGTTTCTGGGCATAATCTGGTTCGAACGCCAGCACCCTGAGTTCGATCAGCCCCGAGGACTGGTCATAAGAAATCCGCACGACGCGTTGCCAGTACCACAGCAGGTCCTCAGCATCGGCCGAGGGCCACAGCGAGAACAGCGGGTCGCGGCCCCAATAGGCGGAATAATGCCCGATCACGTCAAGGCGCGCATCAATGGTATTCACCAGTTCCTGGCTCTGGATGAATTCATAAAGAATATCGGTATCCGAACCGGTACTGCCGCCAGCGAACTGCGCCAGCCCGCCCACGATGTCACTGGCATTCGCCGCTTCTTCCTTGCGCACGGTGAAACCGGTGGTCGAGGCATATTGGTCAATACTGACCGCCCAGAGATACCAGATCGTGACCATCAGCGGGAGCAACACAGCCAGAACGAAGCTGACCAGGAGCCCCCAGTGGCGGTGCTTCATCCGGGCCTGTTCGGCCAGCGGCCGAATATTAACCACCGGCGGCCCCTTGGGACCGGGTTTCGGCGCACCCGGCTTCCGCCCACCACCACCAGCCTTGGGCCCCGGTTGGCCCTCGACCGCCTGTTTCCCTGGGTGGGCCAGGATATTTTTCTTATCCGTCAATGGCTTGGCTTTTCGCAAATCGAATTGATATCGTTGCCTACTTTCTACATAATCGGACGCGGAAACGCCAGTAGTTATGGAGCAGTCCCCTGCCCACCTCCAACCCGCAGACCATCAGCCCAGCGCTCTCTCCGGGCAAGCAGCGCAGTTTTGCAATGATCCGCTCGATCATGGCGCTGATGTTGCGCGAAATGTCCACGCGGTATGGCCGGTCACCCGGCGGCTATGTCTGGGCCATTGTGGAGCCTATCGGCGCCATACTCGTGCTTTCTTTCGGCTTTTCAATGCTGCTGCGCTCGCCCTCGCTCGGGAACAGCTTTCTTCTGTTCTACGCGACCGGTTATATGCCCTTTTCGCTTTACCAGGGCACCTCTGGCATGATCGCGCGGACGCTCAATTTTTCCAGGCCGCTACTTGCCTATCCCAGCGTCACCTGGGTGGATGCGGTGCTGGCGCGCTGGATTCTCAACACGCTGACCGGCTTCATGGTGACCTATATCCTCTTTGGGGGTGTGCTGAGCGTTATCGACGCGAATGTTTCGCTGGAAGTCCTGCCCATTCTGACGGCCCTTTCGCTGGCATCGCTGACGGGGCTGGCGGTCGGGGTGATAAACTGTGTGCTGTTCGGCCTGTTTCCGGCATGGGAACAGATTTGGTCGATCGTGACCCGGCCGCTCTTCTTGGCCTCGGGTGTGATCTTCCTGATCGAGGACCTGCCGCGGACGGTGCAGGAAATCCTGTGGTACAATCCGCTGGTTCACATCATTGCATTGCTGCGCACCGGGTTTTACCCGATGTACGCGCCCAATTACGTCTCAATCCTCTATGTGCTTTCCTGCTCGATGGTTCTGCTTCCGCTCGGTCTGATCCTGTTACGCAGATATCACCGCGACATAATCAACAACTGATGCCCGGCGCCGCCGCCACACTGCCCAAGTGACAAGCGTCAGGGGGGTTGATACTCTGAAAACGACGGCAGAGCAGGAGCAGGCGCATGAAGATTACGGACACAGCGATACCGGCTGTGAAGCTTATCACGCCCCCGCGAATTGCGGATGATCGGGGGTTCTTCTGTGAAAGCTGGAACCGTGCGCGACTGGCAGAAGCGGGGATCGCGGTGGATTTTGTGCAGGACAATCATTCGCTCTCTCACCGCACGGGGACGGTGCGTGGACTGCATTACCAGGCGCCGCCCCATGCGCAGGGAAAACTGGTGCGCTGCGGCCACGGCCGGTTGTTCGACGTGGCGGTGGATATCCGCAAGGGCAGCCCCACTTACGGCCAGTGGGCAGGCGCCGAGCTGAGCTTTGAAAACGGCCGCCAGATGTGGATCCCGGCGGGTTTCCTGCATGGGTTCATGACACTCGAACCGGATACCGAGATCATCTACAAATGCACCGACTACTATGCGCCCGACTGTGACGGCGCGGTCCGCTGGGACAGCTGCGGCATCGATTGGCCGCTCGAGGGTATCGCCCCGGTCCTGTCGGAAAAGGATGAAAGAGCCCCGCGCCTGGATGACTTCGACAGCCCGTTTTCCTATGCCGGAGCGGCAGCATGAAAATTCTGGTGACCGGTGGCGCCGGTTTCATCGGGTCCGCAGTGGTGCGCCTTGCCGTTCGGCGGGGACATGAGGTAATCAATCTCGATGCGCTGACCTATGCGGCTTGTCTGGACAACGTGGCGCCGGTGGCCGACAGCCCGTCATACAGCTTTGAACAGGTCGATATCCGGGACGCGGCCGCGGTTGAAAACTGCATCGCCCGGCATGCCCCCGACGCGGTGCTGCATCTGGCTGCGGAATCCCATGTCGACCGATCGATCGACGCGCCGGGAGTGTTCATCGAAACCAATGTGAAGGGCACCTACAACCTGCTGCAGTCGGCCCGCGCGCTATGGGAACGCAGGGGCAGGCCTGAAACGTTCCGTTTCCTTCACGTTTCCACCGACGAGGTGTTCGGAAGCCTGCCCGCCGATCCAAGCGTCAAGTTCACCGAAACCACGCCCTACAATCCGCGCAGCCCCTATTCCGCGTCAAAGGCCTCTTCTGACCATCTGGTGCGGGCCTGGCATGAAACCTACGGGCTGCCCGTCCTGTTGACCAATTGCTCCAACAATTATGGCCCCTATCATTTCCCTGAAAAGCTCATTCCGGTGATCATTCTGGGTGCTTTGGCGGGTAAACCGCTGCCTATCTACGGCGACGGGTCGAATGTGCGCGACTGGCTTTATGTCGAAGACCACGCCGACGCGCTGCTGACCGTGTTGCAGAACGGACAGCCGGGCCGGTCCTACAATATCGGCGGCGAAAACGAGCGCACCAACCTGGAACTGGTCAGGACACTGTGCGGAATCCTCGACCGCCTGCGTCCTCGCGCGGACGGCAGACCCTATGCCGGGCAGATCACCTTCGTTTCGGACCGGCCGGGTCATGACGCGCGCTATGCGATCGATCCCTCGCGCATCCGCGAGGAACTGGGCTGGCGCCCGTCTGTCACCGTTGAGGAGGGTCTGGAACGGACCGTTCAATGGTATCTGAGCAACGAAGACTGGTGGCGTGCGCTGCAGGATCGTGACGGTGTCGGCAGGCGGCTTGGAACCGGGGAGGCCGGTGCGTGATCCTTGTCTTCGGCAAAACCGGACAGGTGGCCACGGAATTGCAGCGCCTTGCCCCCGGCGCGCGATTTCTCGACCGGGCAGAAGCGGATCTTTCCGATCCCGACACCTGCGCCAAGCGGATTGCCGAAATCGCGCCAAGTGCAGTGATCAACGCCGCCGCCTACACCGCGGTCGACAAGGCCGAGGAAGAAGAGGCGCTGGCGACGGTGATCAACGGCGATGCCCCCGGAGCAATGGCGCGGGCCTGTGCCGGGCTTGGCGTTCCCATGCTGCATATCTCAACCGATTACGTCTTCGATGGCAGCGGCTGGACGCCTTGGCGCCCCACCGACCCGGTCGCGCCGCTCAATGCCTACGGCCGGTCCAAGGCGGCGGGCGAAACGGCAATCCGAGACAGCGGTGCGCGCCATGTGATCCTGCGCTGTTCCTGGGTCTTTTCCGCTCATGGGGGCAATTTCGTCAAAACCATGCTGCGGCTGTCCGAAACCCGCGATGCGCTCAAAGTGGTCGACGATCAGGTCGGCGGGCCAACCCCGGCGCGCGCGATCGCGGCGGCGCTTTTGCAGATCGCGCGACAATTGCAGGAAGGACGCGAAGGCGGCACCTATCATTTCGCGGGTCGGCCCATGGTCAGCTGGGCCGGTTTCGCGCGCGAAGTGTTTGCACTGTCCGGCCGTGCGGTTACGGTGAACGAGATCGATACGCGCGACTATCCCACGCCGGCAAGGCGACCGCTGAATTCGCGGCTCGATTGCGCAACGTTAGAGACTGATTTCGGCATCGCCCCGCCCGATTGGCGCGCCGGTTTGGCAGAAGTTTTGCAGGAGCTGCAGACATGACCCAACGCAAAGGCATCATTCTGGCTGGCGGGTCCGGCACGCGGCTGTATCCGATCACGATCGGAATCTCGAAGCAGCTTTTACCGGTCTATGACAAGCCGATGATCTACTATCCGCTGTCCGTCCTGATGCTGGCCGATATCCGCGAAATCGCCCTGATCACCACGCCGCAAGACCGGGCACAGTTTCAACGCGCCCTGGGGGACGGCAGCCAATGGGGCATTTCGCTCAGCTATATCGAACAGCCCAGTCCCGACGGGCTGGCCCAGGCATATATCCTGGCCGAAGAGTTTCTCGCCGGCGCGCCATCGGCGATGGTGCTGGGTGACAATATCTTCTTCGGGCACGGTTTGCTGGACCATTTGGCCGAGGCTGATGCACAGGCACAGGGCGGCACCGTCTTTGGCTATCACGTGGCCGACCCGCAACGCTATGGCGTGGTCGGTTTCGATGCGGACGGCCAGGCAACCGAGATCATTGAAAAACCCGCCGAACCGCCATCGCCCTATGCGGTGACGGGTCTTTATTTCCTGGACGGCAGCGCGCCAGAACGGGCCAAGGCAGTGACACCTTCGGCGCGCGGAGAGCTGGAAATCACCAGCCTTCTGGAAATGTACCTGCATGAGGGGCTGCTGAATGTGCAGCTACTGGGCCGTGGCTTTGCCTGGCTCGATACCGGCACGCATGCCAGCCTGCTGGATGCCGGGAATTTCGTGCGCACCTTGTCGGAACGGCAGGGGATGCAGGTCGGCAGCCCAGAAGAGATTGCCTTTGCCAAGAAATGGGTCAGCGCGGAGGACTTGGCCGAACGCGCCCGGCTCTTCGCCAAAAACAGCTATGGCGCCTATCTCGAAGGGCTGCTGGACTGACAGACGGTTTCGCGCGCGCGACACAGGTCTCTGCAGCCCCCGCTCCACCGACAGGGACCTGTCACCAATTTCCGACACGGCAACGTGAGAACGCGCCTGCGCCCGACGCGAAAGAGACGCGTTCCCGTTGGCTCAGTTCGCGACGTTATCGGCTGCGTTGGCAATGCCCAGCACAGAACCGATCAGGCCGAAGACGGTCTGCACCGACGTGATCGGCGATTCCGTCGCCAGAAGCGTATCGCCCGGATATATCTGGAAATTCCGCGCCGCGAACAGGCCCCCGGCGCTGGTCAGGTCGAGAACAAAAATCGTCTGCTGCCGGGACGGTCCCGACTGGTCCTCACGCAGATCCTGTTCGCGATATTCCCGCAGCACCAGAACGCCCTTGAGATTGGCGCGCCGGTCATTGACCCCGCCGGTCATCGACAGCGCTTCCAGCGCGGTGATTTCTTCTTGCTTGAACGCGATTTGCTGTTCGCGTCCGGTGGCCCCGAGCGCGATGAAATAGCGGTCGTCCTCGACCACGATCACCTTGTCGCGGCCGCGCAGGGTGACGTTTTTGCTGGCATCGGCAAACAGCTGTTCGGCCGGGATGCGATAGGTCTGGCCGTCACGGATCAGCTGCACAATCGGGTGGTGCAGCGTCGGTATGATGCCGCCCCCTTGGGCGATCAGGCTGAGCAAGGTCTGGTTCTGGTCGGGCAGCGGATAGCTGCCGGGCTTTTGCACGCCGCTGACCAGGTCCACCCGGTTGCCGCTGCCTGCGCTCATCTGCAGCTGCAGCTGGGACGACGGGGCGATGGTGTCGAGCCTGACCTGAAGAAGTTCCCGCGCCTCTTGGGGGGTCATGCCGCTGATTTTCACGTCCCCGACATAGGGCACGAAAACCGTACCGGCCGGGGCGACCTGCAATTTGCTGATATTGGCCCATTTCTGGCCACTATCCGTAACCAGCGAATTGGTCTGATTGTCCCAGATCGTCAGGGTGAGCTCGTCTCCCGCCCGGATCCTGCTCGACAGCGGCCCGCGCCGGGCCGCAAACCAGCGATAACCCTGATGGTTACCCGTGCGCGGCCAGTTTTGCAGATGGGCGATATTATCCCGGCTCACCTGCTCCACGGTAAATCCGGTCTCGCTGGCGTCGGCCTTGGCGATCTCGGCCTCGATTGCGGCTCCCCTTGGCAGAGAGCAGGCCGACAGAAACAGGATCATACCCAAGGTGGCGAGGCTCAGAAATTTTCCCGGCATTTTCTTCCCAACTGAAATGGCAGCGCTTCGATCCTGTTGTAGAGCCAAAGCGACGACAAGAACAGATGTTTAAAGTAACCTGTTGTCATGCGGCGACTGTTGCCCGCAAAGCAGCCCCTTGCCCGGGTCGCGCCCGGGATTTCAGCTTCCCACACGGCTTTGTCACCGGTATTCAAGTTAGAATACTTGCAAAATATTTAGATCAAGGATCCAGGGTCATGTCACAGAGAATCATAGCGGTGGCTGGGATCGGCTATGTTGGTCTGTCCAATGCAATCCTGCTGTCGCAGAACAATTCCGTTCGGGCGCTGGACGTGAAACCGGAACGGGTGCGGATGCTCAATGCCCGGCAAAGCCCGATCATCGATCGCGAGGTGGAGGATTTTCTGGCTCACAAGGATCTGGACCTGGTGGCCACGACCGATGTCGAAGAAGCCTTTGCCGGCTCCGATTTCATCATCATCGCCACACCCACCGATTACGATCCCGACGCGCACCATTTCGACACCACCACGGTGGAGGCGGTGGCTGCGCAGGCCGTGGCGATCAATCCCGCGGCCACGATCATCATCAAATCCACCGTTCCGGTGGGTTTCACCGAGAAGCTGGCGGCGGATCTGGGCAGCGATCGCATCATATTCAGCCCGGAATTCCTGCGCGAAGGGCATGCACTGCAGGACAACCTTTATCCCTCGCGCATCATCGTCGGGGCCAAGACGGAAGCGGCCCGTGAATTTGCCGACCTTCTGACCGAAGGCGCCGCGGCAAAGGATGTGGACGTACTGCTGACCGGGTCGTCCGAGGCCGAGGCGGTAAAGCTCTTCGCCAATACCTATCTGGCAATGCGGGTGGCTTTCTTCAACGAATTGGACAGTTACGCGATGTCCAGCGGGCTGGAAACCCGCGACATCATCGCCGGCGTCTGCCTCGATCCCCGGATCGGCAACCACTACAACAATCCCTCCTTCGGCTATGGCGGCTATTGCCTGCCGAAGGACACCAAGCAGCTTCTGGCGAACTATTCCAACGTGCCGCAGAACCTGATCGCGGCCGTCGTCGAAGCCAATCACACCCGCAAGGATTTCATCGCCGATCAGATCATCGCCCGCGCGCCGAAGACGGTGGGGATCTACCGGTTGGTGATGAAGGCCGGATCGGACAACTTCCGCCAAAGCTCGATTCAGGGCATCATGAAGCGGATCAAGGCCAAGGGGATCACGGTGATCGTCTACGAACCGACGCTGGACGCGCCGGATTTCTTCGCCTCCGAAGTGCTGCACGATCTGGACGAATTCAAGGCGCGCGCCGACCTGATCCTGGCCAACCGGCTGACCCCGGAGATCGGGGATGTGGGGGACAGGGTCTTCACCCGTGATCTGTTCGGACAGGATTGAACGCAATCCGCCATTGTTCTTCAAAAGCAATCTGCTGTATCTCTAGCCCCTGACCGGTCCGCAGACCACGCTATAGCAAGGGAAGATGAAGATGCCGCATTACCGATCCAGACGCTCCACCCATGGCCGCAACATGGCCGGTGCCCGCGGGCTTTGGCGCGCAACAGGCATGACCGACGACGATTTCGGCAAACCAATCATCGCGGTGGTCAACTCCTTCACCCAGTTCGTGCCCGGTCACGTGCACCTCAAGGACCTGGGCCAGATGGTCGCGCGCGAGATCGAAGCGGCCGGCGGCGTCGCCAAGGAATTCAACACCATCGCGGTCGATGACGGCATCGCCATGGGCCATGACGGGATGCTGTATTCGCTGCCGTCACGCGAAATCATCGCGGATTCGGTGGAATACATGGTCAACGCCCATTGCGCCGACGCGATGGTCTGCATTTCCAACTGCGACAAGATCACCCCCGGCATGCTGATGGCCGCGATGCGGCTGAACATCCCGGTGATCTTCGTGTCCGGCGGCCCGATGGAAGCCGGTAAGGTCACCATCAACGACCTGGAACAGGCGGTCGATCTGGTCGACGCGATGGTGGTCGCGGCGGACGATCATTACACCGACGAACAGGTGGCCGAGTTCGAAGCGAACGCCTGCCCCACCTGCGGGTCCTGTTCGGGCATGTTCACCGCCAATTCGATGAACTGCCTGGCCGAGGCCCTGGGCCTGGCGCTGCCCGGCAACGGATCGATGCTGGCCACTCATGCCGACCGCAAGGAACTGTTCCTGGAAGCGGGCCGCAAGATCGTGGACATCACCAAGCGCCATTACGAGGGCGAGGAAAAAGGCCTGCTGCCGCGCGAGATCGCGACCTTCGAGGCGTTCGAGAACGCCATGTCTCTCGACATCGCGATGGGCGGGTCGACCAACACCGTGCTGCACCTCTTGGCCATCGCACATGAGGGCAAGGTGCCCTTCACTATGGCCGACATGGACCGGCTGTCGCGCAAGGTGCCCTGCCTGTCCAAGGTCGCGCCCGCCAAGCAGGACGTGCACATGGAAGACGTTCACCGCGCCGGCGGTATCATGGCGATCCTTGGCGAACTGAACCGCGGCGGGCTGCTGCATGGCGACACCCGCACGGTGCATTCCGACACCATGGCCGAAGCGATCGCCAAGTGGGACATCATGACCGCCAACGATCCGGCGATTGATGAGTTCTACCGCGCCGCCCCCGGCGGCGTTCGCACCACCCAGGCGTTCAGCACCCAGAACCGGTACAAGGAACTGGACCGCGACCGCGAAAACGGTGTGATCCGCGATGTCGAAAACGCCTTTTCCAAGGATGGCGGGCTGGCGGTGCTTTCCGGCAATATCGCGCTGGACGGCTGCATCGTGAAAACCGCCGGTGTGGATGAATCGATCCTCAAGTTCTCCGGCCCCGCGAAAGTGTTCGAATCCCAGGATGACGCGGTGAACGGCATCCTGACCGGCAAGGTCGACGCCGGCGAAGTGGTGGTGATCCGCTACGAAGGCCCGCGCGGCGGGCCGGGGATGCAGGAAATGCTGTATCCGACCAGCTACCTGAAATCCAAAGGTCTGGGCAAGAAATGCGCGCTGTTGACCGACGGCCGCTTCTCGGGCGGCACCTCGGGCCTGTCGATCGGCCATGTCAGCCCAGAAGCGGAAGAAGGCGGGCTGATCGGGCTGGTGGAAACCGGCGACATGATCGAAATCGACATCCCGAACCGGACCATCAACCTTGCCGTGGCGGACGATGTGCTGGAGGCGCGCCGCGCCGCGAAAGGGCCGCTGCCCTGGAAACCGGCCGAAGACCGCCCGCGTGCGGTGTCGACCGCGCTCAAGGCCTACGCGATGCTGGCGTCTTCCGCCGCCAAGGGCGGCGTGCGGATCATTCCCGGCGACGAATAAGACGAAAAAGAAAGCGCCCCGTTTTCGGGGCGCTTTTGCTTTACAGCCCTTTGGCCAGCGCGTCGAAGCCGCGCAGATTGGCGATCAAGGCGCCCATCTGATCGACCGGGATCATGTTGGGCCCGTCGCTGGGCGCGTTGTCCGGGTCTTGGTGAGTTTCGATGAACAGCGCTGACACTCCCACCGCGCAGGCGGCGCGTGCCAGAACCGGGGCGAATTCGCGCTGCCCGCCCGAGGTGGTGCCCTGCCCGCCCGGCTGCTGCACCGAATGGGTGGCATCGAACACCGTCGGGTATCCGGTCGCGGCCATGATCGGCAGCCCGCGGAAATCGCTGACCAGCGTGTTGTAGCCAAAGGACGTGCCGCGGTCGCACAGCATGATCCGGTCGTTGCCCGTGCTGGCGATCTTTTCGGCCACGTTGCCCATGTCCCACGGCGCCAGGAACTGCCCCTTCTTCACGTTGATCGCCGCCCCGGTCTTGCCGGCGGCCAGCAGAAGGTCGGTTTGCCGGCACAGGAAAGCGGGGATCTGCAGCACGTCGCAGACCTCGGCCGCCGGGGCGCATTGGCCCGCGTCGTGCACGTCGGTGAGAACCGGCACGCCGAATTCATCCTTGATCTGGCCGAGGATTTTCAGCCCCTCTTCCATGCCCAGCCCGCGTTGGGTGGAAATCGAGGACCGGTTGGCCTTGTCATAGCTGGCCTTGAAGATGAACTTCGTTCCCGTCGGCGCGCAGGCCTCGGCGATCTTTTCCGCCATCATGCGGGCATGATCGAGGCTTTCCAGCTGGCACGGTCCGGTGATCAGGGCAAAGGGATTCTTGCCGCCAATGGCGATGTCGCCGACGGTGACGGTCTTGGTTTGGCTCACATCCATCGCTCAGAGTTCCTTCAGCACGGAATTGATACGGTCGACATCTTCGGGATTGTTGAGTTCCCAGAACACCCGGCCGCGGCCTTCTACGACGACACAGCGCACGGTGGTGTCGTTGACCAGGAACCGCAGCTGTTCCAGCCCTTCCAGAACCTCCAGCTGGCTGATCGGCCAGGAGGTATAGGCGCGCAAAGCCGCGGGGCGATAGGCGTAGACGCCGACATGGTGATAGACCGGGATATCGTGTTCCGGCACCTTGCCCGGATCGATATAGGGCAGCACTTCCTTTGAAAAATAGAGCGCGCGACCCTTGGCGTCGAACACCGCCGTTGTGCCGCCGACGCGGCCTTCCTTGCGGTCCTCGGTGAAATGGCCATAGGTCAGGGCATCGCATTGCAGCACCGGCGTGGCGACCTGTGCTTCGGGGTCCTGTTTCATCGCCGCGATCAGGTCCTCGACGAACCATTCCGGCGTCAGCGGCGCATCGCCCTGCAGGTTGACAACCAGGTCGGCCTCCACATGGCCCTTGTCCAGCGCCTCGGCGCAGCGGGCGGTGCCGTTTTCGGCCTCGGGGCTGGTCATGATGACGCTCGCACCAAAGCCTTCCGCATGGTCGCGGATGCGGTCGTCATCGGTGACGACATGGATTTCGTCAACGCCCTTGACCCGGTTCGCCGCTTCCCAGCTCAGCCGGATCAGCGATTTCTTTTCGCCCGAAGGCAGGGTCAGTTCGGCCAGCGGCTTGCCCGGGTAACGGGTCGAGGCATAGCGAGCCGGGATCAGGATCACGGTTTTCATGCGACACCCGCCCGCAGAAGATCATGGAGGTGGAGAATGCCCAGCGGACGGCCGTCTTCGACCACGAACAGCGTGGTGATCTTGCGTTCGTTCATCACCGCCAAGGCCTGCGCGGCCAGCATGTCGGGCGGCACGGTCACCGGGTTCATGGTGGCGACATCGCCGGCGCTGCTTTGCATCAGCCGGGCCATGTTGCGGCGCAAATCACCATCCGACACGATGCCCACCAGTGCCCCGTCCCGCAGAACCCCGGCTGTGCCGAAGCCCTTCGAGGTCATCTCGATCAGCACGTCCTCCATCGCGGTCGCGGTGTCGACCAGCGGCAGCGCATCAGCCCCATGCATCAGCTGGGAGACAGTGGAAAGCTGCGCGCCGAGCTTGCCGCCGGGGTGGAAGGTGCGGAAATGCTCGGCCTTGAAGTCGCGCGCTTCCATCAGCGCCACGGCCAGCGCGTCGCCAAGCGCCAGCGTCAGCGTGGTCGACGTCGTCGGCGCCAGCCCCATCGGGCAGGCCTCGGGGGCCGGCGGGAGCAGGAGCTTGCAATCGGCGGCCTTCATCAGGGTGCTGCCCGCGCGCGAAGAAATCGCGATCAGCGGGATCGAAAACCGCTTGGAATGGGCCAGAACGTCGCCCAGTTCCTGGGTTTCTCCGGAATTGGAAATCAGCAAGACGATATCAGCCTCGGTGATCATGCCGAGATCGCCGTGGCTGGCCTCTGAGGCGTGCACGAAGAAGCTCGGCGTACCGGTGGAGGCGAGCGTCGCGGCGATCTTGTTGCCGATATGCCCGGATTTGCCGATGCCCGACACGATGACCCGGCCCTTCGTGGCAAGGATAAGTTGCACCGCCGGTTCGAAATCGGCGGGCAGGTGGTCGGAAAGAAGCCGCAGCGCGTCGGCCTCGGTTTCCAGAACCTTGCGGGCCGTCATGGCTGGAGAGGAGCGTTGAGTATCCATGTGGGTTCCAATGTCACATGCCGATCTGGCGATCAACTGTGAAGGTGCCTGACCGCAGAGGGCATGGGATCACTATAAGCGCAATCTTGCGGGGCACAACTTTGCCGCCGGGCCCCGTGCACCCGACGGCAAAGGTTGGCATATGCCTCAGAACAGGAAATCCGCCGCCGAGATGTCGGCAAGCGGGACGTAGTTCAGCGTGATGGTCTGTCCGGTAGCGGTGATCACCAGTTCAACGTGAGGACCGGCATCGATCAGCTGGAAACCATCGAGATAGCCGTTAACGCTACTGATCCCGGATAGGTCCACAAGGTCGCCGGCGCCGTCGAACGCCCCGATTGTGTCATTGCCGCTGGCATCGTCGAAGCGGAAGACATCCGCCCCATCGTCGCCGCGCATGAAGTCGTCGCCCGCCCCGCCGATAAAAGTATCGTTGCCGGTACCGCCGTAAAGCATGTCAGTGCCGGCACCACCGGAAAGCAGGTCATTGCCATCATTGCCCCAGAGAGTGTCGTCATGCTGCCCGCCATCGATGACGTCATTGCCCTGCCCGCCGGTCAGCCCATCATTGCCGGAGCCGCCGTAAACCGTGTCATCGCCTCCGGCGGCCACGATCGTGTCGTTGCCCCATTCGCCATAGAGCGCATCCGCCCCCGCGACGCCGGTCTGTGCCTCGTCGTAAATACGGTCGTTGCCGAACCCGCCGCGGACCACGTCGCGGCCGTCATTTCCATTCAGCGTGTCATCGCCCCGGTTGCCAAAGAGCGTGTCATGCCCCACGCCACCGTGGATCAGGTCATTGTCGTCACCGCCGAAGGCGCGATCGTTGCCGCCGCCGCCATAGATCGTGTCGTTGCCCCATTCGCCCCGGAAGACATCGTTCACCGCCTCGTCGATATCGAGAAGCAGATCATCGCCATACCCGCCGAAGACCTGATCGGCATCTTCGAAACCGTTCAGGGTATCGTTGCCCTGGTTGCCGTACAGGCTGTCTTCGCCGACACCGCCATGCAGCAGATCCGCCCCGATCCCGCCGATGGCGGTGTCATTGCCGCCGCCGCCGTAGATCGTGTCATTGCCCCATTCGCCCCGGAACAGGTCATTGCCGTCCGGTCCTGCCTGGGCGGTGTCGAACAGGACATCGTTGCCATAGCCGCCGTACACGCTGTCCTTGCCGTCGCCGCCATGCAGCGAATCGTCGCCCTGATTGCCGTACAGACGATCGGCCCCGTCGCCGCCATAAAGCGTGTCGTTCTCCGTCCCGCCAAAAATCCGGTCATTGCCGGTGCCGCCGGAAACCTCGTCATCGCCGGCGTCGCCGAACAGCTGGTCCGCGCCATCGCCCCCATAGATATTATCATTTCCAATGCCGCCAAAGGCACGGTCGGCCCCGGCCCCGGCTGCCACGGTGTCATTGCCACCCCAACCCTTGATGGTGTCGTTACCTTCATTGCCGACCAGAAGGTCAGCCCCGGTCACACCGGTTTCCGCGGTGTCCTGAATCAGGTCGTTGCCGGCGCCGCCATAGACGGAATCCTGGCCATTGCCGCCCTGCAGCGTGTCCGCCCCGTCGAGACCGTGGACGGTGTCGTTGCCGCCGCCGCCATAGGCTGCGTCGTCGCCGCTGTCGCTCCAGAGCATGTCATTGCCGTCGGCGCCGAACAATCTGTCATTATCGGCGCCACCAAACAGCTGGTCCGCTCCGGCGCCGCCAAACAACGTGTCGAGCCCCGCGCCGCCATAGGCGGTATCATTCCCCGCCCCGGTTGCGAAATTGTCGTTGCCACCGCGTCCGGAAAAGGTTTCGGCCGCCGCGCCGCCCCGGAAGATGTCGACGAATTCGGTGCCGATCAGTTCCTCGACATTCTGCACCTGGTCGATCGCGCCGAACGTGTCGCGGATGGTTCCGAGGTCGAGCCGCGCCACGATTCCGCGGGTGCCGCCCAGCTGGGTCACTTCGCGCAGGTAGTTGATGCCGTCGCGGCCCGCGCCGCCATCGATGACATCCGCGCCGCGCCCGCCAAGGAAGGAATCGCCACCGCCGCCGCCGGAAAGGCTGTCATTGCCTTGGTCGCCAACGAAATAGTTGTTTTCCGCCCCGCCGGTGAAACGATCGGCAAAACGGGTGCCGATCAGCGCCTCGATATTGGCGAAGGTGTCGTGATCGCCGAAGGCGTCGGTCCCGGTACCCAGTTCCAGATTGACCACCGCGCCGCGAGTGCCGACATGCTGCTTCATGCGGGCCACGTCCCAATAGCCCCACTCAACCTCGCTCGAGAAGCTGACCGCGTCCATGCCGCTGCCGCCGTCGAAATGGTCATTGCCGGCATTGCCAGTGAATTGCTCCCAACGGTCGAAAGCGACGTTGCCGCCCTTAAGTACATCGGCGTGCCCCGAACCCGTGATCACGTTGAAGTGCCGCGCCTGGGTGAAATCGACGTTCAGCAGGCTGCTGCTGGCGGTACCCGCCGCCAGATCCAGAGTGATGCCAGCCCGCTGATCGGAAAAGGTCATGTGGTGACCGACCGAGGCTTCGCCGGTGCCGCTGCCGGTGATCACCTTGTTCCCGGTAGAGGTGAACAGGACATTGTCGGCCACGCCTCCGATGCCCGAAACGATGATACGGTCGGCACCACTTCCCGGATCGATCAGATCTCGAACCGCGTCGGTGCCCGCATCCAGCACGTCATTGCCCGATCCGCCCCGCAGCGTATCGGCCCCCGCGCCGCCGCGCAGCACGTCATCGCCGCTCATCCCGATGAGGGAATCGTCGCCCCCCAGGCCTGATACCGTGTCGTTGCCGTGGCGCCCATTCAGGGTATTGCCGTTGATGTCCCCGGTCAGGTTTTCCCCAAGCCCGGTGGTTTCTTCGTAGACCAGGCTCAGGTCGTTTACGGTCAGGCTGCCCACGCCCTGCACGATTTCGGGCCCGAATTCGACGCTGTGCAGCCAGAGACCCGGGTCGATCAGGCCGTTTTGCTGCATGACCCGCAGCAGCGCATCGATATCCAGCGTGCCCGAATTCCGCGTAATCCCCGAAGGATCGTGCTCGTTGCCATAGACTGGCAACAGGAAATCCCAGACATGATCATTGTGACCCGAGGCGTCGGTCTGGTTTTGCTTCAGCCAGATATCGTAGGATCCCAGCCCGTCGCTGCCGTTGACGCCGGTATCCGACCCGGCCGGGTTGAGGCTGCTGTTGGTCAGCCAGATCATCACCTCGTTCTGCACCGCGTCGAAACCGCCGTCGGGATCGTTGCTGAGCCAAAGCGAGACGGAAACGTTGAAATCCCCGCCCTGTTCCAGCACGGCGGTGTAATCGAAATTCAGATCCAGGTTTTCGATGTTCGAAACCTCGACCGGGAAGTGGTCGAAGGTGGTCGCCAGGGGATTCCAGGGAACCTGGCCGATGGCGATTTCCGGATAGCCATAGACATAGGCGTCGTTGGTGACTTCGGGCCAGTCCCATTCCATGGTGACGCCATCGGGAAATCCGGCCGCGGTCACGGCGACTGATTGAGTGTAATCCGTCCCGTTGACCAGATCGCGGCGGTTCCACGTGTTGTTGTGGACATACCAGCCGTCCAGTCCGATCCAGATCTCGTTGTCACCTGTGACACTGGGCATAAATCACTCCTTCAACCGATACCGGGACTTCGACTCGTATCCGCTTACGAACGGGAGCTTGATCTTTTTAGGGCATATAGACTTTTGAACCCCACATATCGTCCGAATCGCATATAAGGCTATATCGATAGAAACCAGCAAAACTTGGGCAACGAGAAGGCAAAGGCGCGTCTCCGCCTATCCCACCCCTTGCAACGATCCACGCCTCATGGGAAGAGAAGGCGGCCATTTGATGGCGTTCGACACTCACGGAACAGGGCTTTCGGTTTGAAACTCATTTGTCATATTGGCACGCCCAAAACCGCCTCCACGCTCATTCAGAACAGCTTTGACGCCAATCCGCACTGGCTGGCCGATCGCGGCATCGCCTATGGCAAACTTCTGGCGCCGGATCCCAATCACATCACCCTGTTTTTCGCCTGCGCCAACAAGCTGCATGATTTTGCCCGCGACTACGGCATCCGCTCGATGGATGAGCTGCGCGCGTTCCGCACCAAGCTCAAGGATCGGATGCTTTGGCACATTGATCAGGTCAATGATTTTGCCCACACCATGGTCATGTCCTCCGAGAACCTTACCGGCAACATGTATCACCCGGACGAAATCGCCCGGCTGAAAGAGATGCTGGCCCCACATTTCGAAGACATCAAAATCGTTGTCTATGTGCGCCGCCAGGATGACGCCATTCTGTCAATGTATGGCGAATACATGCGCCGCGGCTTCAGCGCCGCGCGGTTTCGCGATTTCGTCGATGTCTGCCTGGGGCCTCGCAGCCCGACGTCCTACCTTTACTACCGCGGGCAATTGTCCAAATGGATCGAAGTCTGGGGCCGGGAAAACATCATTGTGCGCCGCTTCGCCCCCGGGGCGTTCATCAACGGCGATATCCTGTCCGATTTCATGGCAATCGTGCAGGGCAGCCGGGAACCGGATATGGACGGCTTTGAAATCTCGACCGATGACAACCGTGGCCTGTCAGCACCGGCACTGGAATTCCTGCGCCAGCTGCAACCCCATGTTCCCTTCATCAAGGACGGCCAGCCCAATGAGCAGCGCACCTTGCTGACCCCCTATATCAGCCTCCTGCCGACCAAACCCCGGCCGGTCATGGATCAAGCCTTGGCCGACCATATCATGCGTCGTTTCGGCCCTGCCAATGCCTGGCTCAAAGAAACCTTCTTCCCCGACCTCGAAGGACCGTTCTTTCCCGAGCGCCCGGCGCGTCCGGAACAGGGCAATCTGGGGCAGATTTCGACGCAGGAATTCGCCGATCTGACCGGAAACCTGTTGTCCAAAATCGGAATCGTGAAAAAATGACCCGACCCGACCCTCGCGTGGCCCGCTCCCTATCCCCTATCGCCCGCCGCCTCAGGTCTGGCTCCCGACGCAAGGCCGCCCGGCCGGCCGCGATTCCGGGGACCGTGCTGCTGCAGACACTGGCCTGGCCCGAACCTGCGCTTTGCTCAGAACGCGCCCTCTATCTGCGGACCAACGGCCCGGCCGGCGTGTCGCTGAGCACGCACAGGATTCATTTCCGGCAAGGCGCCCATATCCAGTTCGACACCTATTTCAACATTTTCAACATCGGCAAATGGCACAGCCATTGCGGCCTTGACGATGTCGGACTTCAACTGCTGGGCACCGGCCAGGTGGAACTGTCCGTCTTCATCGCCTATCCGAACCGGTCTTGGGGCCGGCTGATCGACGAGGTCATCACCCTTTCCCCGGATGTGCCGCGCCGCTTCGACATTCCCCTGGCCGGGCATGTGGAACCAACCGGTGTGCTGTATTTCGAACTGCGCGCCTTGGGGGACGGGGCGCTGGACTGGGCGGCCTGGGACACGCGACAAGCCCCGCGGCGCGATCCCAAACTGGCGCTTTCGGTGACCACGTTCCGGCGGGAGGAAGCGGTTGCGCAGACCGTGAAACGGTTCACCGAATTTGCCCAAAAATCGCGGCTTGGTTCCCGTCTGCACATGTTCGTTGTCGACAACGGCCGCAGCGCCGACATCGAGAACAGTGATTGGGTGACGGCAATCGGGAACGAAAACCTGGGCGGCGCCGGCGGCTTTGCCCGCGGTCTGCTCGCGGCAAAGGACAACGGCTTCAGCCATTGTTTGTTCATGGATGACGATGCTGCCACGCCAATGGAGGCCGTCGAACGCACCTGGGCTTTCCTGGCCTATGCGCATGATCCCGCCACCGCGATCGCCGGGGCGATGATTTCGAACCGCCATGCCTGGGCGCTCTGGGAAAACGGCGCGCTTTTCCACGGCGCCTGCCGACCGGTCTTCGGCGGCACCGATCTGCGCGATCAGGCGCAGGTGTTCGAAATGGAATTCGCGTCCACCCCGCGCAACCCGCACAATTTCTATGGCGGCTGGTGGTATTTCGCCTTTCCGCTGGAAGAAGTGAAACATCTGCCTTTCCCGTTCTTCGTGCGCGGCGACGACGTCAGCTTCTCCCTGGTGCATGATTTCAACATCCAGACCCTGCCCGGGGTGGTTTCGTTCCAGGAAAGCTTCACCGAAAAGGACAGCCCGCTGACCTGGTACCTGGACCTGCGCAGCCACCTGGCACATCACCTGAGCCTGCCCTCAATGGAAATCGGACGTCTGCGCGTCCTGAAGATGGCCGCGTGGTTCTTCCTGCGCAACCTGCCGCGGATGCATTACGATACGCTGGCGGCGATCAACCTGGCGCTGTCCGACGTGCAGAAGGGACCGGAATTCTTCGACGAACACGCCGACATGGCGCAGCGCCGCGCCGATATCAAGGCGTTGACCTGTCATGAAATCTGGGAACCGGCGCCTGCACGCATCCCGTCTGAACGTATCCGTCGCAAGCCGCGCGGCTGGCTCGCGCGGCAGATCATGAAGGTCACGCTGAACGGTCACCTGCTGCCATTCTTCGGTCGCTGGGGCGACCGGATCGTGCTGCAGGCCGAGGATCGCGGCAAGGTCGGCTGGACCTGGGGCGCGGCCGAAATCACCTATCTGAGCGGCGATGAGCAGAGAGCCTACACCGTGCGCCATTCCAAGCGGTTGTTCTTGCGCGAAGGGTTCCGGTTCGCGGTGCAGGCACTGACCTTGTTGTGGCGCTATCCCCGGCTGCTCAGCCAGTATCGCGAAAGTTATGACGAGCTGACCTCCGAGGCCTATTGGCGCGCAAAGCTGGACATGACGCGGACCGACGACACCGCCTGAAACCAGCGGAAACAAGCCTTTGAAGGGGCCGACCCGCTTGCATTTCCGGGTTGCCCGGGTCCATATGCTTGCCTGAGGCAGGCATGTCGGCAAGAGGTTTTTCGAGCGAATGAAAGTCATTCTCTTCATCGGACATCACAAGGTCGGATCGACGTCGCTGCAAGATTTCCTGGCCCGGAACAGCGTCGCCCTGGCACAGGCGGGAATTCTCTACCCCAGCGTTGATTTCGAAAGCATGTCGCTGTCGCTGGCCAAGGCCGTGGGACGCGGCACCGCGCAGAAAGACGTTCTGCCAATCAATGCCCGCGAGCCGCATAACGCCTTGGCCTATCGCATGATGGAGGAACGCAACAAAGGCAAGATCCCGGTCTATCACAAGGCCTTGCCGAGCCGACCGCAGATGGTCCGCGCGATCCGACAGCAGATCGAGTTCCTGCAGCCTCAGGCGGTGATCCTGGCCGCCGAGGTGTTCGCCAATTTCGCGCCGATCGATACCGGGCTGATCAAGAGCCTGCGGGATATCTTTCCGCCCAAGGCGGAGATCACCGTGCTCGCCACCTTGCGGCGGATCGACGAATACCTTGCCTCCTGGCACGGTCAAAGGCTGAAGTTCTCCCACAAGATTGCACCGCTGCGCGAAGGCGGCCTGCAGCAACAATTCAATGGGATTCATTTCGATTACCGGGTGATGCTGGAAGGCTGGCTGAACACCCTCCCCAATGCCAATTTCATCCTGCGCGATTACGCCGATGTGCAAGCCAGCGGAGGCTCTGTTGCGGATTTCATCGCCCAGTCGGGGCTGGAATTTCCTGAGGACCTGATCTCGGAGCGGCGCACGAATGCTTCTCTGCATCGCGGCCTCTACGAAATCGCAAGGCGGGGCAACCTTGCGCTGCCCGCACCGAAAGCCCGCGCCCTGCGTCTTCGCCTACAGGAACTGACGCCGAAACTGGACCTTCCGAAATCTTCCGAGATCGAACTTTTCGGGGCGCAGAACCGGCAGGAGATGGTTGACCGTTTCGACAAGGTTCACAAGTTCCTGGGCGAGACATCGGGCAAGACCCCTTTCTTCTCCGATCTGGAGGCCGCGCGCGAAACGCTGCCATTTGACGAATTGGAGGTCTTCCGCCACGCCGCCGCGGAAGTGCACCGGAACAGCAACAAGTTCAAGGAGCCTGAAATCCGCGATTTTCTGGAAACGTTGGTGGAACAGCCCCCGTCCCGGCTGGCGACGATATTCGGAAGAAAACGATCAAGCTGATCGACGAACGCATCCTACCCGCCGGCCTGTCGGTCCCCGCGTGAGGCTGCACTGCCTCAGACCAGCAGGATGTCGCCGTCAAGCCCGGCAACAGAGTTCAGTCCGGACAGCAGGATCGACTGGTCACCACCAAAATCGAACAGAACCCCATCGCCTGTTACGGAGGCATAGCTGCTGACCACTTGCGCGGCGGAAAGCCCGCCGCCCCAGAGGCTCTGGGTCAGTTGCAGCCGGTCCAGCCCCGTTTCGAAATCCTCGATCACATCGGACGAAATCACGGCCTGGTATTCGAATCTGTCCGCCCCCGCTCCGCCGGAAATGGTATCGCGACCCAGATCGCCGCCCTGGGCCGTGTCGACATAGACATCGTCGCCAAGCCCCAGCCGGATCGTGTCCTGGCCATTGCCACCATCAACCATGTCGTTGCCATCGCCGGCATCGATGAAGTCAAAATTATCACCGCCAAAGACACTGTCATTGCCCAGCCGGGCATAGATCACGTCATCACCCCATTCACCGTGGAATTCGTCGTCGCCGTTGCCGCCCTGGATCGTGTCGGCGCCAAAACCGCCGAAGACCGTGTCGCGGCCCAATTCACCGCCCTGGGCATTGTCGAGATACAGATCGTCGTGCTGGTTAAGATAGACAAGGTCGCGGCCGTAACCGCCATCGACCGTGTCGTTGCCGTCGCCGCCAAAGATGGTGTCGAACTGGGAACCGCCATAGACCAGGTCGTTGCCCAGCCGGGCATGGATCAGGTCATCGCCCCATTCGCCGTGGAATTCATCATCGCCGTTACCGCCCTGGATCGTGTCAGCGCCGTAACCACCGAAAACAGTGTCGCGGCCCAATTCACCGCCCTGGGCATTGTCGAGATAGAGATCGTCGTGCTGGTTGAGATAGACAAGGTCGCGGCCGTAACCGCCATCGACCGTGTCGTTGCCGTCGCCGCCAAAGATGGTGTCGAACTGGGAACCGCCATAGACCAGGTCGTTGCCCAGCCGGGCATGGATCAGGTCGTCGCCCCAGTCGCCGTGGAATTCGTCATCGCCATTGCCGCCCTGGATCGTGTCGGCGCCAAAACCGCCGAAGACCGTGTCGCGGCCAAGGTCGCCGCCCTGGGCATTGTCGAGATACAGGTCGTCGTGCTGGTTGAGATAGACAAGGTCGCGGCCATTGCCGCCATCAATCGTGTCGTTGCCGTCGCCACCGTGGATCGTGTCGAACTGGTCGCCGCCATAGGCACTGTCATTGCCGTCGCCGCCGCGCAGCAGGTTTGCAGCGGCGTTCCCGGTCAGCATGTCGTTGCCCGCGCCGCCGGTTGCGTTTTCGATCACCACGTTTGCAGCGATGGTGTAGCCACCGCGGATTCCGGACGCATAGGAGACATAGCCGCCGCCGCCCGCCTCGCTCCGAAGTGTCGCGGCACGAAGATCGATGATGGCGTCGGATGTGCCCTCGTATCGCAACGTGTCGGTGCCGCCGGCATCCCAGATGCATTCGTAGAACGTGCCAAGCCCGTTGGATGCGGGCAGCACGTAAACGTCATTCCCGGTGGCCCAGCCGAGGTTTGCGCCGTACTTCTGTTGCAGCACCGCGATATCCAGCGCCATCGGAGTGGCTTCATAGCCGAAGTCGTTCACGTAGGTGTAGGTGCCATCATAATACTGATCGCCGTAGGGGCCTCCGGGCCAGCCTTCGGTCCAGCCCATCATCGTGTAGACACCCTGATTGAGATCGCCGACCCCATAGGACCCTGTCGACGCCACCACACCTTCGAGAACCGTCGAGGTGCCACCGTCGTCATGCGGATGCGCCAGCCCGAGCCCATGGCCAATTTCTTCCAGCAAGATCGCGTACATGAAGCCGCCGCGTGACACCAACGGGTATCCGCTGTCGATATCGTACCAGCTCAGGTAATCGGGGTCGACGCCCAGAAAACCTGCAAAGGGATCGCCGGGCGGTATCATGAAAGCGATGGCACCGTAGTCGTCAAGCTCGAAGCTGCCCAGCCGGAATTCCGCCAGCGTTTGCGACGTCGTTTCCCGGAAGCTGAGATTGGTGAACTTTTCGATCTGTTCGAACACCGAGAAAAATTGCTGTTTCTCATATGCCGTGAAGCCCTGCGCCAGGCCCAAATCGGTAACACCGTCGATATAGGTGCCCGCCGGAGCAAAGTAGACATCGACGACCGTGGTGGGCAATTTCGTGCCCCAGTCGATGGCGGTCAGAGGGTCGGCGGATATGAGTTCAGCAGAAACGCCCGTGCCGACAAGAGAGCCCGAGGCGGAATTTTCGGGCGTGGGATAGGCCGTCGTGTCGGATCCGATGCCGAACACGGCCTCATCACCTTGAGAACCACCAATGGTAAGAAATGACGAGGTCGAATAGGACAATTCAGCGCTCCCATTTTCGGACTGTTGCCGTATGGAAGCCAGTTAACCAGAGCCCGTCTTGACTGCATATGATTTGAATCAACCGGGATTGCCGTCGCCCGGGTCCGCCTGGCCCTGGGCGCGGCCGCGCCTCAGAGAAGCAGGATATCGCCCTCCAGACCGGCAACCGAACTCAGCCCGGCAAGCAGGATCGACTGGCCGGACCCGAAATCGAACAACACCCCGTCGGCGGTCACGGAGGCATAGTTGCTGAGCACCTGCGCAGCGGATTGGCCGCCCCCCCAGAGGTCCTCGGTCAGTTGCAGAACATCCGTACCCACTTCGAAATCGACAATCGTATCGGACGCGATGGCGGCGCCAAAGACGAACGTGTCGGCCCCCGCCCCGCCGTTGATCGTGTCCTGACCCAAATTGCCGCCTTGGGCAGAATCCACATAGGTATCGTCCCCGTTCCCCATGAAAATCCTGTCGCGACCGTAGTCACCGTATACCGTGTCGTTGCCATCGCCGCCATGAATGGTGTCGAAACCCGTACCGCCACGGATCATGTCATTGCCCAGCCGGCCAAAGATCAGGTCGTTATCCGCTTCTCCATGGAATGCGTCATCTCCGTTACCGCCCTGGATGGTGTCGGCGCCAAAACCGCCAAAGACCGTATCGCGCCCCCAGAAACCGCCCTGCGAATTGTCGATGTACAGGTCGTCGCCCTGGTTGAGGTGGACCAGGTCACGGCCATTGCCGCCATTGACCAAATCATCGTCTTTGCCTGCCCAGATCGTGTCGAACCCGTCCCCGCCAAAGATCGTGTCCAAATCGTTGCCCCCGGCAATCAGGTCGTCGCCCTTCCGTCCATGGATCAGGTCGTTGCCCGCCTGCCCCTGGAAATTGTCACCGCCATTGCCGCCCTGGATCGTGTCATCGCCGAAGCCGCCATAGACCGTATCGCTCCCGATATCGCCACCCTGAACATTGTCGATGAAAAGATCGTTGCCCTGATTGAGATAGATCCGGTCGCGGCCCAGGCCACCATCGATCGTATCGTGGCCCTCGTTGCCCCAGATCGTGTCGTTCCCGTCGTTGCCGCGGATATCGTCCCCTCGGGTCGCCCCCAACAGAACATCCGCATAAGCTGATCCATCAATGGAAATCTTCGAAGTGATCAGGGCCATCAACTCGCTGTTCCAACTCTGCCCCATGTCGAACGCGGCGCTGGCATTCTCGGCCGTTATGGTGATCCCTCCCGCCGCTTCGCCAGCTTGATTAATCAGACCGGCCAGAGGGCCGAAGTTGCCCAGCACAACGCTATCCAGTGATCTGAGGAAGTCCATGATTTCCCAGTCCACGTCGCGCACCGATCCCTGCTCGATGCCTTCCTGATCGAACGTCATGGTGTGAATGGTGCCGGTGATCGGGGATACGGTGCTGTATTGATTATAGGTGAAATGACTGCTGTACAGCGAGAAGGTAACCCCGGTGTCGTTGTTCAGCATCGAAATGACGGTGGAGTTAACCCTCCGCGCGTCATAGTCGCCTACGGAACCGCCCAGGTCGAAAAAACCGTGCTGAAAGAAACTATCGTTGCTGCCGGCAAAGGTAAAAAGCATCAATCCATCCCGAATATCTCTTCAATATCCGAATGGATAGTGTCCGGGACAGGAAATGAAAACCCAAAGGCGATAGAAAAATATGCGTCACGCCTTTAGATAGTCACATCGAAAACAATTGTTGCACGCGAACAACGCGAAAGAAGTCAGACCAGCAGGATGTCGCCCTCCAGGCTGGTGACGGAACTCAGTCCGGCAAGCAGGATCGACTGGCCGGAACCGAAATCGAACAACACCCCGTCGACAGTCACGGTGGCATAGGTGTTGAGCACCTGCGCAGCGGAAAGGCCACCGCTCCAGAGTTCCTCGGTCAGTTGCAGAGTATCCAGCCCGGTTTCGAAGTCCTCGATCACGTCGGCCGACATCACGGAGTGGTAGACAAACCTGTCCGCCCCCGCGCCGCCGGTGATGGTGTCGATCCCCAGGTTTCCGGTCTGGGCTGTATCGACATAGACGTCATCGCCATTGCCCAGAAGGATGGTGTCGCGACCTTTGCCGCCATAGACCAGATCGTTGCCGTCGCCGGCATCGATGAAGTCGAAATTATCGCCGCCATAGACGCTGTCATTGCCCAGCCGGGCATGGATCACGTCATTGCCCCATTGGCCGTGGAAGACGTCATCGCCGTTGCCGCCCTGCACCGTGTCGGCGCCGTAACCGCCGAAGACCGTGTCGCGGCCCAGTTCGCCACCCTGGCCATTGTCGAGATACAGATCGTTACCCTGGTTGAGATAGATCAGATCGCGACCATAGCCGCCATTGACCGTGTCATTGCCGTCGCCGCCGTGGATCGTGTCGAATTGGGCACCACCAAAGATGAGATCGTCACCCCATTCGCCGCGGAAAATGTCATCGCCATTGCCGCCCCGAATCGTGTCGTCGCCATAACCACCGAAGACCGTGTCGCGGCCCAGAATACCGCCCTGGCTGTTGTCATTGTACAGATCGTTGCCCTGGTTGAGGAAGATCCGGTCGCGGCCGTTGCCGCCGGCGATGGTGTCATTGCCATCGCCGCCATGAATGGTGTCGAACTGATCGCCGCCATAGACCACGTCATTGCCGACACCGCCAAACAGCCTGTCATTGCCACCCTGTCCGTGAACCGTGTCGGCTCCGGCCCCGGCATCTATCTCGTTGTTGACGTCATTGCCGGTGATGTGGTTGTTGCCCGATCCGGCCGAAAGGTTTTCGATCACCGTGCCACGGGCGATGCCGATATTTCCGGTCAATCCCATCACATCGGAAAACTGCGCCCCGCGCAGGTCAATGCGATCCCCCGTTGTGCTGAAACTCAAATCAAGCAGATCCACCCCGCCCTGATCGAAGATCGTCAGTGTCAGGGGGCCGTTGTCATAGAAGCTGGGTGCGAAGCTGCCGCCATCCAGTCCCTCGAAATATGTCTGAAGAAAGCCACCCACATTGCTGCTGGCGCCGCCCCAGACCGTATTTCCCGCCGTCAGAGAAGACGCACCGTAAAGATCCTGGATGGCAATAATGTCGACCATCATCGCGGTCAACTGCAGCGCATAGCTGGCATCGACCGTGCTGTTTTCGGTCTGGCTGAAATAGGACATCACCGTCAACTGGTAGCTGTCACTGCTGTAGATGGCGTCCCGCGAATAGACCGCTGTATCGTTGTAGTTGCCCTGATGCCCCAGCCCGAGGGCATGGCCGATTTCATGGATATAGGTGGATAGGCTGTAGCTATCGATAGAGGTGCCGTAATCGGTCAGCCAGTCCCGACCGATATTCACCTCGGCATCGGTAATCTCGGTCCCAATGTAACGAAAATTGGCGAAGGCCCCCGCCTGTTCGTCGTCAAAGGTGATGTCGGCACCGCTGGTCACTTCCCGGAAATCTAGATCCGCCACGAGTTCCCACGCCTCAAACGCCCAGCGGGCCAGTTGCTGCCCCTCCGCGGTCAGCCCGGTGATGTCCACGCTGATCACATTGCTGACAGAGGTGTCGAAATGCACGGGCGCATCGAAACCCCAATAGCCCTGGGTCAGAAACTCGGCCATCGAGTCCAGAGAATCCGCGGCGGTCGCGGCGTAAGTCGTGATTTCCATCTGATAGCTTCCTACTGCGCTCGTTCCGTCGTTCGCGACCCAGGCCCCGGCCACGAGGTAATAAGTACCGGTCTGCTCAGCGGTGAAAACCAGCCGGGAATCCAGCCCCGTACCGCCGTCGTCATTCTCACCCTTCAGTGCCCCGGAGGCGTCGTAGAGGCGCAGATAGGGATCGGCGAGCGTTCCAACCCCGCTGGCTTCGCCGCGCAGGCTGACTTCATAGGTGACGCCCGCCTCCAGCGTGACCGCCACCCAATCGCGGTCGTCGCTGAAGCCGATCGTGCCGTTGAAACGGTCTCCGGTCTCCAGGCTGTAACCGGTGGCCGAGCCGCCCGATGCATCGGTCGCCTCGCCGATTGCGGCGAAGGCCGTCCGCGTTTCACCCGCATGCCGGAAAGGATCGAATACCTGGGACATCATGCAAATGACGCACATACTCGCATTGCTCGCCTAATGATTTAACCCACTCGCACAATTGCGCGCGATGCCTGCCTTGGCTTGACCATATATAATAAACGGCATTCTGCAAAAATTTTTGAACTCAAATGTGAACCTTTTCTCTTTGGGACGGGCCTCGCATTGCCAACCGGGAAGCTCTGTGCCACAGGGAGGGCAGGTTGAAATTCAGGGAGTTTTCGGGATGCATATTCTCTTGGTCGGCGCCGGTTTGTCCGGGGCGGTTATCGGCCGCCAGCTGGCGGAGGCCGGGCACCAGATCACGGTCATTGAATCGCGCGATCACGTGGCGGGCAATTGCCACACCGAACGGGATCCGGAAACCGGCGTCAACGTGCATGTCTACGGCCCTCATATCTTCCATACCGACGATCAGGAAGTCTGGGACTATGTGAACCGCTTCGAACGTTTCCTGCCCTACAAGAACCGGGTCAAGACCACCAGCCAGGGCCAGGTGTTTTCGCTGCCGATCAACCTGCACACGATCAACCAGTTTTTCGGCAAGACCATGCGCCCGGACGAGGCGCTCGCATTCATCACCGAGGAACAGGCCGACACCTCGATCGAGGACCCGCAGACCTTCGAAGAACAGGCGTTGCGCTTCGTCGGCCGCGATCTCTATGAGGCCTTTTTCAAGGGCTACACGATCAAGCAATGGGGCATGGACCCGTCGCAGCTGCCCGCCTCGATCCTGAAACGCCTTCCGGTGCGGTTCAACTATGACGACAATTACTTCTTCCACAAATACCAGGGCATGCCGGAAAATGGCTACACCCAGATGGTCGAGGCGATCCTCGATCACCCGTCGATCACTGTGCGGCTGAACACCCATTTCACCCGCGATCAGGCAGGCGATTATGACCATGTCTTCTATGCCGGGCCGCTGGATGGCTGGTTCGACTATGAACTTGGCCGGCTGGGATACCGCACGCTGGATTTCGAACGCTTCACCTACCAGGGCGATTACCAGGGCTGCGCGGTGATGAATTACGGCGAAGAAAGCGTGCCCTATACGCGGATCACCGAACACAAGCATTTCAGCCCCTGGGAAGAGCACGAAGGGTCGGTGCTGTACCGCGAATTTTCCCGCGCCTGCGAACCCGGCGACATCCCCTATTACCCGATCCGCCAGGTCGACGAGAAAGCGCTGCTGGCCGATTACGTCAAGCTGGCTGAAAAGACCCAGGGCGTCACCTTCGTCGGGCGGCTGGGCACCTATCGCTATCTCGACATGGATGTGACCATCCGCGAGGCGATGGATACCGCGGCCGCGTTCCTGGAAAAGGGAACTGAAATTCCCGCCTTCGTGAAATCGCCGCTCTGAGCGGGGCCGCAGGACAGGCGCCGGGCTGACCGTTTTGCACCCCTCTCAGGGATTGCCGATCAGCTCGGACCTCTGCCTGCACCGGTCGACGATACTGCGAAGCGCCTGCCGGTCTGCGGCCATTTTTCCCAGTGTGTCGAAATAGCGGTTCAGCCTCCGCCGGGCGCGCATATGGCGATGGAATTCAGGTTCCGAGAACCGGTCCTGGATGAAGGCATCCACGATCGGACCGAGCACCTGCATGTTGCGCAGGTGCTCGGTCGTGCGATGACGCAGGAAGGGCGTGTTCAGCACGATGATGTTATCGCGCATGATCCGTTCGATATGTTTCCAGTCGGGGCTGAACCAGCGGTCCACGAGGACAAAAACCCGTTCCGCGCGATCGAATTTGCCTTTCGCATCGCCATAGGGTCCGGTGAAGTCGAACGGCAGCGCCGGTTCAAAGCGGTTTTCCCAAGGCACCTTGCGACGATCGAGCGTGCTTTGCGGATTTAATGCGATCACGTCATGGGCCCCGACGAGGTCGGCAAAAGCGAGTGCCCCGAATCCGCCCATCGAGCCGCCGTAGGTGATCACCCGCCGGAACCGAGCAAAGAACTCTTCAAGCCGCGCCAGCGCCTCGGGCAGGTCCGGACGCGCGTACCAGTCGGCGAACTTGGGCTTCACGCAAAGGCAGGAAACGCGGTGCTTGCGCAGGGCCTCGGCGCCCCAGCCGCTGCGAAATTTCTTGGGGCGTTGCCCCGGTGGTTCGGCTGACTCGAAGGTGACGAAAAGCCTGTCATGGTCAAAGACATGAGCCTCAAGAAAATAGTTCTCGGTCTCGAGCACGAAATCGACGCAAATATCGCAGTCAAACCCTTGTATAATTGCGGAAATTTCCTGAAGCACACCTGCCCCGATCCATTGGCACCGATCGCCGGCACCGTACCGGCCGCAAGCTATCAGTCGATTCCGGCAGGTTCAATCGGCAGGTTTAGAGACCAAAAAGGGCGGCCAGAAGGCCGCCCTTTTCACCCTGCCCTACCGACGGGATCAGACCAGAAGGATATCCGCATCGAGCCCGGCGGTGGAACTCAGCCCCGACAGCAGGATCGACTGACCGGCCCCGAAATCGAACAACACCCCGTCTACGGTAACGCTGGCATAGTCCGAAACGACCTGTGCAGCGGTAAGACCGCCGCCCCAGAGATCCTGTTCCAATTCCAACACGTCCGTGCCGGTTTCGAAATCAGCGATCGTGTCGGACGAGATCACGGAACCGAAGACGAAGGTATCCGCCCCCGCCCCGCCGTTGATCGTATCCTGACCAAAATCGCCGCCTTGGGCGCTATCAAAATAGATATCGTCCCCGTTCCCCATGAAAATCCTGTCGCGGCCAAAGCCACCATGGATTTCATCGTTGCCGTCACCGCCAAAGATCGTGTCGAAGTTGCCACCGCCATCGATCAAGTCGGCCCCCTTGCGGCCAAAGATCAGGTCATTGCCGGCTTCGCCAAAGAAATCGTCATCGCCGTTGCCGCCCTGGATCGTGTCGTTGCCCAAGCCGCCACGGACCGTATCGCGGCCCAGATCGCCGCCCTGACCGTTGTCCTGATACAGGTCGTTGCCCTGATTGAGGAAGACCCGGTCGCGGCCGTTGCCGCCATTGACCGTGTCGTCGCCGCTGCCGCCATGGATGGTGTCGAACCCGTCGCCACCCAGGATCAGGTCGGCCCCCTTGCGGCCGAAGATCAGGTCGTTGCCCCATTGGCCGCGGAAATCGTCATTGCCGTTGCCGCCCTGGATCGTATCGTTGCCATAACCACCGAACACCGTATCGCGACCCAGATCGCCACCCTGGCCATTGTCCTGATACAGGTCGTTGCCCTGGTTCAGGAACGCGCGGTCGCGACCGTTGCCGCCATTGACCGTGTCGTCGCCGGCTCCGCCATGGATGGTGTCGAATCCGTTGCCGCCGAAGATTGTGTCAAGTCCGCCATCGCCACGGATCAGGTCGTTGCCGTCATCGCCGGTCAGTTCATCGTTGCCGAGACCGCCATTGATCGTGTCATTGCTGCTGGCCCCCGCAAGGTTATCGCCGAAATCGGACCCGGTGATGGTGATCGGTGCGGTCACAAAGGGCAACAGGTTGGTCCAGGCATCATCCTGGTTAACCCCGGCGGAAGCGCCGCTGGCATCCGCGTTGAGCGGTGTCGAGGCGTTGATCAGCGCTGCCAGCGGGGCGATATTGCCATCGAAATCCAAGCTGTCTAGAGCAATGACAAAATCCGTTGCCGCCCAGGAAATATCGCTGATCGATCCTTGAACCACGCCGCCCTGGCTGAAGCTGAATCCGGTTATGGTGCCCGCGGTCACCTCGTCCGCGATCGGGTCGTAATAGAAACCGCTGCCCGAGATCGTCACGGTGAAGCCCGTCGCGCTGTTGTAGACGACGATCTGGGTCGAGGTTAGGCTGGTGATCTCGGTATCATCCATCGTGCCTGAAGCATTGAAGAAACCCTGTTCGAAGAAATAGCTGTTGGTGCCGCTGAACGTGAAAAGCATTAGTGTCCCCTTGCAGGCCCCAAGCATGTCCACGCTATGCATCGGGGCTTTGTATCTAGTCGTCGAATAAGAGAGGCACGCCTCAAACGGGGCGTGGCTCGAGCTTTATCAAATCAGGATTATGTCATCCGCGAGATTGGCCATGTCGCTAAGCCCGAGGAGCATAATGCTCCGGCCCAACCCGAAATCTATTAAGATTCCACCCGCGACATCCTTCCCATAAGACTCCACAACTCCTGCAGGGGTTAGCCTGCCTCCCCAAAGGCCTTCGGTCAAGACAAGTCGATCGACCCCAACTTCGAAATCGGTGATCACGTCGGCCGAGAGCGTGTCATGAAAAACGAATCGATCGGCACCCGAACCACCGGTGATAGTATCGCGACCCAGATTGCCGGTTTGAGCGGTATCGGCATAGACATCGTCACCCTTTCCCAGACGGATGATGTCGCGCCCGTTGCCGCCAAGGACTAGGTCGTCACCATCGCCCGCATCGATGAAATCAAAGTCATCGCCGCCATAGACACTGTCATTTCCCAGACGGGCAAAAATTGTGTCATCGCCCCATTGGCCGTAGAATACGTCATCGCCGTTACCGCCCTCGATCGTGTCGTTGCCATAGCCACCAAAGACCGTGTCGCGGCCCAGTGCGCCGCCCTGGGCATTGTCAGCGAACAGGTCATCACCGGGATTGAGGTAAATCCGGTCGCGGCCATTGCCGCCAAAGACGGTGTCATCGCCCGCGCCGCCATGAATGGTGTCGAACTGGTCGCCGCCGAAGATCTGGTCATTGCCCAGACGGGCGTGGATCAGGTCATCGCCCCATTGGCCGAAGAAGACATCATCGCCGTTGCCGCCCTGGATCGTGTCGTTGCCATAGCCGCCAAAGACCGTGTCGCGGCCTAGTGTGCCGCCCTGGGCATTGTCCGCGAACAGGTCGTCACCGGGATTGAGGTAAACCCGGTCGCGGCCATTGCCGCCAAAGACGGTGTCATCGCCCGCGCCGCCATGAATGGTGTCGGAGTTGTCGCCGCCGAAGATCCGGTCATTTCCGTCGCCGCCGAAAATCTGGTCCTGGCCGTCCTCGCCGAAAAACCAATCATCTCCACCGCTGCCATCGAAGCTGTCGTCACCAGCGCCACCATAGACCGTGTCGCTGCCATAGGCGCCATCCTGGTTCTTGTCGACGAACAGGTCGTCACCCCCATCGAGGAATACCAGGTCACGCCCGTTGCCGCCTTCCACCGTATCCCGTCCGGCCCCGGCATGGATCGTGTCTGCCTGACTGCCGCCCGAGGCAACGTCGTCATCGGCACCGAGATAGATCAGATCGCGGCCCTGGCCGCCGTACACGGTATCCTGTCCGGCTCCGGCCTCGATGCTGTCATTTCCCTCTCCACCGTCCAGTTCATCCGCCCCGGCCAGACCGCGCAGGAAATCGTTGCCGCCCAGCCCCATTATAAAATCCGATCCGTCGTGGCCGTTCAGATCATCATCGCGTTCGCTTCCATAATGTTCTTGGCGCAGCACCAGCGGCGGGCGGTCGGTGTCCCAGACAAGCCCGGTGGCGATCCCGGCCAAGTCAAACGCCCCGCCTCCGGCACTGTAGAGCGCCAGTTCTTCTCCGCGGAACGTCAGCAGCGCCCCCCAGGGCCGGGACGAAACGGTAATCTGGCCAGCGCCGTAGAGCATCGGGATCAGCGACAGGTCAAGCCGATCCTCTGACGGGTTGAAATCCGTTATCACGTCGCGTTCCCCGTCGGCCACCAACAGGAAATGATCGGCCCCCGCTCCGCCCTCCAGCGTATCCTGTCCCGCGCCGTCGCGCAGGAGGTCGTCGCACGCCTCGCCCTGCAATCGGTCCGCCCCCGGCCCGCCCATGACCAGATCGTCGCCCGGTCCTGCGCGCAACACCCCGCTTGCCTCGGCCTGAAACAACTGCCCCTGCCCTGACAGATCCGCTTGGAGTTGGGTGAAACCAACCTGATCGTGACTGCTCAGCAACAGCTGCAGGTCGCCATTGGCGATCGCGGCTGACAGCGTTGCCACCGAACCCAGCGGAGCCTCCACCGCGCTGGCCAGACTGTGCAGATGCACCAGCTGCCCGCCCGGCAACAGGGCAAACAGACTGATCCCGCCATCCCCGCCCGCCACGGCGACATAGGTCCAATCGCCGTTCTGCACCACCTGCAAGGCGGTGACTTGGCCGAAACGGGTAGCCTGGGAATCGAGGATGTGATCGGTAACCCTGATCTGGCCAGCGGCGGAAATCTCCATCACGCTGAGCGCTGCGCCGCTGCCATTCTGCGCCGCCGACGCCACAAGTGCATACCCCCGTCCGGCCACCATCACGGTCGCCAACGCCACCGGCGTGTCGAACAGGCCCAGCCCACTGTCCCACCCCTTGCCGTCGCGCTGCACCAACTGGCCGTTTCCGGCGATTTCGAACACCGAGATACCGGGATCCGCCCGGCACAGCGAGACCAGATAGTCCTGCCCGGCCAGGGTGAGCCGGGACAGGCCGGCGGGAACGGCAAAAAAGCTGTGCGCCCCGTCTTGGATCACCGGACCGGACCGGTAGCCCGCGCCATCTGACAGGTAAGAGCGCAGCGCGCCATCGTTTCCCGCCGCAAAAAGAAACCCCTCAGCGTCCAGGTAACGCGGCCCCGGCACCGCGCCAAGACCGTCGCCGGACAGGCTGTAGCGGGCACCTATTCCGGCTTCCCCCAACAGGTAGCCAAGCAGCCGGTCGCCGCCATCCTTCGCCACCGCCACGAAAGTGCCCTCGGCGCCGTCAAGAACGGTGAGCGGAACCGCCTCGGCCGAGGACAGCGTGACGGGAAGAACCTGACTGTCGAGCAGCCAAGCCATGCCAGCGCCGTCAAAACGCAGCGCCAGAAGCCCGCCTTCCACGCCGGAGCGCGCCAGAACCAACGGTCCCGACGCCAGATCGACCACTACCGCCCGGTCCAGCCCGGTGCCCAGGACACCAAGCCCCCCACCCACAACGCCGCTATAGGACAGCATCGCCACCCCCTACACTTCACATCATTGACGGGGATGCCGGATCGGCAGGGAACCGCAAGGCCGTCAAGGAGGCCAAGTCGGGGCGTTTAGAAGTAATTCGAGACGCTTTTTATCAAACGCCGCTCTTGCAGCGCCGGAAAAGCTTACGTGCGATGCGGTTCGCCAGACGCCAGTTTCAACACCTGCGCATGACTAAGCCGGGTGTCTTCGCGCAAAGCATCCAGCAAGGCCCGGCGCAGCAGGCGGTTGTAGCGAGGCCGGTCCGCCCCATAACGGCTGCCGGCCAATGCCCATTTCACCGCCAGCGCCGGCACCATCAGCCAGAACAGCGGGCCGGCGGCGCGGTGATACATCATCAGCCCGTTCCGATAAGTATAGTAAACCTTCCAGAGCGGCCTGAAGACGCGCTTTCGGTCATTTTCAAAGGTCGAACAGTCGTGTTCGAACCGCAGGCCGGGATCGAAAGCGATCCGGAACCCCGCCTTGCGCAGACCAAGCGTATAGATGACGTCATCGCCATAAAGGAACAGATGCCCGTCCGGCAGCCCGACCGTCTGGACCATGCGGCGGGACATGAACAATCCGACGAAGGACGTCAGGTCGATCTCGGTCGTGTGTTCTGCGTCGTAGGCCCTGTAGGGAATGTGAAAACCGTCCCGCGCACCCCGCCCGGTCAGAACCTGCCAGAGGGTGCGCAGGAACGCCCGCGGGTGCCAGAAGGGATTGATTGACGGGCGGTTCATCTCGCAGACCGCGCCATCCGGAAAATAGACCGCCGCGGCCAGTGCCAGGTCGTCCTGCCGGGGGACAGCCTGGAAACTTGCCAGCGCATCGGGACAGGGCCGGGCATCGTCATCCATGACCACCAGCCAGTCGGGATCGAACCGTTCCATCGCCCTGCGCATGCCGGTTTCGAACCCCCCCGCCCCACCGAGGTTGGTATCGCTTCGAATGATATCGAGCCGCGGATTCCGCTGCGCGGCCAGCCAATCCGCAGTGCCATCACTGCTGCAATTGTCGACCACAACGACGGCTTGCAGACAGGAGGCGGGTGCTTCCAGAAGACGCTGCACGGTCACCTGCAACTGCGCCAAACGGTTATGGGTGACCACCACGGCAACAAGCCGTCCTGCCCCGCTTTTCTCCTCTGTCACCCGGTTCTCCATGACTGAAACTTCCGCATCGCAGAAGTCATAAATGCGCTGTGATGTCAAACACTGGCTGGGGAACGCCCCTGCAAGGCTGCGCCTGGTTCGCGCATGGCGCCGCGCCCAACATCAAGACCGCAATCAGTTTGATATCGACCGACGGATAGCCATCGACCGGACGATCCGGGCCATGCGCCGCATCGCCGCCGATCGTATCAACCGACGGGACTGCCACCGGAAACGTTGCCAAAATCGCAGGCCTTCGTTTTGGACTTAAAAGTGACCCGCAACTGGCGCTATCAAAATCCCCCGCATCGCGTGTGAAATGGTTTCAAACGCGCAGGTGCGAATCCGCCCGCGCCTCACCCCGTGACAGATGGAGTTCCCGATCATGGACGGCAAATTCGAAAATGACATTCAGGCGGTGGTGGATGCCGACCGCGCCCATGTCTGGCACCACCTGGTGCAGCACAAACCCTTTGAAACCGGTGAACCGCGCATCATCGTCGAAGGCAAGGGAATGAAGGTCTGGGACCAGAAGGGTAAGGAATACATCGATGCGGTGTCCGGCGCGGTCTGGACCGTCAATGTCGGCTATGGCCGCGAAAGCATCGCCGACGCGGTGCGCGACCAGCTGGTCAAGATGAACTATTTCGCCGGCGCAGCGGGCAACGTGCCGGGCGCCGAATTCGCCGAGAAGCTGATCGAGAAGATGCCGGGCATGTCCCGCGTCTACTACTGCAACTCGGGGTCCGAGGCGAACGAGAAAGCCTTCAAGATGGTGCGCCAGATCGCGCACAAGAAATACGGCGGCAAGAAAAACAAGATCCTCTACCGCGACCGCGATTACCACGGCGGCACGCTGGCCACGATGTCGGCGGGCGGGCAGGACGAACGCAACATGCAATACGGCCCCTTCGCGCCCGGTTTCGTGCGCGTCCCCCACTGCATGGAATACCGCAAGGAAGAACTGGGGCTTGGCCACCTGTCGGGGCGCGACTTCGGCATCGCCGCGGCCAACCTGATCGAAGACGTGATCCTACGCGAAGGCCCCGAAACCGTCGGCGCGCTCTGCCTGGAACCGGTGACAGCGGGCGGCGGCGTGATCACTCCGCCGGAAGGGTACTGGGACCGGGTGCAGGAGATCTGCCGCAAGTACGATATCCTGCTGCATATCGACGAAGTGGTCTGCGGCATCGGCCGCACCGGCACCGAATGGTTCGGCTACCAGCATTACGGGATCAAGCCCGACTTCGTGACGATGGCCAAGGGCGTGGCCTCGGGCTATGCGGCGATCGCCTGCTGCGTGACCTCCGAGGCGGTGTTCGAGATGTTCAAGTCCGATCCCTCCGACAAGATGGACCATTTCCGCGACATCTCGACCTTCGGCGGCTGCACCGCCGGCCCGGCGGCGGCGCTGGAAAACATGCGCATCATCGAGGATGAGGGCCTGCTGGAAAACTGTTCCAAGATGGGTGAACGCTTCATGGACAACCTGAAAGCGCTGATGGAGAAGCACGAGGTCATCGGCGACGTGCGCGGCAAGGGATTGTTCCTGGGCGCCGAGTTGGTCAAGGACCGCGAAAGCAAGGAACCGGTGTCGGAGGCCGATATCGCCGCAGTGGTCGGTGAATGCGGCGCCCTGGGCGTGATCATCGGCGCGTCGAACCGGTCGATCCCGGAACGCAACAACGTTCTGTGCTTCTCGCCCGCGCTGATCGTCACGCCGCAGGAGGTGGACGCGATCACCGACGCGGTGGACAAGGCGCTGACCAAGGTGTTCGGCTGAGAGCGGGGATGAGGGGCGCTGCCACTCTGCGTTGAAAATCCTGCGGGTTTCCAACGCATTCACCCCGGGATATTTGTGAAAAGAAGAAGGGCGGGCCGGTGTGTTTCTGTCTGCCCTTTCTTTATTCGTTTAACGCGAGGCGTAGCCAAAAATACGCCCTTGAGTAGGCAGCAAATACACACCATCTTACCAGGATGTGGGAGCGTTTTGCATCTTGGCTCGGGGAACGGTTCGGACCCGAGAGGGGCCTTTCGGTCTATGTGCTCATGCGCGAATACGTTCCGCTTGTGATCGGAATCATCGGCTCCGCTCTGGTCGTATGGGGCATCGTGAGTTTCTTCATCATCGAACCCAACCGACATGCCGGTTACGAAAAAGCGGTTGTGAAATCTGTCCTGCCCCGGCCGTCAACGAGCGGATCGCAAAAATGGGTACTGGAAGTGACGCTGGCATCCGGCGGGACCGTGTTATTGGGCGCGCGCGAAAGCGGCTCGTTGATGGGTATCGCGGAAAGTGTCTGCGTCGAAAAGCGGGTCAGTCTGACATCCGATCGGAGTTGGTACAAACTGGTTCCGAATAAGAATTGCGCGCCGGAGGGCGAAACCGCCCAGGAGTGAGGCAGAGGCAAGCGCTTTTCCCTTGTGGCGAATGCCGCCCCATGGTTGTTTCCGCTCAGGCATGATCCACACAGGGATGCCGGTTGACCAAATGAGGGACCTCATGAAACGACTGATCTTTATTCCTGCCGTCTTGGCCGCGACGCCCGCGCTGGCGCATCTCGATCCCGATACCCACGGATCGGTGGCCGCTGGCCTGTCGCATCCGCTGTTCGGGCTGGACCATGTCCTAGCCATGGTCGTCGTCGGCCTGTGGGCGGCCCAGATCGGCGGCCGCGCGATCTGGGCGGTTCCGGCAAGCTTCGTCAGCGTGATGGTGGTCGGTTTCGGACTGGCCCTCGCAGGCGTTCCGCTGCCGATGGTGGAACCGATGGTCCTGGCCTCTTCGGTGGCGCTTGGGCTGCTGGTCACCATGGCGGTGCGGCCCGAACCGAAGATCGCGGCGGTGGTTGTCGGCCTGTTCGCGCTGTTTCACGGCCATGCCCATGGCGGCGAGCTCGGCTCGGCCGAGGCGGCGACCTTCGGGATCGGATTTGCATTTGCCACGGCGGCGCTGCACGGAATCGGTGCCGGGGTTGGCCTGCTGCTGAAAAGCCAGCAAAAGGCGCTGCGCATCCTGGGCGGCGGCACCGCCCTGGCCGGGCTGATGATCGCCTTCGCCTGATCGGATACGGGTCGGGGCGCCCTGCAGCGCCCCTCTCCAGGTCTCAAACCAGCTGGAACAGCACCCCAGCGATGATCGCGCCGCCAATGCCCAGCCCAAGATAGGCTGCGAAGACCCGCGGTTTCACCAGCGACCACACCGCCGCCATCGCCGGGATAGAGCTGACCGCCCCGGCGATCATGAAGGCCATCGCCGCCCCCGCCGTCATCCCCTGGTCCATAAGCCCCGCCAGCAGCGGCGGCGCGACATAGGAATTCAGGTACGCGGGCATGCCGACCAGCGCCGCGATGACGATCGGCAGCACCCCTTCGCCACCCACCGCGCGGGCGATCAGATCGGCGGGCACGTAGTTGACCAGCAAAGCCTCCAGAACATAGGCCAGCGCCAGCCATTTCAGCAGGAACAGCCCGTTGGAAATGAATTCCTCGCGGAACCGTACCCGGCGCTCGGATTCCTGCCAGAAGCGCCAATGCGGTTTGCCGTCCAGCTTCGGCCCGCTGCAGGAACAGCAGCCGGAGCTTTTGCGCGGCTTCAGCGGGTCGGCGAAGGCGCCCTGCCCGATCAGCCCCTTGACCACGAAACCGCCGAACAGGCCAAGCACCACAGCGAACACCGCCTTGCCGATGGCGAAATCCCAGCCCAGGGCACCGGCGGTGATCAGCAGGGTCGGCGGGTCGATCAGTGGCGAGCTGAGCCAGAAGGCCATTACGGCAGAGAGCGGCGCGCCAAGCGCCAGCAGACCGGCGATGAACGGGATCACCTCGCAGGAACAGAACGGCGCCAGCCCGCCGAACAGCGCGGCCAGCAGGATCATCCGCACCTCGCGCCCCTCGAAGACGCGGGCGACCATGACCTCGGCCCCGGTGGCATTGAGATAGGCCAGCAGCAGCACCGCGAAGAGGATGTATTGCCCGGTATGGGCCAAGGCCCTGGCGGCGAAGACGATCACCGTGGTCAGGTTGCCAGGATCGAGGATCGCCACCGCCGCGATCAGGGCGACTATCACCGCCCAGGGCGTTTTCAGGACGTCGGCCGGTTTCCAGTTGCGGCCGGGGTTTTGCGTCAGATCAGCCATCGTTCGCCGCCTTTCCGTTCATGTCAACACAGCATTCGCAGAGGATGAAATTCGCCAGTTCCTTCAATTCGTCGAAACAGGCGCGGTTGATCGTGCTGCGTCCGACCTTTTCCTGTTCGACCAGCCCGCCGGCGGCGAGGAATTTCAGGTGGTGCGCCAGGGTCGAGGGCGCGATTCCGGTGCGTTGCTGGATGTCGCCGACGGTCAGGCCGGGTTCGCCCGCACGCACGAGGATGTTGAGCACTTGCAGGCGCGCCTCCGACCCCATGGCGGAAAATCCGTTGGCCGCTTCTTCCCAGTTCATTGGCTTGGCCTTTCGATTGATTCGATATAACTAGTTTTATAGTTATGTTAGCCAGCCCGTCAAGTAGTGCGCCGAAACCGGGGGTCAGCGCGATCTTAGTCCAGCTTCGATTCAGCCAGTTTCACCAGCGCCGTCAGGGTCTTGTTGATCGGGGTCGGCACGCCCAGTTCGCGGCCCTTGCACACGATTTCGCCATTCAGGTAATCGATTTCGGTCATCCGCCCGCGCCGCAGGTCCTGCGCGGTCGAGGAATATTGCCCCGGCATCGCCTTCGCGATTCCCCGCACGTTATCGAGCAATCCGCCCGGCAGGGTGACGCCCGCCGCGTCGGCCACCGCGCGGCATTCGGCGACGATGTCTTCCAGCAGGCCGGGAATGCCATCCTGCGCCACCAGCGCGCCATAGGGCATGTCGGCCACCGCCGACAGCGCGTTATAGGCGCAGTTGAGGATCAGCTTGACCCATTGCGCCGCGACGATGTCGGGCGACACCACGGTTTCCACACCGGCAGCATTCAAAATCTCGGCGGCGGCATCGCTGCCCGGCCCGCCGATCGCCAGGTCGCCGCGCCCTTCGTGGCGCACTACGCCCGGCCCCGCCATCGCCGCCGCGACATAGACCACCGTGGGGATCACCGGGCGCCCCGTCACCTGTTGCAGCCGTTCGGGATTGCTGACACCGTTTTGCAGGCTCAAGAGCAGCGTGCCCTCGGACAGGGACGGCGCGATCTGGCGGCCCGCCTCCTCGGTATCGCTGGATTTCACGCAGAACAGGACCATACCGGCACCGGCGATGGTGGCGGGATCCTCGCTCGCCTCGACCGCGATCACGTGCCGTTCACCGGCCATTTCAAGGATCAGCCCGTTGGCGCGCACCGCCTCGACCAGCGGCGCGCGGCCGATCAGCACCACGTCATACCCGGCCCGCGCCAGCATCGCGCCGTAGTAGCACCCGACCGCACCAGCCCCCATCACCGCAATTTTCATGTCCGATCCCCTGTTTTCCGATCCGGCGCCACCCTGCCGCAAACCGGGACCCGGCTGCAAGCCGATAAGGCCAGTTTACGCCCGCATTAATACCAGATATTCTGTTCCGATGACGATCCCCGTTGAGACATTCTTCCTCGATCCGCAGGCGCAGGGCACATTGCAGGCGCAGGTGCAGCAGATGATCTCTGCGGGCATCCTGTCGGGCCGGTTCCGGCGCGGCGAAAAGCTGCCTTCGACCCGGAAACTGGCGCAGCAGCTTGGGATCAGCCGGATCACCGTGACGCTGGCCTATACCGAGCTGGTGGCGAACGATTACCTGACATCGCGCGGGCGGTCGGGGTATTTCGTGTCCGACAACGCGCCGGAACCGATGCCGGAACGGTCCGAACCGGGCGGCGGTGTGCCGGTCGACTGGTCGCGCGCCATCGGGCAGCACTATACCTCGAATTTCGCGCTGGAACGGCCGCTGGACTGGTCCCGCTACCGCTATTCCTTCCTCTATGGGCAAACCGATCCGACGCTGTTCGATCACGCCCATTGGCGGCTTTGCGCCCTTCGTGCGCTTGGCCAGAAGGATTTCCAGGTGATGACGGCGGACCTCTATGATCAGGACGATCCGCAGCTGATCGAGTTCATCCTGCGCCACAGCCTGCCGCGCCGGGGCATCCACGCCCGCCCGTCCGAGGTATTGCTGACGCTGGGGGCGCAGAACGCGCTGTGGCTGACTTCGCAGGTACTGCTGAACCAACGGCGCCTGGCGGCGATCGAAAACCCCTGTTATCCGGCGCTGCGCGATATCCTGACCCAGTCGCGCTGCAGGCTGGCGCCAATCGACGTGGATGAAAACGGCTTGCCGCCCGAAGCGATCCCAGACGGAACCGACGTCATATTCACCACGCCGTCGCACCAATGCCCGACCTCGGCCACCATGCCGGTAGAGCGCCGCCGCCGGTTGCTGAGCCGGGCGCGTGACATGGGCGCGCTGATCGTCGAGGACGATTACGAATTCGAAATGTCCTTCCTCTCGCCCGCCTCGCCTGCCTTGAAATCGCTCGATGCGGATGGCCGGGTGATCTATGTCGGCAGCTTTTCCAAGTCGCTGTTTCCGGGGCTGCGGCTGGGATACCTGGTCGGGTCCGAACCTTTCATCCGCGAAGCCCGCGCCCTGCGCGCCAGCGTGCTGCGCCACCCGCCGGGGCATATCCAGCGTACCGCCGCCTATTTCCTCAGCCTCGGCCACTACGACGCGCAGATCAGGCGGATGAGCAAGGCACTGTCTGAACGGCGGGCGGTGATGGAACAGGCAATCCGGCAGCACGGATTGGAAATCGCCGGAACCACGTCCTTTGGCGGGTCGTCCCTGTGGATGCGCGCGCCGGACGGGACCGACATGGCGGAGGTTGCCGCCAGACTGCGACAGCAGGGGGTCCTGTTCGAGGCGGGCGAACGGTTCTTCAACGGGCCGGATGCCCCGAAGAATTATTACCGGCTGGCCTATTCCTCGATCCCGGCGGAACGGATCGCCGAGGGGATCAGGTTGATTGCCGACGCGTTGGGTTGATGGCGAAGAAGAGGTTTCAGGCGGACACGGTTTCAGCACGCGCCATGCGAACATAATGGGCGATCCGGTCGAAATGCTTGTCCCATGTTCCGCAGCAACCGCCCCACATGTCAATATCCGGATAGCGCCGCGCCAGGTCACCCATCATCCGGCCCAGCTCCTCTGGATCGCCTTCCTCGATATGATCGAGCCGGCACAGCGACACCTTGTCCATCTTCGCCGCGTTGGGCCGCAGTGATCGAATGCGCCGCACCCAGTCGCCCGGTTCCAGCGCCGGTTCGAATTCCAACGGGTGCGAACAGTTGATGCCGTAGGAATCGGGCCGCGCCGCGCCGGCCTGTTCATCCGTGGCCTCGATCGCCTCTCTCAGGCTGGGCCCGGATTTGAGCTTGTGGCTGCTGTCGAGGGTGAAGGACATGTTCACCGGCAGGCCCGCCGTCGCCGCGGCCCGGCTGATCCCAACAGCCTCGGGAATGTTGTTGATGGTCGCGGCCCAGACCAGATCGACACCGCAGTCTTTCAGCGTATCCATCTGCGTCGCGTGGTAGTCCTCGGCCTCCTCCGCCGTGATGTCGCGGTTCAGCGAATAGGCATCGCCGCGCGGGCCGACGCAGCCGGCGATGGCGACCCGGGGCAGTTGATCCGCATAGGGCTTGGCGACATCGCGCAGGAAATCGATGCACTTGTGCTGCATCTCGCGCAGCCCTTCCGGCGAATAGCCGAGCTTGCGCCCCCAATCCGGGCTGGCGCGGTAATCGAACCCGGCCATCAGGGCCGCGAACCCATGTTTCGCCGCGACATCGAGATAGCGGCGATACATGTCCTGCATATCCGCAACCGCGGCGGGGTTGTCCATCAGTTCGAACATGGCGAATTCCCGAAGCTGGTAGCCGTGGCGATACATGACTTCGGTTTCGGTGCCGCCTTCGGAGAGATAGAGCAAACCTTCTTCACGGGGAAAAGTGGTGCGTTTTGCTGTCATGGGGCGCCTTCTTTTATTGCGAGGCAAGCGGCCTTGCCCGGAAGGAAGTAGCGTTATGGCCCGGGCATAGCCCCCGACAAATCCGGCATCGGGGGCCGGCGGCGCTGCGTCTTGGATCAAATAAAGTCTGTGCAGCAACAAATTTTCTGAAAATCATAATAGCAGATTATCGGGTACCCGGCTATGGCCCGGCCGGTCAGCCGACCCCGCGCGGCATCGGCCTTGCCCGGCACCTGCCGCGTTTGAGGCTTCGGCGATGCGGCAACCATCCCCGGCAAAAAGGGCCCCGAAGGGCCCCCGTTCACTTCTTCGATTTCCAGCTGCCCAGCCACCGGCCGAGCCGCCCGCGCTTTTCCGCGATCGAATCCGAGGCCGCGTCGTAGCTGTCCTCGAAATCCTCGAGAAGCGGATCGATCCGGTTGCGGCGGAACCGCCGCCAGCGCACCCAGATCGCCCAGACCAAGGCGAAGAAGATCGTCAGGATCACGATATTCAGCCACGGGATGATGGTGACGTCCGGCCCCGCGACCGGCTTGATCGACACCGCATTGGGAAAGATCGACAGGAATTCGTTGCGCCAGCCGTAATGCCTGACCTTCACCCATTCCGGTGCCGCCTTGGTCGAAATGGCATCGTTGGCCTCGGTATAGAGGTTCGCCGTGTCGAATTTGAAATAGGGCGGCCATCCCCAGCCGGTATCCTCGTTGCGATAGACGATCGCATCGCCATTCGGGCGCACCGCCTGGATGAACTGCACATCGCGGTTGATCAGCTCCACCGACTGATCGTCAGGCGTCGCCCAGAACATGCGGGTCCAGTCGTTCAGTTCCTGGCGCTCCTCGTAGGTATTCACGATCCGCACCACGTCGTGCTGCGGCAGCGTATAGTGGAAGAATGCCGCCACGATCAGCCAGAACGTGCCCAGAAACGCCCATTTGAAATAGACCATCATGGGTCCTCCTCAGTAAAAATTCACAAGATAGACGATCAGCCCGATCACGATCACCGGAATGATATAGACCAGCAGGATCAACCGGCGCCGCAGCGAATGAGAATAGGCCTCGAGCCCGTCATCGATGAAAGCGTCGCGATCGCCCTCGCGAATCTCTTCATCCCATTCGCGGGCCAGCTTGCGCTTGCGCACAGACCGAGACCAAAGCGACAGCGCCACGTAGACCACCGTCATGACGACGAAACAGATAACAACCAAACGCGCAAGTGCCAGCATCTTCGCCTCCTATCCGCCCCAGGGGCCTTTGACCCGGCCGCTGTCACGCCGAACCGCGCCCCAGGGACCGACTCGGTCAATCAGGTCATCCTTATCCGTTTCCCGCATCGGCGCGTCATGTCCGAACAGCGCCGTGCGCGCGCCCGCCTTGTCCGCCTGATACTCCCGGTCGAGGAAATCCGCCACATAGGATTTCTTCGCTTCGCTCCAGCCCCGATAGGCGCGGTAGAACGCTTCCTTGTGGCAGATGAACAATTGCCGCACGTCCTTGGGCGCCAGTTCCGCCAGCAGCATGTTGACCAGATCGCGGTCGGCATGATCGGCGGCGCGCAGGGTGTAGAAATAGGCCGGGTGATCGGATGTGATCCGCGGCCACGGGCCTTCCTCCTCGGCCCAACGCAGCAGTGCCTGCAGCCCGTGGAATTCCTGCGGCAGGGTGTCGGCATGGGCGCGGGCCAGCGCCCGGATATCGCGGCGGGTGGCGCCGGTCAGGTCGATGCCGGTATCCTGCGCCGCGTCCACGATGATGAAATCCAGCTTCTGCCGCAGGATCGCTCCGGCATCGATGCCGCGCGCCTTGACGATCGGTTCGACCAGATCGTTGTAATCGAGGAACTTGGCGATCTGGTTGCGATCGGCGAAATCGAACGTGTACTTGATCGGCAGCTTGCCCAGATCGGCCTTGTCGCCCGCGCAAATCGCCGCCGGATGATCCACCCCGCGAAAGATGTAGAGCCCGCCGAAATGGGCGGTCCAGTAATTGTCCTGGGCGAACTCCATCAGTTTCAGCCGCACCGGATTGCGGGTCACGTCTCCGGTTTTCTTGGCCAGCCCGATCATCTCGGCGATCAGAACGTCGTCGAACCAGGCGTCGTCCTCGGCCATGAACCGGTCGATCCTCTCGCCCAGCGCCTCGGCGTCCTTGACGGTCCCGGCGGTGGTGTCGGCCTCGATCCTGATCGTGCGGATGTCGAACAGCGCCTTCGGGTCGCTGACCGAATAGACGGAATTCAACAGCTCCCCCGCCACCGCGTCGCGCGCGGTCAGCGCGAAAAGCTGCGCCTCGTTTTCCTCGATGAACCGGCGCAGGATCGACCGGGACATGGAGAACTTGACGTTCAACAGCGGCGCGGTCTTCTGCGCCGTGGTCAGCAGGATGAACTGCCGATTGACGCCGTTGGGGTTGAGATAGAGCGGATCGGAAAGCTCGTCGCCCACTTCCGGGGAATAGCCGGAAATGTCGATGTGAAAATCGGAAAGCTCCGTTCGCCTGCCGGTCAGGTGTTCGAGCGCGCGATTATAGCGCTCCACCAAGGCGGGGCTGCTGACATGGATCAGGTTGCCGAACATCAGGCCCTTTTCAATAAGGCGTTTCATCGCTTTCCCATTCCCCAGCCATAACGGCGCATGGCGTATTGGACCGCTGCCAGAACCGGCAGCCAAACAAGTCCGGTATAGGTCGCCCCCATACCCGCCCAGAACAATGCTTCTCCCAACCACAAACCACCGTACAACACCGTGATCCAGATCCACAGCGCGATGACGCTGATGATGAACGCCTTCCACGGTGCGCGCGGAAACCGCTGGACCAGTACGATTGACACGATCACGGCGCTGACCACGCCGACGGAAGTGTACACCAAGTGAACGGTGAACAGCGACACGTAGATGTCGATCAGGGTCAGTGGCCCGTCCATGCGCACCTCCTGCCCGGCTTGCCGGTCAGATGGGCGAGCGCGCGGTTATAGCGCTCCACCAGCGCGGGGCTGCTGACATGGATCAGGTTGCCCAACATCAGGCCACGGTCGATGAGGCGTTTCATATTGTCGCCTTTAGTTGCTTCAACAAAACCTTTTCGTTCCACAAGTGTGAACGCGCTTCATAAACAACTGTTTCCAGTCGATCGAAATCCATATTGTAAAGCCTTTGAACCTGACCGGCACTTAATTCAAACTGCATTTCAGTGACATCGTTTAAAAGCGCACTGATTTCTTCTACCTGCTTAATAAAATAGTCGACGTCGCCCTCCTGTTTCGACGCTATTGTCTCTAGATCGTCTTGATCCGTTCTCAAAACGGCCGCCATGACGTTTTGAATATCTGTGGATAGTTCCAACTCAGAATCGTTCAAATTGACCAGTTCACCAACTTCTGCAATTTCAGTTGATCCAAGCTTTGCCGCGCCAAACCCCAGCGATCTTGCAACGATTTTTAATCGATTCAGTTTGTATTCGAGAAGTTCGCCAGCTCTAATTTGTTCTCGTTGTTTCAACTCATCTTCAAATACATGAGTTTGTGCAGACATTGCTTTGGCCATTTCCTGCGTTGCTAAACTTTGCTCATGCATCTCTATCCGAGTCAGGTTTAATTCTTCCCTTTGCGCAGCCAGTTCCTTGCTCTGCAACCAAACGGTCACGATGATCCAAACAAAGGCCAGCGCCCCTGAAAATCCCGCCAAGGCATCCCCAACCTCATTGGGCTTTGAAGAAAGAAGAACCACGAACCTCGTATGACAGTCGTCACCGACGCAACCCAATGGCTTCGTAAATCCCAGCCAGACCGCCAGTCCCACGATAACTGCGGTGACAATCCAGCCGACACGAACGGGATGGTTGGAAAGCGAACGTATCATCCCTTCCCCTCCAGATACCGCTTCTTCGCCTCTTCCTGCCGTCCGAATTCCCGCACCATCGCGTCGATGGCGGCCTCGTCCGACTTGTCGGCATAGCGGAATTCGCTGTCGGCGTAGCGGTTGATTTCCTGCAGCACCATGTCGGTGGTGATCGGCACCCGCAAAGCCGCGATCATGTCCTTTTTCCGCTCGTAACTCTGGAACAGGAAGATCTCGGGATTTTCCATCCATTCGTCGGGCAGTTCGAAATCCATCGCGCGAACCTTCACCGCGTCGGTGATGTTCTTGATCGCCCGGCCGGTGAAGCGCTCGTCGGCCTCCTGAATGGCCTTCAGGTAGGTGCCCATCTTGGTGATCGTGTCCAGTTCCCCGATCCGGTCATGCACCCGGTCGAACACGTTCAGAAGTCCCGTTTCCTGCGGCCGTGAATGCGCTTCGAAGGACCGCGCGACGGCCCTCTGGATTTCCTGCGCCGCGTACAGGTCGTGATCGCCCAGCGGGATGTCGTGGTTCTTGCCCATCAGCAGGTGCAGGATGTCGATGTAATCCTCGCGCGTCTGCGGCCCATCGACCAGGAACCGCGCCCCGGCCCTTTGCCGCAGCGCGTCGTCCACATTCTCGGGGTAGTTGGAAAACATCCCGAAGGTGCAGTTGCCGCGCACCACCGTGTTGGCCCCGGCGAAGCTTTCCATCAGAACGGCGGTGATTTCCAACTGCCCGGCGCTCGACTGCCGGTCGCCGCGCTTGCCCGCCAATTGGTCGATATCGTCGATGGTGCCGAAGCCGATCACGTTCGGGTCGATGATGTTGTCGATGAAGGCCTTGGCGTTCTGCCCCGACTTGCCCTGGTAGCTGTCGATATTCTCTGTGCTCAGGTTCTGGTAGCGGAACGGGTAGTCGGCGACCGCGCAATAATCGTGGATCAGCCCCGCCATCATCTGGATCAGCGTGGTCTTGCCGGTCCCCGGCTTGCCGTCGCCCATGAAGGTGAAGATGAAGCCGCCCAGTTCGGCAAAGGGGTTCAGGCGGCGGTCGAAATCATAGGCCATCAGCATCTTGGACAGCCGCATCGCCTGATACTTGGCGATGTGGTTGCCCACCACCTGATGCGGTTTCTTGAACTGCATGGTCAGGGTCGTGCCCCGCGCCTTGCGCGCAGGGGTGAAGCCCTGGATGGTGAAATCGTCCGCCTCGACTTTCCAGCTTGCCCGCCCGAAGGCCTCCAGCCGCCCCACCGTCTGGGCGCGCAGGGCGACCTTTTCCATCAACTGTTCGGCAAAGGCGGTGACGGTGGCGACCAGCGTCGCGTCGTCCTTGGAGAAGCTTGCCAGTTCCTGGTCCAGTTCCCAGATCGCCCCATGCAGCGCCAGTTGCGCGTTGTCGGTCAGGATCTCCTCGACCTGACCGACCTCTACCGTCACCTCGCTCATATGCGGCGCCAGCAGGAAGGCGGCGGCATTGGCGAAGACATGCAGGCAAACCAGCGATTCAGCCGCCAGCAGGCCGGAAAACTCCTGCTTGCGGTCGGCGGGCAAGGCGCCTTCCAGATTGGCCCGTTTCAGCGCATCAAGACCGGTCTGCGCCGCATAGGCCGCCCCCATCGCCAGCGATATCGCCAGCGCCCGGCGCAGCGCGGTCATCACATGCGCCTGCAACGGCGAAATCAGCGCGTCATCGCCATCCGCCCGCTCGATCCGCTCGATCAGCTTGACCCCTTCGGGCCGCGCGGTCGACCGCGTCACCATGCCGGGCGTGGTCGAGCGGAAGCGCCGATGCCCGCTGATGCCGGGGGACCGTCCCTGCGCCACCGGGGCGTCCTTCCCCTTGGCGATGCGCGGGGTGTGATCGATCCCCTCCAGCATCGCCAGGGCTGCAGGATAATGGACGCGGATGTCGTCCTCGCGCAATTCCATCTGGTCGCTTGTCAGGCTCATTCAATCACCTTCGTCTTGGCTCAAATACCCCCGCCGGAGGCGCGGAAAACTTCAAATCTTCCGGCAACATCTTCGCAATGGCTTGCCGGTTTCGGGATCATCGGTAGCTCAAAACCCGCCCCGCATTGCTCACCACGAACTTACGCACGTTGGCGAACCCGGCCGGGTTCTTTTCCGCCAGCACCTGATAGGGCCTTTCGGGCAGGATGACGCTGCGCTCGGTGCGCGTGGCCCCGGTATCCGCGCCGCGCCCGCCGAACGGGTCGAGCGCGAAAACCTCGCGTTCGACGGTGGAAAACCAACCCGATTTTTCCTCCTCCACCCGCTCGCTTTCCAGCTCCTCCACAGTCCAGGCCAGCGCCCAATCCTGCCCCTCGGGGCTTTCCGCCTCGGCCAGAACCTCGCGCAGGGGTCCCGACTGCCGGGTAAAGGCGTGCGAATACATCGGCCCCAGATGCAGCCGACGGAACCGTTTCGGGTGCAGGTCGTCGAAGCGTTCGTCGAAACCCTTGGCGATTGTCACCAGCTTCAGCCCACCCAAAGCCTGCCCCATCAGGTGCGCCTGCACCTCGGGCCAGCGCTTTTCGTCCCGGGGCAGCCCGTGGCGGCCGGTGTCTTCCAGCTCCATCAGGTAAACGACCGGCAGGTTGACCGCGCTGTCGTAAACGGCCCAGTGCAGTAGGTAACGGCGCCGCTCATCCCCGCCCAGCCAGACCGCGCGCGGATCGTTGCGGGCCCAGAACAGGCGCCCCTTGACCAGTTCCTCGTAATAAAGCCGCTGCGACAGCGCGAATTGCAGCCGGGTCGGGATTTCCCGCTCGCCCACGATCTGGCCCACCATCTGCCGCTTCAGCGCCTCGACCGAGGGCATGTTTTCCAGATGGCTTTCGGCCTGCATCGCGTCATTGGCCATCACCAGAAGCTCGTTGAACACCGGGAAACCGCTGTCGACCGTGTCGATGGAAAGCGACCCGAAGAACTGCCCGGTATCGCGCCCGGCCAGCAAGTATTTCATGCTGAGCACGCGGAAGGTGAAACCGATCTCAGCCATGTAGCGGGTGAGGATCTTGACCTCCTCCGCGCCCAGATCGCCCTCAGCCTGCATCTGCGCCGCGATGCTGCCCAGATGCGAGGTGATGACCTCGAATTTGCGGAAATAGCGGCGGCTGGCGAAGGTGTCGGTCACCGTTACATGATCTTGGGTGAGGTTTACCTCTTTAGGCTTCATGTGCGAGGCATCGAGCCGCGGGAGTGATTTGTCATCCGTCATCGTATTCCCATCCTTGCGGGTGAGAAGGTCAGGCAAACATGGTCACTGGTGGGATTGGAGTTGCAAATCGCACTCATTTCACGTCCTTTAGACCAAGTTAGATGCTTTGCGCCGTTTCAATTAGCGACCGGAGGTTCTCAATCTCGTCATGCGGATCAGTCATCCCGTAAGCATCGAGTTCAACGCTCAATCCCAGAGCCGCCAAGCGCCGCATCAAATCTGCCGACATTTCAAAACCGCAACTCTGGAGACTGTATGCGACGCAAACAATGGCGCATTCGTGTTGCTCGTTGATGATCGCCAGTTGCTGTGCTCTTGGTTCAAGCATTTCGAGCAGCGCATTGAAGTGAGCCTCGAAAGGCTCGGTCTCCAAGCATCCGCTCTCAAGCGCCCAATTCGAAAACTTCCGTTCAAAGGTTTTGCCTCTGCTCTCGAAGCTGTCGCCCTTGTCCCAATACCGGATCGGCTCCAATTCGAGAACATCGCCTACATGTCCAAGCGGCAGGCTGCTCATCACCCTGAAATAGGCGTATTGCCGATACTCGGAGGCCGAAAGGAATGCTTGGCGACTGTCGATCTTTTCCGACACCATAGCCACCTTACGCCCCATACAGGTTCTTGTCGTGCTTCTCGACAATCGCCTGGAACCGGCGGGCGAAACGTTCGTCGGCCTTGGCCTTGGCTTCCAGCACCTCGCGGGCGAAGACCATGTGTTCCTCGTGCTTTTCCATCATGTCGGCCATGCGCTGGTTCGTCGCCGTGCCGATCGCGGCCATGGCGGCCTGGGCTTCCTTGTCGGTCTGCACGCCGATTTCGTTGATCCGGTGCGCCACGTCCTGCTGCTGCGCCGTCTTCAGCGATTTCGACAGCGCGTCATACAGCACCACACGCTGCTTGGTGTCCGTCTGCAGCTTGTTGATCAGCACCATCTGGGTGGCCGCCTGGTTCTGCAGTGAATCGACCCATGTCTTGCCCTTCTCGATATAGCGTTCCAGCGTCTGGGACTTGGCCAGCTTCACCTGCTCGGACTGCACCAGATCGTTATAGGCCTTGTTCATATTGGCCAGATCGGTTTCCAGGCTGGTGCGCTCCGCCGCGTCCTGGGTGACCGAAATCTTGTTTTCCAGCTCGATGATCTTCGGGTCCATCGCCACGATCTGCGAGCGGATGTCTTCCAGTTCGCCGACCGTGTATTCGCGTTCCACCAACGTTTCCGACAGGTTGGTTTCAACCTGCGATTTCTGGTCGTTCAGCGTCGTCAGCTGGCTTTCCAGCAGCTTGGTGATCACGTCTGATTTCGCGATCAGATCCTGCAGCTTGTCGTCGATATTGGCGGTGCGCATCCGGTCCTGCCGCATCGCTTCGGACTTCGCCTTGGAAAACACGCCGACGAAGCTTTCCCAGCCCGTCTTGGTCCTCATTTCGTCGAAATCCTTGGAAAAGGCGGCGGTGACGTCGTCCAGCCCCATGATCAGTTCGGCGATATTGGCGTTCATCACCTCGGTATGGGCGTGCACGTCTTCCAGCGTGGCGTTTTCGATGTCTATCATCGCGTCTTCGCCCGCCGTGATCTTGCCGCGCGCGGTTTCGATACGCGTGGTCAGCTCCGCGACCTTTGCCTGCGCCTCGGCCATCTGTTTCTGGGATTCCATCACCTGGGCATCGAAATTTGCCATCACCTTCTCCCGTTGGGTCAATAACTTAACGCCTATATGGGGAATGTTACGACGATTTACATCCCCCGGCGCGTGCAATTTTCACGAAGTGTGGCAAATGCCTTGGAAGATGGGAAGGTTTTTCAGGGACGATCGCGGCGGAATCGGGTCCGCCTTCCGCCGCGACCGGGTCAGGATGCCCTAGCCGACCACGTTGAAATCGGGTCCGTAGGGATAACCGGTGATGTTTTCGTTGCCATCCTCTGTGATCACCAGGATGTCGTGTTCGCGGTAGCCGCCCGCGCCCGGCTGATCGGCGGCGATGGTCAGCATCGGTTCCATCGAAATCACCATGCCGGGTTCCAGCACCGTGTCGATGTCCTCGCGCAGTTCCAGCCCCGCCTCGCGGCCATAGTAATGCGACAGAACGCCGAAGCTGTGGCCATAACCGAAGGTCCGGTATTGCAGCAGGTCGCGTGCGGCGAAGAAATCATTGATCTTCTCGGTCACCTCGGCACAGCTGGCTCCGGGTATCAGCAGGCTCATCCCGAATTCATGCGCGGCGACGTTGGCCTGCCAGATCTTCAGGCTGGCCTCGTCCACCTCGCCCACGAACATCGTGCGCTCGAGGGCGGTGTAATAACCACTGATCATCGGGAAGGTGTTGAGGCTGAGGATATCGCCCCTTTGCAAAACGCGGCTGGTCACCGGGTTATGCGCGCCGTCGGTGTTGAGCCCCGACTGGAACCAGACCCAGGTGTCGCGGTATTCGGCATCGGGGAAGCTGCGGGCGATTTCCGCTTCCATCGCGTCACGCCCGGCCATCGCCACGTCGATTTCGCGCACGCCTTCCTTCACAGCGTCGCGGATCGCGTAACCACCGACATCTGCCACCCGCGCGCCTTCACGGATCAGCGAGATTTCGGCCGGGCTCTTGTGCATGCGCTGGCGCATGGTCGCCTCGAACACATCCGCCGTGCGCGACGGCTTCAGGAAGGCGTCCAGCTTGCCCTTCTGCAGCAGCGTCAAGTGATCGGCCTCATACCCGACGACCTTGCCGGTTCCGGTCACGGACCGGATCGCGCGCCAGTAATTGTCGCGCTGCCAGTCGGTATAGGTGATGTTGTCGCCGTGGCAGCGCCGCCAGGGTTGCCCGGCATCGATGCCGGCGCTGATCGTCACGTTGTCGGTCGCGGTCACCACCAGCGCATAGGGCCGGCCGAAGGCGCAATAAAGGAAGCCGCTGTAATAGGCGATATTGTGCATCGAGCTCAACACGACCGCGTCAACCCCATTGTCGGCCATGGTGCTGCGCAGACCGGCAAGGCGCGCCTCGTATTCGTCGGACGAAAACTGCAGCTTGGCCTTTTCGCCATTGTGGAAACGGTACATTTCTGGACGGGATGTCATTTCGACCCTCCTTGGAAAAGAAAGGTCCCGGCGTTCAGGACGGGTTCCGGGCGCATGGCGTACGGCCATGTGGCGACGCCATCGCCTCGCCCTGAGCCTTTCCTTGCCCATCCCGCACGATCTGGCAAGATGTTTTGCGACCAATCAGAGGAATTTTCAGACCATGACCGTTCAACCCCGCCCCGGTGCCCGCAATCTGATCACCGATGTCGCGGGGTTCCGCGTCGGCAACGCGCAGGACGATAGGATCAAGACCGGCGCGACGGTGCTGGTGGCGGACGCGCCCTTCACCGCCGGGGTCCATGTGATGGGCGGCGCCCCGGGGACGCGGGAAACCGACCTGCTTGCCGCCGACAAGACGGTGGAACAGGTCAATGCGCTGGTGCTGTCGGGCGGATCGGCCTTCGGGCTGGATGCGGCGTCGGGCGTGGCAGACGCTTTGCGAGCACAGGGGTGCGGGTTTGCGGTTGGCGATCAGCTGGTGCCGATCGTGCCGGGCGCGATCCTGTTCGACCTGATCAATGGCGGCGACAAGGACTGGCCGGAAAATCCGTATAAGCGCCTGGGGACCGAGGCGCTGTCGAACGCATCGCCCCAGTTCGATCTGGGCAGCGTTGGCGCGGGTGCGGGCGCGACCACCGCTAATTTCAAGGGCGGGTTGGGATCGGCCTCGGTTACGCTGCCCTCGGGGCATACGGTGGGGGCGCTGGTGGCGGTCAACGCGCTCGGCTCGGCGGTGGTCGGCGAGGGGCCGCATTTCTGGGCCGCACCGTTCGAACAGGGTGACGAATTCGGCGGGCGTGGCGTGGCCACCGACTATCCCGAACCGCACCTGCCGCCGACCAAACTGGCCGCCCATGCCAACACCACCATCGGCATCGTCGCCACCGATGCTACGCTCAGCCAGGCGCAATGCACCCGGCTCGCCACAGCGGCGCATGACGGATTTGCTAGGGCGCTTTTCCCGTCCCATACGCCGATGGATGGCGACCTAATCTTCGCCGCCGCCTCGGGCGCGAAATCCTTGGGGCATCCAATCGCAGATACGCTCTATCTCGGCCATGCCGCCGCCACCTGCATGGCCCGCGCCATCGCAAGGGCGGTGTTCCATGCAAGCCCCGCAACGGGCGACATGCAACCTTGCTGGTCGGACAAACACGGCTAGCGAGCCGGGCCAGCGCCAGTCCGCGGGGTGGCGCTGGCCCGACGGCATTGTTCCGGACCGGGGCACCACAAAGGAGTCCCGTTTCCGGCGTCTTACTCCGGCAGCAGTCGCGCGATTATCCGGCTGTCGGTGTCGGCCAGCCCGTCGATCACGTCGAAATGGTGCCGCCCCGGATCGACCACGCAATCGCAGCGCCAGGCCTCGGCCAAGGCGGTCGCCTGTTCCAGGAACGCGGGCCGTTCCTCGGCGCCGACCCAGACCACGACGTCCATCCCCGGCATCGGCAGCATCAGGGTCGGGCTTTCCATCGCTGCATCGGACATTTCCATCTTGAAATCGGCATTCATCGAGGTCTTCACCATCGGCCTGAGATCAGCCACCGGCGAAATCGGCATGATCCGCGCCACCCGCACCGCCACCTGCGCCGGCAGCATCCCGGGCGTCGCCATCCGCGCCACCAGATGCCCGCCCGCCGAATGGCCGGCCAGCAGGATCGGCCCCGAAACCATCGCCGCCGCCTGCGGGATCATATGGGCGATCTGGCGGCTGATATCGGCAATGCTCACATCCGGGCACAGGTCATAGGACGGCATCGCCACCGCCCAGCCCTTTTCCAGCGCCCCGGCGGCCAGATGCGACCAGTAAGATTTGTCGAATTTCAGCCAGTAACCGCCATGCACGAAGACAAGAAGTCCCTTGGCCTTGCCCGCGGGCTGAAACAGATCGAACACCTGTCGCGGGCTGTCGCCATAGGAAATGGCAAGCTCGGCCAGCCCCTGTTCCAGCATCCCTTCGCGGAACCCCGCCGCAGCCTCGGCCCAACGGCCCGGATAAGCCTCTGCACCCTCAATATGCGCCGCATTGGCGTAGGCGTCGTCCAATTCCATGTTTTGCCTCTCACTTTCTCTGGACAACCCTAGCGCCAGATGTTTTCCCTGTGCCAGTTAAAAAACCGGAGGGGAAGCCGATGCTGGATCAAAAAACCGATCTTAAATCTCTGTTGAAGGATCCGTCACTTTTGGCGGACAAGGCGTTCATCGCCGGGGAATGGGTCGCTTCCGAAACCGGCGCCACCTACGAGGTCACCAACCCCGCACGCGGCGACGTCATCGCCAACGTCGCGGACCCGACCCGCGCGCAGGTTTCCTATGCCATCGAAAAGGCTGCGGAAGCACAGAAGGACTGGGCCAGCTGGACCGGCAAGGAACGCGCCGCCGTGCTGCGCCGCTGGTTCGACCTGATGATGGAAAACCAGGACGACCTCGCCACCATCCTGACCGCCGAACAGGGCAAGCCGCTGGCCGAGGCCAAGGGGGAAATCGCCTATGGCGCCTCCTTCGTGGAATTCTTCGCCGAGGAAGCCAAGCGGATCTATGGCGAAACCATCCCCGGCCACCAGCGTGACAAGCGGATCACGGTGATGAAACAGCCGATCGGCGTCGCCGCATCGATCACGCCGTGGAATTTTCCCAACGCGATGATCACCCGCAAGGTTGGCCCGGCGCTGGCCGCTGGTTGCGGCTTCGTGGCGCGGCCGTCGGAGCTGACACCGCTGTCGGCGCTGGCTTTGGGCGTTCTGGCCGAACGCGCGGGCCTGCCCAAGGGCATCCTGTCGATCGTGCCGACCACCGACGCGCCCGGAACCGGTCAGGAATTCTGCGAAAATCCGACCGTGCGCAAGATCACCTTCACCGGGTCGACCAACGTGGGCCGCATCCTGCTGCGCCAGGCCGCCGACCAGGTGATGAAATGTTCGATGGAACTGGGCGGCAACGCGCCCTTCATCGTGTTCGACGACGCCGATCTGGACGCCGCCGTCGAAGGCGCGATCATGTGCAAGTTCCGCAATAACGGCCAGACCTGCGTCTGCGCCAACCGGATCTATGTGCAGGACGGCGTCTATGACGCCTTCGCCGAGAAGCTGAAAGCGGCGGTCGAGAAGCTGAAGATGGGCGACGGGCTGGAAGCGGGCACAGACCTGGGGCCGCTGATCAACGACAACGCGATCAAGAAGGTGCAGGAACATGTCGCCGACGCCACCGCCAAGGGCGCCAAGGTTATCCTGGGCGGCGGCGACCCGATGCAGGGGCCGGGCAATTTCCTGCCCCCCACCATCGTGACCGGCGCGACCAACGACATGCTGTTCGCCACCGATGAAACCTTCGGCCCGCTGGCGCCGCTGTTCCGCTTCAAGGACGAGGACGAGGTGATCGCGATGGCCAACGACACCATCTTCGGCCTCGCCTCGTATTTCTATGCCAAGGACCTGAGCCGCGTCTACAAGGTGGCCGAGGCACTGGAATACGGCATCGTCGGCGTAAACACCGGCATCATCTCGACCGAGGTGGCGCCGTTCGGCGGCGTCAAACAATCGGGTCTGGGCCGCGAAGGCAGCCATCACGGCATCGAGGAATATCTCGAAATGAAATATGTCTGCATTTCGGTGTGACCGACAACACAGGCAGGACATGAAAAGGGCGGGACCAACACCCCGCCCTTTTTCCTTGGCCAAGTGTCAGGTCAGGCGGCCTGCTGCAACCGGCGCCTTTGCGGCGCCTCTATCCGCGCCATCGCCTTGACCTCGCGACCGCTCAGCACCGGCGCGGCGCGCGGACCGTAAAGGCTTTCGACCGCCGCATCGCCGTCCAGCGCAGGCTTCAGTCGCGGCGCGCAGCGCAGGATGTCGGCGCGGTTTTCAACGCCCACCGCCGCCATCGGAATCGGACCGGGCCACATGCTTTCGACCACCGCGCCCTCGGCCAGCAACAGCGCGTGCCGGGGCAACAGAAGGTGGTGATAGGAAACCGATTTCACCCCTTGCGCCACGCGAAACGCCCCATCGCCACGCCGGGCCAGATGGATGGCGCGCGCCAGTCTTGTACCCTCGACCGTATGCAGAGCCACCGCATGTTGCGGCGACAAGCGCAATTCGCGCCGGTTGCCGAGGCTGCCAAACCGGAACACCACAGGGCGCAGCTGCGGCCGCGCCTGCAGTTCGGCTTCGTCAAGAACGCGACCACCGGCCCACAGGATCGGCAGGACCGATCCATCGGCACATATCACCCTGTCCCCCGCCCCGAGCCTTTCGACCGGCATCGCGCCGCCGGGCGTTTCGATCAGCGTTCCCTTCACGAAGCAGGGTGGCGGGTTGTGTTCGTCGCAAGACCCCGAGTGATCGCTGTGTTCATGATGACCTGATTCATCATCTTCGCGATCGTGCTTGTCGTGGTGATGACCGCCATCCTTGTGCCCGTGCTTGCCGCCGTGGTGGCCATGATCTTTGTGATCGTGCTTGTCATCGTGGTGGCCGCCACCCTCATGCCCATGCTTGCCGCCGTGGTGACCATGACCTTCGTGATCATGCTTGTCACCGTGGCGGTCGTCATCCTTCTCGTCATCGTCGTCACCGTGGCGGTCATCATCGTGGTCATGTTCCTCATCGTCGTGACGGTGGTCGTGATGGTACTCTTCATCGTCGTGACCGCCGCCTTCGTGATGGCCATCTTCGTGATCGTGCTCATCATCATGCCCGCCTTTTTCACGGTGGCCGCCACCCTTTTTCCCATCACTCATTCATACCCCCCCTACCCGGCAACAGTTGCACACAACTTTGTCCCACCACATAAAGACATTGCCGCGGGATGACCCCGCCGTCACAGGCAGGACAGACCATTTCAACAGTACGAACGGCTGAGTTGGCCGCTGTCTTATCGGATTGCAGTAAATAATCGGGGACGCGCGACAGATGTCTTACGGCATGATCGGTTGTGGTATTTCCCATACGCGGACCGCGCGAATTCCTGCCGTCACGGCACCGGCGCAACCGCTGACAAGAACGGCGAACAATCAGGTGTCAGCTGCAATCAGGATTGTTGCGCCCCGGCCCGCGCAACCGCCATCGATGCCCGCAGCACCTGCCCAAGCCGGGTGATGCCCTCCTCGATCTCATCCGGGCCGGGGCTGGAGAAATTCAGCCGCAGTGTATTTCGCCCCGACCCGTCGGCATGAAACGCCGCGCCGGGCACGAAGGCGACCCGTTCGCTGCGCAGCGCCTCGGCCAGCAGGGCGGCCCCGTCCAACCCCTCGGGCAAGGTCATCCAGACGAACATGCCGCCCTCGGGGCGGGTCCACTCGACACCCGCCGGCATGTGCCGCTCCAGCGCCGCCAGCATCCGGTCCCGCTTGACCCGGTAATGGGCGCGCAGGGTTTCGACGTGATCCTCGAACCCATCAGCGACCACGTCGGCCACAACGATCTGATTCAGGGTCGGGGTGTGCAAATCGCCGGCTTGTTTCAACAGCACCATCCGGTTGATCAGCGTTTTCGCCGCGCAGACCCAACCGATGCGCAGCCCCGGCGACAGCGTCTTGGAAAACGACCCGCAATATACGGTGCGGCAGGCGTCGATATCGCCGCGCCGTTGCAGTTCCAGCGCCAGGATCGGCGCCACCGGTTCGCCATCATAGCGCAGCGATTGATACGCGGCGTCCTCAATCACCGCGCAATCCAGGTCATCGGCCAGCCGCAGGACGCTTTCCCGCTCCTCGCGCGTCAGGGTCACACCGGTCGGATTGGCGAAATCCGGCGACAGGTAGGCGAATTTCACCCGCCCACCCCGCGTTTCGGCCTGGGCCCTGAAATCCGAGGGCGCACGGTTGCTTTTCGGGTCCAGCCGATCGTAGACCGGTTCATAAGCGTTGAACGCGCCAAGCGCGCCCAGATAGGTCGGCCAGCCGACCAGTGCGGTATCGCCGGGCGACAGGAACAGCTTGCCGAGGTAATCCAGCGCCTGCTGCGACCCGGAGGTGATCAGGATGTTGTCCTCGCCGCATTCCACACCCAGCCCGCGCATGTGATCCGCGATCCAGCGGCGCAGCGGCGGGTATCCTTCGGAGGTCGAATATTGCAGCGAAACGCCCGCCTGCACGTCGCCGAGAGCCCGCACCATCGCATCGCGGAACGCCGCCGCCGGGAACAGGGCCGGATCGGGGATACCGCCGGCAAAGGAAATGACATCGGGCTGATCCAGCAGCTTCAGAAGCTCCCGGATTTCTGACGCCTTCATGCGCCCCATGCGCGTGGCGAAAAGCTGATCAAGCGACATTCGATTTCCTTTTTCGACCGAGGATGAGCCGCTTCGGATTTTAAGTCAATCTACCTGACATAAATCGTGATCGGCATCCCGGACATGAAAAAGGGGCGAACCAAGGTCCGCCCCGTACTCATCACGCTACAACCCGGTTCAGTTGACGGTCTTGGCGTCGACCACGTCCTTTTCAGCGGCCTTGCCGCTGGCGATCTCGATGCGGCGCGGTTTCAACGCCTCGGGCATTTCGCGAACCAGATCGATATGCAGCATGCCGTCGGCATGGGTGGCCCCGGTCACCCGCACATGATCGGCCAGCGTGAAGCGGCGCTCGAATGCGCGGGTTGCGATCCCACGATGCAGGTAGACGCGTTCCTTCTCGTCATCCGCCTTGCGGGCGGCAACGACGAGCGCGTTTTCCTTGACCTCGACCGACAGGTCGGCATCGGTGAAACCGGCCACCGCGATCGAAATGCGGTAGGCGTTTTCATCGGTCTTTTCGATATTGTAGGGCGGATAGCTGGGCTGCGGCGCCTCGTTGGCGAAAACGCGGTCCATCATGTCGGCGATCTGGTCGAAACCGACGCTGGCGCGATAAAGCGGTGCAAAATCAAAACTACGCATAAACGGTGATCCTCCATCTGAGCGATACCTGTGGATGGCCTTCCGACTGGACAGGCCGTGATGAAACCGGGGCCCGTAGGGCACCCCGGTCATCCAGATGTGGGAAGCGCCAAAAGCGGTTTCAACCCCCACCGGGGCGGATGAAACGCGCCCCGGCACCGTAGCACCCGGCACCTGCCTTCAACCGCTTGATCCGCCGGTCCGGGGCCGCAACCGGATCGGCCGCAATCAGGGACTGCCGGTGCAAAACCCCCTGCTATCCGGATCCAGCCGCCCGACCGCCCCCACCCCAACAGGTCTTAACGATCCGTCAGCCGCCACAGCCAGTCCGCGGCGGCGGGCAGCGCCAGCGCCAGAACGGCAAGGATTGCCATGACGGTACCGGTGGGTTTCATTGCTTCAGGAATTTCGCGCCGGATGTCTCGCGCGCATCGCCCACCCGGACGCGCCGGGCCTGCGATATGGTCGGTTTCAGGATGCCGACACCGTTTGCAAGCTGGCTGCGCAGCAAATCGATGCTGCCGTCGATCTGGCTGCCCAGGGCGACCCGCTCACCTTCGGCCTGCGCCTTGGCGGAAATCACCGACACGATCCGCTTTTGCCCGCCCGCGAAGCTGAAAACTGGCGATCCCGAGGACCCGAAATCGATATCGCAGGACATCACCAACACGCCCTGCTGCCGCCCCTTCACCCTGCAGACGTCCTGCATCGAGGGCGCCTCGGCCCGGTTTTGGGCATAGGACACCACGCCGACCTGATCGCCCGGCCGCGCCACCCGAGCCACCTTGAAAGGCGTCACCGTACCGTTGCGAATGGGCTGCTCCAGTTCCAGCAGCGCCAGATCGTTGCGCACCCGTTCGGCCGACACCGGCCCGTCGTAACGGTAGGAAGGATGCACCACCGCGCGCCGGACCCAGCGATAGGCCTCGGCCCGGCCATTGCGCATCCCGGCCTGGAATTCGATCCGGCTTTGGTCGATGCGGTTGCCGCTTTCGGGGTCGAACAGGCAATGCGCCGCGGTCAGCACCAAGTCGGGCGCGATCAGCGCCCCGGTGCAGAATCCGGCTCCGGCAAGGTCCAGTCGCCCGACCGCTTCCCATCCCTTGCTGTCTTCGCCGGTAGACAGACGGCGCAGCATCGTGTCCTGCGCCTGCGCGATACCGGCGGCAAACAGAAACGATACCAAGACTACAATTCGGTGCAGCATGCGGCGGGGTCCTTTGTGACGTCCCATCTGCCTAGCCCCGAGTTTTGGCGAAATTAGGGCGTCAGCGCAATATCGGCGCACCGCCCAGTGCCGGCGGCTGCGGCCCGCCCGTCGCCCAGTCCAGAAGCTCCACCGTATGCACCACCGGCACGCCGGTGCCCGACCCGATCTGCATCATGCAGCCGATATTGCCGGCCGCGATCACGTCAGGATCCTTGGCCTCCAGCGTGCGCACCTTGCGATCCTTCAACTGCTTGGAAATCTCCGGCTGCATCAGGTTGTAGGTCCCCGCCGAGCCGCAGCACAGATGGCTGTCGGCCGGTTCGACCACGGTGAACCCGGCCTTTTTCAGCAGGTCCTTGGGGTGGGTCTTGATCTTCTGCCCGTGCTGCAGCGAACAGGCGGCGTGGTAGGCCACGGTCATGCCCTTGTCGGCCCCTTCCGGCAGGTCCAGTTGCATCAGCACCTCGGACACATCCATCGCGATGTCCGACACCCGCGCGGCATCTGCGGCCAGCGAATCGTTGCGGAACATGTGGCCGTAATCCTTCACCGTGGTACCGCAGCCGCTGGTGTTGATGACGATGGCATCTAAACCGTCGCCATCCATTTCCGCCACCCAGGCGCGGATGTTCTTGGCCGCCGTCGCGTGGCTTTCATCGGTCTTGCCCATGTGATGGGTCAGCGCGCCACAGCAGCCCTGCCCCTTGGGGATCACCACGTCGCAGCCCAGCCGCTTCAGCAGCCGGATCGTGGCGTCATTGATATCGGTGTTGAGCGCACGCTGCGCGCAACCGGTCATCAAGGCCACCCGCTTGCGCCGCGGCTGTTCCGCCTGAAACGTCTGCGGATCGTCGTTGCGGCTGACCGGCGGGATGTGTTTCGGCGCCATTTCCAGCATCGCCTTCAACCGCGCATCGGGCATCAGGAAGGCAAAGGACCGCCCGATCTTCGCCCCCAAGAGCGCCAGCCGGAACCGGCCGGGATAGGGCAGGATCCGCGCCAGGATCCAGCGCAGGGCACGGTCGGAGAAGGGGCGCTTGTAATTCTTCTCGATATAGTCGCGCGCATGATCGACCAGGTGCATGTAGTGCACGCCCGAGGGACAGGTCGTCATGCAGGCCAGGCAGGACAGGCAGCGGTCGACATGCTTGACCGTCTTGGCGTCCGGCACGCGTTCGTTTTCCAGCATGTCCTTGATCTGGTAGATCCGGCCACGCGGGCTGTCCAATTCGTCGCCCAGAACCTGGTAGGTCGGGCAGGTCGCGGTGCAGAACCCGCAATGGACGCAGGCGCGCAGGATCTCGTTGGCCCGCTCGATGCCGGGATCCTTGAGCTGTTCTTCGGTGAAATTCGTCTGCATCGCTTACCCCATGAGCCCCGGATTGAGGATACCGCGCGGATCGAACTTGGCCCGCACGCCCTGAGACAGGGCCGCCACCGGTCCCGGTTCCGGCTGGAACACCGGGACGGTCCGCCGCGTTTCATCGCTGGCGCGGACCAGAGTCGCATGACCACCCACACCGGCCATCGCGGGCCGGATATCACGACCCGCCTCGACCAGCGCCCAGATCAATCCGCCGCCCCAATCGTAAAGCAGCCCCCTGGCCTGCAGCGCCGCGCCCACCGCGGGCGCGTCCGACGGTTTCACCGAAATGCGCCAGACATCGCCGGGCTGGTCCGCGAAGGCTTCGACGTCGCGCACCCATTTCCATCCCGCGGCGATCCGCTCCGCCTGCGTTTCCACCTCGATTTCGCCGAATTCCGCCAGCAGCGCCTTCATCCGTTCCGCGCGATAGGCCACCGACTTCTCGAAGCCCTCGATGCGGATCATGGTCACCGGCGCGCCGTCGATCCCCTTCGGCGTGTGCGCAGCCCCGGTCACGTCGAAAGGCGATCCCAACGCGGCCGACATCGCCGCGACGGCGCGCCCATCGTCCAGCCCCTCGATCAGGATCACGGCGCCGGTTTCGGGTTTTGGCAGCACCTTGAAGCTGACCTCGCTCATCACGCCCAGCGTGCCATGGGACCCTGCCATCAGCTTGACCAGATCGTAACCAGTCACGTTCTTCATCACCCGGCCGCCGTTCTTCAACACCCGGCCCATGCCGTCGACGAACCGCACGCCCAGCATGAAATCGCGGCACGCCCCGGCCTGGATCCGCCGCGGCCCCGACACGTTGGCCGCCGCCATGCCGCCCACCGTCGGTTCGCCGGTGCTGCCCAGCAGCCCCCGGTGGTCCATCGGTTCGAACGGCAGGCGCTGGCCCTCGGCCTCCAGCACCTTCTCGACCTCCGCCAGAGGCGTGCCCGCCTTGACCACGATGGTCAGCGCGCCGGGCTCATACAGGTCGATCCCGCTCAACCCGCCGGTTTGCAGCAGCGCACCCTCGACCGGCACCCCGATCGGCCGGGTGCCGCCACCCTGTACCTGCAATGGCCCCGATGCGCCTGCGATGATCTCGGCCAGATCGGCCTCTGTCTGTGGTTTCATGATCTTCTTCTTTTGAAAAATATCCTGGGGGGAATGCGCGCCGCGCGCAGGGTGGCAAAGCCCCCTATTCCGCCGCCATCCGCCGCGTTTCGCTTGCCGCCAATGGGAACACCTTGGCAGGGTTCAGCAACCAATCGGGATCGAACACGTCCTTCACCGCCATCTGGATGTCCAGATCGTCGGGATCGAACTGATCGACCATCAGGTCACGCTTCTCGATCCCCACCCCGTGTTCGCCGGTCAGGCAGCCGCCCACCTCGACACAGAGCTTCAGGATATCGGCGCCGAAGCGTTCGCACAGTTCCAGATCGCCGGGCTTGTTGGCATCGAACAGGATCAGCGGATGCATGTTGCCGTCGCCCGCGTGGAACACGTTGCCCACGCCCAACCCGTAATGCTGGCTCATCTCGCCGATCCGGCGCAGCACGTAAGGTAGCTGGTTCACCGGGATCGTGCCATCGAGGCACATGTAATCGTTGATCTGCCCCATCGCGCCGAAGGCCGATTTGCGCCCCAACCAGATCCGGGCGCTTTCATCGGCATTGGTGCTTTCGCGCAACTCGACCGGGTTGTGCGACCGGGCGATGGTCAGGATCTTGTCCAGCTGTTCGGCGATTTCCGCCTCGCTGCCCTCGACCTCGACGATCAGCAGCGCCTCGCAATCGGGATAACCGGCACCGGCGAAAGCCTCGGTCGCGCGGATGACCGGGCGGTCCATGAACTCGATCGCCACCGGCAACACGCCGGCCTTGATGATATCGCTGACGCATTGGCCGGCGACCTCGTTTGAATCGAAGCCCATCAGAACGGGCCGCGCCCCTTCGGGCTTGTGCAGGATGCGCAGGGTCGCCTCGGTCACCACGCCCAGCTGGCCTTCGGATCCGCAGACAACGCCCAACAGGTCCAGCCCGCCGGCATCCAGATGCGCCCCGCCCAGTTCCACCACGGTCCCGTCCATCAGCACCATGGTCACGCCCATCAGGTTGTTGGTGGTCACGCCGTATTTCAGGCAATGCGCGCCGCCCGAATTCATGCCGACATTGCCCGCGATGGCGCAGGCCAGCTGCGACGACGGGTCGGGAGCATAGAAGAAATCGTTTTCCTCCACCGCGCCGGTGACGCTGAGGTTGGTGCGCCCGGTCTGGACCCGGATGAAGCGGTTTTCGTAATCCGTCTCCAGCACCTCGTTCATCCGCGCCACGCCGAGGATCACGCTGTCGGCGGTAGGCAGCGACCCGCCCGCAAGCGAAGTGCCCGCGCCGCGCGGCACCACCGGCACGCCCATGTCGTGGCAGATCTTCATCACTGCCGCCACCTCTTCGGTATTCGAAGGCAGCACCGCCACCAGCGGCGGGCAGCGATAAGCGGTCAGCGCATCGCATTCGTAGGCGCGGGTTTCGGCCTCTTCATGGATCACCGCATCCTTGGGCAGAACCTGTTGCAGTCGTTTTACCAGTACCGGTTTCTTGGCCAAAATATTGGCGTCGGGCCTTGGCATATCCATGACGCACCTCCTAGAATTGGTAAATTAATATAACCAATATTGCGGCGACCGCAATTCTTTTCGGCCCGCTCGACTGCCGCTCTTGCCTAAATGGGGCGTCGCGGGCAGTAAAGCACCATGCAGTGGGTAAAAATCATACATATTTTATGCGTCATGGGCTGGATGACCAGCATATTCGCCGTGCCGCGGGCGCTGATCTACTGGAAGCGGGAATATGACCGGCTGGGGGATTTCGGGCCCTTGGGGGATCTCACGATTCGCCTGTACCGCTTTTCCGCCGGGCTGGGCGTGATCGCCTTGGCGACGGGGATCTGGCTTGGCTGGTCGCTGGGTTTTCCCGACTGGGTCTGGCTCAAGCTTGCGCTGGTCGCGGCGCTTGCGGCGCATTACGCCTGGACCGGAAAACTGGTCATGGCCGCCCGCAAGGGCGTGTTCCGCGAAAGCGACCTGTTCCTGCGCATTTTCAACGAAGTCAGCGTTTTCGGCGCCATCGCGATTCTCTGGGTCGTGGTGGTGAAACCGTTCTGAGCCATGCTGATCGGCGACCGCCTGGCCCTGTTCGCCGCCCCGGATTTCGCCGCACTGGCGTTCTTGTTCCTGACTTGGGGCGTGATCGGCTGGCTGATCCAGCATCCGGGCCGCAAAAGACCTTCGGTATCGGTCCTGATGGCGGAATACCGGCGCGAATGGATGCGCCAGATGGTGACCCGCCAACCGCGCATTTTCGATGCCCAGACCCTATCGACATTGCGCCAGGGCACGTCCTTTTTCGCCTCTGCCGCCCTGATCGCCATCGGCGGGGCGCTGGCCGCGATCGGCAATGCCGAACAGTTGGCCGGCGTAGCCCAAGACCTGACGCTCAGCGCCGATCCGACATTCGTCTGGGAGGTCAAGCTGCTGATCACGCTGCTGTTCCTTGCCAAGGGATTCCTGAATTTCGTCTGGTCGCACCGGCTTTTCGGCTATTGTGCGGTTTTGATGGGGTCGGTCCCCAACGAAATCGACGATCCGCTCGCCCTGCCGCGCGCGATGAAGGCAGCCGAGATCAACATCACCGCCGCACGCAGCTACAATCAGGGACTGCGCTCGATCTATTTCGCGCTGGCCAGCGCCGCCTGGCTGGTGGGGGCCATCCCGCTGATCGTCGCCACGGCGGTGACTTGCGCGGTGTTGTGGCGGCGGGAATTCGCGTCGCATTCGCGGTCGGTTCTGGTGGGCGATGACGACCACATGGGACACACGCAGTCGTGACCCCAACTGGCCGGCTGGACTGCTAAGATGATGCGATGAAACGGCTGATCGTTCCCCTGTTCTGCCTCACCCTGTCCACCGGCCATGCCCAGGCAGGTTCGCCGCGCATAATCGCGGTCGAAACGACCCGGTCTGCAATGGGGTGGCGCATCGACGTGACCATGACGCATCCCGATACCGGCTGGGATCACTATGCCGACGGCTGGGAGGTTGTGGATTCGACGGGCCACCGGCTCGGGGTGCGCGAATTGATGCACCCGCATGTGAACGAACAACCCTTCACACGGTCGCTCCGCAGTGTGGTGGTGCCCGACGGAATCCGCGAGGTTTTCATCCGCGCCCGTTGTTCGGAGGATGGATGGTCCGGGGAAACGTTCCGGCTTCGGCTGAAACCATAATCACCGGCCAGCCCCGAGCGGTCCGACCCTCCCCAAACGCGACATCGCCCGGGCCTGGGCGCTTTGGCCGGCCCGACCCGCGTTCCGGCCGCGTCTTGCCGGCGGCCGCTATCGCCGCCCTTCACGCAACCATGCAGCCAGAATCAAACCCAGCGTCAAGATCAGGACCAGCCAGGGCGGCAATAACGGGATGCGGGTGACCGACCGGGTTTCCGCCGCCTCGCGCGGCGTGATCCCGATCCATCCGCGGCCAGAAGCGGGACGGCCCATGCGTACGTCACGGATGCGCGGCACCCCGTCCGACAGGCGCAGCACCCCGCCGCGCAGCGGATCGATCACCGGGGCCAACACCTCGCCGGTGGCGATGGTTGCCTCGAATTCGCGCGGCGCGGCCGGGCCCAGCCCGATAACCGCTTCGACCTCGCCCTGTTGCAAGCGATACAGCCCGATCTCCGCACCTTGATATTGCGCCTCGAACTGTCCCGGCGCGACCTTCTGCATCTCAAACGTCACAGTTTCGCCCGACGGCGAGGTCACTTCGACCGGGCCGGCCACGTCTTCAAGCGTCCGGCGCAGGATGCGCATGTCCTGCCCCACGGCCGAGGCGGTCAGCACCTCTTCTTCCAGTTCGGGTTCCTTCATCATCCAGTGGGCCAGCCGCCGAAGCAGTTCCAGCTGCGGCCCGCCGCCTTCGAAGCCGCGCGCCCAAAGCCAGGCCTGGTCCGAGGCCAGAAGCGCGATCCGTCCGTCGCCGACCCGGTTCAGGATCAGCAGCGGCGCGTCCTCCGCCCCGGTCATCACCACGTTGCCATCCTGCGGGTCGACCTCGATCTGGCGCATCCAGCGCCCCCAGTCGCCATCCCATTCACCGCGCAGCCCGGCGGTCACCGGGTGACGGTCGCCCAGATCGGTGACCTCGGGCCGGTAGCCCTGTTCGATCACCCGCGCTGTGGGGCTCGCCGGCACGATCGCGGACAGTGGTGAGCGGAACAGCGACGCGGCGCTGGCGAAATCCGGCCCCGCTGCGATCAGGACCGCACCGCCGTCGCGGACGTAGCGGGCGACATTTTCAAGGTAGAGAGACGGCAAGATGCCGCGTCGCTGGTAGCGGTCGAATATGATCAGGTCGAAATCGTCGATCTTTTCGAGGAACAGTTCGCGGGTCGGAAAGGCGATCAGAGACAGTTCCGCCACCGGCACGCCGTCCTGCTTTTCCGGCGGCCGCAGGATGGTGAAATGCACCAGGTCGACCGAACTGTCGGATTTCAACAGGTTGCGCCATGTCCGCCCGCCGGGATGCGGTTCGCCGCTGACCAACAGCACCCGCAACCGGTCGCGCACGCCGTTGATCTGCACCAGCGCGGAATTGTTGCGGCCGGTCAGTTCGCCATCCATTTCGGGGGTCGAGAACTGGATCACGTTGCGCCCGCCATGCGGCAGGGTGATCGGCAATTCGAAACTCGCGCCCAGCGGCACCATCACCCGGCTGGGTTCCTGCCCGTCGAGCGCGATTTCCAGCGGAACCTCGAACAGGCCGGGCGGCGCGTTGCCGGTATCCTCGATCCGGAATTTCAACGTGACCGGTTCGCCCAGAATGGCGAAGGCCGGGGCTGTATCGACCACCAGTCGGCGGTCCCAATCGTCCGGCCGCCCGCTCAGCAGCAGGTGCATCGGCGCGGGCAGATCCGGCACCCGGTCCAGATCGTGCACCCGCCCGTCGCTGATCGCAACGATCCCGGCGATCCGGCCCCGCGGTTCCTGCGCCAGCGCCTCGTTCAGCGCGCCCAGCAGCATGGTCCCGGCATTGTCCGGTCCGTCGCCGACCTCCACCCGCCGCACCTCGGTATTCGGGCGCGCGGTCAGCCGCGCTTCCAGCAGATCGGCGGCCTCGGCGCTTTGCGCGGCGCGATCGGAAAGCTTCTGGCTGGCCGACTTGTCTTCAAGCAGCAGCACGATATCGCTCAGCGCGTCGCGGTCTTCCTGCCGCAACGACGGCCCCGCGAGCGCCGCGACGATCACCGCCCCCGCCAGCAGGCGCAGCGCCCACCCCGCCAGTCCGCGCCAAAGGGCCAGCCCGGCGGCGATCAGCACCACCGCCCCCAGCACGGCCAGCACCGTCCATGGCAACAGCGGATCGAATGTGATTTCCCCGGTCATTGGCCCAACCTGTCAAGCAGCGCAGGCACATGGACCTGGTCGGATTTGTAGTTGCCGGTCAGCACATGCATGACCAGGTTGACACCGAAGCGATATGCCAGTTCGCGCTGGCGTTCGCCCGAGAATCCCCGCCCGACCGGATACAGCGAATTGCCCTGATCGTCGGTGGCCCAGGCCGCCGCCCAGTCGTTACCGCCGATCACCACCGGCGTCACCCCGTCGTTCAGGTTGCGGAACGGCATCCCCTCGATCTTTTCCGCCCCCGGCGGCGCCGCTTCGACCCAGACATCGCGGCCCGCGAACCGGCCCGGGAAATCCTGCAGCAGGTAGAAGGTGCGGGTCAGCACGTGATCGCCCGGCAAGGATTCCAGCGGCGGGATCGCCAAGGGTTCGGCCAGCTGACGCAGCTTGCGCCCGTTCGGGCTGGCCGCGCCGAAGCCGGCGATATCGGCGTCGCGGGTATCGAACAGGATCATGCCGCCGGTGCGCAGATAACGGTTGAGCCGGTCATAGGCCTCGACCGACGGGATCGGCTGATCCTCGGTGATCGGCCAGTAAAGCAGCGGGAAAAACGCCAGTTCGTCACGTTCCAGATCGACCCCCACCGGCAGGGCCGGTTCGACCGAGGTGCGGAAAAACAGCGTGTCGGACAGGCCGATCAATCCCGCGCGCGACACATCGTCGACCTTGCGGTTGCCCGTTATCACGTAGGCCAGAACCAGTTCGGAAGTGGCGTTCAGCGCGAAATCGTCATCCTCGGCCCGCGCCTGATAGGGGAACAGCGACGCCAGCCCCAGAACCAGGCCCAATGCCGCCGGCCGGCTGCGCAGCGACAACCGCCCCGACAGCGCCAGCGCGGCGATCACGTCGGCCAGCAGGATCAGCACCGCCAGCGCCAGCAGGTATCCCGCCAGCGGCACCTGTTCGGGCCGTTCCAGCCCCGCCACCGAAACCGAGGCGGGCCAGTTGGCGGCGATCAGCATGCTGTCGGGGCGCATCACGTTTCGGGCAAGCCGCCGGGTTTCGCCTTCGTACAGGCCGGGGCGCAGATCGGGGCCGAGCGGTGCCGCGACAAGGTCCTCGCCCGCCACACCGGCGAGGTTCCCCGCATCCTGCAACCGGCCGAACCCGTCAAGCACCCTCAGCGGCTGCCAGACCGATCCGGCAAGGTCCCCGACCTCGGGCTGCCCGGTGACCGACGACACCGCCAACCGGTCCAGCATCCGCACGAAAAGGCCCGACAAGGGCAGGGTCGACCATTCGGCATTGGCCGAGACATGGAACAGGACCACCCGCCCCTGCCCCAGCGGTTTCGCGGTCACCAGAGGCGTGCCATCGGACAGTTCCGCGATCACCCGGTCGGCCAGCGACGGATCGGGCTGCGCCATCACCTGCGACGACACGGTAACGTCTTCGGGAATCTGCAGGCCATAGAACGGGCTGGATTCTGCGAAGGGGGCCAAGGTCTTCGGTTCGCCCCAGCTCATCGCGCCGCCCACCGTGCGCCCGCCGGACCGCAGCCGAACCGGCATCAGCGGGTGTTCTTCGCGGCGGCTGAGGTCGCTGGCGGCCAGCTGCGGCCCGGCAAAGCGCAGCAGCAAGCCGCCCGCCTCGACCCAGTCGCGCAGCGCCTGTTCCTCGGCAGCAGGCAGACCGGCGACATCGGCCAGGACGATCACATCGGGATTGGCCGGCAAGATATCGGTCAGCGCGCCATGCAACAGGTCGGCGGAAGGTTCCAATGCCTGTTGCAGGTAATGCAGCGGCGACAGCAGCTCCAGCCCTTCGCGGTCGTCGCGCCCGGTGATCAGCGCCACTTCGCGGCGGCGCAGGCTGTCATCGCTTATGGCCACGGCGCCTGCGCTGCGCTGCCCCGCGATGTCGAACCGGTTGACCCGCGCGCGCAGTTCGGCGGGCAGCGACAGGCGGGCCTCGCCACTTGTCGCGCCGGCTTCGATCCGCAGCGGCAGGGTGGCCAGCACCCGTTCCGCACCAGCCGGGTCGCGGCCATGCGCTCGCAAGTCCAGAGACAGGCCGCTGTCCGCCCGGCTGCGGGTGGCCGTCAGAACGATCTGGCCGTCTTCGTAGGTTGGCGGCAGCAGCGCCACCGCGCCGCGCCCATCTTCGAACACCTGCACCCGACCGCGCTGCGCGAGGTCTGCGACCAGCTGGTCATGCCCGGCGAAATCCAACCCGTCGGACATCCAGACCGTGTCGAACCCGCCCTCGATCCGACGCAGCGCGTCAAGCGCCTTGGCAACCGTCGTTTCCCTAGGCGCCCACGGCACCGGCTGCACCCCGGCCAGTTGCTGCCGCAGATCGCCCGCCGGCTGGAACACCGGCGGTTGCGGATCGGTCAGGATCAGCAGCGCTGCGGTGCGGCCGTCGCGATCCGCGTCGGCCAGCAAACGATCGGCCAGTTCGATCCGCGCGTCCCGGTCGCGCGCCCCCGCCCAGCCGCCATCCAGCAGCAGCAGCAGCGGGCTGGACCGCGCCTGTTCATCCGTGTCGGGATTCAGCATCGGCCCGGCCAGCCCAACGATCACCGCCGCCGCCGCCAGCATCCGCAGCAGGATCAGCCACCACGGCGTCTTGTCGGTAACGCTGTCGTCGTCCTTCAGCCCCAGCAGAAGCACCACGCCGGGAAAGCGGCGGCGCAACGGTGCGGGCGGCACCGCGCGCAGCAGCAGCCACAGAACCGGCAGCACCACCAGCGCCCATAACAGCCAGGGCGCGGCGAACCCGATCTGCGCCAGCCCGCCCATCACGCCGTTCCCCGGTTCAGCGCCTGCCATAGCCAGAGCAGCGCCACCTGCGCGCTGTCGCTGGTGTGGTGGGTGTGGAACTGCCAGCCGGTGACGGCACACAGATCGGCCAGCGCCGCCTTGCGCCGTTCCAGCCGTTTCAGATAGCGGTCGCGCAATTCGCCCGCTTTCAGCGTTTCATGGGACACCGTGCCGCCGACGCTTTCGAAGATCGTGCGGCCCTGGAACGGAAACGCTTCCTCGGACGGGTCCAGTATCTGCAGCAGGATACCGCGCACGCCGCGATCGGCGGCCTTGGTCAGCACCTCGCGCACCGCGTCGATATCGCCCATGAAATCGGACAGGAACACGGCACGCGCCTGCGGGATCATCGCGCGGGCTTCTGGCACGCCGTAATCTGCCGCGTCATCGTGGGAAAAAAGCTCGGCCAGGCGCAGCACCTGGTTGTTGCCCCGGCGCGGCGGCAGCAGGGTACCGGTCAGCCCGACCCGTTCGCCGCCCCGCACCAGCAGGATCGCCACTGCCAGCGCCAGAAGCCGTGCCCGGTCGGCCTTTTCCGGCAGGTCCTTGTTCGACGCGTAGCGCATCGAAGCGGCCTGATCGACCCACAGCATCACGCTTTGCGCGATCTGCCATTCGCGTTCGCGCACATACTGCGTATCGCCGCGGGCCGAGCGGCGCCAATCGATCATGCGCCGCGTATCGCCCGGCTGCAGCGGCCGGTATTGCCAGAAATCGTCGCCCATGCCGGAGCGCCGCCGCCCGTGTTCGCCCAGCAGCATGTTTCCGGCCAGATGTTCGGCCCGTGCCAGCAGCGGCGGCAGCAGCGCGGCCTGTTCCTCGGCCCGCGCCCGGAGGGGCGGTGACGGGGTCAAGCTGCGGCCTCGATCCGGGTGGTGCGCGCCACGGTGGTTTCAATGAGATCGGCAAGGTTGTCACCGCGCGCCCGGGCGGCGAAGTTCAGCGCCATCCGATGGCTGAGCACCGGGCGCGCCATCGCGACGACGTCTTCGACCGACGGCGCCAGCCGCCCCTGCAGCATGGCGCGCGCCCGCACCGTCAGCATCAGGGCCTGCGCCGCGCGCGGCCCCGGTCCCCAGGCAACGGTCTGTTTCACCCGTTCGTCGGCGGTTTCGTCATCGGGGCGGAAGGCGCGGACCAGATCGAGGATCGCCTCGACCACGCTGTCGCCGACCGGCATCTGCCGCAAAAGGGACTGGGCGCGGATCAGTTCCTCGGCGGTGAAAACCTCATGCGCCTTTTCTTCCGCAACCCCGGTTGTGGCCAGCAGGATATCGCGTTCGGTCTGCCGGTCGGGATAGGCGACGTCGATCTGCACCAAGAAGCGGTCAAGCTGCGCCTCGGGCAAAGGATAGGTGCCTTCCTGTTCGATCGGGTTTTGCGTCGCCAGCACGTGGAACGGTGCGCCAAGCGCCCGGTTTTCGCCCGCCACGGTGATGTGATGTTCCTGCATCGCCTGCAGCAGCGCCGATTGCGTCCGCGGGCTGGCCCGGTTGATTTCATCGGCCATCAGCAATTGGCAGAAAATCGGCCCCGGCACGAACCGGAACGACCGGCGGCCTTCGGCATCGGTTTCCAGAACCTCGGAGCCGAGGATATCGGCCGGCATCAGGTCGGGGGTGAACTGAATGCGGTTGCCGTCCAGCCCCATCACCGTGCTCAGCGTATCGACAAGGCGGGTTTTGCCCAGCCCCGGCAACCCGATCAGCAGCGCGTGACCGCCGCACAGAAGCGCCGACAGGGTCAGGTCGACGACCTGTTCCTGACCGATGAAGCGCCGGGTGATCGATGCCTTCGCCTCCGCCAGCTTGACTTCAAGCGCTTCGATTTCGGCCAGCAGGTCGTTGGCATCGGACATGGTCAAACTCCACCGTGAACTATATTGTTGGAAACGAGTGTATCGCGCCAAACGCAAATGGCAAAAACTATGAGCGAACAAATGTCCGTGAAGCCATCGACCGAAAGCCTGACCGCCGCCGCCCGCGCCGCTTCCAAGGGCAAGGGCCTGCCGCCTGTGCATTTGTGGAATCCGCCGTTCTGCGGTGATCTGGACATGCGCATCGCCCGCGATGGGACCTGGTTCTATCAGGGCACCCCGATCGGGCGGCCCGAACTTGTCCACCTGTTTTCCACGATTCTGCGAAAGGACGATGACAAGTACTTCCTCGTCACCCCGGTGGAAAAGGTCGGCATCACCGTCGACGACGCGCCCTTCGTCGCGGTGGATTTCGAGGTCGAGGGGACGGGTCGCGATCAGGTGCTGAGCTTCACCACCAATGTCGGCGATTACACCAAGGCGGGGCCGCAGGCGCCGATCCGCGTTGAGCGCAACGCCGAGACCGGGGAACCTTCGCCCTATGTCCTGGTGCGCGCCAACCTCGAAGCGCTGATCGACCGCAAGAGTTTCTACCGGCTGATCGATCTGGGCACCCATCACGAGGTGGAGGGCCAAAGCTGGTTCGGGCTGTGGTCGGGCGGCGAATTCTTCCCGGTGATCCCGTCGGACGAATTGCCCGATTGATCCCCATTTCCATCGCCCCGCTCGGCTGTGGCAAACTTTTTCCAGCCCCCTGAAACCATGCTGACAGAATGCTGTCAGCAGCCCTGTGTCATACCCTCCTTGTCATTCACACAAGGAGTTCGCGCAATGACCCAACAACCAATCATCGTCTGGTCCGAAATCCCGGTTTCGGATATGCAGAAATCCATGGCCTTCTACGAAACCGTTTTTGGATACGACATGAAGCTGGACGCATCCGGCCCCAACCGCATCGCCATTCTGGGCAACGCGATGGACACGGTGGGCGGGCATCTCTATCCGGGCAAACCGGCCGAAACCGGCCAGGGCCCGACCCTTCATCTGGCGGTGCCCGGCGCGCTGGAAGACGCAGCCGAACGCTGCGCGGCGGCAGGCGGCACCGTGCTGAGCAAACCGGTCGCGATCCCGCCGGGCCGCTATGTCTATGCCCAGGACCCGGACGGCAATTCGCTGGGCCTGTTTGAACCGGCGACCGCCTGATGCGCCGCGCCGACCGCCTGTTCCAGATCGTTCAGTATCTGCGCGGCGGGCGGTTGGTGACGGCGGCGCAACTGGCCGAGAAACTGGAGGTCACGCCGCGGACTATCTACCGAGACGTGGCCGACCTGATCGGCTCCGGCGTGCCGATCGAGGGCGAGGCCGGGGTCGGCTACGTCATGCGCGACGGCTACGACCTGCCGCCGCTGATGTTTTCGTCGGATGAAATCGTGGCGCTGGTCGCCGGCGCGCGGATGATCCGCGCCTGGGGCGGCACCTCGATGGCGGCAGCGGCCGAGGAAGCGCTGGTCAAGATCAACGCGGTGCTGCCCGAAGCGGCCCGATCAAGGGCGAAAGAGGTGCAGGTTCATGCGCTGGCGCTGCACGACATGACCGATGAATTGCGCGACCGGATCGACCGGGTCGAAGCCGCCGCCAATTCCCACACGAGCCTGCATATCGCTTACGAGGACGAAACCGGCAGCGCGTCCAGCCGCAGCGTGCGGCCGCTGGGGCTGTGGTTCTGGGGCCGGGTCTGGACCATGGTCTGCTGGTGCGAGCTGCGCGAGGATTTCCGCATGTTCCGGCTCGATCGCATTCAAGCCTTGAGCGAAGGCGACGTATTCAGACCGCGCCCGGGCCAGACCCTGCGCGATTTCTACCGGCTGGAAGCCTACAAGCGCCGGTCTTAATCCCTTGTCTTAATCCCTTGGCGTGACGTTCCGCACCAGCCCTTCCTGCGCGGTCGAGGCGACAAGCCGCCCGTCGCGAGTGAAGATCTGACCACGGTTGAAGCCGCGCGCGCCACCGGCCCAAGGGCTGTCCATCGCGTAAAGCAGCCATTCGTCCATGCGGAAATCGTCATGGAACCACATCGCGTGGTCGAGGCTGGCGAATTGCATGTCGGGATCGACGAAGGCCTTGGCGAAGGGCAACACGCAGGTGCCCAGCAGCCCGTAATCCGAGGTATAGGCCAGCGCCGCGCGGTGCAGGTCGGGATCGTCGCCGAAATCCCCGCGCACCCTGATCCACATGTTTTGAACCGGATCCTGCTTTTCGCGGGTGAAGGGCGGCCGCAAACCGACCGGGCGCATTTCGATCGGGCGCGGCATGTTGAGCCAGTTCAGGAACGCCTCGGGCAGGTCATCGCGCATCCGTTCGCCCAGCTGTTCATCGCTTATCAGGTCTTTGGGCATGGGTACGTCGGGCATCTGCGCCTGGTGCGCCAGCCCGGGCTCCCGAACATGGAAGGAGGCGGCAAGGTTCAGGATCGGCTTGCCCGACTGGATCGCCACCACCCGGCGGGTGGCGAAGCTGCGCCCATCGCGGTCGCGTTCCACGCGGTAGAGAACCGGCTTGGTCGCGTCGCCCGGACGCATGAAATAGGCGTGCAGCGAATGCACCGGCCGGTCCGGATCGGCGGTCCGGATCGCCGCCATCAGAGCCTGCCCGATCACCTGCCCGCCAAAGGACCGGCCCCGCCCCTGCGGCGTGGCGATGCCGCGGAAGAAATTGTCTTCGACCGTTTCGACTTCAAGAACGTCGTGAAGCCATTTGACCATGTCGGTGTCGGTCTGTTCCGCCATCTTCTTTCCCATCGCAGCCTTCATTGCCCGTTAATCGACTCCAATGCGGTCGAAAGTGCAAGGGCAAACGGGACGTCGGCAGCCGGCGCGTGTCTCAGTGACCGATCAGCTGGGTGTCGGCACAGACCGCTCCGAAGCTTTCCAGCTCCAATACCGCATGGACGATGCCGTGACGCTCTTTCAGCGTTTGCTTGACGGTCTTCTTGACCGCTTCCGCCTCGACCGATCCGTCCAGCACCACGTGGCTTTCCAGCGCCGTTTCGTGTTCCTGCATGCGCCAGATATGCAGATGATGGATATCTCCGACCCCGTCGATCCCGCGCAGGGTCGCTGCGACGTCTTCCAGGTCTGTATCTTCCGGTGCCCCCATCATCAGGATTCGAATGACTGGCAGGATACCCTGCCAGGAATGCCACAGGATGTAGCCCGAAATCAGCAGCGTCACGATCGGGTCGACCAGCCGCCAGTCATAGAGCAGGATCAGCGTACCGCCGACGATCACCGCCACCGACCCCAGTGCGTCGGCCAGGTTGTGCAGGAAGGCGGCGCGCATGTTGACGCTGTCGCCGCTCAGCCGCCAGATCAGCAGCGCCGTGACCGTGTCGATCACCAGCGCGACGGCGGCCACGGCAACCACGATCCAGCCCTCGACCTCGACCGGGTTGAACAACCGCTGCACCCCCTCGGCGGCGAGGTAGAAGGCCACCACGATCAGCGTGGTGTAGTTGATCAGCGCCGCCACCACCTCGGCCCGACCATAGCCGAAGGTCATCGTCGCATCCGCCGGCCGTTTGCCGATGCGCCGGGCGAAGAAGGCGATGAACAGCGAAAGGGCATCGGACAGGTTATGGATCGCATCGGCGATCAGCGCCAGCGATCCTGAAATCACCCCCGCCACGATCTGCGCCAGAGTCAGCAGGATGTTGACCGCAACCGCCCACGCCACCCGCCGGTCGCCACCGTCCAGATCGGGATGGGGATGATGATGGCCGTGGTGGTGATCATGCGGCATGTCGCGCCCTCAGCTCCGGGTCAGTTCGAGGAACACGTCTTCCAGATCGGCCTCTTCGGTTTTCACGTCGCGGATACTGATCCCGGCGTCGCGCACCGCCGCCAGCACCTGTTCGGCACTGGTCTGATGAGCGTGATAGCTCAGCGCGACGGCACCGTCGGGGCGGGTTTCCACCGTGATGCCGGGGGCCTCTGGCAGGGTCGTGACGGTCTCTTCGGCATGGATCACCATGGTCTTGGCATCGATCCGGTTCACCAAGTTGGTCTTGCTGTCGCGCGCCACCACTTCGCCCTGGTTGATGATGGCGATCTCGTCGCACATCTCTTCGGCCTCTTCCAGGTAGTGGGTCGTCAAGATGATGGTCATGCCCTCATCGTTCAGCTTGCGAATGTTGGTCCACAGCATCTGGCGCAGCTCGATATCCACCCCCGCCGTCGGTTCGTCCAGCACCAGGATGTGCGGCGCATGCACCAATGCCTTGCCCAAAAGAAGCCGCCGCCGCATCCCGCCCGACAGGGTGCGGGCATAGGCATCGGCCTTGTCCTCCAGCCCGATCAGCTTCAGGATCTCGTCGGTCCGGCGCTGCGATTTCGGCACCGCATACAGCCCGGCCTGCACGTCCAGCGCCGCGCGCGGCGTGAAGAAGGCGTCGAGGTTCAGTTCCTGCGGCATCACCCCGATCGAAGCGCGGCTCTGGCGCGGGTTCACATCCTGATCGAAGCCCCAGATCGTCACCTGGCCCGCGGTTTTCACCACCAGACCGGCAAGGATGTTGATCAGGGTCGATTTGCCGGCCCCGTTCGGCCCCAGCAACCCGAAGACGGACCCCTGCGGAATATCCAGGTCGATGCCCTTCAGTGCTTGCTTTTCCGGCTGCCCCTTGCTGCCGCGATAGGTCTTGCGCAGACCTCGGATTTCGATGGCATTGCTGCTCATGGCCCTACTTGCCCCTGGCGTTGTGATCGCTCATAACAGCACCTAATTCTTTTGCAGCCAAAAGGAAACGCCCCGGATGACGACCCAAGCGCCCGAAACCAAGATTGTCGAGAATTCCAAGATCGCCTGCGACGGCGGCGAAGGCGCCCTGGGCCACCCCCGCGTCTGGCTGCATATCCCGGAAGACGCCGGTTATGTCGAATGCCCCTATTGCGATGCGAAATACATCCTGAAGGGATCGAAAGCGGATCAGGGCTGATCCCCGAAACCCGCGTGCCCCGGCGCCGCATTCGAAGATTTATCGAACGATGAAAGCAGAAACCGGATTGCCATCTGGCGATCCGGCTGGTCGCATGGCATGTAGGACCATGCGCCTCAGGATCGGAGAAAAAGCATGACGTTTGGCAAGGGCTGCCACCTGCACCTGATCGACGGATCGGCCTTCATCTTCCGCGCCTATCACGCGCTGCCGCCGTTGACGCGGAAATCCGACGGGCTGCCGATCGGGGCGGTGGCCGGGTTCTGCAACATGCTGCAGCGCTATATCGACGGCAACAACGGGTCCGATGCGGCAACCCACGTGGCGGTGATCTTCGATCATTCCGGCAAGAGCTTCCGCAACGAACTTTATGACCAGTACAAGGCCAACCGCCCGCCCGCGCCCGAAGACCTGGTGCCGCAGTTTCCGCTGACCCGCGAAGCCACCCGCGCCTTCAACATCGCCTGCGAGGAAATCGAAGGGTTCGAGGCCGACGACATCATCGCCACGCTGGCGCATCAGGCACGAGACGCCGGTGGGCGCGTCACCATCGTCAGTTCCGACAAGGACCTGATGCAGCTGGTCGGCGACGGGGTCGAAATGCTCGACCCGATGAAGAACAAGCGGATCGACCGCGAGGGCGTGATGGAAAAATTCGGCGTCGGCCCGGACCGGGTGGTCGACGTGCAGGCACTGGCCGGCGACAGCGTCGACAACGTGCCCGGCGCGCCCGGCATCGGTGTGAAGACCGCCGCGTTGCTGATCAACGAATACGGATCGCTGGAGGAACTTCTGGACCGCGCCGAAGAAATCAAGCAGCCCAAGCGGCGCCAGACCCTGATCGAAAAGCGCGACCAGATCGAGTTGTCGAAGACGCTGGTGCAGCTCGATTGCCACATGGATCTCGACTTCACGCTTGACGATCTGGAAGCGCGCGATCCCGACCCCGAGAAGCTGATGCATTTCCTGGCGGAAATGGAATTCCGCACCCTGACCAAGCGGATCGCGGATCAGCTGGGCGTCGAACCGCCCGCGATCAAGGACACCGACCCGCGCGGCGCCGAACCGGGCGAGGCGGACAAGCCGGACGACCTGCCCTTCAATCCCGAGGATTACGAATGCGTGCGTGATATCACCGCTCTGGCATCCTGGGTCGGTCTGGCGCGCGAACGCGGCTACGTGGCGGTGGATACCGAAACGACGGGGCTGGATGAAATGCGCGCCGATCTGGTCGGCATTTCGCTGTGCATCGAACCGGGCAAGGCCTGTTACATCCCGCTGACGCACAAGGACGGGGCGGATGACCTGTTCGGTTCCGACAACCTGGCCGAAGGGCAGATCGCGCTGGACGAGGCGCTCGACCTGCTGAAGCCCGTCTTGGAGGATGACAGCATCCTGAAGATCGGCCAGAACATGAAATACGACGCCAAGATCTTCGCCCGCTACGGCGTCAACGTGGCGCCGATCGACGACACGATGCTGATGTCCTACGCGATGAATGCCGGACTGCACGGGCACGGCATGGACACGCTGTCGGAACGCTACCTTGGCCACACACCGATCCCGATCAAATCGCTGCTGGGTTCGGGCAAATCGCAGATCACCTTCGACCGGGTGCCGGTGGACGACGCGGTGAAATACGCCGCTGAAGACGCCGATATCACCCTGCGCCTGTGGCAGCTGTTCAAGCCGCAACTGCACCAGACCCGGGTGACCACCGTCTATGAAACGCTGGAACGCCCGCTGGTGCCGGTGCTGGCGCGGATGGAAATGCACGGGATCAAAGTCGACCGCGATACCCTGTCGCGCATGTCCAACGCCTTCGCCCAGAAAATGGCCGGGTTCGAAGCCGAACTTTACGAACTCGCGGGCCACGAATTCAATGTCCAGTCCCCCGCACAAGTGGGCGCGATCCTGTTCGAGGAAATGGGGCTCGAAGGCGGCAAGAAAACCAAGACCGGGCAATGGTCGACCCCGGCCGACGTGCTGGAAGACCTCGCCACCGAACACGATTTCGCCGCCCGCGTTCTGGATTACCGCCAGCTGCAGAAATTGAAATCGACCTACACGGATGCGCTGCAGGATCACATCCATCCCGAAACGGGACGCGTTCACACCTCCTACCTGCAAAGCGGGGCCAACACGGGCCGGCTGGCCTCGACCGATCCGAACCTGCAGAACATCCCGGTCAGGTCCGAGGAAGGCCGCCGCATCCGCGAAGCCTTCGTGGCGGAAGAGGGCAAGGTACTGCTGTCGCTCGACTACAGCCAGATCGAGCTGCGCATCCTCGCCGAAATCGCGGGGATCGACGCGCTGAAGCAGGCGTTCAAGGACGGGCTCGATATCCACGCGATGACCGCCAGCGAAATGTTCGACGTGCCGCTGGATGAAATGACGCCGGAAATCCGCCGCCGCGCCAAGGCGATCAATTTCGGCGTCATCTACGGCATTTCCGCCTTCGGGCTGGCGCGCAACCTGCGCATTCCGCGGGCCGAGGCGCAGGATTTCATCACCCGCTATTTCGAACGCTTCCCCGGCATTCGCACCTACATGGACGACACAAAGGGCTTCGCCAAGGAACACGGCTACGTCCAGACCCTGTTCGGCCGCAAGATCCACACGCCGGAAATCACCGCCAAGGGGCCGCGCGCCGGATTTGCCCAACGCGCGGCGATCAACGCCCCGATCCAGGGCACCGCGGCCGACGTGATCCGCCGCGCGATGATCCGGATGCCCGACGCCATCGCCGGCCTGCCCGCCAAGATGCTGCTGCAGGTGCATGACGAACTGCTGTTCGAGGTGGACGAAGACCGCGCCGACGACGTGATCGCACAGGCCCGCGAGGTGATGGAAAGCGCCGCCGCGCCCGTGGTTCAGCTGTCGGTGCCGCTGACCGTCGATGCCGGACGCGGCGCCAACTGGGCCGAGGCGCATTAAAGGGGGCGCGGCCCAGACCGCGCCCTTCATACCTCACGAATTCGCCAGCGCCAATTTCGCCCAGGCCGCCTGCCGCGCAGGCGTATTTCAGCCAGGAAGAAACCCGTTCTTCTTTTCACAAATATCCCGGGGGTTTGGGGGCTGGCCCCCAATCCATCCTCATCCGGCCTTTTGCAACATCCGGCCCAGCCAGCGCCCGCCCAGCACGTGCACGTGCAGATGCGGCACTTCCTGCACGCCGTTCTCGCCGGAATTTGAAATCAACCGGAACCCGTCGCCGTTTTCGCCCGCCTGCACCCCGGCCAGCTTGCAGACCTCGCCTACGGTGCGGGTGAAATCGACGATTTCCGCATCGGAAGCTTCCAGCGCGAAATGGTCATAGCAAACGTAGGGTCCCTTCGGGATCACCAGAACATGCACCGGCGCCTGCGGCTGGATGTCATGAAAGGCCAGCGAATGCTCGGTTTCCAGCACCGTCTTGTTGGGGATTTCGCCGCGCAGGATCTTGGCAAAGATGTTCTGGTCGTCATAGGCGTAGGTCATCGGTCCTCTCAGTCTGCAAACAAGTAGTCGATGTCGACGATTTCTTGCGCCTTGTCTTCGGAAATGGCAAGGAACTGTGCCACCTCGCCGGCATTTTCTTCCATCCTGCCGGCTTCGCGGATGCGGTGATGGTTGGCGAAATTCGCGTCGCGGATGCGGTCGCTTTCGAAGGCCATGTCATGACGGATGGTGGGCAGCAGCCGCTCCAGCGTTTCCGGCGGCGTCTGTTCGCCGGCCAACCCGATCCGCATCGCGTGGCCTGTCAGGAACTCGTCGGTGAACTCCACGTCGATTTCAAGCAACCGGGTTGTCGAACGGTCGCCACAAAAATCCTGCAACAGGTCCAGCGCGCCGGGATCGAGGCAGATGATCAGCCGGTCTGTGGCGAAATAATCGAACAGCATTCGCATCAGCGCGCGGCGGTGACGGTGGCGTTTGGCAATGGTTTTCTGGATCCCGCCCAGATCGGGCAGCGGCGTCGATTCCTCGTTGAACAGGTATTCGATCGCCGGGATATTGGTCGCCTTGCGGATCTGTTCCAGCAGGCGCTTGGCCACGTGCCATTTCTTGCACACCACGATCAGCAATTCGCGCTCGCGCCCCAGCGAGCTTTCGGTTTCCCAGAACCGCATGCCGAAACGCCGCCCGATGCGGCCCCGGCCGGTGAGGAACTTGTACAGGCTGCGGCCTTCGTTGGAGATCTTGAACTCGACCCCTTCGGTGGCATAGAGCGCGCCCAGCCGCGCCTTCAGCTCGCGCGCCTCGGGGCTGATCTTGCGGGCGAACAGAAAATCCTGACTGACCAGCAGGTCATAGTGATCGTTGTAGAAGGTCACCGGCATGCCGTAATCGGAAAACATCAGGAAGGTCAGCGTGCGAGGATCGATTTCCTCTTCCGGCACCATGTGGCGCACCAGCGTCTGGAAAAAGGTTTCATCCGGAATCCAGGTGGTTCGGAAGAACCGCATCACGTCCTTGCGCTGCCTGGTGAAATCCATGATCCATTCGACGGTGCGGCGGCGCAGGCACCACCACTGGCTGCCGATCTGGACCTGCAGGTCATGCGGGATGTCCCGTTCCAGCCCCAACCTCTTCTGCAGGTTGAGCGCCCAGTAATAGCGCTTGGGCTGGGTCCGTTCGTTGAAGAAGTGGCGATAGATCAGCCGGCCTTCCTTCATCCCGGTCTTGATCCAGTCACTTTCGAAGAAATCGAAGCTCTCGATGAAATCGCGATCTCTGTCGTCCAGGAAAGCATGCGAATACTGGGCCGATTTGATCGCCATGCAATCGCCCGACAGCAGGTAGAAATGGGTCGCCCTCGGGAAGGCGTCGAGCGCCACTTCGATCGCGTTCAGCGTCGCCTGCACCAGGGACCATTCGCCCCAGCCGCACTTGATCCGCTTGCGGGCGAAGGTCACGTTGGGATTGTCCCGCAGTGCTTCGCTGATCTGGTTGAAATGTTCCGGATTGGCGCGGGCGTCGAAATGAATCGACATGTAATCGCCCGCCGCGGTGAGGCGTTCGGCTTGGGCGATGATGGCCTCCGGGTCCTTGTGGCACAGAAGGATGAACGCAATTCTTGCCATCTACGGAAACGATCGCCCCTGCTTTAAAAGATTGTTTACATAGATACGGCCGATCGAAGATTGAATAAACCGGGTTTCTTTGGTTTTTGTAAACAAAAGCAAAGTTCCCGGCCGCAGGGGACGCAACAGGAGGCATGGGTTCATGGGATTTCCCGGCACATGGATGACCGAAAGCGAAAGCGTCGTGTACCGCGTCGTTCCCAAATGCGCGTGTTCGACCATCGGTCAGATCATGTATTATTCGGACCACGGCAAATTCTTCGACGGCGACATCCATGACGCCAAGGAGGGCATGCACAAATGGGCCTTCGAGGACAGCCAGCCGCTGATCAGCCGCAACGTGCAGAACCACCGTTCCTATGCCTTCACCTGCGTGCGCAATCCCTATGGCCGCATCCTGTCGAGCTTCTTCGACAAGATCTGCGGCATCCAGCGCAACGGCCGTCGCTATCGCGGTAACCTGGTGCCGATGCTGATCCAGAAATACGGCATCGAGGTCGGCGGCGAGGACGGCAAGGAAGACTTCGACCAGATCAGGAGCTTCCGCCGCTTCCTGCTGTTCGCCCGCGACACCATCCGCTGGCGCAAGCCGATGGACCCGGACATCCACTGGTCGGCCATGTCCGGGCATATTTCGACCTTCATCGTCAACGGCGGCACCTACGACAAGATCTTCTTCACCGAGAAGTTCAACGAGGGCATGCAGGAGGTGCTGGACCATATCGAAACGCCCCATCCGGTCGACCTGGCCGCGATCCCGCGGTTCAACGAATCCGAAGGCCACGGCCCCAAGCGCGCCCATCCGATCGAAGACTATTTCGACGACCTGTCGATGCACCTGGTCTATGAAATCTACAAACGCGATTTCGAGCTGTTCAAATACGATTTCGAAAACCCGGGCAACAAGATGCCGATCGGAGAGATTGACCTCGACGAAGTGCATGCCAAGCTGGGCGACTGAGACAGGCCCTCTTGCGATGCCGCCGCCTGCGGCGGGCGGGGAAAGGGGCGCTGCCCCTCTTGGCCTTTGGCCAATTCACCCCGGGGTATTTCCGCCAAGAAAAAGCGGCAAGGCTTTCTTAACCAGAATCGGGCTTCCTTGTCGCTGCGGTACAGGCTGGGGAGCCGATGACCGCCCAAGGGAAAGCCGCCCCACCAGTTCAGTAAGCATCGGTGCTGCGCCGAACGGCTGAGCGGTGGGGCGGTTCGGCTGTTTTTTTACCGGTCTCAACAGTCCCCAAAGGGTCAGTCGATCAGGCCTTCCTTGCGGAACAGCTGTTTCAGGTTCGCTTCGGGACGGGCGCCGACATGGCTGATCACCTCGGCCGCGGCGACACAGCCCATGCGGCCCGCGACCTCGAGCGGCGCACCGGTGGCATAGCCATAAAGGAAACCGGCGGCGAACTGGTCACCGGCGCCGGTGGCGTCGACCGGAACGATTTCGGTCACCGGCACCACCGCTTCTTCGGCTCCGCGCACCAGCACGACGTCATGCCCGGAGCGGGTGCAGACCACCATGCCGGCATCGGCGGCGGCCTGTTCCAGCGCGGAGCTGAGGTCGGTCTGATAGAGCGATTCCCATTCGTGTTCGTTGCCGATCACGTAATCGAGTTCCTTCACGAGGCGGCGGAAATCGTCGCGGTGGCGGTCGACGCAGAACGGATCGGACAGCGCGATACCGGCCTTGCCGCCCGACGCGCGGCACAGTTTGGCGGCGCGCTCAAAAGCTTCCTTCCCCTTCGGCTTGTCATAGAGATAGCCTTCGAGGAACAGGATTTCCGCCGCGCCCGCCACGTCGTCGGACACGTCGTCCGGGCCCAGTTCCGAGGAGATCCCCAGATAGGTATTCATCGAGCGTTCGCCATCCGGCGACACGAAGATCATCGAGCGCGAGGTCGGCAATTCGCCCCCCGCCACCGGCTGGTTCACGAAATCGGTGCCGCCCTTGACCATTTCATCGGCATAGAACCGGCCCAGTGCATCGTCGTGCACCCGCCCGATGAAACCGGTGCCGAGCCCCAGATTGCCCAGACCCGCCAGCGTGTTGGCGACCGATCCGCCCGGCGCTTGGGTGCGATTGGTCATCGACCCGTAAAGCAGTTCGCCGCGTTCGCGTTCGACCAGCTGCATGATGCCCTTCTGGATGCCCATCAGGTCAAGGAAGCTGTCATCGCTTTGGCTGATGACATCAACGACGGCGTTGCCGATGCCGACAACCTGGTATTTTTTCATGGGGTTTTATCCTCGTATTGGCAAAGGTCGCGGATCAGGCAGGCATTGCATTTTGGCTTGCGCGCGACGCAGGTATAGCGGCCGTGCAGGATCATCCAGTGATGCGCGTGCAGTTGGAAATCGACCGGAATGTTGTCTTCGATGGCGCGTTCGACGGCGACGACATCCTTGCCCGGGCAGACGCCGGAGCGATTGCCGAAGCGGAAGATGTGGGTGTCCACCGCCTGCGCCGGATAACGCCACCACATGTTCAGCACCACGTTGGCGGTCTTGCGCCCGACGCCCGGCAGGCTTTGCAGCGCGGCGCGCGAACAGGGCACCTCGCCGTCATATTCGTCAACCAGGATACGCGCCATCTTCATGACGTTCTTGGCCTTGTTGCGGTAGAGCCCGATGGTCTTGATATGTTCGACCAGCCCCTCTTCGCCCAGGTCCAGCATCTTTTGCGGCGTGTCGGCGATCTTGAACAATTCGGCGGTGGCCTTGTTGACGCCCTTGTCGGTGGCCTGCGCCGACAGCGCCACCGCCACCAGCAGCGTGTAGGCGTTGACATGGTCCAGTTCGCCCTTCGGTTCCGGTTCGGAGTCCTGGAAGCGGGTGAAGATTTCGCGGATGGTGTGATAGTCGAGTTGCTTGGCCATGTCCGGTCGGGATTGTTTGCGTTCCCTTCCCCTAGCCGGGTCGCCCCGGCATTTCAATGGGACGCGGCAACGCGCAGCGCCTCCCATACCGCAGGTGTTTCATCGCTGCCCTGCACGAAACTGGCCCCGGTCAGGCCCTGATCGGGGAAAGAGGCAACGAGGTTTGCCGAAAACGCCCCCCCCACCACCAACATGACTGATAACAGGAACGCCGCTGTCGGTCTGGCCAATCATCAGGCCCGGCCCGTACCCGGTCCGTTGCCAGCGGACGAAAGCGCAAGTTTCGGGTCGCTGGCGGCTGTTTCGATGCGGTAAGCTGTGACCGAGGAAAGGACCCGTAATGCTGCACCAGCCCCCCGAAACCGGCTATCACTACCATGTCATGCGCCGCGCCATCGAGCTGATCGATGCCGCCGGGCCGGGGATGGGCCTGAACGATCTGGCGGCGCAGATGGGAATGAGCCCGGCGCATTTCCAGCGCTTGTTTTCGCAATGGGTCGGCGTGTCGCCGAAACGCTATCAGCAATATCTGACGCTCGATCACGCCAAGGCGCTGCTCAGGGACAACATGACGACGCTCGAGGTCAGCCATCGGGTCGGACTGTCCGGCAATGGCCGGCTGCACGATCTTTTCGTCCGGTGGGAAGCGATGAGCCCGGGTGAATATGCCCGCGCCGGCGAAGGCCTGGACATATTCTGGGGCTGGTTCGACAGCCCGTTCGACCTGGCGCTGGTAATGGGCACGTCAAAGGGGCTTTGCGGTCTCGGCTTTGCCGCCGAAACCGGTACCGAAGCTGCGCTGCAGGACATGGTCGGGCGCTGGCCCAAAGCCAATTACATCGAAGATCCGGTGGCGCTGAAACCGCTGGTCGACGCGGCCTTCACACAGAAGGGCGAAACCGCTCTGCACATGATCGGCGCGCCGTTCCAGATCAAGGTCTGGGAGGCGTTGCTTCACGTGCCCTCGGGCCATGTCACCACCTATTCCGAAATCGCCCAGTCGATCGACAAGCCCAAGGCGGTGCGCGCCGTGGGCACGGCGGTCGGGCGCAACCCGGTCAGTTGGCTGATCCCGTGCCACCGGGCGTTGCGCAAATCCGGCGCATTGGGGGGCTATCACTGGGGATTGCCGGTGAAACGCGCGCTTCTGGCCTATGAATCCGCCCGCGCCGAAGGCGATGCAGCCCGGCAGGGCTGACAAGCCCCCTGCTTCATACGCGGATTGCCGCCGATCTTCACGCAGAGATGTATTTCGTCGCTCAAACAAAGGTCTATATTGCGCGTGACCCGCGCTGGCGGAGACATTACGAGAGGCACGAAGACTATGACCCGAGCATCCAAATTTGCCCTGTTCCTGGCAGGCGCATCGCTGTTGACCACCACCGCTTGTACCGATCCCGCCATGATGAACGGCACCGATCCGTATCAACGCACCAAGGAAGGTGCCGCTCTCGGCACGGTCCTGGGCGCGATCACCGGCGCCGCGATCAGCAAGGACAAGGGCAAGGGCGCCGTCATCGGCGGCATTCTGGGCGGCGTGACCGGCGCAGCCATCGGCAGTGACCTCGACAAACAGGAAGCCGAACTGCGCGGCAGCCTCGACAACCGGGTTGCGATCACCAATACCGGTGACCGGCTGATCGTGTCGATGCCGCAGGACATCCTGTTCGAAATCGACAGCACCTATGTGCAGCCGGTCCTGCGGGACGACCTGCGCACCGTGGCCACGAGCCTGCGCCGCTACCCCAACAGCACCGTTCAGGTTCTGGGCCATACCGACAATACCGGGTCGGCCGAATACAACTTCGATCTCAGCCAGCGGCGCGCGGCCGCCGTATCCTCGATCCTGATCGGGGCGGGCGTGTCGGCCAACCGGATTCAGACGATCGGGCGCGGCGAAGACCAACCGGTCGCCACCAACCTGACCCCGGAAGGCCGGGCGCGGAACCGGCGCGTGGACATCGTGATCCTGCCCAACTGATCCGGGTCTCTGCGAAAATGCACAGGCGGCTTGCGACCGCCGCCTGTACTTGCGCGCCCCACGCCTTAGATTGCCGCGCGATGATTGATGCAAAAAGGGGCCGTCATGACAACGCTTCTGACGATTTCGGGCTCGCTGCGCGCGGGCAGTTTTAACCGCAAGCTTCTGAGCGAGGCCGTAAATCTGTTCGGCCCCGCCGACCGGATCGAAGCCGACCTCAACCTGCCGCTTTACGATGGCGATCTGGAAGACCGCGACGGATTGCCCGCACCGGTGATCCGGCTGGCCGATCAGATCGTGGCGGCCGATGCCGTGATCATCGCGTCGCCGGAGTACAACAAGGCGATCACCGGGGTTCTGAAAAACGCGCTCGACTGGATCAGCCGCGACAAGCGGAGCGTGCTGAAGGACAAACCGGTCGCGGTGATGTCGGCCAATGCCGGGAGGAGCGGCGGCGAGACCGGGCAGTACATGCTGCGGTCCTGCCTGGTGCCGCTGCGGGCGCGGGTTCTGGCCGGTCCCGGCGTCATGATCGCCAATGCCGCGAAGGAATTCGAAACCGGTACGCTGGAAAACGAACGCTACCTCAAGACGCTCGGCGAATTGATGGAGCGGCTGCGGGCTGAAATCTCCTGACTCAAACCGGGTTGGAAATCTCGATCAGGTTGCCGTCTGGATCGCGCAGATAGATCGACAGGATCGGCCCTTCCGCGCCGCTGCGCGGCACCGGGCCGTCTTCGACCGGCACGCCCTGTTCCGCCAAATGATCCATCCACACGGAAACCGGCACCTCGCTCAGAAAACACAGGTCCGCCGACCCCGGCGTCGCATGCCGCGCCTTGGGCAGGAATTCTGCGCCGGCCTGATGCAGGTTGATTTTCTGGGTCCCGAAATACAGCGCCCAGCGGCTGCTGTTATCGGCCGCCTCGAACCGTTCGGCCCGCATTCCCAGCACCTCGCTGTAGAAACTCACGGTCTCGGCAAGCTCGGCAACGGTCAGAACCAGGTGATCGAGCGCGACAAGTTCGGGTGTCATTTTCCATTGCTCCTTGAAGAACCCGCTCTTACCTTTCCGCCATGCCTGACATTCTGCAAGAAGAAACCCGCCAAAAAGACGTGATGGATCCGGCGCGCGGTGCCGCGCTTCAGACCACTCTGGGCCTGCCTGCCAATATCGTCGAAGGCAGCAAGCTGCCGCCGTTTTTCCACCAGATCTATTTCTGGCAGCCGGAACCGGCGCCGTGTCTGGGGCGCGACGGGCATCCGAAAACCGGTATCGGCCTGATCCCCGACCTGGGCCTGCCACGCCGGATGTGGGCCGGCGGGCGGCTGGAATTCCACGCACCGCTCTTGGCCGGGACCCTTGCGGAAAAACACACAACGGTGGCCGAGGTCAGCCACAAGGACGGCCGCAGCGGCCCCTTGGGTTTCGTCACCCTGAAGCACGACATCCACCAACAGGGCAGGCTTTGCCTCACCGAATATCAGGACTTGGTCTATCGCGAAGATCCCGCGCCGGATGCGCCGAAACCGCAAGCCCCCGCCGCTGCCACCGACGAAGACCACGCCGAAGAGGCCAGTTTCACCTCGACCCTACTGTTCCGCTATTCGGCGCTGACCTTCAATGGCCACCGGATTCACTACGATCTGGATTACGCCCGCGATGTCGAAGGCTACGGCGGGCTGGTCACCCACGGGCCGCTTCTGGCGCAGCTGTTGATGCTGATGGCTGAACGGCAGTTGGGAACGCTCAAACGCTTCAGCTTCCGCGCCACGTCACCGCTGATGCATTTTGAAACCGCCACGCTGTGCTGGAAATCGGACGGCCGGATGTGGGTGCGCGGCCCCGACGGCCGCCAATGCATGCAGGCCGAGGCCGCCTAGCCCGCCCGCGCCATTTCGGCGCAGCGGCCTACAAACTCGCTTCGGCCCGGAACCCGTCCGGGATCCGGTCGATCCCCTCAAGCAGCAGATCGGCCATCACCTGCCCCACTTTCGGCGCCATGCCGAAACCGATCTTGAAGCCGCCATTGGCGATATACTGGCCCGGTTTCGTCGGATGCGCACCCAGCACCGGGGCGCGGCTGCGCGTGCGCGGGCGGACACCGGCCCAACGCTCGATCACCTCGGCCCCGGCCAATGCGGGGACGGCGGCGAAGGCGCGTTCCAGCACCGCGTCCAGCTGGCCGTCCACCGATTTGGGATCGTCGTAATCGCGTTCGCTGGTCGACCCGATGGCGACGGTGCCATCGGCATGGGGCACCACGTGCACCGCGTCGGCAAAAAGCTGCGGGCAATCGCGTGGGTCGAACCCGATCCGCAACGACGCGCCCTGCCCCTTGATCCCGTTGCCGAAGGTCCGGGTGACCTCGCGGTTGATCTCCTCCAGCCCGGCTACTCCGGTGGCCCAGACCACACGACCCTGCGCCGGGCCTTCCGCCACGATCTCGCCGCCCCTGGCCTCGATCGCCGCAACCAGGGCGGCGCAGGCCATGCGCGGATGCATCCGTGCGCTCAGCGTGTCGCGGATCAGCCAGCCGGTCGGGCTCAGCGGCGCCCAGTCGCCGGCCTCCGCCGCCTCGATCACCTCCCAGACGGCCTTGCCCTGCCACAGCTCCGCCGCGCCCGTGCGGCGCGACCGCGCCAGTTCCAGCGCCTTGTCGTCGACCACCGGCTGCAACCGGCCCAGCCTTGCATAACCGGCGCGCTTACCGCCCGCCGCTTCGACCCCGCGCCAGAACCCTTCGGCCGCAATCAGGCTTTCGAACTGGAACTGCTTCTTGTCGTTCCAGTTTTCCGGCACATGCGGCGCCAGCGCACCGACCAGCCCGCCGCTGGCCCCGCCCCCCGGGCCGTACGGGTCGATCACCCGCACCGATGCCCCGCGCGACAGGCAGGACCAGGCGACGGAGAGGCCGAAAATCCCGGCCCCGTAAACGGTCACGTCAGCCATTGCCATTCCCCGCATTCCCTTTCATTGTCGCGCCATTCTCAACCGCAACCCTTAAGGGATCAGACGATGCAAGACCAGCGTGCCGAACTGGAATGGCGCGATGAAACGGTGCCGGTATCGACCCGTTTCGACGATCCCTATTTCTCGCTCGACAACGGGTTGGCGGAAACCTCTTACGTGTTCCTGGGAGGCAACGACCTGCCCGCGCGGTTCAGGCCCGGCTTCCACATCGCCGAACTGGGCTTCGGCACCGGGCTGAACCTGCTGGCGGCCTTGAGGCTGTGGCGTGAAACCGGGCAGCAGGGCGTGCTGCACTTCACCACGTTCGAGGCGTTCCCGATGTCCCCGGCGGAAATGATCCGCGCGCAGAAGGCGTTTCCCGAAATCGCCGGGGTCGCCGCCGACCTGGCGCCGCACTGGTCCGATGATCTGCACCGGATCGACCTGCCCGACCTGCGGTTCGAGATGATCCGCGGCGACGCGCGCGAGACCCTTCCGCAATGGGAAGGAAGCGCCGACGCCTGGTTCCTCGACGGGTTTTCCCCCGCCAAGAACCCCGAGCTTTGGGGGGCCAAGCTGATGGCGGAGGTCTGCCGCCACACCGCGCCCGGCGGCACGGCAGCGACCTACACGGCGGCGGGTTTCGTCCGCCGCGGGCTGCAGGACGCCGGGTTCGAGGTCGACCGCCGCCCCGGCTTCGGCCGCAAACGGCACATGACCGTTGCGCGAAAGGCCCCGGCATGAGTTCGACCAATACCCGGCTCGGCATCCTGCTGATGGTGGCCACCACCTTCGTTTTCGCCGTGCAGGACGGCATTTCCCGCCACCTGGCCGGGGAATACAACGTGTTCATGGTGACGATGATCCGCTACTGGTTCTTCGCCGCCTTCGTGATCGCAATCGCGGGCCGCAAGGCCGGTGGCGTGCGCGCCGCCGCTCGCACCACCCAGCCGCTGCTGCAAAGCTTCCGTGCTGTTCTGCTGATCGCCGAGATTTGCGTTCTGGTCTTTGCCTTCACCCGGCTGGGGCTGGTGGAAAGCCACGCAATCTTCGCCGGTTACCCGCTGCTGATCGCCGCCCTGTCCGGGCCGGTACTGGGCGAAACCGTCGGCTGGAAACGCTGGAGCGCGATCGCGGTCGGCTTCATCGGCATGCTGATCATCCTGCAACCGGGCGTCGGCGTGTTCAAACCGCTGGCGGTCCTGCCGGTGCTGTCGGCGCTGATGTTCGCGCTGTACGGATTGTTGACCCGCTATGTCGCCCGCAAAGACAGCGCCGCAACCTCGTTCTTCTGGACCGGCACGGTGGGATCGGTAGCGATGACCCTGATCGGCATGTGGTTCTGGGAACCGATGTCGGCGCCCGACTGGGGCTGGATGGCCTCGCTCTGCATCACCGGTGCATTGGGGCATTTCCTGCTGATCAAATGCTACGAGGTGGCCGAGGCCAGCTCGGTCCAGCCCTTCGCCTATCTGCAGCTGGTCTTCGCCTCGGCGATCGGCATCGCGGTATTCGGCGAAACCATCCGCCTAAACGTCGCCATCGGCGCGGGCATCATCGTGGCGGCGGGGCTGTTCACCCTATGGCGAGAGCGGCAGAACGCTTGACCCGGTCAGTTCCTTGCTGAATGGCTGCGGCAGCGGATCGCGGCCCAGCCGGGCGCGATAGACCGGCAACGATTCCGCCACCCGCATCACGTAGTTTCGGGTTTCGCGGAACGGGATGAATTCGATCCAGTCGATCACGTCCACCGCCCCGGCGCGCGGATCGCCGTAAAGGTCCATCCAGCGTTCCGGCCGCCCGGGCCCGGCATTGTAGCCAGCGGCAACCATCAGGATATTGCCGTCGAAGCGCTGCCCCAGCGACGCCAGATAGGCACTGCCGAGCCTGGCATTGTAGCGCCAGTCGCTCAGCACCTTGTCCGGATCGTGATCCAGCCCCAGATCGCGCGCCACCAGCTTGGCGGTGGCCGGCATCAGCTGCATCAGGCCCTGCGCACCCGCGCCGCTGACGACCCGGAAATTGAATTCGCTTTCGCGCCGGGCGATGGCCAGCGACAGTTCCATCGGCACGGGCAATGTCATGTCCCGCATCGGGTGCAGCGCATAGTACGGCTGAGCAATCACCAGACCGCGCCGCGCCGCCTGCTTGCCGACCATCACCGCCAGGTGCGGCTGCTGCATCTCGTCCAGCAGGTCGCCCAGTTGGCCCAGTTCGGTCGGCGACAGGGTTTCGGCCAAGTGCCGCAGGAAGCGCACCGACAGGTTCACCTCGCCCGCGCGCAGCAACAGCATCGCCGCCTCGAACACCGAAGAGTTGGCGAAACCGGCCTGCCGCCAATCGGGAAACGCATCGCCCCCGGCCAGCGTCGCATCGAAACCGATCCCGGCCTTTTCCGCCGCCAGAAGGCCATAGAAACTGCTCTGGTACTTCGCCCCTTCGGCATAGGCCGCCTGCGCCGCTTCGGCATCGCTCGCCGCTTCCTGCGCGCGGCCCAACCAGTATCCGGCCCGGCCCAGCGAAATCGGCGTGTCCACCGCCGCGCGGAAGCGCTGGAAATGATCGCGAGCCAGATCGGGATCGTTGAGGAACCGCAACGCGATGAAGCCCGACAGCCATTCAAGATCGGCGTAATCCGACCCCTCGACCAAGCCATGGGCCGAGGCGAGAGCATAGGCGGTTTGCATCTTCCCCGCCCGCATTTTTTCGCGCGCCAGGCTGCGCCGCCACCCGGCCCATTGATCCGGGGCGCCCAGCTTGGCTGCTGACGTGCTGCTTTCCAGCAGCAATTCGATCGCTTCGTCGGTGCGCCCTTTCTTCATCCGCCAGCGGAACCGTTCATAGGCAAGGCCCGGATCACCGGCCAATTCTTCTGGGATGGCGGCAATCAGCGCATCGACATTCTTGCGCTGCGCCCGCAGCCCCAGCCGCGCCGTCGCCAGCTTGCGCCAACCGTCCGGCACCAGCGGCAGCATGTCGGCCACGTTGCTGCTCCAGTCGCGCCACAGCACCATGTCCAGACGCGCTTCGTGATGCGGCGCCAGAAGCTTCGGATAAGCCGCCAGCAGCGCGGCATGTTCTTCCTTGGTCAGCGACAGGGTCCGCCATCCCAGAACCACCCCGGCCTCGGCTTCGCCCTGCCGACCGGCATCGCTCAGCGCCTTGGCATAGGCCAGCAATCCGGTGCCGGTCTGCGGCGCCGCGCCGTCGAAGAACGCGATCACCTCTGCAGGCTTGGCCTGCGCCATCACTTCTTCACTGCGTTTGCGCAGCAGTTTCAGCCCGGGCCAGTCGGCCCTGCGGTTCAGGAATCCCGTCACCTCCTCGGCTGTTCCCTGCCCCGCCCGCAACCGAATCCATTCGACGATATCGGCGGATACCTGCCCTCCCGCACGCGCCGCCAACTGCGCCGCGCGGTCCCAATCGCGGCCCTGCGCCGCATCAAGGGCACTGGCAAGGGGCTGAGGCCCCGGAGTTTGCTGTGCCTGCACCGGCAGAATCGTCGCACAAATGATCAGGAAGGGGGGAATAAGACGCAACATGGCTTGCTTTTACAAAGGAACAAGGGATAGACAACGCGAGCTTAATTCTGCGCGCCTTCCGGGGCAAATCACGAAGGCGAAATATTGCCCGCCGGGCGCAGTCAGCAGATCGAACTCACCGGGCCGCAATCGGCCATACGACAGAAGGAGCGTGTCATGTTCAAGGGATCTTTTCCTGCTTTGGTCACGCCGTTCAAGAACGGCGAGCTGGATCTGGAGACGCTCAAGAAACTGATCGAATGGCATATCGGCGAAGGCAGCGACGGTTTCGTGCCGGTCGGCACCACCGGCGAAAGCCCGACCCTGACCCACCGCGAACATGAAACCGTGGTCGAGGAAGTGGTCAAAGCGGTAGCGGGCCGGGTGCCGGTGATCGCGGGCGCGGGCAGCAACAACACCCTGGAAGGCATCCGGCTGATCCAGCACGCCGAAAAGGTCGGCGCCGATGCCGCCTTGGTGGTCACGCCCTATTACAACAAGCCGACCCAACGCGGGCTGATCGCGCATTTCACCGCGCTGCACGATTGCTGCGATCTGCCGATCATCATCTACAACATCCCGGGCCGGTCGGTCGTCGACATGATCCCGGAAACCATGGGTGAGCTGGCGCAGCTGCCCCGGATCGTCGGCGTCAAGGACGCCACTGGCGATCTTGCCCGGGTCAGCCAGCAGCGCGCCACCTGCGGCGCCGATTTCTGCCAGTTGTCGGGCGAAGACGCCACCGCGCTTGGTTTCAACGCGCATGGCGGGGTCGGCTGCATTTCCGTCACCGCCAACGTGGCGCCGCGGCTGTGCGCCGAATTCCAGGCGGCGACGCTGGCGGGCGATTACGCCAAGGCGCTGGACTACCAGGACCGGCTCATGCCGCTGCACGAAGCGATCTTCATCGAACCGGGGCTGGTCGGCGCGAAATACGCGATGGCCAAGCTGGACCTGTGCAGCGAAGAGGTCCGCCTGCCGTTGACCGGTCTGCAGGACAGCACCAAGGCAAAGATCGACGCAGCCATGGCGCATGCCGGACTGATCTGACAGTCCCTGAATATCAAATGCAAAAACGCCCGGCACAATACCGGGCGTTTTTTCGTTTGCTGATTGGCGACGTTATTCCGCGGCGCGTTTTTCTTCGTGTTCGATGTCGTCCGCCAGATCGGGACGGGTCAGCGCCACCAGCGCATCATATTGCGACAGGAACACCTCGCCGGTCATTTCCTCGAGGAAATGGCTGCGCTGCAGGCGGTCCATCACCGGGCCCTTGACCTCGGACAGATGCAGGCTGATGCCGGCATCGTGCAGGCGGTGATTGATCGCCTCGAGGCTTTCCAGCGCCGACATGTCGATTTCGTTCACCGCGGAACATTGCAGCACCACATGTTTGACCGGCTGATCCCCGGCAATGCGGTCATAGACGTAATCCTCGAGGAAGCGCGCATTGGCGAAGTAGAGGCTTTCGTCGACCCGCAGGGTCAGGACGCTGGGATGGGTCTGCACATCGTGACGCAGGATGTTGCGGAAATGCTGGGTACCGGGGACCAGCCCCACCTCGGCCACATGCGGGCGCGAGGTCTTGTACAGGAACAACAGCACCGACAGCGCCACGCCGGTCGACACGCCGATTTCCACCCCGAAGCCCAGGGTCAGGAAGATGGTCGCGGCGACGGCGGCGAAATCGACCTTTGAGTATTTCCAGGTCCGGCTGAGGATCGAGAAATCGACCAGGCTCAGCACGGCCACGATGATGGTCGCGGCCAGCGTCGCCTTGGGCAGGAAGAACAAGAGCGGCGTCAGCAGCAGCGCGGCGAACAGGATGCCAACGGCGGTGAAGGCGCCCGCGGCGGGCGTTTCCGCGCCGGCGTCGAAATTCACCACCGAGCGGGCGAAGCCGCCGGTCACCGGATAGCCGCCGGAAATCGCCGAAGCGATGTTCGACGCGCCAAGGCCCACAAGTTCCTGATCCGGGGTGATACGCTGGCGTTTCTTGGCGGCCAAGGTCTGCGCGACCGACACCGATTCAACGAAACCGATGATCGAAATCAGCAGCGCCGACACGAACAGCGACGACCAGATTTCTCCGTTGAAGGACGGCATGGTCAGCGGCGGCAGGCCCATCGGGACGTCGCCGACGATCTTCACGCCCTTGTCGGCCAGGCCGAAAACCCACGTCACCAGCGTTGTCACCACAACCGCGCCGACGGGGCCGGCCTTGGCCAGGATGTCGGCCAGGCGCGGTTTCAGCCCAAGGCCCAGCAGCAGCGGTTTCAGCCCCTTGCGCACCCAGAACAGGAACCCGGTCGTCGTCAGGCCGATGAACAGGGTGATCGGGTTGGTCAGGTGCTGATTTTCGAACAGCGACGTCACCAGTTCGATCAGGTTGTGCCCATGCGCGTCGATGCCGAAGATGTGCTTCAGCTGCGACGTCGCGATCAACACGCCGGACGCGGTGATGAACCCTGCGATCACCGGGTGGGACAGGAAATTGGCGAGGAAGCCGAGCCGGAAGATCCCCAGCACCAAAAGGATCATGCCGGAAATGAAGGCCAGCGTGATCGCCGCGGCGGCATATTCCGCCGTGCCCTGCAGCGCGAGGTTGCCGACCGCTGCCGCCGTCATCAGCGACACCACCGCCACCGGCCCGACCGCCAACGCGCGGGAGGTGCCGAAAATCGCATAGGCGACCAGCGGCAGGATCGAGGCGTAAAGCCCCATCTCCGCCGGCAGCCCGGCCAGCAACGCATAGGCCAGAGATTGCGGGATCAGCATGATCGTCACGATGACGGCCGCGACCAGGTCGCTGGTCAGGGTGTCCTTGTCATAGGTTTTCGACCATTCCAGGATCGGCAGGTGCCGTTCCAGCGAAGCGCGAGAGAGAGAAGGCAATCGCATGAGGGTATCCTTGGGGCAAAAGAGGAACTGGCGGGAAGTTCCCGCCAGCGCTTACGTCATGGTGAGGCCGGTCAGCTGGCCGATACCTTTTCCGGTTTGATCATCCATTCCTTGCCGCGCAGCATGGCCTTCCAGTAGACCGGCGGCAGGATCTGTTCCTTCAGGATCCACGCCGCGCGGGTCGGCTTGGTCCCATCCAGAACGAATTTCGGGAAGGACGGCAGCAGCGTGCCGCCATAGCCGAACTCGGCCAGGACGATCTTGCCCTTCTCCACCGTCAGCGGGCAGGACCCGTAACCGTTGTAGATCGCGGTCGGCGATTTGCCGTTGACGTCATCGACAAGGTTTTCGGCCACAACCGGCGCCTGCATCCGCGCCGCGGCGGCGGTTTTGGCGTTCGGCGCGTTCATCACGTCGCCAAGCGACCAGATATTGTCATATTCCTTGTGGCGCAGCGTCGCCTGATCCACGTCGACCCAGCCGGCGGCATCGGCCAGCGGCGACACCCGGATGAAATCCGGCGCGGTCTGCGGCGGGCAGACATGCATCATGTCGAACTCGACCTCGACGCGCTCGACCGGCGTGTCGGGCTTGGCGACGTCGAACCAGGCCTTCTTGGCCGCGCCGTCCACCGCCACGAGGTTGTGGAAGAAGTTCAGGTTGGCATTGTAACGCTCGATGTATTTTTCCAGCGCCGGGACGTAGTCCTTCACGCCGAACAGCACACCGCCGGCATTCATGAAGTTCACCTCGATGTCTTTCAGCACACCGGTGCGCAGCCAGTGGTCGCTGGACAGGTACATCGCCTTCTGCGGCGCGCCGGCGCATTTGATCGGCATCGGCGGCTGGGTGAACAGCGCCCGGCCCGATTTCAGTCCCTTGACCAGGTCCCAGGTATAGGGCGCCAGGTCGTAGCGGTAATTCGATGTCACGCCGTTCTTGCCCAGCGTATCGACCAGACCGTCAACCTTGTGCCAGTCGAGCTTCAGACCCGGGCACACCACAAGGCGGTCGTATTTCACCACCCGGCAGCCATCGAGGATGACGGCGTTATCCTTGGGTTCGAAAGCCGCGACAGCGGACTTGATCCAGTGCACGCCCTTGGGGATCAGGCTGCCCATGGTCTTGGCCGTGGTCTGCGCATCGAAGATGCCGGCGCCGACCATGGTCCAACCGGGCTGGTAATAATGAATGTCGGCAGGATCGAGGATGGCGATGTCCAGATCCGGCTTGCGGGCGTGGATGCTCGACGCCACCGCGATCCCGGCGGCACCGCCACCGACGATCACCACGTCGAACTTGGCGTCGCCGGTATCGGTCGGTGTCTTGCCGCCATTGACGATGCGGCGCACGACGCCGGCCATGTCGTATCCCGCCGCCTTGGTCGCGGCGAGGATTTCGGAGGCCGATTTGTCCTTGGCCACCGACAGCGACCACAGCGTGGTCGAGCGAGTGCCGGTGCGGCAATAGGCCAGCGTCGGCCCCGGAAGTTCGATCAGAGCCTTGCCGAAATCGTCGGCATCCTCGTCGCGCACCTTGCCCGCAACGATCGGCAGGTAACGAATCTGCAGCCCGGCCTTTTCCGCCGCCGCTTCGATCTCCTCGAAGGTCGGCTGGTCCGCCGCCTCGCCGTCGGGGCGATTGCAGATAATGGAGCGGAAACCCTGCGCGGCAAGCTTGGCCACATCATCGGGCTGGATCTGGGGGGCGACGGAAAGTTCGTCTGAAATCTTCTTGGGGTCCATGATCTGGAATCCTTTCACGGGGTCACACGCGGCATGTATTGATGCCAAGCAGACGGTAAAGTGGGCAGAACCTGAGTACGGAACTGAACGCCAGCAAGGCCCCCACCACCATGACCGCAATCCGGGTCGCGCCGATGTCCCAAACCGCGAAATCGGTCAGGTAGGGCGACAGGAACAACCCGACGCCCAGGACGAGGCGGATCAGACGGTCCAGGTTTCCGACATTGCAGGTCATGCAGTCTCCTTCAATGCGTAACATATAAGGTATTATGAATATATTTTTCAACCTGAATCCGAGACAGCGGCTCAAAATCGTTGATTTTGAAATTTATTCAATGAGTTACGGCACAAGATGGGGTTTCGTACTGGGTCGCCCTTTCTTGCCCACTTGGCCGGGCACCCGACGGACCGGTACCGGCTTGCCCTCTTCCTGACCTCGATTCCGACCGGCGTTCCACGGGCGCCGCAACGGGGCTTGCACGCATATCCGCCACGAAGGCGCGCGAGTGAAAAACCCCCGCCGGATAGGCGGGGGTTTCGATGTCGGTCAGGATGCGATCAGTCCAGATCCTCGGGCAGGACCAGGTTCAGGACGATCGACAGCCCCGCCGCGGGCAGCAGCCCGCTGGTCAGCAATATCTGCTTCGTGCGGGGCAAATGCTGCAACGCATCCGGAACCAGTTGCAGCCCCAGACCAAGCGACAGCGACACCGCGAAGATCACCATGTTGCGGCGGTTCCAGTTGACCTCAGACAGCATGTTCACGCCCGCCGCAGTCACCATGCCGAACATGACGATCACGCCGCCGCCCAGAACATTGATCGGAACCGTCGACACGATGGCGCCGAATTTCGGGATCAGCCCACAGACGATCAGGAACAGCGCGCCGATGGTGACGACGTGGCGGCTCATCACGCCAGTGATCGAAATCAGGCCGACATTCTGGCTGAACGAGGTGTTGGGTAGGCCGCCGAAAATCCCGGCGATCGCGGTGCCCAGACCGTCGGCAAAGGTCGCGCCGGAAATTTCGGTATCGGTGGCTTCGCGGTCGGCGCCGCCCTTGCAGATGCCGCTGACATCGCCCACGGTTTCGATCGCCGAGATCACCGCCATGAAGCACATGCCGATGATGATGGCGCTGTTGAATTCAACACCCCATTTGAACGGCATCGGCGGGGCGAACATGGCGGCACGGCCGACATTGCCGAAATTCACCTGCCCCATCAGCAACGCCACGACATAGCCGGCGATCAGCCCGATCAGAACCGCCGCGACCGAACTCAGCCCCTTGGTGAAGAATTTGAAGCCCAGCGTGACCAGGATCACCACCAGCGCCGGCGTCCACATCGCCAGCGATCCGAATTCCGGCTTGCCGATCAGCGGCACGCCACCGGCGGCATACTGGATGCCCACCTTGACCAGCGACAACCCGATCATCAGCACGATCAGACCGGTCACCAGCGGCGGCAGCGCGAAGCGGAGCTTGCCGATCACCGTGCCGAGCAGAAAATGGAAGACACCGCCGATGACGACCCCCGTCATCAGCCCGGCCAGACCGGCGGTACCCTGCCCGGCCACCGCCGGGATCATCACCGGCAGAAAGGCAAAGCTGGTGCCCTGCACGATCGGCAACCGCGCACCCACCGGGCCGATGCCGATGGTCTGGAACAGCGTCGCGATGCCGGCGAACAGCATCGACATCTGGATCATGTAGATCATGTTGGGGAAATCCGGGCTGTTCGATCCGAATCCGAACCCGGCCGCCCCCGCGACGATGATCGCCGGGGTGACATTGCTGGCGAACATCGCCAGCACATGCTGAATCCCCAGCGGCACCGCCTTGGCAAGGGGCGGTGTGTAATTCGGGTCCGTCATCTGGACCGGCGTGCCTAGTGTCGTGTCTGTCATCCCTCGTTCTCCTGTTGGATGCGGCCCCTCTTCCCGGGGGCTCAGCGTTTGATTTGATACGGTGATCGGAACTGGTACTCCTGCAAATTCTTGGTGTCGCCGATGCGATCGACAACGGCGAACAGCCCGGGCGCATGCAGCGGGGTCAGCACCCCGTGCCAGGTGCCCCGGTGAAAGTTGATGGCCTGCCCCGGTGCGGCGATGAAAGCGCGGATACGGGCGGGCGCGCCCCGGTCGTCTTCGGCCACGACAACCAGCCATTCATGCTGCGACATCGGGATGAAGGCCTGGCTGCCCTCGGGGTGTCGTTCGACCAGGTCGAGCGTGTATGGCAGGCTGCGCTGTTCGGCCTTGAAGATCGAAATGCCGGCCCGTCCGCCGGGGCCGAAATCCAGCTGCGCCCGGTCGTGAAAGCGCCCGCAGAAGCCCTGGTTGATGATCTTGTCCGGTGCGCCCTCGGCCTCCAGCACATCGCCGAAGGGGGCGAAGGCGGCGGCGGTCAGCGGTTCGGTTTTGATCACGTTGGTCATCTGTGGTTCCTGTCGGACCGGCGGGGGCTACCTGCCCCCGCACCCCCGGGGATATTTGTGAAAAGAAGAAGCTCAGAGGGCGAGCTTCGGGTGTCGGTTGACGTCCTTGTAGAGCAGGTAACGGAAGGGTTCGTTGCCGGTGGCGATGCAGGCCTGCGGGCAGAAGGCGCGCAGCCACATGAAATCGCCGGGGCCGACCTCGACCCAATCCTTGTTGAGCAGGTAGCGCGCGGTGCCTTGCAGCACGTAAAGCCCGTGTTCCATCACGTGGGTTTCGGCAAACGGAATGCGGCCGCCGGGTTGGAAGGTGACGATGTTGACATGCATGTCGTGGCGCAGGTCATCCGGATCGGCAAACCGGGTGGTGGCCCATTTGTCGGTATTGGGCATCGGGGTTGGCGCGACGTCATGGTCCGAGGTCAGGATCGGACCGGGGCGATTGAGGCCCGGCACGTCCTCGTAGCGTTTGCGGATCCAGTGGAACTGCGCCACGTCATCACCCGCGTTCCACAGCGCCCATTTGGCACCGGCGGGGATATAGGCGTAGCTGCCCGCGACCAGGCCGTGATCGGCGCCGTCCAGCGTGAGGCGCAGGCGCCCGCGCGCGACGAATATCCCGGCCTGCGCCTGCGGATCGGGATCGGGCGCATCGCTGCCGCCGCCGGGGGCCAGTTCGACCGCGTATTGCGCGAAGGTTTCGGCGAAACCGCTGAGCGGCCGGGCGATGATCCAGGCGCGGGTGCCCTGCCAGCCGGGCAGCAAGCTGGCCACGATGTCGCGCATGGTGAGGGCGGGGATGAAGGCATAGGCGTCGGTGAAGATCGCCCGGCCTTCGGGATTGCCGCTTTGGTCCGGCAATCCGCCGGGGGGAAAGGCGTAAGTCACAACATGTCCTCCAGTCTGAGCCGTGCGATGCGTTCGACCTGCTTGCAGGCCTGCGCGAATTCGACCTCGGTCGGGTTGTCCAGCCGCCGCTCGAACGCCGCCAAGATGCCCGGTTTGTCGTGATCGCGCACCGCGATGATGAAGGGGAAACCGTGTTTCGCAACATAGGCGGTGTTCAATTCGGTAAACCGTGCGCGCTCCGCATCGGTCAGCGCGTCGAGCCCAGCGCTGGCCTGTTCTGAGGTGCTTTCGGCGGTGAGCCGCTTGGCGGCCGCGAGCTTGCCCGCTAGGTCTGGATGCGCCGTCAGCACGCCCAGACGTTCATCATGGGAGGCCGAGCGGAACATGCGGCAAAGCGCGTTATGCAGCCCGGCGGCACTGTCATGGGCCGGGCCCAGTTCCAGCCCATGGGCGCGTTCAGCGATCCACGGCGAATGTTCGAACACGCCGCCATAAAGGGCGACGAAGCGGTCCTTGTCCATCTGGCTGGGCCGCTCGAAGCGCTGATGCGGGTGGGTCGTCGCCCAGTGTTCGGCGATGTCGATCCGGCGCGGGGTCCAGACGCCGTCGAAGCCCTGGATATAGTCGAGGAAGCGTTTCAACCCGGCCAGCTTGCCGGGGCGTCCGATCAGCCGGCAATGCAGACCGATGCTCATCATCGCCGGTTTCCCCGCCTGCCCTTCGGCATAAAGCGTGTCGAAACTGTCCTTCAGATAGGTGAAGAACTGTTCGCCGGTGATGTAGCCCGGCGCGGTGGCGAACCGCATGTCGTTGGCTTCCAGCGTGTAGGGGATGATCAGCTGATCGCGGTCGCCGAATTCCATCCAGTGCGGCAGGTCGTCGTCATAGGTGTCGCTGATGTAATCGAAGCCGCCCGCCTCGACGACCAGGCGCACGGTGTTGACCGAACAGCGCCCGGTGTACCAGCCGCGTGGGCGTTCGCCCGTCACCTCGGTATGCAGGCGGACCGCCTCGGCGATGGCGGCGCGCTCTTCCGCCTCGGGCATGTCCTTGTGTTCGACCCATTTCAGCCCGTGCGAGGCGATTTCCCAGCCCGCCGCCTGCATCGCCTCGACCTGTTCGGGGCTGCGCGCCAGCGCCGTCGCCACGCCATAGATCGTCACCGGGATACCCGCGCCGGTGAACAGCCGGTGCAGCCGCCAGAACCCGGCCCGCGCGCCGTAATCGTAGATCGATTCCATGTTCCAGTGCCGCTGCCCCGGCCAGGGCGCGGCGCCGGCGATATCGGACAGGAAGGCTTCGGACTGGCCATCGCCATGCAGCAGGCAGTTTTCGCCGCCTTCCTCAAAGTTCAGCACGAACTGCACGGCGATCCGGGCGCCGCCGGGCCATTTTGCATCGGGACGGTCGGCCCCGTATCCGGTCATATTACGTGGGTAACGCTTCATTTCTGTACTTTCCGTGATCTTCCCTGTTCTACGCCACCGGAGGCGCTTGCCTCTTTCAAAATTATTTTGAAACACTTTCAGGCGTGTGTTTCGGAACCGGATGCGCCTATCCTTCCGGCAACACGTCAATCGCCCGCCTGATAAAGGAGCATTCCGATGGCCGAAGGATATCTGACCACCCACGTCCTGGATACCGCCCGCGGTTGTCCGGCGGCGAATCTCGCAGTTTCGCTGTACCGGATCGAGGGCGAAACCCGGTCGCTTCTGGCGCAGATGACAACCAACGCGGATGGCCGCACCGACAGCCCGATCCTGCCAAAAAGCGATTTTTCCGTGGGCATTTACGAACTGGTGTTCGAAGCGGGGGATTACCTTGACGCGGCGGGCGTGCCGGCGGAGGAGCCGCGCTTCCTCGACATCGTGCCGATCCGCTTCGGGATTTCCGACCCGGAGGCGCATTACCACGTGCCGCTGCTGATTTCGCCCTTCGGGATGAGCACCTATCGCGGCAGCTGACACGGTTCCTTACCCGCCTCGGCCGACGGGAACGGATGCCCCCGAACAGATCATCCCATGATCAACCGGACCACGGCGCGGGTGGCGTGAAACATCTGTGCGATTTCGAATGTCGCCAGGAACAAAAGCGGATAGCCGAGCGCCTCGCGCGCCTGGAAAAAAGGGACGATGCGCGCCCATCTTACGAAGCGCGTGAGCAATGGCACCAACACCAGGGCGAGGCCGCCGCCACTTAACGCCCCCACGAGAATATCGCTTGGCCAGTGGAACCCGCCCACGATGCGGGGCAGGGATACGGCGAAGACCGCCCAGAACAGCGCCAACGCGCCAAATCGCCGATCGACGAACAGTATCCCGACGGCCAGCCCGATGAACAGCGATGCGTGATCCGACGGCATCGAGCTCCAACCGTCGAGGGTGACGGGACTTTGCCCCTCCCTAAGATTGACCGCCAAGCCTTTCGAATGCAGGGGGCGCACGCTGTAGGGCAGGAAATTGGCAAGCGCCCGGGTGATCGCGATGATCGGAAGAGCCGCCAGCAACACGGCGGTCAGGCGTTCACGTGACGCGGTTCTGTCGTGTTGCGCCGACGGAAGGAACCAAAGCGCCCAGATCACGAGCATGAACGGGAGCGCCTTTACATAGACGCCTTCGGATAGCCCCAGAAAGGTGTCCAGCGCGCCGTACCGGCCATTCCATTGATTGAACCAGCCAAAAATGAGCTCGTCATAATGGCCCGGTGAAAAGGATGTCGCCTTGTTGTCCATCGTCAACGCTCCGACACGCAATCTATAAATCTATACTTGAAAGGTAGATTACGTTTCCGTTTTCGATCAACCCGTGCGGACAATTCTGCCTTCATATCGCGCAACCCGACAAAACTCGCCGCCCATAGGCTGTATTTCCGCCGCCTGAACTGCTACTAAAGGCGAAAATGGAATCCACGGGAAGACAAGCAGGCACGGCAGCCAAATGAGATTGATAGTCTATTTTCTTGGCGTCGTTTCGATGGGCTGCACGGCCGCGAAATCCGAAACGTTTGAGGGCGTTCCATTCCGGTATTGCTTGGAAAAGATTGAGCAGTTTTCCTATGAATTTCCTGAGCATCGTTTCGTCGTCATAGACATGCCCGAGATGAGGTCGGTCATCTTCAGCTCGCCCGAGCGCCCCTTCGTGATATCGTGCTATCGTGACGAAAAACGGATGACGTTCGATTACAGCAAATTACTAAAACCTGAGTAGTCGCGTTTTGTGGCGCATCTTGGAAACCGGCATGGTTTGGCCCGACCTCCGCATGTCCGCAAAACCCGATCTTGCCCCGCCTCCCCCTTGGTTTCCCCACCAATCGCCCTTAAATACCGGCTTCCGATGGACAGGCCCTCCAAGGCCCGCTAGAGAACCGCCATGGCCAAGAAACCGACAGATCCCAATTACAAGGTCGTCGCCGAGAACCGGCGCGCGCGCTACGATTACGCGATCGAGGAAGATATCGAATGCGGCATCGTCCTGCAGGGGTCCGAGGTCAAGTCGCTGCGGGTGAATTCCGCCAATATCGCCGAAAGCTACGCATCGGTCGAAGACGGCGAGTTGTGGCTGATCAATTCCTATATCGCGCCCTATGAACAGGCAAAGACCTGGGGCCACGAGGAACGGCGCAAGCGCAAGCTGCTGGTGTCGAAGAAGGAACTGGCCAAGATGTGGAACGCCACGCAGCGCAAGGGGATGACCCTGGTGCCGCTGGTTCTGTATTTCAATCACCGCGGCATGGCCAAGCTGAAGATCGGTATCGCCAAGGGCAAGAAGCTGCACGACAAGCGCGCCAGCGACGCCAAGCGCGATTGGAATCGGCAAAAGCAGCGGTTGCTGCGCGACAACAGCTAGGATCGCCCGCGCGGGCACCAGTCCCTGAGCAGACCACAATATTGACGCGAAGCGCGCTTCTCGGCGCCCCTGGTCTTGCCAGCATGCGCCCTGCGATGTAGGCACAACGAGGAGCTATCGAAGGGGGCCCTCATGGCGATTGACGATCCCAAGACACTGGTTTCGACCGACTGGCTGGCCGCGCATCTGAAGGATCCCGATCTGCGGATTATCGATGCCACCATGCCGTTCGTGGGCGAAACACGCGACACCCGGGCGGAGTATGAAAAGGCGCATATTCCGAATGCGCGTTTCTTCGATATCGACGATATCAGCGATCACCGCTCGGAACTGCCGCATATGGTGCCGCCGGTCGAAAAATTCATGAGCCGGCTGCGCGCCATGGGCGTGGGCGACGGCCACCAGGTGGTGGTCTACGATACCGCCGGGCTTTATTCCGCGGCCCGCGTCTGGTGGCTGTTCCGGCTGATGGGACAGGACAATATCGCGGTGCTGGATGGCGGGCTGAAGAAATGGATCGCCGAGGGGCGCGAGGTCGAAGACATGCCGCCCATCGTACGCGACCGCCACATGACGGTGCGGCGCCAGAACCACATGGTCAAGGACGTGACGCAGGTCTCCTCTGCCTCGAAGCTGGGCGATTACGAAATCGTCGACGCGCGTTCCGCCGAACGGTTCCGGGGCGAGGTGGACGAACCCCGCGAAGGGCTGCGCCGAGGCCATATCCCGGGATCGAAAAACGTGCCCTTCACCGATCTGCTCAACGATGACGGCACGATGAAAGCCACCGATGACATCCGCGCCAGTTTCGAAGCCGCCGGCGTCGACCTGAAGAAGCCGGTGATCGCTAGCTGCGGGTCGGGCGTGACCGCTGCCGTCCTGTGCCTGGCGCTGGAACGCATCGGCAAAACCGATCATTCGATTTATGACGGGTCCTGGTCCGAATGGGGCGCCTTCCCCACCCTGCCCGTCGCCACTGGAGAAGCCTGAGACATGTTCAGCAACCTGAAAGAACAACCCGGAGACAAGATCCTTGCGCTGATGCAGCTGTACAAGGACGACCCGCGGCCGCAGAAAATCGATCTGGGTGTCGGCGTCTACAAGAACGCCGAAGGCCAGACCCCGGTGATGCGCGCCGTCAAGGCGGCGGAAAAGCAGCTGTGGGAAATTCAGGACACCAAGTCCTATGTCGGCCTGGCCGGCGATCCGGCCTTTGGTGACGCGATGATCGGCCTTGTTCTGGGCGATGTCGTGGCGCGCGACAACATCGCCGCAGCCGCCACGCCGGGCGGCACCGGCGCGGTGCGCCAGGCGTTCGAAATGGTCCGCATGGCCAACCCCGACGCGCGTGTCTTCGTGTCGAACCCGACCTGGCCGAACCACGTCAGCATCCTGAAATTCATGGGCATGCCGATGGTCGAATACCGCTACTTCGACAGCGCCACCCGCGGCGTCGATTTCGACGGCATGATCGAGGACCTGAAGCAAACCAAGCCGGGCGACGTGGTGCTGCTGCACGGCTGCTGCCACAACCCCACGGGCGCCAACCTGAACCTGGTGCAGTGGCAGATCGTGGTCGACACGCTGCTGGAAACCGGCGCGGTGCCGATGATCGACATCGCCTATCAGGGCTTCGGCGACGGGTTGGAAGAAGACGCCGCCGCGACCCGGCTGGTGGCGTCCTCGATGCCCGAATGCCTGATCGCGGCGAGCTGCTCGAAGAATTTCGGCGTCTACCGCGAACGCACCGGTATCCTGATGGCGGTGGCGCAGGACAAGGGTCTACGCGGGCTCAATCAGGGCACGCTGAATTACCTCAACCGTCAGAACTATTCCTTCCCGCCGGACCACGGCGCACGGGTGGTGACGATGATCCTGAACGATGCCGACCTGCGCGCCGACTGGGCCGCCGAACTGGAAGAGGTGCGCCTGTCGATGCTGGGCCTGCGCGAACAGTTGGCCGGTGAATTGCAGCGCCTGTCCGGGTCGGACCGGTTTGCCTTCCTGGCCGAACACCGCGGCATGTTCTCGCGCCTCGGTACCACGCCGGAAATGGTCGACAAGCTGCGCGAGGAACACGCGATCTACATGGTCGGGGATTCGCGGCTGAACATCGCAGGGCTGAATAAAAATTCGGTACCGATTCTGGCCAAGGCGATCATCGACTGCGGTATCTGAGACCGGCCCGGAGTTAAGGACCGGGGGAGGGGGCGCTGCCCCCGCAGCCGCGAGCGGCGACTCCCCCGGGGTATTTTGACCAAGAAAAAGAACTGATCCGGTGGGAGCTGTTCCCGCCGGACCGGAAACAGGGATGACATCGCGATGGCAGAACGCATCGAGGCAGAAACGGTTCCGGCCCGGCTGTTGCCCGAGGACGGCACGCTGCGCGATCTGCGGCAGGCGGCGCCCCTGGGGCTGTTGCCGGCGGATGATCGGTTGTCGCTGATCGGGCTGACCCGGCTGAAGAAGAACTGGGACGGCGCCGCCTGTGTGATCGGGGCCGACCGGACCCATTGGGTGCAGATCAGCGCCGACGAGGCGGTAAGTTTCCAAAGCTTCCTGACCCCGCGGCTGGCCGCCACGCTCGCCCCCGATGCCGAGGGTGCGGATAGCGAGTCCGCCGCCGACACGTTGTCACGCCCCGAACGGTTGGCGACGCATCTGAGCAGCGCCGATATCGCCGGATCGAAGGACGCGATCCTGGGCCACCTGATCGGGGCGGAGATCGCCGCGACCCGACCGTACTGGCTGGGCCAGATGGTGGTGGTGATCGGCGATGGGGTGCTTTCCCGCGCCTATGCGGCCTTGCTTGACCAACAGGGTGTTCCGGCCGAGATCCTTTCCCCCGGCGACTGCGCCGAGGCGGGGCGCGCCGCGCTGCAGGACGCCCGCGGCTGACGCCACGCGCGGCTTGCCAAGGTCGGGGCGCCGTGCCACGCTATTGACCAATTGGTAAAGTGGAGTGATCCGGTGCAAACCGACATCGAGGACAAGACCGCGCAGCTGCCGCAAGTCACCGAACCGCGCAATCCGGGGATGGCGCTGGACCTCGATTGGGTGATGCGAGCACAGGCCAACACTTCGGCGATCGAACGGCGCGCGGCAACCCTGCCGGGGCGACGGTCGGTGAAGAAGGAGTACCAGGCGGCTTGGCTGCTGAAGGCGATCACCTGCATCGACCTGACCACGCTGGCGGGCGACGACACCGACGGTCGGGTGGCGCGGCTTTGCGCCAAGGCGCGGCAGCCGGTGCGGCCCGATATCCTCGATGGGCTGGGCGTGTCCGGCATCACCACCGGCGCAGTCTGCGTCTATCACGACATGATCGCGCCCGCGGTGAAGGCGCTCGACGGTTCGGGCATCCCGGTCGCCGCCGTGTCCACCGGGTTCCCCGCCGGGCTATCGCCGTTCAACCTGCGGGTGGCCGAGATCGGCGAAAGCGTGAAGGCGGGGGCCGAGGAAATCGACATCGTGATTTCGCGCCGTCACGTGCTGACCAGCAATTGGCAGGCGTTTTACGACGAGATGAAAACCTTCCGCGAAGCCTGTGGCGAGGCGCATGTGAAAGCAATCCTCGCCACCGGCGAACTGGGCAGCTTGCGCAATGTGGCGCGCGCCTCGCTCATCTGCATGATGGCAGGGGCGGATTTCATCAAGACCTCGACCGGCAAGGAAAGCGTCAACGCCACATTGCCGGTGTCGCTGGTGATGATCCGCGCGATCCGCGATTACTTTGAGAGGACCGGGTACCGCGTCGGCTACAAGCCCGCGGGCGGGATTTCCAAGGCCAAGGACGCGCTGACTTACCTGGCGCTGATCAAGGAGGAACTGGGCGACCGCTGGCTGCAGCCGGACCTGTTCCGCTTCGGGGCCTCGTCGCTATTGGGCGATATCGAGCGGCAGCTGGAACACCATGTCACCGGGGCCTATTCGGCCAGCTACCGCCACGCGATGGGGTAAGGCGCCCGCGCGCCGAAACAGGAGCGACCTGCATGACCGTAAAGGATATCTTCGAAACCATGGATTACGGCCCCGCCCCCGAAAGCGCCGCCGAAGCGCTGGCTTGGCTGGTCGATCAGGGCGACCGGTTCGGCCATTTCATCGACGGTGACTTCACTACACCGGGCGACGGATTCGCATCAACGAATCCCGCCACCGGCGAGGTTCTTGCGACGCTGACACAGGCCACGCAGGTCGACGTGGATGCCGCCGTCACCGCCGCCCGGAAGGCGCAGCCCAAGTGGGAGAAACTGGGCGGCCATGGCCGGGCCAAGCACCTTTATGCGATCGCGCGGCTGTTGCAGAAACACGCGCGGCTGTTCGCGGTTCTGGAAACGCTGGACAACGGCAAGCCGATCCGGGAATCGCGAGATATCGACATACCACTGGTGCAGCGGCATTTCTATTTCCACGCGGGCATGGCGCAGCTGATGGAAGCTGAACTGCCCGACCGCGAGGCGTTGGGCGTCTGCGGTCAGATCATCCCGTGGAACTTCCCGCTCTTGATGCTGGCCTGGAAGGTGGCACCGGCACTGGCGATGGGCAACACGGTGGTGCTGAAACCGGCCGAATACACTTCTCTCACGGCGCTTCTGTTCGCCGATATCTGCCGCAAGGCGGGGCTGCCCAAGGGCGTGGTGAACATCGTCACCGGCGACGGCGCGGTGGGCGAGATGATCGTCGGCCACCCAGGCATCGACAAGATCGCCTTCACCGGCTCGACCGAGGTGGGACGCAAGATCCGCCAAGCGACGGCAGGCAGCGGCAAGGCGCTGACCCTGGAGCTGGGTGGCAAGTCGCCCTATATCGTCTTCGACGACGCCGATATCGATTCCGCGATCGAAGGGCTGGTCGATGCGATCTGGTTCAACCAGGGTCAGGTCTGCTGTGCCGGGTCGCGGCTGCTCGTGCAGGAAGGTATCGCCGAGCGCTTCATCGACAAGCTGAAGGCGCGGATGGACAAGCTGCGCGTCGGCGACCCGCTAGACAAATGCATTGACATGGGCGCGCTGGCCGATCCGGTGCAGCTGCAGACCGTGCGCGACATGGTCGACGGCTGTCAGGACGGCGAAATCCACCGGCTGAATACGCAATTGCCGGCGGGGGGCTGCTACTATCCGCCGACCCTGATCACCGGGTTGGAACCGTCGCATCAGCTGATGCAGGAAGAAATCTTCGGGCCCGTTCTGGTGTCCACCACCTTCCGCACCCCGGCCGAGGCGGTCGCGCTGGCCAACAACACCCGTTACGGGCTGGCCGCTACGGTCTGGACCGAGAACGTGAACCTGGCGCTGGATATTGCGCCGAAACTGGTGGCGGGCGTGGTCTGGGTCAACGCGACCAACCTGTTCGACGCCACCGCCGGATTTGGCGGGGTACGCGAAAGCGGATACGGTCGCGAAGGCGGCTGGGAAGGACTGCAGGCCTATACCCGCCCCAAGGGCAAGGCCAAGCCGCTGGCGCGGCTGGAACCGTTCAGCGGCGACAAGATCGAGCCGGAAGCAGTGGATCGCACGGCCAAGCTTTATATCGGCGGCAAGCAGGCGCGGCCCGATGGCGGGTACAGCCGCGACATCTGGTCGAAATCCGGCAAGCACCTGGGCGAAGCGCCGATCGCCAGCCGCAAGGATATCCGCAACGCGGTCGAAGCAGCACGCGGGGCCGCCGGGTGGTCGAAAACCACCGGCCATCTGCGCGCCCAGATCCTCTATTACATCGCCGAAAACCTGTCGGCGCGGGCGGATGAATTTGCCCATCGGATCGACAGCCTGACCGGCCACCACGGCGCCAAGGAGGTCGAGGCCTCGATCCGGCGCCTGTTCACCTATGCCGCTTGGGCCGACAAATACGACGGACAGGCCAAGGGCGTGCCGATCCGTGGTGTCGCCCTGTCGATGCGCGAACCGGTCGGCGTGATCGGGGCGATCTGCCCGGACGAGGCGCCGCTGCTGGGTCTGATCTCGGCCATGGCCCCGGCGATCGCGATGGGCAACCGCGCGGTGCTGGTGGCGTCCGAGGCGATGCCGCTGACGGCGACCGATTTCTATCAGGTTCTGGAAACCTCCGACGTCCCGGCGGGGGTGGTCAACATCCTGACCGGATCACACGAGGAACTGGCGGGCACCTTGGCCAAGCACATGGATGTGGACGCGGTTTGGAGCTTCTCATCCTCGGACATCTCGGGGCTGATAGAGCGTGAAAGCGCGGGCAACCTGAAACGGACCTGGGTCAATAACGGCATGGCGCGCGACTGGATGGGGGCGGCGGGCGAAGGCCGCGAATTCCTCGATGCCGCGACCGAGGTCAAGACGATCTGGGTGCCTTACGGGGAGTGAGGCAACCCAACCAATAGGCGAGTGACCAAGACCCAATGAGTGGAGGAAACTGAGCTCGAACCGGAAAGGTTCGACAAAAAAGCTCGCTCGCGGTCTAGATGCCGATACGCAACAAAATCGTGGCAACCCCTGCGAAACCAACGCTTAAGAACATGTAGGTTTCAAAACTCTTTCCGAAGACAGAAGCCTCTTTGTTGCCGGAAACCAGCATAAAAACCCAAATTCCTGAGCAAATCAGAGAGCCCAAAATAAAGATAAGTCCCAGCAAATGATGGCCCCTTTGGCCGAAGTACAGTTGATTTAAAGCTGCGGTTAGCAGCAGCTTAAAAAGTTTCTCTGTAAATAACGCGTGTCACAACGCCTTCATGACGGCCTATCGGGCCTCACAATACCCTACTGGCTCACCGGCAAGCCCTCGGGCTGCCCCACCACCACGAAGGTCAGGTGTTCCGGGTCCAGCAGCTTCTTCGCCACCCGGTTCACATCCTCCAGCGTCACCGCCTCGACCTTGTCGTTGCGGGTGACGATGTAATCGACCGGCATATCATCCATCTGCATCCCGACCATGATACGCGCGATCGAAGCGTTGCTGTCAAAGTGCAGCGGATAGGACCCGGTCAGATAGGTCTTGGCGTCGTCCAGTTCCTGCTGCGTCACGCCCTGTTCGGCAAGACGGGCCCATTCGTTGCGGATCACCTGCACCGCCTGCGCCACACGGTCATTGGCCGAGGCCACCGATCCCATCCACAGCTTGGCCTGATCCTTGTCCACCAGGTAGCTGTAGACGCCATAGGTCAGCCCGCGCTTTTCGCGCACTTCCTGCATCAGGCGGCTTTCGAACGATCCGCCGCCCAGAATCAGGTCCAGCACGAAGGCGGGGAAGAAATCGGGGTCTTCGCGGTCGATGCCCTGCTGCGCGAAAATCGCGACCGATTGCGGCGTGTCGAAGGGTACGACCTTGACGCCGCCGGGGAAATTCAGGTTCGCCGGACCGATCAGAGGCGCACCGGTTTCGGGCAGGTCACCAAGCAGCCGGTCCATTAGCGCGGCCAGTTCCACCGCGTCGATATCGCCCACCGCCGACACATAGACGCGATCCTTGGCCAGCGCGCCCTTATGCGCCGCGACCAGGTCGTCGCGGCTGAGCGCGGCAACGCTTTCCAGTGTGCCGCTTTCCGGCCGGCCGTAGGGGTGGTCGCCGAACACCATTTCCCCGAAAGCGCGCGAGGCGATCGCGCGGGGATTCTTCAAGTCGGACTTGATGTTGGAAATCACCTGCGCCCGGACCCGTTCGATGGCGTCCGGGTCGAAACGCGGCTCGGTCAGGGCCGCGCGCAACAGGGCCACCGCCTTGTCACTGTTTTCGGTCAGGAAGCGGGCCGAAACGCTGACCGCATCGTCGCTCTGATCGAACCCGAAGGAGGTTGCCAGTTCCTCGGAGGCGCGGGCGAAGGCGCGCGCATCCATATCGCCTGCCCCTTCTTCCAGCAGGGCCACCATCAGGTTGGTCGCGCCTTCCTTGCCCGGCTGGTCAAGCGAAGCACCGCCCTTGAAACGCAGTTCCAGCGCCACGAAAGGGATCGAATGGTTTTCGACCAGCCACGCCTTGAAGCCACTCTCCGACGTGACCGGCTGGATGTCGACTTCGGCCCGCGCAGGCAGGGCAGCGAAAAGAACGAGGCAAAATGAAAGGATACGCAGCATCATTGGGTCACCTCCTCGGCCATCATCCAGCCGGTGACGGATTGCCGCCGGTCCAGAACCTCGCGGGCCACGGCCATGATATCGTCGGCGTTGACCGCCTGCAGGATATCGGGCCAGTCCTGCACATCCTGCACCGTCAGCCCCTGTGTCAGGGCACGTCCATAGCGGTTTGCCAGCCCTTCGACATCGTCGCGGGCATAGATTTCCGAGGCGCGGATCTGCGTCTTGATCCGCTCAAGCTGGTCTGGGTCGATGCCGGTTGCCATGAAGTCCTTAAGCACCTTGTCCATCGCGTCCTCGACCTCTTGCAGCGACACGCCCTGCGCCGGCACCGCGACCAACGAAAAGGTCGTATCGTCCAGCGACGTGCCCTCATAGAAAGCCGCCGCATAAACCGCCTTCTGGCTTTCGAACTGCAGCTTCTCGACCAGAACCGAGGTCTGCCCGCCGCCGAGGATTTCGGCCAGCAGGGTCAGCGCCGCCGCCTTTTCCTGCGCTCCGGCATCGCGTTCGGGGGCCAGGTAGGACCGGCTGACATAGGGCTGCGCCACCCGCGCGTCGCGATAGGTCATCCGCCGTTCGGCGGTCTGCGGCGGTTCCTGGCTGCGATAGCGCTGCTGCGGCAGGTCGGGATTGGCCGGGATCACGCCGTAGTATTTATCGGCGAGTCGGCGGACCTCTTCAGGGTCCACGTCGCCCGCCACGACGAGGATTGCATTATTGGGCGAATAATAGGTGCTGTAGAAGGACAGCGCGTCGTCGAGCCCCAGTTCCTCCATCTCGTGGCGCCAGCCGATAACGGGCACGCCGTACCGGTGATTGAGGTACTGCACCGCGTTCTTCTGTTCCCGGAACAGCGCGGAGGGGTTGTTTTCCACCCGCATGTTGCGTTCTTCGAGGATCACGTCGCGTTCGGTTTTGATGTCGGACTGGTCCAGTTGGAGGTTGACCATCCGGTCGCTTTCCATCCGCATCATCAGTTCCAATCTGTCGGCCGCCACCCGCTGGAAATAGGCGGTGTAATCGTAGCTGGTAAAAGCGTTGTCGTTGCCGCCTTGCTTGGCCACGGTGGCGGAAAATTCACCCGGCGCCAAGGTCTCGGTGCCCTTGAACAGCAGGTGTTCGAGGAAATGCGCGACGCCGGACTGGCCCACCGGTTCGTCCGCCGATCCCGCCCTGTACCACACCATGTGCACCGCCACGGGGGCACGGTGCTCCTCGATGACCACGACCTCCATCCCGTTGTCCAGATAGAACGTTGAAACCTGATCTCCGGCCCAGGCAGGCAGGCTGGCGGCGATCAGTGTGGCGAGACTCAAGACGAAACGGATCATGCGGCGGCTCTCCTGTCAGTTACCGGAAAGATACGCCCTCACTGGCGGGCTTCAAGTGCGGTTACGAGGATGTGAGCGACCGTTCGGACCTGCACCCCTTGCGTAGCCAAAGAATGGTCTTTCGACGAGCGTCATTCGCCCCCGCCACACCGAAAGCGCGGCGCCGCGAATCAGCGCGCGGCGGGCGGGGCGGTCGGCGTGGTTACGCCCTGACGACGCCACCAGGCCACCTCGGCCTGGGAATTGAGTTCGAAACGCTTATAGGCCTGGGAATAACGGTCAACCCGGACCAGCCGAAGCTTGGTGAAGCGCGACTGGCGGCGGCGAAATTCCTTGTCCTCGGCGGCAAGAGATTCGCGTATATCCGCAGGCACACCATTGCGGCCGGCATGGGCAATCAGCGCGCCATCTGCGGCGGGAACGCCATTGCCGGGCTGCCGCGCCGATGCGCGACCACCCAAGGCGACGGCGGCATCGCCAAGCGGATCCTGATCGGTCAGGTTGCTGCCCCCCGGCGTCGGAGCCGGCAGGGTGTTGAAATCCTTCGGAGTCTGAAGCTCCTTGCCCGGGATGATCGAAAACTCGTCCGGCCCCCCGGTGAAGGAGCGCAGGTCGCGCATGGAAATGTCCCGTTCATTTCCCGAACAGGCCGCCACGGCCAGAACTGCGATCAACAACAACGCACGCGGCATTGCCACCCCTCCTGATACATCCGAACCCGTCTTAGCGGATTGCATCGGCCCCGTCACGTGGCCTTTTTGCCCCCGCCCCACAGAACCAGCCCGAACGCGCCGGCGAAAATCGCGATATCCGCCACGTTGAACGCATAGGGGTTGTCGATGCCGCAGCAGGACATGTTGAGGAAATCGGCAACCGCGCCGTAAAGCAACCGGTCCACCACGTTGCCCAATGCGCCGCCGATCAGCAGCCCCGCCGCGATCAGCCCGATCTTGCCGGGCCGGTCCCGGGCCACCCACCAGAACACCGCGACGCAAATGATCAGCGCCAGTGCGATCAGAAACCAGCGTGTCAGGTTGGAGTCTTCCGAAAACAACCCGAAATTGACGCCGTAATTCCACGCCATGCGCAGGTTCAGGACAGGCGGAATCACGTCTATTTCACCGCGCACACGCAGGTCGAGCATGTGCACGACGATGTATTTGCTGGCCTGATCGGCCAGGAAGGTCCAGAACCCTGCCCAGAATACGCTGGTCATCTGCTCGTCCTCGATACCGGGCGCTGCTGCGCCTCTTGTATTGGCCGTCTCCGGCGAGTTTAGCACAGGCTCGCCGGAAACTATCGTTTTTTCTGCCATGATCAGTGACGGAAGTGGCGCATACCGGTCAGCACCATCGCCAGACCGGCCTCGTCCGCGGCCGCGATCACCTCATCGTCACGCATCGACCCGCCCGGCTGAATGACGCAGGACGCGCCCGCGGCGGCCGCTTCCAGCAGACCGTCGGCAAAGGGGAAGAACGCGTCGGAGGCGACGGCCGATCCCTTGGTCAGCGGCTCGGGCAGGCCCAGGGCCTCGGCCATGCGTTCGGCCTTCTTGGCGGCGATCAGCGCCGAATCGACCCGGCTCATCTGGCCCGCGCCGACGCCGACGGTGGCGCCGTCCTTGACGTAGACGATGGCGTTCGACTTGACGTGCTTGGCCACTTTCCAGGCGAACAGCAAGTCTTTCATCTGCTCCTCGGTGGGCGCGATCTTGGTCACCACCTTCAGGTCGTCCATACCGATGAAGCCGTTGTCGCGGTCCTGCACCAGCATGCCGCCCGACACCTGGCGATAGGTCAGGCCGGGGGCCGCGGTATCGGCCAGTTCCGGGGTCAGCAGCAGGCGCAGGTTCTTCTTCTTGGCGAAGATTTCCTGAGCCGCCTCATCGGCGCCCGGCGCGATGACGACTTCGGTGAAGATCTCGGTGATCTTGGTCGCGGTGGCCGCGTCCAGCGGCTGGTTCAGCGCCACGATGCCGCCGAAGGCCGAGGTGCGGTCGCAGTCGAAGGCGTTGGAATAGGCTTCCTCCAGCGTCGCGCCCTTCGCCACGCCGCAGGGGTTGGCGTGCTTGATGATGGCACAGGCCGGGCCGTCCTTGGGCAGGAATTCCGACACCAGTTCGAACGCCGCATCGGTGTCGTTGATGTTGTTGTAGCTCAGTTCCTTGCCCTGCAGCTGCTTGGCGGCCGCCACACCGGGCCGGTTCGACCCGTCGGTGTAGAACGCCGCCTTCTGGTGCGAGTTTTCGCCGTAGCGCAGCGATTGCGCGAAAGTGCCGGCAAAGACGCGGCGGCGCGGGGCTTCCTCGCCGATCGCGTCGGCCATCCAGGTGCTAACCGCGGCGTCATAGGCGCCGGTGCGGGCATAGGCGATCTGCGCCAGCTTCTGGCGGAAGGCGCGGCTGGTCTGGCCGTCATTGGCATCCAGTTCTGTCAGCAGCGCGTCGTAGTCCTCAACGTCGACAACGGTGGTGACGAACCCGTGGTTCTTGGCTGCGGCGCGGATCATCGCGGGACCGCCGATATCGATGTTTTCGATGCAGGTGTCGTAATCGGCGCCCTTGGCCACGGTTTCCTCGAACGGATATAGGTTCACCACCAGCAGGTCGATGCCGCCGATGCCGTGTTCGTCCATCGCCGCGACGTGATCTGCGTTGTCGCGCAGCGCCAGCAGACCGCCATGCACCTTGGGGTGCAGCGTCTTGACCCGGCCGTCCATCATTTCGGGGAAACCGGTCACGTCGGCCACGTCCTTGACCTCAAGCCCGGCCTCGCGCATCGCCTTGGCGCTGCCGCCGGTGGACAGCAACTCAACGCCACGGGCCGACAAGGCTTTGGCCAGGTCGATCAGGCCGGTTTTGTCGGATACGGAAATCAACGCGCGGCGCACGGGATATAGGTCGGTCATGGGGCAGCTCTCTGCTTGGTTCAGGTCAGGTCCGGCTCGTCCCGGTTCAGGTCGCGGATGCTGATCGGCGTTTCCTGTGCCTTCGCTAGCGACCACCGGGTGCGCGTCGCATAATCCATCGCGCGGCCAGATAAAACGATTTGTTTGGTCGCACGGGGCCGCAAACGGCCTTTTTCGAGGTAAACAGACGCTTCAAGCGTCATTTTCAACTTACCATCATGGCGAAACACCCATAATTCGCCGCTTTTCAGCGCCAGCGAAATCGCCGCGCCGCCCATGTCCACGCTGGCGTCGACCTCCGGGTGCAGGTGGAATCGAACCTGGAACGGCACGCCCTGCAATTGCGACCGGGTCAGCGCCTTGTCGAAACTCTGCCGGTCCGCGGGTTCGATCGCGACCAGCAGGTCCTCGCCCGCCAAGCCGCGCCCATCCATGCTCAGTTCCAGCGTCCGCGCGTGGGTCAGCCCGTGGGTTTTCAGATACCCGTTATGGCCGCCCTCGAACAGCATGCCCTCGGCGGATTGCGACATCTGAATCCGCACGTCCTTCGGCACGTCGACCAACATGTCGGCCTTGGCGGTGCCGGCCCCGAAACGGGAACTGGAATAGCCCTCGATCGACAGGGTCGAATGACTCGGCGTGGCGCGCCCGGCGCGGCGCCATTCGATGCCGAAAACGGCGCCCGATCCGCAATTGACCACCACCGGGCGGCGCCCCGATGTCAGTTCGAACGCCAGCGTCGAGGCATGGGCGTTGCCCGACGCCTTCGCCCCCGGCGGCGCGGCAGCATCGATGATGATACTGGTGCGCCCGGCACTCAGGCGGGCATAGCCCATCGCCAGCCCGTCGGCATGCCGTTCCTTCACGCACGACGCCGCAAGCGCCGCGTCCAGCCGCCCCTCCAACCCGCGTCCGCCGCCGTGGAACCGCGCCAGCCCGCCATCGGCATGGCGCAGGGTCCGCAGGGTCGGGGCGATCCGTTCGATCGCGGCGGCATGTTCACGGCCCACCGCGCGATCGGTTTCATGCAAGGCCGCGGCCGCCCAGGTCAGCAGGGTGAAGACTTCAAGCAATTCTTCCGGGTTACGGGTCGGGATACCGCCCTGATCGTCCACCTGCGTCCGGCATTCCTTTTCCAGTGCCTTCACCGCCGGGGCGACGTGCTGTTCCATCCCCTCAAGCGCCAGCCCGGCATAGATCAGCCCGGTCAGCGCCTCGAATCGCGGCAGACCAGGCGTCGCCTTGTGCCAACGCCGGCTGAGGAAAATCGTCTGATGCGCCAGCGACCGGTAAAACGCGTCCGATGCATCCTGATTCTGTGCCCGCAGCACGAACAGCGCATGGTGAATCCAGCGGATGATGCGGCGCCCGGTCAGGTCAGGGGTCCAACCCGCGCCCTTGCCGGCGCCGTAAAGGTCGATCCAGCCCCACAGCCAGTCGGCGGCCAGTTCACGGGTTTTCGGATCGGCCACGGCGGCCAGATCGTCAAGCCAGCCGAAACCGTGGATTTCCTCCTCGAACATCGCGTCGGGAGAATCGATATCCCAGATCCGTATCCCCCGCGCTTCGATCAAATGGCCGGCGAACAGGTAGTTGCCTGCCAGAAGCTGCCTGCCTTGGGCGAACGATCCGATCGTGCGTGGTTCGGGTTGACTGACGAAGCCGATGGCGGGACGCGCAAGGCTGCTCCACCGCGCATGAAGGCGGTGCATCCAGCGCGTGTAGCGCGCCGATAAACCTTCGCGACTGGACATCTGCTCCCTGCCTTTTACGCTCTGTCGGCGGTATTGGCGCGAGGATAGCCCGCAATGTTTCTTATGTCACCCGGCGAAAACTTCCGGTTGCGGATTTCGACCGATCAGGCGGTCAGGCAGGCGATATAGAACCCGTCCATGCCGCCCTTGTCGGCCCAGTAATCGGGGCGCAGGCGTAGCCCGCCTTCCTCGGTGATCCATTGGGACTCGATGCCGGGCAGGTCCAACCGCGCGCGGTCGGCTTTCAGGCCGGGATGACGTTCCAGCGCCTCTTCGACCTGGCATTCGCCTTCGTCGGGCAGCAGCGAACAGGTACAGAAAACCAGCCGCCCGCCGGGCTTCAACAAGGTCAAAGCATGGTCGATCATCTGCGCCTGCAAATCCATCAACGCGCCGAAATCGCTGCCATCCTTAGCCAGCGGCAGGTCGGGGTGGCGCCGGATCGTGCCGGTCGCCGAACAGGGCGCATCGAGCAGGATCGCGTCGTACTGGCCCTGATGTTCAAGCGCGTCACCGGTGATCAGCCGCGCGGTAAGCTGCGTCCGGGCGAGGTTTTCCGCCACCCGTTCCATCCGCGCCGCCGACAGGTCGATCGCCGTCACATCGGCGCCGCTTGCTGCCAGTTGCATCGTCTTGCCGCCGGGGGCCGCGCACATGTCCAACACCGCTTCGCCGGGTTGCGCGTTCAGAACCTTGGCGGGAATGGCGGCGGCGGCATCCTGCACCCACCAATCGCCCGCCTCGAATCCCGGCAGGGCGGAAACCTGACCGGGTTCCTGCAGCCGCACCGATCCGGTCGGCAGCAGATCGCCACCGGTGGCCTGCGCCACCGCCTGCGGATCGCCCTTGGCGGTCAGGTCCAGCGGCGCGCCCTTGAAATGCGCCTGCTCGAATGCGCCCACCACATCGCCGCCATAGGCCATGACCAGCGGATCACGCAGCCATTTCGGCAGTCGCGGCGCGCGCAGGTTGCCCCAGGTTTCGGGCCCGCGCGCCGCGATCTTGCGCAGAACGGCGTTGACCATGCCCTTCATCGCCTGCGTGCGCTTGTTGGCGGCGGTCAGGTTGACCGCCTCGTTCACCACGCCATGGGCATCGCCGCCCTGGCACAGTTCCACCGTCGCCAGCCGCAGCACGTTGCGCACGTAAAGCGGCGGGTTCTTACGCAGGTGTTTCTGCAGCAGCCGGTCGGCCCGCTCCAGCCCGCGCATCGTGTCCAGCGCCAGCCGCTGCGCCCGCGCCCGGTCGGCCGGATCGAGCCCCTGCAACACCCCCTGTCCCAGCAGTTCGGACATCAACCGGTCTTCGTCCAAAACCCGGTTCAGAAGGGTCAGGGCGGCGCTGCGGGCGGTTTGTTTGGGCTTGGGCGACATGAGATCCCTTTGATCTTGGGCGATGCGGGCGTATATCAGGGGCAAGACCCGAGAGGAAGACACGATGACCGAAACCCGCAAGGACCTGCCCCCCGCCGCCATCCGCGCATTGGCCGAAGCCGAGGAACGCCGCAAGGCCGCCGAGGCCGAGGCGAAGAAACTGCCCAAGGAACTGGGCGGGCGCGACGGGCCTGAACCGGTGCGCTACGGCGACTGGGAAAAGAAGGGCATCGCGATCGATTTTTAAGCGTAGGGCCGGTTAGTCCTGGTATTCAGAACTGCGGACGGCATCCGCCCCCGACCACTCTGCTTCATATCAGACCCAGCAACGTCTTCAGCTTTGGCATCGAACCATCGAACCGCCACCCGGTATATTCAATCACTTCACCCGGAATTCCTCGATCTCACCATCGCCAGGTTTCGGAACGAAGATCATCGTCTCGCCGTCGAACCTGACGGTCACGCAGAATTCGCCCTGATCGGAAGTGCCGATAAACACCCGTTTGCACAGCTGCCTGTTCTGCCAATACCAGTTGCCCAGAATCGGCCGACCCCAGGCCCACCCCTTGATCTGTCCCAGTTCGCTGAAGCGCATGGTGTACAGGAACTTCGTCAGCTTCCGCCCCTCGATTAGTTCCAGAAAACTGCTCCGGTCCGTGATCGTGCGAAATCCGGCGGCGTGAGCAGGGGCAACGCTCAGCAGAGCGAGGGAAAGGATCAGGGTTCGTATCATGGTCTTCCACATTGGTTCGCGACGCGGCGCAAACCCTGCAAATCCCATGCCAAACCCTGAAACGCGCCGATCAGAGCCCCAGCACATCCACCATGTCGTATTCGCCCGGGCCCTTGCCCTGCCCCCACAGCGCGGCCTTCAACGCGCCGCGGGCGAAAATGGCCCGGTCGGTGGCGACATGGCGCAGCACGACACGTTCGCCGACGGCCGCGAACAGCACGTCATGTTCGCCGACGATATCGCCGCCACGGATGGCGCTGAACCCGATATGGCCTTTTTCGCGCGCGCCGGTGATGCCGTCGCGCCCCCGGTCGGAAACATTGTCCAGCACCACGCCACGGCCCTCGGCGGCGGCCTCGCCCAGCATCAGGGCGGTGCCCGAGGGCGCGTCGACCTTCTTGTTGTGATGCGCCTCGATCACCTCGATGTCGAAATCTTCGTCCAGCGCCGCCGCGACCTTCTTGGTCAGCTGCACCAGCAGGTTCACCCCCAGCGACATGTTGCCGGCGCGGATCACCGTCGCGTGGCGGGCGGCTGCGGCGATCTTCTTCAGGTCGTCCTCGCTCATCCCGGTTGTGCCGATCACATGCACCGCGCGGGCCTGCGCCGCCAACCCGGCGAATTCCACCGTCGCGGCGGGCGAGGTGAAATCGATCACCGCCTGGGCATGGGCGAAAACCTCCAGCGGATCGTCGCTGACCGCGACGCCAAGCGCGGCGCCGCCCATGCATTCGCCCACGTCATGGCCGATCCAGTCATGACCGGGGCGGTCCACCACGCCGACCAACCGGGCCTTGTCGCTGGCCTGCACGGTCTTGATCAGCATCTGGCCCATCCGGCCCGACGCCCCGGTAATCACGATCCCCGGCAAGTTGGTCATGGTTGTCGCTCCGATAAATTGCGTTTGAGCCTGCATAGCGAAGCATTGCCCGCTTGGCAAAGGGGGGCGGAAGGCTTAAGTGCGGGGCATGGCCAAAGGTAACTATTCTCATGGGGGCGGCCCCAGCACGCGTCAGCTCAGGGTCGGGGAACTGATCCGCCGGACGATGTCCGAGGTACTGATGCGCGGCGACATCCACGACACCGACCTCAACCGCATGTCGATCACAGTGGGCGAGGTGCGCACGTCGCCCGACCTGCGGGTGGCGACCTGTTTCGTGCTGCCGCTGGGCGGCAAGAACGGCGACGAGGCGATCAAGGCGCTGGCCCGCAACCAGGGCGAACTGCGCCGCATCATCGGCCGCAAATGCGGGCTGAAACACGCGCCCGAATTGCGGTTCCTGCTGGACGACACCTTCGACCGGATGGACGAAACCCGCCGGTTGCTGGAACGCGAAGACGTCCGCCGGGACCTGGACAAGGAATGATCCGGGGCGGGGGCTTCCCTGCCTTGGCGGCGGCCCTGTCGCTTTCCTTCGCCCTGCCGGCCGCTGCCCTGACCTGCCAGGACACCGAACTCGACGGGAAATCCTATACCATCTGCGAAGCCGACCCGGCGCGGGAAGACCTGCGCCTGTTCCTGCGCGACGGCGAAGGCCGGATACTGGGCCAGTTCAACCGGGTAGACACGGCGCTGGAGCGACGCGGCGAAACGCTGATCTTCGCGATGAATGCCGGCATGTTCCATCCCGACCGCAGCCCGGTCGGCCATTACATCGAAGACGGACAGGAAGAGAGACGGGTGATCGCCAGCGCCGGGCCGGGCAATTTCGGCCTGCTGCCGAACGGCGTGTTTTGCATCGGCGACCGGATGGCGCGGGTCTATGAAACCGAGGCCTACCAGTCGGACCGGCCCGATTGCCTTTATGCCACCCAGTCCGGCCCGATGCTGGTGATCGACGGGGCGCTGCATCCGCGGTTCCTGTCCGACAGCACGTCGCGCTATTTGCGCAACGGGGTCGGCACGACGGATAATGGCGACCGGGTGGTTTTCGCCATCTCCAACGAACGGGTCACCTTCCACGAATTCGGCCGGTTGTTTCGTGACGGGCTGAACCTGCCGCAGGCGCTTTATTTCGATGGCAAGGTGTCGCGGATTTACGCGCCCGCGTTGAACCGTCACGACCCGGGGCTGCCGGTGGGCCCCATCGTCGGCATCGTCGCCCCGCGCTGAACGCAAGCTGACGTTTGACAGGTGGGCGGGGGTGCGCTAGGTCGCGCGCCTCACCTTAGCAAATCGGGGATCATCATGGCGCGCAGACGCAAGGGGCGGAACATTTCGGGCTGGCTGGTCGTGGACAAACCCGCAGGGATGACCTCGACCGCCGTGGTGAACAAGGTGCGTTGGGCACTGAACGCCAACAAGGCGGGCCATGCCGGCACGCTGGACCCGGAGGCGACCGGCGTTCTGGCGGTGGCCCTGGGCGAGGCGACCAAGACCGTGCCCTACATCACCGACGCGCTGAAGGCCTACCGCTTCACCGTGCGTCTGGGACAGGCCACCAACACCGACGATGCCGAGGGCGAGGTGATCGCGACCAGCGATACCCGCCCCACCGATGACGAAATCAAGGAGGCGCTGAACGGGTTCCTCGGCGACATCATGCAGGTGCCGCCGAAATTCTCGGCGGTGAAGATCGACGGCCAGCGCGCCTATAAGCTGGCGCGCGAGGACGAGGATTTCGAAATCGCCGCGCGCCCCTTGTGGGTCGAGGAACTGGTGATGACCGACCGGCCCGATGCCGACCACGTCGAACTGGAAATGACCTGCGGCAAGGGCGGTTATGTGCGTTCGATCGCCCGCGATCTGGGCGAAAAGCTGGGCTGCTATGGTCACGTCCTGAAACTGCGCCGGATCTGGTCGGGCCCGTTCGAAGCCGCAGACGGGATGAGCTGGGACCAGATCGAGGAACTGGCCCGCACGCCCGAGCTGGACGAATACATCCGCCCGCTTGAGGAAGGGCTGGCCGACCTGCCCGAAGTCAAGGCGACCGAGCAGGGCGCCGCGCGGATGCGCAACGGCAATCCCGGCATGGTGATCGCGTATGACATCGAATACGGCGAAGAATGCTGGGCGTCGTTCGACGGCCGCGCCGTGGCGGTGGGCGTGTTCAAGGCCGGCGAACTGCACCCGAACCGGGTTTTCGTGCAGGAATAAGGCGCGGCGCTCAGGTCGCGCTGTGGCTCTGCGCCGTCACTTCTCGCCGCTCTTCCAGCGCCTGCCGGACGATCTGGTAGGCCGAGGACAGGAACAGCGACGCCATGACCCCCGCCACGATCAGATCCGGCCAGCCGGTCGAGGTCCCCCAGACCGCAAGCGCGGCCAGCATGACGGCGACGTTGCCCAGGGCATCGTTGCGCGAACACAGCCAGACAGACCGCACATTCGCATCGCCGTCCTTGTAGCGCATCAGCAGCAGGACACTGGCAATGTTGGTCGCCAGCGCCATGAAACCGACACCGCCCATGATCTGCGCCTCGGGAACGCCCAGGTAAAAAACCCGGTAAATCGTCGACCTGAACACCCATATCCCCATCAGCAACAGGCTGATCCCCTTGGCCAGCGCCGCATTGGTGCGGGTGCGCACCGACGCGCCGATCACCGCAAGCGAAATGCCATAGGTCAGGGCATCGCCCAGGCAGTCGAGCGCATCCGCCTGCAAGGCCTGCGACCGGGCCATGTGCCCGGCGCCGATTTCGACGGCGAACATCGCCGCGTTCAACGCGATCACGATCCAGAGCCGCCTGCGATAATTGCGCGACAGCCCGTCGAATTTGGCGTTGTGATTGCAGCACTCAGCCATTGCCATGCCCTCCGACGGGGTTGCCTTGCGAGGCTGGCGGTTCCAGGTTTTCCGGGCCACCCGGGATTTCCGGCACCCGTCCCCGCCGCATGGCCGCCACGCGCCGGTTCATCAGCTTGCGGATCAAAAGGCGATAAAGCCCCCCGCGCAATCCGGTCAGCTGCCTGTGCTGCGCGAAAAAGTCGTCCGGTGCGTCGAAGACCCCGAAATCGCGGTTGATGCCGGTGCTCTGGATATAGGTGCTGGACCCGTTCCAATCGACCGCCGGGGCCTGAAGACAATTGGTCCCCGCGCCATAGCCGCACAGGCCGTTCCGGTCCGGAAAGCGCTTTTGCAGCGCCGCGAGCACGGCGTCGTCCAGAATGAATCCTTCCAGATCGATCCAGCGCCCGTCGCGCAGGACCTCGACCCATGAATGCAGGATGCTGCGGGGTGCGATCGGGTAAAACAATTCCGGAACGACCCCGCGCTGCAGGCGTTTGTCGATGGTGAAACCGTGAAACCGGCACGGTATGCCCAAAGCGCGCAGCAATGCCATCAGCAGCGTTGCCTTGGTGTTGCACTGCCCGATGCCGTCGGCGAGAACCTCAGACGCGCTGCGGGTATCGTCGGCATTGTACCCGAACGGAATTTCGTTCCTGACGAAATCGTAGGCCGCGCCGATCCGTGCGTCTTCGGATAGATCGCGCCAGCCGCGCCGATCGATGAGTTCCTGAATCGCAGGCGCTTGAAAATCAAGCATTGGGGTTGGGGAAAGTAGTGTTTCTTGGGACATGACGACTCGCATTTTTGTGTGTCCCGATTTATATAGAACCTCTAGCCACTAGAGGTTCAAGGGGAAATTTCGTGTATTCCATAGGGCAACTTTCGAAACGTACCGGCGTCAAGGTTCCTACCATCCGGTACTACGAACAGACCGGGCTTCTGGCAGCGGCTGACCGCACCGAAGGCAATCAACGACGCTACGATGCAGAAGGGTTGGAACGCCTGAGCTTCATCAGGCACGCACGAACGCTTGGGTTTTCCATTGAAGAGATTTCAGCGCTGATCGAACTGCAGAACCACCCCGACCGGTCCTGTCGCGAAGCAAACCAGATCGCCAACGAGCAACTCGCTGCCGTCCGCAACAAGATCAAGCAGCTCAAGGCTCTTGAGCGCGAGCTTGCCAGGATAACGAAAGGGTGCAGCGGCGAAGGCGAGACGCAGGATTGCTATGTACTGGCATCCCTGGCGGATCACCGGCTCTGCAAATCCGATCACTGAGGTGCACGGCAGATATGGCGTCCGCCGCTTGGGGAAGACGGCGCCGATGACCGCAAACCCTACCGGCAGCGCACCGTCTCAGGACTGTTCGCCGATCACGTCCTGCAGCGCGCGGGCGCAGAGGATGATATCGGCGGCCTCGCCTTCCTCTTCGGTCATCGGGTTGCCCTCGATGTCCTGCCATTCCACACCACCGCTGACATTGTCGTGGAAGGCAATGCTGAGGCCGGTCTGATCGCCGTTCAGCGTCACGACCTCTTCGCCGTCGATCTCGATCAGGGTGGTGTCGGTGTCTTCGTCATAGCTGCTCAGCAGCCCGTTGACGGCATCCTCGGTGGTGAAGTCTTGCGCGTAGTAGCCTTCATGCACCGGGAAATCGATTTCCAGCTGATCCTCGCCGGCGGTGAAATCAGTGATCTCGGCGGCTTCCGCGCCTTCGGGATAGGTGGCGCCGAAAGCGTGGAAGACATCGGCGCCATCTCCGCCGGTGGCCACCGTGCCCTGCCCCATCCACAGTTCGTCATTACCAGCACCGCCATCCAGAACATCGCCGGCATCGTCAACGCGGGTCAGGTCGCCCGGGTAGTGGTTCCAGTCTTCGCGGAAGGAATGGTCGTTACCGCTGAACAGCTGATCGTCGCCGGCGCCGCCTTCGATCGTGTCGGCACCGTCATCGCCGAAGATCGAATCGTCACCATCGGTGCCGGTCAGGTCGTCTGCCGCGTCTCCACCGGTCAGCCACGCGCCGACCAGGTCGAGCGTTTCTTCGCCTGGATCGGCCTCGGCCAGGGCAGCTTCGGGATCGGCCTGGATCATCTCGTCTTCCCGGCTGGCCTCGACCGGGCCATCCTCGCTGCTGTCACCGTCATCACCGACGATGGCAAAGGAACCGACCAACAGAGTACTAAGTATCAAAAGGAAAGACACGGAAGAACCTCAAGCATGTAACCGCTTCAACTTACGGAACCTTCTACCACTACTTACGGGTCACACTGAGTCATCTAGTTGACGACGAAAGACAAATTCCCAACAGCCCCAAGGTCCTGTGCGGTGATGTAAATTGCCGACCTCGGTCCTGTTTCCAGTCGTTTCGCGCAGGTTTTTCGGTTCTGGACACCTGCCCGGCCGACACATCACGGCGACCCGCACCGGCAAACGCCCCAACGAATCCACCCTATCCGGATTCGGCGGCACCATCCCGCAGGGCCTTCCGACCCGGCATTCGGCACCGGGAAATCGGTAACGTTGGTTAATTCCGCAGCGCACGGATGTTGCGCACCCGCCCCGAAACCGGGCAAACAGGGGCCATGATCATCCGCGAATTCCAAAAGGGCGACGCCCGGTCAACCGCCGTTTATTCGGAATGCGAACACTACCGCTACCAGCTGACCCGCACATGGGACCGGGCCGGGGAAAAGGCGCTATTCGTAATGCTGAACCCGTCCACCGCGACCGAGGTGCAGAACGATCCGACAGTGGAACGCTGCGAAAGGCGGGCGCGGGCGCTCGGCTTCGGGGCTTTCCGGGTGACCAACATCTTCGCCTGGCGCGACACCGATCCCAAGGCCCTGCGCAAGGCCAAGGCACCGGTCGGCCCGGACAACGACCGCATTCTCACGGAAAGCTGCGATTGGGCCGACAGGATCATCGCCGGATGGGGCAGCCACGGCGATCACTTGGGCCGGGGCGCCCAAGTGGCAAGGCTGCTGCGCGACACCGGCCGCCCGGTTTTCCATCTTGGCCTGACCAAAGCCGGACATCCGCGCCATCCGCTTTACATTGCCTATCGCCAGCAACCCGAACCATGGGATTTCCGACCGTGACCGAAAAAACCGAAACCCCCGAAACCGATGACACCAAGGAAGCGGTCGCCGCGATCCGGCACCTGACCCGCGAGGTCGAGAAACTGAACGGCCATCGTTTCATCGCGGTGCAGAATTCGGTGCCCCGGCTGATCCTGTTCCAGTTCACCCGCGGCCTGGCCTTCGGGCTGGGATCAGTGCTGGGCGCATCCCTGCTGGTGTCGGTCCTGACATGGTGGCTGTCGCAGTTCGAGTTCCTGCCGATCATCGGCGACTGGATGGCGCAACTGGCCGACGAATTCGAACGCGCCACCGGAAATGGCGGTATTAACCAAGGCAATCAATAGGCTTAGGCACAGCCCGGCCAACTGCGCTACCCTGACAGGGGGCGAAAGCGGGGTGCAGATGTTTATGCTCACGGGTGTGCTGGGCGCCATGATGGTCGGCGTGGCACTGGTCGGACTGGTATCCGGCCTCGACCTTTCCGACGAAAAATCCCTTCCTGAAACAGAGCCGGACGGCAGCGGCGGCGGCACCCCGCCGCAGGAATCGGTTGCGCAGTTTCCGCCATCCGTTGCTTCCGGGACCGAGGGGGATGAAATCTTGACAGGCGGTGCGGGCGAAAACCAATTCAACGGCTTTGGAGGCAACGACAGCGTGGTCGGTGGCGGCGATACCGCGATAGATGCCGGTAGCGGCGATGTCGTGTCGCTGGACGACGGGGCGGGTTCCGCTCTGACCGGCGACTGGATCATCGATCCGGTTGAACTGACCGACTTCGACGTCAACGAAGATACCCTGCTGCTGATCTATGACGATACGGCCGAGGACGAACCGGTGCTGGAACTGGTGCCGTCGCCGACCGATCCGGAAAGCATCGTGCTGACCATGAACGGCGACGCCGTTGCGACGCTGAACCATATCGACGAAACCAGCACCAACAGCATCGTTCTGCTGCCGCAATCGAGCCTGGCAGGCGGCAACGCGTCCTGACAGGTCCGTTTTGGCTTTCCTTTGCAGGGAATCTGCCCTATACGCCCGCATCTGCCCGGATTCGCCGGGCGACGATCATGGACCTTGCTGGACGACATCCCGGCTTGTGCCCTCAACCCTTTAGAACAAAGGAGATCCCGATGTCGATCACCGCTGAAGAAAAAGCACGCGTCATGAAGGAATTCGCAACCAAGGAAGGCGACACCGGTTCGCCCGAAGTCCAAGTTGCCATCCTGTCGTCGCGCATCGCGACCCTGACCGAGCACTTCAAGACCCACAAGAAAGACAACCACGGTCGCCGTGGCCTTCTGAAAATGGTCGCTCAGCGCCGCAAGCTGCTGGACTACCTGAAGGGCAAGGAAGAAGCGCGCTACCAGGACCTGATCAAGCGTCTGGGCCTGCGTCGCTAAGACCTGACGACAAAGCGATTTGTTTGACCGCGTCCCATCCGGGGCGCGGTTTTTCTTTTTGGCCTTCTTTTCAGTGCACTTTCCGGAAACCGACTTGCCGGCGGAGTTCGCTCAAGCCAGTCGAGGCATGTTAACGTAACTCTCATTAAAGCCCACCAATCAATGCCTTCCCGTTACGTGTTTGCCCAGTTTTCTAGGTACCGGAAACACATCATTTCCGAACCGCATCCTCAACAATCGCGACGGCAGGCGGGTGACGGGTGGCGACGATCGTGAATAACATGTCGGAAGCGATTATCGACGCCGACATCGCGGCATGGGCCGGGCGGCCCTATCCGTTCCCGCGCTGGCGCGAAACCGGGACCGCCACTTGACGCCAACGACAGAATGCACGCCGCCTGATCCGTGTCAGAGATAGGGCGACCGCTGCGGGCGCAAGGTCAGTTCGGTCACTGCGGTCGTGTTCGGCAGGTTGACCGCCGTCGCGATCATTTCGGAAATATCCTCCAGCTGGATCATCAGCGGCCGATCCTTGCCCGCATCGTTCACCGAGGGCGTGTTCACGAACCCGGGATGCACCATGGTGACGCGAACCCCGTCTTCGCGCACTTCCTCGAACAGGGCCTTGGCAAACCCCGCCTGCGCGTGGCGCAGGGCGCAATGGATCGAATGGTTCTTCCAGCCCAGCCACGATGTCGGACCGCAGATATAGACGAAGGCCCCTTCTGCGGCGCGAATGGCTGGCAGCACGTGCGCGGTCAGCCGGATCGTTGCGCGCAATACCTGGTCGATGGAACGGTCCCAGTCATCGAACCGGTCGGTTGATACCAGACCAAAGGTGAACTTGGCGGCGCAATGGATCATCGCGTCGAGCCGGCCGCTTGCCGACGCCCAGTCCGACAGTGCCGCCAGTTCGTCCATGTCGCCCATTTCGGCCCGAAAACTGTCGCCGGTGCCGCCCGCGGCCCGCACCATGTCCAGCGTTTCGTCCAGCGCGTCCTGTCGTCGGCCATGCGCCAGAACATGATGGCCGGCGCGGGCGAACCGGATTGCCGCGCCGCGGCCAATCCCGCTGGACGCCCCGGTGATCAATATCGTCTTCGTCATCGTCGCAACCTCCCTGCCGGTGGCAACAAGTTAGCATATTTGCGCGAAAGCCCTGCCTCGCCCCGGCAGATGACATCTTTCTTTCAAAATGCGCCAAACTGATGTATGGCCGCATCATCTGAGACGTTGCGCCCTGACCCCGGCGCTCGAAAGAAAGATAGTGGGGTCGGCGGCAATGGGGCCGCCATGACAACGGAAGACCCGGGATACGCCTGGGAGTGCTTCCAATTAGGATACGCAAATGTTTGACGTAACGACGAAATCTATGCAGTGGGGCGACGAAACCCTCACTCTGGAAACGGGCAAGGTTGCCCGTCAGGCGGATGGCTCGGTCATCGCCACCCTGGGCGAAACTTCGGTCATGGCCAACGTGACCTTCGCCAAGGAACCCAAGCCCGGTCAGGATTTCTTTCCGCTGACCGTGCATTACCAGGAAAAATACTATGCTGCCGGCAAGATCCCCGGCGGTTTCTTCAAGCGCGAAGCGCGCCCGACCGAAAAAGAAACGCTGACCGCGCGCCTGATCGACCGTCCGATCCGCCCGCTGTTCGTACCCGGCTTCAAGCATGAAGTTCTGGTCATGTGCACCGTGCTGAGCCACGATCTGGTCAACGACCCCGACGTCGTCGCGATGATCGCCGCCTCGGCCGCGCTGACCATTTCCGGCGCGCCGTTCCGCGGCCCGATCGCCGGTGCCCGCGTTGGCTTCGTGGATGGCGAATACGTCCTGAACCCGTCCGTCGACGACATGCAGGACCTGCGCAACAACCCCGAACAGCGTCTGGACCTAGTGGTTGCCGGGACCAAGGACGCGGTGATGATGGTTGAATCGGAAGCCTACGAACTGTCCGAAGCCGAAATGCTGGGCGCGGTGAACTTCGCGCACGAGCAGATTCAGCCGGTCATCGACCTGATCATTTCGCTGGCCGAAGAAGCCGCGAAGGAACCGTTCGACTTCACCCCGCCGGATTACTCTGATCTGTACGAGGTCGTGAAAGCCGCCGGCGCGGACAAGATGCACGCCGCCTATGCCATCACCGACAAGCAAGAGCGCGTTGCCGCTGTTGCCGCGGTGAAGGAAGAAATCAAGGCCGGCCTGAGCGAAGAACAGCTCGAAGACGCCAACCTCGGTTCGGCGCTCAAGAAGCTGGAATCCACCGTTCTGCGCGGTTCTGTCGTGAAAGAAGGCAAGCGGATCGATGGTCGCGCGCTGGATCAGGTTCGCCCGATCGTGGCCGAAACCGGCATGCTGCCGCGGACCCACGGGTCGGCCCTGTTCACCCGCGGCGAAACCCAAGGCCTGGTCGTGACCACCCTGGGCACCGGCGACGACGAACAGTTCATCGACGCGCTGCACGGCAACTTCAAATCCAACTTCCTGCTGCACTACAACTTCCCGCCCTATTCGGTCGGTGAAGTGGGACGCGTGGGTTCGCCGGGCCGCCGTGAAATCGGCCACGGCAAACTGGCATGGCGCGCGCTGCAGGCGGTTCTGCCGGCCTCCACCGATTTCCCCTACACCATCCGACTGGTGTCCGAGATCACCGAATCGAACGGGTCGTCGTCGATGGCATCGGTTTGTGGTGGATCGCTGTCGATGATGGACGCGGGCGTGCCGCTTAAATCCGCAGTGGCCGGCGTGGCCATGGGCCTGGTGCTGGAAGATGACGGTTCCTACGCCGTTCTGACCGACATCCTGGGTGACGAAGACCACTTGGGCGACATGGACTTCAAGGTGGCGGGTACCGAAAGCGGCATCACCTCGCTGCAGATGGACATCAAGGTCGCGGGCATCACCCCGGAAATCATGGAAAAAGCCCTGGCCCAGGCCAAGGAAGGCCGGATGCATATCCTGGGCGAGATGAACAAGGCGCTTTCGGGCACCGCGGAATTCTCGGTCCATGCGCCGCGCATCGAAACCATGCAGATCCCGACCGACAAGATCCGTGAAGTGATCGGTTCGGGCGGCAAGGTGATCCGTGAAATCGTCGAAGTGTCGGGCGCCAAGGTCGACATCAACGACGACGGCATCATCAAGATCGCGTCGCCCGACGGCGAATGCATCAAGAAGGCCTATGACATGATCCATTCGATCGTGGCAGAGCCGGAAGAAGGCATGATCTACAAGGGCAAGGTCGTGAAGATCGTCGACTTCGGCGCCTTCGTGAACTTCTTCGGCAAGCGCGACGGCCTGGTCCATGTCAGCCAGATCGAAAACCGCCGCCTGAACCATCCTTCGGACGTTCTGAAGGAAGGCCAGGAAGTCTACGTGAAGCTGCTGGGCTTCGACGACCGCGGCAAGGTGCGCCTGGCGATGAAGATGGTCGATCAGGAAACCGGCGAAGAAATCGCGAAAGAGGAAAAAGAAGAGGAGTGATCCTCGTCCTCTTTTCGGAAACATTCCAAAGCCCCGGTCATCTGACCGGGGCTTTCACATTTTCGAGACTGGTGGCTTCCTCTTCTCCCTTCCTACGGGATTAAAGACGTCAGCGTACATTTCCGGCGTCACCCAGAAACCTTCCAGAAACTGTTCCGGATCGGCCTTCTGCCTCAGCTCATCGCTAATTCCCATCAAGCCTGCGACGTCGTCAAATTCCCACCCGATCAGGAATCCGGGCGCTGTAATTACGCTGGTCTTTTCTCGGGGGAGAGAGACACAAGGCTTCTCTGTAGCGAAGTCGGAAGCAGGGACCGTAGAAGACACGTTCATCCACTCGCTCCAAAGCGTGACCTCTTCGATCCCAAGCACCTCCAGAAACCTCCCCAGCATCGGCTCCATGATTGCGGGCAACTGGTCCTCTTCCGGTCGGTACACGCCATGCTTTTGGCAATAGGCATCAAGTAGGAAGGAAATATTCGGATCACGGTCTTCCCGCTCAACCGCCACCGTCCAGAGCCAAACCGTGCGCGCGAAATTCATGAAATCCTTTGCTCCGATCTCCTTTTGAATATCTGACCAACGAACAGGCTCCCCATGCGCTTTGATGAAGTCGTCGAAATTATCGGGCGCTTCGTTGCCGCGTCTCGGAGGATCTGATTGCGGATGCTCAATAAGCTGTTCGTTGGTCAGATCGAGATGAACAACCCCATAAGCAGCGGTTTCGGGCGTGTACCCGGGCACCCGGAAAAACGGGTTCAGCGCAACAAACGCGTGGTCGAAACAATCAGCCCAATATTCCAGTATCGGCGTATCGATTGGCGGCAGCCGCAAATGGCGCGGGACATTGTCTAATGAGAAAGTCGTCGTCATTGGACGACCATGTAGATTTCGGTCTGAAATCTCAATATGCGCGAACCAAGTATCTGGAACTCAATCAAAGGCTATCTCAGGCCGAACGACAGTCCCAGCCCAGCCGCAAAGAAAAACCCCCGCAGAAACTGCGGGGGTTCCGATGCCTTCAGATCGCTTGCGATCAGCCTTCGTATTTGGTGGTGCGCAGGTAGGGCAGTTTGACGTCGATTTCGCCGAACTTTTCCTTGGCTTCTTCGTCGGTCAGCGACAGCGCCACGATCACGTCCTGACCCACGGTCCAGTTCGCCGGGGTCGCGATCGGGGTGTTGTAGGTTGCCTGCAGACCGTCCAGCGCGCGCAGAACCTCGGCGAAATTGCGGCCTACGGACATCGGGTAGGTCATGGTCAACTGCACCTTCTTGTCCGGCGAAATGATGAAAACCGAACGAACCGACGCGCTGTCGGCAGCGGTGCGGCCGTCGGGCAGGTAAGCTTCGGCTGGCAGCATGTCGAACAGTTTGGACACGTCCAGAGTTTCATCGGCGATGATCGGGAAACCGGCGGGTGCGCCGGCGTAGCTTTCGATATCGTTTTTCCACTGCACGTGTTCGTCGACCCCGTCGACGCTCAGGCCGATCACCTTGGTGTTGCGCTTGGCCCACTCGTCGGCCAGCTGCGCCACGGCACCGAATTCCGTGGTGCAGACCGGAGTGAAATCCTTAGGGTGCGAAAACAGGATGGCCCAGCTGTCACCAATCCAGTCGTGGAACGAAATCGTGCCCTGATCGGTTTCAGCGGTAAAATTGGGGACGATATCGTTGATACGCAAACCCATGGTCTTATCCTTTCTTATGAAGAAATATGTTTCACAAATAGATACGCCCAAGGCCCCGATTTTCCAGCCCCCTTTTTACCCAAATTCAACCTCGGACAGAGAGTCGCAGGGTTTGACAAACACAAAAATTTGATCAAATTTAGCCGGACGGCAGAACCCTGCTTGAAGCTTTCCAAAACCCCTGTCAGAGTGCGCGGGAATCTGCGGTTCATATTCCGCTTGTCGGAATTCGCGACCGGAAATTAATCTTCTCACGGGAGAGAGTGATGATCGAAAAACGGCAATTCTACATTAACGGCGCATGGGTCGATCCGATCGCAGCAACCGACTGTAACGTCATCGATCCCTCGACCGAAGAACCCTGCGCGGTCATTTCGCTGGGTTCCCAGGCCGATGTCGATAAGGCGGTTGCCGCTGCCAAGGCCGCCTTCCCGGCCTGGATGGCCAAGCCGGTGGAAGACCGCATCGCGCTGGTCGAGAAGCTGCTTGAAATCTACAAGCGTCGCGGCGCCGAAATGGGCGAAGCGATGTCGATGGAGATGGGCGCGCCGATCGACATGGCGAACACCCAGCAGGTCGGCGCCGGCACCTGGCACATCTCGAATTTCCTGAAGGCAGCGAAGAATTTCGATTTCATCCGTCCGCTTGGCGATCACGCCCCGGACGACCGGATCATCTATGAACCGATCGGTGTGTGCGCGCTGATCACCCCGTGGAACTGGCCGATGAACCAAGTAACGCTGAAAGTGATCGCGGCCGCCATCGCCGGCTGCACCATGGTTCTGAAACCGTCGGAAGAAAGCCCGCTCGACGCGATGCTGTTCGCCGAATTCATGGACGAAGCCGGTTTCCCCAAGGGCGTGTTCAACCTCATCAATGGCGACGGCATTGGCGCCGGCACCGCGCTGACCGGACATAAGGATGTGGACATGGTCAGCTTCACCGGTTCGACCCGCGCCGGCATCGCGATTTCCAAGAATGCCGCCGACACCGTCAAGCGCGTGCATCTGGAACTGGGCGGCAAGGGCGCCAACATCATTTTCGCCGATGCCGATGACAAGGCGGTCAAGCGCGGCGTGCTGCACATGATGAACAACACCGGCCAGAGCTGTAACGCCCCCAGCCGGATGCTGGTCCAGAAAGGCGCCTACGATATGGCGGTGGAAACCGCCGCCGAGGTCGCCAACAAGGTCACCGTCGGCAGCGCGCACGACTCCGGCCGCCATATCGGCCCGGTGGTGAACGAAGCGCAGTGGAACAAGATCCAGGGCCTGATCCAGAAGGGCATCGACGAAGGCGCCCGCTTGGTCGCCGGTGGCCTGGGCCGCCCCGAGGGGCTGAACAAGGGCTTCTATGTCCGTCCTACGGTGTTTGCCGACGTGAACAACGACATGACCATCGCGCGCGAAGAAATCTTCGGCCCGGTCCTGTCGATCATCCCCTTCGACAGCGAAGAGGAAGCGATCGAGATCGCCAACGACACCGATTACGGCCTGACCAACTACATCCAGACCCAAGATGGTCCGAAGGCCAATCGCGTGGCGCGACAGCTGCGTTCTGGCATGGTTGAAATCAACGGTCAGAGCCGCGGCGCGGGTGCGCCCTTCGGCGGCATGAAGCATTCGGGCAACGGTCGCGAAGGCGGCGTCTGGGGCATTGAGGACTTCCTGGAAGTCAAATCGGTCGCAGGCTGGACTGCCGAGGCCGAAGCGGCGGAATAAGCCCTTCGTCATTGCCGAAACAAGACATCCGGGGCTATGACGGTCCCGGATGTTTTCCTTTTGTGAGGGCTCGATGGCCGGTACCAAAGCAAAATCGCAAGCCGACTTCGTGCCCGAAACGGTGCTGAAGCGCGACATCTTTTCGGAAACGATTTCGGGGCACCTGGCTTCGGATCCGTCGACCAAGGTGGTTCTGCGCAAGCTCGACGGGGTTCCGTGGTATGCGCGGCCCTTGTCGCAATGGCTGGCCCGCAAGGAAGCACGCGGCCTCAGGGCGGTGCAGGGCATCGAAGGGGTTCCGGTGCTCCTGGCCGCCGACAAGGCGGGCATTCTGAGAATCTGGTCACAGGGCACACCCATCCACCTGGCCAAACCGTCGGACCCGGCATGGTACCATGACGCCAAGAGGCTGCTGCGCGAGATGAAGCGGCGCGGCGTCTGTCACAATGACATCGCAAAGCCGCAGAACTGGCTGATGACACCCGACGGCCGCGCCGCTGTGATCGATTTCCAGCTGGCCAGCGTGCACCGTCGCCGTGGCAAGCTGTTCCGCATCGCCGCGCGCGAAGATCTGCGGCACATGCTGAAGCAAAAACGCAGCTTCGCCCGCGCATTACTGACCCCCGCGGAAAAGAAGATGCTTGCGCGCAAATCGCTGCCGTCACGGATCTGGATGGCCACCGGCAAGAAGCTCTATAACTTCGTCACCCGGCGGCTGATGAACTGGTCCGACAGCGAAGGGTCGGAAAACCGGATCGAACAGGACGGCCCCGCCATCCGCGCGGCGCTGCTGAAAACCGGGGCGCGCGACGTGGCCTTCGCCACCTATGCCCTGCCCGCCGGCGGTGTCGGGCTTTATGCCTTCGTCGAAGGCGATCTGTCGGGCGACGACCTGCCGCAAGCCGATCCGAAACCGAACCTCATGCAGATGGTGGCAGAACTGCCGCGCGACCCGGGCGGCGCGGTCCGGTCGGATTTGCTGGAACTGATCGCCACCAACCGGCTGGACGAACTGGAACAGCTGCTTGCTCACGCGCCGGATTTGGACGCGGTGGTGAAGCCCATCGTCTCGGGACGGCTCAACCTGACCGACCGCAGCATGCGCTGATTCAGAACGGGACCTTGGCCCGGAATGCCATGCCCTTGCCGCTTTCTGGGTGCTTGATGCGCAATTCCTCGGAATGCAGCATCAGGCGCGGAAAATCCTGCGCCTCCCCTTCGGCATAAAGCGGATCGCCGAGGATCGGGTGGCCAAGCGCCAGCATGTGCACCCGCAACTGGTGACTGCGCCCTGTCCGCGGCATCAGCCGCACCCGGGTTTCGTTGTCGCCATAGCGCAGCACCCGCCAATCGGTGACCGCCGGCTTGCCGTTCTCGTGATCCACCATCTGGCGCGGCCGGTTGGGCCAGTCGACGATCAGCGGCAGGTCGACGGTACCGGTTTTCGGCTCCAGCCGGCCCCAAACCCGCGCGACATAGGTTTTCTTCGTGCCGCGCTTTTCGAACTGCATCGACAGGTTGCGTTGTGCATGGGGGGTCAGCGCGAACACCATCACGCCCGAGGTATCCCTGTCCAGCCGGTGCACCAGCAACGCCTGCGGGAACACCGCCTGCACCCGGGCAATCAGGCAATCGGCCAAGTGTTCGCCGCGACCGGGCACCGACAGCAGGCCGCTGGGTTTGTTCACCACGACGATTTCGTGATCCTCGTGCAGGATGTCCAGCGGATCGGACGGCGGATTGTATTCTGTGCTCCAGGCCATGACGCCGAGATACGCGTCGCCGCGCACAGGCGCAACCCGACGTCATGCTTGCCTGCGCGAACACCGGCTTGCACCCTTTCGTCAAAAGGGAGGACCCGCAATGCATCCGACAATCGAACGCATGACCGAAATCGTCGCTTCGGGCGATGACAGCAAGATCGTGGAAATTCTGGCCGAAGACGTGAGATTTTTGCCGCCCACCTATTGGAAAACATGGCACGGCCGCGCGCCTGTTGCGGCCGTTCTGGGCCATGTCGGGCAGGTATTTTCGGATTTCCGCTATCGCCGGATCATGGGTGAGGGCAAGGATTGGGCACTGGAATTCCAGTGCCGAATCGGCGACCGCGACGCGGTGGGCGTCGACTTGATCACGCTCGACGATGCCGGGCTGATCGCGGAATTCGAAGTCGTCATGCGGCCGCACAGTTCGGTCGGCGCCCTGCGCGAGGAAATGAACAAGCGGGTGATGACCGATACCCGCTTCCTCGAATTCAGGGACGCGATGCGCTGATCACAGTTTCGAGTGGCGCAGCTGTCGCCACATCGACACCGAATAGATCACCAGCGCGATCCAGATCATCGGGAACGCGATCATCCGGGCATGGTCGAACGGTTCGCCGAAGACCAGAACGGCATTCAGGAAGATCAGCGTCGGCGCGATATATTGCAGCACGCCGATAGTCGACAACCTGAGCAGCTTCGCGCCGTTAGCATAGGTCATCAGCGGCACCGCGGTCACCACCCCGGCCCCCATCAGCAGGGCCATGTCGGACCCGGAAGCGGTGAAATGCCCCTGCCCGGTCATGACAAGATACATGACATAGCCCAAGGCCAGCGGCAGCAGGATCAGAACCTCGAGCAGAAAACCCTGGTTGGGTCCCACCGGTAGCGATTTCTTGAAGAAGGCATAGAAGCCCCAGGTCACGGTCAATCCCACCGCCGCCCAGGGCAGGGTTCCGGCATCGACCCACAGCACCACGACCGCCAGCGCGGCCAGCGCGATCGCCACCCCCTGCGCCTTGGTCGGCCGCTCACCCAGCAGAAGCGCGCCGAGCGCCACGCTGAACAGCGGGTTGATGTAATAACCAAGCGCCGCATCGATCGCCCGGTCGGCCGCGATCGACCAGACATAGATGCCCCAGTTGATCGACACGAGGATCGCCGTCACGCAGGCCATCATCAGGGTGCGCGGCGTGCGCAGCGCCTCGATCAGATCATTGGTCCGGCGCAGCACGATCAGCACCACCGCCGCGATCGGCACCGACCAAATCACCCGGTGCGCCACCACTTCGGTCGGAGGGATATGCGCCAGCATCTTCATGTAAAGCGGCATGAAGCCCCACATCAGATAGGCCGCCATGGCAAAGGCAATGCCTTGTGGCGTATCGACGTTTTCAGGTTTTACGGAAGTGCTGGACATCATGAAATTCCTTGTTGCCCCACGGCTTTATCCCAGAAGTGCGACGGGTGAAAGACCGCGAAAACCCGGTCAGGGTTTCTGCACGACACCATCGGCTAGGCCATAATAGTCGCCCTTGTCCGCGACAAAGATATGCTGCGCGATCTTCACTCCCGTCGGTCCGTCGATCGCGCCCAGGGCAAAGCTGACATGGTGATCGCCGGTGCCGTGCCAGAACAGGAACGCCCCGCAGTCCGGGCAGATACCGCGCCGCGCCGCATCGGTAAGCGAAAGCCAGTGAACGGGCCCCTCGATCTGCAACTGATCCTCGGGCACATCGGCAGAGGCCCATGCGATCCCGGCCATTTTCCGGCACTGGCCGCAATGGCAGGCGGTCGCGCCGCGCGGCTGCCCGGTGACCTTGAAATGTACCTTGCCGCAGGCGCAGCTTCCTTTCAGCATGCCCAACCTTTCTGAGTTCGCCCTTTGTTCCAATGCAACGCTGGCGTGAACCGACAGGCCCGGCAAGGGGCCGCGCCGCCCGGGGCTAACGCACAGTCCTTTGTACACATATGAGGCTTCTGTAGCCCGTTTCGCTACAGATCGCCCAAGCGCCCGAAAACCGGCCGCCCGCCCCTAGCCGGGACGGGGGGCCGTATGGCTCAGACCCGTTCGATGGCGATCGCCGTGCCTTCGCCGCCACCGATGCAGATCGCCGCCACGCCGCGTTTCAGCCCGCGCTTTTCCAGCGCGTTCAGCAGCGTCACGATGATCCGGGCGCCGGAAGCGCCGATCGGGTGACCCAGGGCGCAGGCGCCGCCATTCACGTTCATGATGTCGCGGTGAATGCCCATTTCGCGCATGAAGGCCATCGGCACCACCGCGAAGGCTTCGTTCACTTCCCACAGGTCGACATCCTCGACGCTCCAACCCAACCGGTCCAGTAGCTTGCGGGCGGCCGGCACCGGAGCGGTGGGGAATTTCGACGGCGCATGGGCATGGCTGGCATGACCGAGGATCCGCGCCCGGACATTCAATCCCTGCACTTCGGCCGCTTCTTCGGAGGCCAGCACCAGTGCCGCGGCCCCGTCCGAAATCGACGATGAATTCGCCGCCGTCACGGTGCCGTCCTTGCGGAAGGCGGGTTTCAAGAGCGGGATCTTTTCAGGCCGCGCCTTGGCCGGTTGTTCATCGGTGGAAATGACATGTTCGCCGCTTCGGTGATGCAGGGTAATCGGGGCGATTTCGCCCTCGAAAGCGCCACTGCGTTCGGCGTCCAGCGCGTTGGACAGAGAGGCCAGCGCATACTGATCCTGTTGCTCGCGGGTGAACTGGAATTCCTCGGCGCAATCCTCGGCAAAGGTGCCCATCAGGCGCCCCTTGTCATAGGCATCTTCCAGCCCATCGAGGAACATGTGGTCCTTGACCTCCTGATGTCCGATCCGGGCGCCGCCGCGCATCTTGGGCAGCAGGTAGGGCGCGTTCGACATGCTTTCCATGCCGCCGGCGATCATCGTACCTGCATGGCCAAGCGCGATCTGGTCGAACGCCATCATCGCCGCCTTCATCCCCGATCCGCACATCTTGTTCAGCGTGGTGGCGGGCACCTCTTCGCCCAGCCCCCCGGCGAACCCGGCCTGCCGCGCCGGCGCCTGGCCCTGGCCCGCGGGCAGGACGCAGCCCATCAGCACCTCGTCCACCGTCGCGGTGCCGGCATCGGCCAATGCGGCGCGGATCGCGGCGCCACCCAGAACCGAGGCCTCGACCCCGTCAAATACCCCTTGGAACCCACCCATTGGGGTTCTCGACGCTCCTGCGATGACGACCGGTTTCATGACAATTCCTCCTATGCTGCACAGTGCATACCGAATGGTAAGGATTGCTGTCTAGCCTGAGGCACAACTGCTTTCCGCGCGATGGAGGTGCCATGCAGATAATCAGCAACAACTTCGGCGACACCCAGGTGGTGTCGGTCGAAGAAAATCGCATCGATGCAGCGGTGGTGATCGCCTTCAAGGACAGGATGCGCGCATTGACCGACGGCGACACCACGCATGTGATCCTTGACCTGTCGCGGGTTAATTTCATCGATTCAAGCGGGCTTGGCGCCATCGTGGCGGCGATGAAACAGCTGGGCCGCGGCCGGGTCATGCATCTGGCCGGTCTGCAACCCAATGTCGACAAGGTGTTTCGCCTGACCCGGATGGATACCATTTTCAGGATCCACGATTCGGTGGATCAGGCGCTTGCCGCCGCGACCGGATGACCGCCCCGGACCACCCCATGTCCGCCCCCCGGAAAGGTGAAGGGCCATGACACTGCCCGACACGATCCATCTCAGCTTCACCAGCAGCAGAAGCGCCGTGCGGCGGGCCTTGGAAAAGCTGATGCAACACCTGCAGAACCACGCCGTCGGCGAAGAAGAGCGCGGCCGGATTCAGCTGGTTCTGGCCGAGGCGTTGAACAATATCGTCGAACATGGCTATCCCGGCGCGCAGTCGGGGCCGATCGAATTGCAATGCACGCTGACCGAAGCGGGACTGGACCTCGTCCTGTCCGATTGCGGGGCCCGGATACCGCGCCGCGTCCTGCTTCCCAACCCGGCACCGCCCCCTTCGGCGCGCTCCGACAATCCCCCCGAAGGCGGCTGGGGCTGGTTCCTGATTCGCGAACTGAGCGCGAACCATGCCTACCGGCGCGATGGTGACCGCAACGAATTGCGTCTGCACATCCCCTATTCCGGTGGCCACATCGAAAGCTAGGGCCTGTGCCCCGGCAGTCCAAGATTTGCCATATTGCCCTCTCAATCCCGCCCGAATGGCCCGGCATAAAGAAGATCGTAGCTGCACAGGCTTCCCTCGGCGTCATGTGTTCATAGCCCCCACCCAGTACATGGCGCCGAGGAATTTTCATCAGTTTCAAATCCTCGTGGACATCTTTAATGTGCCGCTTGAACAGCGGAGAGAAGAAAACCCATGAGAGATTTCCACCTGCCCGGCCGTTCGCCCGTCATTGCGGCTAACGGTGTCTGTGCCACCTCGCACCCCCTGGCGGCGAAAACCGCGATCGATATCCTTGAACGTGGCGGCAACGCGATGGACGCCGCGATCGCCGGGGCGGTCCTGCTGGGGATTTGCGAACCGCAAATGACCGGCATCGGCGGCGACTGCTTTGTTCTATTTTCGCCAGCCGGCAGCGATGACATCCTCGCGCTGAACGGTTCGGGCCGGGCGCCCAAGGCCGCCGATGCGGCGGCGCTGCGCGCGCGCGGATTGTCGGCGGTACCGGTTCACGGCCACGAGGCGGTGACCATCCCCGGCGCGGTCGATGCATTCTGCCGCCTGTCGGAAGATCACGGCCGGATCGGCCTGGACGCTGTTCTTGCCCCCACGATCCGCTATGCCGAAGAAGGCGTTCCCGTCGCCCCGCGCGTGGCCTCCGACTGGGCCAATGACGGCAAGGTGCTGCAAGGCCACGGGCTGCGCCATTTCATGCCTTCGGGTCAGGTGCCCGAGGTGGGTGAAATGTTCCGCGCCCCAGGTCAGGCCGAGGTGTTGCAGCGGATCGCCAAGGATGGCCGCAAAGCCTTCTACGAAGGCGAAATCGCCGAAGACATGGTCAACACCCTGCGGGCGATGGGCGGCAACCACACGATGGAAGATTTCGCCAACACCGCCTGCGAATACACCACCCCCGTCAGCGGCAACTATGCCGGGGTGGACCTGGTCGAGCATCCGCCGAACGGTCAGGGCGCGACCGCGATTCTGCTTCTGAATATCCTGAAGCATTTCGACATCGCCGGCATGAATCCGTTTGGCAGCGAACGCGCGCATATCGAGGCCGAAGCGGCCAAGCTGGCCTATGATGCGCGCAACCGGTTCATCGCCGATCCCGATCGCATGGCGCGGCTGGACCACATGCTTGCGCCGGAAACGGCGGCCAAGCTGGCGGTGCTGATCGACCCGAAAAAGGTGATGACCGCCGCCGCGCCGCTGACCGAAGCGGTGCACAAGGATACGATCTATATCACCGTCGTGGACCGCGACCGCATGGCGGTGTCGCTGATCTATTCGATCTTCCATGGCTTCGGGTCGGGCATCGCGTCGGAAAAATACGGCATCCTGTTCCAGAACCGCGGCGCGGGCTTCACGCTGGAGGAAGGGCACCCGAACGAAATGGCGGGCGGCAACCGGCCGATGCACACGATCATCCCCGGCATGCTGCGCAAGGAGGGCCGGGTTCTGATGCCCTTCGGCGTGATGGGCGGCCAGTACCAGTCGAACGGCCATGCGCGGCTGGTGTCGAACATGCACGAATTCGGACTGCCCCCGCAGGAAGCGATCGATGCGCCGCGCACGTTCAGCTTCGACGGCAAGATGCAGGTCGAGCGCGGCTATTCCGACCAGGTGCGGCAGGAACTGACCGATCTGGGCCACGATGTCGTCATCCCCGACAAGGCGATCGGCGGCGCCCAGGCGATCGTGATCCGCGACGACGGCACTCTCGAAGGCGGGTCGGACCCGCGCAAGGACGGCTGCGCGCTCGGCTACTGACACGCGGACCGCTCAATGGCCCCGCTTGCAACGATACCGGCCCACGGGCTTTCCCAGCCCGTGGGACATCGCGTTCAGGACAGGATGATCAATTCAGCTGAAAATGCAGCGGGTAGTGGCCATCCTCGAACGGCCCGAACAGGTCGGGAATGTCCGGGTGATCCACCGGTTCGCCGGAATAATCCGCCACCAGGTTCTGTTCCGAAACATAAGCGACATAGTAACTTTGTTCGTTCTCGGCGAGCAGGTGATAGAACGGCTGCTCCTTCGACGGGCGGCTTTCCTCGGGAATCGAGTTGTACCATTCCTCGGTATTGGCGAACTCCGGATCGACGTCGAACACCACGCCGCGGAACGGGTGCTTCTTATGCCGCACTACCTGGCCCAGATGATATTTTGCACGCGTTTTCAACATGGTCTTGCAGCCCCCATAACCCAGAGATAGACGCTTTGGGCAGTAAATGTCCATGTCAGAGCCCCAATTCTGAGGGAAACAGTTTGTGAACCTTGCCTTTACAGTCCTCGAAATCACCGCGCCGGTGTTTCTGTTGGCCGCCATCGGTTTTGGCTGGGTCAAAGCCGGTTTCGATTACCAGGTCCGATTCGTCACCCAACTGGCGATGTCCCTTTCGGTGCCCTGTCTGATCTTCACCTCGTTGATGCGGACCGAAATCGATCCGCAGGCGTTAACCAAACTGTCTCTGGCCGCGGTCACCGCCTATGCGGCGGTGTCGGTGCTGGCGTTTCTGTTGGTGCGGATCGGCAGGCTGGACCTGCGCACCTACATGGCGCCGATCATCTTCGGCAACACCGGCAACCTGGGCCTGCCGCTGGCGATGTTCGCCTTCGGGCAGGCCGGGCTGGGTTACGCGGTGGTGGTGTTCGCCATCATGGCGATCTGGTCCTTCACCTTCGGGGTCTGGCTGGTGGCGGGCGGCGGATCGCTGACCAAGGTGGTCAAGGAACCGCTGGTGGGCGCCACGGTGCTGGGCGGGATTTTCCTGTGGCAGGGCTGGCAAACGCCGGTGTTTCTGACCAATGCCTTGGACCTGATCGGCCAGATGGCGATCCCCCTGATGCTGATCACCCTAGGCGTTGCGGTGGCGCGGATGCATCCCGGTCATATCCGGCGCGCGACCTGGATTTCGCTGGTCAAGCTGGTGCTGTGCTTTGGCATCACATGGGTGGTCGGGCGCTGGTTTCAGCTCGACAAGATCGCCTTTGCGGTGCTGGTGATCCAGATATCGACCCCGGTGGCGGTAACCTCTTACCTGTTGGCGGAAAAATACGGGGCGGATTCGGAATCGGTGGCGGGGCTGGTCGTGGTATCCACCCTGATGTCGGTGATCGCAATTCCGCTGATGCTGGGAATTTTGCTGTAACGCGGCGGTTCTGCGGCAGCATCTCCATTTGCAGCGGGCGTCGTTTCAGCTACACTGCCAAAAAAAGTGAAAGCGAGAGGCAGATGAGCAGAACTCTTCGCGCTTTGGTCCTGTTGATGGTGCTGGCATCCTGCGGCGGCGGCAATTTTTCCGCGCCGCGGAACCTTGATAACGCCTGTTCGATCCTCAGCCAGCGCCCGAAATACGGACGCGCCTTCAAGGCCGTTGAACGCCGCTGGGGTGTTCCGGTGCACGTTCAGATGGCGACGATTTACCAGGAAAGCAAGTTCGTGGGCAATGCGCGCACGCCGTTCCGCTATGTGGCGGGCGTGATCCCGATGGGGCGGCAAAGTTCGGCCTATGGCTATGCCCAGGCTCTGGACGCGACCTGGAAGCAGTATCAGCGCGAAACCCGCAATTACCGGGCAAGACGCGACAACATCCGTGACGCGACCGATTTCATGGGCTGGTACATGACCACGACCCGGGAAAAAAACGGCGTGTCGCTGAGTGATGCGCGCAATCAGTACTTAGCCTATCACGAAGGACACACCGGATACGCACGCAAGTCCTACCGCTACAAAAGCTGGCTTCTCAGGATTTCCAGCGCGGTCGAAGCGCGGTCGGACCTGTATCAGCAACAACTGCAAAGCTGCCCGCGGCGAATCCGCTGATCAGCGATTGTCGGCATTGCTGGGCCTGGTGATGGTAAACAGCCGGTTGTTCAGCGCAACGCCGGTTTCCATCTGCCCCAGCACGACCGTGGTGCTGCCGCCGGAATCGTCATTGACCACCCATTGACGCAACTGCACCGGGTTGTCGGTGAACACCAGCTGCAGGTTGCCATATTCGGGATGTTCCGGATCCTGCGCGGTCACCGTGGTCGCGGTACCGTCATAGGAATGGCCCACCACCATGTCGGCGCGCGCCAGATCCACCCGTTCGGCCAGGATGATCGACAAGGGCGTCTTGTTCAGCGGATAGGTTTCCGGCCCGTATTCTGGCGTCTTCGGATCATAGATCGCCACCGCCCCGGAACTGGCCAGAACCAGCGTATTGTCGGGACCGGCATATTCGAACCGCATCCGTCCGGGGCGCTTGAGCATCAGCTTGCCGGTGGAAATCGAACCGTCATCGTTGATCTGGGTGAAATCCGCCTGCGCGGTTTTCATCCGATTCAAGTATGCGGACAGATCATTCAGGGAAATCTGTTCCGCCGAAACCGGCAGAGACAGGATCAGGAAAGCGGCCGCTGAGGCGATAAGTGTGCGTCGGTTGATCATGTCACCAATGTAAGCTTTCGGCACCGGAATACACCTGGTCTTTCCTCACGAATTCGCGAAAAGGCGGAAAACGGCGCGCCCGGCGGCGCGCCGCGTCACGTGCTGCCGTGATTACTGTTCAGGCACCAGGATTTCGCGTTTGCCGACATGGTTGGCGGCGCTGACCACGCCTTCGTCTTCCATCTGTTCGACCAACCGCGCGGCCTTGTTGTAGCCGATCGCCAGCTTGCGCTGAATGTAGGAGGTCGAACATTTGCGGTCCTTGATCACGATCGCCACCGCCTGATCGTAAAGCGCGTCTTCGCCAGTGGTGTTGCCGCCAAGCCCCAGCACCGCGTCGATATCGCTTTCCTTGTCCTCGTCGGGCCCTTCGACCACGCCGCCGATATAATCGGGCGGGCCGTAGGCCTTCAGGTGGTTGACGATTTCTTCGACCTCTTCGTCGCTGACGAAGGGCCCGTGGCAACGGGTGATCCTTGCCCCGCCGGCCATGTAGAGCATGTCGCCCATGCCCAGAAGCTGTTCGGCGCCCATTTCACCAAGGATGGTGCGGCTGTCGATCTTGGACGTGACCTGGAACGAAATCCGGGTCGGGAAGTTCGCCTTGATCGTGCCGGTGATCACATCGACCGAGGGCCGCTGCGTCGCCATGATCAGGTGGATGCCCGATGCCCGCGCCATCTGCGCCAGGCGCTGGATGCAGGCTTCGATTTCCTTGCCCGCGACCATCATCAGGTCGGCCATCTCGTCGACGATGACGACGATGTAGGGCATTTTCTCGGGCTGGATTTCCTCGGTCTCGAACACCGGTTCTCCGGTGTCGTCGTCGAACCCGGTCTGCACCGTGCGCGAGAACGTTTCGCCCTTGGACAGCGCATCGGCGACGCGGCTGTTATAGCCGTCGATGTTGCGCACGCCCATCTTGGACATCTTGCGATAACGGTCTTCCATTTCGCCGACGACCCATTTCAACGCCACCACGGCCTTCTTCGGGTCGGTGACGACGGGGGACAGCAGGTGCGGGATGCCGTCATAGACGGAAAGTTCCAGCATTTTCGGGTCGATCATGATCAACCGGCATTCTTCCGGCGTCAGGCGATAAAGCAGCGACAGGATCATCGTGTTGATCGCCACCGACTTACCCGACCCGGTGGTCCCCGCGATCAGCAGGTGGGGCATCTTGGCCAGGTTCGCCACGATCGGATCGCCACCGATATCCTTGCCCAGAGCCAGCGGCAGCTTCATGTTGCTGTCGCCGAAATCGCGCGCGGCGAGGATTTCGCGCAGCACCACCTTTTCACGGTTCTCATTGGGCAGTTCGATGCCGATCACGCTTCGCCCGGGCACGGTGGAAACACGCGCCGACAGTGCCGACATTGACCGGGCAATATCGTCGGACAGACCGATCACGCGGCTGGCCTTCAGGCCCGGCGCGGGTTCGAGTTCGTACATTGTGACGACGGGGCCGGGGCGGACCGACACGATTTCGCCCTTCACGCCATAATCGTCCAGCACGTTTTCCAGCATCCGGGCGTTTTCCTCCAGCGCCTCGTCGCTGAGGTGATGGCGCTGAATGCTGGTCGGATTGGTCAGCAGGCTGAGCGGCGGCAATTCGTATTGCGGCCGGTTGGAGTCGTCGAATTGCAGCGACGGTTGCGCTTCGGCCTTGGCGCGGGTCGAGGGCTGCACCGGCTTGCGGTTCAGGTGCTGCACCACCTTGCGCGGTTCCGGCGTCGGAATGGCGCGCGGGGCAGCGGGGGCGACCGGCTGATAGGGTTCTTCCTCATAAGGTTCCGCCTGATAAGCGTCGTCCTGATAGGGCTCTGCCTGATACGCGACCTGATCGAACTGCTCGACCGGCGCCTCTTCCAGCGGCACATCCTCGGCAAAGGGCGTGTCGTCATAGCCCATGTCCTGCGGCGCGGTCCCCGCAAGGGGCGCGACATGCGATGCTGTCAGCGGCGGTTCAGGCGGCAAGCCGGCCTGCGGCTGTGCGTTCAGGATCAAGGGATCAGGCCCGCGGCCGCGACCCTTGGTCAGCGGCGCCACGGTTTCGACCTGAACATTGGGGTTCTGGCGTACCCGGCTCTTGATCACGTCGGCGATCTTGGCCTTGATCCGGTCGTCCTCGGGGGCGGCGACATCCGCAGCCATGGGGCTTTCGACCAGTTCCGGTTCGGGCAGGTCCTCGGGCGCCGGGTCCGGGCGCCGGATCAGCGCCGGCATCCGTTTCAGCAACCCGGGCCTGGCCGGTTCGGGGTCGTCCTCGATCACCGGTTCGGGGTCCTCGGCCCAGGCATTCTGCACCTGCCATTCGGCCTGCTGCTGCGCCAGCTGCTGGCGGGTCTCGCGCCGGGCGGCATTGCGGGCCTGCAGCGCCTGCGCGGCACCGAACGCGCCGGTCGCGCCCCGACCCAGCAGGGTCATCAGCGTGGCATAGGTCATGATCACGCCGACCAGCAGGAAACGCGCGATCAGCCGCAGTTCCGGCAACGTGAAGCCCAGGACGAAAGCACCAAGTGCGATCATCGAGACTGCCAGCAGGAGCGAGGCGATTTTCAATCCGATGCTCATGCCCACCGGCAGGAAATTCAGGAAAGCGCCCAGAACGGTGTCACCGAAACGCCCGCCCAGCCCGAAACCGTGGGACCAGTCGGCCCCAGGAACCAGCGTTGAGGCATAGACGGAGGTGACCGCGATCAGGATCGGCAGGAAGATCAGCCGGCCAAAGGCGCGCTCAGACCCTTGATGCAGCGCCAGCCGCAGCCCCCAGCCGATCAGGGCCAGCGAAATGATCCAGCTGCCGTTGCCCACGACCACGAACAGGAAGGCGGAAATCGACGCGCCGGTCCGGCCCAGCCAGTTCTGCACCGGTGCATCGGTGGCCGACATGAAGGACGGATCGTCGGGATGATAGGACACCACCATCGCCGCCACGGCTAGCCCCAGGATCGCCAGGACGATGCCCAGAAGCTCCTTGCCGCGTTTTTCGATCGCGGCCTGCATGTCGCTGTCAAACAGCGGATCGCGCCCTCGTGTCTGATATGCCATTCCTGCCCTCGTCCACTTACCCATAGATGCAGTCGCGCAACCGGATCAGCCCGCGCCGCATGTCTTCTTTTGGGGCCACCATCGCGACCCTTATGTATTCCTTGCCGGGATTGAACCCGTCCACGTCCCGCGACAGGTAGGCCCCCGGCAGCACCCGAACGCCGGTTTCCTGCCAGAGCTTCAGCGCAGCCGCTTCGCCGTCTTCGACCGGCAGCCACAGGAAGAACCCGGCCTCGGGGCTCATGTAGCCCTCGACGCCCGCGAAAATCTTGTCCGCGACGGCGTATTTTTCCCGATAGAGGCGGCGGTTTTCGATCACGTGATCCTCATCCGCCCACACCGCCTCGGCCACCCGTTGCAGCGGCAGCGGCAAGGGCGCGCCGGCATAGGCGCGCAACTGCTTGATCCGCTTCAGGCAATCCGGCCCACCGGCCACAAAGCCCGACCGCAGGCCCGGCAGGTTCGACCGTTTCGACAGCGAATGGAAAATCAGCACCCGTTCGGGATCGGCGCCCAGTTCCTGCGCCACCTGCAACGCGCCCACCGGCGGGTCGTCGCGGTAGATCTCGGAATAGCATTCATCGGCGAAGATGCGGAAATCGTGCTTTTCCGCCAGCCGGATCAGATCGGCCCAATAGTCGCGCGACGCCACCGCGCCCTGCGGGTTCGCGGGCGAACAGATATAGGCCACGGCGGTGCGGTTCAGAACGTCCTCGGACAGGCCGGTGAAATCGGGCAGATGGCCGGTTTCCTTCGTCGCGGGAACGAACACGGGTTCGGCCCCCACGGAAATCGCCCCGATCATGTAGACCTGATAGAACGGATTCGGCATCAGCACCACGGGCTGCTGGCCGTTCTTCGCTTCTGGGATCAGCGCCATCGCGGCGTTGTAGAGCCCTTCGCGGGTGCCGTTCAGCGGCATCACCTGCGCCGACGGGTCGACCGACACGCCGTAACGGCGCTTGATCCAATCGGCGATCGCGCCCTGCAATTCGGGCGTGCCGTCATTCGGGGGGTATTTGCCGAAGCCGTCGATATTCTTGGCCAGAACCCCAGCAACCCAATCGGGGAAGCCGTGTTTCGGCTCGCCAATGGTCATGTGCATGACCTCGCCACCCGGCTCAAACACGTCCAACAGGGCGCGCAGACGCGGGAAAGCATAAGCGGGTAGGTTCGAAAACCGCTCGGGAAACATCTAATACTGCCTCAGGTTACGGGATCATTTGCGCCCCGATTTTTTGTCAGATTACCCAATGACATGGGTTTCGTCCAGATTATTGCAGCAGGGCCCGGGGGCCCTGTGACCTTTTTGACGAATCGGTGATGGCGTCAGTCGGCGCGCAGAACCGCTTCGGCCGCCGCCGCGACGCGCAACAGGCGTTCTTCCTGAAACGGCAATCCGTTCAACAGGATACCGCAGCTGGGCACGCCGGTGGGCAGGGTCACACCGCAATTTCCCATCAGGTTTCCGACCCGCGTGTTGTTCAGCGTCAGCAGGTTTTCGGTGACGTAATAATCGTCCTCGCCCATCAGCCGGTCCAGTTTCGGCGGCAGGTTCGGAGAGGACGGGCACAGCACCGCATCGAAGCCCGCGACACGGGCGTACCAGCGATTGCGATACCCTTCCAGTTCCTGCCACGCGGCAACGTAATCGGAACCCAGATGATGCGCCCCGCCCCGGAACCGGTCGAGAATGCGATCGAACATCAGGCCCGGATTGGCCTCGATCACCTCGCGCCAGGTGCCATAGGCCTCGGTGGTGAACAGGATCGCGGCCAGGTCCATCGCCTGCGCCACTTCCGGCGCGTCGATCTTAACGATCTCCGTCCCGGCCTCGGCCAGCTTCGCCACCGCGTCGTCGAAGGCCCTAAGCGGTTCTTCCCGGCACGGCTCCAGCACCGCCGTCTGCAGCACGGCCAAGCGCTTGCCCTGCAGGGTCGCGCCGCGCAGGTCCGCCGCCTTGCCGCCCTCCAGCATGGCCAGCATCAGCGCCGCGTCTTCGACCGTGCGGCACAGCGGGCCGACGGTGTCGAATTTTTCGCAAAGCGGCACCACGCCCTGCAGCGTGATCCGCCCCGGCGTGGTCTTCAGCCCGACCAGGTCGTTCCAGGCCGACGGAATCCGCACCGACCCGCCGGTATCCGACCCGATGCCGCAGGCCGCCAGCCCGAAGGCGACCGAGGTCGCGGCGCCCGACGACGATCCGCCCGACACCGCGTCATGGTCGTTCACGCAGGGCGGGGTCGCGGTCACCGGGTTCAGCCCCAGCCCGGAAAAGGCCAGTTCGCTCATATGGGTTTTGCCCAGGCAGACCAGCCCGTTGGCGGTCGCGTTGCGCAACACCGGCGCATCGCGCTCCGGCACCCGGTCCTTCAGCAGAGCGGATCCGGCCTCGGTCGCCACGCCGGCGGTATCGAACAGGTCCTTCCAGCTGATCGGAATCCCATCCAGCGGCGACAGCCGGTGGCCGGATTTGGCCCGCTCGGACGCGGCCTCGGCCTCGGCCATGGCTCGGTCGGCGGTGACGCGGGCATAGATCCGGTCGCGGAACGGGTGCGCCTCGATCGCGTCCAGATAGGTGCGCGTCAGCGCCACCGGGTCGATCGATCCTTCGGCAATTCCCCGCCCAAGATCAGCCGCGCTTTTTTCCAACCAGTCCTGCATCGCAAACTCCTCGTCTTTGCGGGAACGGTAGCGGCAGCGGAACGCATGGACAATCCCGATTAGAGGCGCATATTGCATCCCATGACCTATGACAGCGAAATCCTCATCGTGGGCGGCGGGCTCAATGGCCCGGCCTTGACATTGGCTCTGGCGCAGGCCGGCTTTGGCGTCACCGTGATCGATGCCCTGCCCCGCGCCGCACAGAATCAGGCGGATTTCGACGGCCGCGCCTATGCGCTGGCGCTCGCCTCGCAACGGCTCCTGGCCAATATCGGCATCTGGCCGGAGGTCGCCGATCACAGCCAGCCGATGCTGGAAATCAAGGTCAGCGACGGCCGCGCCGGCGAAGGGCCGCTGTCGCCCTTCTTCCTGCATTTCGATCACGCCGAGATCGAAGAAGGCCCGATGGGTTACATGCTCGAGGACCGCTACCTGCGCCGGGCGCTGTTTCAGGCGATGGCGGCATCCGACCGGATCACGCTGCTTGATGGCGAAACCGTCACCGAACAGGACACCAGCGGCAATGGCGTCAGCCTGACGCTTGCCTCCGGCAAGACCCTGCGCGGGCAGCTTCTGATCGGCTGCGACGGACGCAAATCCGGCACCGCCGAACGCGCCGGGATCACCCGGACGGGGTGGGAATACGGTCAGACCGCGCTGGTCTGCGCCATCGAACACGACCTGCCGCATCACGGCATCGCGCATCAGTTCTTCATGCCGCCCGGGCCGCTGGCAATCCTGCCGCTGCCGGGCAACATGTCTTCGATCGTCTGGTCGGAAAGCGACGAAAACGCCGCCGCGTTCCAGGCCCTGCCGGACGAAGACTACCTGCAGGTGCTGCGGCCGCGATTCGGAGACTTCCTCGGCGATATCCGGCTGGCCGGCAAACGTTTCACCTATCCGCTGAACCTGACCATCGCCGACAGTTTCATCGCCGACCGGCTGGCGCTGATCGGGGACGCTGCGCATGGCATGCACCCGATTGCCGGCCAGGGGCTGAATGCCGGGCTGCGCGATGTCGGCGCGCTGACCCAGGTCCTGTCCGAGGCACGCCGCCGCGGCGAAGACATTGCCTCGGAACAGGTGCTCGAACGCTACCAGCAATGGCGCCGCTTCGACACCGCGACGCTGGCGCTGACCACCGACCTAACCAACAAGCTGTTTTCCAACGACAACCCGCTGCTGCGCGCCGCCCGCGACCTCGGCATGGGGATGATCAACGCGATGCCGGGCCTGCGCCGCAACTTCATCCGCGAAGCCGCGGGCCTGACCGGCGACCTGCCCGAACTAATGCGCTAAGCCGCTTTTTCTTGGCCCAAATACCCCGGGGAAGTCGTTGAAAATCCCCGGATTTTCAACGGCGGGGGCAGCGCCCCCAGACCAGACAAAGAAAAAGCCCCGCCAAAAGGCGGGGCTTTCTCAATTCCAGAGGAAGGATACTTACGCTTCCTTCGCCTTCTTCTTGACCGGCGCCCAGAGGCGCTTGTTGGTCAGGTAGAGAAGAACCGACAGCACCGACAGGAACAGCACGGCGACGAAACCGGCATGCTGACGCGCCATCATCTTGGGTTCGGCGGCCCACATCAGGAAGGCGGCAACATCGGTCGCTTCGTGATGCAGCTCGTTTGAATGGCCGTCGGCGAATTCCACATCCTCACCGGCCAGCGGCGGCGCCATTGCGATCCAACCGCCGGGGAAGGCGGTGTTTTCGTAATAGGTAGTGCCCGCTTCTTCCTTCTCCTCGCCGGTATAGCCGGTCAGGATCGAGACGATGTATTCGGGCCCGCCGATGCCCTTGAAGAACTGGTTGATCCCCGACCCGTAAGGGCCGTGGAAACCGGCACGGGCCTTGGCCATCAGCGACAGGTCCGGCGCGGCTGCCAGGCCCGATGCCGGGAAGTGATCGGCCGGCGTGCGCGGGCGCATGTCGTCCAGTTCCGGGTCATAGATGTCCATCTGCGCCGCGTAGGCGCGGACCTGGTCTTCCGGCAGCGCCGGGCCGCCTTCGTCGGCCAGGGTGCGGATCGGCACGAACTTCATGCCGTGGCAGGCCGAACAGACCTCGGTATAGACCTGCAGGCCGCGTTGCAGCTGCATCTGGTCGAAGGTGCCGAATGGACCTTCGAAGGAAAAGTCGACATCTTCGATGTGGTTTTCCCCGCCTGCGGCGGCCGCGCCACCCGCCGAAAGGGTCAGGGCGGCAACTGCGGTAATCGCGAGTTTCTTAAGCATTATCCCGTTTCCTTCTTACTCGGCAGGCTTGCCATAGTGGGCGTTGAAGTCTTCCTCGATCGTGGCCGGGGCCTCGGTCGGTTTCTCGATCACACCGAGGATCGGCAGGATCACCAGGAAGTAGGCGAACCAGTAGGTGGCGCCGATCAGAGAGATGGTCGAATAGGGCGGTTCGGCGGGCATCGCGCCGGCCCACATCAGGACGACGAAATCCAGCACCAGGAGGTAGAACCACCACTTGAACATCGGCCGGAACCGGCCCGAACGCACCCGGCTGGTATCCAGCCACGGCACCAGCGCCATCACCAGGATCGCGCCGAACATCGCCAGCACGCCGAAGAACTTGGCGTCGATGATGCCGCCGGTGATCCAGCTTGCCGCCATCACCACCCAGACATCGCCGGTAAAGGCGCGCAGGATCGCGTAGAAGGGCAGGAAGTACCATTCCGGAACGATATGCGCGGGCGTCGCCAGCGGGTTGGCCTCGATGTAGTTATCGGGGTGGCCCAGGAAGTTCGGCATGAAGCCGACGATGGCGAAGAACACCGCCAGAATGACCGCCAGCGCGAACACGTCCTTGATCACGAAATAGGGCCAGAACGGCAGGGTGTCTTTTTCGGCTTCCTCTTTCGAACCGCGACGCACTTCAACACCGGTCGGGTTGTTGTTGCCGGTGGTGTGGAACGCCCAGATATGCACGATCACAAGACCGGCAATCACGAAGGGCAGCAGGTAGTGCAGCGAGAAGAAGCGGTTCAGCGTTGCGTTGTCCACGGCAGGCCCACCCAGCAGCCAGGTCTGCAGCGATTCACCGATGAACGGGATCGCGCCAAACAGGCCGGTGATCACGGTTGCACCCCAGAACGACATCTGACCCCAGGGCAGAACGTAGCCCATGAAGCCGGTCGCCATCATCAGCAGGTAGATGATCATGCCGACGATCCAAGTGATTTCGCGCGGCGCCTTGTAGGAACCGTAGAACAGGCCGCGGAAGATGTGGATATAGACCGCGAAGAAGAACAGCGAGGCGCCGTTGGCATGCAGGTAGCGCAGCATGAAGCCGCCGTTCACGTCGCGCATGATGTGTTCGACGCTGGCGAAGGCCAGGTCCACATGCGGCGTGTAATGCATCACCAGCACGATGCCGGTGACGATCTGCAGCACCAGGCAGAAGGCCAGGACGATGCCCCAGATCCACCACCAGTTCAGGTTCTTCGGCGTGGGGATCATCAGGGTGTCATAAAGCAAACCGACGATCGGAAGGCGGCCGTGCAGCCACTTTTCCGCGCCGGTTTTCGGTTCGTAATGGTCGTGAGGAATTCCGGACATGCTACGCTCCCTTAACCCAGCTTGATCGTGGTTTCGTCTTCGAAGACGGCGATGGGCACATCCAGGTTCCGCGGCGCGGGACCTTTGCGGATACGACCGGCGGCATCGTAGTGCGACCCGTGGCACGGGCAGAACCAACCACCGAAATCACCCGATCCGTTGCCGATCGGCACGCAGCCCAGGTGGGTGCAGACCCCGATCATCACCAGCCATTCGCCGGCTTCGTCCAGCGAACGGTTCTCGTCCGACGCGTCGGCGTCGGGCTTGTTGGCGTTTTCCGATTTCGGGTCGATCAGGTCGCCCAGGTCCACCGAACGCGCGGCGGCGATTTCTTCCTCGGTACGGCGACGGATGAAAACCGGCTTACCCAGCCATTTAACGGTCAGCTGGGTGCCCGTCTCAACGCCTGAAACGTCAACACGAATCGAGGCCAGCGCCTTCACGTCGGCGGAGGGGTTCATCTGATTGACAAGCGGCCAGACAGCGGCACCTGTGGCGACGGCACCGGCACCAGCGGTGGCGTAGTACAGGAAGTCCCTGCGGGTGCCTTCGTGATCTTCTGCGTGGGACACGAGGTTCTCTCCATTTTTCGGCCAGACCTGGCCAATATCGGTTGGGGCCGCAAAATGTGCAGCCTTTCCGAGGCGCTATTTAGCGGGGGATTCCCGCTCAGTCCAGCAGACAATGTTCCGGAGGGGTTGCACGGTTGCAACAGATGCCTATCTGTCGCGGTTGAGCAGCACTGTTTCAAGGTCTATGCTGCGGCACAGAAACGCTGCCCTTTTCCTGAAGGAAACCCCAATGTCACGCCTTCTTTCAACCACCTCGGCCCTGATCCTTTGCACGGCGGGTGCCGTGAGTGCGGAAACCCAGATCAGCCTTTACGGCGGCTGGCAGACGTCGCCGCACAGCCGCGTCACCGGCACGCTGCCCGCGGGAGTGACCTATCCCGGGTCGTTCAGCAAATCGATCGGCTGGGACGGCAAATCCTTCACCATGCCGCCCTATTACGGTGCCCGCGTCACCTTCTGGCAAGGCGGCAACTGGGGCTGGGGGGTCGAGTTGAGCCATGACAAGGCTTATGCCGGGTCGGACATGTCGCCGGAATTCACCCGGCTGGAATTCACCGACGGCCACAACATCCTGACCGTGAACTACATGAAGCGCTGGCCCGGAAAATGGGACAAGTTCACCCCCTATGTCGGCGCTGGCGTCGGCATCGCGGTTCCGCATGTCGACATCACCCCGGCCGGCGGCCAGCATACCTATGAGTATCAGTATACCGGCCCGGCCGCGCGACTGACCGCGGGCGCCAGTTACCAGCTGAACGACCGCTGGGGGCTGTTCGGGGAATACCAGTTCACCATTTCGGACAACGATGTGGACCTGACCGGCGGCGGCGACCTGCATACGCGGATCATCACCAACGCGCTGAATGTCGGTGTGAGCTTCGCGTTCTGAGCGGGACCTGAAAAGAGGTGCGTGCCGCCGGCGCGCGCCTGTCTGCCTCGTCGCAGGCCCTTGGCCTGACGTCTCGGGGATAAAGGGGCGCAGCCCCTCTGCGCGCCAGGGGCGCGCATTCACCCCGGGGTATTTTCACCAAGAAAAAGCAGGCAGCGTCAGTCGCTGGGCTGAGTCGCCTTCATGCTGTCGCGGCTGTTGAACACCGCGAACCAGTCGTCCAGCGCGTCGTTGCCCTTGCGCCAGTTGCGGTCGGCATGGCGGAAATCCAGATATCCGAGCGCGCAACCGATGGCGATCTGGCCGATGTTCAGCGGCCCGGTCAGGTGGCTCATCCAGCGGTCGTTGACCGCCTTGACCCCGCGCGATGCCTTTTGCCATTGCGCCTCGACCCAGTCCTCGAACACCATGTGCGGCGGTCGCACCCTGCTTTCGTAGACCATCAGGACGGCAGCATCGAGGATGCCGTCGGCGGTGGCCTCCAGCGTCATCACCTCCCAGCGGCTGGCATCCGGATAGAGCCCACCGCCCGCACGGTCATTCAGGAACTGGCAGATCACCCGGCTGTCATACAGCGCCGGCCCGTCGCCGCGGATCAGCGCCGGGATCTTGCCCAGCGGATTGACCGATTGCAGTTCGACCGGCGTCGATACCGCCGTGGTCTTCACCGGCAACAGTTCGACATCGTCGAGCTGTCCGGTTTCGCGCAGCACCACCTCGACCTTGCGGACAAACGGCGACGCGGGCGAATAGACGAGTTTCATTGTGCTCTCTCCCTCTAGTTCGGGGCGAGCTTACCATCGCGAACGGGGCTGTCCATCACTGCTGTGGCGGCAGATTCCGCATCAGGGCCACCAGCGCGGCAACCTCGCTGCCGAAACCCGTTGCTTCCATAGCCGCAGCGGCGGCAAGGCGCGCTTCCTCCGGCTTGTTCTGGGCCAGTTTCCAGGTTCCGTCGACATCTTCGATCCGCAGCCGCGCCGGGACGATCATCCGCATAAGTCGCTCCATCGCCTCGGACGGCATCTTGTCGCTTTTCCAGATCCGTTTCGGCGCAAGATCGGCCTCGAACCGGTCCGACAGACGGTCAAGCAGCGGCCGCAGTTCGGATTGCGGCAACAATTCCGCCGGGCCTGACACGTGTACCGCAACGTAATTCCAGGTCGGCACCTGGTCTTCGATCCCGTACCAGTCAGGCGAGACATAGCCATGCGGGCCGGAAATGGCGATTTTCACCGGTTGGGCCGATTTCAACCGCGCCGCGATCGGGTTGGAGCGAACGAGGTGAAACAGCAGGTCGTCGCCCTCGATCAGGAACGGGATATGCGACATGAGCGGCGCGCCGTCCTGATCGGTGACGGCGAGGATACCGAAACCAGTTTCCCGTGCGAATTCAAGGTTCTGCTGGCGCGGCACCTTGCGATAGGTGGGATTGGGATGCATGGCGGCCCCTCTGTTGTCTGGTTCGGCGGCACGGTCCCGCAGATGACCACCCAAGGCAAGGGTTATGCGGTCAGTTGCGTGCCCGAGATGCCGGAAATCCGCGCCTCGACGATCGCGCCTTCGGTCTGCGCGGTGGCGAACGTGACCTCGGTGAACTGTTCGGTGCGCCCCATGTGGGGGTTTTCCATCAGGATGCGGTGGGGTCGGCCCACCTGATCCGCCAGGTGCCTGGCCACCTGCGCCGCACCCGCTTCGCGCAGCCGGGCGGCGCGGGCCTTGATGACATTGCCGTCGACCTGGTTCGGGATTTTGGCCGCAGGCGTGCCTTCGCGCTTCGAATAGGGGAAGACGTGCAGCCAGGTCAGGTCGCATTCGGTGACCAGCTTCAGCGAGTTTTCGAAATGCGCATCGGTTTCGGTCGGAAACCCGGCGATGATATCGGCGCCAAAGGTCATGTCGGGGCGCAGCCTGCGCGCCTCCTCGGCGAAGCGGATCGCGTCGTCGCGCAGGTGGCGGCGCTTCATCCGTTTCAGGATCAGGTCGTCGCCATGCTGCAACGACAGGTGCAGATGCGGCATCAGGCGCGGTTCGGTGGCGATGGCCTGCATCAGGTTTTCGTCCACCTCGATCGAATCGATGGATGAAATGCGCAGCCGCGGCAGGTCGGGCACCAGTTTCAGGATGCGCATCACCAGATCGCCCAGTTTCGGCCCGGCAGGCAGGTCAGCACCCCAGGAGGTCAGGTCGACCCCGGTCAGCACCACCTCGTTATAGCCCTTGTCGACCAGCCGCTTGATCTGATCGACCACCACGCCTGCGGGGACGGATCGCGAATTGCCCCGGCCGTAAGGGATGATGCAGAAGGTGCAGCGGTGATCGCAACCGTTCTGCACCTGCACATAGGCGCGCGACCGGGTGCCGAAGCCGTCGATCAGGTGACCGGCGGTTTCGGTGACGCTCATGATATCGTCGACCTGCACCTTTTCGGTGGTGCCGATGAAATCGGGGCCCATATTGGCCCAGGTTTCCGGCTGCATCTTTTCCGAATTGCCGATGACCAGGTCGACCTCGTCCATCTTGGCGAAGGTTTCCGGTTCGGTCTGGGCGGCGCAGCCGGTGACGATCAGCCTTGCATCGGGATTGTCGCGCCGCAGTTTGCGAATCTCCTGCCGCGCCTTGCGCACCGCTTCGGCGGTGACGGCGCAGGTATTGACTACCACGGCGCCTTCGACCCCGGCCTGCTGGGCCAGGTCCTTCATCGCTTCGGTTTCATAGGCGTTGAGCCGGCAGCCGAGCGTGGCGAAAACGGGGGGCTTGGCGGTCACTGGACCTGCTCCTTCACCGAGGCGATGAAGCCGGGGGTCAGATGGGCGGTGAACACGTGCATGGTTTCGCCGGTCATCCAGACGCCGTCATCTTTCCAGTCGATTTGCAGACTGCCGCCATCCAGATCGATCCGCACCGAGCGCCCGGTCAGGCCCCGGCGTGCCGCGGCGACTGCCGTGGCGCAGGAGGAGGAACCCGAGGCCAGTGTCACCCCGACGCCGCGCTCCCAGACCCGCATGCGCAGGTGATCCGGCCCGATCAGCGACGCGAACTGCACATTGGTGCGTTCGGGGTAAAGCGGATGATGTTCGATCTCCGCCCCGCGGGTTTGCAGATCGACAGCCTCGGCATCCTCCACGAAGAAAGTGCAATGCGGGTTGCCCATGCCGGTAGCGGTGGGCGTGCCCTCGATCGGCAGTTCCAGCGTGTCGATGTCGCGTGCCAGCGGGATTTCATCCCACGCAAGCTGCGGCTGCCCCATGTTGACCGAGGTCAGCCCGTTTCCCGCATCCACAGCGTAGAGATCGCCGCGATCGGTGGTCAGGTGCAGTTCGCGCTTGCCGGTCTCCTCCATCAGGTGGCGCGCGATGCAGCGGGTGGCGTTGCCGCAGGCGGCCGAGGTCGATCCGTCCGAATTGTAGAACACCAGATGCGCGTCGCCCGCGCCCCGTTCGATCACCGCCAGCTGATCGTAGCCGACCCCCTTGTGCCGGTCGGCGATGGCGATCACCAGCTCGGGCGGCAGGTCGACAGCATGCGCGCGCGCATCGACGACGACAAAGTCGTTGCCAAGCCCGTGCATCTTCATGAAGGGCAAAGGGGTATCCGCGCTGTTTTCCATCGCGCCCATATACGCCTGATTCCCCCCGCTTTCCAGTACCGCCCGGCGCAACCCCGGCATGGTCCGGCGACAAGGATGGATTCCATATCCTGCCCTGCCGGCAGGCCTGACCGCCACGCCGAACAGATTCCCTTGTTTTTCAAGGCAAAACTAAGGAAATGAGAAAACATTGCCGGAAATGAAGATTTTAGGGTTGACCCTCCTGCCCGCAGTTTCTAGAAGCTGCCTCCACAGTGGGCCGTTAGCTCAGTTGGTAGAGCAACTGACTTTTAATCAGTGGGTCGCAGGTTCGAATCCTGCACGGCTCACCACTTAATCCTGAAATATCAATGGATTACGCGCCGCGCCTTCGGGCGCGGTTCGCGCGTTCCGGATTGCCGGAAGCACTACGGAAGCAACCGAAATGAAAAGATTGACCTGGTTCGGCGTTGTGGTTTTGCCACACGTGTATAGGGCCTGTCTTGGACGGCTCAGAACCCACGCACAATAAGATTCGCGGACGGCCCCATCGGCTGGGGCAGTTTCACATGAACCACCGAGCATCAGCTTTCGGCTAGCATGCCCCCACGAAATGGCGTTTAGTCGCGCGGTTATCAACTCTTGGAAGGCCGTACAGATGAACCTCCCCAATACGCGGGCACTTGGACTGGTGGCAGCGCTTGCCACCGTGACGATCTGGGCGGCGTTCCTGTTGGTCACCCGTTTCGCCGTGCGGGGCAGCTTCACGGTCGAAGAGGTTCTCGTACTGCGCCTCATCCCCGGAGCCCTCGTCATGGCTCCGGTCATGTGGCGTTTGGGTGTCTTGCCGCGCGGTCAGTCCTGGCCACGCGCAGCGATGCTCATGCTTGGCGCCAGCGCTGTCTTTCCCTTCGTGGTGTCCAAGGGGCTGTCTTATGCGCCCGCATCTGATGGCGGGGCGCTAGCACCCGGCATGCTGCCATTCTGGACCGCACTGGCGGCCTATGCACTGATCGGAGAAATCCCCGGCCCGCGTCGCCGGTTTGGGCTGGCGCTGATCCTGACGGGCGCAATGGTCGTAAGCCTGTGGCAGATCCTCGCAGGGGCGGACGACGGGGCATGGAAGGGGCACCTGATGTTTCTGTCAGGGTCGGGACTTTGGGCAGTCTATTCCGTCATTTTCCGCCAAAGCGGGCTCAGCCCCTTGCATGGGCTTGTCATCGGGTTATTCTGGGGCGCCCTGCTTTTTACGCCATTCTTGTTCGCGACTGGCAACGTTACCTTCACCACGTCCAGCCTGGGCGACATTGCAGTCATGATCGTGCTTCAGAGTTTCGTCATTGGCATTCTGGCAATGTTCCTGTTCGGCTACGCGGTGCAGATTCTCGGTGCCGCCGAAGCTGCCGCCTTTGGCGCACTGACCCCTATCCTTGCCTTGCTGGGCGGCGTGGCTTTCCTGGGCGAAAGCGTTACACCGCTCAAGGTCGTCGGCGTCGCCCTGGTGGCTGTCGGCGTCTTTCTCGCTTCGGGCGTTCTAAGCAAGGCGCGGGCAGCAGCCACATCCTAAACCCCACAAAACACACTTGTAAGGGCGTGCTCGGTGCGGCGCTTTGACTGAAAGCGACTGAACTATTCAAAGCCGACCTTGGTTGCAAGACAGCCAAAGTTCGGGTGTGGGCCGTGAGCAGCCCATTGTCCGCGTAGTTGGGAAATTCGGCTTTCGCTGCGGCCTGCCCGAACGGCAGCTTTGCGCAGGAAGCCGACTTTGCAAAGTCCTTGCGGCTTCCGGAAAGCCGACATTGGCGCAATGTGTAGCGAACGACAGTTATAAGCCCAAAGCGGATCATCATTCCACAAAGAACATCGATAGATACAGCAAACTCTTGAACACCGAAAGCGATCGCACAACAAGGCAACCGTATGGTATTCTGAAAATATGGATGCAATCGAAGATATGAAGGCGGCAGTGACGGACCGCTACGGTCCGCCTGAGGTGTTAAAGCTAGGCAGGCTACCTCGTCCGCTGCCAGAGAAGGGCGAGGTTCGGGTGAAGATACACGCCTCAACGGTTGGTCGGACCGACACGGCCACTCTGCGGGCGCATCCATTCTTCGCGCGAGCGATGACAGGCACGTTCCGACCCAAAATAAAAACGTTGGGTATGGACTTTGCGGGCATTGTCGACCTGCTCGGCGAAGATGTATCCGATTTCGACATCGGAGATAGAGTCTTCGGTCTATCGCCGGATACGTTCGGCGGCCATGCGGAGTATCTTTGCGTTCCTGCAAAAGGAGCCATTGCACGCATTCCCGGAGACCTACCATTTCATCAGACTGTAGTTGGCGAAGGTGCCTGGTACGCCGAAGGGACCGCAAAACTGTTGTCAGAGGGTATGCGATGTTTGGTTTATGGGGCTTCCGGGGCAATTGGAACTGCTGCGGTTCAACTTGCCAAGGCCAGGGGCGCGTATGTGGTGGCGGTCGTCGGAACCCGGCACGTTGCCTTGTCGAAACGCCTCGGAGCGGACCGTGTCGTGAACTATGAGGCAGAGGACTTCACCGCGATCAGAGAAAAATTCGACGTCGTTTTTGATGCCGTTGGCAAGACCTCTTTCTTCCATTGCCGACCGCTGCTGAAGGCCGACGGGATATTTGCGGCCACCGATCTCGGCCCTGGCTGGTCCAACATTCTGCTCAGCGCATGGTTTGGGCTTACCGGAAGCAAACGCGTTCAGATTCCGTTCCCCAAGGATGCACCGGGGTTTGTTCGACACCTTGCCAAACTGATGACGACAGGGCAGTTTCAGGGCGTGTTTGACCGGCGCTATCCCCTGGACGATATCGTCGAAGCCTTTCAATACGTGGAAAAAGGTCAAAAGACTGGGATCGTCGTGCTCAATGTAACGTAAACGGTTTCCTGATGCCATTATGGACACGGCCCCGTGGTTATTGTGTCGGAAGGCAGCGAATGGCCGCTTGCCGCTCACTCTAGCCGATCAGCCATGTCCGCTATGGGCTGGGAGCGGTCATTCGCTGCAAGACGGACGAAGGGCTGTTTTTTGCCGATTGCGTCGAGCCAACTTCGGCTTTTTCAAACACAAAACTAGCCATTTCTAACTGAATATGTGTGAAAATCGCGATTTCTCACGGGGTGAATTTCCACGAAAAACCGCGAAAAAGTGATATCTTCAGGTATTTTTCGGTTCCGGAATTTTCCGCTTTATTCCGTATATTTCTTCTTATTTTACTGTACAAACGTGTACTTTTCACCAGCATTCACGAGCATTTTCGCCAAGTGCTCAGGCTCACCCTGTACGTCTTTCGCAAGCTTTTTCCCGGTTTGTACGAAAAAGTCCGACAATGCGTCGAATTCCACACCTTCCAGCGCGGCCAGCGTCACTGTGCTGCCCCGTATGTTCTTCAGCAGGGTCGAGATATGCTGCTGACGAATGACCGCCTTGACCGGGTTCGAATCTTCGCCCTCCCGCATTTCGATGAGTTCCGACCCGATTTCGGCACAGGCGATTTCCCATAGCGGATGGTTCGGCCAACGCGCCCGGTTTCTGTCGCTCACCACCGGATCGGTATAGCGGACAACCTGGCCGGTTTGCGCGCAAAGGTCGCCGAAACGGGCAAACAAATCCGCCCATGTGCGGATATTCCAAGTATCTCTCAACAGGTCCTTTCCGGCACGGAACTTCACTCGCCAGACCTTTGCAGAACTATCCTTCGGGTTCAGGGGCGGAATTCCCCGCGCTTCTAGGGTCTTGTTCCAGATCGCCCACCAATGAGATTTCTGTTTCTGGATCACCTCCAGCCGCTTGTCATAGATAATGACCTGACGCGCGCGTGTGCTGCCGATGGTCACCGACGTCACCCGCCCGGATTTGCCATTCACCGACGCGTCGAAGCCCGACACGTAGTCCCGGCGGTTCGCGCTGGAATGCATGACGAACGCTTCCGGCGACAGCTCGAAATCGGGCGAGAGAATATCGGTACAGATGTCGACGCGAGAAATGCTGATATCGTCTGCGTTGGTCCGCATTCCGAGACGTTCCAGAACCTTGTCCAGGTGCGCCCGTGCAGCGCCCAGCCCAAGCGTCGCAAGGAAGGTTGCACCGAAGGAAACCCGCACGCCCCACGGGTCTTTCGCATTTGGTTTCTTGAAAGCCCAGTTCGCCCCCATCGGCCCGCCGCTGGTAATGAAACGGTAACCGCTGCCGCCATGCCCTTTCAGGTGCAGTTGCACGCCGTTCCAATCGATCAGCACTTCGCGCTGTTCCTGTTCCTCAATCTGCTTTTGCTCTTCCAGATATTCTAACAGGTCCGGGGGAAGCATGGTTTTCACGGCAATCGCCAGCGTATCGAACCCGGTGTGCAAGACCTGATAGGACTCCGGTTGATCTGTATTTCCAGAGGGGGTGCTACTATCACCCCTCTCTGGTCCTGTTGGCTGCTATTTGCGCCTCCGGCGGGGCAGCGAAGGTTTTGGGGCCGGAATTGGGATTCCATCTGCATGTCACTTCGCTCCATTCAGTTGACGGCTGATCCAGATTTCCGCCCGCTCGGCGCATTTCGCCACATTGAGAAGGTCCGAGTGGGAATAGCTGGACGTGCTCATCCAGTTGCCTTCGCCGTTCTTGTAGGAGCGGGCGATATCGACGGAATAGAAACCGTCATTCTTCCAGACTGTCGCGGTGATCAGTCCGAGTTTGACCTTGTAGGCTGGTTGGTTGCTCAAGGCGTTTCCTTTCAAAGGTTGAGGTTGGTGGCAGACAAAGAAAGGGCGCGGGGTGCTTTTACCTCGCGCCCTTTAAAGAGCCTTCCGGCCCCAAAATCCCCCGAAGCGCTACCAACCCATCGGGGGCAAAACTGATTGTCAGATGGCTTGCGACGTATGCGCGACGGTGCGCTCTTCGATCCATTTCAGAAGGTCGGCGCGGCGATAGCGAACCGACCTGGACGACACTTTGACGAAGCGGGGTCCGCCCCCACGGTGCCGCCAGTTCTGAAGCGCGCGCACCGAATAGCAAAGAATAGACGCTGCCTCGCGTTCATTCACGAGGGAGTTCGGGTCGGAGGAAAAAGTTGGTGCTTGATTAGTCATGTTAATCTCACGGTTGTTGAAACATCCATGAGTAGAGTGGCGTTTGTGCTGTTCAGGAACAAAGGACTTAAGTCGGGGCTTTTTCCGCGCTATTTGTCCTAGCTCTTATTTTCTTGGCTGAACGCGCGTTGAATTGTCTTGCCGAGTGCGACATTGCTATATGGGCTGCTAAGTTCGCTCTCGGTCAACAACATGTCCACAAAGAAAAAAAAACGGCCCGTGTATTCTCCTGTCGAGCCGTCGTAGTAGCAAAGCTTTCCCACGTCTTCGCGCGCTTCCATCTCGAACATCGCGCCGAGTTCGAGGATCAGTTCTGTCAGAGCGCCGTTGGTTGAAGGGCGGCCCTTTGCCACTGGTTTGCTATCTTGAGCGTTTCGAACAATTTGCTTGAGTGTTTCGAGGCGCTCACTGAAACTATGGCTTTCAAGTGCAGGCCGACTATTTGCATTGCGGAAATCAATATTTAGAACGTGCTCGCTCACTTCAAGTAAGTTCAAGTTGCTGTCGAGTGTTTCCGCAGCTGTTTTGGGTAGCGCGAAATATAGCTTCAGGGATTTCTCTAGGCTGTTTCCTAACGCTGAAAGCTTGTCGCGTTCTTCACGGGTCAACGAGGCCGGCGGGTGTCTCTTCCGTACTCTGTAACGTGTCGCCAACTCTCGAATCCGAAGTGAAAATTTCTCAAAGTCGATGTCCGCACTCAAAATTTCATACAGGCTTTCAAGCAACTCTTGTGGCAGCTTGATAAAGGATTTGGCAGGATCCCACCCGTAGAACTCTTCAAATGATTGGTGTGAGTGTTCGTATTCATTGGTCATGAGGGGACTCGAGCGTAAAGCGAGAGCATTTGCAACGAAATTTCAAAAGCTTATGAGGCTGCGGGAAAAATCACTTCACGACGCGAAGCCCATTCCGATCACTCGGACGCCGCCCAATCGCACCGGCCAACCTCGCCGCCACCGATCCCGCCGCGCGCTGCACCGCCTCGTCTGCGAGGTGGGCATAGCGCAACGTCGTCGTCAGGTTCTTGTGCCCCATGATTTCCTTGAGCGTAAACGGGTCGATGCCGTCCTTCATGGCGACGGATGCATAGGTGTGGCGAAGATCGTGGATGCGAACGTCAGGAATGCCCGCCCGTTTGCGGATGCGCCGCCAAGGCTTTTGCAGGTTCACCAATGGGCCTTCCTCCGACTCGCCCAGAATCACATAGGGATTTTTAGGCTGGCGCGGCAGGCTTTGGATAATGTCATAGCCTTCACGGGGCAGCGGAATGCGCCGCCGCCCGGTCTTGCTGTCAGGCAATTCCAGATGATGCGTCGTCACATAGGACCATTTCAGGGTGAGGATTTCATTCAGGCGGCAGCCTGTATAGGGCAGCAACAGAATGGCCGAGACGGCGTAGATCGTCTCGCTTCCCTCGTCCAAAGCCTCCAGTAGCACATTCCCCAAGCGGGTCTGTTCCTCGTCGGACAGATAACGCTTCTTTTCCTCTTCGCGGAATTTCTTGATCCGGCGGGCGGGGTTCGACCCGGCCTGACGCAAGCCCCAATCCTCGGCCAGGTTGAAGAGCTTGGACAGCATCGCGGCGGCGCGGTTGGCCTGATACGGCGTTTCTCGCAACCCGTGATGAAACGCCACCACGTCGGCGCGGGTGACCTCGGCAATCGGCAGGGGACCAAGACGAGGCCGGATCAGGCGGCGGATGATACTTCGATAGTCGCGCGCGGTTGTCGGCTTGCAGTGCTGATCCACGTATTCTTCCAGAAAGCGGTCGCAGAGGCCCGCGATCGTGGGCGCGTGCAGCCGGTTTTGCTTGTCGCCGGACGGGTCGCCACCATGCGCCACCTCGCCCAGAAGCTGCCGCGCCCGCTTGCGCGCTTCCTCGGCGGTCAGAACGCCATACTGGCCGATTGTGAAGCGCCGGGTGCGCCGCCCGGAACGGTACTGCACCAGATAGGCCTTCTTGCCGGACGGATAGACCCGCAGGCCGAAACCGCGCATGTCGGCATCCCAGACGAGATAGTCCTTTTCGCGAGGGTCCAGCCCGTCAACGGTGCGCTTGGTCAGCTTGAACATTGCCAGAACATCCTTTGCTTCCGGTCTGCTTCCGGAAGCTATACGGAAGCAAGTGACGGCGAATTCTGGCGTTATTCATGAGTCACCGGCGCAAAGACGGTCAACGTAAATCATTGTTTTCAATTCATTTTTGTCAGGTCAGCGAAACTCGGAGAAATCCAGCGAAACCCGCCTGTGTTATCTTAAGATCAACCGTCCGTATGGCGCTGGGCAAGATGGGCGAGGCCACCCCCGAACAGATCGCCCGCCGCTTCCTCCGCGCCCGTACAACAAGCGTACAGCCGCTTCTGGAGGGCCTCGCGGTCTGGGACAGGCCGAGAAGGTGGAGGAGGACCGGTATGCGGCATGACGGGAGCCAAACTTGACCGGGCCTCGCAAGAGGCCCACATTAACAGGAGAGAGACCGAGGGTGAGCGGTATGAACAAACAGCAAACGCACATGGTTGACGAGGCGATCGCCAAGCTCATGGCCGAGACCATGAAGATCAACACGGAACACCGCTACTACCCGTTCATCGTGGCCGCAGGGTTGATGGGCGCAGGTGCAGCCCTCGCAAAAATGTTTATGTGACATGAACGAACTGCGGGGTATCCTGCGGGATCACATGGCGGACGTGCGAGAGGTCATGGGCGAAACCCTCGACAGCATGGGCAAGACGCTCGACCGACACCTCCAAAAAGTCGAAGCGTCCATGGACTTGGCCATGCAGGAGCAGGCACAGGAGTACGAGGCGCGACTGTCCAACATCAAGCAACGCCTCGACCGGCTCGAAGCCAGAGGCTGACACATGGACCAAGCAGAACTCGAAAGGGTACTAGCCAAGATCGCCCGTGACCGGGAGGAGACCGACAAGCTGATCAAAGAGGCGGGCAAGCTGAAGGTGGAGACATGGCTTTAAGATAAAGCCATTTCCACGCGAGGTTCTCGGGAGAGCTACTCTCGCTGCCCTTCAGCGCTTTGGAGAGCTTGGTATAATTAGAATAGACGCCGGGGATGGCCTTGAGCGCTGCCGGAGCGGTTGTAGTAGCCGTGACTACGGACCATCCCTTTATCAAGGCGGACAAAGTCTCCAACGCAACAGTCGTCCAATCTGTACTACGCTCTGGCTTCTCGAAACCAATGGTCACTATGCCCTCCCTGCCGAAAATCTCTCGCGTGGAGCTTCGGTCGTCCTTCACCTCAACACCAAGTTATCCTCCCCTCAATCCGCAGGGCTTCATGCAGTTGGTGCTCAGGCTCACTTTCGGTAGTGGCCTTCTATCCAGACCAGATGGCAGCTGCTGCCAGCCTCTCAGGCGCTCGGCGCAACGAATGATGAAGAACGCTCCAGATTGTGCGCCTAGTATTCGCTCACCCAAGCCGTCGCCGGACTTTCGAACAGGAAGCTGAAGTTGAAATTTTCAACCCGGCACCTTTTGGTCAGATTCCCGGCATACTATTACCGCCAGCAAGACGAATTGATAGGCATCCCCCCTCCTTCGAAACAAGGAGACCGCCAAGAAGCGTTTGAAACGTATTCCGGTATATTTCAGCTTACCGTCATTAGTTTTCAACCTGTCAGCTTCACATCAGATTTTCGGCATATTTCGGCCTACCGCCGTTAGTTTTCGAGCTATCAGCTTCTTGTCAGGTTTCCGGAACATTATCAGCACTCGTAACGAACATTGATAGGGGGTGCCCCCCCGAAACCAGGAGACAAACATGAAGTTTTCGAGCCGTACTACGGCACAATTCGGCCAACCGCCGATCTGGAAGCAGCGTTTCGCCGCTTCTTTCCGCCTCAGGCATGCGTGTCCGAAAGAGGTGCGCCTCTCGTGAACGACGCACAAATCAGTTTCCGCCCTGCTCTTGGAGGCTCTATCCCCGCCGCTTGGATCGTCGAACCTAAAAACCCAGCACCGGAGCGACCATTGGTGGCCGTGCATGGGATTTCGCGCGACGCAGAAGGTATGGCCAGACTACTGGCGCCCATGGCTGCAAGAACCGGGCGAACGGTTATTGCCCCGCATTTCGACAAACCGAACTGGCCGCGCTTCCAACTGGCCTATTGCAAGAACCGGGCAGACCTCGCGCTGCTGCGGCTTCTGGGCAGCCTAAAAAAGGACGGGATCATCCCGCCGGGGATCCCTGACCTGGCCGGGTTCTCCGGCGGCGCACAGTTCGCCCATCGCTTTGCTTGGCTCTACCCGGACCGGGTCGGGCGGCTTTGCCTGTCCTCTGCCGGATGGTGGACCTTCCCCGAAACCGCGCGGTGGCCGATGGGTATGGGGGCGACACGGAGGCAACCGCTGTTCCAGTTCTGGTTGTCGGCGAACCTGCCTGCCTTTCTTGATCGGCAAATCGTCGTGAGGGTCGGGGCGTTGGACAACATACCGGATTCCAACACTCGCCGCGATCCTGAACTGGACGCCCGACAGGGGCAGGACCGGGTCACCCGCGCCACACTCTGGGCCGGCGCCCTGCGCGATGCTGCGCTCACGCATCGCATCAAACCAGACATCAACTTCGCGGTCCTGCCCGGCTGCGGCCATAGTGTGGCAGATTGCGTCACCAAAGGCGGGCTCGATGCGGACTTCCTGAACGCGGTGGAGCAGAACAATCCCGAAAGGCGGATCGCATGACCCAACAGGCAAAATGTTTCACCCACCTGACAACAGCCGCGAAATGGGCCTTCACGACACGGCGCGTGCCGTCGGAACGGGTCGCGGGGCTGTCGCCTGCGCTGGACCGCGCCCGCAGCGGGGATCTGGTTCTGGCCGAAGTCGTTTCAATTGGAAGCCACAAGCGCCTTCAGACGCGTGAGGGGCGTCGTTCGACCCTGTTTCCGGGCGATTTCGTCGTTCTGGCCTGCGGAGACCGTTTCGCAATGGACCAGTTCGAAGGTCACGCCGAATTGCAGGCCGGAGGCAGCGACATGCTGGCATCGGGCGGTGTGCTCGGCACCATGATCGCGCGCAACGCGCGGGTGTCGACCCCCACGCGCCTGCGGCCTTTGGGGCTGCTTATCGACGGCGCCGGCGCGGTCATATCCGTGGCTGATCACGCCCTGCCCCCTCACCAGAACCCCTCCCGCCCCGACCTGGTTCTGGCCGTGGTCGGCAGCGGCATGAACGCGGGCAAGACAGATGCGACGGCGTGGCTTCTGCGGGGGTTCTCGCTGATGGGGCTGCGGACGGTAGGGGTCAAACTGACCGGCACCGGATCATTCGGAGATACGCAGGCCTACACCGACGCCGGCGCGGCGATGGCGCTGGATTTCACGGATGCAGGCATGTCTTCGTCCTATCGGCAACCTGTGTCGCGCATCGTGGCGGCCCATGATCTGCTGATGTCCGAGGCCGCGGCACAGGGCTGTGACGTCGCAGTGATTGAACTGGCTGACGGCGTGACACAGGTCGAAACCGCCGAGCTGTTGAACGACAAGTCCTTTGCCCAGGGTCTGGACGGTGTCCTGTTCGCGTGCGCCGAGCCTCTCGCCGCCATGGCCGGCATGGCGTGGCTTTCCGATCGCGGCATCACGCCTCTGGCCGTGACGGGCCGGATCACCTCGGCGCCGCTTGCCGTGGCCGAGGTTGCGGCATTGTCCGATGTGCCGGTTCTGTCTCGCGAAGCCCTTGCCGATCCGGTCACGGCCAGCGCCCTGAGCCAGACGATCCGGCAGCGCAGAAAGACCAGACACGGTCTGGCCGCATGAGCCGCATTCCCCGCATCACCGCTGACGGGCGGGGCCTGCAATTGGCCGGGCTGGTTGCGCTTGCGCTTGGACAGGCCGTGGCGGGCGGGGCGACGGCATTGGGGGTCAGCGCGGCGTTCGGCGCGCTGCGCGCACCGGTGGGCGACCTGCCGGTCGCGGCCCTGACGATCATTGCGGGATCGGCGCTCGTGCTGGCTGGTTTCCGGGCCGCCGAGGCGGTTCTTGCCGAACATGTCGGCCAGAAATACGCCGCCGCAGTCCGCGAACGCCTTTTCCTTCATATCAGCCGGATGCCTGTCGGTGCCATGCGGGGCAAGCGGAACGGTGCGCTGTCGCTCCGCTTTGTCGGGGACCTGACGGCGATCAAGAGCTGGGTTTCGGGCGGCATCGCGCGACTGGTATCGGCGGCGGTAACCATCCCGGCGATGCTGCTCGTGCTGTACTGGCTGGCGCCGGTTCTGGCGCTCGCAACCCTCGGTCCGATTCTCTTCACGCTGCTATTCTATATCCTCATGCGCGCGCCGCTCGGGGCGGCGCATGCCGCACTTCGCAAGCGGCGGGCGCATATGGCGTCGGATTTGGCGGAACGTCTGCCCCAGGGCATCGCGCTGCGCCGTTTTGGCAGGCTGCGCATTGAACGGCGGGCGCTGGCGGGTCATTCCGCGGCGGTGACGCAGGCGGCGGGGAAACGCGCCCTTCTGGCCGGGCTGGTTCGCGCCGCCCCGGATGCCGCGTCGGGCCTTACCGTGGCATTGGTTCTGTGGGTCGCGATGTTGCGCGGCATCGACCTGCCCGAGACCGCGGCAGCCCTGACGGCACTGGGGTTGATCGTGCGCCCGCTGCGCCAGTTGGCTGGCGTGTCGGACAAACGTCAGGCATGGATCGTTGCGACCGGTAACCTGCGCCGCGCCCTGAACGCGCCCCGCATGGCCGCCACGCGCTCCGGTCGCGGCGCGAAGAAGCCCGACCCGGAATCTCCCGCGCTCGAACTCAAAGCTGTCCGCCTGCATGACGGCGGTGAGCTGAGCGCCAGCATCGACCTTGGCGAGACGGTAGCGGTGATCGGCGCACCCGGCGCCGGCAAGAGCCGCCTGCTGATGGTGGCGGCGGGTCTCGATGCTCCCGAAAGCGGGTCCGCGCGCGTCTTCGGCATGAAGCCGACCGAACCTGCGCCGGGCAGCGTGCTCTACCTCGGGCCCGCCGCTCCGATGCTGCGCGGAAGCCTGCGCCGCGATGCAATGATCGGGGTCGACCCCATGCCGTCGGACCCGGATATCCTGCAGGCGATTTCCCGCGCCGGTCTGGATGGGCTGTGCGCACGGATCGGCGGACTGGACGGCAAAGTGGCCGAAGGGCGCCGCAACCTGACCGCCAGCGAAACGGCGCGCCTGCACGTGGTGCGGGGCCTGTTGTCCAAAGCCCGGCTCGCGCTTGTGGATGCCGACGAAATCGGGCTGGACGCGTCGATGTGCACCCTGCTGCTGGAACATTTCAAGGCGAACGGCACCACCTGCCTTCTGGCGACCTCGTCGCGCAGGGTTCTCGACCAGCTTGGATCGACGCTGGCCCTTCCCGCGCCACCGGTCGACGTCGCGGACAACGCAGCATGAAGATGTCTGCCTACACTTCTCAACTTCAACTCAAGAAACGCAAGGGATCATAAAAATGCAACATTCCCCAACACGACGAGAATTTGGCCTGGGACTGGTCATGGCTGCGACCGGAGCAAGCCTTATCCTTCCACCGACCATGGCCGAGGCCGCGGGATCAAGAAACCTCCGTTTCGGTCTGTGGACAGGCAAACGCTGGTCACGGTTCGGCAACCGCATCGACGTGAGAAGCAAAAGCCGCCACATTCACGGCCCCTATTCCTGGCCGCATCCCGTCACCGGCGAGAAACTGACGATCTACATTCGCGACAACCACGACAAGAAGGGCAAGCGGACCCAGTATTTCACCCTGCGCGAGGACGGGACCGCGCTGGCCCGCGTCTTTGACCGCCGCCCGGGTCGCCCAGACCGGGTATTTGTCGGCGACGCCTTCATGCCGCAAGGCCAGTGGTCCGCCGGTCAAAGCCGCAACTACACGATGCAGGAATACAGCGGACGCAGTAAAAAGACCTATCAGCTGACCTTGCAGGTCCTCGACCCGGCCAGAACCTATCGCGGTGTTCGCAACTCCATGCGTTATGAATGGATCGCAAAATCCGGTCGCAAAGTCGTCTATCACGAACGTTTCGACTACTCCCCGGGAGTCGGGTTCGTGAGGTTCGACAATCGTCTCAACTAACGTAACAGGAGGCTCAGACCGAATCAGACGTGTCTGAAATCTTGTTGCAGGTGGTAGGGTTGAAACCGCCGGATCATATTCCGATGACAGCTGCTGCCAGCCTCTCAGGCGCTCCATGCAACAAACAATGGCAAGAGCTCTAGGAGCATAAGACACATCCGCCCAACTAGCTCCTCAGGGGCACCACGTCAGCCTCTGAGGACCATTTCCCCCGCTCAAGGGCATTTTCCACCAATGTGCCCCAGGCCTCCATCATGCGGATCTTCTGAGGCGAAAGCGCAGCTTGGTTATATGCTGCGGACACTCCCACGCGGGTCGCAGACTGTCGGGGGTTGAGCAAAGCGTCCGCGACAGCCGGATCGCCGATCCCCTGTTCCGCCAGCACCGTCATGAAGGTGCGGCGGAGGTCGTGGAAATTGAAGTCAGAAGCACCCGATCCCGCCGTACACGGTTCTTGAATGGGGTCCATGACTTGAACGACTTACCACTTACCAAAATATGACCAATCACTCGGGTGGTTTCCCCCCGGTTGACCGGGCTCGCCGTCATGGCGCCGCTTAGCAGTCGTAATACTCCCGGTACCAGTCGACGAAGCACTGGACCCCTTTGTCGACCGGAATCGGCGTGATCGGGCCGGCCAGTCGCGTCAGCAGCATGGTGTCGGCCCAGGTCGCCGGTACGTCACCGGGCTGCATCGGTATCAGATTGCGATCAGCGGATCGTCCCGTGGCGGCTTCGATCGCAGCGATAAAATCAGTAAGCTGGACCGGTTGCGAATTGCCGATATTCACGATCCGCCAGGGGGCCACCGGCGACAGGCTATCTTCGGCGCAGACGCTTTTCCCGTCGGGCGGGGGCGGCTGGCCGGCCAGCCGCCACAGCGCTTCGACAAGGTTGTCGATATAGGTAAAGTCGCGCTTCATGTCGCCGAAATTGTAAACGTCGATCGGGTCGCCATTCAGGATGGCGCGGGTGAACTTGAACAGGGCCATGTCCGGCCGGCCCCAAGGGCCATAAACGGTAAAGAATCGGAACATCGTCGTCGGCAGGGCAAACAGATGCGCATAGGAATGCGCCATCGCTTCCGTCGCCTTCTTGGTCGCGGCATAGAACGACATCTGGTGATCGGCCCGCATCGTCTCGCGATAGGGCATTTCGGTATTGGCGCCATAGGCCGAAGACGTCGAAGCCAGCAGCAAATGGCGCGGCGGGTAGGCGCGGGCCGCTTCGAGCAATTCGAAGCTTCCCACGATATTGCTGTCGAGATAGTCGCGCGGCACCTCGATCGAATGGCGCACCCCGGCCTGGGCGGCGAGGTGGAAAACCAGGTCGAATCGCTGTTCAGAGAAAAGCCGCATCAGAAGACCCGGCTCCTCGACCCTGCCCTGCACGAAGCTGAAATCGGGGCCTTGCAGGAGGTCGAGCCGCGCCTGTTTCAAAGAAACGTCGTAATAGTCGGTCATGGCGTCCAGGCCAACAACCTCGAAACCTTCTGCGCTCAGGCGGCGGCAGAGATGAAATCCGATAAAACCGGCGGCGCCGGTCACAAGAGCTTTAGGCATATCAACGTCCCGCTCTGGAAAAATCAGTAACTCAAACCCTTAAATCTTCCCGACTGGGCTGTGTCAGACAAATCGCCTTACGACCCAAATCTTGCCTTCCTTGTGCCGAGGACCACAATCCGTTGTGGCCTTCGCGGGTAACAAATTTCCTCAGTCCTCGGCGTCATCTCAATCGCGGTATGCTGGCGACCGGGAACCGTCTTGAACAGCCTCGGCCCTGCGTCAGAAAGTGCCTTTACGGCAGGTCCGGGGCCGTCTTTCCGGGCGCCTTCGGCAAAGCCGGATTGTAACGGAAATGCGGCAAAATCATGTCAAAATTACGTCGGCATTGCGTCAATATCGTGACAGAATCATTGACTCACGCCATGATGAGTGTCAATTAAAATGCTTATTGCTTGAGAGATTGCTTGATCTCTTCGAGATTTGGGATTTCGCCGTTTGCCTAATCAATGGGAAAGGCGGAACTCCGCAAACCGAAGAACCTAAATTCCGGACCATACAACTTCACTCCGGAATTTCGTGCGTCGGAAATTCGCGACGTATTTCGACCCCTACTGAAGCCGACCCGAATTGGATTTCGGAATCGGACGCATTCTCTCTGAGTCCTGAAATTCAGGCGATGCGTTTTGTATCGCAGACAGCTCTATTGAGCTGCCGCTGGAAGTGCGCTTCCGCGCCAGGAGGAACTATTTCATGTTACACGCATCCAGAAACAGCAATTCTTCTGCGTTTTCGAATGCAGTTTACGGCCCCACCCGAAACCGCAAATTCTCACCAAGGTTGGACCGGCGCCCCATCGCCACCCTTTATGCGCAATGGGGAAAGAGGGTTTTCGACATTGTCTGCGCTCTTCTGCTCCTGCCCCTGGTTCTGCCGGCCATCGCGATCCTGACGGCAATCGTCGCTCTCGACGGCGGCAAGCCTATTTACGCGCATCGCCGCGTCGGGCTGAATGGCCGGGTATTCCCATGTTTCAAGATCCGCACCATGGCCGTCGATTCCGAGGCGCGCCTGAACAAGATCCTGCGCGAAGACCCCGCGGCGGCCGCGGAATGGGCAAAGGATTTCAAGCTGCGCAACGATCCGCGCATCACCCGCATCGGCCGGTTCCTGCGGAAGACGAGCCTCGACGAACTGCCGCAGATCTGGAACGTGATCCGGGGCGACATGAGCCTCGTCGGGCCGCGCCCCGTCACCAAGGATGAACTGCCGCTCTACCGGCATGTCGTCGACAGCTACATGAGTGTGCGCCCCGGCGTGACCGGCTTGTGGCAGGTCTCGGGCCGCAACGCGATCAGCTACGAGGACCGGGTCGAACTTGACCGGCGCTACACCAAGCGCCTGTCGTTCCTTGAGGACCTCCGGATCATGCTCATGACACTGCCGGCCGTTCTCCGGATGACGGGAGGTTGATCTTGATTGCGCACGAAACACCATGGCGCGGGGTGACAGGATGAAAATAGTCCACATCCTCACGCGCCTTCTTCGCGCGGGTTCCGAGGAGAACACGCTGCTGACGGCCGCCGGTCAGGTGGCCGCCGGGCACGACGTGGTTCTTATGCATGGCCGCGACGTGCTGCCGGAATTCGCGCGGGATCTCGCCCCGGGCGCAAGGCTTGTCACCGCGCCGAGCCTGGTGCGGAATCTCAGTCCAATACAGGATTCGCGTGCCGTCCTCGAGATCAGGCGAAGCCTTGCGAAAATCCGCCCCGACGTGGTGCATACGCACCAGTCCAAGGCGGGCATCGTCGGCCGCTTCGCCGCCGCCTCGGCCGGTGTTCCTCTCGTCGTTCACGGTGTTCATATCCTGCCCTTCCTGGGTGTCGGACCGGCTCAAAAGGCCGTGTATCTCAGGCTCGAACGGGCGGCCGCACGAATGACCGACGGATTCATACATGTCAGCGAAGGAATGCGCGGCGCCTGCCACGAACATGGTGTCGGCACGGACCGGGCGCATTATGTCGTTCCTTCAGGCTTCGATCTGTCGCGGTTCCGGAATGCGGAACCGCCGTCGGACTGGCGCCAGATTCTCGGCATCGCCCCCGGCGATCCGCAACCGTTCGTTATCGCCATGCTTGCCGCGCTCGAACCGCGCAAACGGCACCTCGATCTGCTGCGGCAGAGCGCGGGCTTTCTCAAGCAATTCCCCCAAGTGCGCCTCGTCTTCGCGGGCGACGGCCATCTCAGGGCCGAGGTCGAGGCCGCGATCAAGGAACTCGGTCTGGATCAACAGGTCGCTTTGCTCGGATACCGCAACGATCCCGAGCGCATCATCGCGATGGCCGACATCTGCATCCACACGGCCGAACGCGAAGGGCTGCCGCGCTCTGTCCTGCAGTATCTTGCGGCGGGACGCCCGGTGGTACTGTTCGACCTGCCCGGCATCGAGGAAGTCGTCACCCATGGCGAAAACGGGTTTGTCGTGCCCCAGAATGACTGGGGGAGCTTCCTCGAAAGGGTCGGTCAACTGGCCGCGTCGCCGGAACGGCGGGCGGCAATGGCCGGCAAGGCCCGCGCCACTCGGCTTGAACGATGGGACGAAAAGTTCATGGCGGAACGAACGCTCGCGATCTACGAGGAACTGCTGCCGCGCGCCGTATTCAGCGAGGCTTCGGCATGAACCAGTTTTCCGAAACGTGGAAGCCAGGAATCGCGGTCGCGCCGGAATCAGGACCGATCATCGAATTCTTCGGCCTGCCGGGATCGGGCAAGACCACCGTTGCACGCAAGCTTCATGCGATGCTTTCAGCAACGCAGCCCGACCTGATCTTCGCGCCCGCCCTTCTCGGGGACGGCGCGGGCGCCGCGGCGCGCGCAACCTCGAAGCTCGGGCTCATCCTGTCCGACCTCGGCCATGATGGCGCCGGTCGCGACGCGGTCAGGCTGGCCATGGCAATCCGGCAACCGCGCTTGCGCGACAAGTTCCGCGCCGTCTTCGGGATTGCAACGATGATGTCTCTTTATGCGCGGCTCGAACGGCGCGGCCTGAGCGCGGTACTCGACCAGGGGCTTTTGCAAGCGCTCTGGTCGGTCCAGCTTCGAACCGAGGACGACGGTTGCCGTGCGCTCGTCCGCGAGTGCTTGTCGAACGCGGCCGGCACGGGCCGCGTCTATGTCTCCGTCGAAACGCCCGCAAGGATTTGCATCGATCGCCTCGCCGCGAGGCACTCGAAGCACTCGCGCCTGCAAAAGCTCGGAACCGCCGACGCCGACCGTACCTGGGAAAGGGCGGAGTTCCTGCGCCGGGCGCTCCTTCGCGACCTTCAGACCGCTGGCCGCAGGCATGGCGTGGCGCCGCGGATCATCGTCATCGACGGGACCACGGATGCGACCGACACGACGGGCCAGATCGTGGCGCAACTGCGGGAAAACCGGCCCGCGCACCGGCCGCACCGGCCGCACCGGAAGACAGAACATCAGGAGATGAAAGCGTGAATATGTTCGCAACAATACGTCGCATGACAATTCGTCTATTCGCCGAACGGTTCCCAATTCCCGGATTCCTGCGAGCGGACCAAACGCCAAAAGGTTCCCAGCTGATCGAGGATATGGTAATTATATAGTTTCGGTATTGGCTTTTGAGTTCATGAGAATTCCTCTCATTTATAGGTAAGCAAATGTCGACGACCGCAAATCATAAAAATGTCACTGGGCATGGTGACACAATCGACACCTTCATTTGGAAAACCCTTTCGAATGAAAGTTCCGAAACCCGACTCGAAGAGTCCGATAATTCAAGTGGTGAAAGCCAGGGATTTCTCTGTTTTCCGAACATTTTCTGGGACGACCAAATTCTTCCCGATCCGGCGAACAATTCAGTGACATCGTCCTCCTCGCTAACCGACGAAACCCGCGGTTCGGCCGGGCTCCACGGCTTGATCGATGGCCGCACGGGCCAGTCGATCCGGTCATTGGCGCCATCCGGCGATGACACTCAAGATGACGGCCAATCGGACACGGGCTGGGTCTACCCCACATCGGTCGTGCGGGCCAACACCCTCTTCACCGAAGGATCGGGATTTGTTGATGTGAAGCGGGACCTGCAATCCTGGCAGGACTTTGGCTGGCTGCACAGCGGCAACGGCGGCGACATCTGGAATTTCCAGGCATCAAGAAGCGCCGACGATTCAAACCTTTCGGTGCTAGACGGCGGTTCGCTCTCCACCGCGCTGTCGTCCACCTTTCTCGCCGCGGCGGCGTCGGAAATAACCATCTCCTTCCAGCAGAATGTCGGGGGCTATGTCGGGACGATCGACACCTTCCTGCGCGAAAGCCGCCCCGGCAACAGCTATGACACCAAGCCCTATATCGACGTCGATGGCGCGGACAAGAGGGGGGGCGAGATTCAGGGACTGCTGCAATTCTCGGATATCTTCGGCGATGGGCCGGGGCAGATTCCGCTTGGCGCGACCATAACCTCGGCGACGCTGTCGTTGACGGTATCCAACGGGACGCGGAACCCGGTATCGTTCTACATGATGGCTGACGACTGGACGATCCGCCAGGACCTGAGCTGGAACGGCTTCACCGACGGCATTCAGACGGATGGCATCGAAGCCTACACAACGCCCGATGTCGTCCTCAGCCGCATCAGCAAGGGGACCGAAATCATCGATGTGACCAACAGCCTGCAGTCCTGGTCAGACCAGACCGCGCTGAACCGCGGCTGGCTGTTGAGCGATGCCGGCGACAATGGTTTCCGGTTCCAGTCATCCGAAAGCAGCGGAGCCCCGATCCTGTCGGTCACCTACACGATTCCGACCGATCCGGTGCCGGGCATGACGGTCACCCAAAGCGATGGATCGACGGTCGTCACCGAAGGCGGTGCCGGTGACGGCATTTCCATCGTGCTGGATTACGCGCCGACCTCCGACGTGACGATCACCATAACCACGACGGGTCTGGACGACATCAATTACGCGCCCCAGCAGCTGACCTTCACGGCCGCGAACTGGCAGACGGCGCAGACCGTCACGCTCAGCGCGATCGACGACGCGCTGACCGAGGGCACCGAGAGCTTTTCACTGTCTCTGACGGCGACAAGCCTCGATACGGCTTATGACGGCATGCATACGAATGTCGGCGTCTCGGTCATCGACAACGACGCCACGCAGCTGCCGCTTTCCCCCGCGGTCATCGCGATCCATGACACGACACAGTACTCGGCGGGCGATCCGTCGGGCTATGGTTCGGGCGATCCATCCGGGATTGCATACGTGCCCGAACTCGACCTGCTGTTCATCGCGGATTCCGAACATAACGAAAGCCCGTATTACAGCCCCGTGAACCTTTTCGCGACACGGCTCGACGGGACATTCGTCGCGTCCTTCTCGCTGCAAAGCTACAGCGACGAACCGACGGGCGTCGCCTACAACCCGTTCAACGGCCTTCTCTATATCAGCGACGACGACGCCAGGCGGATTTTCATCACCGACCCGAACGACCCGACAACGCTGATCGGATCGATCGATGTCGGTGCGCTCGGGATCAGGGACGCCGAAGATCCGGTCATCGATCCGGTGACCGGGCATATATATCTGCTCAACGGGTCAAGCCGGCAGCTGGTCGAACTGTCCGAAACCGGCGATCTGATCGAAACGATCACCCTGCCCGATGCAATCAGCGATGCGGAGGGGCTGGCTTACGATGCCGCGCACGACGTCTTCTACGTCGCGAGCGGTTCGACACGCGGCACCATCTTCGAAATCGACCGCGACGGCAACATCCTCGACCAGACCGACCTGCTGAACGACTACAGAAGCCCGATCACCGGCGGCAAACCGAAGCTGAAGGGGCTCGAAATCGCGCCCAGCAGCGATCCGGATGACGGCGACAAGATGTCTCTCTACGCCGTTGATTATGGCCACGACCAAGTGCCGGACGGGCGCTTGTTCGAAATCGACCTCCACCACGATTGGCTCATTGCATGATTGACGGAGGGGCGACCGAAATCGGGACGCATATCCCTCGTCGTGTCGGAGACTGACGCGATGGCGGGCGGGCGCAAACTCACGGAAACGACGATCGCCGGTATTGGCTGGACCTCGATGGCGGTAGGGGCGCGGGCCCTGCTGCAAATGATCGCGATCATATTTCTGGCGCGCCTGCTGTCGCCGGAACAGTTCGGATTATATGCGGCCGCAATGGTCGTCGGCAGTTTCTGCGCGATCTTCTCCGAACTCGGCGTCAGTCCTGCAATCGTTCAGCGCCCGGCGCTTGAACCGCGCCATATCCGGACGGGTTTCACCCTGTCGGTGGCGGTGGGCCTTTTCGTGGGGCTGATCGCATTCTTGCTGGCCGATACGATCGCCGGTTTCTTTCAGATGCCGGCACTTGCGGGCGTGGTCCGGGTCATGGCCATCGGGTTCCCGCTGCGCGGCATCGCGACGGTGGCGGAGGCTCTTGCCCTGCGCGATTTCCGCTTCCGCTGGCTTGCGCTGGTCGAGGCGGGCGCCTTCGGGATCGGCTTCATCGTGGTGGCGCCAGTGCTCAGCCTGCTGGACTTCGGGGTGCATGCGCTGGTCGGGGCCTACCTGACGCAAAACGCCGTCCGAACGGTGGTTCTGCTTGCCTGCCAGCCGCATGAAAAGCGGCCGATGCTCGAACGCCGGGCGATCGGCGAACTTATCTATTTCGGCACCGGTTTTACCATCGCGAAGTTCTGCAACTACTTCGCGACCCAGGCCGACAACCTGGTCGTCGGGCGCTGGCTCGGGCCGGCGGCGCTCGGCCTCTACGGTCACGCCTACCACCTGATGGCCGCCCCGGCGATCCTTGTGGGTCAGGCGCTCGACCGGGTGATGTTCCCGACCATGGCCAGCGTCCAGCACCAGCGCGAACGCCTTGCGCGCGCCTATCGTAGCGGCGTCTATGTCTGCGCCACGGTGATGTTCCCCACGGGGGTCGTCGTCGCCATCCTGGCCCCCGAAATCGTGCTCATCCTGCTGGGGCCGGCCTGGATCGGCGCAGCGGTGCCACTGCGGTTGCTCGCCCTCGGCATGCTGTTCCGCACCAGTTCCAAGATCAGCGATTCAATCGTCCGCGCCACCGGCGCGGTCTATGCCCGCGCCTGGCGTCAGGGCCTGTTCGCCGTGGCCGTCCTGCTGGGCGCCCTGATCGGACAAAACTGGGGCCTGATCGGTGTGGCGACCGGCGTCTTCTGCGCGCTCGCGTTCAATTTTCTGATGATGGCGCATCTCAGCCTGCGGCTGACCTCCATGAGCTGGCGCACCTTCGGGCAGGCCCATTTGCCCGGGCTGCTGTTCGCGGCGATCCTGGGCGGCGGCAGCCTTGTCGCGGCGACGGGACTGCGCGATGCTGGCGCGGCAACCGGCGCGGTCGTGGCCGGGACGGTCCTGCTTGCCGCGCTGCTGGTGCCGCTTCTCGTCTGGACCCGGCCCCGGTTCTTCCTCGGGCCCGACCGGGTCCAGCTTCTGCGCGCGCTCGCCAATGTCGGACCCATGCGGATGCGGCGCGGCGTTGCGCTTCTTCAAAGGCGGATTTCGGGATGAAGAGTGAAAGACAACACCTGCTGGGCGCCCCGGCAAGCGAAATCCCATCGGCACCGGATCCCGGCCTTGCCGTGGTGCAGCAGCTGTTCGGCCGCCTGCATGCTGCGGACCTGCGCTACTGCCACTGGAAAAGTAACGAACATCTCGACGCCGCGGTCCACGGTCAGACCGACCTCGACGTACTGGTCGAACAGCGGCGCGGCGACGACCTGCAGCGCATCCTTGCCGAAAGCGGCTTTCGCCGTTTCCAGGCCACCGCGCTCACCGCCTACCCGGCGGTCGAGGATTACCTCGGCCTTGACGAAGCGACGGGAACGCTCGTTCACCTTCATCTGCATCATCGCCTGACGCTCGGTCAAAAGCACCTCAAGGGCTACCGGTTGCCATGGGAAGCCCAAGCGCTCGCCACCCGCAGGCTCGACCCGGATCACGGCGTCTATGCCACTGCGCCCGAAATGGAACTCGTGCTGCTGCTGGTGCGCGACGCTCTCAAGCGCCGGCTGAGAACGCGCGTCGCGGCGGTGCTGCGGCCAGAGGCGGGGAACGGCGATTTCGCACGCGAATTCGACTGGCTGGTCGAACGGACCGAGGCGGACGCGGTTGTCTCTCTTGCCATTGAGTTGATCGGGCCGGCCGTGGAAGAACCGCTGCGCCGCATCCTCGCAGGCGGGGCCCGGCACCCCGACCGGGCGGCATTCGCGGCGGCGGTGCGCTCCGCGCTCCGCCCGCACCGAACCTTTGGCGCCGTTTCGGCAGCACTGCGCATGAAGGTAAGGGAAGGTTACTGGATTCTCGGCGGGTTGAGCCGCCGATGGTTCCACTGGGCGATCCCGTTGCGCCGCACGTCGCCGCGGGGCGGTGTCGTCATCGCTTTTCTTGGTTCCGACGGGTCGGGCAAGTCGACGTTGCGTGAAGATACCGTTTCGTGGCTTGGACAGAAACTCGACGTGGTCCCGATCTATTTCGGCAGCGGTGACGGTCCCGGTTCGCTGCTGCGGCTGCCCCTGCAGATCGCCCGCCGGCTTGTCGACAAGCGCGCCCCGAGCGGCACCCCGAGCCAGCGACGCAAGGGCTGGCGCGGCCGGCTGCGGGCCATCGCGCTGATTCCGTGGGCGCTCAGCCTCGGCCTCGAGAAGCGGGCGAAGCACCGGCGGATGATTCGTGCCCGCAATCGTGGTATGGTGGTTGTCTGCGACCGCTATCCGCAGGACCAGTTCCAGGGCTTCAACGATGGTTGCCTGCTCGGTGGTCTTGCCGCATCGCCCTCGCGCCTTGTCCGGGCGCTGGCGAAGTGGGAGGCCCGCATTTATGCCGATGCCCGTCGCTCTCCGCCGGACGTGGTGATCAAGCTCATCGCCTCGCCGGAAGTGGCGTTGTCCCGCCGCCCCGAGATGAGCGACGAGGAGATCAAGAGCCGGATCGCCGCAGTCCGCGCGCTTCGTTTTATCGACGGAACGCTCGTGTTCGAAATCGATGCCGACCAACCGCTCGAGGAGGTCGTGCAATCCGTCCGCCGTCTGATCTGGAAGGTTCTGTAATGATGACCACGCCGATCCGTTCCGCCACCACATGGCGCCTGCCGAAGCCCGGCAACCCCATTGCGGCCTTGCGCCTTCTCCTGGTCGCGCTGCTGACGCTTCTGGCGGCACCGGTCATGGCCGGTGCCGAAGAATACCGGCTGGCGCCGGGCGACGTGCTGCATGTGCTGGTCGTCGGGGCCCCTGACCTCAGCATCGACGTGCCGATCGAAATGAACGGTGCGGCATGGTTTCCGCTGGTGGGCGCGATCGAGGCCAACGGCAAGACGCTTGACGAGGTCCGCCGCGAAACCGCCGAAGCCTATGCCGCGATGAGCCTGTCACGCCGGGTCGCGCCCGGTGGCGGGCTGCCCCAAGTCATCGAAACGAACCAGGTACTTGTCACCGTGGTCGCCTACCGGCCGATCTATGTCTCCGGCGACGCCGTCGGCGTGCGTGAGATTCCGTTCCGGAGCGGCATGACCCTGCATCACGTGACGGCGCTGACAAGCGGCGGACCGCCGCGCGACACCCAACGCCCGGCCTCCAGCGACGAAATCGCGGCCGCCGCCACCGCGCTTGCCAACGAATACGCAAGGATCTGGCGCCTGAAATCCTTTCTGGGAACCGACACGCCCAAGGATTACGAACGCATCTTCGTTGCCCATGTTCCGGCGATCGACAGCATCGTCAGTGTCGAACGGTCGATCCTTACCGAAACCCGCGCCGCGATCCGGACACAGAAGCTGCAGCTGCGCGACGAAATCGCACGCGTGCGCAAACGCATCGCCGTTCTGAGCCAGCAGAAGCAGAACGAGGACGACGGCCTCGCCATCGACGAAAAGTACCTCGAAGATGTCCGGGCCCTGCACGAAAAGGGGCTCGCTGCGCTGTCGCGGGTCGCCGAAGTGCGCCGCGCCGCGCTGGTCACCGCCAGCCGGGCGCTTCAGATCGACGTCGCATTGGAAGATGCCCGGGCCGAGGCCGCGAAGCTCGCTGCCGAACTCAGCGCCGTCGACAGCGATGCGCGCATCAGCGCCTGGAAGGATCTCGGCGAAGCCGTGGCCCGCGCCCAGCAACGGCAGGCCAGCCTCGCGGCGCTGTCGGCGAGTGCCGGGGAAACCCTGCGGCAGCTTTATGGGATCAAGCCGACGGCCAAGGTAACCCGCGACGGCGTCACGCTTGGCCCGGCCGAAACGACACCATCGCTCGCCCTGATGCCGGGCGACATCGTCGAGTTCCACCTGCTGCCCCCGGGCATGGCCGTGACGTCCGAAGAACAGAGGGCCGAAACGCAATGAAAGATTCCGATCAATCCGACGATCCGTTCGACGCCTTCTGGCAATACGAGAACCCGACGGTCGAATCCTTTCTCGGGGTGGCGAAAACGGTGCGCGGGCGCAGGATTGGCGAAACAGGAGGCGGTGTAATGATGGACGGCTTCGAAAATTCCGACGATCCGCTCACGGTCGACTGGCGGGAAAATCCGCCGAGCGTCGCGTCCTTCCTCGGGGCCGTCCGGCGGCAGGCGAAGACGGTGCTGCTCTGCGGTGCCGCCAGCCTGCTTCTGGCGATGGCGATCATCGTCTTTTCGACGCCGATGTATACGGCGCGTGTTTCGCTTTATCTCGAATCCGCCGCCGGCAACGATCTGCGCTCCGAACTGGGGACGGCGATCGATCTCGACACCAATGCGGAACTGATCCGTTCAGACACGACCACCGCCGCCGTGATCCGCCAGCTTGACCTTGACACGCAGCCGGAATTCGCGCCGCAGCCCAGCACCCTCGGGCGCTTGGTTGCCACGCTCAGGCAATGGACGGGTCGCGCCGCGCCGGACAGCGAACCGTCCGATACGATGCCGGTGGTGATCGGCAAGGTCAGGAAAGGTTTGAACGTCGCCCGCAAGGGCAATACGCGGCTCATCGAACTGCGCTTCACCTCGACCTCGCCGACGCTTTCGGCCGACATCGCCAATGCCTTCGCGCGCACTCATCTGGCTGAAGCCGCGGATCGGGATGCGACCGTAACGGCGCAACGGATCGCCCAGCTGGAAATCCTTTCCGAACGGGCGCGCGAGAAGGCGGCCGACGCCGACACGCATGTCCGTTCCCTGCTGCGCGGAACCGACAGGGTCGCCGCTGACCCGCAACAGGTCCAACAACGAAGTTTCGCGCTGCGCCAGCAGCTCTCGGCGCTCGAGGCCAAGGCCGCGGCCCTGACGGCCAAGCTGTCACGGATCGCGCAGTACGAACAGACCGGCGATACATCGGCCATCACCATCGACACCCCGGCCAGCCGGCGGTTGCTGACCGAACTCGCCCAAGCAAAGGATCGGCTTGCCAAGGTCCGGCAGGGCTCGGACGCCTCGCCGCAATCCGTGGCAGCCATCACCGGCAGCATCGCAACCCTCGAGGCCAGCCTCAGGCAGGAAGTGCGCCTTGCCGCCAGCGCGATCGAGGTGGAGCTCGAAACCACCCGGGCCGAGCGGCAAAGCGTCAGTTCCGAGATCGGCCGCCTGAACGATTACGTCGCGAGCGATACCTGGGCGACGCTGCAGGCAGCGCGGCGCGACAAGATATTCTACGACGGCGCCTATCACGAATACCTGAGCCAGCTCGAACAGGCCCAGCTCGCGCCGCAGAACCATTCCGGCCTGCGCATCGTCGCTGACGCCGTCCCCCCCACCCTGCCCAGTTCACCGAACAAGATGGTGGTGCTGGCGATCTCTCTGACGCTGGGCATCTTCCTGGGGATTGGTCTTGCCGGATTGATCGAATGGAAACGCAATGAGCGTTCGCGGGCCTGAATGGCCGCCGCCGGGCGGCGCGGGCTTCTTTCCGGGCGGCGCGATGTCCGCGCCCGCCCCGGCCACGGGGTCCCTGCCGGTCTATTTCGCCACGCTCTACCTTGCGCTGCTTGCCGTCCCGGCTCTCATCGACCTGCCGGGCGGCGCGCCGCTGGCCCTCGTGGTGATGCTGGTCGGGTTGCCGATCTGGTACGAAGCGGCACGGGCCCGGCGCACGCCGTTCGACGCGGCTGCCAACCGCGCCATCACGGTCGTGCTTGCCTGCGCCGGATTTCTCATCGTCTGGTCGCTGCTGTCGACCTTTGGCGCCGCCCAGCCGCTGCGGGCGAGCCGTTATCTTTCCACGCTGGCCTCCGGCTTCGCGATCTACCTGCTTGTCCGCGGCACGGTCACGCGGCAGCGGGTGGCGCGCTACGTTGACATCGTCGCTGGCACGTTGGCCCTGACCGCCATAGTGAGCCTGCTCGCCTACGATATCGCGCCGTTGCACCAGATCGTTTTCAAGGGGACCGACCGCGCCGCCGGCCTGTTCAAGAACCCCAATCAGTTCGGGATGGCGATTTCGACCTCGATCCCCGCCGCCATGGCGCTGCTTTTATCCGGGCGTCGGCGGCGCCTGTTCCGGCTGCTCTGCCTGTTCCTGATGCTCCTCGGCCTGGTGGCCTCCGGGTCCAAGACCAACCTGCTGCTCGCCTGGGGGGCGATCAACGCGATGCTGCTGGGCTATGCCGTCATCGCCCATTCCGGCGTGAAACGGATCGGCATGATGACGCTGTACCTGGCCTGCAGCGCAGCGCTTACCGGGCTTGGCGTCCTGGCGCTCAACTTCCTCAACCCGCGCGCATTGGGGCTTCTGACCCAGTTTTTCAACAGCCAGCAGGAACTGGATTCGCTGACGACCCGGGGATTTTTGTGGTCCTACAGCATCGACCAGTTTCTCGCCGATCCGTTCCTGGGTCAGGGGGCGAGCCAACGCATCGACATTTTCTACCGCGAAGCCGACGTTTCCCACAGCCACAACGTGCTGCTGGACTACATGCGCACGCTCGGAGCGCCGGGACTGCTGCCCGTTACGGTGATGATCGGCACGGTGGTGCTCCTGTGCCTGTGGTCGATGGCCGGGTCGCTGCGCCGGACGGGCGCGGCGCCCTCTGCCCGCCTGATCTGCTTCGGCCTGTCGCTCAGCCCGCTGATCTATGTCGCGGCGAACATGTCTAGTGATTCCTTCGGGCCGTCGACAAGCCCGTATTTCTGGCTGTTCGCATATCTCTCTTTCGCCGCGCGCCGCCTTTTATCTTCGCCCAATGCCGGCAAGCGTCTCATGCCGTACCGACACCATGCGGACCGCAGGCGGTCACAGCCATCCGAAGGCCCCTGAGCCCCCTTGCCTGGCGATCATGGCCGCGCCCGCCGCTGCAGATACGCCGCCGCGGCCCGCCCGGCCCAACGCCCGGTCGCCAGGCACCCGGTCAGCAGGTACCCCCCGGTCGGCGCCTCCCAGTCCAGCATCTCGCCGGCGACGAAAACACCGGGTCGCGCGGTCAGCATCAAACTGTCATCGACGGCATCGAACCGTACCCCGCCGGCAGTGGAAATCGCCTCGTCCATCGGTCGGGGCCCGACCAGGGGCACCGGCAATTTCTTCAGTACCGGGGCGATATCGGACGGCAGGGGGCGGGCGAATTCCATGATCAGGGCCAGCTTCGCAGGATCCAGCTTCAGCGCCTTGCGAAGACGGTTTTTCAGGCTCTGTTTCGGCCCGACCCGGCTCAACCGGTCGCGGATATCTTCCACCGACAGATCGGACAGCAGGTCCAGGTGCAAGCTTGCCCCCTCGCGCAACTGCCGCGACACCGCGTAAATACCGCCCCCTTCCAATCCGCGTTCGGAAATCAGGCATTCGGCGCGCACCCGTTCATCCCCGGCTTGCAGGGTAATGTTCTTCAGCGGCTGGCCGAAATGGGGCCGCATGTGATCCGACCAATCGACCACGAATCCCATATTGGCCGGCTGGAACGGCGCCAGTTCCCGCGCCTCGAACATCCCGGCCCATTCCCCGTCCGATCCCAGCCGCGCCCAGCTTGCGCCGCCACAGGCCAGGACGCAGATATCGGGCCGCAATTCGCGCGCCCCCCCGGGGGTATCGAACCCGAAACCCCCATCCCAAGAAACCCAGCGCCAGCGCGTCCTGATCTCCACACCGCTTTGCGCCAACCGGCCCAGCCAGGCACGCAGCAGGGGCGAGGCCTTCATCGCCTTGGGAAACACCCGGCCCGACGAACCGGTGAACAACTCCTGCCCCAGCGCTTCGGCCCAGGCTTGCACCTGCTCCGGCCCGAAATCGCGCAGCATCGGTTCCAGCACCGGCGCGGCGTCCCCATAGGCCGACAGGAAACCCTCGAAATCCTCCGCCTTGGTCAGGTTCAGCCCCGATTTCCCCGCCATCAGGAATTTGCGCGCGACCGAGGGCTTGGCCTCGGCCACCACGACCCGGTGACCGGCCCGCGCCAGCTCCTCCGCCGCCATCAACCCGGCGGGTCCCGCCCCGATCACCAATGCTGCGATACGTTCCGCCACGCCCGATCCCCTTGCCAGCGGCCACGCAGGGCCGCACACTCCGTCATGCCGCGCCGAGTTGCCAGGAACAAGCCCCGCGATGCCCGACGATCCGATCTGCCCGCTATGCAGCCGCTCCATTCCGGGCGATGCGAAACAAAACCTGCATCACTTGGTGCCCCGGCTGAAGGGCGGCAAACACGGCCCCACCGTGCTGCTGCACCAGATCTGCCACAATGAAATTCACGCCACGCTGAGCGAAGCGGACCTCGCCCGCGACTACAACACCATCGCGGCGCTCCAATCGCACCCCCGGCTCGCTACATTCATCACCTGGGTCGCGAAACGCCCGCCCGGCTTCCATTCCAAAATCCCGGGCCCCCGCCGCAAACGCTGATCCGCTTCTTCTTTTCATAAATATCCCGGGGGAGTCGCCCGGCACGGGCGGCGGGGGCAGCGCCCCCAATCTGCTTCGCCGTTCAGGCGAAGCCCCCGATCAGCGGCACATCTCCTTGATCCCCGCGGCGATCTCGGGCTTCGCCGCCAAGGTATCCGCCGCGATCTCCCGCGCCGCTTCCACCACGTCGCCATCGATCAGGCGGTCCACGAGACCGAAACGCAGCGCCTCCTCGGCACTGATTTTCTGCCCGCCCATCAAGATCAACTTGGTCCGCGCCGGGCCGATCAGCGCCGCCATGCGCTCCGGGTCGGACGGCTGCGGAAGATACCCCAGCTTCATCACCGGATAGAAAAACTTCGCCCCCGGCACCGCCAGCCGGATGTCACAGGCCAGGACCATCCCGTTGGCGCCCCCCGCCAGCGTGCCGTTCAGCGCCGCGATGGTCAGCCCGGGCAGCGCCGCGATGGCCCCCGACAGCCGTTCCCACAGCGGCGAAGTGGCAAGCCCGGCCTTGGCCGCCTCAAGGTCGGCCCCGGCGCTGAACACCTTGCCCGCCCCGGTCAGCACCAGAACCCGCGCCTCCTGCGCGCTTTCGGCGATCTCGCACAGCCGTTCCAGCATGTCCGCGGTCAGCGAATTTGCCTTGTCGGGCCGGTTGATCGTCACGATCCACAACCCGCCGTCTTTTTCCAGCCCGATCATATCAGCCCCACCTGTTTGCGGATCTCCTCGTCGCGCAGCGACACTTCCTGACCGCAAAGCCCGTCGCCCGCCGGGCCGCACATCCACAGCAAGCATTTCGCGGGCCATTCGGTCGGAATGTGGTCTTCCCAGTTCAGCTCGGACACCTTGTTGATGCCGCTGGCCTTAATTTCGCGCTGCATCTGCGTGGCCACGGTACCCGGTGAAAGCCCCATGATTCGAACCCCCTTGTCGCCGCATTCCAGGTCGGCGCAGCGGGTCAGCATCGCCGCCCCGGCCTTGGAACTGCAATAGTGGCTCCAACCGTCGAGGGGGTTATGCGCCGCGCCGGAACTGATAGTAATGACGGTGCCCCGGCCCCGTTCGGTCATCCCGGGCAGCGCCGCGCGCATGCCGTTGAAAACCCCCTTGAGATTGATGTCGATGGCACCGCCCCAGCCGTCGGGATCGGCTTCAAGAAGCGAGGCGATCGGTTCGATCACCCCTGCGTTGTTGATCAGGATGTCCAGCCCGCCGAACCGGTCCTGCGCCGCGGTCACCGCGCGCTCCACGTCAGCGTATTCGGCCACGTCGCCGGTCACGGCAATACCGCCGATTTCCTCGGCAATCCGGGCGATCTCATCGCCCGAGCGGGCCATCAGAACCACATTGGCACCCGCCGCCGCGAACTCCCTTGCCGCCGCCGCGCCAATGCCGCGGCTGGCACCGGTGATCAACACGGTCTTATCCTGAACATCGCTCATCTGTCATCTCCCTCGGAACGGTCCAAGTGGTAAACCGCGCCCTTGCGAGGGTCCAGCCCGTATCCTCTTGACCCTCGGAGACCGAAAGCGGAAACTGCGCGCAACAATTGAAACGAAGGGTTCTTTCATGAAACAATTTTCCACCCTGAAGGCACCGCTGACGGCAGCAATCCTGCTTGGCGCTACACCTGTTTTTGCCGATGTCGCGCCCACCGACGTCTGGGGTGACTGGAAATCGCAAATGGCCGGATTCGGCTATGATATCACCGCCAAGGAAACCCTGTCCGGCCCCGACCTGCAGGTCAGCGAATTGCAGATGCGTGTCGAAATGCCCGAGGAAGGTGGCAACGTGACCGTGAAGATGGCCGGCATGACGTTCCATGATAACGGGGACGGCACCGTCGCGGTTCAGTTGCCCGCGATCATGCCGCTCGACATCCTGGTCGAGGCGGAAGGCGAAGATCCGGTCGATATCAAGGTGAACTATACCACCACCGGCCTGTCGATGATCGTGTCGGGCACGCCCGACAGCATGACCTACAACTACACCGCCGCCTCGATGGGCATGGCCCTGGCCGAAATCATGGCCGAAGGGGAAACCGTCGATCTGGGGGAGGCAAGCATCACGCTGAACAATGTCAGCGGCAGCGCCTCGACCTCGGGCAGTGCCCTGAAGAACCGGAAGCAGGATTTCCGCGCCGAAGCCCTGTTTTACAACGTCGAAATGGCCAACCCGGACAATGCCGAAGAGCAGCTCAAGCTGACGGGCCAGATCAATGACCTGTCCGCTCGGTCCACCTCGGCAATGCCGGAAAACGTGGACATGGAAAACATGGCTGCGGCGCTGAAAGCCGGTTTCGCGGTGGATGGCAACTTTGAATACGCAGGCGGGCAGTCCGAGTTTTCCTTCGTCGGAGACGGCGAGAATGTAAGCGGCAGCAGCGCGTCGGAATCCGGCAGCTTCGCGCTTTCGATGAATGCGGACCAGATCGCCTATTCGCTGGGATCGTCGGGCACGAAGCTGAGCCTGCAATCCTCCGACCTGCCGTTCCCGGTGGAACTGGCGCTGGCGGAAACCGGATTCGACATCGCCATCCCGGTGGCCAAGACCGAAGACCCGCAGGATTTCCGTTTCGGGCTGAAACTGGACGGTTTCACCATGTCCGACATGATCTGGGGCATGTTCGATCCGGCCGCGCAATTGCCGCGCGATCCGGCGACCATCGCCTTCAACCTGACCGGCAAGGTCAAGATCCTGGCTGACATCTTCGATCCGGCCACGATGGAATCTCTGGACGATGCGGCGCCGGGGGAATTGCATGCGCTTGACATCAACAGTCTGGCCGTGCGCGCGGCGGGTGCCGAACTGACCGGCAAGGGCGCGTTCACCTTCGACAACAGCGACCTGCAATCCTTCGACGGCATACCGCGCCCCGAAGGCGCGCTGAACCTGGCCCTGACCGGCGGCAATGCGCTACTGGACACCCTCGTGGCGATGGGGTTCCTGCCCGAGGATGACGCCAACGGCGCCCGCATGATGATGGGCATGTTCGCGGTGCCGGGCGACGGCCCCGACAGCCTGAAATCCACGATCGAGGTCAACGATCAGGGCCATCTCATGGCCAATGGTCAGCGCCTGAAATAATCCGATCGGAACGCCGGAAAAACGGGCCGCGGGCATTTGTCCGCGGCCCTTTTTTACACCTCCGTTCGGCCCCGGAACTTGCACCGGGCCCGTCCGAGGGTTACCTGACTTGAACCTCTTCATAGCGATCAAGGCCCATGACACAAACGCTTGAACACCTGACCCATGCCCTTCTTGACGCCGCGCGCAAGGCCGGGGCCGATGCCGCCGACGCGATGGCGGTTGCCGGCACCTCTGTTTCGATCGACGTGCGCGCCGGCAAGCTGGAACAGGCGGACCGGTCGGAAGGCACCGATATCGGGCTGCGCGTCATGATCGGTCAGCGGCAGGCCAACGTGTCGTCTTCGGACACCCGGCCCGAAACGCTGGCGATGATGGCCGAACGCGCGGTGGCCATGGCCAAGGAAGCGCCGGAGGACCCCTATATCGGGCTGGCCGCTCCCGACCAGTTGGCGCGCGACGGGGACATCGCCGCACTGGAAATGGCCGATCCGACGCCCGAACCCGACCCCGCAGCGTTGCAGGAAGACGCGCAGCGCGCCGAGGCCGCCGCGCTGGCGGTCGAGGGCGTCAGCCAGGTGCAATCGGCCTCGGCTGGCTACGGGCACCGGCTGGTACATCTGGCCGCCACCAACGGGTTTTCCGGTGGCTATGCCCGCACCGACCGCGCCACCAGCTGCGTCGCGATCGCCGGCAGCGGCACGGCGATGGAACGCGACCATGACGGCGACATGCGGATTTTCCAGTCCGACCTGCGAAGCCCCGAAGATATCGGCGAAACCGCCGCCCGGCGGACGGTCGAACGGATGAACCCGCGCAAGCCGAAAACCGGCGCTTACCCGGTGCTGTTCGACGAACGCATCGCCGCGTCGCTGATCGGTCACCTGCTGGCCGCGATCAACGGCACCGCCATCGCGCGCGGATCGTCCTGGATGCTGGGGGCCTTAGGCGAACAGGTTTTGCCCAAGGGAATGAACCTGATAGAGGATCCGCACCGCCCCCGCGCCACCGGGTCGCGCCCCTTCGACGCCGAGGGCCTGGCCACATCGCGGCGCGAGATCGTCACCGACGGGGTGCTGACCGGCTGGACGCTGGACCTGGCCACCGCGCGCAAGCTGGGGCTGCAATCGACCGGCAACGCGGCGCGCGGAACCTCCGCCCCGCCGTCGCCCACCACCTGGAACGTGGCGCTGACCCAAGGAGCGAAGACCAAGGACGACCTCTTGCGCGACATGGGCACCGGGCTTCTGGTCACCTCGATGATCGGGTCGACGATCAACCCAAACACCGGGGACTATTCGCGCGGCGCCAGCGGTTTCTGGGTGGAAAACGGCGAAATCCAATACCCGGTGAACGAATGCACCATCGCGGGCAACCTGCGCGACATGCTGAGCACCATCATCCCGGCGAACGACGCGCGCACGTATCTGTCGCGCGTGGTCCCGTCGCTTCTGGTCGAAGGAATGACCCTTGCCGGCGACTGATATCGACCTGCTGATCGACGCCGCGAAGGAAGCCGGCAAGGTCGCCCGCAGCTTTCACGGGCCAAGGGCCCGCGCCTGGGACAAGCCCGGCAACCTTGGTCCGGTGACCGAGGTCGACTTGGCGGTGAACGACATCCTGCGCGACAGGCTGACCGAAGCGCGGCCCTCTTACGGATGGCTGTCGGAGGAAGACGAAGACAGCGCCCGGCGGCTGACCCGTCCGCGCGTCTTCATCGTCGATCCGCTGGACGGCACCCGCAGCTTCATCGAAGGGTCGCCGACCTGGGCGCATTCGCTGGCGGTGGCCGAAAACGGCATAGTGACCGCCGCCGTGGTCTACCTGCCGGAAAAGGACAAGCTCTACAGCGCCGCGGCTGGACAGGGCGCATTCCTGAACGGCGACCCGATCCGGGTATCGTCGCGCCATGACCTGAGCGGTGCCTCGGTGCTGGCGGCGCGGCCGAACATGGCCCCGTCCAACTGGAAGGGCCAGCATGTGCCGGAGTTCAAGCGCGCCCACCGCCCGTCGCTGGCCTATCGGCTCGCCCTGGTGGCCGAGGGCCGCTACGACGCGATGCTGACCCTGCGCGACAGCTGGGAATGGGATATCGCCGCAGGCGACCTGATCCTGCGCGAAGCAGGCGCCGAAGTGTCAGACAAGCGCGGGGAACCGTTGCGGTTCAACAACCCCCATCCCAAGGTCAAGGGCGTGATCGCGGCACCGCCGGGCCTGCATGGCGACATCGCGAAAAGGCTGGCTTTCTGGCCGGAATGAATTTCCGTCCTCGCGGGTGACGCGCCCCGGCAGCAACCAGCCTGTATCCCGACCCCGAACGCCGCGCGCCGCCTTGCAGCCCCCCGGACCAGCGCATAGATTGGCCCCGTCCAGTCAGGAGCCCCGATGACCAAGCGCATACAGCCCTTTGCCGGCCCTCACGCCCACCCGCAGGTCACATGTCCGCGCGGTGCGATGGCGGTGGCCGATTGCGCCGTCGTGCGCGGGTAGACCGGTCGCGATGGCACGCTCTCTCAGCCTTGCGGCCTATATGGCACTTGCCCGGCGCGCGCCGCGAAACCCGGTCGCTTTTCCATCCAACCGGCCCGCGGGCGAGCTGATCTGGGCGCATGTTTCGTCACTGCCGAAGGCCGCGGCGATCCTGCAACTGTTTCACCGGATCCAACCGCTACGCCCGGGAATCCAGTTCCTGCTGACCACCGCGCCGGACCTGCCGCGCCCCGATCACCTGAAAAGCGACGTGATCTGGCAGCAGGTGCCGGAAGAATCCGTCCCCGTGATCGACGCCTTCCTGTCGCATTGGAAACCCGATCTCTGCCTGTGGAGCGGCGGCCACCTGCGCCCGGCGCTGGTCGAAATGACCGCGCGGCGCGATGTACCGCTCTTCCTCGTCGATGCCGACGCCGCGGCGCTGGAAGAGGCGCGGTTCCGCTGGCTGCCCGACATGGGACGCGGCATCCTGCGCCGGTTCCGCAAGATCATGGCAATCGACGCCGCCGCCGCGCAGCGGCTGCGCCGGATCGGATCGAATGGCGAGGTTGTCGAAATCACCGGCGCTCTGCAGGAAGGGCGTGCGGCGCTCGATTGCAACGAAGATACCCGCGATGAACTGGCCGCGATGCTGGCCGGGCGGCCGGTCTGGCTGGCAGCGATGATACAGCGCGAGGAGCTCGATATCGTCGCCCGGGCGCACAGGACCTCGATGCGGTTCGCCCATCGCCAGCTGCTGATCCTGGTGCCGGACGACGAAACCCGGGGACCGCAATACGCCAAGCAGCTGCGCGACAAGGGCTGGAATATCGCCGAATGGTCAAACGGCGAATACCCCGAGGAAACCACCCAGATCCTGCTGGCCGATACCCGCGGCGAACTGGGGCTGTGGTACCGGCTGGCCCCGATCACGCTGATGGGCAGTTCGCTTCTGTCCGGCCATGGCGGCCGTGATCCGTATGAACCCGCCGCCCTGGGTTCGGCCATTCTCTATGGTCCCAACGTGAGCCGATACCTGCCGGCCTACAGCCGCCTGGTCGCCGCGCGGGCGGCGCAGATCGTAAAGGATGCCGACACGCTGGCCAGCGCGATTTCGCGCCTCTCCGCCCCCGACCAGGCCGCCGCGATGGCCCATGCCGCTTGGGAGGTCAGTTCCTCGGGCGCCGAAGTCACCGATGCGCTGATCGAGATGATCCAGGACGAACTGGACCTGCGGGGGACGGCGTGATGCGGCCGCCGCGGTTCTGGTTCACCCCGCCCGGTCGGCCTGCCCTGGTGGCCCGGCTGCTTGCGCCGCTGGGGTGGCTCTATGCCGCCGCCACGGCAAGGCGGCTGCGCCGCGGCACGCCCTACCGGGCCCCGGTGCCGGTGATCTGCGTCGGCAACCTGAATGCGGGTGGCACCGGCAAGACGCCCACCGCCATTGCGCTGATCCTACAGCTCATGGCGATGGGCAAGAAAGCGGTCGTGGTCTCGCGCGGCTATGGCGGGTCGGAACAGGGACCGGTCGAGGTTGATCCCGCATCCCACACGGCGGCGCAGGTGGGCGACGAACCGCTTTTGCTGGCGGCCTTTGCCAAGGTGGTGGTGGCCCGCGACCGTGCCGAAGGCGCGCGGCTGGCCTGCGACCTCGGCGCGGATGTCATCGTGATGGATGACGGGTTGCAGAATCCTGCGCTGCGCAAGGACCTGTCGATCATCGTCGTGGATGCGGCCAGGGGATTCGGAAATGGCCGCTGCCTGCCCGCCGGCCCGCTGCGCGAACCGGTGCCAGAGGGGATGAAACGCGCCGATTTGGTCCTGTCGATCGGCGACACCGCGGCGCAGGACGGATTTGCCGCCCAATGGGCCGCCGCGATCCCGCTGCCGCATCTGACCGGCCGCCTGGCGCCGCTGCAGACCGGCATGGACTGGCAGGGGATGCCGGTGCTGGCCTTTGCGGGGATCGGCCATCCGGAAAAGTTCTTCCGCACGCTGCGCGAATTGGGCGCGGATGTGGTCCGGGCCGAGGCGCTGGACGACCACCAGATGCTGACCCCGGCGCTGCTGGCCCGGCTGGAAAACGAAGCCAAGCTGCGCGGCGCCCAGATGGTCACGACCGAGAAGGACGCGGTGCGGCTGCCGGACGGTTTCCGTTCGAAGGTGGTGACGCTGCCGGTGCGGCTGGAGCTGGACGACGAGGCGGCGCTTGGCGACATGTTGCGCGCGCTGTTCCGGCAGTAGGGGGCGCTGCCCCCGTCGCCCGATGGGCGACTCCCCCGGGATATTTTTGAAAAGAAGAAGCTAGCGGACGATCAGCCGGGTGCCCGGGACGATGCTGCGGGCGATGTGGATCAGGTGATCCCGGCGGAAGGTGATGCAGCCCTCGGTCGGGTAATGCGGCCGGCGCCATTGATGCAGGAAAATGGCCGATCCCCTGCCGGGTGTCGCATCGGGATAATTCCAGTCGGTGATCAGCACGATGTCGTAAAGCGGATCGGCCCGGCGCAGGTGTTCGTGGCCGTGGCCGTAGGGGGCGCGGACCGGGTGATTGTAGTCGGGCCGCGACGCGTCGTCCGACCACAGGTCGTTCGGGCCGATCGGGTCGGCCCAGGATGCGGGCCGGGCCAGTCGATCGGGGCGGTAGAGCATGCCGAGGATGCGATGGGTGCCCTTGGGCGTGGCGCCGTCGCCTTCGTGCTTGTTGCCGCTCAGTCCGCCGCGGCCGATGCTGCAGGGGAAATAGCGCCCCTGGAAGCGGATGCCGCGCGCTGTCAGCACCAGGTCGGCGGGGGTCACAGCAGGTGCCCCGACTTCGCCGCCTTTGTGGCCAGGTAACCGCGGTTGTGATGGGTTTCGCCCACTTTCAGCGGCACCCGTTCGACCACGTCGATGCCGTTCTTTTCCATCATCGCGATCTTGCGCGGGTTGTTGGTCAGCAGCCGCACCCGGGAAAAGCCCATCGACTTCAGGATACTGGCCCCCAGCTTGAAATCGCGTTCGTCGTCCTCGAAGCCGAGCCGGTGATTGGCCTCGACCGTGTCGAACCCCTGATCCTGCAGCGAATAGGCCCGCATCTTGTTGGCCAGCCCGATGCCGCGGCCTTCCTGGTTGAGGTAGAGCAGGACGCCGGCGCCTTCTTCGCCCATCTGGGCCAACGCGCCGCGCAGTTGCGGACCGCAATCGCATTTCTGGCTGCCCAGAACGTCCCCGGTGAAACAGGCCGAATGCAGCCGCGCCAGCACCGGTTCGTCGCGCGGCGGCGATCCGATCTCAAAAGCGTAATGTTCCTCGCCACCGTCTTCGGGGCGGAAGATGTGCAGCCGGCCGGCCTCGGACGCCTCGACCGGCAAGCGGGCGCTGACCACCGGGTGCGGATGCGGAGAGGCGGTCAGCAGCGACGCGGCGCGGTCGGCATTGACCACGGTCAGGGCCTGTTCCCCGGCAAAAACGTAGGGATCGGGCAGCGACAGTATCACCGCCGCAGGCAACAGCCGCGCCGATTTCGTCAGCGTGATCGCCACCCGGTGCAGATCGGCGGCCCCCTCGCGCAGGGTCTGCAGCGGGCCCTTCATCGGCGATTGCAGGTCGTCGGCCGGATCGGCGACACCGCGCAGCCATGTCATCGACACGTCCTGGGGCAGCACAATCCGGGCCAGATCGCCGTCATAGGCGCGCGCCTTCAGCGTTTCGGCCCGCCGCGCGGTGATCGCCAGAACCGGCTGCCCGCCCAGCGCGCGCAGGTCGGCAAGCCGCTGCGCGTCCAGCGTTTCGGCGGCCAGAACCAGCGCTCCTTCACCGTCCTGCACCAGCACCACGGGCACGCCCATGCGCAGATCGGCGCGGGCGCGGGCGATAAGTTCGGTCAGATCGGGGGCGAAGCTCATGGTCTCTTCCTTCGGGTTCCGGCCTGTGACTTAGTCCTTTTTGTCGGAATTTGAAACATTTCCCGGTCAAAGAACACGTCCACGTGAGAAGATTGCAGCAAATCTTGTCTGATCCGTCATCCGGTCTCATCTGTTTCACACGCAAACGCAAGGAGGCCACCGCAATGGCACAGCTGAAGAAGATCCTGCTTGTCGACGATGACGACGATCTGCGCGAGGCGCTGAGCGAGCAATTGGTGATGACCGAGGATTTCGACGTCTTCGAAGCCGATAGCGGTGCCGAGGCCATGAAGCGGAGCAAGGAAGGTATTTACGACCTGCTGATCCTCGATGTCGGCCTGCCCGATACCGATGGCCGCGAACTGTGCAAGCTGATGCGCAAACAGGGCGTCAAAAGCCCGGTGATCATGCTGACCGGCCATGACAGCGATGCGGATACGATTTTAGGCCTCGATGCGGGCGCCAACGATTACGTGACCAAGCCGTTCCGCTTCCCGGTGCTGCTGGCGCGCATCCGCGCCCAGCTGCGCCAGCACGAACAATCCGAGGACGCGGTGTTCCAGTTGGGGCCGTATTCCTTCCGCCCCGCGATGAAGATGCTGGTGGACGAGGAGGACAAGAAAATCCGCCTGACCGAGAAGGAAACCAATATCCTGAAATTCCTCTACCGGTCGTCCGAGGGCGTGGTTCCGCGCGATGTGCTGCTGCACGAGGTCTGGGGCTACAACGCCGGGGTGACCACCCACACGCTGGAAACGCATATCTATCGTTTGCGGCAGAAAATCGAACCCGATCCGTCGAATGCCCGCATCCTGATTACCGAAAGCGGGGGCTATAAGCTGGTCGCGTGAAATTTGACAAAGATCAAGGCGACACAATGCGGACCACGATACTTAATATGTATACCGTCGCATAAGCGGGTTATCTTATGCACCTCCCTGTTGGACTGGACCCGGGCTTGCCCCGGGTCTTTTTTTGACCTCCGGCAGGGTCGACAACGTCCCTGATGATCCCTTCGAAACCGGGTATTCCCTCGGGCCGTCACAGCCTCTACGTTGCGCGTGCATGACGATCACCGAACTCCATCTCTTTCCGGCTCTGGGCCCTTGGCTCATTTGCGCCTTCGCCGTCATGCTCGGCACGACAATTCAAAAGCTTTCGGGGGCCGGGTTCGGCATGGTTGCGGCGCCCATCATGACGCTGGTTGCCGCGGACTGGGTGCCCGGAACGGTTCTTCTTGTGGGGTTCCTTGTAGGTGCCGGATCGGTTCTAAGCGCGCGGGATGCGATCGTTCTGAAGGACCTTCCGCCCGGCTTCATGGGACGCACTCTCGGGGCGGTTCTGGCCGCGACGATTGCCGCGATTGTCGTCGGCTCCCCCGCTCTGCCTATCGTCGTGGCCTGCATCGTGCTGTTTGCCGTGGCGCTCAACCTTGCGGGGCTGAGAATACCGATCAACAAGTTTTCGCTATTCGGGGCCGGCACGGTCGCCGGGATCATGGGAACTCTGACGGGGATCGGGGCACCGCCGATGGCGATCCTCTATTCGCGGGTCGAAACGCGCCGTTCGGCGGCATCGCAGAATGCTTTTTTCGGGTTCGGGATGGTCGTGTCCGTGCTCGCCCTTACCATTGCGGGGGTTATGCGTTGGCCCCAGGTCGCCTTCGCCGTTTCGCTTGCCCCGCTCGTGCCGCTGAGCCTCTATCTGTCACGCCCGCTGACACGGCGTTTCGAGCGCGGCTCGATCCGGCCCTGGGCGCTTGGACTGGCCGCCACCGCGGCGGTGATCCTGCTGGTCCGCAACTTCTGAACATCTCGGCGGCGCACGTCCAACGCGCCGCACCCTTTTGCCCCGTTTTCGGGTTGCGCCCCGCCCGACCCTGCGGGCATTCTGCGCCGCGAACCGCCAATCGGAGTTTTCCATGTCCTTCACCCTTGCCACCTGGAACATCAACTCGGTCCGCCTGCGCGAACCCATCGTCTGCAAGCTGATGGAGGAAGAAGCGCCCGACGTGCTGTGCCTGCAGGAATGCAAGAGCCCGGTGGACAAGATCCCGCTGGAGTCGTTCAAGGCGCTTGGCTACCACTACATGGTGGCGCGCGGGCAGAAGGGATATAACGGCGTCGCGATCCTATCGAAGCTGCCGATCGAGGATGTGGGCGACATGGATTTCGCCTCGCTCGGCCATGCCCGCCACGTGGCGGCGCGGCTGAAAAACGGCGTGACGGTGCACAATTTCTATGTCCCGGCGGGCGGCGACAAGCCCGACCGCGAGGTGAACGAGAAATTCGGCCAGAAGCTCGATTACCTGACCGAGATGCGCGACTGGTTCAAGGAAGAACAGTTCGAAAAGTCGATCCTGGTCGGCGACCTGAACATCGCCCCGCGCGAAGACGACGTCTGGTCGCATAAACAATTGCTGAAGATCGTCAGCCACACGCCCGTCGAGGTCGATCACCTACAGCAGGTGATGGAGGCCGGAAAATGGGCCGACGTGACCCGCAACGACATCCCCGAGGGGCTGCTTTATTCGTGGTGGTCCTACCGCGCCAAGGATTGGGATGCCGCCGACAAGGGCCGCCGGTTGGATCACATCTGGGCCACGCCGGACATCAAGAACGCCGGCCATTCCAGCCGCATCCTGCGCGCCGCGCGGGGCTGGGAAAAGCCCAGCGACCACGCGCCGGTTTTCGCGACGTTCGATCTTTGATCGGCTCGGGAAGACGCTGCAACCTTGGAATTCCGCCCCGCAAGGGGCATATAAAGACAAACGCAAAATCCCAAGGATAGGGTTGTCATGCTAGAACTAGGTTCCACCCCGCCCGCCGCCGATCTGATCAAGGACGTGACCGAGGCCAATTTTATGGCCGATGTCGTCGAAGCTTCGCAGGAAGTGCCCGTCATCGTCGATTTCTGGGCCCCGTGGTGCGGCCCGTGCAAGACGCTGGGCCCGATGCTGGAAGAGGCCGTGACCAAGGCCAAGGGCGCCGTGAAGATGGCCAAGGTCGATGTCGACCAGAACCAGATGCTGGCGCAGGCCTTGGCGCAGCAGGGACTGCCGCTGCAATCGATCCCGACCGTCGTGGCCTTCGTCAAGGGCCGCCCCACCGACATGTTCCAGGGCGCCGTTCCGGTCTCCGAAATCGACGCCTTCATAAAGCGCGCCATTGAGGCGGGCGGCGGTGAAGCCGGCGGCGGATTGGAAGAAGCTTTGGCCGCGGCCGAGGAAATGCTGGCCGAGGGCGCGGTGGCCGATGCCGCCCAGACCTTCGCCGCCATCGCCGAGGAAGACCCGCAAAACGCCGCCGCTTTCGGCGGGCTGGCGCGCTGCCATGTCGCGATGGGCGAACTGGACCAGGCCGAAGCGGTGCTGAACGGCGTTCCCGCCGAAATTTCAGACGCCGCCCCGATCGAAGCCGCCCATGCACAGCTGGAACTGGCGCGGCAGGCCGCGAATTCCGGCCCGTTGGACGAATTGAAAGCGGCGATCGAGGCCGATCCGGGCAACCTTGAGGCGCGGTTCGAACTGGCGCAGGCGCTGCATGCCGCCGGTCAGGTCGAGGAAGCGGTCAATGAATTGCTGGAACTGTTCCGCCGCGACCGCGAATGGAACGACGGCGCGGCCAAGCAGCAGTTGTTCACCATTTTCGATGCTCTCAAGCCGAACGACCCGATCGTTCTCAATGGCCGTCGCAAACTCAGCTCGATGATATTTGCCTGACCGTCGGTTCGGGCTATGTCCTCGCCCATGACTAGACCGACCCAGCTGCCGGATACGATACCGGTTTTCCCCCTGCCCGGGGCGTTGCTTTTGCCCCGGGCACGGTTGCCGCTGCACATTTTCGAACCGCGTTACCTTGCGATGCTGGACGACGCGCTGAAAACGCCGGAGCGGCTGATCGGGATGGTGCAGCCCTGCCTGACGCCGGGCTGTCACAGCGCTCAGTTGCATCACATCGGCAGCGCCGGTCGGATCACCCAGTTTTCGGAAACCGAAGACGGGCGCTACATGATCACGCTGACTGGCATTTCGCGGTTCCGCATCCGTAACGAGGTCGAGGGTTTCACCCCCTACCGGCGCTGCGCAGTGTCGTGGGCGGGCTTCGAAAAGGATCAGGGCGCGGAAGAACACGATGCCGGCCTCAACCGACCCGCCTTCATGGAACTGTTGTCGCGATTCTTCAGGCTGCGCGGGCTCGATACCGATTGGGACAGCATGGCCGATGCCGATGACGAACTGCTGATCAATTCGCTGTCGATGATGCTGGATTTCGCGCCCGAGGACAAACAGGCCCTGTTGGAGGCGCCTTGCCTTGCCACTCGGCGCGAAACGCTTGTCACCCTGATCGAATTTGCGCTACGCGGGGGTGAAGACGAGGAAAAGCTGCAATGACCGATACACCGCCCTTCGACCGCCACATGCTGGAAGCGCTGATCTGCCCGGTCACCCATGGCCCGCTGGAATACGACGCCGAGGCGCAGGAACTGATTTCGAAATCGGCCAAGCTGGCTTTCCCGATCCGCAACGGCATCCCGATCATGCTGGTCGACGAGGCGCGCAAGCTGGACTGAGCCGGGTCGGCGCCAGTCCGCGGGGTGGCGCTGCGCAGCCTTGAGCATGGCAGTTTATACCAGCCAAGTCCGAGCTTCCTCTAAATCGCAAAGCATACCTCACCAAAGCGCCAGCCCGTTCGGGCGGACTGGCGCGGGCCCGGCGGCCTGACGGCCTTGTTCCGGGCCGCGACTCCCTTCAAAAGCTCGCTTACCGGCCCAACAACGCCAGCGTCCTTTCGCAACGCTGCCCGCCGTAAAACGCATCCAGCACCCGGCCGAACACCGGATCGGCATCGGGCAATTCGGCGAACAGGGTGGCCGAACTGCGCAGCTTCATCCCGTCGATCCCGCCCAGGATGTCCTCGGCCGGTTGGCCCGCATGGGTCAGCATCAGCCCCATCATGTGGATCAGCCGCGGCCCCAGCACCGGATGGGCCAGGTAATCCGCGGCCTCCTGCAGGTCCGCGATGCCGTAAAGATGGGCGAAGTTCGACCGGCCCAGCCCGCGCAATTGCGGGAAAACGTACCACATCCAGTGCGACAGTTTCCGCCCCTGCGCGATTTCGCGTTCCGCATCGGTATAATTGCGTTCCTGCGCCAGCACGAAACGATCCAGGCTTTCCTGTTTCATGACGCGTCCCGCTCCTCCTGGCTCAGCACCCGGCTCGGCACCCAAGCATAACCGTTGTCGCACAGGATCACCGCTTCGCGCAGCCCGTGCGGTTTGTTCGCCGGGGCCTGCAACACCATCGCCGCCGCCGCCGCGGCCCGGTCCGCGGCCTTGTCGGGATCGGTATTGAACAGGCGGATTTCGATCCCCGCCCCGCGCGGCGGGTTTTCCGGCAGCAGGGTCAACAGCGGATGGTCGGCAAAGGTGCCGTCGCTGTGCAGTTGCAACAATTGACCCTGATAGGGAACGATGGCGAAATCCGCCGATACCCGGTGCGCTTCGATGCCGAACACGTTGCGCAGGAACGCCACCTCGGCCGGCACGTCGCGGACCAGAAGGTTCAATCCGATCCCCGTCAGGGACGCCCCGAAATCTGCGGCCGATACCGTTTCGAAATCCATTGCAACCCCTTGATCATTTTCCCGTTACAGGAATGGTTGAACCTGCCCGGGACCCGTGTCAACGTCAGCGGAAAACAGGATCACGCGATGACTCCCAGCAAGCCCGACCTCAGGATCGAAACGCCGCAACTGGCCGAAGCGGAAGCGTTCGACGACGCCACCGCCGCCGTGGCCCGGCTGGAGGAGCTTTACGACGGTGCGATCGAATTCCTGTGCCGCAATTTCCGCGCAGCGATGGCAAGCGGCAGCGCCGATTGCCGCTATCGCGCCTTTTACCCCGAAATCCGCATCACCACGACCTCCTTCGCCAAGGTCGACAGCAGGTTGAGCTTCGGCCACGTGTCCGAACCCGGCACCTTCGCCGCCACGATCACCCGGCCCGACCTGTTCCGCAATTACCTGCGCCAGCAGATCGGGTTGCTGCTTGAAAACCACGGCGTGCCGGTGGTGATCGGGATCAGCGACACGCCGATGCCGGTGCATTTCGCGGTGGCCAACGAAACCGACATGACGGTGCCGCAGGAAGGGGCGGGCGATTTCATCCTGCGCGACGTGTTCGACGTGCCCGACCTCAGCACCACCAACGACGACATCGTCAACGGCACCTATCAGATTCCCGCCGACGGCACCGCGCCGCTGGCACCGTTCACCGCGCAGCGGGTGGATTATTCGCTGGCCCGGCTGTCGCATTACACCGCCACCGATCCGGTGCACTTCCAGAACCACGTGTTGTTCACCAACTACCAGTTCTACGTTTCCGAATTCGAAGCCTTCGCGCGCGACATGCTGGCCGATCCGGACAGCGGCTATACCTCGTTCGTGGTGACAGGGAATGCCGAAATTACCGCCCCCGATCAGGAATTGCCGCGCACCTTCAAGATGCCGCAGATGCCGGCCTATCACCTGAAACGCGCCGACGGGTCGGGGATCACGCTGGTCAATATCGGGGTCGGACCATCGAACGCCAAGACCGCGACCGACCATATCGCGGTGCTGCGGCCGCATGCCTGGATCATGGTCGGCCATTGCGCCGGGCTGCGCGCCAGCCAGTCGTTGGGCGATTTCGTTCTGGCCCATGCCTACCTGCGCGAAGACAAGGTTCTGGACGACGACCTGCCGGTCTGGGTGCCGGTGCCGGCGCTGGCGGAAATTCAGATCGCGCTGGAACAGGCGGTAGCGACGGAAACCCAGCTGGAAGGCTATGACCTGAAACGGGTGATGCGCACCGGCACGGTGGCCAGCCTCGACAACCGGAACTGGGAATTGCGCGATACATCCGGCCCCGTACAGCGGCTCAGCCAATCGCGCGCGGTGGCGCTGGACATGGAAAGCGCAACCATCGCCGCTAACGGGTTCCGGTTCCGCGTGCCCTATGGCACGCTGCTTTGCGTCAGCGACAAACCGCTGCATGGCGAACTGAAACTGCCCGGCATGGCCAGCGATTTCTATAAAACACAGGTTTCGCGCCATTTGCTGATTGGCATCCGGGCGATGGAACGGCTAAGAAAGATGCCATTGGAACGCATTCACAGCCGGAAATTGCGGAGTTTTGACGAGACCGCGTTCCTTTGATCACATAAAATCGATTTTTTTGCTTGTTTTGCCCTTGTAGCAGGCCACAATTCGTTGTGTTTATACGCGACATACAGTTAAATACGCGCAATGAGGCCCAAATAATCGGGCATGTTAAGGAGACCAAAAAATGGCAAAACCGATGACCAAGACCCAGCTTGTTGCTGCTCTGGCTGAGGAAATGGGAGCCGAGAAGAAAACCGCAACCGCGGCACTCGACGCCATCGTATCGATCATCACCAAGGAAGTTTCGGCCGGCGGCGCAGTGACCCTGCCCGGCATCGGCAAGATCTACTGCCGTGAGCGCCCCGAGCGCATGGTGCGCAACCCCGCCACCGGTGAACAGATCAAGAAAGACGCCGACAAGGTGGTCAAGATGACCATCGCCAAGGCGCTGAAAGACAGCGTGAACGGCTGATCTTGCATCTTCTTGAAGTTTCGGAAAGGGTCGCCTTCGGGCGGCCCTTTTCTTTTGGGCCGATGCAAACAAGGGATGGGATCCGGGGATGAATTTACGCGCCATAGCGATGGGGCTGGGCTTTGCCCTGATGTGGTCTTCAGCCTTCACCTCGGCGCGGGTGATCGTCACCTACGCGCCGCCGATGGCCTCATTGTCGCTGCGCTTCCTTGTGTCGGGGCTGCTGGGCATCGGCATCGCCCTGGCGCTCGGACAGACGTTCCGGCTGACCCGGGCGCAATGGCGCGCCACCATCGTCTTCGGCATCTGCCAGAACGCGCTTTACCTCGGGCTGAATTTCATCGCGATGCAGACGGTCGAGGCATCGCTAGCCTCGATCATCGCATCCACCATGCCGCTGATGGTGGCGCTGGCCGGCTGGGTGGTGTTCCGCGACAGGCTGCCGATTCTTGGCATCGTGGGGCTGGTTCTTGGCGTTCTCGGCGTGATGCTGATCATGGGCGCGCGGATCGAGGACGGGGTCGACCGTTATGGTGTGGGCCTGTGCTTCATTGCCGCCGCGGCGTTGACCGTGGCCACCTTGTCGGTGCGCGGCGCCTCCTCGGGGGGCAACGTGATGATGATCGTCGGGCTGCAGATGCTTGTCGGATCGGTCTGCCTCGCGGTGACGGCAGCGCTGTTCGAACCGATGCATCTGGAAATGAGCTGGCAACTGGTCGTGGCCTTCATCTATACCACGCTGGTGCCCGGGCTGGCCGCGACATGGGTCTGGTTCACGCTGGTCAACCAGATCGGCGCGGTGAAGGCCGCCACCTTCCACTTCCTCAACCCGTTCTTCGGCGTCGCCATCGCGGCGGCGCTGCTGGGCGAAAGCCTTGGGGTTCTCGACGTGATCGGCGTGGCGGTGATCGCGGCGGGTATCCTGGCGGTCCAGCTTTCGAAACAGAAACCCACGGCGACGTGATCCCGCGTCAGGGCTTTGTTGGGTGACAGCACGGCACGGGTACCGCACTCTGCTGTCATGGAATTGCTGTTCGGATATCTCGCCGGTCTTCTGACGCTGATCAATCCCTGCGTGCTGCCGGTGCTGCCCATCGTTCTGACCGGGGCATTGCAGGCGCACCGGCTTGGGCCGGTCGCCTTGGCGGCGGGGATGAGCCTGTCTTTCGTGACGCTTGGCCTGCTGGTGACCGCCTTCGGCTTTGCCCTTGGCATCGATGAACAGATGCTGGCGCAGGGGGGCGCGATCCTGATGCTGGGCTTCGGCCTGATCCTTCTGGTGCCGCGGTTCAGCATCGCGTTTTCCACCGCAACCGCGGGATTTTCCCACCGTACCGATGCGCGGATGGATGGGCTGGATCAGGACCACCTGGCCGGGCAGTTCCTGGGCGGGCTGCTGCTGGGCGCGGTGTGGAGCCCCTGTATCGGCCCCACCCTGGGCGGTGCGATATCGCTGGCGGCGCAAGGCACCAATCTGGGCTGGGCGGCGACAATCATGGCAAGTTTCGCGCTTGGCGTTTCCACGATCATCTTCGCACTTGGCTATGGGGCCCGCGGCCTGCTGATCCGGCATAAAACAGTGATGCGAACGCTGTCCGAACGGGCGCGACCGCTGATGGGGGCGATTTTCATCCTCGTCGGAATCGCCATCCTGTTCCGCCTGCACCACGTGATCGAGGCCTGGGCGGTTCAGGCATTGCCGGGCTGGTTGCAGGACTTTTCGGTACGCTATTAAGGAAAGGAACCGATATGAAACGCCGTGACTTCATCGCGCTTGGAGCCGCCGGGCTGGGAATGCTGGGGCGCCCCGCCATGGCGGACCCACTCAACTATTCCGAGAGCCTGCTGCAGAAACATCTGGCGGCGGGCGATACCGTTTTTCTGGATTTCAAGGCCAGCTGGTGCGGAACCTGCGCCGCGCAGGATCGGGTTCTGAAACAACTGAAAGCGGCCAATCCCGCCTATGAGGCCAATATCACCTTCATCGATGTCGACTGGGACGAATACGGGAAATCAGATCTGGTCAAACGCATGCGCATCCCGCGCCGGTCGACCCTCGTGGTGCTGAAGGGCGATCAGGAGTACGGGCGGATCGTGGCACAGACCGGCGTTGACCAGATCCGGCAACTGATGGACAGCGCCCTGGCGATCGCGACTGGCAGCTGAGACTCCGCTCCGGGGAACCGGGTGAAAGCGCCGAGCCCCCACGGGAAGGCCGGGGATGTCACCGGACGCGTGATCAGACCCGGGGCGCGGCTGTAGGCTTTAGGGACGCTGTCCTAGTTCAGCACCGCCAATAGCACGCTGAGCGTCACGAAGGCCCCGAAGGTCGCACCCACCAGCGCGATCGAGGCGACGCCTTCATGACCGTAATCCAGCGCGAAGACCGTGTAGATCAGGAACATCGGCATCGCGGCGGACAGGATGACCGCCTTGTACATGTCGGCGCCAAGCGCGGGCATGCCGACCATCGGCAACAGCGCGGCCGCCAAGGCGACCAGCGCCGGATGCAGGACCAGTTTCCCGATCACGATCTGCGTCGCCAGCACCTGATTGCCCTTCAGCGGCAACCCGAAGAGAGACCCGCCGATCATGAAAAGCGCCAAGGCGCTGGCCGAGGCCGCCAGCATGTCTAGCAACCGTATTCCGGCCGGGGGAATGTCGATGCCCGAAAGCATGATCACCATGCCGGCCAGCAACCCCACGAACAGCGGCCGTTTCAGGATCGACAGCAACAGCGCGCCCAGCATCCGCAGACGGCTTTTGTGGGTCAGATCGCGTGACGATTCCAGCAGCACCAGCCCAATCGGGATCAGCAGGAAGTTTTCCACCACGAAGTTCAGCGCCAGGATGATCCCCGCCTTGTCGGGGAACAGCAGCAGCATCACCGGATAACCGACGAAACCGGAATTGGGGCAGCTCGCCCCCATCACGCCAACGGCGCGGCGCGCCGGGCCGGTGCTTTGCAGCGTCAGGATCGCATACATCGCACCGATCGTCGCCAACCCGCCGATGGCGAAAACGGCCATATAGGAAATGTCCAGCACCTCGGCCAGATCGCGTTTGACCAGCGCCGCGCACAGCAGCGCGGGCAGTGCGATGTTCTGCACGTATTTGCCCATGATCCGCATGTCACTTTCGGCGAACATTCCGAACCGGACCGAGGCAAAGCCAAGCGCGATGGCCGCGAAGATCGGGAAGGTGATGGACAGGATGTCTAGCATGAGGCGGTGTTCCAGTGTTGCGGCGGTTCGGTGCCGATTTCCCCGGCAAGATCGGTCAGGAAACGATGCATCACCGCCACCCGGTCCCGCGCCAGCGCACGGCCGGTGGCGGTCTGCATCCCCTCGGCCAGTCGCAGCAGCTTGACCGGCCAGTGATCCAGCGAAAAGGCGCTGTCGTCCGGATCGCGTTCGGCGGCGAAGGGATCGTCCGGATCATAGATCGGCCGGTCCAGTTGCCCCGATACGGAAAAAGCACGGGCGATGCCGATGGCGCCGATGGCATCCATCCGGTCGGCGTCGCACAGGATGCGGGCCTCAACCGTTTCAGGCTCTATTCCGGCGGAAAAGCTGTGCGCTTCGATGGCGTGGCGGGTGTTTTCGATCTCGGGCGCGGAAAATCCCAAGGCTCTCAAATGCGGCGCGGCGGCCTGCGCGGCCAGACGCGAAGCCTGCGCCCGGTCGGGCGCGTCCTTGGGCAGGTTGACCAGATCGTGCAGATAGGCCGCCGCGATCAGGACCCGCAGGTCACCGCCCTCGGTTTCCGCGATCCGTTGACTGGTGGTCCAGACCCGGTCCAGATGCGCCAGATCATGGGCGCTGTCCTGCGCCATGTCCCGTTCCGCGATGTTTCGCAGGGTACGGCGCAGGGTTTCCATCACCCGATGGTGCCGCGGTTTTCGCCGATCTGGCCGCGATGCAGCAGCAGGTGATCAAGGATCACGCAGGCCATCATCGCCTCGGCCACCGGCACCGCGCGGATGCCGACGCAGGGGTCGTGACGGCCCTTGGTGATCACTTCGATCGCGGTGCCGTCCTTGCGGATCGACTGGCGCGGCGTGAGGATCGAGGAGGTCGGTTTCACGGCAAAGCGCACCACCACGTCCTGACCGGTGGAAATGCCGCCCAGGATGCCGCCCGCGTGGTTGGAGGAAAACACCGGCTGACCATCGTTGCCCATGAAGATCTCATCGGCGTTTTCCGACCCGCGCAGTTTCGCCGCCGCCATGCCTTCGCCGATCTCCACCCCTTTCACCGCGTTGATCGACATCATCGCGGCGGCCAGGTCGGTGTCGAGCTTGCCATAGATCGGCGCGCCGATCCCGGCGGGAACGCCGCGCGCCACCACCTCGACCACGGCGCCGACGGAATCGTGTTCCTTGCGCAGCTTCTGCAGGTAATCGGCCCAGTCCTGCGCCACGTCCGGCCCTTGCGGGATCCAGAAATCGTTCTGGTCGATCGCGTCCCAGTCGAAGCTGTCGCGGTCGATCTCCAGATCGCCCATCGCGGTCATGTAGCCCTTGATTTCCAGACCCGGCACCATCGCCCTGATCGCTTCGCGCGCCACGCCACCGGCGGCCACCCGGGCGGCGGTTTCGCGGGCCGAGGACCTGCCGCCGCCGCGATAATCGCGATTGCCGTATTTCAGGTGATAGGTGATGTCGGCATGGCCGGGGCGGAAGGTCTGGGCAATCTCGCCGTAATCGCGCGACCGCTGGTCGGTATTTTCGATCATCAGCTGGATCGGGGTTCCGGTGGTCTTGCCCTCGAACACGCCCGACAGAATCTTCACCGCGTCCGGTTCCTGCCGCTGGGTGGTGTGCTTGCTCTGCCCCGGGCGGCGCTTGTCCAGCCAGTGCTGCAGCATCGCCGCGTCGACAGGCACTTCCGGCGGGCAGCCATCCACTGTCGCCCCCAGGGCGGGTCCGTGGCTTTCGCCCCAGGTGGTGACGCGGAACAGGTGACCGAATGTATTGATGCTCATCGCAGCGCTCCTTTGCAGCCTGCAATACAAAGCACGGGCCGCGCGCTCAAGCGGTTTTGCCTTGAAACGGTGTATCGGCGGCGCTAGGTCTGCGGCGACCTCGGGGTGCGTGCCGCGTGTTGCGGCGGGCTGAGATGCAATCCTGCGAACCCGTTGAACCTGAACCGGTTAAGACCGGCGGAGGGAAGGTATGGATACTCTCCACACTAACTCCGCCCGTCGCAGTTAGGAGGATACCTGTGAAGTATCTTGCATTTGCCACGGGACTGTTGGCCGCCACTTCCGCAGTGGCCGATATCCCCGTACTGACGATCTACACCTATGACAGCTTCGTATCCGACTGGGGCCCCGGCCCGGCGGTGGAAAAAGCCTTCGAAGAAACCTGCGGATGCGACCTGCAATTCGTCGGTGCCGGCGACGGCGCGGCCCTGCTGGGGCGGCTGAAACTGGAAGGCGCGCGCACCAAGGCCGATGTGGTTCTCGGGCTCGACACCAACCTGACCGCCGCCGCCAAGGAAACCGGGCTGTTCGCCGAAACCACGGTCAGCGCCGATTACGATCTTCCGGTGGACTGGAACGATCCGGTTTTCGTGCCCTATGACTGGGGCTATTTCGCCTTCGTGCAAAACGCCGACCTGGACGGTCCCACGGATTTCAGGGAATTGGCAGACAGCGATCTGAAAATCGTCATCCAGGATCCGCGCAGCTCGACCCCGGGTCTGGGCCTGCTGATGTGGGTGAAGGCGGCCTATGGCGACGACGCGCCGGCGATCTGGGAGGGGCTGAGCGACAACATCGTCACCGTCACGAAAGGCTGGTCCGAAGCCTATGGCATGTTCCTGGAAGGCGAAGCCGATTTGGTCCTCAGCTACACCACCTCGCCCGCCTATCACCTGATCGCGGAAAGCGATGCGTCGAAAACCGCGGCGCGCTTCTCCGAGGGCCACTACATGCAGATCGAGGTCGCGGGCAAGATCGCGGGCACCGATCAGCCCGAACTGGCCGATCAGTTCCTGCAATTCATGGTGACGGATGCGTTCCAGTCGGTGATCCCGACCACCAACTGGATGTATCCCGCCGTTACCCCCGAAGCCGGGTTGCCGGAAGGGTTCGAGACCCTGATCCAGCCGGAAAAGGCCCTGATGGTCCCCTCGGATCAGGCCCCCAAGGTACGCGACGCGGCGCTGGCCGAATGGCTTGAGGCGCTTTCGAAGTGATCAGAGGCGGCCCGGGATATGCAGCGGCAGCCTTGGTTCTGCTGTTCATTTTCGGGCCGCTGATCGTGGTGTTTGTCCGGGCCGGGGGCGGAACGCTGCCCGGCCCCGCCGATTGGGCGGCGGTGCGGTTTTCGATCACGCAGGCAACGCTGTCGGCCCTGTTCAGCGTCATCCTGGCGGTGCCGGTCGCCCGCGCACTGGCGCGGCGGCAATTCCCGGGGCGCAGCCTGCTGATCACGCTGCTGGGCGCGCCCTTCATCCTGCCGGTCATCGTGGCGGTGCTGGGCCTGCTGGCGGTGTTCGGCCGCAGCGGGGTGTTGAATTCCGTGCTTATCTGGGCAGGGCTGCCCCCGGTGCAGATCTACGGCCTGCACGGGGTGGTTCTGGCGCATGTGTTTTTCAACCTGCCGCTGGCGACACGCATCCTGTTGCAGGCCTGGCAACAGATCCCGGCGGAACGGTTCCGGCTGGCCGCCAGCCTGAACATGACCGCGGGGCAGGTCATGCGGCGGCTGGAACTGCCGATGCTGCGGACAACCTTGCCCGGCGCCTTCATCGTCATCTTCGCCATCTGTTTGAGCAGTTTCACCGTCGCGCTGACACTGGGCGGCGGGCCGAAGGCGACCACGGTGGAACTGGCGATCTACCAGGCGTTCCGCTTCGATTTCGATCTGGGCCGCGCAGCGGTTCTGGCCGTGATCCAGACCCTTCTGGCCGGTATCGTGGCGCTTGTCGCGTTGAAATATTCCCGTGGCGAGGGCTTCGGCGCCGGACTGGACCGGGTGGTGCGCCGCTGGGATGCGCAATCGGCCGGGTTGCGCATCACCGATACCGCCGTGATGATCCTGACCGCGCTGTTCCTGCTGCTGCCCTTGTTGCTGGTGGTAATCAACGGGATCGCCGGATGGGCGAAAATGCCGGACCAGGTTTTCACCGCGCTCAGGGTCTCGCTGGTCATTTCCCTGGTATCGACCGCCGTGGCCCTGGCCCTGGCGCTGCCGATTGCGCTGGCGGCACTGCGACGCGGCTGGATCGAGGTGATCGGGCTGCTTGGCATCGTTTCCTCGCCGCTGGTGCTGGGCACCGGGCTGTTCCTGATCGTGTACCCCTTTGCCGATCCGGCGCGACTGGCCTTCGCGGTGACCGGGCTGGTCAATGCGCTGACGGCGCTGCCTTTCGTGCTGCGCGTGCTGATCCCGTCGCTGCGCGCGTCGGAAAAGAACTTCGGCAGGCTGGCCGATGTGCTGGGCCTGACCGGATGGGCACGGCTGCGATTCCTGCTGCTGCCCCGGGCGCGGCGGGCGCTTGGGTTTTCCGCCGGGCTTGCCGCGGCCTTTTCGATGGGAGATCTGGGCGTCATCACGCTGTTCGCCGATCCCAGCCGCGCCACGCTGCCGTTGCAGATGTACCGGTTGATGGGGGCCTTCCGGATGGAGGCCGCCGCCGGTGCGGGATTGCTGTTGCTGGTCTTCAGCCTTGGCCTATTTTGGATGTTCGACAAACTGGGACGCGGCGATGTTGACGCTTGAGAAACTGGAAATCGTGCTGGACGGATTCACGCTGAATGCCGATTTCACGCTGGAACAGGGTCGAAACCTGGCCCTGATCGGCCCGTCCGGCGCGGGCAAGTCGACCCTGCTGAACGTGATCGCGGGCTTCTTGCGGCCGCGTTCGGGCCGGGTGCTGTGGCAAGGTGAAGACATCACCGATCTGCCGCCGGGACAGCGGCCGATTTCGATGCTATTTCAGGACAACAACCTGTTTCCCCATCTCACCGTGACGCAGAATATCGGGCTGGGCATCCGCCCCGATCTGAGGCTGAACGCGGCGGAACGGGCATATCTGCACGACGCGCTGGAACGGGTCGGATTGGCGGGCATGGCCGGCCGCAAACCCGGCCAGTTGTCGGGCGGGCAGCAAAGCCGGGTCGCTTTGGCCCGCGTGCTTGTGCAACGCAAGCCGCTGGTGCTGCTGGACGAACCCTTTTCGGCGCTCGGACCGGCGTTGAAACATGACATGCTGCGGCTGGTGGGCGATCTGATGCAGGAAATCGGCGGCACGATGCTCATGGTCAGCCACGAACCCGAGGACGCACAGATGATCGCCGATGTGACCTCGGTCGTGGCGCAGGGCACGGTAACCGCGCCGAAACCCACCGCCGCGCTGTTCGAAAACCCGCCGAAGGTGCTACGCGACTACCTGGGCACCTGAGCGCGGGGCGCGGAAAGGCGCGGTTTATCCGTAACATGAGGTTGCGCGCGGGCGCCGGGACCGCCACAGTCGGGTCATCGCCACCGAAAGGAGTCCCGCCGATGGATTTCATGTCGCTCATCTGGATTTTCATTCTGCTCACGGCCCTTCAGCCGATGTTCCAGAAAAAGCTGCAAGAGGCCATGCGCCAGCGCAAGATCGACGAAATTCAGAAAAAACGCGGGTCGCGGGTGATCGTTCTGGTGCACCGGCAGGAAACCATGAGCTTCCTCGGTTTTCCGCTGATCCGCTATATCGACGTGCAGGACAGCGAACAGGTGCTGCGGGTGATCGACAGTACCGATGACGACACGCCGATCGACTTCGTCGTGCACACGCCGGGCGGCATGGTCCTGGCCGCGGTGCAGATCAGCCGCGCGCTGCGTAAGCACAAGGCCGATGTGCGCGTTCTGGTGCCGCATTACGCGATGTCGGGCGGCACGCTGATCGCGCTTGCCGCCGATGAAATCGTGATGAACCGCCACGCGGTGCTGGGCCCGGTCGATCCGCAACTGGGAATGCAGGCGCCGCAGGCCGCCGCGTCCATCCTGGCCGCCGTGGCACAGAAGAACGTCAAGGACGTGGACGATGCGACACTGATCAACGCCGATCTGGCGAAGAAGGCCATCGCGCAGGTGAAAGGTGACGCGACGACCCTTCTGGCCAGCCACATGGACCAGGCAGAGGCCGAAAAGGTTGCGGACAAGCTGGCTTCGGGGATCTGGACCCACGATTACCCGATCTCGGCGGAAGAGGCGAAAGAGATGGGGCTGCCGATCAGCACCGACATGCCGACCGAGGTGATGGACCTGATGCGGCTTTACCCGCAGCCCACGAACAAGCAGGGCGGTGTCGAATACCTGCCGCGCAAACACGCCTAGGGCTTGCCTTTCCCGATCCCTGCCCAAGATACAGCATATGACAAAGACACTGATTTCCTTCGGCCACGGCTATTCGGCGACAGCGCTCGCCAAGATTCTGATCCCGCAGGGATGGCGCATAATCGGCACCACCCGGAGCGCGGAAAAATGCGACGCGCTGGCCGCTGCCGGGGTGGAACCGGCACTGTGGCCCGGCACCGACATGACGCCCTTTCTGGATCAGGCAAGCCACATCCTGGTTTCCGCCGCCCCGGATACCGCGGGCGATCCGGTACTGCGGCATTACCGCGACCAGATCGCGGCGCGGGCGGATCGGTTCGAATGGGTGGGATATCTGTCGACCACCGGGGTTTACGGCGACCATCAGGGCGATTGGGTCGACGAGGATACCGCGCTGACGCCGTCGACCAAACGCGGCCAGATGCGGGTCGCGGCGGAAGCGGAATGGCAATCCATCCCCGGCCTGCCGCTGCATATCTTCCGGCTGGCGGGCATCTATGGCCCCGGGCGCGGCCCCTTTGCCAAGGTCCGCAATGGCACCGCGCGTCGGATCATCAAGCCGGGGCAGGTGTTCAGCCGCATTCATGTCGAAGACATCGCGCAAGTGCTGGCCGCCTCGATCACCCGGCCCAATCCCGGCGCGATCTACAATCTGTGCGATGACGATCCCGCCCCGCCCGAGGACGTGATCGCCCATGCGGCAGAGCTTCTGGGGCTACCGGTGCCGCCGGCGGAAGATTTCGAAACGGCCGAGATGACGCCGATGGCGCGCAGTTTCTACGCAGAATCGAAAAAGGTCCGGAACGCCCGCATCAAATCCGAATTGGGCGTCCGGTTAAGATATCCAACTTATCGGGATGGCCTTGCAGCATTGCTGCAAAGCGACGGCTGACACCGTATCAGTCGGTGAACGCGATCAGCGCCACGGCCAGCAGCATGACCGAAACCGCCAGCGCGTTGTCAGAAGACGACGATGCGGCATCGGCCATGATGACCTCGGGTTCCATCGCGGGTTCGGCGGCGCTCCCCGCCAAAACGGGGCCTGCGACAAGTGTCAGGCAAAGCGGCAGGACGGCAAAACGTTTCATGCTCTTTTCTCTCCGATCGTAGCAATTCCAAGAACTTCGAGGACTTTGGCCTCGATATCAGGTGTGTTCAAGCCTGCGACATCATACATCGCGGCCGGAGAGGCCTGATCGATGAAAATATCGGGCAAAACCATCGATCTGAACTTCAGCCCACTGTCAAAAACGCCGTTTTCGGCCAGCAATTGCGCCACGTGACTGCCGAAACCGCCGATGGCGCCTTCCTCGATGGTGATCAGCGCCTCGTGATTCTGCGCCAGGTCGAGAATCAGATTCTCGTCCAGCGGCTTGGCGAAGCGGGCGTCGGCCACCGTCGGCGATATGCCCTTCGCGGCGAGGTTTTCGCTGGCCTGCATGACTTCCTGCAAACGGGTGCCGAAGGACAGGATCGCGACCCGTGCCCCTTCGCGCAACACGCGACCCTTGCCGATTTCCAGCGGCACGCCGCATTCGGGCAGATCGACACCAACCCCTTCGCCGCGCGGATAACGAAAGGCGATGGGACCGTCATCATGGGCGGCGGCGGTGGCGACCATATGGACCAGTTCCGCCTCGTCCGCGGCGGCCATCACAACCATGCCCGGCAGGTTGGTCAGGAAGGCAATGTCGTAACTGCCCGCATGGGTGGCGCCATCGGCCCCGACCAGGCCGGCCCGGTCGATGGCGAACCGCACCGGCAGCCGCTGAATCGCCACGTCGTGCACCACCTGGTCATAGCCGCGCTGCAGGAAGGTCGAATACATAGCGCAGAAAGGTTTCAGCCCGCCCGCCGCCAGACCGGCGCTGAACGTCACGCCGTGCTGTTCGGCGATACCGACATCGAAACAGCGCGAGGGATAGCGTTCGGCAAACAGGTTCAACCCGGTACCATCGGGCATCGCGGCGGTCACCGCGCAAATTTTGTCGTCGCGCGCGGCCTCGTCGACCAGCGCCTTGCCGAACACAGAGGTATAGCTCGGCGCGTTCGACGGCGCTTTCTTCTGTTCGCCAGTGATGACATCGAACTTGGCGGTGGCATGGCCACGGTCGCGGGCGCGTTCGGCGGGGCCATACCCCTTGCCCTTCTTGGTCAGCACGTGGATCAGGATCGGCCCGGTGGCGCGCGCCTTGACCGTGCGCAGCACCGGCAGCAGCTGGTCCAGATCATGGCCATCGATCGGCCCGACATAGGAAAATCCCAGTTCCTCGAACAGGGTGCCGCCGACCGCCATGCCCTTGAGCATTTCCTTGGCCCGCTTGGCGCCTTCGCGGAACGGTTCGGGCAGCAGGCTGACCGCGCCCTTGGCGGCGGCCTTGAATTCCTGGAACGGTTCGCCGGCATAAAGCCGGGTCAGGTAGTTAGACAGCGCGCCGACCGGCGGCGCGATCGACATTTCGTTGTCGTTCAGCATGACGATCAGGCGCTTTTTCAGGTGGCCCGCGTTGTTCATCGCCTCGAACGCCATGCCGGCGCTCATCGACCCGTCGCCGATCACCGCGATGGCATCGCCCAACCCGCCCTCGGCCATCCCGCCCAGATCGCGCGCCACGGCGAATCCCAAAGCCGCCGAGATCGAGGTCGAGCTGTGCGCCGCGCCGAACGGGTCATAGGGGCTTTCGCTGCGTTTGGTGAAACCGGACAGCCCGCCTTCCTGCCGCAGGGTGCGGATACGGTCGCGTCGACCGGTCAGGATCTTGTGCGGATAGCATTGGTGGCTGACGTCCCAGATCAGCTTGTCCTTGGGCGCGTCGAACACCGCGTGCAGTGCCACGGTCAGTTCCACCACGCCAAGCCCCGCGCCCAGATGGCCGCCGGTCACCGATACCGCGCTGATGGTTTCCGCGCGCAATTCATCGGCGACCTGATGCAGCTGGGCGTCGCTCAGCCGTTTCAGATCGGCAGGAACGTGAACCTGATCAAGCAGTGGAGTGTCGGGTCTGTCTGGCACTGGTCCCCTCCGGGGAGTTTAGCTTTGACGCGCAATAACGAAACGGGCCGCTTCCCGCAAGCATTCGGCCTCGATCCCGTAACAATCTAGTGCGTTGCACGCGTCTTCAATCAGGTTCTGCGCACGGGACTTCGCCGCCTCCAGTCCGAGAAGCGACACGAAGGTCGCCTTGCCGGCCTCGGCGTCCTTGCCGACGGCCTTGCCAACCGTTTCGGCATCGCCTTCGACATCCAGCACGTCGTCCCAGATCTGAAAGGCGAGACCGAGCTTTCGCGCATAGACCGACAGCGGACCGGTATCCGCCCCGGCCATCAACGCCCCGGCGGTTGCGGACCATTCGATCAGCGCCCCGGTCTTGCCCGCCTGCAAGTCGGTGATCTGATCGAGCGTCAGCGGTTCCGGCGCGGTTTCGGCGGCGATGTCCAACGCCTGACCACGCACCATGCCCTGCGCTCCGACGGCGCGGGCCAGCCCCAGCACCAGATCGGCGCGCACGGCGGCGTCGGGCGAACACTCGGACCGGGCCAGCAGCTCGAACGCCAGCGTCTGCAGCGCGTCACCGGCCAGAACGGCGGTGGCCTGATCCCATTGCACGTGAACGGTGGGCAAGCCGCGGCGCAGATCGTCGTCATCCATGCAGGGCAGGTCGTCATGCACCAGAGAATAGGCATGCAGCGCCTCGACCGCGGCGGCCGGCCAGATCGCCCGTTCCGGCGCGATGCCGTGCAGCCGCGCGGTTTCCAGCACCAAGAAGGCGCGCAGACGCTTGCCGCCTGCGCTGGCATAGCGCATCGCCTGCACCACCGGCAGGTCGCCCATCGGCGCAATCACGCCGTCCAGATGCGCCTGCACCCGGTCGGCGGCGTCTTTCAAACGGGTTTCGAACACTTACAGACCTTCGACCGGCTTCAATCCAGTGGGGTTGCCGTCGCCGTCCAGCGTGATGGCGGCGACCTTTTCCTCGGCTTCCTTTAGCTTGGTTTCGCAGCGCTTCTTCAGCTCCGCCCCGCGCTCGTAGAGCTTGATGGAATCCTCCAGCGCGACGTCGCCGCGTTCCAGCTGTCCGACCACCGTTTCCAGCTCTTTCATCGCCTCTTCGAAGCTCATCTCGCCGACGGGTTTATCGCTCATGCGCCCTTCTCCATCAAAACCTGAACATGCGCGGCGGCCGACGCCGCCAGCGACGTCAGATCATATCCGCCCTCCAGAGTCGAGGCAACGCGGCCGCCGCAATGTTTCGCTGCCAGATCGCAAATCTGTTCGGTGATCCAGGTGTAGTCGTCGGTTTCCCATTCCAGTTGCGCCAGCGGGTCGGCGCGGTGTGCATCGAATCCCGCCGAAATGAGGATCAGTTCGGGCCTGAACGCGTCGATCATCGGGAACACCCGGCGCGTGTAGGTATTGCGCATCTCAAGGCTGCCGCTGCCGGGAGCCAGCGGCAAGTTGACGATCTGGTCGTATTTGCCCCGTTCCTTTTCCGATCCGGTCCCGGGCCAGAGAGGCAACTGATGCGACGAAAAGAACAACACCTTTTCCTCGTTCCACAGCAGGTCCTGGGTGCCGTTGCCGTGATGCACATCGAAATCGATGATCACGACCCGGTTCAGCCCATGCGCCGCGATGGCGTGTTTCGCCGCGATGGCGACATTGCCGAACAGGCAGAAACCCATCGGTTTTTCGTATTCCGCGTGATGCCCCGGCGGACGCGTCGCGACGAAGGCATTGGCAACCTCGCCGGCCATCACTGCATCCACGGCGGCGACAGCGCCGCCCACAGCGCGGCGCGCCGCCTGCATCGACCCGGGCGACATGTGGGTGTCTTCGTCCAGCGCCACCGTCCCGGATTTCGGTTCGGCCGCCGCGATCGCGTCAATGTGGCTTTGCGGGTGGCACAGGCCGATCACGCCATCCGGCGCGGCGGGGGCATCGCGCCGGTCCAGCGCATCGAAACCTTCCAGCGCCTTCGCAACGGATTCGATACGGCCAACCTGTTCGGGGTGGCCGGGCGGAGTTCGATGCGCAAGGCAATCGCTGTGGGTATATAAGGCAGTCGTCATGACGCCACTCTAGGATCAGAGCACCGGGAAACACCAGCCCCCGCCGCCGCCCCCGCCACGTCAGTCCGGCGCCAGCATGTAGCCCGCGCCCCGGACAGTTTGCAGGTAACGCGGCTGCTTGGGATCATCCTCGATCTTGCGGCGCAGGCGGGTGATCTGCACGTCCACCGCGCGTTCCTGCGCCTGGCCCCGGTCGCGGCCCAGATCCTCGACCAGCTTGGCGCGGCTGATCGCTTCGCCGGGCTGGGCCGAAAAGATTTTCATCAGCTGGCTTTCGGTGGCGGTCAGGCGCACCAATTCATCGCCCCGCCACATTTCGCCGCGGTCGATATCGTAACGGATCGGGCCCAGCGTCAGCACCTTCGGCGCGGTATCTTCCGGCGTCAGGTCGGGCATCCGCCGCAGGATCGCATTGATCCGCAGCAGCAATTCCTTGGGTTCGAACGGTTTCGGCAAGTAGTCGTCGGCCCCCGCTTCCAGCCCGAAGATCCGATCCTCGGTTTCGCCCTTGGCGGTCAGCAGCAGGATCGGCGTCTTGAGCGTCTGCCGCAAATCGCGGGTCAGGCTGATCCCGTCTTCGCCCGGCATCATGACATCGAGAACGATCATGTCGAAATCCAGACCCGACAACAGCCGCCGCGCATGCGCCGCGTCGCGTGCCGCCGAAACAAGAAACCCGTGCCGGATCAGGAATTTCTGCAGCAATCCGCGGATTCGTTCGTCGTCATCGACAATCAGCAGGTGCGCATCGATATCGTTCATGCCCCGCTCTCCTTGAGTGCGTGGTATCTGCGGCGCATTTCGGGATCCATCATCGCTTCCAGCACCTGCCGGAATCCGGCCACCGCCTGCGGCCCCGCCGCGCGATAGGCCGCGCGCATCCGTGCCCTTTGGGCATCGGACAGCTTGTGTTCCAGTTCTTCTCCCGCCTCGGTCAGGTACAGGTGGCGTTCGCGCTTGTCCGCGGTGCCGACGCGGCTTTCGACCAGGCCGTCCTCGATCAGCGTGCGCAGCACCCGGTTGAGCGACTGCTTGGTCACGCCCAGCAGGATCAGAAGGTTGTTGACCGTCGTGCCCGGCGCCCGGTTGATGAAATGGATCGCCCGGTGATGCGCCCGGCCATAGGCCATGCCCGCCAGAATGCGGTCGGGATCGGCGGTGAAGCCGCGATAGGCGAAGAACATCGCTTCGATTCCCTGCCGCAGCTGTTCATCAGTCAGGAAAAGAAGGTTTTCGCCTGTGGAAACGTCCCCCATGAATACCCCCGAAAATCAATAATATGCCTGCAGTAGGGGCAGCTTAAGTCAGTCTTGTTGACTTTCCAAGATCAACTTGGTACCGAATCGCAGTTTTCGCGCAAGATTATGTCCGCTTCGGACCAACCTTACGCAACATTCGCAAAGGCGCAGGAGGATAGGACATGGCCGGATATGACGACCGCGACGGCAAGATCTGGATGAACGGCAAGCTGGTGGAATGGCGCGATGCCAACGTCCACATCCTGACCCATGCGCTGCATTATGCCTCCTCGGTGTTCGAGGGCGAACGCTGCTACAACGGCACCATCTTCAAAAGCGCCGAACATTCGCAGCGGCTGCGCAATTCCGCCACTCTGCTGGATTTCGAAGTGCCCTATTCGGTCGAGGAACTGGAAAAGGCCAAATACGACGTACTGAAGGCCAATGGCTGGAAAGACGCCTATGTGCGTGCCCTCGCCTGGCGCGGCGCCGGCGAAGACATGGGCGTCGCATCGCGCAACAACCCGGTTCAGGTCGCCGTGGCGGCCTGGGAATGGGGCAACTACTATGGCGACGCCAAGATGAAGGGCGCGAAGCTGGACATCGCCAAGTGGCGCCGCCCCGATCCGGCCACCATCCCCTGCGAAGCCAAGGCCGCCGGGCTCTACATGATTTGCACCATGTCGAAACACGCCGCCGAGGACAAAGGCTGTTCCGACGCGATGATGTTCGATTACCGCGGCTACGTGGCCGAGGCGACCGGCGCCAACATCTTCTTCGTCAAGGACGGCGAAGTGCACACGCCGAAGCCCGATTGCTTCCTCAACGGCATCACCCGGCAGACCGTGATCGGGATGCTGAAGGATCGCGGCATCACCGTGAACGAACGCCACATCATGCCCGAGGAACTGGAAGGGTTCGAACAGTGCTGGCTGACCGGCACCGCGGCCGAGGTCACACCGGTGGGCCAGATCGGCGATTACAATTTCGAGGTCGGCGCGCTGACCCGCGAAATCTCGGAAAGCTATGAGAAGCTCGTGCGCGCCTGATGGCGGCGCTGCGCGACGCGATTGAACGGGCCGGGGTGAAGGACGGCGCGACGCTGTCCTTTCACCACCACCTGCGCAATGGCGACGACGCGATGCGGCAGGTCCTAGCGGCCTGTTCCGAAATGGGGCTGCGCGACCTACATATCGCGCCCTCCTCCCTCTTCCCGGTGCATGGCGCGCTGGTGCCCTTTGTCGAAAACGGAACCGTGACGCGGATCACCACCTCCTACATGACAGGCCCCTTGGCCGATGCGGTGCGCGCCGGGCTTCTGCCCCATCTGGTGACGCTACAGAGCCATGGCGGGCGGGCGCATGCCATCGCCTCGGGGCGGCTTGCGATCGACGCGGCCTTCATCGCCGCCCCGGCCGTCGACGCAGCGAGCAACCTCAGCGGCGCGGCGGGGCCGGCGGCCTGCGGTCCGCTGGGATACGCGATGGTGGATGCGGCCCATTCGAAACATGTCGTCGCGCTGACCGATTACCGCTGCAAAACGGTGCCGCGCATCTGCATCCCCGGCTCCCAGGTCGATCAGGTCGTGGAGGTGGATCATATCGGCGATGCATCGCAGATCGCCTCGGGCACCACCGGGCGAGCGCCGTCGCAAAAGGGCAAGGTGATCGCCGATCTGACTGCGCAACTGATCGCCTGTTCGGGGCTGCTGCGCGACGGGTTTTCGTTTCAGACCGGCGCCGGGGCGACCTCTCTGGCCGTGGCACGGGCGCTGGCCCCGGAAATGGCCGCGCGTGGCGTTGTGGGCGATTTCGCCGCGGGCGGCATCACCGGCGCGCTGGTCGACATGTTCCATGCCGGGCTGTTCCGCAAACTCTGGAACGTGCAGGCCTTCGACCTCGCGGCGGTCCGGTCCTATTCCGCGGACCCGGATCACACGGCGATGTCCGCCGATCTCTACGCCAGCCCCGCCCGCCCCGACAGCATCGCCAAACAGCTCGACGTGATGATCCTCGGCGCGGCCGAGCTGGACCGCGATTTCAACGTCAATGTCACCTGCGCCAGCAACGGGCGCATCATCGGCGGATCGGGCGGTCATGCCGATACCGCCGCCGGGGCGAAGCTGCCGATCGTCACCACCACCCTGAGGGCGGGCGGCCATGCCAAGCTGGTCGAACGGCTGACCTGCCTGACCACTCCGGGCGACACAATCGGCGCGGTGGTGACCGAGGCCGGTATCGCCGTGCATCCCGCCCGGCCCGACCTGCACCACGCCGCCCGCGCGGCGGGCTTGCCGGTCACCACGCTGGAAGACCTGCGGCGGCAAGCGAGTCATGTGACCGGTTCCGGTCGCGGAACGGGTCGCAACGTGGCCCATTGCGAAGCCCCCGATGGCACCGTCATCGACCGCATCCGCGCGCCCTGATCCCGGCGGCGCTCGCTGCGCGTCACAAAACCTTCCGCTAAAATTCAACATACGGTCAGCACGGTTTTACAGAATCGGCCTTCACTCCGCGCGTTCACCAATCCCGTGAAACGCGTAACGGAGACCGAAGAATGACCAAGATCCTGAAACCCAGCCGTCGCGCCGTTCTGGCAGGCGGTACCGCTTTCGCCGCCTCGCTGGCGATGCCGTCGCTCAGCCGCGCCAATGCCCGCCCCGTGTTCACCCACGGGGTGCAGTCGGGCGACGTTACCAATGCTTCCGGCATGATCTGGACCCGCACCGACCGCCCCGCCAAGGTGATGATGGAAGTCGCCACCACCGAAAGCTTCGCCGATGCCCGCAAGCTGGCCGCGATCGACGCGCTGCCGCAAAGCGATTTCGCGGTGAAGCGCGTGGTTTCGGGCCTGCCCGCGGATCAGGACATCTTCTACCGCTTCACCGCCGCCGACCTGAATGACATCAGCGCCACGTCGGACCCGATCGTGGGCCGGTTCAAAACCGCCCCCGCCGGTCGCCGCTCGATCCGCTTCGCCTGGTCCGGCGACACCGCCGGCCAGGGCTGGGGCATCGACGACGAAGGCATGCGCACCTATGCCACCATGGCCCGGCACCAGCCCGATTTCTTCATCCATTCCGGCGACACGATCTATGCCGATGGCCCGATGCAGGACGAGGTCGCGCTGAAGGACGGCGGCAGCTGGAAAAACACCGTGATGACCGACGAGAAGCGCAAGGTGGCCGAAACCCTGGATGAATACCGCGGCCAGTGGAAATACAACATGATGGACGAACACGTGCGGGCGCTGAACGCGATCTGCCCGACCTTTTTCCAGTGGGACGACCACGAAGTGGTGAACAACTGGTCGGCATCAAAGGACCTGACCGCCGACGACCGCTACAGCGAAAAGTCGGTGCATGTTCTGGCCGCCCGCTCGGCCCGCGCCTTCCACGAAATGACCCCGATCAGCTACACCCCCGCCGAACCGGGCCGGGTCTACCGCAAGATCGCATACGGTCCGATGCTCGACGTGTTCTTCCTCGACCTGCGCTCCTATCGCGGCCCGAACCACGATTCGATGGAAACCGAACTGTCCGACGAAGCCCGCGTGCTGGGCGCCGAACAGATGGCCTGGCTGAAGCGCGAACTGGCCGCCTCGAAAGCCACCTGGAAGGTCATCGCCTGCGACATGCCGATCGGGCTGATCGTCTGGGATAACTGGAAGGAACAAGCCGGGGCCGAAGGCATCGCCAACGGCGATCATGGCGCGCCGAAGGGCCGCGAACTGGAAATCGCCGACCTGCTGCGCTTCATCAAGACTGCCGGCATCGCCAACACGGTCTGGCTCACCGCCGACGTCCATTACACCGCGGCGCATCACTACAGCCCCGACCGCGCTCAACTGCAGGATTTCGATCCGTTCTGGGAATTCGTGTCGGGCCCGCTGCATGCCGGCACCTTCGGCCCGAACGACCTGGACAAAACCTTCGGGCCCGAGGTCAAGTTCGTAAAGGCGCCGGGCAAGGAACAGGGCATCAACCTGCCGCCCTCGATGGGGCTGCAATTCTTCGGCTTGGTCGATATCGACGGCGCCACCCAGCAGATGAAGGTCCGGCTGATGGACCGCGGCGACACCGAACTGTGGTCGATCACGCTCGACCCTGAGGGCCTGTCGCTCTGAACAAAAGAGGGGGTGGTCTGAAAACCGCCCCCATCTTCTTCTTTTCAAAAATATCCCGGGGGAGTCGCGCCCTGCGCGACGGGGGCAGCGCCCCCTCTGCTTCGCCGCGAGGCGAAACGGCCCCGATCAGCCCGGGCTCATCCCGCGCAGACGCTCCGACCGGCGCCGCAGCATTTCCACCGTGGTCAGCAGACCGATCGAAATCACCACCAGGATCGTCGCCACCGCCAGGATGGTCGGCGAGATCTGTTCGCGCAGCCCGGTGAACATCTGCCAGGGCAGCGTCTTCTGCCCGGCCGAACCGACGAACAGCACCACGACGACCTCGTCGAAGGAGGTGATGAAGGCGAACAGGCCGCCGGAAATCACCCCGGGCAGGATCAGCGGCATCTGCACCTTGAAGAAGGTGGTCACCGGATCGGCCCCCATGTTGGCCGAGGCCCGCGTCAGCGACCGGTCGAAACCGACCAGCGTCGCGGTGACGGTGATGATGACGAAGGGAATGCCCAGGGCCGCATGCGCCAGCACCACGCCGAAATAGGTGCCCTGCAGCCCGATGCGGGAATAGAAGAAATACATCCCCGCCGCCGAGATGATCAGCGGCACGATCATCGGTGAAATCAGGATCGCCATGATCGCGCGGCGGAACGGCACGTGTTCCGCGCTCAGCCCGATCGCCGCCAGCGTGCCGAAGCTTACTGACAGGAGTGTCGCCACCGGCGCGATCATCACCGAGTTGCGCAGCGCATTCTGCCAGTCGTCATTGGTGAAGAAATCGCGGTAATGCTTGAGCGAATACCCGGCAGGGTCGAAGCGCAGCATCTCGGGCGTGAAGGTGAAGAAATCCTCGGCGTTGAAACTCAGCGGCATCACCACCAGGATCGGAGTGATCAGGAATACCAGGATGGCACCGCAGATCACCCGGAACGCGTAATGCCAAAGCACCTGCATCGGAGTCAGGTAAGGCACCAGCTTGGCCCGGTAGCGCCCCTCGTAAAGCCAGTAGATGAACCAGCCGAAGAACCAGCCAAAACCCAGCCCGAGGACGAGCCCGGCCGGCCCGCCCAGCAGGCCGCCGCCGAGCACGAACAGCGCCAACAGCGCCCATCGCATCGGCTTTTCGTTGTCGACAAACTGCGTCATGGCGAAGGCCAGGATCGCCAGCACCGCGGCACCGGCAACGGCCCCGAGCAAGCCACTGCCCTGCGCGGTGCCGATGAAGAGCCCGGCAATCGCACCTGCGACGGCCACCACCGGCACGTAGAAACTGACGGGTTTACGGGAAATCGGTGTCAGAGCTGCCACGTTTCAGTCTCCCTTTCGCATTTTGCCGACAGGTGCGGCGAAGCGGTGATCGGTTTCGGTCTCGTGCGTCATCGGCTTACCCCAGCTTCACGTTGTCGATGCCGACGATCTTGTCGTAAACCCAGTAAAGCAGCATCACGACGGCCAGCAGGATCGACCCGAGCGCAGCACCCAGCCCCCAGTTCAGCGAGGACGAGATGTGATAGGCGATCCGGTTCGAAATGAACGTCCCGGTGTTGCCGCCGACGATTTCGGGCGTGATGTAGTAGCCAATGGCGAGGATGAAGACGAGCACCGAACCGGCGCCGATCCCCGGCACGGATTGCGGAAAATAGACCCGCCAGAACGCCGTCCAGTTGGTCGCGCCAAGCGATTTGGCCGCCCGCAGATAGGTCGGCGGGATGGTCTGCATCACCGAATACAGCGGCAGGATCATGAACGGCAGCAGGATGTGGGTCATCGCCACGATGGTACCGAACTGGTTGTTGATCATCACCAACCGCGCGTCGTCGGCCACCAGCCCCAGCCAGACCAGCGTATCGTTGATCACGCCCTGCTGCTGCAGCATCACCTTCCAGGCCGAGGTCCTCACCAGCAGCGAGGTCCAGAACGGCAACAGCACCAGGATCATCAGCAGGTTGGCCGTGCGCGACGGCAGGTTGGCGAGGATCCAGGCCACCGGGTAGCCCAGCAGGATGCAGGAGAAGGTGATCACCAGGCTCATGAACATGGTGCGCTTGAACAGCATGAGATAAATCTGCTGGTTCTCGGGGCGCGCCTCGATCCCGTCCGGGGTCTTCTGCATGTCGACGGCGTTCAGGAAATAGCCCGAGGTATATTTGGGCGCGAACGCCTTGATCACCCGCCAGATTTCGGGGTCGACCCAATCCTTGTCGGCATCTGCGAATTGTTCGGTCAGGCTGACGGTTTCGAAATCGCCCGTCGCGGCACCGGCGCTGGTGATGCGCGCATCGGCGGTACCGCTGCCTCCGGTTTCCACGAGGTCGAGGTAAAGCGTGGTGAAGAGGAAATCCTCGATATCCTCTTTGGCGGGATCATCCCCCTCGGATTCGAGGTAGGCGACCCAACGGTCCCAACTGCGCGCGGTAAAAGGCAGCGCGGCGCGGTTGGCCTTGTTGTCCATCATCGCGACCCAGCTGGCCGGGTCTTCCCAGCTCGGATCCAGGGCCGTGAACTGATCGGTATAGGTATCGGTGTCGAACTTGCCGACCCGGCGGCCGGATTTGCGGAACATCGACGACATGCCGGTTTGTTCATAATTCAGCCGCGACCCCAGACGGGTGTGCAGCTTCTGTTCCTGAGCTAGGAACATGTCGACATAGAAGGCCTGGTACACCGCTTCGGAGGGCGGCTCGCCGCTGTCGGAATCCCAGTCGGCCAGAACCTCAACCGTTTCCGGCAAGGTTTCGGCGACGATCTGGTTCTCGACCGAGCGGAACAGCATGTCGGCGATCGGCGCGATGAAGGTCAGCAGCACGAAGATCAGCAGCGGCGCGATCAGCCCCAGCGCACGAATTTTCTGCATCCGCAGGGCGCGGTTCAGGCTGCGCTTGAGCGGGGTGCCGTCCGCGGCCAGGACCGGACCGTCCGGCGTGGCCCCCGGGGCATGCGTCTGCTCCCGTGAGGCAAGCGTCGCCGCCTCGTGAAAAGCATCTTCTGGAGTGGGCGCGTCGGACGTCTGCTGGCCGGAGCCTTTCAGTTCGCTCATGGTCGATCCCCGTTGGTTTGGTTGGAACGGGCCGCGCACGGCCCGCCCTTTTCACGTCGTTGCGTGATTACTTGGCCAGCCACGCCTGGAATTTTGCATCCAGATCGTCGCGGTAATCGGCCCAGAATTCGAAGTTATACAGAACCGCAGTCTTCGAGTTCGCCGGATCGGTCGGCATATGCGGCGCCATTTCGATGCCCAGCTCTTCGTGCTTGCCCACCAGCGGAGCCGAGGACTTACGCGCCGGACCGTAGGAGATGTACTTGGCCTGATCGGCCAGACGCTGGGTGTCGGTGGCGAAGTAGATGTAATCCAGCGCGCGCTTCTTGCGCTCTTCGCTCAGACCGGCGGGGATGATCCAGCCGTCCAGATCGAACACCTGGTAATCCCACAGCATGTCGACCGGTTGACCCTGCTCGACGATCAGCGAGAACAGGCGACCGTTATAGGTCGATCCCATCACGACTTCGCCATCGGCCAGAAGCTGCGGCGTGTCGGCACCGGCGGACCACCAGATCACCTGATCCTTGATGGTGTCCAGCTTGGCCAGCGCGCGGTCCTGACCTTCTGGGGTTTCCAGAACGTCATAGACTTCGTCGGCAGGAACGCCGTCACAGATCAACGCCCATTCGACGTTGTTGATCGGACGCTTTTCCAGCGAACGCTTGCCGGGATAGGTTTCCAGATCGAACACATCGCAGATGTCGTCCGGCGGGTTGTCGCCGACCATGTCGGTGCGGTAACCGAAGGTGGTCGAATACACGATCTGCGGGATGAAGCAGTCGGACACCAGCAGATCGCCGAAGTCATCCGCGGCCGAGGTGCCGTCGGGCGCCGGGGCCAGCTGGGTGTCGGGATCGATTTCCATCGCCAGACCTTCGTCGCACAGGCGCATGGCGTCGGCGGCGACCACATCGACCACATCCCAAGTGACGTTGCCCGCTTCGTTCATCGCGCGCAGCTTCGCCACCGCTTCGTTCGAGCTTTCGTCGTTGATGATGTTGACGCCGGTCTTCGCCATGTAGGGTTCGTGATAGGCTTTTTGCTGCGACTCGGAATAAGCGCCGCCCCAAGACACGATGGTCATGTCTTCGGCTGCTACGGCCCCTGCGGCAAAGGCAAGAGCGGTGCTGGCCAAAAATACCTTGGTCAGTTTCATGCAATATCTCCCAGTTTTATCCCGTTCTTTAATTTCGGACCCCGGTGTCACGGGCATAACGCTCGGGGTCTCAGGCGATCCGTACCCCCGCCGAGCGGGGAGACGGTTTGTCCTGTTACGCCTCGAGTGCGTGGCAATCCTGGGGAAGCCAGCCGATTTCGATCTGCTCCCCGGGTTTGAGCCGGACCTGGTCCGGCGCGTTACGCGACTTAATGATGAATTCATCGTTGCCGGCAACGCTCAGGCGCGTGCGGAACACGTCGCCCATGTAAATGAATTCCTTGACCGTCGCCTTCAGAAGATGCGCGTCTTCCTTCAGCCGCTCCTTGTTGAATTCCACGCGTTCGGGTCGGATCGACACCTTGGTGCGTTCGCCCACCTGCGACACGTTCACCGGCTTGCAGTCGATCAGCTCGCCATCGTCCAGCTGGACCACCGCGGCATCTGCGCTGATTTCCTTGACCACGCCTTCGAGCGTGTTGTTTTCGCCGATGAACTGCGCCACGAAGCTGTTTTGCGGCGATTCATACAAGGTATCCGGCGGATCGAGCTGCTGAATGCGGCCATCGTCGAACACCGCGACGCGGTCGGACATGGTCAGCGCTTCGGTCTGGTCGTGGGTCACGTATACGGTGGTGATGCCCAGTTCGTGCGCCAGCCGGGTGATTTCGAACTGCATGTGTTCGCGCAGCTGCTTGTCCAGCGCGCCCAGCGGTTCGTCCATCAGAACCAGTTCAGGTTCGAACACTAGCGCGCGGGCCAGTGCGATCCGCTGCTGCTGACCGCCCGAAAGCTGCGCCGGGCGGCGGCCGCCGAAATCGCCCATCTGCACCATGTCCAGCGCGCGCTTGACCTTGGCTTCGCGATCGGACTTGCCGATCTTGCGCACTTCCAGAGGGAAGGAGAGGTTTTCGGCCACTGTCATGTGCGGGAACAAGGCGTAGTTCTGGAACACCATGCCGATGCCGCGCTTATGCGGCGGGATGTTGTTGATCGGCTTCCCGTCCAGAAGGATTTCGCCATGGGTTGCGGTTTCAAACCCTGCCAGCATCATCAGGCATGTCGTCTTGCCGGAACCCGACGGGCCGAGCATCGTTAGAAACTCGCCTTTGGGCATGCTGAGGTTCAGATCTTTTACGACCAGCGTTTCGCCGTCGTAACTTTTTTGTACGCGTTCAAACGCGACAAAAGCATCGCTTGTCGGTGCGTCAGACACAGTTACTCCCCGTGATTTTGTGGCGGTTTTTCCCGCTCTTTCAAGTTAAGTAAAACGAGTCCCCCGCTAGGTTGCAACCAATTCGCGGCACTTTTCAGCAAAAAGCGACATCTCATGCGCAATTGGCCGGTTTCCCGTCGCTGCGATTGCCCTTTGCGTGTGTTTCGGCCCAAACATCGACAGGAATAGCTCTAATCAAAGATTTTTTTAGCCGTTCACGCGCCTAAAATTTAATCGCCGCTCGACCATGTCCATCAAAATTCACGCAAAATCAATCGCCGCAGGGCCCCTCCGGCATCGGCTTTTTCGCCTTCAAAGCCCCGTTTTAGCACCGATTTTCGCGGCAAAGACGGTTTTGGAGGTCGATTCCCGCCAGTAGGCCGGAATTTTGGTATATAATGAGTTTTGGAAATACCGATGCGGCCCGGAAGTCGCTTCCAGACTTGGAAAGTGTCGGTTCTGGAACAGATGGCGCCGCTTGCTCCCTGCTTCACTGGTGGGGTGATCGTGCGGAGTATTGCCATGTCGCAAAATACCATTCCTTTTACACCACGTGAATATGACCGTCGGCTGAAACTGACCCGTCGCGCCATGGCGGCGGCCGGGCTGGATGTGCTGTTCATCGAGGATCCGTCGAACATGGCATGGCTGACCGGATATGACGGCTGGTCCTTCTATGTGCACCAAGGGGTCCTGGTGACCCATGAGGGCGAACCGATCTGGTGGGGCCGCAACATGGATGCCAACGGCGCCCGCCGAACGGCGTGGCTGAGCGCGGATTCGATCCGCCCCTATGGCGACGAATACGTGCAATCCACCACCCGCCACCCGATGCAGCACCTGGCATTGCTGCTGAAGGAAATGGGTTTCGAATCCTCCCGAATCGGGGTGGAGATGGAAAACTACTATTTCTCGGCCAAGGCCTATACCACGCTTCTGGCGGAACTGCCGCGGGCCGACATCACCGATGCCACCGCGCTGGTGAACTGGCAGCGCGCGGTGAAATCGAACGAGGAAATCGTTTTCATGCGCCGCGCCGCACGGATCGCTGAACGCATGGTCAGCGGCGCGATCAACCGGGCCGAACCCGGGCTGAAAAAGAATGACCTGGTCGCCAGCATCTATCAGGATGCGCTGACCGGAGCGGACGGCCATTGGGGCGATTACCCGGCGCTGGTGCCGATGTGCCCGTCGGGCGCCGATGCCTCGGCGCCGCACCTGACCTGGGACGGGTCGGAGCTGAAAACCGGCGAATGCACCTTCTTCGAACTGGCCGGCGTGTACCGCCGTTATCATACGCCGTTCTGCCGTACCGTGTTCCTTGGCACTCCGCCCGACGACATGAAACGGGCCGAAGAAGCGTTGATCGAAGGGCTGGAGGCAGGCCTTGATGCCGCCCGCGCCGGCAATCAGGCCCGCGACATCGCCAATGCCCTTGCCGGGCCGCTGGAACGCGCCGGAATCGAACGCGGCGCGCGGTGCGGTTATCCGATCGGGCTGTCCTATCCGCCGGATTGGGGCGAACGCACCATCAGCCTGCGGGACGAGGACGAAACCGTGCTGCAACCCGGCATGACCTTCCATTTCATGCCCGGGATCTGGTCGGAAAACTGGGGATTGGAAATCACCGAACCGATCCTGATCACCGAAAACGGCCCGGCCGAAGCGTTCTGCAACCTGCCACGCCAGCTGTTCGTGAAACCGGGTCGTGCGTCGGTTCAGGTTCCCGTGGATCACCGCGATTCGATCCCCGCCGCCGCCTTGGCGGCACAGGAGATCAACAAGACAAAGCCGCCGGTTTGATCCCCGCATAGATCCCCCGGCAGAACACAGGGAAGCGCCCGCATCCGGAACCGGAATGCGGGCGCGAATTTTTCTGCGGTGGCGTTGCCCCATCAGCCGGGGCAGGACATCACGATGCGGGTTTCCACAGCCCTTCGTCCTTGACGCGCGCCATGCCTTCGTCCAGCGACCGGATCGCCCGGTCGATCAGGATATCGACCTCTGCGCGGGTCATCACCAGCGGCGGGCTGATGATCATCCGGTCGCCGACATGGCGCATCACCAGGTTGTTGGCAAAGCAGCGTTCGCGGCAGATGTAGCCGACGGTGCCGGCGTCAGAGGCGAAACGGGCGCGGCTTTCCTTGTGCGGTGTCAGGGCGATCGATCCCATCATGCCGACGATATTGGCCTCGCCCACCATCGGGTGATCGGCCAGCGCCTGCCATTTTTCCTTCAGGTAGGGGCCGACATCGCCGCGTACGTGTTCGACGATCTGCTCTTCCTGCATGATGTTGAGGTTTTCCACCGCAACGGCCGCCGCCACCGGGTGGCTGGAATAGGTGTAGCCGTGGTTAAATTCGCAACCGCCGATCACCTCTGCCACCTCATCGGAAACGATCGAGCCGCCGATCGGCTGGTAGCCCGAGGAAAGGCCCTTGGCGATGGTCATGATATCGGGCTTCCAGCCCACGGTCTGCGATCCGAACCAGTTGCCGGTCCGGCCGAACCCGCAGATCACCTCGTCCGCGATCAGCAGGATTTCGTACTTGTCGCAAATGCGCTGAATTTCCGGCCAGTAGGATTCCGGCGGTACGATCACCCCGCCGGCGCCCTGCACCGGTTCGGCGATGAAGGCGGCGACATTGTCTTCGCCCAGCTCGTTAATCGCCTGTTCCAACTGACGGGCGCGCTCCAGCCCGAATTCCGCCGGATCCATATCGCCGCCCTCGTTCCACCAGTCGGGCTGGTCGATGTGGTGGATATCGGGGATCGGCAACCCGCCCTGGGCATGCATACCCCCCATGCCGCCCAAGGATGCGGCGCCGACGGTCGATCCGTGATAGGCGTTTTTGCGGCTGATGATGGTTTTCTTGGTGGGCTTGCCCTTTTCCGCCCAGTAGGTACGCACCATGCGGATATTGGTGTCGTTCGCTTCCGACCCCGAACCGGCATAGAACACATGGTTCAGATCGCCCGGCGCGATTTCCGACAGTTTCTGCGACAACGCGATGGCCGGTACGTGGGTGGTCATGAAGAAGGTGTTGTAGTAGGGCAATTCCTTCATCTGGCGCGCCGCGACCTCGGCCAGGCGGTCACGGCCATAGCCGATATTGACGCACCACAGCCCGGCCATGCCGTCGATAATTTCATTCCCTTCGCTGTCGTGGATCCAAACACCGTCCGCGCGCGTGATGACCCGCGCGCCGCGCGTGGCCAATTCGCTTTGGGTGGTGAACGGATGCATGTGATGCGCCGCGTCCAGGGCCTGCAATTCCGCGGTGGGCATGTGATTCGAGATCGTGGTCATGAGATCCTCGCCAGTCTGAAAATGGGGTGAGACCACGCGAGGTGGTCGGTCCCAACCTAAAATATGATCAAATTATGGATTGTCAATCGAATCGATCAACTCCCCGAATTCAGGCCAGCATGATGCGCACCTGCTCCATTCCCTGCATCATGTCTTCGACATTCGCCTGCGCCGTGCGCTCCGCATCCCCGGCCTGCATCGCGGACAGAAGATCCTTGTGCTTGTCCGGCAGGTTCTGGGTGCCGACCCGGCCGCAGACCACCCGCAGGGACGGCCCGAATCGCAGCCACAGCCCCTCGGCCAGATCGGCCAGGATCGGTGCGTCCGCCATGTCATAGATTCGTTCGTGGAAACGGAAATTATGCTCCAGATAGGCCTGCAGGTCGCCCTTCACGATCGCCTGGTCCAGCAACTTGTCGGTCTGCACCAGAAACTGAAGGTCCTCGGGCTTGGCGCGTTCGGTGGCGCGCCGCGCAAGTTCGCCCTCAAGGCATTTGCGCGCGACGATGATTTCTTCGATATTCTTGGCGCTTAGAAGCGGCACAATGACCCGGCGGTTGCCCTGAAACTTCAGCGCGCCCTCGGCGGTCAGGCGGCGAATCGCTTCTCGCACGGGGGTCATTCCGGCCCCCAAACGTTCGGTCAGACCTTGAATCGTCACCGCCTGACCCGGTGCGATTTCGCCAAAAAGGATCTGCTCACGAAGCTCGCGATACACAACTTCATGCGCGGGCAAACGCGCCTCAACGGTCTCAACAACGGTCACTTTTTCGGCACCTCCATACATAATGCCTCTTTTAAAGGCGCGGCGTTCAGCCCTTCGCTTGCGAGTTTAACGGCACCGTGGAAATATTACCATATTGCCTTGTTCGACAAACTTTGATCAAATTAACTCGATGGGCACCAAGACCCTCGATCAATGGGAGAGTATGACATGAAGAATCGTTTTCTAGCCGCGACCGCCGGCCTGGCACTGGTTGCCGGGGCAGCCGCAGCCGAAGAAGTACGGGTGTATAACTGGTCCGACTATATCGATGACTCGCTGCTGACGAAATTCGAAGAAGAGACCGGGCTCGACCTTATCTATGACGTGTTCGACAGCAACGAGGTTCTGGAAACCAAGATGCTGGCCGGCGGTTCGGGCTACGACGTGGTGGTTCCCTCGGGCACCTTCCTGCAACGCCAGATCACCGCGGGTGCGTTCCAGAAGCTGGACAAATCGAAACTGCCCAACATTGAAAACATGTGGGACGTGATCGAAGAGCGCACCGCGAAATACGACCCCGACAACGCCTATTCGATCAACTATATGTGGGGCACCACCGGGATCGGCGTGAATGTCGGCAAAGTGAAGGAAGCCCTGGGCGACGGTGCCCCGATCGGTTCGCTGGCGCTGATCTTCGACCCCGCGAACATGGAAAAGCTGGCTGAATGCGGTGTGCACTTCCTGGACGCGCCGGTGGAAATGATTCCCGCCGCGCTGAAATACATCGGCGAAGATCCCGACAGCCACGACCCGGACGTGATCGCCAAGGCCGAGGACGTGCTGATGGGCGTCCGCCCCTATGTGCAGAAGTTCCACAGCTCCGAATACATCAACGCTCTGGCCAACGGCGACATCTGCGTGGCGTTTGGCTGGTCGGGTGATATCCTGCAGGCCCGCGACCGCGCCATCGAGGCCGATAACGGTGTCGAAATCGCCTATAACGCGCCGTCCGAAGGTGCGCTCATGTGGTTCGACCAGATGGCGATCCCGGTCGATGCACCCAACCCCGAAGGCGCGCATGTGTTCCTGAACTTCATCATGGATGCCCAGAATATCGCCACGGCGTCGAACTATGTCTATTACGCCAACGGCAACAAGGCGTCGCAGCCGATGCTGGTCGAGGACGTGATCGGCGATCCGGCAGTTTACCCGGATGAGGAAACGCTGAAGAACCTCTACACCACGACGCCTTACGAGGCCAAAGTGCAGCGGGTCGTGACCCGCCTGTGGACCAAGATCAAGTCGGGCACCTGAACGAACCCGTCTCCAACATGGGCCTGCGCCACACCGGCGCGGGCCCTTTTTCCAGCAAGGACAGCCATGACTCAGACCGTATTCGCTCCTTGGGAGGAGCCCCGGGAAAAGCCGCTGATTCAGTTCAAGAACGTCACCAAGCGCTTCGGCAGCTTCACCGCAATCGACAATCTGACGCAGGACATATACGAGCGCGAATTCTTCGCGCTGCTGGGCCCGTCGGGCTGCGGCAAAACCACGATGATGCGGATGCTGGCAGGGTTCGAGGAACCAACCACCGGCCAGATCCTGCTGGCCGGTCAGGACATGGCGAAAGTGCCGCCCAATGAGCGCGCGGTGAACATGATGTTCCAGTCCTACGCGCTGTTCCCGCATCTGTCGGTATGGGACAACATCGCCTTCGGCCTGAAACGGATGAACATGCCGAAAGGCGAAATCGAAGCGCGGGTCGACGAAATGCTGCGACTGACCCGGCTGGAACGGTTCGCGAAGCGAAAACCGCATCAAATCTCGGGCGGTCAGCGGCAGCGCGTGGCGCTGGCCCGGTCGCTGGCGCGGGCGCCGAAGTTGCTGCTGCTGGACGAACCGCTGGGCGCGCTCGACAAGAAGCTGCGCCAGGACACCCAGTTCGAACTGATGGATATCCAGGAAAAGACCGGCACCACCTTCGTGATCGTGACCCACGACCAGGAAGAGGCAATGACCGTCGCCAGCCGCGTCGCGGTGATGGACGAAGGCAAGATCATCCAGGTGGCGACGCCCGACAAGATCTACGAAGAACCCAATTCGCGCTACGTGGCCGATTTCATCGGCGACGTGAACATCATCGAGGGCACCGCCAAGAAGGTCGGCGAAGACGGCTATGACATCACCTGGGCCGAGGGCCAGGAACCGTTCCACGCCAAGAGCAACCTGGAAATGAGCGACGGGCAGAAAGCCTATATCGCCATTCGCCCGGAAAAGATCGCCGTGTCGATGGACAAACCCGACGGCGCCTATAACTCGATCAAGGGCAAGATCGTCGACATCGCCTATCTGGGCAATATCTCGACCTACCATGTCGAAATTCCTGGCGGGAAGACGATCAAGGCGCAGACCGCCAACACCCGCCGCCTGTCACGGCGCAGCTTCACCTGGGAAGACGATGTCTGGCTCAGCTGGACCCTGACGGCCGGGTCGGTGCTGGAGCAATAGGATGAGACGTTTCCTCCTTATCTTCACCCCCTACGTCTGGCTTCTGGCGCTGTTCCTGGTGCCGTTCCTGATCGTGTTGAAAATTTCGCTCAGCGACACCGCGCTGGCGATCCCGCCCTACCTGCCGGTGATCGAATGGTCGGAAGGCTGGCAGGGCTTCAAGGATTTCCTGTCGCAGCTGGATTTCGAAAACTTCACTTGGCTGTCCCAGGACGATCTGTACTGGAAAGCCTACCTGTCCAGTCTGAAAATCGCCGCCCTGTCGACGCTGCTGACGCTGCTGGTCGGCTATCCCATCGCGTATGGCATGGCGCAGGCGCCGGATGAATGGCGCCCGACGCTGATGATGCTGGTAATCCTGCCGTTCTGGACCAGCTTCCTGATCCGGGTTTATTCTTGGATGGGCATCCTGGGCAATGAAGGATTGCTGAACCAGTTCCTGTTGTGGACCGGCGTGATTTCGGAACCCCTGCATATCATGAACACGCCCACGGCGGTTTATATCGGCATCGTCTACACCTATCTGCCGTTCATGATCCTGCCGATCTACGCGGCTCTGGAAAAGCTCGACAGCAGCCTGCTGGAGGCGGCCGAGGACCTTGGGTGTTCGCGCCTGTCGGCATTCTGGCTGGTGACCATCCCGCTGTCGAAAAACGGCATCATCGCCGGCAGTTTCCTGGTCTTCATCCCGGCGCTTGGCGAATTCGTGATCCCGTCGCTGCTGGGCGGATCGGGAACGCTGATGATCGGCAAGGTGCTGTGGGAGGAATTCTTCTCCAACCGTGACTGGCCGGTGGCCAGCGCCGTTGCGGTGGTTCTGCTGCTGATCCTGATCATCCCGATCATCCTGTTCCAGCGCAACGAACAGAAAGCACGGGAGGCGGATCAATGAGACGGTTTTCATGGTTCAATGCCACGTCCCTGACGCTCGGCTTCGTCTTTCTCTACCTGCCGATGGTGATCCTGGTGATCTACAGCTTCAACGCTTCGAAGCTGGTCACCGTCTGGGCCGGCTTTTCAACCCGCTGGTATGGCGAACTGATGCAGAACGAAGCCTTCCTGGACGCGGCCTGGGTCACACTGCAAGTGGCGGTGTCTTCATCCACGATCGCAACGGTCCTGGGCACGATGGCGGCCTATGTGTTGGTGCGCGGCGGCCGATTCCTGGGCAGGACGCTGTTTTCCGGCATGATCTACGCACCGCTGGTGATGCCCGAAGTGATCACCGGCTTGTCGCTGCTGTTGCTGTTCATCGGGATCGGGCTGGATCGCGGCATCTTCACCATCGTTCTGGCGCATACGACCTTTTCGATGTGCTACGTTTCGGTGGTGGTGTCGTCGCGGCTGGTCAGCTTCGACAAATCGCTGGAAGAAGCGGCGCGCGATCTGGGCTGCACGCCAATGCAGTCCTTCTGGCTGGTCACCCTGCCGATCATAGCCCCGGCGGTTCTTTCCGGCTGGCTTCTGGCCTTCACCCTGTCGCTTGATGACCTGGTGATCGCATCCTTCACCGCCGGACCCTCGGCCACCACGCTGCCGATCAAGATCTTCTCGGCGGTGCGTCTGGGCGTCAGCCCTGAAATCAACGCGCTGTCGACCATCATGATCGCGATCGTCACCGTCGGTGTCATTTCCGCCTCACTGGTGTCCAAACGGTCGGTGGCGCGGCAGCAGCGCGAAGAACTGGAGGCGGTGAAAAGCTAATGCGTCGGATCATGCCGGAGTACGCCTATGGCCCGGGACCGCACCAGCGCTGTTTCTGGGGGGCGAGCACTCTGCCCGGCGACCCGTTGTCGCCGGCACAGGGCACAATCCGCAGCGAATTCGCGGTGATCGGCGCCGGGTTCACCGGATTGAACGCCGCTCTGCGGCTTGCGCAGGCTGGCCATGACGTCACCGTTCTAGAGGCCGAAAGCCCCGGCTGGGGCGCCTCGGCCCGCAATGGCGGATTCTGTTGCCTGGGCGGGACTGCCCTGTCGTTCAAGGCCATCGCCAAGCGACACGGAGAACAAGGGCTGAAGGAATGGGGCGCCACGGAAATCGCCGCGATCGAACAGGTCCGGTCGTTCCTGACCCGGACGGGCACCGATGCCGATATCCATTCCGACGGCGAAACCATCCTGGCCCATTCGCCCGCCGCCATGCGGGATCTGCGCGCAGAACAGGCCGAATTAGAGACTGTTTACGGCGTCAAAACAGACCTGATCGAGGCCGAAGAGATGGCCGCGCAGGGAATGCGCGGGCGGTTTTTCGGGGCGCTGACTTTGCCCAACGGTTTCGGACTGAACCCGCGCAAATATGCCGATGGGCTGGCCCGCGCCTGCCTTGCGGCTGGGGTGACGATCCACGGGCATAGCCCGGTTCTGTCGGTCAGGCGCGACGGCGAAGCCTTCGCATTGAAAACGCCCGGGGCCGACGTGCAGGCCGACAAGGTGATCTTTGCCACCAACGGCTATTCCTCCGAGGACGTGCCTGACTGGATGCGCGGCCGCTACATGCCTCTGCAATCCAACGTGCTGGTCACCCGGCCGTTGACCCCGGACGAAATCCGCGCCGGGTGGGGCAGCGATCAGATGGCCTATACCCACCAGACCTTCCTGAATTATTTCCGGCTGATGCCGAACGGGCAGTTCCTGTTCGGCATGCGCGGCGGCCTGAATTCATCGCCGAAGGTCGACGCAGCGCTGCACCGGCGCACCCGTGAACGTTTCGAAGCGGTCTTTCCCGACTGGGCGCATGTGGAAACGCCCCATTGCTGGAACGGCATCCTGGCCTTTTCGGCCAAGCGCGCGCCCTATGTCGGACCGATCCCGGAACTGCCGGGGGCCTATGTCGGATTCGCCTATCACGGCAATGGTGTCGCGATGGGATCCTATGCCGGAGCGCTGCTGGCCGATATCGCCCGGGGGAAGGATCCTGACAGGCTCTATCCCGCCCTGATGCGCGATATACCGGGCCGTTTCCCGCTGGGCCGGTTCCGCCGGGTGCTGATGTCGCCGGGATACGCCTATGCGGCGCTGACCGGGAAATGACCGGCCCGGCCTCGGGGCCGGGCGGCAACCATGCCCGATACAGTCTCTAATATGGGTTTATTCGGCCGTTTCGGCCCTAGCCCTGCGGCGTCATCCCCGACCGCGCCTTGGCCCGCTTCAGCCCGAGCGCATGTTCGCGCCAGATGATCAGGACACCGGCCAGGATCACCAGCGACGCGCCCAGCAACATCTGCTGTGTCGGAATCTCGGAAAACACGAAATACCCGATCAGAAGCGCGAACAGCATCGAGGCGTAATCGAACGGCGCCACCACCGAGGCCCCGGCGAAGCGGTAGGCCGAGGTCAGGAATATCTGCCCCAGTCCGCCAACCAGCCCCGCCACGATCAGCAACCCCGCCTCGGGCAGGTCGGGCACGACCCAGCCGAACGGCAGCGTCAGCAGCGACAGCGTGGTCGAGGTCAGCGAAAAGAAGAACACGATGGCCGATGTCTGTTCGGTCTGTACCAGGTTGCGGACGTGGATCTGCGCCAGCGCGGCGAACACCGCCCCCAGCAGCACGAAGGCCGCGCCGAGCGCCTGCGTCGTCTTCACCGTTTCCCCCGCAAACAGGGTCAGCCGCGGTTCGATCACGATCAGAACCCCGATCAGCCCCAGCCCCACCGCCGTCATCCGGAACAGATGCACCTTTTCGCCCAGGAACATCGCCGCGAAGATCACCGTCAGCAGCGGCGCGGCATAGCCGATCGCGGTCACCTCGGGCAGCGGCAACAGCCCCAGCCCGGCAAACATCATCCCCATCGCGGCGGTGCCGACGAAACCGCGCCAGAAATGCCCCATCGGCGACGCCACCTTCAGCCCGGTGCGCAGATCGCCGCGCAGCCAGAGCCAGCCGAAGATCACCGGCATGGCGAACAGCGAGCGGAAAAACACCGCCTCGCCGGGCGGGACGTGGCCCGATGTCGCCTTGATCAGCGACGCCATGGTAATGAACATCAGCACCGAAGCGATTTTCAGGGTGATACCTTTGGCCGGGTTCATATTCGGGGTCTCCTCGCGGTCGCGGGGATGCTGAACGGGTTAATGAAAAAGGTCCACCCCTTGCACTTGCGAAAATCCATGCGAAAACAGCATGGCCAGAATGCAAAATTCACGAGGATCGGGAAGACCATGTTCGACGCCAACTACCTTGTCAGCCGCCTGTCTCAAGCCGCGGACACCACCCCCGACAAAGTCTTCGCCACCCGCCCCGGCCTGCCCGACGTGAGTTATGCCGCGCTGTTCGAAGGGGCGCAGAGGCTGGCGCAGAAGCTGATCGCAACCGGCCTGCGCCCCGGTGACCGGGTCGCGGTGCAGGTGGAAAAGACGCTTGAAGCGGTCGAGCTGTACCTTGGCACGGTTCTGGCCGGCGGCATCTTCCTGCCGCTCAATAGCGCCTACACAGGCTCTGAAGTGGCCTATTTCGTCACCGACGCCACCCCGCGCATCCTGGTCTGCGATCCGGGCCGGGTGGCGGAACTGATCCCGTTGGCCGGCGACGCAACCGTGTTCACGCTGGACAAGGGCGGCAAGGGGACGTTGATGGAAGACCTGCCCGCCGCCGATCCCGATTTTCAGCCGGTGCCGCGCGGCGCCGACGACCTGGCCGCGATCCTTTACACCTCCGGCACCACGGGGCGGTCGAAGGGCGCGATGCTGAGCCACAAGAACCTCGCCTCCAACTCCGAAAGCCTACGCGAGTTGTGGCGCTTCACCGCTGACGACGTGCTGATCCACGCGCTGCCGATCTTCCACACCCACGGTCTGTTCGTCGCCACCAATGTCAGCCTGCTGGCCGGGGCCTCGGTGGTGTTCCTACCCAAGTTCGATGCCGAAGCGATCCTCGACGCGATGCCGAACGCGACCGCGCTGATGGGGGTGCCGACCTTCTACACCCGGCTTTTGGACAGCCCGCGCCTGACGCTGGAACAGTCCCGAAACATGCGGCTTTTCATTTCCGGGTCCGCCCCGCTGCTGGTCGACACGCACGAGAAATGGGAACAGCGCACCGGCCATCGCATCCTTGAACGCTACGGCATGACCGAAACCAACATGAGCACCTCGAATCCCTATGACGGCGAACGCCGTGCGGGCACCGTGGGTTTCCCGCTGCCGGGGGTCGAACTACGGATCATGGCCGACGGCAAGGAAATGGGCCCCGGCGAAATCGGCGTGATCGAGGTACGCGGCGACAACGTGTTCCAGGGCTACTGGCAGATGCCGGAAAAGACGGCCGAGGAACTGCGCCCCGACGGGTGGTTCATCACCGGCGACCTGGCCACGCGCGACGCTGACGGTTACGTCACCATCGTCGGCCGCGCCAAGGATCTGATCATCACCGGCGGCTTCAACGTCTACCCGAAAGAGCTGGAAAGCCTGATCGACGACATCCCGGGCGTATTGGAAAGCGCCGTCATCGGCGTGCCGCATCCCGATTTCGGCGAAGCGGTAGTGGCCGTGGTTGTCCGCGAAGACCCCGCGCTGACGCCGGAGCAGATCGAGGCCGTGACCGGTCGCGACTTGGCCAAGTTCAAACAGCCGAAAAAGATCCTGTTTGTGCCGGAACTGCCCCGCAACACGATGGGAAAAGTGCAGAAGAAGGCACTGCGGGAAACCTGTGGCGACATGTTCAGCCGGAACCCGCCGAGCTGACCCGAGGGCATCGGCAGGCTTTGGCCGACACGAAACCGTCGGGTTTAAATCCATCCAACGAGCCCCAGATTACCATTCGTTCAACCCTGCATGCGGCCATCGGGCCCCATGCCAAAACGAAGAACGAAAGGAACTGGATATGACTTTCAAACGATTGAGCCTTGCCACCGTGGGCGCGGCCCTGATCGCCGCCCCCGCCTTTGCCGGATCGGTCGCCCCGGCCCCGGCAGACCCCGTCATCGCCCCGGCCCCGGTTGCGTCGCCCGGCATCGACTGGACCGGCGCCTATGGCGGCCTGAGCCTCGGCTACGCCGACGTCAGCACCTCGGGCGCCGCGTCGCTCAGCGGTGACGGCATGATCGGCGGTCTGAGCCTCGGCTACGACTACGACCTCGGCAATATCGTGCTGGGCGCGGGGATTGATTACGACATCTCCGATATCGATGTCGGCGGCGCCGATACGCTGGAAAGCGTGGCCCGGCTGAAGCTGCGCGCCGGTTACGAAATGGGGCGCGGTCTGCTCTATGCCACCGGCGGTGCCGCCCAGGCCTCGCTGGCAAACCTGGGAGAGGATACCGGGTATTTCGCCGGGATCGGCTATGAACACATGCTGACCGACAAGGTGTCGATCGGCGGCGAGGTCCTGTATCACGCCTTCGACGATTTCAACGGATCGGGCATCGATGTCGAAGCGACCACGGCCGCGGCCAAGGTCAATTTCCGCTTCTGATACTGAAACGGGCGCTCGTCAGAGCGCCCGTTTTCCGCTGGATCAGTCTCTATTTCCGGCTTGGAAGCACCCAGTCCGGGCGCGCGAAATGACACGTGTAGCCATTGGGCAACCGTTCTAGGTAATCCTGATGTTCGGGTTCCGCTTCCCAGAAGTCGCCCACCGGTTCGACCTCGGTCACCACCTTGCCGGGCCACAGCCCGCTGGCCTCGACATCGGCGATGGTATCGAGCGCGCATTCTTTCTGCGCCTCGTCCACGTAGTAGATCGCGGACCGGTAGCTCAGCCCGATATCATTGCCCTGCCGGTTCAGCGTCGTCGGGTCGTGAATCTGGAAAAAGAATTCCAGCAGCTTGCGGTAGCTCGTTTTGGCGGGATCGAAGATGATCTCGATCCCCTCGGCATGGGTGCCGTGGTCGCGATAGGTCGCGTTGGGCACATCGCCGCCGGTATAGCCCACCCGCGTGCGGATCACCCCGGGCAGCTTGCGGATCAGGTCCTGCATGCCCCAGAAACAGCCCCCTGCCAGAACAGCGCGTTGTTCCATCATACGTCCTCCACCTGGTTCAGGTAATCGCCATAGCCCTCGGCCTCCATGTCGTCACGATTGATGAAGCGCAGCGACGCCGAATTGATGCAATAGCGCAAGCCCCCGCGATCCGGCGGCCCGTCGTTGAACACATGGCCCAGATGGCTGTCACCATGGGCCGAGCGGACCTCGGTCCGCACCATGCCGTGGCTGGTGTCGTCCAGTTCGGCAATGTTGGCAGGTTCGATCGGCTTGGTGAAACTGGGCCATCCGCACCCCGATTCATACTTGTCCGACGACGCGAACAGCGGCTCTCCCGACACCACGTCGACATAAATCCCCGGTTCGGTGTTGCGCAGCAACTTGCCCGAACCGGGCCGTTCGGTTCCGTTTTCCTGCGTCACCCAGAACTGTTCCGGGGTCAGATTGGCCACCACGTCGAGGTTTTTCTCGTATTTCGGCATCTCGGCCCTCCCGTCCTGTTTCGCCCTGCTAAGATGGTGCAAAATGCGCGAAAGCAAAGCCTTGTTTCACTGCGATGGCGAATTCGTGTTCAGCCGCGCCACCGCCCAACGCGCCGCATCCGCTACGGTCGCGTCATCGTCCCCGACCAATCGCTGCGCCACCGGGATCATGTCGGGCGCACCGGAATTTCCGACCGCGTACAGCACGTTGCGCACGAAACGGTTGCGGCCGATCCGCTTGATCGGACTGCCGGAAAAAAACGCCCGGAACCCGGCATCGTCCAGCGCGGCCAGTTCGGCCAGTCCCGGCGCCTTCAGTTCTTCGCGCGCATGGTAACGCAATTCACGCGCCTGCACCGCGAACTTGTTCCACGGGCAGGCGGCAAGGCAGTCATCGCAGCCATAGATGCGGTTGCCCAGCATCGGGCGCAGGTCTTCGTCCACCGGCCCGTGATGTTCGATGGTCAGGTAAGAAATACAGCGCCGCGCATCGATCTGATAAGGCGCCGGGAACGCCGACGTGGGGCAAATGTCCTGGCAAGCGGTACAGGATCCGCAATGATCTGTTTCGGCCGGATCAGTCTCTATATCCAGCGTGGTGAACACCGATCCGATGAAGAACCAGCTGCCCAAATCGCGGCTGACCAGGTTGGTATGCTTGCCCTGCCATCCCAGCCCCGCCGCCTGCCCCAAAGGCTTTTCCGCCACCGGCGCGGTATCGACGAACACCTTCACCTCGCCGCCGGCCTCCGCGATCAGCCAGCGCGCCAGACGCTTCAATCGCTTCTTGACCAGGTCGTGGTAATCGCGGTTCTGGGCATAGACCGAAATCGCCCCCCGGTCTCGGTGCTGCAGAATTTCCAGCGGGTCATGCTGCGGCGTATAGCTTTCCGCCAGCATGATGACCGACCGCGCCTCGGGCCAGAGCGCGGCCGGATTGCCGCGCCATTCCGCCCGATTCTCCATCCATTCCATCTGCCCGTGCCGGCCTGCGTCCAAAAACGCGGCCAGACGATCGGGCACCTGCGGGATGTCGCCGGGCCCGCAGATCCGACAGGCGTCGAACCCCTCTTCGAGGGCCCGCTCGACCAGTCTCTGTTTCAGCGCAACTCCCATCTTCTTCTTTTCCCAAATATCCCGGGGGAGTCGCCCAAGGGGCGACGGGGGCAGCGCCCCCAAAGCGCGGCCGGATCAGAAATCCAGATCGGAATAATGCGCCGGCTGCGGAAAACCGGGAATCTGGTCGGCCAGGATCGACCGGAACGCCGGGCGCGACTTGATCTTGGCATACCAATCCTTGACCACCGCGTGCCGGTTCCAGTCCACGTCGCTGATATAGTCGAGCGATGACAGATGCGCGGCGGCGGCGAAATCGGCGATGCTCATGTCGTTGCCCGCCAGCCAGCGGCGCTGGTCCAACAGCCACGCCATGTAATCGAGGTGATACTTGATCTTCTGCGCCCCAGCTTTCACGTTCTTCGAATCCGGATAGCCAAGCCCCATCACCTTCTTGTTGACCCGCTCGTAGAGCAGCTTCGAAGTCACCTCGTGATGGAACTTGTCATCGAACCACGCTGCCAGCCGGCGCGCCTCGTAGCGTTCATCCGGGGTGCGCGGCAGCAGTGGCGGATCGGGATAGACCTCTTCGAGGTATTCGCAGATCGCGCCGCTTTCGGCCATCGTCTTGCCGTCCAGCCGCAGCACCGGAACCTTGGCGCCGGGATTGCGGCGCAGGAAATCGGCATCCTGTTCCCAGTAACGTTCCTCGACCAGTTCGCATTCGATGCGCTTCTCGGCCAGGCACAGGCGGACCTTGCGGCAGAACGGGGACAGGGGAAAATGGTACAGCTTGGCCATCGGCACTCGGATCTCTGATTAACGGGAACGGGCGTGACCCTGAATGCCCGCTCGGGCGTGGATTTTCAATCCTCGAAACACGCCGCGCGGCCGTCTCGGCGGATCGTTTCCGCCCCGTCCATGATCACCGCCGCGCGGCGGCGGACGAATTCGGCGGGTTTCGATGCCGACCGCGCCTTGGGCGAGGGCAGGATCGCCGCCAGCCGCGCAGCCTGCACCGGGCTCAGCTTCGCCGCGCTGACACCGAAATAATGCCGGGCCGCCGCATCGACACCGAACACGCCTTCGTCGAATTCCGCCACGTTCAGGTAGACCTCGACGATACGCCGTTTCGTCCAGACCAGTTCGACCATCGGCGTCATCAGGGTTTCCAGCGCCTTGCGCGGCCAGCTGCGGCCATGCCAGAGGAAGGTGTTCTTCACCACCTGCTGGCTGATCGTGGAGGCACCGCGATTCGCGCCGTCCTCGATCGCGGCGCGAATCGCCGACATGTCGAAGCCCCAGTGATTGCAGAAATTGGCATCCTCCGCCGCCACCACCGACCGCGCCATCACCGGCGCGATGTCGTCCAGGTCGACCCATTGCCGCTTGATCCCGCCAAGGCGGTTTTCTTCCTGCTTCATGTAGATCGTGACGGGCGGATCGACGAAGGCATAGGCCGCGATCCACACCATCGACAGCCCCCAGGCCACGATCAATCCGCGCAGAGTCCAGCGGGCCAGCCAGCGGAACGGCCGAGTCGGCTGCTTCTTCTTGGTTTTTTTCCTCGATGTCCGGGTCTTGCCTGCCATGTCCCAGCTATAGGCGCGGGCCGGGGTCGAGAAAAGGCCTCTGCTCGTTTTGCCCCAAATCAAGGCGGTCCTTCGCGAAGCGCCTTATTCAATCGGCATGCTGCAAAGGAGTTCTGCGATGAAGACCAACCAACTGCCGCATTACGACATGACCGACAATCCCACCGGATGCTGTCCGCGCTTCCACCCCGAGGGCTGGGACGGGGTGACACTGCATTTCATGGACAAGCCCTTCCTGCGCGCCGAAACCCGGTCCGCGATGCATGTACCGCTGAACATGGGCAAGGTGTTTTCCCGGGTCCAGGCCCATGTCGAGGAGGCCGGCGGGTTCGATCCCGACGACACGATCGTGATGAGCCGGGATCTGTCGCCGTGGAAATCCGAACACCTGTTCGCCGTCTCGAAACCGGTGCAGGACGAAGAGATGGTGACCCTGTCGGGCAATTTCATCACCAAGGTGTTCGAAGGCCCCTATCGCGAGGCCAAGGGCTGGTATCAGGAAATGAAGGACATGGCCGCCGCGCGCGGCAAGACCGACGGCGAGGTCTGGTTCTTCTACACCACCTGCCCGAAATGCGCCAACGTCTACGGCAAGAACTACGTCGTGGGTTTGGCCGAGGTCTGATCCAAATGAAAACGGCGGCCGCACGGGCCGCCGTTCTCGATATCGTTGAAAGCGGGTTTTATTCCGCCGGGACCGCGGTTTCCTCAAGGCTCAGCGGGTGCGGGATATGCACCAGCATCTCTTTCGGGCAGACTTGGACGAAGTTCTTCACCTCAAGGTCCCAGTGCTGCAGGATCTCGGCCGCCTTGCGGCTGCCGGTTTCCGCCAGGTGCTGTTCGATCAGGCCCTTCAGCTGATCGTGCCAGTAGGGCACGGTCACCGGGCAGGTCACCAGCGTTTCCATGTTCATCATGGTGTCGGCCTGCCCTTCCGGATCGTAGAGATAGGCCATGCCGCCGGTCATGCCGGCACCGAAGTTGGCGCCGATGGAGCCCAGGATCACCGCCACGCCGCCGGTCATGTATTCACAACCGTTCGATCCGCAGCCTTCGATCACCACCTTGGCGCCCGAGTTCCGGACCCCGAAGCGTTCCCCGGCGCGGCCCGCCGCGAACAGGTACCCGTCGGTCGCCCCGTAAAGCACGGTGTTTCCGATGATGGTATTGTCCTCGGCCACCAGCGGGCTTGCCATCGGCGGACGCACCACAACGGTACCGCCGCTGAGGCCCTTGCCGACATAGTCGTTGGCGTCGCCCGACACTTCCAGCTTCAGCCCCGGTGCCGCGAAGGCGCCCAGCGACTGACCGGCCGACCCGGTCAGCTTCACCGTCAGGTGGTCCGGCTGCAGCGCATTGCGCATGCCGAAATTCTTGACGATGTGGCTGGAAACGCGTGTGCCGACGGTACGGTCGGTGTTCTGCACCGCGTAGCTGAGCTGCATCTTTTCGCCGTCTTCGAGGAACCGCTGCGCGTCGCGCACGATTTCCGCATCCAGCGTGTCGGGCACCGCGTTGCGCGGCTTGTTGCGGTCATAGGTGATGTCCTTGACGCCATCGACCATCAGCAGCAGCGGGTTCAGGTCCAGATCGTCCAGATGCGCGGACCCGCGGCTGACCTGGCTCAGCAGGTCGGCACGGCCGATCACTTCGTCCAGCGACCGCGCACCGATGGAGGCGAGGATTTCCCGCACTTCCTGCGCGTAGAAGGTGATCAGGTTCACCACCTTGTCGGCATTGCCGGTGAACTTGGCGCGCAGGGATTCGTCTTGGGTACAGACGCCCACCGGGCAGGTGTTCGACTGGCACTGACGCACCATGATACAACCCATCGCGATCAGCGCGGCGGTGCCGATGCCGTATTCTTCGGCACCCATCATGGCGGCCATGACGATGTCGCGACCGGTGCGCAGACCGCCATCGGTCCGCAGGGTCACGCGTTCGCGCAGGTTGTTCATCGCCAGAACCTGGTGCGCCTCGGTCAGGCCCATTTCCCACGGCAGACCCGCGAACTTGATCGAGGTCGCGGGCGACGCGCCGGTGCCGCCATTGGCGCCGGAAATCAGGATCACGTCGGCCTTGGCCTTGGCCACGCCGGCGGCGATGGTGCCAACGCCCGAGGACGCCACCAATTTCACCGTCACCTTACAGCGCGGGTTGATCTGCTTGAGGTCGTAGATCAGCTGCGCCAGGTCCTCGATCGAGTAGATGTCGTGGTGCGGCGGCGGCGAAATCAGCGTCACGCCCTTCGTCGAATGGCGCAGACGGGCGATCAGGTCGGTGACCTTCATGCCGGGCAGCTGGCCGCCTTCGCCGGGCTTGGCGCCCTGGGCCACCTTGATTTCCAGTTCTTCGCACTGGTTCAGGTATTCGGCGGTCACGCCGAACCGGCCCGAAGCCACCTGCTTGATCTTGGCCGACGGGTTGTCGCCATTGGGTTCCGGCACGAAATGCGCCGGATCTTCACCGCCCTCACCGCTGTCCGACTTGGCGCCGATCCGGTTCATTGCCACGTTCAGCGTCTTGTGCGCCTCGGGGCTGAGCGCGCCGAGCGACATGCCGGGCGTCACGAAGCGCTTGCGGATCGAGGTGATCGATTCCACTTCCTCGATCGGAAGCGCGGTGCCCAGCGGCTTGAAATCCATCAGGTCACGCAGGTGGATCGGCGGATTGCTTTGCATCTTGGCCGAATACTGTTTCCACAACTCGAAGGAGGCGCGATTGCAGGCCTGCTGCATCAGGTGCATGGTCTGAGCGCCCCAGGCATGGGTTTCGCCGGATTTGCGCGCCTTGTAGAAGCCGCCGATCGGCAGCACGTCGCGGCCGCCGCGCCAGCCTTGGGCGTGGACTTCCTCGACCTTCTTCTGAATGCCGCTGACGCCGATGCCCGAGATGCGCGAGGTCATGCCGGGGAAGAATTCCGCCACCATGGCGCGCGACAGGCCCACCGCTTCGAAGTTCAGGCCACCGCGATAGGACGAGATAACCGAGATGCCCATCTTCGCCATGATCTTCAGCAGGCCCTGGTCGATTGCATCGCGATAGCGCTTCACTGCCTCGGTCAGGGTGCCTTCGAGCAGACCGCGTTCGATCCGGTCGGCAAGGCTGTCTTCGGCCAGATAGGCATTCACGACAGTCGCGCCGCAGCCGATCAGCACCGCGAAATAATGCGGGTCGATGCATTCCGCCGAACGTACGTTCAGCGAACAGAAGGTGCGCAGCCCCTTGCGGGTCAGATGCGAATGCACCGCGCTGGTGGCCAGGATCATCGGCATCGCGATCCGGTCTGCGTTTTGGTTCCGGTCGGTCAGCACGAGGTGGCCAGCGCCGGAACGCACGGCGTCTTCGGCTTCGTTATGAATCCGTTCGAGATTGGCGCGCAGGGCGCCGCTGTCGGATCCGGCCGGGAAGGTACAATCGATTTCAACCAGATCAGCGTTGAACTGGCGCATCAGTTCTTCCCATTGCGCGTTGCCCACGAAGGGGCTTTCGAGCACCAGGATTTCGGTCTGGGCCGAGCTTTCGTCGAGCACGTTCTTGAGGTTGCCGAAGCGCGTCTTCAGCGACATCACCCGGTATTCGCGCAGGCTGTCGATCGGCGGGTTGGTCACCTGACTGAAGTTCTGCCGGAAGAAGTGGCTCAGCGGCCGGTACTGTTTCGACAGCACCGCCGAGGGCGTATCGTCGCCCATCGAGGCAAGCGCTTCCTTGCCGTCTTCGGCCATCGGGGCGAGGATCTGTTCCAGTTCCTCGATGCTGTAGCCCGCAGCGATCTGCCGCTTGCGCAGTTCGGCTCCGGTATAGACCGGTTTCTCGGTCAGGCCGGACAGGGCTTCGTCGAGGTCGTTGATCTTGCCGACCCAATCGCCGAAGGGCTGGGCCGATGACAGCTTGTTCTTGATTTCGGTGTCATGGAACAGCTGGCCTTCTTCCATGTCGACGGCCAGAAGCTGCCCCGGGCCAAGCGCGCCCTTTTCCTTCACCGATGCTTCGTCGGTGGGCACCATCCCGGCTTCGGACCCAGCGATCAGCAGGTCGTCGCCGGTCACCACATAGCGCATCGGACGCAGGCCGTTACGGTCCAGACCGGCACAGACCCAGCGGCCATCGGTCATCGCCAGGGCGGCAGGGCCGTCCCATGGTTCCATCACCGAATTGCAGTAGCTGTACATGTCGCGCCAGGCTTCGGGCAGTTCCTTGGCCTGCTTCGACCAGCTTTCGGGCACCAGCATGGTTTTCGCCATCGGCGCATTGCGCCCGGCGCGCACCAGAACCTCGAACACCGCGTCCAGCGCGGCCGAATCCGACGATCCCGACGGAATGATCGGCTTGATGTCTTCGGCAAGGTCGCCGAAGGCGCTGGACGCCATGCGGATTTCATGGCTCTTCATCCAGTTCACGTTGCCCTTCAGCGTGTTGATTTCGCCGTTATGGGCCAGCATGCGGAACGGTTGCGCCAACCACCATTCGGGGAAGGTGTTGGTCGAATACCGCTGGTGATAGATCGCGAAGGCGGATTCGAAGCGTTCGTCCTTCAGGTCGGGATAAAATTCGGCCACCTGTTCGGCCAGCATCATCCCCTTGTAGATGATCGACCGGCAGGACAGCGAACAGATGTAGAGGCTGCCGATACCGGCGGCGGCGGCGGCCTTTTCGATCCGGCGGCGGATCACGTAAAGTTCGCGTTCGAATTCTTCCTCGCTGATATCCTTGGCGTTGGAAATCAGGATCTGTTCGATTTCGGGCCGGGTCGCGTTGGCCTTTTCACCCAGGCAGGAAATGTCGACCGGCACGTGACGCCAGCCATAGATGTAATGCCCCATCCGCAGCACTTCGCTTTCGACGATGGTCCGACAGGTTTCCTGCGCCCCGAAATTGGTACGCGGCAGGAACACCTGCCCCACCGCCATCAGGCGGTCGGCATGCGGTTCATGGCCGGTGCGGCGGATCTGGTCATAGAAGAAGGGCACCGGGATCTGCACATGGATGCCCGCGCCATCGCCGGTTTTGCCGTCGGCGTCCACGGCACCACGGTGCCAGATCGCTTTCAGCGCGGTGATACCTGCATCGACGACCTTGCGGCTCGGTTTGCCATCCAGCGACACGACAAGGCCAACGCCGCAAGACGAATGTTCGTCCTCGACCCGGTACATGCCGTTTTCGGCAACCCATTGGCGCTTGGCTTCTTCGGCCGCGACCCAGTTTTCATCATATTTCGTCATATCCAACCCTTCCTTGTCTGGTGGGTCAGGACCCGGCAGCGGGTCCTAGAGAATTCGGTGGGGCGGGCGGGGGACCGCCCGGAATGGCTTATTCGGCGGCAACGGCCTTGGCGTCGTTGAGGTAATCGAGGATCGCCTCGGCGCTGTCGCGCCCGTCCTTGATCGCCCAGACCACCAGAGAGGCGCCGCGTACGATGTCGCCCACGGCGAACACCCCATCGAGCGAGGTCTGCCCGGTCTGGAAATCGGCGCGGATGGTGCCCCAGCGGGTCACTTCCAGCCCATCGACGCCCCAGAGCTTGGGCAGGTCTTCGGGTTCGAACCCAAGCGCCTTGATGACCAGATCGGCTTCTTCGACATAATCGGCGCCTTCGATCACCTCGGGAGCCTGACGGCCCGTGGCGTCCGGCGCGCCGAGGCGCATCTTTTGCACCATCACGCCGGTGACCGGATCGCCCACGAACCCTTTCGGCGCGGCCAGCCAGACGAATTCGACGCCTTCTTCCTCGGCATTCTGAACTTCGCGCTGCGACCCCGGCATGTTGGCGCGGTCACGACGGTATAGGCATTTGACCGAAGTCGCGCCCTGCCGGATCGCGGTGCGCACGCAGTCCATCGCGGTGTCGCCGCCGCCGATCACCACGACCTTCTTGCCGGCGGCGTTCAGCGATCCGTCTTCGTATTCCGGCACATCGTCGCCAAAGCTCAGCTTGTTCGACACGGTCAGGTAGTCGATCGCCCGCTCGATGCCGGTGGCGGTCGATCCCGGGCCGGTCAGGTCGCGGGTCTTGTACACGCCGGTGGCGATCAGGACCGCGTCATGCTTGCCGCGGATCGCGTCGAAGCTGATGTCTTCGCCGACGTTGCAGTTCAGAACGAATTCGACGCCGGATTTTTCCAGCTGATCGACCCGGCGCATCACCACGTCCTTTTCCAGCTTGAAGCCCGGAATGCCGTAGGTCAGCAACCCGCCGGCCCGGTCGTAACGGTCGTAAACGGTGACCTGCACCCCTTCGCGGCGCAGCATATCGGCCGCGGCCAGCCCGCCCGGACCCGCGCCGATGATGGCGACCGACTGATCGCGTTCGCTCGCCGGTGCGATCGGTTTCACCCAGCCCTTTTCCCAGGCGGTATCGGTGATGTATTTTTCCACCGATCCGATGGTCACGGTGCCGTGGCCCGACTGTTCGATCACGCAGTTGCCTTCGCACAGGCGATCCTGCGGGCAGATACGGCCGCAGATTTCCGGGAAGGTGTTGGTCGACTGGCTGATCGCATAGGCTTCTTCCAGCCGGCCGGTCGCGGTCATCCGCAGCCAGTCGGGAATGTTGTTGTGCAGCGGACAATGCGACTGACAATAGGGAACGCCGCACTGGCTGCAGCGGCTGGCCTGTTCCTTGGCCTTTTCGTCGGCGAATTCCGCGTAGATTTCGTTGAAATCCTTGTTGCGCTGATCGGCGTCACGCTTTTCCGGCATGTCGCGTTCAATCGTCACGAATTTCAGCATCGGTTGCTTTGCCACGTTGCTGCCTTTCCTGAAGGAAGAATTAGAGTCAGCGCTTCTTACGTTACCTGCGAAGGAAATAAAAGTCAGAAGAGCTTACCTATAATGTAGAAATAAGCGTAAAATCTGCCGCCCTGCAGCAATTTGGCGCAACTTATAGGTCCGATCCGGACCCATAAAAAATCTTTCGCCACATTCTCAATGCTTTATACCACAGGAGACACCTTCATCACAGAGCCGCCAATGCCCCTGTTCCACCTGCTCATTATCGCGTTGATTCAGGGCGTTACCGAATTCCTTCCCGTTTCTTCCTCTGGCCACCTGATTCTCATTCCGAATCTGACCGGGCTGCAGGATCAGGGACAGGTGATCGACGTCGCCGCCCATGTCGGCACGCTGGCGGCGGTGGTGCTGTATTTCTGGGCCGATGTCCGGGTCGGGCTGGCGGGCATTCCACGGATGCTGACCGGCCGGATCGACACGCCGGGATCAAAACTGGCCTTTCTTCTGGCGCTTGCGACCATTCCCGTCATCCTGTTCGGGCTGGCGCTGAAGCTGACCGGGTTCGACGAGGTGCTGCGCAGCACGGCGGTGATCGGCTGGACGATGCTGGGTTTTGGCCTGGTTCTGTTCTGGGCCGACCGCAAGGACCCGTCGCCGAAATCCGACACGGATTGGTCCCTGAAGGAAGCAATCGTCATGGGGTTGTGGCAGGCGGTGGCGCTGATACCCGGCACGTCGCGGTCGGGGATCACCATCACCGCCGGGCGGCTGCTTGGATATCAAAGGCACGACGCGGCGAAACTGTCGATGCTGATGTCGATCCCGACGATTTTCGCCAGCGGCGCACTGCTGACAGCCCAGGTGATCGAAACTGCGGATGCCGCCGCCGCGCGGGACGGGGCCATCGTCGCCGCGATGTCTTTCCTGTCCGCACTGCTGGCGCTCAGCCTGATGATGCGACTGCTGCGTTCGACCAGCTTCACACCCTACGTGATCTATCGCGTGATCCTCGGCGTGATCCTGCTTTTCATCGCCTACGCATGAAAAAGGGGCGGACCACGGCCCACCCCTTCAATCACGATATGAACCGGATCAACCGATCTTCAGGTTCTTCGCCGAATCCTTGATCGCATCGTACTGGCCCGTCGGACGGAACCGCCACAGGTAGTCGGGCAGAACCGCGCCTGCCGCCACCGGGGCGATGCCCAGATCGGCCAGCCCCCGGGCGCCTTCGGACACCACGTTGTCATTGGCCAGCAGCTTCACCTGGTCGCCGGTCAGCGGCGACTTGATCAGGCCAAGGCTGATCTTGCCCCCCAGTTCACCGAAGAAGGCAACGATGCGCGCCAACCAGAACGGCAGGTTCAGCACCAGCTTGCGGCGGTGGATCACTTTCAGCATCTGACCGATCAGTTCGCGCAGGGTGTTCACATCGGGACCGCCCAGTTCGTAAACGCCCGCCTCGGCCTTGCCCTCGACTGCCAGAACGGCGGCCTGGGCCACGTCATCGACATAGACCGGCTGGAACTTCGAATTGCCGCCGACGATCGGCAGCACCGGACCCATCCGCGACATCGAGGCGAAACGGTTGAAGAAATCGTCCTCGGGCCCGAAGATCACCGACGGGCGCAAAATCACCGCCCCGGGCATATGCGCCAGAACGGCGGCTTCGCCTTCGGCCTTGGTACGGGCGTAATCGCTTTGGCTTTCGGCATCGGCGCCGATCGCCGACAGCTGCACCATCGTTTCGATTCCCTGTTCGACGGCGATGCGGGCGATGCGCCCGGCGCCTTCGGCCTGAACCGCGTCGAAGGTGTTCTTGCCCGCTTCCGCCAGCAGCCCGACGCAGTTCACCACCGCATCAGCCCCCTGCATCACCGCGGCGACACTGGCATCATCGCGGATATTGCACAGTACCGGTTCGACCTGTCCGGGCGCACCATAGGGTTTTACATGCATCGCTTCGTTCGGGCGGCGCACGGCGACGCGGATGCGCCAGCCGTCTTTTGCCAGTCGCCGCGTGATATAGCGGCCAACAAAGCCCGACCCGCCATAGATGGTCACGAGTTTCGACATGAGGATGACTCCGGCAGATAGAATTCGCTGCGTCGTTCCTAGCTTCACGAGGGCGTTTTCACAAGGAGATATGGCTTTGATGAAAAAAGTTGAAAAACCTCGTTGACACCACCTGCGGGCGGGGATACATCGCCCCCCACGACACCTGCCCAGGTGGCGGAATTGGTAGACGCGCTAGCTTCAGGTGCTAGTGTCCGTATGGACGTGGAGGTTCGAGTCCTCTCCTGGGCACCAAAACTTCTCGAAATCGTTATATTCGTTAGCCCCTTAGGGGGCAGGGCCGATTTCGGCCCTTCCTGCGGCCCACCTGTTGTTCGTTGCTTGCTGAGCAACCAATCGGCCATACACCACCTTTGCAAAAGCCTTTCTCGGCATCGCCTCTTTCGACAGTCGTTTTACGACGGTGTCATCAACGTCGGTGACATGTTCTACACCGCCGGCGATGCCCGTTGGGCATCGATTGATATGAACCCGCCAACGCCTCGATTGAATTGCATGTCATCCTTGATCGCATTCGAACGAACCTTGTCGAAAAGGCCCTTGCTGCGCGTGTGGTCTACCATCAGCCTCATCTGCGGAACATCCGTACCCAATGAGGCAAAACCGGCGCGGCTCAAGCAGATAGTGTTTCAAACATACCCGCTTTGAGGCGATCCAACCTGACGTGACCATCTAAAACTGTGACGGATCTTCGGGATTATGACCTGCCACTGAACTTTCAACCAGTCGGAACCGGAGCCCTTTGGATTGATACGCCGATTGGCGCAGGTGGAGCAA
>NZ_JADMKU010000030.1 GCF_018219815.1 Thalassovita aquimarina
CACCGATGCCGAGGTGAAATATATCATCCGGTATGTGCGTGAGCTGCAGAAGGAAAACGGCATTTTCTGATGGGGCATGGGCTGCAAGAATTAGTGAGGCTTGTTCTGTGTGCGGCTGTCGCCATCTCGCTGCTTTTTCTCGGATTTACGCCGACTGCAGGTGCCGCCGGGGTTGACGATCCGATAGACCAGGTGGTGGGGGAAACGCACCATTCCCAACTGCATGGGGAACGTGGCCGGACCGGCGACGCGCCCTTTGCGTCGGGCCACTGTCATCCCGGTCTGGACTGCTATCTTGTCGCGGTCATGACTGATGGGGCTGTACTGATCGCCCGACCCGAGCATGCGACGCGGGAGCCGGGCTTCATCGATCTCGCACTTTTGGGGGGCGAACCTTCCTTCGATCCGCCTCCACCGCGTCGGGTTTCCAGGGACACAATCAATCCAATCGGGAACCCAATACGAGATACGAAGGACAAGATATGAAAACGAACAGAATTGCCGGGGGCGCCTGTGTGCTCCTTTTCTCCGCGACGGCCACATTTGCCAGCCCCGGGCACGGGAATGGTCCGGCCATCGGCCAACCCGGAAACGTGGACCAAGTCGATCGCGTGATCGAAGTCGGCATGGACGAGATGAAGTTCACCCCGGCCCGCATTGAGGTGAAAGAGGGCGAGACCATCAAGTTCATTATCAGAAATGAGGGCCGTGCCGTACACGAATTCAATCTCGGCACCGCGCAGACCTGGAAGGAACATGCCGGTGAAATGCAGATGATGATGAAAAAGGGCATGATCAAGCCGCGCCAGATCCGGCACGAGATGATGGAAGAGGCTGGCATGATGCATGACGACCCCAACAGTGCGCTTCTCGAGCCGGGGCAATCCGCCGAGGTGATCTGGACCTTTTCGGATGCGGCGCAGATGGGCTTCGCCTGCAACGTTCCGGGGCATCGCCAGGCGGGAATGGTTGGCGAAGTCATCTTTGAATAGCGCGAATCCCGATCGGCGCCTTTGCCGATGTTCGGCGCGACATGAAGCAGGAGGGAAGGGCGCAACGGGCGCCCTTCCCGGTGCATGAAAGGGAAAATGCAATGACAACACGACGGGGATTTCTTTTAGGCGCGACCGGCGCTCTTGCGATGGCCGGGCTTCCCGGGGGGGCGCGCAGCTGATGCTCCCCCACTGAGTTGGTCCACCGTCATGTTTAGGAAAACGGAGGATCAGAAATGGCGAACAAGCGTCACAAACCCGAAGAAATTGTCACTAAGTTGCGGCAGGTTGAGGTTCTTGTCGGGCAAGGGATGGCACGCGTGGACGCGATCCGGGAGGTTCGCACAACCGAGCAAACCTATTACCGCTGGCGCAAGCAGTATGGCGGCATGGGAACCGACCAGTTGAAGAAACTCAAGCGGCTTCAGAAAGAGCACGACCGGCTGAGAAAAGCCGTGTCGGATCTGACCTTGGATAAGCAGATCCTGACGGAGGCAGCCAAGGGAGTGAGGGCCGTTTCGGAAACGGTCCAGTGGACCGTTTCAGGCCGGAACGGGCGGAGCCCCTGAATCACGCCACCCCGCGGAAATCAATGGGTCCTAACCCTAACAAAGTAGTCGCCAGCCATGACGAACGATTTCGGCTGCGGCCGCGGCCCTGTTAGTGGCTCCCAGCTTGGTCAGCATTGCTTCGACGTGCGCATTGGCGGTTCTGAGCGTTATGCCAAGATTGTGCGCCACATCGACGCTCCGCTTCCCCTCGGCCACCAGTCGGGCGACTTCGAGTTCGCGCAAGGTGAGTGGAGGCGTTGCATGTCCCAGATCGCAAAGGATGAGATGATTGCCATGCCCCCCGAAATAGGGCGCGCCTGTGCTCCACACTCGGACTGAGCGTAGCCCATCCTTGCCGCGGACCAGCCAGTTGGAAGCGCCCGCAGAAGCGCCCGCTCCGGCCCGGACCCAAGCTTTTTCTGCGATCCCGTCCTGTTTCAACCATACCCCGTCTGCGCCATGGAGCGTCAAAACCGTGCCGGAGGAATCTATAGCAAACACTGATTTGATGTCGCTTTCGTCCTGGGAAACGATATTGCGAAAGGAAATCGGGTCCAGCAGGTTCGCCACGGCAGTTGATGCATTATCAAGAAAACCCCGGACATCTTCATCTATGCTGCCGGCTTCCACGAAAGACAAATTTTGAAATCCGACCAGCCTGCCGGAAGAATTCACCAGCGGTGTTGTCACGCAGTCACGGTACCCCTCTTCGTGGATACAACAACTGAGCACGTTGAGCCCCGGCTCCTCATCCCACTGCACATCATTGAAACGTAGAGAACGCGCGCGGGAAAACAAGCGAAGTGCAGAGAGATCCCTCTGGTAGGATTTCGATTCCAGATGGGCCAGCATTCGGCGGCTGTATCCGGCAGAAAATCGCGACTTGAGGCTGCTGTCATGCGACACCACCAGAAAATTGGCGGCCGCGACGGGGACTTCGCGTTCCAAGCTGGATAGGATTTCGTTTACCTGAGCGTCGCGCGGCAGCGAAGACGATGCAATTGCGGCAATCTCGCCAAGTGTTTTCTGAAAGTTTCGAGCAAGGGAAGTCATTTTTCAAGGTTGGCGTCGTCACGCTGAGTGTCAAGGTCGGAAACACGGCTTCCTCATCGCGACAGACTGCCTATCGCGAAATCAATCCACTGACAGGTCGGGATCTGTTGCTTCAGAAAGCCAATTTACAAGCTGTTCCAGGGGCGCGCGCGGAGTAACCGATTTCGGCCAAACCAGATAATAGCGGTGGGGCAACTCCATCGGTTCCTTAAAGGCCCTGACCAATCTGTCGTCCTTCACCGCATCCTTCGCGAAAAATTCCGGCAGCAACGCCACGCCGAATCCAAGCGCCGCCGCTTCAGCCATTGTGGCGAACTGATCGAAAAGCATCCCGTGCAGCTTCTCCGCCGGGCAGGCATGATGTTCGAACCAGTCCTCCCACGCGCCGGGTCGAGATTCGAGGTGCAAAAGGGGCATCCTGATTAACTGCTGAGCCGAGACAGGTGGTTTCGCGACCAAATCAGGCGAACATATCGGAACGACCCGTTCGCGCGCCAGTTCCAGATACTCAACCCCCTGCCAGTCGCGGCGCCCAAAGTGAATCGCTGCATCAAACTGTTCGCGATTGAAGTCGAACGGAGCCAGCCGCGTTCCCAGATTAACAGTTACCTCGGTGTGTTGCTGCGAAAACTGCCGCAGTTTCGGGGCGAGCCAATATGTCCCGAATGTCGGGAGAGTGGCGAGCGACAGGCTGCCTCCCGACGGATTGGCCTTGATCTTCAACGATGCGCGGGCAAGGCTTTCCAGGCAATCCCGAACGGAATTCGCGTAATCGATCCCCGACGGGGTTAAGGCCAATCCCTGGCCCCGGCGCTCGAACAGAGCGATGCCGAGCTGTTCTTCCAAAACCTTTAATTGGCGGCTGACTGCGGAATGGGTCAACGCGAGTTCGTTGGCTGCTGCAGTTGCTGTGCCCAGGCGCGCAACCGCTTCGAGCGCCAGCAGTGAACTAATCGAGGGCAGGAAGCGGCGTGGAGCGATCATGTGAGTTTTTCTCCAATGCTTGTGAGAACAAGTCGTTTTTAATATGGAATACAGCAGTGATAGTGTGGCGAAAAGAGAAATTCATGCCTGAATTGCGGAAGGGCCACAACTATCATGAATGCATCAACAGACTTCCGGCGCGCAGAACGTATTGCGACGGTAGAGATATCCGAAATCGTTCGGCTTTCGGAACGGGCTGCGGACATGCGCGTTGCGGGTCGCGACGTGATCGCGCTTTCGACCGGCGAGCCGGACTTCCCAACTCCAGCACCAGTCGTCGAGGCCGCGCACGCGGCAGCGCTGGCTGGCAAAACCCGTTACACCGCCACCGCAGGGACGGCGGAGCTGCGCGATGCGGTTGCAGCCAGGCCTGGCGTGACGCGTGCAGAAGTTCTGATTTCGACGGGGGCGAAACAGGTTTTGGCCAATGCCATGCTCGCGACGCTCGACCCTGGTGACGAGGTTCTTGTACCGGCGCCGTATTGGTCGTCTTACACGGAAATCGTTACAATGGCAGGCGGCCGGGCGGTGGTGATAACATGTCCGATGTCGGCGGATTTCAAGCTTTCACCAGAAGCATTGGAGGCGGCGATCACTCCGAAAACCCGCTGGTTGATGCTAAACTCACCGTCTAATCCGACAGGCGTCGTCTATACCGCGGATGAACTCCGGGCGTTGGCCGATGTTCTTGCGCGTCACCCGAATGTCTGGATCATTGCAGACGAGATTTACGAACACCTGAACTATGTCCCGGTGATGTCGTTCCGGGATGCCGCGCCAGAACTGGAACAACGCACCCTGATCGTGAACGGGGTATCCAAGGCTTGGTCGATGACCGGGTGGCGCATCGGCTGGGGCATCGGACCGAAAGCACTAATCGCTGCAATGACGGCCGTTCAGGGGCAGGTGACATCGGGCGCGTGCTCGGTGTCGCAGGCCGCGGGACTGGCCGCCCTGACCGGCGACAACGAACACCTGAAGCCACGCTGCGCGGCCTTTCGTGCGAGACGAGACAAGTTGGTCGCCGGTCTCAATGCCATCGACGGTATCCAATGCCCGAACCCGGACGGTGCATTCTACGTTTTCCCGTCGATTACCCGACTGATCGAACGGGGCGGTTTCGCATCGGACGCAGCCTTTTGTACATGGCTGCTCGACGAAGTCGGAGTGGCCATCGTGCCGGGTCGGGCATTCGGCTTGGAAGGGCATGCGCGGATTTCCTTCGCCTATGCAGACGGCGAACTGGACGAGGGCCTCGCACGGATTGCCGATGCCGCCGGTCGGCTTGGCTGAACCGGACCCAAGAATACTCACACCTGAAGTCAAAACAACCGGGGCGCTTCAGCGCTCCTTATGAAAGATTTGGAGAAACGTTCATGACACACATCGACGTAGCGAAAGCGGCTGGGCTGAGCGAAACCGACCTGACCGGCGGTTCACTGGCCGTTCACTCACCGATCGACGGCGCAGAGGTCGCCCGCATCAAGGCAACAGATCCGGCAGAGATGCCTGCAATCATCGCCCGCTCGCAATCGGCGTTCAAAACCTGGCGGAATCTGCCTGCGCCGCGACGCGGGGAACTTGTGCGTTTGATCGGCGAAGAATTGCGCGCCGCGAAAGAAGAGCTCGGCGCGCTTGTCACGCTGGAAGCTGGTAAGATCCGGTCCGAGGGCCTGGGTGAAGTTCAGGAAATGATCGACATTTGTGATTTCGCAGTCGGCCTATCGCGGCAGCTCTATGGCCTAACAATTGCTTCGGAACGTGCTGGCCACAAGATGTCGGAAACTTGGCATCCGATGGGCCCTTGCGGTGTTATTTCCGCCTTCAACTTTCCTGTCGCTGTCTGGTCGTGGAACGCGGCGCTTGCTCTGGTCTGCGGCAATCCGGTGATTTGGAAACCCTCGGAGAAAACCCCGCTGACCGCCATGGCGACGATGAAAATCGTAGAGCGCGCACTGGCCCGCTTCGGCGATGATGCGCCCGATGGCTTGCTGCAGTTGATCATTGGCGGTGCCGAGATCGGCGAGGCGCTGGCAATTTCGAAAGACGTGCCCATCCTTTCGGCGACCGGATCGACCCGCATGGGCAGCATCGTCGGCCCCGCGGTCATGTCCCGCTGGGGTCGGCCGATTCTGGAATTGGGAGGGAACAACGCGATGGTCGTGGCACCGTCGGCGGATATCGACATGGCGGTGCGGGCCATCATCTTTTCGGCTGTCGGCACTGCGGGGCAGCGCTGCACCTCTCTGCGGCGCCTGATCGTTCACAAGTCGGTCAAGGACGGACTGGTGGATCGGCTCGTCAAGGCGTATGCATCACTTCCAATCGGCGATCCGCGCGAGGCGGGCACGCTTGTAGGGCCCCTTGTCGATGCAGCGTCGCGCGATGCAATGCTGCGCGCACTCGAGGTCGCAAAATCCGAAGGCGGGACGGTGTTCGGCGGCACAGCCGTGACCGAGGGCGTCCCCAAGGGGGGGGCCTATGTCGTTCCGGCGATTGCGCTCATGCCCGCCCAGACAGACATTGTTAAGGCTGAAACCTTCGCGCCTATCCTCTACGTGATGGAATACGAGGCGCTTGAGGACGCAATCGCGCTGCAGAACAATGTACCTCAGGGTTTGTCCTCTTGCATCTTCACGCTGAACATGCGCGAAGCCGAGACGTTCCTGTCCGCCCAAGGGTCGGATTGCGGGATCGCCAATGTTAATATCGGGCCATCCGGCGCCGAGATCGGTGGCGCTTTTGGCGGCGAGAAACAGACCGGGGGCGGGCGCGAAAGCGGATCCGACGCATGGAAGGGCTATATGCGTCGCCAGACAAGCACCGTGAACTACTCCGCAGAATTGCCCTTGGCACAGGGGGTTAAGTTTGACCTCTGATCTTCGAGAGAACCTTTGGCCGGTGACCTGCTCCGAAGATCCCGGAGCAGGTCCTCTCGACCGTGATTTGACTGTCGATCTGGCGGTGATCGGGGGCGGTTTCACGGGGGCTTCGGCCGCCCTTGAAGCCGCCACCCGCGGTGCCTCTGTCGCGGTGATCGAAGCCGCAGAGTTCGGCAGTGGTGGATCCGGCCGCAATGTCGGCCTTGTGAATGCCGGGCTTTGGCTGCCGCCAGATAAAGTTGTTTCCCAAATGGGTTCCGGTCCCGGTCACCGGCTTCTTTCCACTCTTGCAGCCGGTCCGGAACGGGTCTTTTCCCTTATCAGTTCCCATTCGATCGACTGTGATCCGGTGCAAAACGGCACCCTGCATTGCGCTCATTCGGCCCGAGGATTTCGCGAACTGCAAAGCCGGTACCGGCAAGGAGAAGCGATCGGTGCGCCGGTACAACTGCTGTCAGCCGAGGAAACCGCCCGACGCACGGGGGCGGCCGGGCTGCATGGGGCGTTGTTTGATCCCCGTGCAGGCACGATCCAGCCGCTGGCCTATTGCCGGGGTTTGGCACGCGCGGCCCGGCAGGCCGGTGCACATGTGTTTTCCGGAACGCGCGTGACCGGTCTGAGCCGGATCGGTGAGGTTTGGCAACTGGTGGCCGGGGCGCACAAGGTGCGTGCCAGATCCTTGCTTCTGGCGACCAATGCCTATCACGAGCACCTTGTCGGGCCATATGATCCACAATTTGTTCCGGTGAATTTTTCTCAATTCGCAACTCAACCTCTGCCCGAACACCTGCGCCGGCAAATCATGCCGGGTGGTGAGGGGTGTTGGGACACCGCACTGGTGATGAGTTCGTTTCGGACCGACAGGATCGGGCGACTGGTCTTCGGCGGCATCGGCAATCTGGAAGGGCCGGGAGGGGCGATCCACGCGAACTGGGCGTTGCGAAAACTCAAGCGCCTGTTCCCGCAACTGGCCGGGTTTCCACTGGATCATGCATGGCGTGGCAAAATCGCGATGACTGCTGATCATATTCCGAAAATCGTCGAGTTCGGCCCCTGCGCCTATGCCTGTTTCGGCTATTCCGGCCGCGGGATTGCGCCGGGAACGCTTTTCGGGGCCGCCGCCGCCCGGGCATTGTTGACCGGGACGTCCGAGGACCTTCCAATCGCGCCGATCCGGCATCACGCCGAGCGCTTCAAATCCATACGCGCCGCTTACTACGAACTTGGCGCCACGCTCACCCACGCCATCAAACCGATTCCGTCGATATAGGCGCGGCAGCTTTCTATCCCAGAGGACTAAAAACAATGTCTCAACAGATGCATTCCGACGATATTCGCACACTCTTTTCCCGCGCGATGTCAGAAATGTACCGAAAAGAAGTTCCGCAATACGGCGAGTTGATCGACCTTGTCCGAACCGTCAACGAAGCGGCGCTCCGGGACAACCCGGAACTCAGGGCCCGGCTAGAGGCCGCCGGAGAACTAAACCGTCTGGATGTGGAGCGCCACGGCGCGATCCGGCTTGGTACGGGGGAAGAGCTTTTCGACATTCGCCGGATGTTTGCCGTCATGGGCATGCACCCGGTCGGGTACTATGATCTGTCGGTCGCTGGTTTGCCGGTGCATTCCACCGCGTTTAGGCCGGTTGAGCTGACGGCGCTGAAGCGCAATCCGTTTCGGATATTCACGTCTCTGCTGCGGCTGGATCTTGTGAAAGACCGCCAACTGGCCCAGGAAGCGGAAGAGATTTTAGCGCAGCGCCAGATCATCACAGATCGGGCGTTGGAACTGATCGCTCGGGCAGAAGAAAACGGTGGTCTGACCAATCCGGAGGCGGAAGAATTCGTCGCCGAGGCCCTGGAAACCTTCCGCTGGCATTCCGAGGCGACCGTGAGTGCGGAAACCTATGCCCGTCTGCACGAAGCGCACCGGCTTATTGCGGATGTGGTAAGTTTCCGCGGACCGCATATCAACCACCTCACGCCCCGGACACTGGATATCGACGAGGTGCAGAAGAGTATGCCTGAACGCGGTATTGCGCCCAAGCTCATCATCGAAGGACCGCCGAGGCGCGCATCCGACATCCTGCTGCGGCAGACCTCGTTCAAGGCGCTAGAGGAGGCCATCCTCTTCAAGGGGGCTGACGCCGCCGGCACGCACACGGCGCGCTTCGGCGAAATCGAACAGCGGGGCGTGGCGCTGACCGCGAAGGGCCGGCAACTTTACGATGAAACTCTGCTGAGAGTGCGCCAAGATTCAGAGGCAGCAAACGACAGCGGGAACGCCGACGCGTATAACGCTGCTTTGTCGTCACGGTTTTCCGCTTTCCCGGACGGCTGGGAAAACCTGCGCCGCAGTGGATTGGCGTTTTTCAATTATCGCGCGAAAGAGAATGCCAGTTTCAAGGGACGATCGGCAAGTGTCGATGCTTTGCTGGATGCGGGGGTGTTGATAGCGGAACCTCAGACTTATGAAGATTTTTTACCGGTCTCCGCCGCAGGGATTTTCAGGTCGAACTTGGGTAGCGACGGTCAGTCCAACTATTCTGGAACCACCAATCAGTCGGCGTTCGAAGAAGCGTTGGGAGCTTCCGTGACGAATGAAATGGAGCTCTACACTCGTCGCGAGGCGGATTCGTTGCGAACAGCGCTCGAAAGCTTAGGACAAAGTCATCTTCTCATGCACGGACAGGCGGCGTAGTGGGTGAGATGGCGAACATCACGATCCCCGGGGATGCAATGGCGGTGTTCCGCGCGGTGCTCGAAAATGAGGGATACATTGGTGACGTGGCGCAGGATTATGCGACCCGTACGGTGTTCGCCACCGACAATTCCATCTATGAACGCCGACCTGCCGCCGTTCTGTACCCGCGCGAACCCGAGGATCTGAACCGGATCATGCGGGCGGCGCGGCACAGTGCGATACCTCTGGCCGCCCGCGGCGGCGGAACCGGCACGAACGGGCAATCTCTGACCGACGGCGTCGTCGTCGATTGCTCGCGCCACCTAAACCGGATCGAGCATATCGATCACGAGCGCCAGATCGCGGTCGTGCAGCCCGGCGTGATCCTGGACCAACTGAACCGGGCCGTCGATGAACACGGGTTGTTCTTTGCCCCAGCGGTTTCGACCGCCTCTCGCGCCACGCTGGGCGGCATGGCCGCGACAGATGCGTCCGGCAAGGGTTCCCGAGTGCATGGCCGCACGTCGGACCATGTATTGGCAATGGATGTCGTGCTCGCTGATGGAAGCGATTGGCATGCCGAGCCTCTTGATCCGCAATCTCTGGACAGCGTCTGCGACAGAAAGGACCTGCCGGGGGCCATTCACAGGGAGGTTCGTAGAATCCTGACAACAGAGGCGGACGAAATTACCCGGGTATTCCCGGTGATGAATCGCGGTCTGACGGGGTACAATCTGTACGAGGTCTTCGACGGGACGGGCCGGTTCTGCCTGACCAAGTTGCTTTCGGGGTCCGAGGGGACCTTGGCACTGACAAAACGGTTGACCGTTCGTCTGACCCGCAAAAGGGCCTTTCGCGCCTTGATGGCCGTAGCTTATGACGATGTTCTCATGGCTTTAGAGGATGTTAAACGCCTGGCTGCAGCCGAACCCGTGGCCATAGAGTTCATCGATGACAAGATCGTCGAACTAGCGCAGCAGGATCCCGTCTGGGCCGATATTGAAGCCGTGCTTTCGCATGATGAAGCACGTACCGTGCGGGGATTGAACTTCGTCGAGGTGCAGGCCGAAAGCCATGGCGCATTAGAACACGCGATCGCACTGCTTGCAGAACTCAGTGCGGATCGGCCCGCTTCGCTGGTCAGCGAAAAGATCGTGAAAAATCCGGCCGTGATCGCGCGGCTTTGGGAACTGAGAGCCAAATGCGTCGGGCTGCTGGGGCGGATGGACGCTTCGCGTCAGGGCACCCCTTTTGTCGAGGACGCAGCTGTTCCGCCCGACAATCTACCTGCCTTCGTTGCCCAGCTGCGCACGATCCTGGACCGGCACGGCTTGGCATATGGAATGTTTGGCCATGCAGATGTCGGCTGTATCCACGTGCGCCCGGCTCTCGACATGCGCAGGCCTCTGGACGCGGCGAAGATTCGGCCGGTTTCCGATGCGGTGGCGCGGCTTGCACAAGAGTACGGTGGGCTGATCTGGGGGGAACATGGCAAGGGCGTGAGAAGCGAATACGTCCCCCAAGTGTTTGGCCCGCGTCTGTACAAGGCGCTTTGCGGTATCAAGGCTGTTTTCGATCCGCAAAACCTGCTCAATCCCGGCAAGATCGCGGCCCAGCGGCCGGATCAAAAGCTGCTATCCATCGATGCGGTTCCTTTTCGCGGTCCCCTTGATGCCGTCATCAAGGAAGCGCAGATTGCCGGATTCGAAAAGTCGGTGTCGTGCAATGGCAATGGCCAATGCTTCAATTCCGATTTCAACGATCCGATGTGCCCGTCCTACAAGGTCAGCGGCGACCGGCGCCTGTCACCGAAAGGGCGGGCAGCCTTGCTGCGCGAGTGGCTGCGACTTCGATCGGATCGCGCGTCTGGCGGGGATGTCGCAGCCGGTAACGAGGAGCTGCTCCCCGATGTGGAACGGCAGCTGCACGACAGTCTGGATAAATGCCTTGGATGCAAGGCCTGCTCTTCGCAATGCCCGGTCAAGGTGGACATACCGGAAATGCGGTCGCGGTTCTATGAGGATTTCTATCGGCGGCACCGGCGCCCGCTCCGGCATTATTTGTTGGCCGTGATGGAAGCATGCGCGCCCGCATTGAGGATGTTCCCTTCCCTGAGCAACCTCGCATTGCGGTGTGCCGCCGGCCCGCTGCGCTCCGCTGGGCTCGTCGATCTGCCGCGGGTCCATCCTGCCAATGGTCGGCGACGCCGCCCCACACGAAGACAGAAGTCTGCCGCTGCCGTCGTTCTGATCGAAGACAGTTTCACAGGCACGTTCGATGGCCTGGTGATCGAAGCCGCAGAGCTGCTCCTGCAAAAGCTCGGTTACGAAGTGTTTCGCACCCATCCGCAACCCAATGGCAAAGCACTGCATGTGTTGGGAATGCGCAAAGCCTTTGCCCGCGCCGCGAACAAGGCGATTGCCCGGAACCGTTTGCTCGCAAGAACCGGATTGCCGCTGATCGTCCTTGAGCCGTCGGTACTGTCGCTCTGGCGTGACGAATACCGTGCCTTCGGCGCCAAGGCGGGAAGCGTTTTGTCGCTGGATATGTTCCTGTCCGAGGAGGTCGCGAAAGGACGTCTTCCCGGCCGCCAGTATCCTTCGCTAAACGCGCCCTTTACGCTGTTCGCCCACTGCACGGAAAAAACGTCGGACACTCGCGTCGCGGCTCGTTGGCAGACTATTTTCCGACATTTCGGCCTTACTGTTGAGACGCCGCCGACAGGATGCTGCGGGATGGCGGGAAGCTTCGGGCACGAGGCGGCAAATCACGCTGTTTCGCGGCGGCTCTACGATCTGTCCTGGCGCGGAAAAGTGGAAACGGCGCGCGACCGTGCTCTGGCAACCGGGTTCTCCTGCCGGTGTCAGGCGGAACGCTTCTCGGGGCTGCGCCCGCGTCATCCCGTCGAATTGCTTGCGGAGACGGTCTAGCTGAAAAAGCTCGCGGTGAACTCTGGATGCGGAGTCAGACTTCAACACCAAACTACCGCCGTGGATCTGAAGAGATGAAAGGCCCACATTGGAATGCCCCTCTTACTGTCTCAGTCGAGAACAGATCGCGGCGCATCCCGCAAGGGCGGATCGCTGCGGCTGTGACGGCGACCTTTCAGATACGTTTGGAATACGGCTTTTTACCCTTGTGCATCGCCCACGAGAAATTGGCCCGGGTGAGGTCTCTTGATCAGCACCCGAAAGGAAACCGAACCGGCTCATACGCGGGCGGCGGCGTCGCGAGAACAGGTCAAGCCCGACATGGCACTGCGGTCTATTGGCATTTCTCCCAATAGCTCTGGTCCTGCGGCGCTCATAGTGTCGAGCTACATAGCAGAACAGGGAGGAAATCATGAACCTTGAGGAATACGCGACCCACGACGCCATTGGGTTGGGGGAACTCGTCGCGAAAGGGGACGTCAGTTCAGACGAACTCGTCGCGCTGGCAAGGGAGGGCATCGAAAAGACCAATCCAGCGCTGAATTTTCTGGTCCGGGAACTGGAAGAGCCAGTCACGGGCGAGGCCTCCGGCGCGATGGGCGGTGTGCCCTTCTTGGTCAAGGACATGCTGATCCAGGCTGCTGGAATTCCACAGACCATGGGATCTCGCGCCCTGGCCGGCGACATATTTTCCGCACCGCATAGCTCGGAACTCTTCAAACGGTTTCAAAAGGCCGGGCTGACAACGATTGGCCGCACCGCGACACCTGAATTCGCCTTCAATGGCACCACCGAACCAGTTGCGAACGGGCCAACTCGTAACCCGTGGAATACCTCGGTCAGTTCGGGTGGATCAAGTGGCGGATCGGCTGCCGCCGTGGCCGCTGGTGTCGTCCCGCTGGCGCATGGAAATGACGGGGGTGGATCGCTTCGCATCCCGGCCGCGGCCTGCGGACTGGTTGGCTTGAAACCCAGCCGGGGCCGCACGCCGTTGGGGCCGGATTATCAACTCCCCCTGATGGGCATGGTCAGCGAATTCGCAATGACCCGAACGACCCGGGATTCCGCAATGCTTCTCGATCTCGTCAACGGTCCGGAGGCCAATTCGTTCGTTCCGCTTGCCAAGCCCGAAACGCCTTACAGTGAAAGCATCAAACGTCCAATGGCAGGATTAAGGATCGCGATCGCTCCGATGGGGTTCAAAGGCGAGAAACCCACGCAAAAAAGCCTATCGGACGAGGTGCGCCGCGTCGGCACGTTGCTGTCCTCGATGGGCCACAACGTCACCGATATCAGCCATATTCCCTTCGAACCGGAACAATTTCACACCGCGAACTATCGTTTCTGGATGTCGTTCCTTGCGCGTGGTGTCTACGGTCTCGCGCAAGCCCTAGGTGTTGAACCCAGCACCGACCTGTTTGAAACCTGCACGCTCAGAGGCGCGGAGGCCGGCCTCAAGGTGACCGCCCCGATGATCGAGGAAGGCATTCAGATCATGTCGGGCATCTGCCAGCAGATGGGAACTTTCTTCTCGGACTACGATGCAGTTGTTCTCCCCCCTTATGCAAACCTCGCACTTCCATTGGGAGATTCAAACCAGAACCACCCCGACTGGACAATTGAGCAGTATTACGAAGAACTGTTCGCGCGGTTCAACTCGACCTCTCCCTTCAACATGACCGGCCAACCCGCGATCGCGGTCCCCACCGGCATGGTGGAAGGTGTCCCAGCGGGAGTGCAGATTGCCGCCCCCGTCGCTCGCGAGGACATTCTACTCAACCTCTCGGCACAGCTCGAAGAAGGGACGAACTGGACCAGCCGGCGCCCCGGCATCCACGTCGCCAACGGCTGAAAGAAAGGCTGATGAATAAGGGATCGGGCCTCTGCCGTAGCGCGCCCCTGACCGGGAGCCTGTAGCAGAGGCCGCCGTGCGGCATCGGTTCAATGCCGGGGCGATACCCATTACTTTTTTAAAAAAACGAAACTCACCCTACACATCTTGTCAATTGACTGGGCATCGGCTGAGTATCGGAATGAAGTCACACACCCAAGCTCAAACTTGGGTGCGTGATGCTGCGGTGGCATGCGTATTGATGCGATGGCGTCCGTAGTTTATTTCCCACGGTGGATTGCGCCAAACTCAACAGCGCCCTTACTCTTTTTGCCCGAATTGGCCCGGTCGTCGGATCTGGAACTTTCCAGATCATCGAGAATGGGACAATCAGGTCGGCTATCCCCTTTGCAGGCTCCGGCCAGATGTTCGAGAGATCTCGACATCGCCTCAAGCTCCTGGATCTTTCCCCGGAGAATATCGAGATGACGCAGGGCGAGCTTTTTCACGTCCGCGCTTTTGCGCGATGTGTCCGTCCACAGCCCGAGCAGTTCGCTGATGTCGCCGACCGAAAATCCCATATCCCGCGCGCGTCGCACAAATGACAATATATGGACGTCGTTGTCAGAATAATCGCGATAGCCCGCCGCCGTCCGTCCGACGGGAGGGATCAACGCCGTTTGCTCGTAATACCGGATCATCTTGGCCGATACGCCAGATTTCCTCGCGGCTTCTCCAATGTTCATCTGCACCTCGTCACTTGCTGGGATTTTACGATGGTTTCGGTCTCTGGTGTGAAAAAGATGTCGGCGTAGATGTGTTCCCGAGCCAAGTTCGCCCCCGTAAGCTCGGAAAAGGCCGCTTCGATCATGGCCGGCGGCCCCGCAGCGTAAGCCGTCCATCCCGCGAGGTCGCTGAAATCCTGCTTAACGGCATCGGTGACCAACCCGGTTCTGCAGGAAGCCTCCTGCAACTCCCCGGACAGCACGGGGGTGAATGTGAGGTTGGCATGACGGCGCTGCAAGTTGCGGAAGTGATCTAGCAAATACAAATCCCTGGTTTCTCGTCCCCCGAAATAGACATGGATCGGCTGTTTCATGCCAAGGTTCAGGGCCGAGTCGACAATCGATTTGACCGGAGCCAAGCCCGAGCCGCCGGCGATGGCAATAATCGGTCCGGTGCGTTCGGTTCGCAGATGGGCCGAGCCGAACGGCCCCTTCAAGCGCAGTTTGTCACCGATGGCGAGTGTTTGATGCACCGTTTCGGAAAAGTCGCCTCCGGGAACGCGCCGAATATGGAACTCCGGTTCCGACGTGCCTGGCATGTTGGCCAGGGAATAATCTCGGGTCGTTCCATCCTGCAGGGTCAGCTGCACGTATTGACCAGGCAGGAATTGCAGTGTTGCGTCTTCGAGACCGAGACGCAACAGCTTGATATCATGCGTGAGATCCGACAAGGCCGTGACCTGCGCGTCAAGAGTCCTGACGGGATGTTTCGGGCGGAGCCGATCCGCGTGCAGCGGTGCGAGGGAAAGGTCGCGTGTCGGGGTGGCCATGCAGGGCAGGATCAAGCCTTCCGATTTTTCGGCGTCGGTTAGGGCGCTGCGTTCGTGATCGCGATGCAGGACCTCGCCTTCGATCAGCCGCGATTTGCACAGACCGCATTGCCCGATCTTGCAACCGTGGGGAAAGCTGACGTCCTGATCGAACGCGGCTTCGAGGATTGTTTGCTCCTCGCTGACGCGGAGTGCAAGTCCGTCAGGGCGGACGATAACCTCGTGACGGGGGTCTGAATTAGAGAATCTTTTCAGCATAGCTGGTGTTTCCGTTTTAAGGTTTCCGGCGCTCGGGGCGGGCCGGTTTCCGGGCAGAAGGCCCCTGGTTCCGTTGGGAATATGGAGTGCCCGGGCCGCAAACAGCCCGGGCGTCTGGTTCATGCCACGGCGCTTTGTGCTGCTGGCGCGCTCCTCTGGATGCCGGGGGTCGTTTCCATCGGCATCGAAAACCGCTTGAGCCGAAGCGCGTTGCCTAGGACAAACACGCTGGAAAGCGCCATCGCACCCGCAGCGAATACCGGCGACAACAGAATATTGAAGGCTAGGTAAAGTGCGCCCGCCGCGACAGGGATCAGGGCCGAGTTGTATGCGAAGGCCCAGAACAGGTTTTGACGGATGTTACGGATGGTCTCTTGACTCAGCGCGATCGCGTTGGGGATGCCTTTCAGGCTGCCTGACATCAGCACCACGTCCGCAGCTTCGATGGCGACATCCGTGCCTGTACCGATCGCCAGACCGACGTCAGCCTCGGCCAGTGCCGGTGCGTCGTTGATACCGTCGCCGACGTAAGCTAGCCGCCCAAGAGCCTTCAGGCGCTTCACGGCGTTGACCTTGCCGTCAGGCAGAACTTCGGCCACCACTTCGTCGATGCCCAGCCGGCGCGCGATAGCTTTGGCCGTACGCTGGTTGTCACCCGTGATCATCGCGACCTTGAGACCGAGATCATGCAGGGCCCGGATGGCTTCCGGCGTTGTGTCTTTGATCGGGTCCGCCACCGCGATGATGGCAGCCAGGCGGTTCCCCACCGCGGCATAGAGCGGTGTCTTGCCTTCATCGGCCAAACGCGACGCCGTGTTGGCGAAGACTGAAACGTCCAGCCCCAATTTTTCCATGAACCGGTCGGCCCCAACTTGAACCTTGTTGTTTGATACCACGGCTTCCACGCCATAGCCGGTCACCGAGGTGAAGTTGCTGACGTCCGGGATGTTCAACCCCTCGGATGCCGCCGCCTCAGTGATGGCCCGGGCGATAGGGTGTTCGGAAAGCGCTTCCACGGCGGCAACTTTCTTCAGAACATCGGTCCGTTCGAAATCGGTCGCCAAGTCGAAATCCGTCAGCGCAGGTTTGCCCTCAGTCAAAGTACCAGTCTTGTCGAGAGCGACCACGCGGGTTTCCTTCAGCAGTTGAAGCGCTTCCCCCTTGCGGAACAAAACGCCCATTTCCGCGCCTCGTCCGGTACCGACCATGATCGAAGTTGGAGTGGCAAGGCCCATCGCGCAGGGGCAGGCAATGATCAGAACGGCAACCGCGTTTACAAGACCGAAGGTCAGGGCCGGGTCGGGCCCCCAGATCATCCAAGCTCCAAAGGTAAGGGCTGCCAGCGTCATTACCACGGGAACGAACCACATGGTTACGCGGTCCACGATCGCCTGGATCGGGAGCTTTGATCCCTGGGCGTCCTCGACCATGCGGATGATCTGCGACAGCATCGTATCACCGCCCACAGCCGTAGCGCTGAAGGCAAGCGCTCCGTTCTGGTTGACAGTGCCACCAACGACTTTCGCACCAGCGGATTTCGCAACTGGGACCGGTTCGCCGGTGATCATCGATTCATCGATGTAGCTTTCGCCCTCAATTACCTCGCCATCGACCGACACTCTCTCGCCAGGGCGCACTTCCACGATGTCACCCGGAACAACATCCGCAACGGAAATTTCTTCGGTGGTTCCATTGCGGCGCACTCGTGCGGTCTTGGCCTGAAGTCCGACAAGGCGTTTGATCGCTTCCGATGTGCGCCCTTTGGCCCGGGCTTCCAGATAACGCCCAAGCAGGATGAGCGTCACGATCACCGCGGCGGCTTCGTAATATACGTTGACGGTTCCGGCCGGCAGCAGCTGAGGTGTGAACGTCGCGACTAGCGAGAAGGTGTAAGCGGCCAGAGTACCAACGGCGACAAGGCTGTTCATGTCCGGTGCGCCGCGAAACAGCGCGGGCAAACCCTTGGTGTAGAACCGCAGCCCCGGCACCAACAGGACTATGGAGGTCAAGAGAAACTGCAGCCCCCAACTCGCCTGCAGGCCGATTGTTGCCATGACGAGTTCATGCATGCCGGGCACGACATGCGAGCCCATTTCAAGAACGAAAACCGGTAGGGACAGCGCAGCTGCGATCCTGAGATTCCTTTTCAGGTTCGCCTGCTCGGCCGTCTTGCGCGCCTCGGCCGCGCCGCTGTCTTTCCCACCATGATCCACGATGCGGGCGGCGTAACCGGCATCTGTCACGGCCGCGACGAGCCGGGAAGACTCTGCGGTCCCTTTGATCTTGGCGCGTTCCGTGGCCAGATTGACGGCAGCAAACGCGACGCCGGGCACTGTCTTCAATGCGCGCTCGACACGGCCGACGCAAGAGGCGCAGGTCATACCTTCGATTTCCAGTTCGATCGCCGAGGCCGGAACCGTGTATCCGGCAGCTTCGACCGCCTGTTCAAGATGCTGACGCGCATCAGGATTGTCGAGACGCACCTCGGCGCGTTCCGTTGCAAGGTTCACAGATGCCTCTGCAACACCCGAAACAGATTTCAAAGAACGTTCGACACGCCCTACACATGACGCGCATGTCATGCCCTCGATGGGAATCGTAACGGTTTCCAATCCCTCCGTAGAGGATTTCAATTGAACGTTCATTAACGTTTCCTTTCCTGTTCGAATCAATTTCGAGGAAAGGGATGCGGCTTCCAACGATTGGAAGGTCAAGTGATAATAAAAAATTATCTTACCCCTTGACCTTACAACGCTTGGAAGCCCCATGTCAGGCAGCATGAGCTAAAAAAGAAGGAGTTTCTCATGCAATTCGTCATAGAAAACATGACCTGTGGGGGGTGCGCATCCCGGGTTAGCAAGGCCATCCATTCGCTGGATGCCGCAGCCAAGATTGACGCTGACCCGGTCACACGCGTGGTGACTGTGAAGTCTCAGCTACCCCGTCAGAACCTTGAAGCAGCCCTGACATCAGCGGGCTATGCCCCTAACGAAGAGTCACCAACGCTAAGAAAGTGACCTAAATACGTGTGGAGGAGAGGTGGCGCGTTTGCCGCTTCTCCCAATCCTGCCCCGCTGGCCGGCTTTGCCTTCAGAATGGGTCCTGGGCTCCAGACTCATTGATTTTCACAGCCAGAAGATCACGGTGGCGGCGAGAGCGACCGCAGATAGGAAGACTTTCGGGCAGCGGTCGTATCGCGTGGCAACCCGTCGCCAGTCTTTCAGGCGTCCGAACATGATCTCGATGCGGTTGCGACGCTTGTAGCGGCGCTTGTCATATTTGACGGGCGCCTTGCGCGCTTTGCGGCCCGGAATGTGCGCTCTGATCCCCTTGTCTTTCAAGGCTTCACGCAACCAATTCGCGTTATATCCGCGATCTCCCAGGAGCCACTCGGCCTCCGGCAGGTCGTCCAGCAGCGCCGCCGCGCCGGTGTAATCGCTGACCTGACCTGCGGTAATGAAGAACCGGAGCGGGCGCCCGTTGGTGTCGGTGACAGCGTGGAGTTTGGTGTTCATGCCGCCTTTGGTCCGCCCGATCAGCCGTCCGCGCCCCCTTTTTTACCCCGCAGGCTGGAGGCCGTGCGGTGGGCTTTCAAATAGGTTGCGTCGATCATGATCGTCTTTTGATCCGCCGCCTCAGCGGTCAGTCCTTCAAAGTTCCGGACGAACACGCCCATCTCGCTCCAGCGCTTTCAGCGATTGTAGAGGATCTTCGGCGAGCCATATTCTTTCGGCGCATCGCACCAGCGCAAGCCATTGCGATTGATGAAGATAATACCGATCAGCACGCGCCGATCATCGACGCGTGGCTTGCCATGGCTCTTGGGAGAGAACGGCCGCAACCGCGCCATCTGATCGTCGGTCAGCCAGAATAGATTGCTTATCACGCTCCCTCATTTTGGGAGCTTGAATCACGCAGACGATCCAGCCTCAAGCAAATTAATGGGTCCTGAGCCTAACGAACCTGTTTATTCCAGCGAATGTCAAATTCCGGCGCCTTGTAGTACTCGAATCCGGCGAAGCCAGATTTGATCGGCTCAATGCGCTGCTCCGACACCCAGGCGCCGCCTGAAACCGAAATCGACTGTTCCGCTATATCTCCTGCGTCTCCGACGGTTCTTTGCCAATAGGCCAGGGCATCGTCGAACATGAAACTGACAACAGCGTCGGTGCCTGAATCGGTCTCAAGGAAGCCCAAACTCTCAAGGTTGCCCTGCTCGAGACAATCCTTGTCTGTCATGAACTGGTTCATGAGCGCAGACCGCAGGACGAACAACACGAGACCGCGCACATTTTCGCGTTCCAGATTCGTATGCTCAACCCCCTGACCGTCGCTTCCGACAAGAAGCGGAAACGCATTTCGAAAAAGCGTATCTGACAAGGCCGTTTTGCCAAAGACCGCATTGATCGCCTGAATGACATAGCGGGCAGGTGCGAAGGAGGTCAGCGTTCGGATTCCTTCGGCCCTGTTGAAGTCCTCGGGTGACATTATGTTCGAAGACGATCCTGTGATATAGTTGCTCCCAAGGTTCGTATCGAAGGCTATGGTTCGGAAACCGCTGGCCAATCCGCGCATTTGCGAGAGCGCATGTATATATTGACGCGCGTGCTGCCCGTGGCCAAGCCGGATCGACGTCTTGTTGAACACACTTCTCGGGCCATAAATATATCGACCTCTCGAATTTACTTTCGTCGCGGCGTGATAGAGAGCGAGCATGTTGCTCTCGGCGATTGCCGAGACGCGATCATGTGTCTTGTCGCTGAAAATATTGAAACGCAGTGTGTAGAACTGCCCCGAGAAGATTTTTTGTGCGAGATCCAACGTATCGGGCCAGGATGAGAGCTGTCCACCTCGTGCAGCGCCGGGCCGGAAATTCGAGAGCCTGTCGACAAAGTTGGCATAGGGCCCATTCTCTGCCAGCGCAGAGGCAACCGATCCATCGGCACACATCTGCCCCAAGACGCTGCGATTGTCGCTGCTGGCGCCTGACCCTTCGCCGACATGAATGCGCAACGTGAAGGTCTCTTTCCCGGCGGGTGCCTCGATTTCGTCCTTAAATTTTTCGAACACCTGAAAGAGCGTTTCGAAATCGACATGCGTCTCGCTCCCCAGAAAATCCACGCCGATGACGCGCTTCTGGAAATCAGTCTCATTTTTATTGAAGTCAGCAACAGCCTGGTTCAGGAAACTGTACAGCTCACCCGGATCAGACCCGATATTGTGATTGGTGTTATGATAGAGGATCTTGTTGTTCACACCCCAGGAATTCTCGTCACCGGGGGGGATGTTGAAGCGTTCGAAAATGGGGCCACGGTCTTTCCTGCTCATCGACAGCTGAGTGTGAGAGATCCCTTCATTCTCATAATATTTGTTTGTCTCATCAATCAGATAGGTTTGGCTGTACACATCGCCATCACCTGGATTGATGCGCAGGTCTTTCACCGAGTCTCGCGCGACATAGGCATCATCGAACGGCGTAAATTCATTGGCCGAGAGCATCAGGTTGTTGAAGTAATCGTAATACCGAAAGATAGATGCCTGCGGTTTCAGGAACTTGATGCTGTAAAAACGAGAGCCCAGATAAATCTTGCTGGTATTTGCAAGCTCGCCCATTGTCGCGCTCGGGTCATTGAGAACTTCCGTTATCTGTTCGGCCCCGAGGACGCTCAGAACACCCGACTTGATCAACCGCTCCAGCTCGGTCTCGAACCCGGTCTTCTCCGCCGGGCTTAAGCTGCTGAGCTTTTTCCCCATGATGTTTTTTTCGATCTTCTTGAGGGCAGTTTCAATTTTTGAAAGCGCGTCCTTGGCACTGTCATCGTTGGACCAGAATTCCGGCAGGATATCGCCCTGCGTCTTCTGAGCGATCAGATTCCATCCGATGAGTGCATTCTCGACAAAACACTCTCCCCGTACGTAGGAATTCACCTGGAACGACGTCGGTTCAGATGGCGGCAACGTGTCGCCGATCCATTTTGAAAACAGCTTGAACGCTTCCAGAAGTCCGAGGGCGAAGATACGGCGTTTTACGTCCAAGGACAGCAATGTTTCGTCGCAAGCCTTGTAGAACTGCCTGATTGCCTGTTCGATACTCGGCGCATAGATTGAGGCCCCGGGAACCGGATGAACGGGCAGGATTCCCCAAAAATGCGTATGAAAATCAAACGGGTAGTGCCGGATTTTTACATTTCCCACGGGGACCTCCATAATGGCTCATTCGTCGTGTGGCGAAAGTGGGTTTCGGGACGGGTGCCCCCGTCCCGAAATGTCTTGGTTTAGCGGCTGCTGGTGATCATTTGTGAAATCGCCAGCGCGTCGGATACGGTATCGACGCTGTAGATCTGCATCACGCCCTGGGTCGTCGCCGCCTGCGACAGGATGTTTTGCTGGTTCTGCGCATTCACAGAGTTTTCGTACATCATGCCGGTGGAATGGCTCGCTGTCTGATACAGCGACCCCATCGCCATGGCGGGGGCTTCGGCAACGACTTTGACGTTCGCCTGCGTCACCGCATCGGTGATCTGTTCTGCTACAAATGGCATTGAGAGTTCCTTTCTGTGGTTGGGTTGGCCGGCATCAATCTGCCGCAGGCGAGCAAGGCTGCCCCCCTGAGTTTCAAAGAGCCTTGCCGAGCTCTATGAAATTTCGAAAACGTTTCTTGTGTAGGCGTTTCATGTGCGGGCAATGAGACCGCCGCTTCAGAAGCGATGCCACACCAGTCGCTGTTTGAGCCTGCTGGATGCTCTGGGAATTCTGGACCTGGGCAACCGCGTTCTGCATCGCACGTCCGCTTGACTATGAGGACGACATTGCGCTCTGTCCTGCGGCCATGGATTGGGACTGACCAGCGATCGCAAGACCCGTTTCCGGTACCGTTGTTCTGCCGAAAACGTCTTCCATCTCATCCAATAGCTTTTTTTTTCATTGCTCTTCGGGGTCATCGGCCCCTCCTTCCGATTATTGCGTTGATCTTGTTGACCCGGTTTGCGATCCGCTCGTTGATGCCGCGCTCCAGTTCCTGCAATTTTTGCTGGGCCCCCATGCTGACGGCTTCGTTCGAAATCTGCTGGAGTTTTATCAACAAGGGATCAATCTGGTTCAGGACCTGTTGGGTCGCGAGACTGACAAGATATTTTTCGCGTTCGGTCAGTGGTTCAGGCGGTGCAGTGGGCGGGCTGCGCGGTTCCGGAGCCTCAGTCATCGGTGTCTCTGGCATCTGCGGCAGGTCTGTCTCGGGTACCTGCGCCTCAGATGGTGTTTGAGGCTCGGGCGACGCGGGCTCAGCAGCCTCCTGAGGCTCCGCTTCATTCACGGATTTCCCCTTGGAATCCTGGTTTTCGGTCGTCTTTTTGGGAGGGGAGCTCATTTCGAAAACATCCTGTTCTTCGTCTGCTTCCCGACGCTGTGCGCGCTCGCGGTTGGCGTGTATTCGCCCTTGGATGCCGCTGTGATATTTTGAATGATCAGCGGCAAATCGGTGGAGAGCTTCTCGGTAAAGAACGAGAGTTCGGCTTCTCCGTCGCTGCCTTGGGTTTTGGCAATCTCCGCAGAAGCCCATCCGATACCGGCCAACATGATTTGCATAAATCCGTTGGAAAAGGACTCGACGTCCATTGCGATCATACCGGCGGCCTGGTCCTGCATGCTCTTCACAACCTCGGCCGGGACGGAGCTGTCAGGCGTCGGCGCATCTTCTATCGGTGTGGTCAAATCGGTATCAGACATCTGTCACCTCAAATGATTTTGGTTTCCAGAAGGACGATCGCGCCTAAGATTCGCTGTTAATCTTGGCGACGGCCTGAGAGACGATGGCGGGGTTGAGCTGGTTCAGGTTCTGTTGGTTCGCTGTAGCATTGAGCATCGCGATGCCACTCGCATGGGCCAATGACTGGTAGAGCGTACCGACTGCGATACTTGGCGCGTCACCGACAACGCCTGTGTTTACAGTGCTCATAGCATCGACAATCTGAGCATTTACGACATCGTTGGACGCCATCTCGGTCACCCCGCTTGTTTGATCCGCCCATCTCAGAAGGACTCCCCTAAATTGTAAATGTGGACATTGTCGCACCAATTAGGTGTTGCAACTCAGTGTATTCTTTTCGCTCCATTACAAGGCGGCCCAACCGCGAAAGATCTGGAACGGGTTGGGAAGCGTCTCGCTCTTCGCTGCTTTGCTAGCTGCTGAGTTCGATTTTGCTGATCAAGTGAAAGCTAAGAAAGGTTTTGAAATGAATGGTCTTTTAGACTTCGTCAAACCGCCTTTTGAACGCGAATCCATTCGGTCACTTGCAATGGAGATCGAGGTGGATTTTGCATATGTATCGACGTATTTGAGTTGGTTTAGCGCTCAAATTCTGGCCGAACTCGGGGCCGAGGATGGATTGAATTGGTTGATGGAACACGGATCAATGCGCGTTTCGATCGGCGATCTCGAAGATGAATTCGAGAGCAAGAGGTTTCGGCGTCTCATCTATCAAAACGCGTCGCAGGGAGCTGTCGAAGTTCAATCCCTGACAGGCTTACAGGAAGGCGTTCGCCGGTACCTGATTTATCACTTGCTGCAGGAAGGAAAGCCACAACAAGAAATTGCGTCTACAGTCGGAACCAGTCTAAGGACGGTGCAACGGCACAATGCGGCACGGAACAGATTGTGAGAAGGACTCCAATTATTTATATCGTGTCGGTGGCCGGCGCCCAATTTCAGCAGGATTAGCGAGTACATTGCGCAATTCAGCCCCCGGGCACAATTTCTTACTTTAATCACTGTTTCCAATGGGTTAGATTTCGGTTTTGTCCAAAATACGCCAATGGCCTCCAAAAGTTGGACACTTTCGGTTTCTGGCTTGTGAAACTCTAATCCATTCCTCGCCCGCTCGGTCGGGCATTTTGGGCTGGCAGCGCGGGTGTCGCGGATGACTTCCTTCGAGGTCTTGTGACCGGTAATGGCCATGGTTTCATGCTCGCTGCTCCCTGTTCAGTCAGACAGGCTGTCCTGATCCGTGTTCATGATCTCGGGCGGGCCGAATCTGGTGATGGCCTTCCTCATGGTGGTCAGCCCCACCTGAGTGGTCCAGTTTGAGTGTTAGTGCATGACTGGCCTTGGTTCCATCGGGAAGATGGTTTCCGGGGCCGGAGGGCGGTAGCCCAAAGCACCGTGTGGTCGTTTCGTGTTGTAGTGATTCCTCCATTGCTCGATGAGGATCTCGGCTTCCCGTAGGCTGTAGAAGATGTCCCCGTTCAGCAGTTCATCGCGTAACCTGGTGACGTTGCCCCCTGAATTCAGGCCATCGCGGTGTTAGTGATCCGTCCAAGTAAAGGATGGACCATGAAACGCAGATTTAGCGACGAACAGATCATCGGGATGAT
>NZ_JADMKU010000031.1 GCF_018219815.1 Thalassovita aquimarina
CTGTGCCCGGTGACCCAGCCCACATCGGCGGTACACCAGTAGATGTCGCCGTCGTGGTAATCGAAGGTGATTTCATGGGTCATCGCGGCATAGACAAGGTACCCGCCGGTGCAATGCACCACGCCCTTGGGCTGACCGGTCGACCCGGAGGTGTAGAGGATGAACAGCGGATCTTCGGCGCTCATTTCCACCGGCTTGGAATAATCGTCGGCTTCCAGCGCCATTTCGTTATAGTCGAAGTCGCGGCCGTCGACCCAGGTGGTCTGATCGCCGGTGCGCTTCACCACCAGGCATTTCACCGTGTCCTTGCAATGCAGCAGGGCGGCGTCGGCATTCGCCTTGAGCGGGGTCTTGCGGCCGCCGCGCGGGGCGTGGTCGGCGGTGATGATCAGCTTGGCGTCGCAGCCGTTGATCCGCGCCGCCAGCGCGTCGGGCGAAAAGCCCGCGAAGACGATCGAATGGATGGCGCCGATCCGGGCGCAGGCCAGCATCGCATAGGCCGCTTCGGGGATCATCGGCAGATAGATCACCACCCGGTCGCCCTTGCGCACGCCCAGGTCTTCCAGGATGTTGGCCATCCGGCAGGTGCGGCGGTGCAGCTCGGCATAGGTGATGTGCTGCGCCTCGTCCTCGGGGTCATCCGGTTCCCAGATGATCGCGGTCTGGTCGCCGCGGGTTTCGAGGTGGCGGTCGATGCAGTTGGCGGAGACGTTCAGCGTTCCGTCCTCGTACCACTTGATGTCGATATTGCCCGGCTCGAACGAGGTGTTCTTTACCTTGGTATAGGGCTTGATCCAGTCCAGACGCTGACCCTGTTCCCGCCAGAACCCTTCCGGGTCCGAAATCGACGCCTGATACAGCTCTTCGTACTTCGCGGCGTCGACATGCGCCGAGGATTTGAAGTCCTTCGGCACGGGATAGATGTTTTCAGTCATCGGAGGGCCTCCCTCAATTCAATCTTTGTTCCATGGCCTGCCCTCCTCCGGGCAGGCCCAGTCCGGCCACGCTCAGATGGCCAGGTATTCTTCGCGAAGTTCCTTGTTTTCCAGAACTTCGGCGGCAGATCCGTCGAACACGACGGTCCCGGTGTCGAGAATGACCGAACGGTCGGCGAGTTCAAGGGCCCGCACCGCATTCTGTTCCACGATCACCGTGGTGATGCCCTGTTCCTTGATTTTGCGCAGGGTGCGTTCGATCTCGTCCACGATCACCGGCGCCAGCCCTTCATAGGGTTCGTCGAGCAGCAGCACCTTGATGTCGCGCGCCAGGGCCCGGGCGATGGCCAGCATCTGCTGTTCGCCGCCCGACAGCGTCACGCCTTCCTGCAGCCGGCGTTCGCCCAGCCGCGGGAACAGTTCATAGAGCCGTTCGATCGACCAGCCGATCGGCGGCGCGATCTGTGCCAGTTTCAGGTTTTCCTCGACCGTCAGGCCCGGGATGATGCGGCGGTCTTCGGGGACCAGCGCGATCCCGGCCTGAGCGGCCTTGTAGGAATTCATCAGGTGCAGCGGTTGGTGATCCAGCCAGACCTCGCCGTGGGTGATCGCCGGATCGTCCAGCCGCGCGATGGCGCGCAGGGTGGACGTCTTGCCGGCCCCGTTGCGGCCCAGCAGGGCAAGGATTTCGCCCTCGTGCACGTTGAAATCGACGCCCTGCACAATGTAGCTCTCGCCATAGTAGGCGTGGATGTCCCACACCGACAGGAAGGCGGGGGCGGTTTCGGCAAGGTTACGGCCCTTCGAGAAATCAGGTTTAACGTTCATGGTCCGACTCCTTACGCGGTTTCGCCCAGATAGGCTTCCCGTACTTTAGGATTACCTTTGATGTTTTCGGGATCGTCCTCGACCAGGGGCGTGCCCTGGGCAAGAACGGTGATCCGGTTGGCCAGCGAGAACACGACGTGCATGTCGTGTTCGATGATGGCGATGGTGATGTCGCGTTCGTCGCTGATCTGTTTCAGCAGGTCGATCGTGTTGTTGGTGTCGGCCCGCGCCATGCCGGCAGTGGGTTCGTCCAGCAGCAGCAGCTTCGGTTCCTGCGCCAGGCACATGCCGATTTCCAGCCGCCGCTTGTCGCCGCGCGACATCGAGGCGGAATGCATGTGACGCTTGTCGGCCATGTTCATGTCCTCGAGCATCTTTTCGGCCCGTTCCACGATGTCCTTTTCGGCCATCATGTTTTCCACCGCATGCATTCGGAATGCCCCGTCGCGCGATGCGAAACAGGGGATCATCATGTTTTCCATCACCGTCAGGTCGCCGAAAATCTCGGGCGTCTGGAACACCCGGGAAATTCCCATCTGGTTGATTTCATGCGGTTTTCGGCCCAGCACGCTTTGTCCGTCGAACATCACCGATCCGGTGTCGGGGATCAGCTTGCCGACCAGGCAGTTGAGCAGGGTGGACTTGCCCGCCCCGTTGGGGCCGATGATGGCGTGAACGGAATTTTCCTTCACGCTGAGGTTCACATCGCCAAGCGCCTGCAGACCACCGAAGCGCTTGTTGACGCCTTTGACTTCAAGAATACCCATCTTTCAGTCTCCTTACTCTGCAGGTTCAGTTTTGGCGGCATCGGCGCCGTCGGTTTTCTTCTTGCTCCGGAACAGGCGCGCGATGCGCTGTCCGCCCTCGACAAGACCGCCGGGCAGGAAGGTCACCACCAGCATGAAGATGATGCCGAGCGTCAGGTGCCAGCCCTTGCCCACGAAGGGGTGGATGATGGAGACGAGGAAATCCTCGATCCCGTCGGGCAGGATTCCGAACCAGCCATGCAGAACGGTGTCGTTGATCTTCGAGAAAATGTTCTCGAAATACTTGATCAGGCCAGCACCCAGGACCGGGCCGATCAGCGTGCCGACACCGCCGAGGATGGTCATCAGCACCACCTCGCCCGACGCGGTCCACTGCATCCGCTCGGCGCCCGCCAGCGGGTCCATCGAGGCCAGTAGACCACCGGCCAGACCGGCATACATGCCCGAGATGACGAACGCCGCCAGGGTGTAGGGCTTGGGGTTCAGGCCGGTATAGTTCAGACGCTGCTGGTTCGACTTGATCGCGCGCAGCATCATGCCGAACGGTGACCGGAAGATCCGGATCGACAGGTAGAAGGCCAGCAGCATGGCGATGGCGCAGATGTAGTAGCCCACCGAGAAGGTGAAGCTCCACGGCCCCACCACAAGGTCGAAGGACGACCGCATTTCCAGGCCGAAGAGGCTGGTCACCGGCAGCGAACCGGATGTGTTCGCGCTGTCCAGAATGCGCGGATCGTCAAGGCTGAGCTGCAGGCCGGTTTCCCCGTTGGTGATCGGGGTCAGAACCGAATAGGCCAGCGCGAAAGACATCTGCGCGAAGGCCAATGTCAGGATCGAGAAGTAGATCCCGGTCCGACGCAGCGACACATACCCGATGACCAGCGCGAACAGGCCCGCGATGGCCACCGACAGGACGATCGCCGGGATGATGTTCATCGACAGCAGCTTGAACATCCACACCGCCGAATAGGATCCGACCCCGAGGAAGGCCGCGTGGCCGAAGGACAGGTAACCGGTCAGGCCGAACAGGATGTTGAAGCCGATGGCGAAGATGCCGAAGATCACGAAACGCTGCATCAGGTCGGGATAGCCGGCGTTGAACTGTGCCAAACCGCTGTCGCTGGGGAAGGGGTTCAGGATGAAGGGGGCCAGCATTGTCAGGATGGCGACGAGTAGCAGCAGAGCGCTGTCTTTTTTGTTGAGTCCGAACATGTTGGCTTACTCCATCACGCCTTTTTTACCCAGCAGACCGCGCGGACGGGTCAGCAGGATGATGATGGCGACAAGGTAAATGATGATCTGGTTGATGCCAGGGATGGTGGTCGTCGCCCAGGTGGTCGAGGCGAAGCTTTCCAGGATGCCCAGCAGGAATCCTGCGGCGACCGCGCCCGGCAGCGATCCCATGCCGCCGACGACCACGACGACGAAGGACAGCACGAGGAAATCCATGCCCATGTGGTAGTTCGGGGCGTTGATCGGCCCGTACATCACGCCGGCCAAACCCGCCACCGCGGCGGCGATGCCGAACATCACGGTGAAGCGGCGGTCGATGTTGATGCCCAGCAGCCCGACGGTTTCGCGATCCGCCATGCCGGCGCGCACGACCATGCCGAAGGTGGTGAATTGCAGGAAGGCGAAGACGCCGCCGATGATCACAGCCGCGAAGCAGAAATAGACGATCCGCCAGACCGGGTAGACGATGCCGCCGGCCAGCGTCGCCACGCCCGACAGCGTTTCGGGGGCGGGGGTCTGGATCGGGTTGGCACCATAGAACGCCTTGATGACTTCCTGCAGCACGATGGCCAGCCCGAATGTCACCAGGATCTGGTCGGCGTGCTCACGCTTGTAGAAATGCTTGATCAGCCCGCGTTCCATCACGAACCCGATCAGGACCATCACCGGGATACAGAACAGCACCGCCAGCGGCACCGACCAGTCGATGATGGTGGCGCCGACATCGGGGCCGAACCAGCTTTCCACATAGGGCGTTTTCACCTTCAGCGGTTGGCCCAAGAAGTCGGTCTTGCTCGGATCGACGGTTTCGAATGACAGGTTCAGCAGCCGTTGCACGAAGACGGCGCAGAAGGCCCCGATCATGAACAGCGCGCCGTGGGCGAAGTTCACAACGCCCAATGTGCCGAAAATAAGCGTTAGCCCGAGCGCGATCAGCGCATAGGCCGAGCCCTTGTCGAGCCCGTTCAGGATTTGCAGGATGATTGCGTCCATTGTCCCCACCTTGGAAAATTATCGGCTGCCGGCCCAACGCTCTTCATGAGAGGGTTCCGAAGCATTGGTCGAAATGGCCGTGCGCACGGTTTGCGCGCACGGCCCCGATTTCATTGATCTTTTCGCGATTAAGCGCCCGGGTTGCAGGTGCCCAGGGCGCCACCTGCGAACATCGGATGATCCGGTGCATAGGTGACCTGTGCCGCCGGGGTAACTTCGACAACTTCCAGAAGGTCGAATTCCGAAGTCGGGTTTTCCTTGCCCTTCACGACCAGCACGTCCTTGAAGCACTGGTGGTCTTCGGCGCGGTACAGGGTCTTGCCGTTGCCCAAGCCGTCGAATTCGAAGCCTTCCAGCGCCTCGGCGACGCCACAGGGATTGAAGGTGCCGGCGCGCTGGCAGGCATCCGCATACAGCAGGGTCTGGCAGTACACGGTATGGGCGGCCTGGCTCGGCGGGAAGCCATACTTGGTGCCGAACGACTTGACGAAGGCTTTCGACGCGTCGTCCTGCAGCGACCAGTGCCAGTTGGTCGATCCAACGATGCCCTTGATGTTCTCACCGGCGCCGCGTGCCATCAGGCGCGAGAACAGCGGAACGACGATTTCGAAGTTCTTGCCGTTGACTTCCTTGTTGCGCAGGCCGAACTGAACCGCGTTGGTCAGCGAGTTCACCATGTTGCCGCCGTAGTGGTTCAGAACCAGAACGTCCGCACCCGAGTTCAGCACCGGCGCGATGTAGGACGAGAAGTCGGTCGCGGCCAGCGGGGTCAGCACGTTGTTGACGGTTTCCCAACCCAGGGCTTCGGTCGCGGCCGCGATCGATTCCTGCTGGGTCCAGCCCCAGGTGTAGTCGGCGGTCAGGTGATAGGCCTTGCGGTCATCGCCATAAAGCTGCTTCAGCACCGGCGCCAGCGCGGCGCCCGACATGTAACCGTTGAAGAAGTGACGGAAACCGTTCGCCTTCTTGTCCTTGCCGGTGGTGTCGTTCGAGTGGGTCAGGCCCGCCATGAAGATCACGCCGGCTTCCTGGCACAGGCCCTGAACGGCGATCGCAACGCCCGAGGACGATCCGCCGGTGATCATGATGGCGCCGTCTTTTTCGATCATCGACTTGGCCGATGCGCGGGCAGCGTCCGACTTGGTCTGGGTGTCGCCGGTCACGAATTCGACCTTCTTGCCCAGGATGCCGTTGCCCTGCAGTGCGTTCGACGAGAAGGTGTTCATCATGCCGCCGTCGCCACCACCGTTGAGGTGCTCGACAGCCAGTTCATAGGCGCGCAGTTCGTCGGCGCCCTCATCGGCATAGGGGCCGGTCTGGGGCACGTTGAAGCCCAGGGTGACGGACCCGCCGGTGGGTTCGTTGGTATAGGCGGCCGCCGACGATGCAGTGAAGATCGTCGGAAGCGCAACGCCGGCGCCAGCGACGGCACCCGACTTCAACACGCCACGACGCGTCAGATTGGTCTTGGACATAAATTCCTCCCGTTTTGTGATTTGCGGCAAGCCTCCTCAAGCAGCGCCGCGCGCACAGTTGTGCAAATTCATTATCAGCGCGTGAAAGAAAACTTCGCAACAACGGCTTTTGTAGAAACAGTTTTTTTGTAAATTTATGCACAATACTCCAGTATACATTGTAAAGAAATTATTCGGCGGCGCAGAAATGCGTTGATTTGGTTGGGAAAACGAAATGCCGCAACGTCAGTTGACCGGAACCCGGATCAGGGAAAGACGCATCATGCAGGGGATGCGGCAGGCCGAATTGGCCCAAAAGGCCGGTATTTCGGCCTCCTACCTGAACCTGATCGAACATAATCGGCGCAGAATCGGCGGCAAACTGCTGTTGTCGCTGGCCGAAGTGCTGGGCGTCGAACCCTCTGCGCTAACCGAAGGGGCCGAGGCGGCGTTGATCGCCACGCTGGGCGAAGCCCGCGCCGCCGACGAATTCGCCGGCGCCGACCATGAACCGCCCGAGGATTTCGCCGGTCGTTTCCCCGGCTGGGCCGAATTGCTGGTCCGCCGCCACCGCCGGGTTCTGGAACTGGAACGGATCGTCGAAACCCTGACCGACCGGCTGACCCATGATCCGCATCTGGCCGCCGCACTGCACGAAGTCCTGTCCACCGTCACCGCGATCCGCTCGACCGCCGGGATCCTGGCCGACACGCCGGCGATCGAACCGGAATGGCGCGACCGGTTCCAGCGCAATATCAACGAGGACGCCAAGCGGCTGGCCGAAAGCGCGCAGACGCTGGTGAGCTATCTTGACGAAGGGGCGGAGGAAGAAACTGCGCTGGCCTCGCCGCAGGATGAATTGGATGCCTTCCTGACCGATGCCGGGTTTCATTTTGACGCGCTTGAAAATGGCGGCGCGGGGGACATCGACAGCATTCTGCAGCGCACCGAAAGGCTGCAATCGGCGGCGGGCCGGGTGCTGGCGCGGCAGTACCTTGAGCGCTATGCCGAGGATGCCGCAGCGATGCCGCTGGCCGCTACATTGACGGCGCTTCGTGACACCGGTGCCGATCCGGCGGTGCTGGCGCGCCGCTTCGGCGTCGGGCTGCCACAGGTGATGCGCCGGATGGCGGCGCTGCCGCAGGCCGAGGGCGCGCCACCGATTGGCATGGTCAGTTGTGACGCGTCCGGTACGCTGATCTTCCGCAAGCCGATCGAAGGTTTCGCGCTGCCGCGTTTCGGCGCCGCCTGTCCGAAATGGCCGCTGTTTCAGGCCCTCAGCCGGCCGCACCTGCCGATCCGGCGGCTGGTGCAGCAGGACATGCGCGGCCGCGAAGCGTTTCTGGCCTATGCGATCGCCGAACCGGTGTCGGATCCGGACTTCGGCCAGGTGCCGCTGTTCCAGGCGCATATGCTGCTGGTGGCGCCCGACCCAGCCGACCGGGGGCAGGACGACCCCGACGGCCTTGGCGTGAACTGCCGGATCTGCCCGCGCGAGGGCTGCGAGGGCCGCCGTGAACCGTCGATCCTGACCGATGGGTTTTGACTTGTGGCCGCAACTTCGTGATAAAGACTGAAATAAGTGCTCTGTGGGGAGGCGGTGCATGGGCAAACATGTCCTTGTGATCGAGGATGAGCCGAACATCATCGAAGCGATCAGTTTCATCCTGTCGCGCGATGGGTGGGCGGTGGATACGCATTCGAACGGCCATGACGCCGTCGATGTGGTCCGCGCGAAAACCCCGGACCTCGTGATACTGGACGTCATGCTGCCCGGCAAAAGCGGCTACGATATCCTGAGCGAACTCCGGGAAGACGCCGGAACCCGCAACCTGCCGGTGCTGATGCTGACCGCGCGCGGCCAGACCAAGGACCGCGAACTGGCCGAACGGATCGGCGCCAGCCGTTTCATGACCAAACCCTTCTCCAATGCCGAAGTGCTGGAGGCGCTGCGCGAACTGGTGCCGCAATGAGCGGCAAACGCTCCCCCCTGTTCCTCGAACGGCGCAGCTACCGGCTGCGCCGGGTGATGGACGCGGCAAGGCTGATGCCATTCCTCGGTGCGGCGCTCTGGGCGGTGCCGGTGCTGTGGCCGGGGCCGGGGGAAAACGAAGTCAGCACCTCGCGGGCGATCCTTTACATCTTCCTGGTCTGGGCGGTGCTGGTGGTGGCGACGCTGCTGTTGACCTTCTGGCTCGACGACAGTGTCGAAACCGAGCACAAAGACGAGATCTGAATGGGCGCGCTGAATATCCTCGTCGCGGTCTGTCTGACCTATGTGGCGCTGCTTTTCGTGGTCGCCTTCATGGCCGAACGCGCGGCGCTCAGGGGGCGGGCGACCTGGCTGCGTTCGCCGCTAGTCTACACGCTGTCGCTGTCGATCTACTGCACCGCCTGGACCTTTTACGGCGCGGTCGGCAATGCGGCGCGCTCGGGATTGGAGTTCCTCACCATCTATATCGGTCCGACGCTGGTGATGTTGGGCTGGTGGTGGGGATTGCGCAAACTGGTGCGGGTCGGGCGGACCCAGCGGATCACCTCGGTCGCCGACCTGATTTCGTCGCGCTACGGCAAATCGCCCGTGCTGGCGGTTTTCGTCACCCTGATTGCGGTGATCGGCACCACGCCCTATATCGCGCTGCAGCTGCAATCCGTGACGCTGTCCTTCGCGTCCTTCGCCCGGTTCGATCCGCAGGCGGTGCAACTGGCCGACAGCGACGCCACCGCGCTTTGGGTGGCGGCGGGGCTGGCGTTGTTCACCGTCCTGTTCGGCACCCGCAACCTCGATGCTAACGAACGCCACCACGGCGTGGTCATGGCAATCGCGCTGGAAGCGGTGGTCAAGCTTTTCGCGCTGGTCGCGGTCGGGATCTTCGTGGTCTGGGGGCTGGGCGGCGGCGTGTCGGAAACGCTGGCCCGGATCGACGCGTCCGACATCGGCACCTGGCAGGTCGACAACGGCCGCTGGACGGCGCTGATCCTGCTGTCGGCGGCGGCGTTCCTGACCCTGCCGCGGATGTTCCAGGTGCTGGTGGTGGAAAACGAAAACGAAAACCATCTGCGCACCGCAAGCTGGGCCTTCCCGACCTACCTGATGATCATGAGCCTTTTCGTGGTGCCGATCGCTGTGGTCGGGCTGGACGTGATGCCGGAAGGGTCCAACCCGGACCAGTTCGTGCTGACCGTACCGCTGAGCCAGGGCCAGCAGTCGCTGGCGATGCTGTCGTTTCTGGGCGGGTTTTCCTCGGCGACTTCGATGGTGATCGTGGCGGCGATCGCGCTGTCGACCATGGTGTCGAACCATATCGTCATGCCGATCTGGCTGAAGATCGCCAAGGGCGGCGCGGTGATTTCCGGCGATGTGCGCAGCGTGGTTCTGCTGTCGCGGCGGTTGTCCATCGCCGGGGTTCTGGCGCTTGGCTATCTTTATTACCGGTTCTCGGGCGGCGGGGCGGCGCTGACCGCGATCGGTCTGATCAGTTTCGCCGGCGTGGCGCAATTCCTGCCGGCGTTGATGGGGGCGATTTTCTGGCGCGGGTCGAACCACCTGGGCGCGATGGCGGGGCTGCTGACGGGCTTCGTGATCTGGGCCTATTCGCTGCTGCTGCCCAGCTTCGGCGCCGGCGTGTTCCTGTCCGCCGATACGCTGCAGCACGGTCTTTGGGGGCTGAGCTGGCTGAAGCCGCAGGCGCTGTTCGGGATCGAGGGAATCGACCCGGTGGTGCACACGGTGCTGTGGTCGATGTCGCTGAATACCGGGTCCTTCGTGCTGTTTTCGATCCTCAGCTTCCCGCGGCCGATGGAGCGTCTTCAGGGGGCGCAATTCGTCAACGTGTTCCAGCATTCCGGCAATCCGCAGGGCTGGTCCGGCGGCATCGCCCAGGCCGAGGACCTGATGGTGATGGCGCAGCGCATCCTTGGCCCCGACGAGGCGCAGGCGCTGTTCCAGCGCGCGGCGGTGGATCAGGGGCTGGTCGGTTACCTGCCGGAACCGACGCCGGAATTCCTGCAAAGCCTGGAACGCGAATTGTCCGGGTCGGTCGGCGCCGCCACAGCGCACGCGATGGTCAGCCAGATCATGGGCCGCGCCACCGTGTCGGTCGAGGACCTGCTGGCGGTGGCCGATGAAACCGCGCAGATGATGGAATATTCTTCCCAGCTGGAGGCGAAATCGGCGGAACTGACCCGCACCGCGCGGCAGTTGCGCGCGGCGAACGAAAAACTGACCCAGATTTCGCTGCAAAAGGACGCCTTCCTCAGCCAGATCAGCCACGAATTGCGCACGCCGATGACCTCGATCCGGTCGTTTTCGGAAATCCTGCGCGACGCCGACGAACTGGATCAGGCGCTGCTGGAAAAATACTCCGACATCATCCACCAGGAAGCGATCCGCCTGACCCGGCTGTTGGACGACCTGCTGGACCTCAGCGTGCTGGAAAACGGGCAGGTCAACCTGAACATCCGCGAAGGGTCGCTGCAGGACCTGATCAATCACGCGCTCGCCTCCACCGGGGCGGAAAGCAGCGGGTTGCGCATCCGCCGCATCGGGATTTCGGACGATATCGTGATGGAAACCGATCTTGACCGGCTTGCGCAGGTGTTCATCAACCTGATCGCCAATGCGCAGAAATATTGCGACGCGGAGGAACCGGAGCTGACCATCCGGGTGATCGAGCGCGACAATTGCCTGATCGTCGATTTCGTCGACAACGGCTCGGGCATCCCGGCGCAGGCGCAGGACATGGTGTTCGAAAAATTCAGCCGGGTCAGCGATCAGAAGGCCGCAGGCGGTGCCGGGCTGGGATTGGCGATCTGCCGGGAAATCATGCTGCGGCTGGGCGGGGCCATCGCCTATCTGCCGGGGCAGGGCGGCGCGGCGTTCCGGGTCAGCCTGCCGGCCAAGCTGAAACTGGCGGCGCAGTAGGGGCTGCTAAGGCGTGATCCTTGGGCGGCCCGCGCTCTGCCCGCTTCCCCAAACGAAAAGCGCCCCGGATCCGATCCGGGGCGCTTTCGTCGTGTCTTGGGCCAAAGGCCTCAGCCTTCCAGTTGCGGCCGCAGCTGGTCCAGCATGTAGCCGGCCTTCGCCGCCGTCGTCAGGATGTCGTCGGCGGATGCCTTGCCGGCCTGTCCCAGGGCCCAGATCACCGTGCAGCGGGTGCCCGAGGCGCAATAGGCCAGCACCGGGCCGTCCGCCGTTTCCACCAGCTCGGCCTGCTTGGCGATGTTTTCCGGCGTCATGGTCTGGTGGGTCAGGGGCAGGACGACGAAGTCCAGCCCCTGTTCCTTGGCCGCTGCCGCGATCGCGGCAGCCTGGTGGGACGGCGGATTTTCCGCGTCCGGGCGGTTGCAGATCACCCGTGTGTACCCTGCCGCCTTGATGGCGGGCAGGTCTTCGACGCTGATTTGCGGCGTCACGGCATAGCGGGGCGTAATCGGTCTGATATCCATGATCACAGACTTATTTCGCCGCCGCGCCGGAGTCCATAGCCGAAGGCTTCTCCATCCGGTCCAGCATGTTCCGGACCTTCGGCGCAAGCAGCATGCCGACAAGCATCGCCCCAACGAAGATCCAGTGGTTCACGCCGCCATAGCTCAGCGATGCGATCGACGGCCCCGGGCACAGACCGGCCAGGCCCCAGCCGAAACCGAACAGGACCGATCCCAACACCAGGTTGCGGCCCAGCCGCGGTTCCGGCGGGGTCGGGAAATCGCCACCGACCAGCGGCTTGCGGCCGGGAACCAGGCGCCAGGCGAAGAACATCGGGATGATCGCCCCGCCCATCACGAAGGCCAGAGTCGGATCCCAGTCGCCGAACACGTCGAGCCACCCCTGCACCTTCGAGGTGTCGGTCATGCCGGAAATGAACAGACCGGAGCCGAACAGGCCACCGGCGATGAAAGCATAGATGATACGCATCAGACCCACCCCAGCATGTGACGGAAAATGATCACGGCGATACCGCCGGCCATGATGTAGAACACGGTCGCGACGATGCCGCGCAGCGACAGCCGCGAAATCCCGCAGACCCCGTGTCCCGAGGTGCAGCCATTGGCGATGCGGGTGCCGATGCCGACCAGCAGACCGGCGACGACGATCACGGCGATATTGCTGGTGATATGGGTGTCGACCTCACGGTAGAGCGGGTAAAGCGGGATCGGCAGGACGAACACGCCAATCAGGAACGCCGCGCGTTCCTTCCAGGTGCTCAGCCCGCTGCGGTCGACCAGACCGCCGATAATGCCGCTGGCCCCCATGATCCGGCCATTGGCCAGCAGATAGACCGCGCCGCCAAGGCCGATCAGCAGACCACCGACCAGACCCCAGATCCAGTCGACGGGAATATTCTCCAACATCGCGTTTCCTTTCCTGTTGATGTGTTTGAACGCAGAAAACCCCGGCCGCCGTTATTCGCACCGGCGGCCGGGGTGAATTTGGGTTTGCGCCCTCAGAGTTTATTGACCGGCACCTTCAGGAACACGTCGCCCTGATCGTCCGGCTCGGGCATCTGGCCCGCACGCATGTTTACCTGCAGCGACGGGATGATCAGCTTGGGCATCGCCAGCGTCGCGTCGCGGGTGTCGCGCATCTCGACGAATTCGTCCTTGGACTTGCCTTCACCGACGTGGATGTTCTTGGCCTTCTGTTCGCCCACGGTGGTTTCCCAAGCATATTCGTCACGGCCCGGCGCCTTGTAGTCGTGGCCGACGAAGATGCGGGTTTCGTCCGGCAGCGCCAGGATCTTCTGGATCGAGTTGTACAGCACTTCCGACGACCCGCCGGGGAAGTCGCAGCGCGCGGTGCCGAAATCGGGCATGAACAGGGTGTCGCCCACGAAGGCCGCGTCGCCGATCACGTAGGTCAGGCAGGCCGGGGTGTGGCCCGGGGTGTGCAGGACGTCGCCGCGCAGCTGGCCGATCATGAAGCTGTCGCCCTCGACGAACAGCTTGTCGAACTGGCTGCCGTCACGCTGGAATTCGGTGCCTTCGTTGAACACCTTGCCGAAGGTGTCCTGCACGATCTTGATGCGGTCGCCGATGCCGATCTTGCCGCCGACCTTTTCCTGGATGTAGGGCGCGGCCGACAGGTGGTCGGCATGGACGTGGGATTCCAGCAGCCATTCGACCTGCAAATCGTTCTTCTGAACGTAGGCGATGATGTCGTCGGCCGACTTGGTGTCAGTCCGGCCCGAGGAATAATCGAAATCCAGAACCGAATCGATCACGGCGCAAGATTTCCCGTTCGGGTCCTGAACGACATAGGAAATGGTGTTGGTGGCTTCGTCGAAGAATGCGGTTACGATGGGTGTCATGGTCCTATCCTCTGTTTCCATGCAACATATAATAAAAACTGCATATGTATCAAGTCCGAATTTCAACTCGCTATCACATTGACCTGCATCAAAGCTGGCGGATCGAGAAATATATAATCGTCGCTGTGAATTAGAAGGAACGCGCAAATGACGAAAATCGAAGACCGCAAGGCCGCTTTGCTGAACCGACTGTCGGAACTGGACAACCGTCTGCACGAGATCGAATCCGAACTGGACGAACCCCATACCCAAGATTGGGACGACGCCGCTATCGAACGCGAAGGCGAAGAAGTTCTGGAGCATCTGGGCATGGCCGGGCAGGACGAGATCCGCAGCATCCGCGCCGCACTGAAGCGGATCCGCGAAGGCGAATACGGTTTTTGCACGCAATGCGGCGCCGAGATTTCCGCGGACCGTCTCGACGTGCTGCCCGCGACGCCGTTCTGCAAGACATGCGCGGTCGCGCACTGAGGCGCGCCGCAACACCGACCACGGCTACCCGGAGGAGGGAACGGCATGGCTGAGAAAAAAATCCTGGAACTGATCGAGAAGCTGGAAGCCGAAATCGAAGCGGCCGACGACAGCGACCGCGAGGACATGCAGGTCCAGCTTCACGCCGTGGTTGCGCAGATGAAGGACAAGGGCCTGAAGGTGCCGCAGCGCCTGTCGCAGCTGGACCATCAGCTGGAAGACGAGGCGGTGGAGTCGATGTTCGACAATATGCCGGTTTGATTGGGGGCAAACGCAAGCCCGCGCTTGCGTTCTTGCCATTCCTTATTCCACACTGTCGGAAAAGATCCCGGCGGTGTCGCCTGTTGCGGCCCTTCGTTGCGGAATAAGGAGGCCCCTTGGCGCATTTGATAGAGATCGAACATCGCGACGGTGTTGTGATCCTGACGCTGGATAATGGTCCGGCGAACCTCTTGTCCCGTGATCTGCGCGCCGCCCTGATAGACCGGATCGGCGCCTGCGGCGCCAATGCCGAAGTCGCCGCGATCGTGCTGCGCGGGGCCGGGGAGTGCTTTTCCACCGGTGTAGATTTCGCCGATCTCGATACCCCGCCCGAGGCACCGACGCTGGCCGATCTGTGCCGGGTTGTCGAAGACTGCGACAAACCCGTGGTCGCGGCCTTGCACGGCCGGGTTCTGGGCGGCGGGCTTGAACTGGCGCTGGCGGCCCATGCGCGGGTGGCCGATCCGGGCAGCCTGCTGGGGTTCCCGAATTTCGCCATGGGGTTGATGCCCGAAGCGGGGGCCACTCAGCGGTTGCCGCGGCTGATCGGGGCCGGCCGCAGCCTCGACCTGATCCGTTCGCCCCGGCTCTGGACGGCGGAAACCGAAGGGCTTGAACCGCTATTCGACCTGATCGTGCCGGACAGCACCGTCGAGGCGGCGGAAACGCTGGCGCGCGCGTTGGCGGCCCAACCCGAGCGCCAGCGCCGGACCCGCGACCGTGTTGACGGATTCGCCGATCCGGCGGCGTTCCAGGCGGCGGTTTCGCGGCTGCGCCATGACCTGGAGGGGCAGGACCGGCCCCCCGATCAGCGGCTGATCGATTGCATCGAGGCCAGCCTGATCATGCCGTTCGATACTGGCCTGGTCTTCGAGGAGGCGGCGGTTGAGGATTGCCGCGACGCCACCTATTCCAAGGGATTGCGCCACGCCTACAAGGCGATCCACCGGGCGCCGAATTTCCCCGAACGCCTGCGCGCCGGGTCGACCCGGATCGCGGTTCTGGGGGTCGTCGGCGGTGGCCCGTCGGGGGCCGGGATCGCGGCGCAGGCCGCCGCGGCGGGCCACAAGGTGATCCTGTTCGAACGCAGCGTCGAGGCGGTGCGCGAGGCGCGGGCGCGGGTGGCGGCGGGGCTGAATGTGCTGAACCTGGCTGAGCCGGCTGAAACCGTGCTCGACCGGCAGGTTGACCTGACCGAGGACCTGATCCGGCTTGCCGCGGCCGACATGGTGATCGAGGCCGTGGCCGAGAACCCGCAGACCAAAGCGCAGGTCTTCGCGGCGCTGGACAAGGTGGTCAGAACCGATGCCATCCTTGCCAGCAACACCGCGCTGCTGCCGATCGCCGACATCGCCGCGGCGACGAACCACCCCGACCGGGTGATCGGGTTGCATTTCCACACCACCCTGGCGCCCAACCCGCTGGCCGAGGTCATTCCCGGCCCCGGCAACGCCGCCGCGACCGTCGTCACCGCCGCCGATTTCGCCACCGGTCTGGGCCGTACCGTGGCGCGTTGCGGCACCGGCGGCGGCAGCCTTGGCGAAGCGATGCTCTGCGCCCTGCGCGCGGCGGCGTGGTTCGCGGTCGGGCAGGGGGCCAGCCCCTACGTCGTCGACCGGGTGATGACCCGGTTCGGCTTTGCCAACGGCGTGTTCCGGGCACTCGACCGTCAGGGGCTGGACGTGGCGCTGAAACGGCTTGCTTTGCTGCATGATCACGACCGCTATCCGATCGGGTTCAGCGCCCCGCTTCAGCGGCTGGTCGAGGCCGGCCGCACCGGCCAGCGCACGGGCATCGGGTTCTATATCTGGGACGAACACATGGCGCCGCATGAAGACCCGGATCTGGCGGACGCGCTGGCGCTGGAGCGGCACGGCGGCGCGGCGCCGTCGGAGCGGCAGATTCAGCTGACCTGTATTGCGGCGATGGCCAACCAGGGAGCCAAGCTGCTGCGCAGCGGTGCCGCGCTGCGCCCGTCCGACATCGACGCGGTGATGATCCTCGGCCACGGTTTTCCGCGCCCGCTGGGCGGGCCGATGAAATCCGCCGACATGGCCGGGCTGTTCAATGTGCTGCAGGAACTTCGCCGTCTGGCGGATGCCGCGCCGGACATCTTCGATCCCGAACCCGGCATCGCGGCGCTGGTCAAGAATGGCGACGATTTCGAGGCATTGAACCGGCTGGGCCGCAACCGGCGCACGCTGCCGGAGTGATCGGGCCCGAGTGACGAGCCCGGAGCGGTCACAGCGTCAGCCAAGGAAAATCCCGAGGATCACCATCATCAGTCCGATCACCGACAGGAACAGCGCGCCCATGTTGATCGGCACCACCCGCCTGACCGCTTCGCGCAACTCATCTTCGCTCAAACCGGCGCGTTTTGCGGCGGCGACCTTGAAGATGCACCACAGCAGCCCGGCAAGCCCGGCCACCGAAATCACGGCACCGCCCCAGATCAATCCGTCCATCGCCTGTTCTCCATCGTTCGCATTGCGTCGTAACGGGCCTAGCGGATCGGCGGCCACATGGCAACGCGGCGCAATTTCGCAGGCCGCACTTGCGGCGGGCGGGGCAGGGCGCTAGGGAAGAACAAAACCAGACGGAGGCAGCTTCATGGATGAGACGAATATTGACGCCAGCTATCGCGTGACCGCAGACGAGCTGCGCCAGTTTATAGAGCGCTACGAGCGGCTCGAGATGGAAAAGAAAGACATCGCCGAACAGCAGAAAGAGGTGATGGCCGAAGCCAAGGGCCGCGGCTACGACACCAAGGTGATGCGCAAGGTGATCGCGCTGCGCAAGCGCGACAAGGACGACATCGCCGAGGAAGAGGCGGTGCTGGAAATGTACAAGGAAGCACTCGGTATGCAGTGACCCTGAAAGCCCGGCCTCGCGCCGGGCTTTTTGGTTGGCCGGCTCCGGTGAGTGAAACCGGATCGGACCGGCGGGTGGAGCCGGCTCCGTCGCGGACCCGACGGTTCGTGATTTTAACCTCAAAATGTGCTATGGACATGCATTGTGGGCCGTTGGTGCCTGACCGTGCTGATTGGCCTGCCCGAAACAGGGGGATCAATCATGAACTGCGCTTTATCAATGGCGACAGCGGTTGCTATCGTTTTTTCAACGACATCTTTCGCAGCGGCAGATGACTACGATCTGGACGCGCTCAGGGCTGCTGTCGAGAAATACAAGGACGTCAATGTGGCGCTTGCCGACGGATACATTCCGGATCCGTCCGGGCACTGCGTGTCCGCCGCGGCCGAAGGCCTGCCGCCTGAACTGGGCGGAATGGGAATACATTACCTCAACCCCGCAGCCCTGAAGATTACGGCGGGCGAGCCGCGGGTGGATGGTATGAGCACCCATACCGATTTCATGAAACCCGCGATCCTTCTCTATGAACCGCAGGCTGACGGATCGCTGGAACTGGTCGGGATCGAAAACCTCGTCTTCGAAGCCGCGTGGCGTGGAATGGGGCACGACAGTGCGCCGATGCTCAATGGCCGGCACTGGGATCACATGGCGGACAACATGGGTACCACGGCTGACGAGGCCCACGGCTTTATGCCTCATTTCGATCAGCACGTCTGGCTGTTCAGGGACAATCCCAACGGTGTCCTGGAGCCGTTCAACCCGAACGTCACTTGTGACCATCACGAGAGCTGAACGGGCATCCCTGACATCAGGCCGCGCCCTTCCTGCCCACGGGGGGAGGGGCGCGCATCGATTGCCGGTTCAGGGTTCGATCATTGTCACGCCGGGCAGGCGCGAGATCGCGAAGACGTCCTCGTCGTAGATATCGCTCAGCTCGTCGACCAGGTCTTCGGACCAGCCGGGCAGGTCGACTTCTTCCTCGACTTCGTCCTCGATCACGAACTTGTCCAGGAAGGCCGCAATCACCCGGCGCTTCTGGATTTCGTTCATGTCGGGATGTTCCTTCAGGTAGGCGCGGAACCGTTTCATGCCTTCCTTCGACATGATCTCGGACAACAGGTCGAAGCCGCCGATGATCTTGGTGTTATGTTCCAACCCGGCGATTTCGCGGATCAGCTGGGCCCAGATCAGGGGCGTGTCCTCGTTGCACCAGATGGTGAACCGGACCGATGGTGCCCGCGCGCGCAGCCGCTGGATCAGTTCGCTCCAGCGCAGGTCGCGCGGATCGGCGCCGTTCATGAAGTCCAGGAATTCGGTATCGGGCGACTGGGCAAAAACCGCGGGCAGGAAACTGGCCGGGTCGCGGATCGCCAGAAACAGTTCCACCTCGTCGCCCTCGAACAGTTCGCAGAACCGCGCCAGCTTGTCCTCGGCGCCGGGATAGAACACGCCCTTGTTGATCGCCATCTTGGGCACCGAGAAGAAGTTTTCGTTCGACAGCACCAGCCGGTCCGGGGCATCACCGCCAAGGATCGCGCCCAGCAGCAGGTCGCGCGCATCCGGTGCCGGGTTGCCGGTGCCCATCGCGTTCAGCGTATCGCGGATCAGCCGCCGGTACGTCGACGGCGGGGGCACCGCGATGCCGTTCTGCGCGAAGTCCTCGGCGTTTTTCAGAAGGCACTTGGGAAGCCTGTCTTCATCGGTATTATGGGCGCCTGCATGGAGTGCGATCTGCATCTGCGATCCGGACATGTTGTCTGCTGTTTTCGGAAGTATACGGTGTTTTCTGGACAGTTAAACCGGTTTCGGGCATTGAAGCGCCATGAGCGATGCGTCCCTTTCGAAATACATCCGCAAGCCGCTGCCGCTGCGGATCAGCCCGTGGTCGGCTGGCGCGATGCTGATCGCGGCACTGGTCATGATGCCGATCGCTGCGGTGGTGTGGATCGCCTTCAATCCCAGTGACAATATCTGGCCGCATCTGTTGTCCACCACGCTGCCGCGTTACCTGCGCAACACCCTCGTGCTGATGACGTCGGTCGGCGTACTGGCCGGGGCGGTGGGCACCGGGGCGGCGTGGCTGATAGCGCGCTACCGTTTTCCGCTGTCGCGCTGGCTGGAATGGCTGCTGCTGCTGCCGCTGGCGATTCCGGCCTATGTCGGTGCCTATGCGCTGGTCGATCTGCTGGAATATGCCGGGCCGGTGCAGACCGGGCTGCGCGGCTTGATGGGATGGCAAAGCGCGCGCGACTACTGGTTCCCCGAAATCCGCTCGATGGGGGCGGCGGTCATCGTGCTGTCGGCGGCGCTTTACCCGTATATCTACCTGCTGGCGCGCACCGCCTTTCGCGAACAATCGCGCGCCACCGAGGAGGTGGCGATGTCGCTGGGCGCCGGTGCCTTGGGGCGGTTTTTCCGCGTCGGCCTGCCGCTGGCGCGGCCCGCCATCGCCGCCGGCATGGCGATTGCGATGATGGAGACGGTGAACGATTTCGGCACCGTCGACTATTTCGCGGTGCAGACGCTGACCACCGGCATTTTCTCGGTCTGGCTGGAAAGCAACAACGCGGGCGGCGCGGCGCAGCTGGCCAGCGTGGTCCTGGTTCTGGTGATCTTCCTGGTGTCGATGGAAAAGCTCAGCCGCTCCAAGACCCGGTTCTTCGCGATGTCGAACCGCTACCGCACCATCGAAAGGACGCCGCTGCCGGTCGGTGCCGGGTTGCTGGCGACGCTGGCCTGCCTGATCCCGTTCGCGATGGGCTTCGTGCTGCCCGCGGGGGTGATCCTGAACCACGCATTGGCCAATGCCGGGCTCTGGGCCGATCCCGACCTGCTGTCGGCGCTGTGGAACACGGTGGCGGTGGGCGGCACGGCGGCGGCGCTGACCGTCCTGGCGGCGGTGTTCATGGTGTATGGCGTGCGGCTGTCGGGGCGGCAATTGCCGCGCATGCTGTTGCCGCTGACCACCATCGGCTATGCCGCGCCCGGCGCGGTGCTGGGGGTCGGTATCCTGATCCCGCTGGCGGTGATGGACAACGCGCTGGCCGACGCGGTCGAGGCGCTGACCGGCATCGATATCGGGCTGATCCTGACCGGGTCGGCGGTGGCTCTGGTGCTGGCTTATGGCGTACGCTTTTTCGCCATCGCGCAGGGCGCGGCGGATGCCGCCATGGGGCGGATTTCGCCCAGCCTGCCGATGGCGGCGCGGTCGCTGGGCCGGACCAGGGGGCAGGTGCTGGGCCAGATCTATGCGCCGCTCATTCGCGGTTCGGTCGGATCGGCGCTGCTCTTGGTCTTCGTCGACTGCGTCAAGGAACTGCCGGCGACGCTGCTGCTCAGGCCGTTCAATTTCGACACGCTGGCGACACGGGTGCATGAACAGGCATCGCTGGAAAACCTCGGCGACGCGTCGCCGGCGGCGGTGCTGGTGATCCTCGTCGGGCTGTCGGCGGTGGCAATGCTGGCGCGCGCCAACCGCTAGGCCGCGGCCCGGCAGCCGGTCCCGATTTCACCTCGAAAAAACATCCTCGTTATCTGCGTTTCCGGGGGTTCCCGACACAAGCGCCGCGCGCTAGGGTCCACCTATCGGCAAGGCTATACATTTGCGTTCCGGGCGGGTCCGTGATCCTGCCGGTGCGAGGAAGGACACGGGCGATGGAACGTTATTCTGTCTTTGGGGTGGTGACGGTTCTGGCCATCTTGTCGCTGATCGGGGTATTTTTCAGCGGCTGGTTCCTGATCCCCTACATCCTGTTTTCACTGCTGATGATCCTCGGTGTCCGCGATTTGGTGCAGCCGCGACACTCGATCCTGCGCAATTACCCGATCATCGGTCATATGCGGTTCCTGTTCGAAGGTATCCGCCCCGAGATCCGGCAATACCTGATCGAAAGCGACCAGGACGAGGAACCGTTTTCCCGCGACGAACGTTCGCTGATCTATCAGCGCGCCAAGGGGGTGGAGGACAAGCGCCCGTTCGGAACCAAGCAGCGGGTCTACGATTCCGGGTTCCAATGGCTGACCCACTCGGTCAATCCGCACCATATCGAGGATCACGATTTCCGCGTCCGCGTCGGCGGGCGCGACTGCAGGCAGCCCTACGACCTGTCGATCTACAACATCTCGGCGATGAGCTTCGGCGCGCTGTCGGCCAACGCGATCCTGGCGCTGAACACCGGCGCCAAGAAGGGCGGCTTCGCCCATGACACCGGCGAGGGCGGCATCAGCCGCTATCATCGCCAGGGCGGCGGCGACCTGATCTATCAGGTGGGATCGGGCTATTACGGCTGCCGCACGGATGACGGCCGCTTCGACCCGGAAAAATTCCGCGAACAGGCCGCCAACCCGCAGGTCAAGATGATCGAACTGAAGCTGAGCCAGGGCGCCAAGCCCGGCCATGGCGGGGTCTTGCCGGCCTCGAAGATATCGGAGGAAATCGCCGAGGCGCGCGGCGTGCCGATGGGGGTCGATTGCGTGTCGCCGCCCAGCCACCCGGAATTTTCCACGCCCATTGGGCTGTGCCAGTTCATCGGCAAGCTGCGCGACCTGTCCGAGGGCAAGCCGGTGGGGATCAAGCTGTGCATCGGCCATCGGCGCGAATTCATGTGCATCGTCAAGGCGATGCTGGAAACCGACATCGTGCCCGATTTCATCATCATCGACGGCAAGGAAGGCGGCACCGGCGCCGCGCCGGTGGAATTCGCCGACCGCCTTGGCATGCCGCTGGTCGAGGGGCTGACCTTCGCCCACAACACCCTGCGCGGGGTGGGGCTGCGCGACCGGTTGAAGATCGGGGCGTCGGGCAAGATGGTGTCGGCCTTCGATATCGCCCGAATCCTGGCCCTGGGGGCGGACTGGGCCAATTCGGCGCGCGGCTTCATGTTCTCGATCGGCTGCATCCAGGCGCAGGCCTGCCATACCAACCATTGCCCGGTCGGCGTCGCCACCCAGGACAAAATGCGGCAGCGGGCGCTGAACGTGACCAACAAATCCGAACGGGTCTACCGGTTCCACAAGAACACGCTGAAGGCGCTGGCGGAAATGACCGGGGCGGCGGGGCTGGACCATCCCTGCGATTTCCTGCCCCATCACCTGATGATGCGGGAAAAGGACCGCGACATGGTCACCGGCGAAGAGGTCTATCCCTACCTGCCGGAAGGATTCCTGCTGCGCAACGAGGAGGTCGGTTTCGGCTATCTCAAGCGCTGGACCCGCGCCCGCGCCGAAAGCTTCGCGCCGGTCGATTATATTCCCTGAGCGGGCGCGGTTGGTCCGCTGGCCGTCCGTTGGCATCTTTGGAAACGCCCGATGAGGAAGGGCGCGGGTCTCGGGCTTTGCGGTCGCTACGCGGGGGCGTCGTGGAACGAAGGACCGCTTTGCGGGACGGAGTAGACATTCGCCATCTGCAGCACTTAGCTTTAGGGTCAGGACCCATTGATTTCCGCCGGGTGGCGTGATTCACCGTTCGAAAAACGAGCGGTAAAATGTCTGACCT
>NZ_JADMKU010000032.1 GCF_018219815.1 Thalassovita aquimarina
CAGGTGCCCGAAGGTCTTCCTCTCCGCAATCGCGCTCGCTGCAACCGTCATCTATTGGCTATGAGTCCTGACCCTAAGAACTTCACTTTTTGCTTCAGCGTGATCCTGACGTGAAATGCCTTTGGGTAGTTTGCCGGGCGAAAATTTGAACTCTGTGGATTTATCCAACTTGAGGTTCGCACGGATTTTTTCCATGCCCCTGTGAATATTTATGGCATTATTCGCAGGGATAAATACAGCAGCGAAAATTAAGTATTCTTTGGAGCCGTCTTGATCGGCTTCATCTGCATACATGATGTACATGAATCTGACCTGTCATCAAACATCCAGCTCCTCCACGAACCGTGCATTCTCCTGGATATACTGGTACCGCAGCTCGGGCTTTTTCCCCATCAGCCGCTCGACCAGATCGCCGGTTTCACCGGGTTCGTCCTCGTCGATCGTCACCCGGATCAGCTTGCGCGATTTCGGGTCCATGGTGGTTTCCTTCAGGTCCTTGGCGTCCATTTCGCCCAGGCCCTTGAAACGCGACACGTCGATCTTGCCCTTGCCGCCCAGACCCTTTTCCAGCATCGCGTCCTTTTCCGCCTCGTCGATGCAATAGACGCGTTTCGCGCCCTGCGTCAGCCGGAACAGCGGCGGGCAGGCCAGGTACAGGTGCCCGGTATCGATCATCGGCCGCATCTGGGTGAAGAAGAAGGTCATCAAGAGCGACGCGATATGTGCCCCGTCGACATCCGCGTCGGTCATGATGATGACCTTGTCATAACGCAGATCGTCGATGTTGAAGCGGGTGCCCAGACCCACGCCCAGGGCCTGCGTCAGGTCGCTGATTTCCTGGTTGGTGCCCAGTTTTGACGACGCCGCGCCCAGCACGTTCAGGATCTTGCCGCGCAGCGGCAGCAAAGCCTGCGTCTTGCGGTCCCGCGCCATCTTGGCCGATCCACCGGCCGAGTCGCCCTCGACGATGAACAGCTCGGTGCCTTCGCGGTTGGTGGCCGAACAATCGACCAGCTTGCCGGGCAGACGCAGTTTCTTGGTCGCGGTCTTCCGCTGGGTTTCCTTTTCCTGACGGCGGCGCAGCCGTTCCTCGGCCCGCAGCACCAGGAAATCGAGGATCGCACCGGCCGATTTGGTGTCCGCCGCCAGCCAGTTGTCGAAATGGTCGCGGACGGCGTTTTCCACCAGCCTCTGCGCCTCGACCGTGGCCAGCCGGTCCTTGGTTTGGCCGACGAATTCGGGTTCGCGGATGAAGCAGGACACCAGGGCGCAGCCGCCGGTGATCAGGTCGTCGCGGGTGATCTGCGCGGCCTTCTTGTTGTTGATCAGCTCGCCATAGGCCTTGATCCCCTTCAGGATCGCGGCCCAGAACCCGGCGACGTGCGTTCCGCCCTCGGGCGTCGGCACCGTGTTACAGTAGCTCTGGATGAAGCCGTCGCGCGACGGGGTCCAGTTGATCGCCCATTCGACCTTGCCCGGGGTGTTGAACTTTTCCTGGAAATCCACCGTGCCGGCAAAGGGCTGCTCGGAATAGGTCGACGACCCGTTCATCGTTTCCTTCAGGTAATCGGCCAGGCCGCCGGGGAAATGGAACGTCGCCTCAGTCGGCGTTTCGCCATCGTCGATGGCGGTTTTCCAACGGATTTCGACGCCCGAGAACAGATAGGCCTTGGACCGGATCGATTTGAACAGGCGGGCCGGCTTGAACCGGTGATGGCCGAAGATTTCCTCGTCGGCATGGAAGGTGACGGTGGTGCCGCGCCGGTTCGGGGCGGCGCCGATTTTCTTCACCGGGCCCTGTGGCACGCCGCGGGAAAACCGCTGCTCGTAAAGTTCCTTGTTGCGCGCCACCTGCACGACCATCGAATCCGACAGCGCGTTGACCACCGACGCGCCGACCCCGTGCAGACCGCCCGAGGTCTGGTAGGCCTTGCCGGAAAACTTGCCGCCCGCGTGCAGGGTGCACAGGATCACCTCCAGCGCCGACTTGTCGGGGAATTTCGGGTGCGGATCGATCGGGATACCGCGGCCGTTGTCGCGCACGGTCAGCGAATAATCCTCGTGCAGCTCGACCTCGATCCGGTTGGCAAAACCGGCGACGGCTTCGTCCATCGAGTTGTCCAGAACCTCGGCCACCATGTGGTGCAGCGCCCGTTCGTCAGTGCCGCCGATATACATGCCGGGGCGCTTGCGGACCGGTTCCAGCCCTTCAAGCACCTCGATCGAGGAGGCGTCGTAATCGTCGTGTTGGGATCCTGTGAGAAGATCGTCGGCCATGTTTTGCTGCTCTTGTGCTTTGGTTGGGGGGCATTATGGCAGCAAGGGCGCGGGGGGAAAAGCGGCAAATGATGGGGGCGGGCAGAGCCTAGGTTTCTAAGTTCTCCACATGACAAAAGCCGCTCTTAACGACTTCTCACATTGCTGTTTTGAAGCTTTGATATCTTGCAAGTAGTTTTGCGTGCTCTCAAAGACTTAGCCGCACAATTTATGCATGCGCAGCACTGACTAACTGGACTCGTGTTCTATTTTGCCGTTGCCATTGAGAGAATATGCGTCGTTCTTCGACATGACGATAAGTTCACCGGTGCCGTCCGATGAGGTCATGAAAACTTCCAACCTGACATTTCCGCTAAACTCGAACACGGCATCGTAGGCGGGGTGACCGATCGTAAGTTTTTCAAGCTCCCGGTTGTTCAATATGCCGATCTTTTCAGAACAAATATGCTCGCTGTCCGATCCTTCGATCAATGATCCTTCTGATATGATGCGCCAAGGAGCTCCCGCAACCCAAATACTCCATTTACCACGAACGTAGTTTCGTGACGTTAACCATTCTTCACCCAACTCCAAGGTCAGATGCGTCCCCACACCTTTTTTTGCACCCCAGGTGGCGAGGCCTAAGATTTTTTCAGTGCAGTCCATCGAACAACCATTTGAAGTCAGGAGGTGAAACTCTCTTTGGTTGTGTTCCTCTGGGCCGTCAACTGAATTGTTGAATGCGGCGGGGTTAAGCCTGGGAACTAGTTTAGGGACACCAGCACGCTCAGAGCGAAGCTTTACTTCGCGCCCCCTTCGCAGCGCTCCCCCTCGACCCGGTCCTTCAGCAGCGCGCAAAGCCGCGCCACGTCCAGCGGCTTGGGCAGCACGGCGTTGGTGCCGGCTTCCTCGAAGCGGTGGATGTCGTCGCCCACCACCGCCGCGGTCAGCCCGATCATCGGGATGTCGATCGCTTCGGCGCGCAGCGCCGCCACCAGTTCGTCACCCGGCATTTCCGGCATGAACAGATCGGTGATCAGAACGTCGGGCGGGGTTTCGCGGATCTTTTCCAGCGCCACGCGGCCGTTCTCGGCCAGATCGATTTCGCCGAACACCCGGCCCAACTGCTTCGAGGTCACCTGCGCCACCAGCGCGTTGTCCTCGGCCAGCAGAACCCGCAAGTCCTCGAGCTTCTTCTGCTCCACCGGGATCTTCGGCGCCGCCGCTTGCAGCTCGGCCTCCGATGCCGGCCGGTCGGGCAGGCACAGGCAGTACCCGGCGCCGCCCTCGGGGGCGGGGAAATATTCGATGTTGCCGCCCAACAGGTCGACCGACTGCTTTACGATATACAGCCCCAGCCCGCTGCCGTCGGCCTTGTTGCGGGCATCTGCCGATCCGCGTTCGAACGGCTGGAACAGCCGCTCGACCTCTTCCAGCGGGATACCGATGCCGTTGTCGGTCACCGTCCAGCTGGACGGGCAATCCTTGCCGCCCTCCATCGGCGGCAGGTCCTGCGGCTGGTAGGCGATGCGGATCTCGGACCCGCGGCTGTGGATGATGGCGTTGCGCACCAGGTTGCCGAGAACCTGTTTCAACCGGTTGCTGTCGCCCATCAACTGGGACGAAGCCCCCGGACCCAGGTCGAGAGTGATGCGGATGTCCTGCCCCTTGGCCAGGATCTGGTAGGTGTTGCGCACCCGTTCGGCGATATCGGCCGGGATATAGGGGGTGATGGTCAGCGGCTGGTTCTTTTCCGGGTTCACCGCCTGGCGCATGTCGTCCAGCACGCTCAGAAGCTGGCTCGCCGCTTCGCGCATCTGGCCCTGCAGCTGCTTGGAATTGTGGCCGCTTTCCAGATCGTCGATCAGCATCGACAGCACCGATGCCGGGGTGCGGATTTCATGCGACACGATGGAAAACAGCTGCTTCTGCCGGTCCTGGCGCATCGACAATTCGTTCAGCGCATCGGTCAGCGCCTGTTCCTGCAGATGTTCCTCGGTCACCTCGACCATCAGCCCATAGACCACCTTTTCGCCGCGCGGTGTCGGTTCGGTCCAAAGGTGCAGCCGCAACACGCGCGGATCGCCCGAGGCCAGGGTGTCGGCCATCCGCAGCAGCAGGGTGATACTGGCATGGCTTTCCGACTGGATGGCATGGCGCAGCAGGTAGCGTTCTTCGGCCCGGAACCGTTCCAGCAAACCGTCAAGGCCGGCCTCGTCGTTCAGGCCAAGCAACTGGCGCCCGGCCGGGTCCAGCCGGATCTGGTTGCGCGGCACGTTCAGCGTGAACAGGCCGACACCGGCAAAGCCGCGCACGGTCCTGAGCCGGCGGATGCTGGCGATATGCTGTTCGCGTTCATGCCGTTCCCGGCCGCGCAGCGCCATGACGATGACGAGAAGCAACAGCACCGCCGTCGAATAGCTTTCCAGCAGGCTGCTTTCCTCGTTGATCGATATCGCGCCGTTGACGATTTCGCCGGTCAGCGACATGTAGAAGGAAATACCCGCGATGACGATGATCGGCACAGTGGACACCGGTAGCACCAGCGCGAGCACGATCGCCAGCAGCCCCATGTCCAGCATCGGGAAGCCGCCATGCCCCAGATTGTGCAGCACTGCCGCCAGCGGGAAAAGCAGGAAGGCCGGCGCGGCGATCTTCATCTGCCGCGCCGTAGGCATCTGCAATGTCGCGATCAGGAACGCGCAGCTGATCACGGCGCCGCGCAGCGTGCGTTCCGTCGCGAGGAAAACATAGTGTTCATGGAAGCCGAGCCCGCGCGCCTCCTCCGGGGCGAAATGGCCCGCAAACCATTCGGCGACGAAGACCTGCGGCAGGAAGAATATCAGGCTGAGCACGAAAAGCGCCGCGACGGTCAGAATGTCCGCGACCTGCGGCTGCGTTCTGGCGATCAGTTGCCGGAACAGCCAGCGCGTCGAAAGCCCGGTCAGGCCGCTGGCCACGAAATTCGAGATGAAGAAGAAACCGGCGGTCGCGGTATTCGCCTCGGACAAGAAAATCCACTGCGGCTTGCCGGTGAAGGGCAGCGAATACGGAAACAGGTACAGCAGGATGAAACCGGTGATCGGAATCCAGAACAGCCGCACCGGGTAGATCATGAACCCCAGGATGACCGCATGGGCCGCAATATGCGGGCAGAGATTCACGGCGACGTTGTTCACGCCGAACAGGATCACGCCATAGGACAGCGATGCCGTCCAGAAGGTCAGGAAGCCGAGGAAGACGAGGCTGCTGAACCCCGGGCGGTTGCGGATCGTTTCCGTCAGGGTCTGGACACGCGAAACCTCGAAATCGCGAAACACGTTGTCCAGGTCCCCCGAATCCCTTCGCGTGGACTTCGTGGGCCCCTCATTGCGGAGGTCGTCAAACTTGTCGTCGGGTTGCGTTGTCAAATTATCCTACAGGCCCAAGGGCGCGGCATCCGAACCGGGGCCAGCGACGCTTTTTCACTTCAAACTGTCTCGTAGATCCACGTGCAGCGGCAGTATTTGTGCCTTTGGAGACAAATGAAAGCGTTGAGTTGTTGCGTATATTCAAAAGTATGTACGAGATATCCAAAAGATAGGTGTCGGATTTGCTCGTGCGGGTGGTGTGGCCGATGGCGGCAACCCTGAAGTGTGGTGCCGCCGCTGCATCCGGGCCCGCGCGGTCAGAGACGCTTCAGCCAGGTCCGGACCTCCGCCGCGACACGATGTGATTCTTGGTGCAAAATCCAGTGGTCGGCATTCGGGATCGTCACCCGGGTCAGGTTATCGCAATAGTCTTCCAGCCCCTCGGTGGCCTCGGGCAGCAAGGCGGTGTCACGTTCGCCCCAGATCAGAAGATGCGGCATCCGTACCCGCAATGTGTGGGTCGGCATCTCGGGCAGGTCGGTGATCACCTCGCCGGGCTGGCCCAGCCGCAGGGGCGAAGCGCGGTACCAGTTGACCATGCCGCGCATCCGCCCCGGGCGGCGCCATTCCTCAAGGTAGGCCGCGCGCCGCTCCGGCGTCATCCACCCCATGTCCATCGACGCGCCGAACAGACTTGACAGCTTGGCGAAATCATCCTCGGCCAGCTGCTCTTCCGATCCTTCCCGGCGCAGCCAGTGGATATATTGCGACGCCGCCGTCTGCGCCCCGCCGGCGGCCAGCGCGCGCTGGAACGGGGCCGGGTGCACGCCGTTGGCGATGATCAGGTGGCTGACCAGGTCGGGCCGCGATATCGCCAGCGCATAGGCCACGGCGGCCCCCCAGTCATGGCCGAACACCATCACCGGGCGCGATCCCAGGTGTTCGATCAGCGCCACCATGTCACCGACCAGCTTGCCGGTCCTGTACGCGTTCACGTCTTCTGGCGCCCAGCTCTGGCCATAACCGCGCTGGTCGGGGGCGACGCAATGGTGGTCGCGCGACAAGTCCTCGGCGACCTCGGCCCAGGCGCCGGAATATTCGGGGAAACCGTGCAGCATCAGGATCACCGGATCGTTTCGGTCGCCCCAGCCAAGGTAATGGAACGGGTGGTCGTTGATTTGGATGTGATGGCTCAGCATGCGCTCAGCCTAGCGCGGGCCCCGCGATGCAACAACAGTTCCCCGGCGTCGCATCCGGTTTGACCCCGGTCAAGGCGGCATTGGCGTAAAAAATGCTAAGTTTAGTCTAAATTTATATGGGAGATACGAATGACCGTGACGAATGCCGCGGCGCAGCCGGATGCCGCCGAAAGCCAAGCCCCGCAAACCGATGCATCGGCCCCCGCCGCCGGGGACGGCGCCGCGGCGCAGCCGCGCCATGGCGGCCGTCACGCGCCCACGCCCGACGAGGTGCGCCGCGCTTTCGAGACCGGTGAATATCCCTACAAGACCAAGATGAAACGCGCCGCCTACGAGGCGCACAAGGCCAAGCTGCAGGCCGAGCTTCTGAAGGCGCAGCTCTGGCTGCAGGAAACCGGACAGAAAGCCGTGCTGCTGTTCGAAGGCCGCGACGCGGCGGGCAAGGGCGGCACGATCAAGCGCTTCACCGAACATCTCAACCCGCGCTCGGCCCGGGTGGTGGCGCTGAACAAGCCGACCGAGGTGGAACGCGGCCAGTGGTATTACCAGCGCTATATCGAACACCTGCCGACATCCGGGGAAATGGTGCTCTATGACCGCAGCTGGTACAACCGCGCCGGGGTCGAACGTGTCATGGGGTTCTGCGAACCGAACGAATACCTCGAATTCATGCGCCAGACGCCGGAATTTGAACGGATGCTGGTGCGCTCGGGGATCCGGCTCTACAAATATTGGTTCTCGGTCACACGGGACGAACAGCAGCGCCGCTTCAAATCGCGCGAAGCCGACCCGCTGAAGCAATGGAAGCTCAGCCCGATCGACAAGGCGAGCCTGGACAAGTGGGATGATTACACCGAGGCTAAAGAGGCGATGTTCTTCTATACCGACACCGCCGACGCGCCCTGGGTGGTGATCAAGTCCGACGACAAGAAACGAGCCCGGCTGAACTGCATGCTGCATTTCCTGTCGACGCTGGATTATCCCGGCAAGGATCCGCATGTCGCCCATGCCCCCGATACGCTGATCGTGGGCGGCGCCAATCACGTGATCCACCGCGCCGATCACATCCTTGGCGCCGCGCTGCATCCCGACCTGCGCAAACCGCGCGGCTAAGGCGGGGCCCGAACGCGCGCTCGGGCCTGCCCGCATTCCCCGTCGCGCCCTGCCGATCGCCTGGCTGACCCGAGGTCGCCCGCGATCGGGACGTGCTTTGTGATTGCCGCCCCCGCTTTCCGGCGCTAGGCCAATGGGCATGAACGCGCCGATGCCCTTGTCCCAGCATGTCAGGAATATCCTGACCTTGGGGTTTCCGTTGATCGGAAGCCATCTGGCGCATTTCTTCCTGATGCTGACGGACTCGGTCATGCTCGGCTGGTACGATCCCGAGGTTCTGGCCGCGCAGGTCATTGGCGGATCGCTGTTTTTCGTCTTCTTCGTCATGGGCGAAGGCTTTGCCTTCGCGCTGATGCCGATGGTGGCCGAGGCCGAGGAAGCGGGCGATGAAACCCTGGCGCGGCGGCTGACCCGGATGACGATCTGGGCCTCGGTCCTGTTCGGGCTCGCGGTGCTGCCGATCATGCTGTGGTCGGGGCCGGTGCTGCGGGCGCTGGGCCAGGAACCGGGGCTGGCGCTCAACGCGCAGCGCTATCTGGAAGTCGCCGGCTGGTCGATCTTTCCCGGTCTGCTGTCGATGGTGATGCGGTCCTTCCTGTCGGCGCTGGAACGGGCCCAGGTGGTGCTTTGGGTCACGTTCGGCGCCGTGGGGCTGAACGCGGTGATCAATTACACGCTGATCTTCGGCCATTGGGGGATGCCCGAACTGGGCATTCGCGGCGCTGCGGTGGCGACGCTGGTGGTGAACGTCGCTTCCTTCGGCCTACTGGCGCTCTATGCGGCGGTCAAGACGCCGGAACATGCGCTGTTTGTGCGCTTGTGGCGCCCCGACAGGGAAGCCTTCGGGCGGGTCTTCCGCCTTGGCTGGCCGATCGGCATCGCCAACCTGGCCGAGGTCGGGCTGTTCGCCGCTTCCTCGATGATGATGGGCTGGCTGGGGCCGATGCCGCTGGCGGCGCATGGCATCGCGCTGCAGATTTCCTCGCTGACCTTCATGGTGCACATGGGGCTGAGCAATGTCGCCACCGTGCGCGCGGGCCGGGCGATGGGGCGCAAATCGGTGGTCGACCTGCGGCTTGGCGCGCGCCTCGTCATGATGATGTCGCTGGGGGTCGCGACGCTGGCGCTGATCGGCTTCGTGACATTGCCGGAACTGCTGATGGGGCTGTTCCTGTCGCCGGACGATCCGCAGCGCGACACGGTGATCGGCGTCGGGGTCGGGCTGCTGGCGGCGGCCGGGCTGTTTCAGCTGGTCGATGCCGCCCAGGTCATCGCCATCGGGCTGCTGCGCGGGGTGCAGGACACGCGCCGGCCGATGCTGATCGCCGCGGTGTCCTACTGGGGCATCGGGATGCCGGTCAGCTACGGGCTGGGTTTCGGGCTCGGCTGGGGCGGGGTCGGGGTCTGGATCGGGCTGGCGATCGGGCTGGCCACCGCCGCGATCCTGCTCAGCATCCGGTTCTGGGGGCCGGTTTTGCGGCGGATCGAACACGACGGGACATAAGCGACCCGCGGTTGCTTGCCGACGGCCACGCTTTCCACGACACTGCCGGGGAAACATCCGCTTGACCGAAGGACCCCCGCAATGGCCCACGCCCTGCCCAATGCCGCAACCGATACCCCCCAAGCCGCGACGCCCGACCGCCCCAACACGCCCGACCTCGCCACCGATGCGATCCGCACCGCCCGCGAAGACCTCGCTGCCTGTTTCCGCATGGCCGCCCGCAACGGGTTCGAGGAAGGCATCTGCAACCACTTCTCCGCCGTGGTGCCCGGACATGACGACCTGTTCATCGTCAATCCCTATGGCAAGGCGTTCCGCGAACTCACCGCCTCCGACCTGGTGATCTGCGATTTCCACGGCAACGTGGTCGATGGCACCGGCACGCCCGAGGCCACCGCTTTCTACATCCATGCCGAGATCCACAAGCGCCTGCCGCGCGCACGCGTCGCCTTCCACACCCACATGCCCTATGCCACCGCCCTGTCGATGACCGAGGGTGATCCGCTGATCTGGGCCGGGCAGACGGCGCTGAAATTCTACGGCCGCACGGCGGTGGACGAGAATTACAACGGCCTGGCGCTCGATCATGCCGAGGGCGCGCGCATCGCCGAAGCGGTGGGCGAGGCCGATATCGTCTTCATGAAACATCACGGCGTGATGGTGCTGGCCCCCACCATCGCCGAGGCGTGGGATGACCTCTATTACCTCGAACGCGCCGCCGAGGTGCAGGTGCTGGCGATGTCCACCGGGCGCAAGGTGCTTCCCGTCGCGCCCGACGTCGCACAGGCGACCTATGACCAGATCCGCGAGGAAGACGCGTCATCGGCCAAGCTCCACCTCGCCGCGATCCGCCGGCAGCTCGACGCCGAGGAACCGCAGTATAGGCACTGAGCGCACGGCCCCCAGCCCGGAACAGCGGCGGACCGGGCAGGGGAGCCAGCCCCGAAATGCGGGCGAATTCGGACATTTGACCCGGTCTGTGATATCTTGAAGCAAAAGGCCCTGGGGGCGTTCTTTTGGCTGGGAGAGTATCATGGACCTAAGACCAGTGGATTCCTGCGAAGTTCTGGTTCTTGTCGACAATGTCAGCGACATACTTTCCACCGTTCCGGAGAACGTCACACCCGAAGTCCCTAATGTCGTGAAAGCCGGGGCGACCGAACTGTCTGGCAAGTGCCTGTGCTGTGCCCAGTGGGGGCTCTCATTGATCATTTCGACGATCGTGGACGGGGAAAAGCAAACGCTGTTGTTTGACTCCGGTCCCGAAGGCTATGGCGTCGACCGGAACGGAGACCGGCTTGGGGTCAATTTCGAAGAAATCGATGCTGCGGTCTTCTCGCACGGTCATTGGGACCATGTCGGTGGAATGATCACCGCGCTTGGTTTGATCAGTGCGGCCAAGGACGGGCGGAAAACGCCGGTTTTTGCCAACCAGGGGATGTTCGTCGAACGCGCAATGCAGAGACCTGACGGGAGCCGTCTGCCCTTTGCAAAGGTCCCCTCGCCCCAGGAACTGGAAAATGCAGGGGGGCAGGTCATACTCGGCGATGACGAGCGGACCTTGCTTGCGGACAATTTCTATTTGAGCGGGGAAATCACGCGCACCACGTCGTATGAAAAGGGGTTGTTGGGACAGGTTTGCAAAACCCCGGAAGGGGATTGGGTCAAAGACGAACTCATTCTGGACGAACGGTTCGTGGCCGTGAACGTGCGTGGCAAGGGCATCATCGTTTTTACAGCATGCTCGCACGCCGGGGTCGTCAACGTTCTGCGCCATGCGCGAAAGGTGTTCGATCCAATCCCAATTTACGGCGTCATGGGCGGTTTCCACCTTTCAGGAAACTACTGCGAGTCGATCATTCCAGAAACCGTGGCAGACATGCAGGATTTTGACCTGCGGGTTCTCGTCCCCGGACATTGCACGGGATGGAGAGCGACGCATAAACTGGTCGAGACGTTCGGGGAGGCCAAAGTCACTCCATCCGCGGTTGGGCGTCGCCACGTATTCTAGACCGCAATCCACGGTGATCGGCTTTCATTTCCCGTGGAAATGCGCAAACGGCCGCGATGCGGGACGAAACCAACGTACGGTGTCGCTGCCTTTATGGCCGCTTTCGCGGCATGCCGCGTGACTACAAGCCAGCGCGACCACGCGATTTGACATAGGTCAACTCACGCAGGGCTCCTTGGCGTAGTCTGTAGCCAACAAATATTTTCACGCCGCATTCAACCAACGGACATAGTTAGCAGACATGCGTTTCAGCCTTCCAAAAGCATTGGGTTATTTTGTCGGCGGGCGCTGGACAGCCTGGGGCGGACGGAAGCGCATTGAAGCCAAGCAGCTCCGCAACCTGAGGCGTCTCGTGGAAAAAGCGCGGCGCGACTCTCCCTTGTTTCGCAGGCTCTACGCGGATGTACCGCCATCGAACGAGATCCAACTGCGCGACTTGCCGGTGACCCGCAAACCCGATCTCATGCGGGAATTCGATGACTGGCTGACGATCCGTTCCCTTCCCCTCGACAGGGCGCGCGAACATCTCCGGGACATCCGAAAAGCTGGTGTGCCGATCGACGATGTTGCGGTTTTTCAGACTTCTGGGACATCGGGTGAGCCGGCGGTCATCGTGTTGTCCGACTCATTCGTGGAATATGCCTATGGCATCATGCTGGCGCGTTTCGAGCGCTTCCATTGGAAGCTCACGCGGGACGTCCGCAAGCTCGGCGTGAGGGTGACGATCACCGGTGGCAATGGCCACTTCGCCGGAAACGGGTTCAACAAATTGGTGCAACGGCTGAGTCCGGGATTGGCGAAGGGGTTTGGCGTGACCTTCATCGAGGCCGAGCAGCCGATTGATCGGCTCGTTGAAAGGCTCAATGAGATTTCGAACATCGCATGGATCGTGACCTATCCCAGCATGCTGGCCATCCTCGTCAAGGAAAAGGAGGCCGGGCGGCTGCAGATCGCGCCTGCGCTTTTCAGTACCGGGGGCGAAACACTCACGGATGATCTTCGTGAACAGGTTCGACGGGCCTTCCCTTCGCTGAAATACGGCATTCTTGACCCCTATGGCTCTACCGAGTGCCTGGCGCTTTCGTTCGAGTGCAGCCACGGGCGGAAGCATGTGAACGAAGACTGGGTCATCCTCGAAGCGGTAGACGAGGCGATGCAGCCCGTTCCCGATGGCACGTTGTCGGCGACCGTGCTGCTGACGGTGCTCGCCAACGAGGTTCAGCCGTTCATCCGATACGATCTCGGCGACTGTGTGCGATTTTACGAGGACACCTGCCCCTGTGGGTCGCCGTTTAGAAGTTTCCAAGTGGAAGGACGCCAGGCGACGCTGGTTCGCGTCGGGGAGGTGACGCTGTCGCCGCTCGTCTTCGATCTGGAGCACGACCATGCCCAGCGTGTCCAGCTGGTCCAGACCGCTGAGAGAGAATTCGAAGTAAGAATACAAGTGGCCGACGAGGCGGCGGCAGGGCCTGTCTTTCAAGAGATCATCAAGTCGGTGAAACGCGTGTTTCGCGATAACGGCCTGGACGACGTGGCGGTTCGGGAAAGCGGGAAGCTCCCCGAATTCACCGCAAGCGGTAAATTCCACGAAGTCGTGCCGTTACGAAGCGCCGACGCAGGCAGCAGGACATCATCGGTTAGTCGCCAGCCTGCGACCGAGTGAGGGCATGAATGCCTCCCCATCCCGCGCTCAGCTAGGGCCTCCGGCTCCGCCACGAAGCCGACCTTCGCCGGTGGGCTCAAGACAAGTAAAAATGGACGCCTAGCGGTCTTTCGGACGTATCGACGCCCCCTCAGCCCCGCTCGCCGCCCGCCTTCATCAGCCGATCCGCCTTCTTGCGCACCAGCACGGTGCGCAGGTCGTGCATCGCCAGCAGCAACGCGTCGGTCACCTCTTCCAGCTGATCGTCGGTGGCCCGGCTGTTGGCCCAGTGGGTGGTCAGGTTCATGTGGTCGATGGCGCGGTGGATGTCGTCGATGTCGCGCTGGGCCAGCAGGGCCCGGCGCTCGTCCATCCAGCCCCGGATCGCTTTCAGGTCCTGATCGCTCAGCTTGCGGTCGCCATGCGGCTTGATCTCGCCGTTCTTGATGTTGACGTTGGCGATCTGGTCCAGTTCGACCCGGCGCTGGCGGTTTTCGGTGTCGACGCGAAACACGAAGGCGCCGTTTTCACGGACGCGGAAATAGTACTCGGGCAACTCGACCGACATGCGTTTTATTTCTCCGTCAGGACAGCTCGGAACAGAATTTGGCGATCCGCGCGCAGGCCTCTTCCAGCGCCGCGTCCGAGGTAGCGTAGCTGATGCGGAAATTCGGCGAAAGCCCGAAGGCCGCGCCGAACACCGCCGCCACGCCGGTGTCGTTCAGAAGCTCGGTGACGAAGACCTCGTCACTCGTGATCTCGACGCCCTTAGCGGTCTTCTTGCCGATCAGCCCGGCAATCGAGGGATAGACGTAGAACGCGCCTTCCGGGGTCGGGCAGGTGATGCCCTCGATGGCGTTGAGTTTCTCCAGCACCAGATCGCGGCGGCGCTTGAACACCTCGTTATGCGGGGCAAGGAAATCCTGCGGCCCGTTCAGCGCCTCGACTGCCGCCCACTGGCTGATCGAACAGGGGTTGGAGGTCGATTGCGACTGCACCTTGCGGATCGCCGCGATCAGCGGCTCGGGCCCTGCCGCGTATCCGATCCGCCAGCCGGTCATCGCGTAGGCCTTGGACACGCCGTTGACGGTCAGGGTGCGGTCGTAGAGCTTCGGCTCCACCTGCGCCGGGGTGCAGAATTCGAACCCGTCATAGGCCAGGTGTTCGTACATGTCGTCCGACAGCACATGCACATGCGGGTGGCGCAGCAAAACGTCGGTCAGCGCCTTCAGCTCGTCATGACTGTAGCCCGCGCCGGTCGGGTTCGACGGCGAATTGAACAGGAACCACTTGGTGTTGCGGGTGATCGCCTCTTCCAGCTGTTCGGCGGTGATCTTGAAATTGTTTTCCAGCGACGCCTCGATGAACACCGGGATGCCGTCGGCAAGCAGCACCATGTCGGGATAGCTGACCCAGTAGGGCGCGGGGATGATCACCTCGTCGTCGTGGTTCAGCGTCGCCATCAGCGCGTTGTAGAGCACCTGCTTGCCGCCGGTGCCGACGGTGACCTGCTTGGGGCTGTACTCCAGCCCGTTGTCGCGCTTGAACTTGGCGCAGATCGCCTGCTTCAGTTCGGGAATGCCGTCGATCGCGGTGTAACGCGTCTTGCCGTCGTTGATCGCGCGGATGCCCGCGGCGCGGATGTTTTCCGGCGTGTCGAAATCGGGTTCGCCCGCCGACAGCCCGATGATGTCGCGGCCCGCGGCCTTCAATTCGCCGACCAGGCCGGTGATCGCCATGGTCGGCGACGGTTTTACGCGTGCAAGCGTCTCGGATAGAAAAGACATCGGTGGCCTCGACTGGTTTGTGTTCCCTGACGCCATGTCATAGGTTCAAGGCCAATGCCGATCAAGCCGGATCGGCGGAAAGGGACGGAAGATGGATACCGAAGCCAACGACAGCTGGTACGGACCGGAAACAGCCACCTTCGGCGATCGTGTCGCCGCCGCGCGGGAACAGGCGGGGATGGACCAGAAAAAGCTGGCCAAACGCCTGGGCGTGAAGCTGAAGACGCTGCAGGACTGGGAATACGACCTGTCCGAACCGCGCGCCAACAAGCTCAGCATGATGGCGGGGCTGCTGAACGTGTCGCTCGCCTGGTTGCTGACCGGGCAGGGCGAAGGGGTCGAGGACCCGTCCGATCCCGGCGCCATCGACCCCGAGATTGCCGACCTCCTGGGCGAGGTTCGGGACATCAAGGTCCAGATCAGCCAATCCGCCGACCGGCTGGGGCGGCTGGAAAAACAGCTGCGGCTGAAACTGAAAAGCGACTGAAAGACATGAGTGAACTGCACGAACACCGGTTGAAACGGCTGGCCATGCGCTCGATGCGCAGGGGCATCAAGGAAATGGACATAATCCTGACGCGCTATGCCGACGCAAGGCTGGACGGCATGAGCGAGGACGATCTCGACGCCTACGACCGGTTGCTGTCGGAAAACGATCAGGACCTGTATCAATGGGTGTCCGGGCAGAAAGAACCGCCAGCCGAAATGGCCGCGCAGATCGCTGATATCCGCGCGGTCATCGACGCGCCCAGATAAACCCCCGGATATCCCTTCGCCCCGGCGCGCAGCCGGGGCGAACGGCAGATAAATCACATTTTAATGATAAGCCGTTCGGATTTAATACATTCTTGAGTTTTATACCCGAGCCTTGGTTCGAAATACAATCGGACGGAGAACGGGATGAGTATTCACAACCCTCTCAAGACCGGCGACAGGGCCGGGTTCATGAGCAGCTACCTTGAGACGCTGGCGCTGGTCGAACGGCTGCATCGTCTTCTGCTGGACGTGATCAAGGACGAATTCGAACGCATCGGCGTGCTCGACATCAACGCGGTGCAGGCTTTGCTGCTGTTCAACATCGGCGATAACGAGGTGACGGCAGGCGAATTGAAATCGCGCGGTTATTACCAGGGCAGCAATGTCAGCTACAACCTGAAGAAGCTGGTGGAAATGGGTTACATGCATCACCACCGCTGCGAAGTGGACCGCCGCTCGGTGCGGGTGCGGCTGACCTCCAAGGGCCGCCATATCCGCGACGTGGTGGCGGGCCTGTTCGCCCGCCATGCCGACGGGCTGCAGGCCAAGGGGGTGCTGGGGCCGGACGGGATCACCGAGATTTCCAATTCGCTGCGCCGGGTCGAACGCTACTGGACCGACCAGATCCGCTATATCTACTGACGCGGGGGGGCAGCACCAGGGCGCGCGCCACCGCCGGGCCGGGCCCCGTCCGCGAACACGGCGCGCGCATCCCCGTCATCCCGGCTCAGTATCATCCCCCGCAATTCGCGGATCAGCTTGCGCACCATCGCGTCGCGGTAATCGGCAAAGCCCGCCGCCCGCTCGGTAAAGGCCCCCGGGCCACGGATCACGTAGGCCCGGAAATACCCTTCCAGCGACGGCTGCCCGGGGGGCACCTCCTCGATCACCAGCCCGTTCACCGTAACATCGCCCATCGCTGCACTGTCGCGCACTGCCTGCGGCAGCGGCCCGGTATTGGACGGCCCGTCGCCCGACAGGTCCAGCACTCTGTGGTCGCAATGCCCCCGCTTGCCAAGCTGCGCCGCCCCGGCCCGCATTGCCGCACCGATCGCGGTCGACGGATCGCCCTGCGCCCGCGTCGTCCGCCGCAGGGTCGCGGCGATATCCGCAAGCGCGGCTTCATCCCGCACCTCCCGCCAATCCTGCACCACGTGCTGATCGGCGGGGCCGCTCCATTCGTACACCATCATTTCGACACGCTGGCCGGGCAGCGACAGCATCGCCATCCGCACCTCGGGATGCATCAGCGCGCCCGCCAACCCGTCCATCTGCAGCCTGTATTCGGTGCTGTCCACCGATCCCGACACGTCCAGCCCCAAAGCCAGCGCCAACCGGCATCCCGCCGCCGCACCCCCCGGAAGGGCGGCCAGAAAGGTGGCGATCGGCGCCCAGAGCCTCATTCGGTCGTGCCCAGCAGGCCGATCGCCTTGGGACGCAGTTCCCGTTCCAGCTTGCGCCGCAGCGCCGCTTCGTAGTCCTCGTAGCCCGCGGCAACCTCGATGAAGGCGCCCGGCCCGTGCAGCACCTCGCGGCTGTAATAGACCTCGAGGTCGACATCGCGCACCTCGCCCGGCGGCTTGATCGCCAGGCCGTTCACCACCACCCCTTCGAAGGCAAAGGCGTCATAGGCCTGCCGGGGGGTGAAACCTTCGTTGTTTTCGCCGTCGCCGCTGACATCGATGGTGCGCGCCAGGCAGCGCGGCCCGCGCGCCAGCAGCGTTGCGCCATAACCCAACGCATAGCCCAGGGCGGTGGGGAAATCCTGCGTGCCGCGTTCCGACCGGGCCAGCGTCACGGCAGCGGCCTGCAGATCGGAGCGCGCCGAAATCAGCACCCAGTCGAGCAGCAGTTCCTGGTTGTAGCGGCCGCTCCATTCGTAAACCGACAGGGCGACGGGCAGGGGGGAGGCGAAAAACGCCGCCTCGACCTCGGGGGCCAGCAGCGCCGCGGCCAACCCGCGGCGCTGCAAGGCGTCTTCCGTGGCGCTGACCGACGACGACACGTCGAGCGCCAGCGCCAGGGCCAGCCGGCATTCGGCGGCCCCGGCAGGGGGCGCGATCAGCGACAGCGCCGCGATCGCGGCCCGGATCACCAATGGCCCGTGTTTTCCATGCTGGCCCAGGGTTCCGCCGGTTCCAGCGCAGCACCCTTCTGCAGCAGCTCGACCGAAATGTTGTCGGGCGAACGGACAAAGGCCATGCGCCCGTCGCGCGGCGGCCGGTTGATTGTCACGCCGTTGTCCATCAGGTGCTGGCACATGTCGTAGATGTTTTCCACCTCATAGGCGAGGTGGCCGAAATGGCGGCTGTCCGAGGGCAGTTCGTCGTCGCCATCCCAGTTATAGGTCAGCTCCACCGGGCATTCTTCCTGGCCTTCGGGGGCCATGAAGATCAGGCTGAACCGGCCTTCTTCGCTGTCATAATGGCGGGTCTTCTTCAGCCCCAGCAATTCGAAAAATGCCATGGTCTTTTCCAGGTCCTTTACCCGGACCATCGTGTGCAGGTACTTGATTTCCATTGCGTTTCCTCTTTCTTTTCGTCTCAGAAGCTCGATCTGATCCCGAAAGACATCGAGACTTCGTTCGTATCGAACCGGCTGAAGTTGCTTTGCGTCTTGCGGGCTTGCACGGTCAGAGTCGGTGCAAATCCGGCATAGTCAAGCCGATGGAAGCTGAAATCCACCGACCCGAACACCATCCGGTCCTTTCGCCCGCCCAGCACCGGCGACAAGCCGACGGAATAATCGGGGAACCGCTGCAGGCTGGCACCGGCTTGGAACGAGATTTTCGCCGGTCCCACCGGTTCGGCAAGGTGATAGCCCAGATACCCGGTGGCGCGGCTCTGGCGCGAATTGGCGGTGTCGCTTTGCGCACCATTCAAGGCTAAACCGAGGCGAACCCGGTTGCCCGACGCCAGTTTTGAAACATATTCGGCCCGGATATCCAGGGTGTTCACAGGGTGTAGCAAGGTGTCGTCATAACGTCGATGCTGAACCTGCGCAGACAGTAGTAGGCCTGCTTTCTCTGAGAGCTTGAAACCGCGTTTGACGCCCGCCTGCATCGACCAATTCAGGGGGCTTTGGCCATACCAACTGCGCCCGATGCCCGCCTCCAATGTCAGCGAACCATTTTTCGCACGGGTGGTGTGGGTCAGCCCAAGCTCGAGATGATCATAGGCGAAATCGGCATTTTCGGAATCTATAGCGATTGCGCGCGCTTCCTCGGATAAACGCACCCTCTGAGCGTAATACTGCCCGGTCAGCCGGGTTTCGTGCGACTTCGATGCCGACAGCCGCCGGGAAAAGGACAGGTTGGCGGTGGCCCGCAGCCCTGACAGGGCCTGTGCATCGCCGCTCAGATCACTCAGGTAGATGTCATTGATTAAGTTCTCGACGCCTTCCGCCCCGTTGTTGAGGTTGTTGCTGGGCGCCAGTGAAAACTGCGCCGAAACGGACCAGGGCGAAATCCGCCGCAGGACCTTGTAATCCGCGATCACCCGGTCGCGGTAGCTCTCATCGGGCAGGTGCAACAGCGACCGCCGCAGCCAGATCTGCGCCAGTGCCGCCTGTTCGCCCTCCAGCGCCAGCTTCGCCGCCAGTTGCGCGGCTTGGAATTTTTCGTCGTCGGTGCCGGCATGGCGATAGGCCAGGGCGGCGGCGCGGCGCCCGGCGCGGGGCCGCTTGAGCTGCATCAGCGCACGGGCGGCGATGAAATGGGCATAGGCGTCGCCCGGATCGCGCTGCAACAGCCCCCCGGCCAATTGCAGTGCCAGTTCCGGCTGGCCTTCGCGCAGCGCGCGTTCGGCGATGCCGGCCGCCGCCGCGATCGGCACGCGGACCTTGTCTGCCTGCTGTGCCGCCCCCGGTACCCCGGGCAGCAGCAACATCAGTGCCAGCAAGAAAGCCTTGAAACCGGTGTTAGAGGCCGGGGCAGAGCGGATCATCATTCGCTGCGCCGCAACGGGTCAGAACGAAAACCCCGTATTCCTCTTCGTTTTCGAGGTCCGGCGTGAAGTCGGTGATATAGGTGACGCCGCCGACCGCGGTGGCATCCGCTCCGCCGAAGATCCCGGCATAGCTGCCGTTGGGGCTGCCCGGTTCACCCAAAAGCTCCGTCGAACCGGCGAATTCGCCGTTCTCGTCGATCTCGGTCGCCACCAGAACGATATTGGGCAACTGCCCGATCGCCGCCACGTCGTCGACCATGAAGCGGTTGGAAATCTCGGCATCGACCTGGCCGTTGGCGAAATCGGCGTTCAGCAGGATGATCCCCCTGATCCGGTCGGCCTGGCCCGGTGCCGTCAGGTCCGCCGGAATGCCCGAGGCATCCAGCAACTGGTCGCCGTTGCCGTCGACATTGGTCACCGCGGCATAGCGGCCGTAATACTGCGCCTCGCCCTCATCGGTCGGATGGTCGTAGGCGGAATAGATGCCGGCCCCCTGGCGGGCAAAGAACCCGCCGCCGAAATAACGGTTGTTGTTGCCGCCGTCTGCGACCACGCCGGCGATCAGCTCGCCGCCGTTGCTTTCCTTGAACAGCGCGGTGTAATGCCGGTCGGCCGGGGTCTTCTGCATCATGTAGCCCTCGTACCCCGCGGTATCGAGAGCCGGGGTCCGCGTATAGGACACGTTGCGTTCACCGCCATGGATCGCATCCACCGTCAGGATCAGTTCCTGCGCATCCGGGTCGTAGTTCACCGCGGCGAGGTTGCCCGCCACTTCCGCGGGGGCGGGATTTGCGGTCTGGCCAAAATCGGTGTTGACCCCGCCGGGGTCGGCTTCACATGCGCCCAGCACCATGGGAATGGCCATCAATTTGACGAAACGTTTCATCTGCCTCTGTCCCTAACTATGACTTGCGGTTTGCAATTTTTCTTGTCTGCTTAGCCCCAGAATCCGGGCGGTTTCGCTAAAAGTCAATGTTTCATGCGGTTTGCCGGTAAAAATCCGGCGACCTGTTGCATCCGGAATTTCATGCTCATATTGTCGTTTTCCCGCGCCCGACGGCTAGATATAGTGGGCGCAAGTGTGATTCATCCGACAAGGAGCCCCCAAGATGCCCGTTACCCCCGAACAGCAGGCCGAAATCGACGCGCTGCGCGCCAATGCCCGCCCGACCCTGCGCACCGTGTCCGAGGGCATGGAGGCGCATCTTTACAACATCAACCCGGTGCTGGATCACGGCTTCGTCCGGGTCATCGACTACATGGGCGACGACGCCGCCATCTGTCAGGCCGCCCGCGTGTCCTATGGCAAGGGCACCAAGTCGGTGCAGAACGACGAGGGCCTGATCCGCTACCTGATGCGGCACTGGCATTCGACCCCGTTCGAGATGTGCGAACTGAAACTGCACGTCAAGCTGCCGGTCTTCGTGGCGCGGCAATGGATCCGCCACCGCACCGCCAACGTCAACGAATACTCGGCCCGCTATTCGATCCTCGACCGCGAATTCTACATCCCGACCGAGGAACAGCTGGCCGCGCAATCGACCATCAACAACCAGGGCCGCGGCGAGGCGCTGACCGGTGCCGAAGCCGCCCGCGTGCTGGACATCCTCAAGGGCGACGCCGCCCGCTGCTACGACCATTACGAGGCGATGATTTCCGACGAGGGCCAGCAGGGCCTCGCCCGCGAACTGGCCCGGATGAACCTGCCCGCCAATATCTATACCCAGTGGTACTGGAAGGTGGACCTGCACAACCTGCTGCATTTCCTGCGCCTGCGCGCCGATAGCCACGCCCAGTACGAAATCCGCGTCTATGCCGAGGAGATCTGCAAACTGGTCGCCGACTGGGTGCCCTTCGCCTACAAGGCGTTCGAGGATTATCGTATGGGTGGCGAAACGCTCAGCGCTGCGGCCCTTGATTGTGTTCGCCGGATGTTGAAAGGTGAGGAGGTCACCCAGGAAACGTCCGGCATGTCCGCGCGGGAGTGGCGGGAATTGCAAGAGGTTTTGGATGGGTGAAGCGAAAAGAAGGAAGAAAAGTGATCCCTTCTTTGGTCAGTATCCAAAGGCCGGTAAAGGCTTGATTATTAGGGTCAGGACTCATAGCCAATAGATGACGGTTGCAGCGAGCGCGATTGCGGAGAGGAAGACCTTCGGGCACCT
>NZ_JADMKU010000033.1 GCF_018219815.1 Thalassovita aquimarina
AAATGTGCAACTTGCCATGGGGTGAATGCGGCTGGCCAGAATGGCGTTGCGCCGCCGCTGGTACACAAGATCTATGAGCCCAACCACCATGCCGATATGGCCTTCCTGATGGCAGCCAGGTCCGGTGTGCGATCCCATCACTGGCGGTTCGGCGACATGCCGCCCGTCAAGGGGATCACCGATGCCGAGGTGAAATATATCATCCGGTATGTGCGTGAGCTGCAGAAGGAAAACGGCATTTTCTGATGGGGCAGATAGCGCGCAAAACGCCGAACCTTGTGCCCTGTGCGGTTGTTGCCATCGCTTTGCTGTTTCTCGGCCCTGCGCCCGAAGCCTGGGCTGGTGGCCTGACCGACGACGTCGCCTTTGAGACGCACCGCTCCCAGCCGCTTGGGCGACTTGACTGCCTTCGATCCACCACCGCCGCGCCGGTTTTCCTCGGAAATGATCCAATCCATTCGGGGAAACCGTATACGACATGAGGGGCGGGGCGTGAAAACGAACAGAATTGCCGGTCGTGACCGGTGCGGCTCAAAACGGCGGGGAGGGGCGCGAGGGGCGCCCTTCCCGGCGCATGAAAGGGAAAGTGCAATGACAACACGACGGGGATTTTTGTTGGGCGCGACCGGCGCTCTTGCGATGGCCGGGCTTCCCGGTGGTGCGCGCAGCCAGTCGGGCGGCTTCCCCGTTTTGCAGGCCCGTCAGGCATCGGCCCAATTGGCCCCGTCGTCGTATCCGAAAACGGACATCTGGGGCTATGACGGCCTCATCCCGGGGCCCGCGCTGCGTGTCCGGCAGGGAGGACGAGTCCAGCGGAGCTTCCACAACGGGCTTCAGCAGGCCAGTTCGGTTCACTGGCATGGTATCAGGATCGACAACGCCATGGACGGGGTGCCGGGGCTGACACAGGAAGCGGTGCCCCCGGGGGCGACCTTCGACTACGATTTCGTGGCGCCCGACGCCGGGACGTATTGGTATCACGCCCACAATCGTTCCGTCGAACAGGTGGCGCGCGGGCTCTATGGTGCCCTGATCGTGGAGGAGGCCGCGGGACCCGATATCGACCGGGAAGAAACCCTGATCCTGGATGACTGGCGGCTCAACCCGGAAACGGCGCAGATCGATCCGGATTTCACCTCTTTTCACGACCTGAGCCACGCAGGCCGGCTTGGGAACTTGATCACCACGAACGGCCAACACGATCTGTCCGTCGGCGTGCGTAAAAACGAAAGGCTCCGCCTTCGGCTGATCAATGCCGCCAACGCGAAAATCTTCGCGCTGGCCCTTTCCGGTTTCGAAGGCTGGACCGTCGCGCTTGACGGGATGCCGCTGGAAACACCGGAACCTGTCAGCGACGTGGTGCTGCTGGGGCCGGGGCAGCGGGCGGACCTGATCGTTGATGTGACCGCCGAAGACGGCGAAACCGCTTATCTTCTGCGGGCCGAGAATGAGCAGGTGTTTTCCCAGGCCGCCTTTCCCGTGGGGGGCGTGGCGGCCGCCGCGCGGCGGCCGGCACCCGATGCCCTGCCGCCCAATCCGAACATGCAGTTCCCCGATTTGGCCGAGGCTGAAAGGCTCAGGCTGAACATGGAGGGTGGCGCAATGGGACGGCTTGATGCCGCGATCCTGGATGGAAATCGCAAGACCTTCCGGCAACTTGCGGACTCCCGACAGTTCTGGGCCTTCAACGGAACAGTGGGGATGACCGACACTCCCCTCGCCGAAATTGCCAGGGGGCGGGCCGTCCGGCTCGAGATCGTCAACGACACCGTCTTTCCGCACGCGATGCACCTGCATGGGATGCACTTCCGCGAGGTGCTGGAGGATGGCACGTTCGGGCCGCTGCGGGACACGCTCCTGACATTCCGCGGCGAAAGGCGTGAAATCGCCTTTGTCGCCGACAACCCCGGCGACTGGCTGTTTCATTGCCACATGCTGTCGCACGCCGCGTCCGGCATGATGACATGGTTGCGCGTGACATGAAGGGGCGTTTCCCCAAGGGCGGTGTGCTGGTTGTTCTTGCCGCCGCGACCGCCGGTGCCTGGCTGTTTTCCGACGGTGCGGCGCGGTCGCAAGATGCCGGGAGCGAGGCAATCGACCTGGTGGAGGGGCGTGCCCTCTATGCCGAGTATTGCGCCTCCTGCCATGGCGCAAATCTGGAGGGTCAGCCGAATTGGCGCAGCCCGGGGCCCGATGGCCGTCTGCCGGCACCGCCGCATGATGCCACCGGCCACACGTGGCATCATCCCGACAGTATGCTGCACAGCTACACCAAGCTTGGCGGCAAAGCCTTCCTGGCGCGGCAAGGGATGGAATTCGACAGCGGCATGCCCGCTTTCGGCGACCAACTGAGCGATGCCCAAATCCTAAACATCATCGAATTCATCAAGTCCACCTGGCCGGAACGTCAGCGCACAGTGCAAGCGGAGCGTTCGGAAGCAGACAGACAGCAGGGAGATAAAATAAATTGAGACTATTCCACTTTTTCGCGGTCATCGCCGCGTTGGCCGCCTTGGCGCCTGTTGCAGCAATTTCCGGCGAACTCAGCGAAGATCGGGTCCGCGAACTGGTTCTTGAAACCATTCGCGAAAATCCTGAAATCGTTTACGAAGCGGTCGCGATCCTTGAAAAACGCCAAGCCGATGCGCTGGAGATTGCGAAGAAAGAGGTCCTTTCCAGCCAGCGTGACCTGCTGGAACGCGACCCCAACGCGCCGGTGTTGGGCAATCCCGAGGGCGACGTCACAATCGTCGAATTCTTCGATTACAACTGTCCCTATTGTCGCCGCGTCAAACCAGAAGTGAAGGCGGTGATCGAGGCGGACCCGAATATCCGTCTGGTATATCGGGAATGGCCCATCCTCGGGGAAGGGTCGGTGTTTGCGGCGAAGGCCGCACTGGCGGCACGCAAGCAGGGCAAGTATGCAGAATTCCACTGGGCGATGATGGGTATCAAGGGGCGCGCCAACGAAATCTCGGTGCTGCGCGTTGCCGCGGAGATCGGTCTTGATGTCGAGAAGCTGCGCAAGGATATGGAAGCGCCCGAGGTGCAGGAGCATTTCGAAACCTCGATGCGGCTGACCCGGGCACTGGGTTTCAACGGGACGCCGTCCTTTGTCATCGGCGACAACCTTGTGGCGGGGTTCGTCGAACGGTCGGAACTGGCAAAACGCATCACTGAGGCGCGCAACGCGGAAGACTGAGCGGACATCGGGCAGCTGCCCCTCATCCAGTACCAATGCCGCCGGATGTCGCATTTTTTGCGACACCCGGCGATCGGGCTTCAGGCCGCGGCGATTTCGGTTGATGCATACCCCGCGTCCGTGATCGCGGCGCTTATGGCCTGGCTGTCCAGCGCGGTTTCCACCGAAACGGTGCGCGAGGAGAGGTCGCAATCCACCTCCGCCTTTGTGTCCTGTGCCTTGATCGCTTTGGTGATGGCGGCGGTGCAATGGCCGCAGCTCATGTCGGGAACGTTGAATTTCATCTGGGTATCTCCTTTCCGTTTCGCGTAAATGGGGCCTTCCGCCGCTGGAAGGTCAAGGAGTGAAGAAAGTTTCTCGTTTTCCTTGACCTTCCAGTTGCTGGAAGCACTAGGTTATGTTGCGAAGCTAAGAATTGGAGTCGCAAATGTCACAAGCGCAGCATTACAAATTGTCGATCGAAGGGATGTCCTGCGCCTCGTGTGTCGGGCGAGTGGACAAGGCCCTGAGCGGCCTTCCCAGCGTGAGCGGGGTGTCCGTCAACCTTGCCAGCGAAACCGCTCAGTTCGATATGGAGGAAGGCCCGGGGCTGGAAGATGTCGCTTCGGCGCTGGACGAACTCGGCTATCCGGCCCGCACCGCGTCGGTGACGCTCAGCATCGCGTCGATGTCCTGCGCCTCTTGCGTGGGGCGGGTGGACAAGGCGCTGGAGGCGGTGCCGGGCGTTCTCGACGTCAACGTGAACCTTGCCGCGGAAACGGCTACGGTCACCTACTTGGAAGGCGCCGTCGACATATCGGCCCTGATCGCCGCCTCGACGGAAATCGGCTACCCGGCGGAAATCGCAGAAGCGACGCAGTCGGAAGACCGCGCCGCCCGCAAGGACGCGGAGGCGCGCGAGATCGCCCGCAAGGCGATCCTCGCGGCTGTTTTGGCGCTGCCGGTCTTCGCGATGGAAATGGGCGGCCACCTGATCCCGGGCGTGCACGCCTTCATCGGCAGGACCATCGGTCATCAGGCCAGCTGGCTGATCCAGTTCGTCCTGACGACGGCGGTTCTGGTCGGGCCGGGGCGGGGGTTCTATACCAAGGGCGTGCCCGCGCTGCTGCGCGGCGCGCCGGACATGAACAGCCTGGTCGCGGTGGGCACCGGCGCGGCCTATGCCTATTCGGTGGTGGCGACCTTCCTGCCGGGGCTGATGCCCGAAGCTGTCCGGGCCGTGTATTTCGAGGCGGCGGCTGTGATCGTCGTTCTGATCCTTCTGGGCCGCTTCATGGAGGCGCGCGCCAAGGGGCGCACCGGCGCCGCGATCCAGAAATTGCTCGGGTTGCAGGCGCGCACCGCCAACGTCCTGCGTGACGGCGAACCGGTCGAGGTCGCGCTGGAAGAACTGCGCGCGGGCGATATCCTCGTGGTCCGGCCCGGCGAACGCATCGCCGTCGACGGCGAAGTGACCGAAGGCGAAAGCCATGTCGATGAAAGCATGATCACCGGCGAACCGGTCCCGGTGGCCAAGGCGTCCGGCGATCCAGTCACCGGGGGCACGGTGAACGGCGCGGGCAGCTTCCGGTTCCGCGCCACCCGTGTCGGCGCCGACACCACCCTGTCGCAGATCATCCGCATGGTCGAAGAAGCACAGGGCGCAAAACTGCCGATCCAGGGGCTGGTCGACCGGATCACCCTGTGGTTCGTACCCGCCGTGATGACCGTCGCCGTGCTGACCGTCCTGATCTGGCTGGTCATCGGGCCCAGCCCGGCACTGACGCTGGCGCTGGTGGCGGGCGTGTCGGTGCTGATCATCGCCTGCCCCTGCGCCATGGGGCTGGCCACGCCGACCTCGATCATGGTCGGGACCGGGCGCGCGGCTGAAATGGGCGTGTTGTTCCGCAAGGGCGATGCGCTGCAGCAGCTGACCTCGGTCGACGTGGTGGCGCTGGACAAGACCGGTACGGTCACCGAAGGCCGCCCCGAACTGACCGACCTGGTCCTTGCCGATGGGTTTGACCGCGCGGAGGTGCTGGGCCTCGTCGCGGCCGTCGAGGAGCAGTCCGAACACCCGATTGCCGAGGCGATCGTCCGCGCCGCCCGCGCCGAAGCCGCGCCGCGCCACAAGGTGGAAAAGTTTGAATCGATCACCGGTTACGGTGTCCGTGCGATGGTTGGCGGGCGCGATGTGCTGATCGGTGCCGACCGGCTGATGCAGCGCGAAGGACTGGAAACCGGCACGCTGACCAAGCGCGAGGCCGAATTGGCGGCGCGCGGGCGCACGGCGCTCTTTGCCGCGATCGACGACAAGGTTGCCGCGGTGATCGCGGTCGCGGACCCGGTGAAACCTGCCAGCGCGGCGGCGATCGCGGCGCTGCATGGACAGGGCCTGAAGGTCGCCATGATCACCGGCGACAAGCGCGAGACGGCCGAAGCCATCGCGCAGGAAATCGGCATCGATCATGTCGTGGCGGGGGTGTTGCCCGATGGCAAGGTGGCGGCGCTGGACGAGTTGCGTGCCGGCGACCGCAAAGTCGCCTTCGTCGGTGACGGGATTAATGACGCGCCGGCACTGGCGGCGGCGGATGTCGGTATCGCCATCGGCACCGGGACGGACGTCGCCATTGAATCGGCAGACGTGGTGTTGATGTCGGGAGACCTGCGCGGCGTGGTCAATGCCTTCGCTGTGTCGCGCCACACGATGCGCAATATCCGCGAAAACCTGTTCTGGGCCTTCGGCTACAACACCGCGCTGATCCCGGTGGCCGCAGGTGTACTTTATCCCGCCTTCGGGCTGTTGCTGTCGCCGGTCCTGGCGGCAGGGGCGATGGCGCTGTCTTCGGTCTTCGTGCTGACCAACGCGCTGCGCCTGCGGCGGATCCGGCCCAGCATGGACGAAACCGCAGAGGTGACGCCGCACGCCGTGGCGGCGGTGCCGGCTCCGGCTGAATGAAAAGGAGATTGGGATGAATATCGGAGACGTGGCTCGGCTTTCGGGCGTTCCGGCGAAGACGATCCGTTACTACGAAGAGATCGGCCTGGTGAAGCCTCAGCGCAGCGAAAACGGTTACCGGGCTTTTCGGGAAAACGACCTGCATAAGCTGGCGTTCTTGGGCCGGGCCCGCATGCTGGGTTTTTCCATCGAGGACTGCCGCAACCTTCTGGCGCTATACGAGGACGACACGCGCGAAAGCGCCAACGTCAAACAGATTGCGGAAGGTCATCTGAAGCGGATCGACGAGAAAATCGAGCAGCTTCAGTCGATGCGTTCGACACTGGCGGGCCTGGTCGAATCCTGCGCCGGTGATCACCGCCCCGATTGCCCGATCCTCGAAGATCTCGGTTCGCTTGAAGCCGGTGCCTCCTGTCACGAAAACGTGGACTAGGCACCGTAAAAACAAAGGACGGTGGTGACCCCGCACTGCGCCGGATCACCACCGTCCTTTGTTCCGGACCGTCCGCCAGTGGCTGGGAAACCGATGTTCCTGACGAGCCGGCCAAACGTGCCACATGAGCCGTGTCCCTCAGCCCTTCATCATCCGCTGCAGTTTCGCCATGCCGCCGATCCAGCGGTCGTAATCGGACAGCTTGTTGGCCATGTAGTCGCGCACCTGTTCATGCGGCAGGATCAGGAACCGTTCGGCTTCAAGCCCCGCCAGCGCCGCGTCGGCCACCGTTTCGGGCGCCAGGACCCCGTCCAGCGATTGCGGCCCCTCGCTCATTCCGCGCAGCATATCCGTGTCGACCCCCTGCGGGCACAGGATGGACACTTTGATGCCGTCGTCGCGATGGGTGATGGCGAGGTTTTCGGCAAATCCCACCGCCGCGTGTTTGGTTGTGGAATAAACCGCGCTGCCGATCTGGCTCAGCAGGCCAGCCGCCGACACGGTATTGAGGAAGGTGCCGCCGCCGCGGACCTTCATCAGCGGGATGAGTTCCCGCGCCGCGCGGACATGGGCCATAACGTTGACGTCCCACGCTTTTTGCCAGACTTCGTCGGATGCGCCCGCTGCATTGCTGAAACCCTGATCGAACCCGGTGCCGATCCCGGCATTGGAACAAAACAGGTCGATCGGCCCGTCCGTGGCCTCCACATCCGCGATCAGCCGCGCCATCGCGTCGCCGTCGCTGACATCGAGCTGCAAGCCGCGACCGCCGATTTCTGCCGCCACCGCCTTGGCGCCCTCGCCGTCAAGATCGGTCACCACCACCCGCGCACCGGCGCTTGCCAGCGCCACGCACAGCGCCCGGCCGATCCCGTTCGCCCCGCCGGTCACCACCGCCAATGATCCCTTGATCTGCATTGTCCCGCCTCCCTTTCGTAACAATTGGCCGAACTTTCGCCCGCCGATGGGCCTGCGACAAGCGGTCCGGGAACTGACGGAACGTCATTTCGCCGTAGCTTCTGCGCACAAGCCCGGCTAGAACCGCGACTTATCCTGTCCCCCATGCCGAGCCCCGGCCCAGCGGCGGGCCCGCGTTCAGTACGGAGGTCCCATTGACCCTGCATTTCCCCATCACCACCATCCCCGGCCCGGGCGAAACGCTCGAGGTCGCACCGGGCATCCTGTGGGCGCGGCTGGCGCTGCCGTTCCGGCTGAACCACGTGAATGTCTATTTCATCGAGGATGACGGCGGCTGGGCGATCCTGGACTCCGGCATTTCCAATCCCGAAACCCGCGCCGCCTGGCAGGCGCTCCTGGACGGGCCGATGGCCGGGCAAAACTTCACCCGGCTGATCATCACGCATCACCATCCCGACCATATCGGCAATGCCGGCTGGCTGTGCGAAAAGCTGGGAATCGAACTTCAGACCAGTGCCGGATCGTTCCTGTCTTTCCTGAACCTTGCCCAAGCCCCGGCAGCACTGGAATTCGACCCCCATACCCGGTTCTACGCCCGCCACGGCATGTCGCCCGAAGGGTCCAAGCTGGTCAGTACGCTGGGTCTTGGCTACCTGCGGATGATCTCGACCCCGCCGGTCAGCTATCGCCGGCTGCGGCAGGGAATGGAGCTGCGGATCGGTGGGCGCAGCTTTCAGGTGCTGACCGGCGACGGGCACAGTATCGAACAGGTGATGCTCTACGCGCCGTCCGACAACCTGTTTCTCGCCGCCGATCAGGTCATCGAACGGATCAGCCCCAATATTTCCGTCTTTGCCAGCGAACCGCATGCCAATCCGCTGGGCGATTACCTCGCCTCGCTGGGACAAATCCGCGCCTCGGTGCCGGAAGACGCTCTGGTGCTGTCGGGCCATCACCGACCGTTCGGCGGTCTGCACCGCCGCTGCGATGAACTGGCCGAACACCATGTCGAACGCTGCGACCTGATCGAACAGGCCTGCGCCGGCGCCCCGAAAAGCACCAACGACCTTGTGCCGGTCCTGTTTTCCGGCAAGCTCGATGCGCATGAAACCAGCTTCGCTTTCAGCGAGGCGCTGGCGCATGCGAATTACATGGTCGAGCAGGGCCGCTTGCGCTGGATCGAGGAGGCGGATCGCCTGATGCTCGAGCGGGTCTGAACCGGCACGCTTTACTTGCAATGCGCGGGGGGCGATGCAACAAAAGCCCTGAGCATAGGCGGAAAAGCGCATGACCAAGACGATCTATATCCTCAACGGCCCCAACCTGAACCTGCTGGGCAAGCGGGAACCCGAGATCTACGGCGATATCACGCTGGAAGACGTCACCGCCGATTGCACCCGGCTGGGCGCCGAACTGGGATTGAATACCGAGCTGATGCAGTCGAACCACGAGGGTCAGATCATCGATTGGATTCACGAAGCGCGCGAAAGCGCGGCGGGGATCATCATCAACCCGGCGGCCTACACCCATTCCTCGGTGGCGATCCTCGATGCGCTCAACACCTTCGAAGGGCCGGTGCTGGAGGTGCATATTTCCAACGTGCACAAGCGCGAAAGCTTCCGCCACCATTCCTATGTGTCGCTGCGGGCCGAAGGGGTGATCGCGGGGTTCGGCGTGGAAGGATACCAGCTGGCGCTGCGCCGCATGGCGTCGCTGCTGGCGGGCTGAGCCGGGTCAAATCCACATAGGCAAAGCGTAGATCGGCAAAGCGTAGAGCCGGGCCAGCGCCGGACCGTGGGCTGGCGCAGCAACGGTGGAGCCTGGCAGTTTATCCCGGCCAAGACCGGACACCCTCTAGGCGAAGCACTGAGCCCACCAAAGCGCCAGACCGCCGGGACGGTCCGGCGCTGGCCCGGCGACCTGCGGCCTCGTTCCGGGCCGGGACTACCCAATGGACGACCTAGCGTCCCTTTTCGCGGCTCTCACCCAATCACCCATAGAAAAAGCGCCCACCGATGGGCGGGCGCTTTCAATTTCTCGGAACAGTCCGGCTTCAGAACGGCAGGCCGACGTAGTTTTCCGCCATTACCCGCTGTGCCGCCTCGTTGGTTTCGAGGAACTCGATTTCCGCGCGCTGCATCTTGCGATCGAATTCGCCCTGTTCGGGATAGAGGTGCAGCAGGTTCGACATCCACCAGCTGAAACGCTCGGCTTTCCAGATCCGCGCCAGCGCCTTTTCGGAATAGCGGTCGAGCCCTTCCTCTTCGCCGTCGACATAGAACTGCACCATCGCGTGGTAGAGATAGTAGATATCCGAGGCCGCGGTGTTCAGCCCCTTTGCCCCGGTCGGCGGCACGATATGGGCCGCGTCGCCGCACAGGAACAGCTTGCCCCACCGCATCGGTTCGGTCACGAAGGACCGCAGCGGCGCGATGGACTTCTCAATCGACGGGCCGGTGATCAGCTTCTCGGCCGCCTCTTCGGGGATGCGCCGCTTCAGTTCTTCCCAGAACGCATCGTCGCTCCAATCCTCGGGGTTATGATCCAGCGGGCACTGGATGTAATAGCGGCTGAGGTTCTCGTTGCGCATCGAACACAGAGCGAAGCCGCGCTGCGAATTCGAATAGATCAGTTCGTCGTGCACCGGCGGGGTTTCCGACAGCACGCCAAGCCAGCCGAAGGGGTAGATCTTTTCATATTCCTTGCGCAGGGTTTCCGGGATCGTCTTGCGCGACACGCCGTGGAACCCGTCGCAGCCGACAACGTAATCGCAATCGATCCGCTGGCCCTGGCCGCCGACGTTGTATTCGACATAAGGCTTATCGCCATCGGCGTCCTGGATGCGCACATCCTCGACATTGTAGATGATCGTGCCGTTTTCCGACTCGCGCGCGGCATACAGGTCACGGGTCAGTTCGGTCTGGCCGTACACGATGACCGAGGCATTGGCCCGCTCGGCGAAATCGATCCGGAACTGGTTGTTGTCATAGGCGATGATGGTGCCGTCATGGATGAAACCTTCGCGGTCCATCCGTTCGCCGACGCCCGCTTCGCGCATCAGTTCGGCAAAGCCGTGTTCCAAAACGCCGGCCCGGATGCGTCCCAGAACGTATTCCTTGGTCTTGCGTTCCAAAACGATGGATTCGATGCCCTTGAGGTGCAGAAGCTGCGACAGCAGCAGGCCCGACGGACCCGCGCCAATGATACAAACCTGAGTGCGCATTCTCGTTCTCCTTGCGTTATTGGCGACAGGGATATCATCCGGCGGCGCGCTTTCGGAATGGCGGTTTTCCTCAAAGATTGGTACTTTTCGAACATCGAAAGGAACTCTGTGATGTCCGAAATTCCCGCCTATGCGCTTTATGGCGAACAGCAGCTGTTGCCGGACCTGTTGCATTGCGAACGGATCCTAGATCGTGCCGGGCCGCGTGGTTGGACCATTCCGGCACACCGGCACCCGCATGTGCACCAGCTGTTCCTGATCCGGCGTGGCGCGACAATGATGGGTGTCGATGGCGCCAAGCACGATTTGGCCCCGCCCGTCGTGGTCAACATGCCGCGCTGGAATGTCCACAGTTTCGAATTTTCCAAGGGGACCGACGGTTACGTGCTGACCCTGCCGGTCGCCGAATTGCCTGAAATTTTCGATCAGCCCAACGACCTAGCGGAACGGCTGGACCATTGGGGCATGGTGCCGGCCGAGGCGGCGATCTGCGATCTGTTCGACACGGTGCAGTATGAACATGCCGCCGCCAATCCGGGGCGGTCGCTGATCCTCAAGGCGCTGGCGACACAGATCATGGTGCAGGTGGCGCGGCGGATGCCCAGCCCGGAACGGCACGATATTCCCGCCCGCTATGGCCAGATCATGGCCGGGTTCGAACAATTGGTGCAGAAACATTTCCGCGATCGCTGGCGGGTGTCGGATTATGCCGATGCGCTGGCCGTCACCTCGACCCACCTGAGCCGCGTTGTCCGCGACCTGACCGGGGCCTCGGCACTGTCCTATATCGAAGCGGCGGTGTTCCGCGAAGCCTGCCGGCAACTGGCCTATACCCGGATCGACATCCGTCAGATCGGCTTCGACCTGGGCTTCGACGATCCGGCCTATTTTTCACGCATGTTCCGCAAACGGATCGGGATGAGCCCCTCGGCCTATCGCAACAAGGTGAATGACGGCTTTGCCGCGACCTGAAGCGCCGTTAGCAAAGACCTGCTGCGCATGGGCCTAAACGGCCATGCTTTCGGCCGATACCTGCGGTCGGCCTGGCCGCCGTGGGTTGAGGTGGATCAATGCGAACGGCCAGTAAATGTGTACTCTGTGATGGTATCGTCGTTTCTCCAGATAGCAGATAAAACGGAGGGATAATGGTGTCGAAAGCAGCAATCATAGTCGCCTTTGCCGTGGCGGTCTGGGCGTTTTGCGGCGCGATCATGGGGATTGGTCCGCTATTCATGAGCATGGACAGCACCCTGATCGTGCATGCGATTGGCGGGCCTCTGGGGGCGGCTGTCGCAGCGGCGCTCTATCATCGTTTCTTTGCGGGGGTTTCGCCGATTGCACTGGCTGCCGCATACGTGGGAACCGCGCTGGCGCTGGATTTCTTCCTTGTCGCACCGGTCTTCGTCGGCAACTACGACATGTTTGCCAGCCCGCTGGGTTTGTGGATTCCCATGGCGTTGATTTTCCTGGCCGCCTGGGGCGCCGGGTCGGTCGCCGTCAAGGCCGGGGAGGCCTGAGACCGGGCGCGCTTAGTCCGTGATCGCCTCCGCCACTTCCTCGGACCGGATCATGTCTTGTGCATGGGTGCGGATTTCGTCCCAGACCACCTGCATCGCGCCGGTAAGCCGCTGCTGCGACCGGTGCAGAACGAACCAGTGCCGCATGATCGGCAGGCCCTCGGCACGGATGATCGCCAACCGCCCGGAACACAGTTCGTCGATCACCGTGTGGGCCGACAAGAGCGCCACGCCCAGTCCCGCGATCACCGATTGCTTGATGGTTTCGTTGCTGCCCATTTCGGTGAAGTCATAGACCTTGCCCTGACCCAACCGGTCGAGATAGCGCATCGTCAGGATACGGGTGCCCGAGCCTTCTTCGCGCATCAGGAAATGCTGCGCCAAGATATCGGCCTTGCGCACCTTGCCCGCGCCGACCAGCGGGTGGTCGGGCTTGGCGATCAGGACATGCGGATGCGGCCCCAGCGGTTGGGCGGTCACGTCGGGTTGCCGGGGTGGGCGCCCCATCACGGCGATGTCGATGCGTTCGGCTTCCAGCCCTTCGATGATTTCGTTGCGGTTGCCGACGATCAGGCGAATCTCGATCTCGGGATGCAGGTCCTTCAGGCGGGCGACGATTCCGGGGGCGAAATACTTGCCGGTACTGACCACACCCAGCACCACGCGCCCTGCGGCGCCACGTCGCACGGCCTCGATATCCTCGGCGGCGCGGCTCAGCGCCCCCCAGGCTTTTTCGAACGCATCGATCAGGATCCGGCCTTCCTGCGTGGCTTGGAATTGCCCCGACAAATCCCGTTCGACCAGCGGGACGCCGGAATTATCTTCCAATAATTTCAACTGGCTATGCACTGCCGGCGAAGACAATGACAACACGTCCGCCGCCGCCGCGATGGTACCGTGTTCGACCACCGCCTCCAGCGCCCGCAACTGTTTGAAGGTCAGCCCCTTGAGGTTCCGCATTCAAAAATTCCTAAGACGAATTTAAAAAGATTAAATTTTCTTATCGTCATTCCTGCACAAGAACAATCCCATCCACTGCCGGAGGAGGGCGAGGTTTTGGGGATGACAGAAACATCTTACATCGAAACGGAACACATCCCGGTGGCGCTGCGCCCGGTGATCGGGGCGCTGTGCCGCATCGGATCGGAGTTGAGCGTGCAGATCGCCCGCGGTCCGCTGGAGGAACGGCTTGGTGCCGAACTGGGATCGAATGCCGACGGGGACACCCAGAAAGCGTTGGACGTGATCGCCGACAAGGCCTTTGCCCGCGCCCTGACCGGCACCGGCGTGCGCCACTACGCTTCGGAAGAACGCGAAACGGTGCAGGAACTGGACCCCTCCGGCCGCTACGCTCTGGCCATCGATCCGCTGGACGGATCGTCCAATATCGACGTGAACGTGTCGATCGGCACCATCTTTTCGATCTTTGAGGCCAAGGACGGCGCCGAGGACAGTTTCCTGCGCGACACCGACGAACAGATCGCGGCGGGCTACCTGATCTACGGGCCGCAAACCACGCTGATGGTCACCTTCGGCGACGGCGTGCTGCAATATGTGCGTGATCCGCTGGACGGCATGTTCAAACTGGCGGCCGAACGGCTGACCATCCCCGCAGGCGCCAACGAATTCGCCATCAACGCGTCGAACTACCGGCATTGGTCGAAACCGATCCGCGCCTATATCGACGATTGTCTCGCCGGCAAGGAAGGCCCGCGCGACAAGAATTTCAACATGCGGTGGGTGGCTTCGCTGGTCGCTGAAACCCACCGCATTCTGACCCGGGGCGGTATCTTTCTGTATCCCTCCGACAACCGCCCCGGGTACGAACACGGTCGTTTGCGCATGGTCTATGAATGCGCGCCCATCGCGATGCTGGTGGAACAGGCGGGCGGACAGGCGACATCGGGCTGCGACCGTTTGCTGGGACAGCGGGCCGACACGCTGCATGCCCGCACGCCGCTGGTCTTCGGATCGGGCGAAAAGGTCAGCCGCGTCTGCGCCTATCACGACCTGCCGGAAGAAGAAGTCTCCGCCCTGTTTGGCAATCGCGGCCTGTTCCGCGCCTGAGGAAATCCAGAATGTCCAAGAAACATCCCATCATTTCGGTGACCGGGTCTTCCGGCGCCGGCACCACCACCGTCAAGTCCACCTTCGACCAGATTTTCCGCCGCGAGGGAGTTAACGCGGTGTCGATCGAGGGCGACGCCTTCCACCGGTACGACCGCGCTGCGATGAAGGCGGAACTGGAACGCCGCTATGCCGAGGGCGACCAGACCTTCAGCCATTTTTCCTACGACGCCAACGAGTTGAAGAAGCTCGAAGACGTGTTCCGCACCTACGGCGAAACCGGCAAGGGCGAAACCCGTCACTACGTGCATGACGACGACGAGGCCGAACGTTGGGGATCGGCCCCAGGCACCTTCACCGACTGGGCCCCGTTCGAGGACGATTCCGACCTGCTGTTCTACGAAGGGCTGCACGGCGCAGTGGTCAATGACGAGGTGAACCTGGCGCAGCATGCCGATCTGAAAATCGGCGTGGTGCCGGTGATCAATCTGGAATGGACACAGAAGATCCACCGCGACAAGGCCAAGCGCGGCTATACCACCGAGGCCGTCACCGACACCATCTTGCGCCGGATGCATGCCTATGTGCATTGCATCTGCCCGCAATTCGTCGAAACCGACGTGAACTTCCAGCGCGTGCCGGTGGTCGACACCTCGAACCCGTTCTGCGCCCGCTGGATCCCGACCGCCGACGAAAGCCTGGTGGTGATCCGCTTCAAGAACCCGCGCGGCATCGATTTCCCCTACCTGACCTCGATGATCCAGGGCAGCTGGATGAGCCGCGCCAATTCCATCGTCATTCCCGGCGGCAAGATGGACCTGGCGATGCAGCTGATCTTTACCCCGATGATCCACCGCCTGGTCAGCGAATCCAAACGCGCCTGAGGAGATCCGAGATGAATTTGCAAAGCAAGGTTTCCGTATCCGAACAGGTCATGGCCAATGCCATCCGCGTGTTGGCGATGGATGCCGTGCAGGCCGCCAATTCCGGCCATCCCGGCGCGCCGATGGGGCTGGCCGACGTGGCCACCGTTCTGTTCAACCGCTTCATGCGGATCGACCCCGCCGATCACAAATGGCCGGACCGCGACCGCTTCGTGCTGAGCGCCGGGCACGGATCGATGCTGGTCTACGCGATCAACCACCTGCTGGGCTATGACGACATGGACATGGACCAGCTGCGCAACTTCCGCCAGATGGGATACCGCACCGCCGGGCACCCCGAATACGGCCATGCCAAGGGGATCGAGACGACGACCGGCCCGCTGGGGCAGGGCATCGCCACTGCGGTCGGCATGGCCTTGGCCGAACGGATGCAGAATGCCCGCTACGGCGACGATCTGGTCGATCACTGGACCTATGTCCTGGCCGGTGACGGCTGCCTGATGGAAGGCATCAGCCACGAAGCCATCGATTTCGCCGGGCACATGAAGCTGGGCCGGCTGGTGGTGTTCTGGGACGACAACAAGATCACCATCGACGGATCGACCGACCTGTCCACCTCGATGGATCAGCAGGCGCGGTTCAAGGCGGCTGGCTGGCATGTGCAATCGATTGATGGCCATGACCATGACGCCATCGCCACCGCGATCGAAATGGCCCGCGCCAATGACAAGCCGTCGCTGATCGCCTGCCGTACCGTGATCGGCAAGGGTGCCCCCAACAAGGGCGGCAGCCACAAGGTGCATGGATCGCCCTTGGGCGAGGACGAGGTTGCCGCGACGCGCGAGGCATTGGACTGGCCCTATCCCGCCTTCGAGGTTCCGGGCGAGGTGAAATCCGCCTGGGAACGGATCGCTGCAAACGGCGCCAAGCAGCGCGCCGCCTGGCAGGGCCGGCTGGACGCATCGCCCGCCAAGGGTGATTTCGCAAAATCCCTCGCCGCACCGGACATGGCCGCGCTTGATGCCGCGATGAATGCCTACAAGGCCCAGCTGTCGGCGGATCGGCCCAAGGTCGCCACCCGCAAGGCCAGCGAAATGGCGCTGGAGGTGGTCAACGCCACCCTGCCCAACACGGTTGGCGGCTCGGCCGACCTGACCGGGTCGAACAACACGCTCACCAGCGACATGCGCCCGGTCAGCAGCGCCGATTACGGCGGCGATTACATCCATTACGGTATCCGCGAACACAGCATGGCGGCGGCGATGAACGGCATCGCTTTGCACGGCGGTTTCGTGCCCTATGGCGGTACCTTCCTGGTCTTTGCCGATTACTGCCGCCCCGCGATCCGCCTGTCGGCGCTGATGGAAGTGCCGGTCACCTACGTGATGACGCACGATTCGATCGGTCTGGGCGAAGACGGCCCGACACATCAGCCGGTGGAAACCATCGCCAGCTTGCGCGCCATGCCGAACCTGAACGTGATCCGCCCCGCCGACGCGGTGGAAACCGCCGAGGCCTGGCAGATCGCAGCCGGGTCGGAAGCCACGCCGACGGTGCTGTGCCTGTCGCGTCAGGGCCTGCCGATCCTGCGCACCGCGCATACGGATGCGAACCTGACAGCGCGCGGCGCCTATGTGCTGCGCGAGACGCCCAGGCGCGACGTCACCCTCATCGCCACCGGGTCCGAGGTGGAACTGGCGCTGAAGGCCGCCGATCTGCTGGCCGAAAAGGGCGTGCAGGCGGCGGTGGTGTCCGCCCCGAGCTTCGAGCTGTTCGCCGCGCAGGAAAACGCCTATCGCGCCGAAGTGCTGGGCGGCGCCCCGCGCGTCGGGATCGAGGCCGCCGTGCGGATGAGCTGGGGCCAGATGCTGCGCCCAGAGGACGGGTTCGTGGGCATGGACAGCTTCGGCGCCTCCGCCCCTGCGCCCGCGCTTTATGAACATTTCGGCATCACGCCGCAGGCCGCCGCCGACATGGCGCTGGCCCTTCTGTGACCGCAAGAAACGAGGACGACATGACGATCAAAGTAGCCATCAACGGATTCGGACGCATCGGGCGATGCACCTTTTCCCACATCGCCGAAAGCGGCCGCAACGATATCGAGGTCGTCGCGATCAACGCCACCGGCCCGATCGAGACCACGGCGCATCTGCTGCGCTACGATTCGGTGCATGGCCGGTTCCCCGGCGACATCCGGGTCGAAGGCGACAGCATCGATGTCGGTAACGGCCCGATCAAGGTGTTTTCCACCTATGAGCCGACCGATCTGGACTGGTCCGGCGTCGACGTGGTTCTGGAATGCACCGGCAAGTTCAATTCCAAGGACCAAAGCCGGGTCCACCTGCAACAGGGCGCGAAATCGGTGCTGATCTCGGCCCCGGCCAAGGGCGTCGACCGGACCGTTGTGTTCGGGGTGAACCACCGCGACCTGCTGGCCAGCGACACGGTCATTTCCAACGGATCCTGCACCACCAATTGCCTGGCCCCGATGGCAAAGGCGCTGAATGACGCGATCGGGATTGAGTCGGGCATCATGACCACGGTGCATTCCTATACCGGCGATCAGCCGACGCTGGACCGCCGCCACAAGGACCTGTATCGCGCCCGCGCCGCCGCAATGTCGATGATCCCGACATCGACCGGCGCGGCCAAGGCCATCGGCGAGGTGCTACCGGAACTGAAGGGCAAGCTCGACGGATCGGCGATCCGGGTGCCGACCCCGAATGTCAGCGCGGTCGACCTGACTTTCCGCCCCGGCAAATCGGTGAGCGCCGAGGATATCAACGCGATCATGGCCGAAGCCGCCGAAAACGGCATGCGCGGCATCGTCAGCTATGAAACCGAACCGAAGGTTTCGATCGATTACAATCACGAAACCCATTCGTGCAATTTCGCCAGCGATCAGACCAAGGTCATCGGGGATCGCTTGGTTCGGGTGCTGGCGTGGTATGATAACGAATGGGGGTTTTCCTGTCGCATGGCCGACAATGCCGCCCATCTGGGCCGTCTTTTGGCCTGACGCCATCTGAAGGAGGGAAGCAAATGGCATTCATCACACTCAGACAGCTTCTGGATCACGCTGCCGAACAGGGCTACGGCGTGCCAGCGTTCAACATCAACAACATGGAACAGGGGCTTGCGATCATGCAGGCGGCGTACAAGACCGATGCGCCGGTGATCCTGCAGGCTAGCCGCGGCGCACGGTCCTATGCCGGCGACATCATGCTGCGCCACATGGTCACCGCGCTGGTGGAAATGTACCCCCAGGTGCCGGTCTGCCTGCACCAGGACCATGGCAATAACGAAGCCACCTGCCTCAGCGCGATTCGTCACGGGTTCACCAGCGTCATGATGGACGGTTCGCTGGAAGCGGACATGAAGACGCCCGCCTCCTACGACTACAACGTCGACATCACCAAGCGCGTCAGCGACGCCGCTCATTGGGTCGGCGCCAGCGTTGAGGGCGAACTGGGCGTTCTGGGCAGCCTGGAAACCGGTGAGGCCGGCGAAGAGGACGGATCCGGCGCGGTCGGCAAACTGAGCCAGGACCAGTTGCTGACCGATCCCGATCAGGCGGTCGATTTCGTTCTGAAAACCGAATGCGATGCACTGGCCATCGCTTGCGGCACCTCGCACGGAGCCTACAAGTTCAGCCGCAAACCCACCGGCGACATCCTGTCGATGGCCACGATCGAGGCGATCCACAAGAAATTGCCCAACACCCATCTGGTGATGCACGGCTCGAGCTCTGTGCCGCAGCATCTGCAGGACATCATCAACGCCTATGGCGGCGAGATGCCGCAAACCTATGGCGTGCCGGTCGAGGAAATCGAAAAGGGCATCAAGATCGGCGTGCGCAAGGTCAATATCGACACCGATTGCCGGATGGCGATGACCGGCCAGTTCCGCAAGATCGCGCAGGAAAAGCCCTCCGAGTTCGATCCGCGCAAATTCATGATCCCGGCGATGGACGCGCTGGAAGAGCTCTGCCGCGACCGGTTCGAACGCTTCGCCACCGCCGGTCACGCCGCTTCGATCAAACCCATTCCGTTGGATGACATGGCCCGACGTTACGCCGATGGCAGCCTGTCGCCCCAAACCGCCCGCTCTCAAGCGGCCGCTTAACCGAGGAGAACCCTGAAATGGACCAATCAAACCGCTATGCCCGGCTCGACCTGGACGAAGCCCAACTGATCGCCGGTGGCCGCCATGTGCTCGTCGCCTATCACATGAAGCCGAAATCCGGCTACGGCTACCTGGAAACCGCCGCCCACTTCGCCGCGGAAAGCTCCACCGGTACCAATGTGGATGTGTCGACCACCGACGATTTCACGCGTGGCGTTGATGCATTGGTCTATGAAATCGACCCGGGCAAGGAGCTGATGAAAATCGCCTATCCGGTTGACCTGTTCGACCGCAACATCACCGATGGCCGCGCGATGATCTGTTCCTTCCTGACGCTGGCCATCGGCAATAATCAGGGCATGGGCGACGTGGAATACGCCAAGATGCACGATTTCTACGTGCCGCCCGCCTATCTGCGCCTGTTCGACGGCCCCTCGACCACCATCGCCGACATGTGGCGGGTGCTGGGCCGGCCGAATGTCGATGGCGGTTTCGTCGTCGGCACCATCATCAAGCCCAAGCTGGGCCTGCGGCCGCAGCCCTTCGCCGATGCCTGCTATGATTTCTGGCTGGGCGGCGATTTCATCAAGAACGACGAACCGCAGGGCAACCAGACCTTCGCGCCGATGAAGGAAACCATCACCCTGGTCGCGGACGCGATGAAGCGGGCGCAGGACGCAACCGGCCAGGCCAAGCTGTTTTCGGCCAATATCACCGCCGACGACCCGTTCGAAATGATCGCGCGCGCCGAATTCATCCTGCAAACCTTCGCGGAAAATGCCGATCACGTGGCCTTCCTCGTCGATGGCTATGTCACCGGTCCGGCGGCGATCACCACCGCGCGGCGCCAGTTCCCGCGCCAGTACCTGCATTATCACCGTGCCGGCCACGGCGCCGTGACCTCACCGCAGACGCAACGCGGCTACACCGCCTTCGTGCTGTCGAAAATGGCGCGGATGCAGGGGGCGTCGGGTATCCACGTGGGCACCATGGGCTTTGGCAAGATGGAAGGCGAAGCCAGCGACCGGGCGATCGCCTACATGATCACCGAAGACAGCGCCGACGGCCCCTATTACCATCAGGAATGGCACGGGATGGCGCCGACCACCCCGATCATCTCGGGCGGGATGAACGCACTGCGGATGCCCGGTTTCTTCGAAAACCTGGGCCATTCCAACCTGGTGATGACCGCCGGTGGCGGCAGCTTCGGGCATATCGACGGGGCCGCGTCCGGTGCGATCTCGCTGCGGCAGGCCGAACAGTGCTGGAAAGAGGGCGCCGATCCGCTTGAATTCGCCAAGGATCACAAGGAATTCGCCCGCGCCTTCGAAAGCTTCACCAGTGATGCGGACAAACTGTATCCCAATTGGCGCGAAGCACTGCGGATCAATTCCGCGGCCTGATCCCGTCGGGGCGGAAAGGGATGCTTTTCCGCCCCCTCAAAGGAGAGACCTGAGATGACTTTCGACCGTTCCCTGAAGATCGCGCCGTCGATCCTGTCCGCCGATTTCG
>NZ_JADMKU010000034.1 GCF_018219815.1 Thalassovita aquimarina
GTCAGACATTTTACCGCTCGTTTTTCGAACGGTGAATCACGCCACCCGGCGGAAATCAATGGGTCCTGACCCTAAGAAAGAAGAATATCAATGACATTCCACATGCTGATCGGTGGTGCAGAAGAGGCCGCTGAAGGAAATAAAAAGTTTGATCGCATTGATCCGGTGACTGGAGAAGTGGCGACAACGGTCGCTGCTGCTTCGGTTGAAGACGCACTGAAAGCAGCCAAAGCTGCGGGAGCCGCGTATCCGGCGTGGTCAAAAACTGGTCCGGGCGAGCGTCGTGCCCTTTTATTCAAGGCGGCAGATGCTTTGGAGGCTAAGACCGACGAGATCGTCGGCTTGATGATCGCAGAGACCGGCGCAACGGGTGCTTGGGCTGCTTTCAATTGTATGCTGAGCGCCGGAATCTTGCGGGAAGCCGCCGGAATGACAACCCAGATCACTGGCGAAATCATCCCTTCCGATAAGCCCGGAACACTTGCCATGGCACAGCGCAAATCGCTGGGCGTTTGCCTTGGTATTGCACCTTGGAATGCCCCCGTCATTCTTGGTGTACGGGCGGTGGCCATTGCCATTGCATGTGGCAATACGGCGATCCTGAAAGCGTCTGAGCTGTGTCCGGCAACGCATTTGGCCATTGGTCAGGCGTTTAAGGAAGCGGGTTTCCCTGACGGGGTGATGAATGTTGTGACAAACGCCCCCGAAGACGCAGCGGATGTTGTTTCGGCGTTGATCTCAGCTCCAGAGGTTCGGCATATCAATTTTACCGGCTCCACAACTGTCGGTCGGATCATCGCGCAAAAGGCAGCGATGCAGTTGAAGCCCGTGCTTCTGGAACTTGGTGGGAAAGCACCGATGGTCATTCTTGATGACGCTGACCTAGAAGGGGCCGTGAATGGTGCGGCATTCGGCGCATTCATGAACCAGGGGCAAATTTGCATGTCGACAGAGCGCTTTATCGTTCACGAGGGCATTGCAGACAAATTCGTCGAAGCGTTTGCTGCAAAGGCCAATGCGCTGCCTGCGGGGAACCCACGTGACAAGGTTGTACTTGGATCGCTCGTGACAATGGAAGCTGCTGAAAAGATGGATGCTCTTATCGAGGACGCGGTCGCAAAAGGTGCAAAGATTGTTGCGGGCGGTAGCCGTGATGGCACCATCGTGAAGGCGACCTTGCTGGATGGCGTGACACCCGAGATGCGCATCTACGAAGAGGAGAGCTTCGGGCCGGTCAAGCCGATCGTTCGTGTGAAAGACGATGCTGAGGCTGTTCGTGTGGCCAATGATACGGCCTATGGTCTTTCTGCCGCCGTCTATAGTGGCAACATCCAACGTGCAATGGCCGTCGCCGATCAGATCGACAGTGGCATCTGCCACATTAATGGTCCGACCGTTGGAGACGAAGCTCAGATGCCATTTGGAGGTACCAAAGACAGCGGATACGGGCGCTTTGGCGGTAAGGCCGGGGTGGAAAGTTTCACATCCACCCGATGGGTTACGATCGAAGATCCCGCACAACACTATCCGTTCTGATCCGATGTCCGATCTGTCGCAAGACAAACGAAACATGATCGGATTTTATCTAGCGTCAGCATCAATGGGGCAGTTTAAGACAATTTGATACGAGAGGGTTCCTGCCTCATCTCAACTGCCAAGGATTGAAGATGAGGCAGAACCCCGGAGCACGTAAAAGCCACGATGAGAAGGGTGTTAGGGACATCCGCCTGGCGACCCACAAACAATATTCGGCAGACGAGAAGATCAGAATCGTGCTGGGCGGCCAGCAGTGCGAGGACAGCGATGCTGAGTTGTATTGCCGTGAGCGGGGTTGCTCAAAGCCTTTTTTACAACTGGTCAACGGAGGCCCTAGAGGCCGGGAATAAGCAGCCGCGGGCGATACAGCACGCGCGACGACATAGAGCGAGGTGCCCCGCATCCGAGAAGTTCGAGATCATCTGGTTTGCTAAGTAGCCGAAACTGCCGATCAAGCGCAGGCTGGACAGGCCGGGCATTCCCAAGATCATATTCTATCGCTGGTATGATGGTATCTCTGAGGCGGTCCCGAAGCGCTTGAGGTGATGTGCCCCACTCAACGCCTTACGTATTCCTGTGATAGCGTTCACGCAGGCGCGAACGCCCGCATGAACGAACATGCTAGCCGCGTAAGCAGCTCCAGAATTTTTTCGCCGGGCGTTATACGTTGACGCCTTTCATCCCTTCTTCGGTATATCGTTCTCCGGTCACCGGGATGCTGGAAAGTAGATCATCCAGATATTGTTGCTCTGCCGCTGTCATGGTCAGGTCGACTGCCGCTGCATTTTCTATGAGGTAGCGCAACCGTTTGGTACCCGGGATGGGCACGATGTCTTCGCCCTGCGCGAGCAGCCATGCGAGGGCGAGTTGCCCAAGCGTACACTCCTTCTGCTGCGCCACGGTCTGCACGGCCTCCACAATCCGGAGGTTCTTTCGCAGTGCGTCTTCCTGGAATCGGGGCAGAAGGCCTCGGGCATCCTCGTCCCCGAAATTTTCCACCTCTTGGAAGCGGCCGGTCAGGAACCCGCGCCCGAGGGGCGAATATGCGACGAAGCCAATGCCGAGGTCACGACATGTGGGCAGAACCTCTGCCTCGATCCCGCGTGACCAGAGCGAATACTCCGTCTGCACGGCCGTTACGGGATGTACGGCATGAGCGCGACGTAGTGTCGGCGCGCTCACCTCACAAAGGCCGATACGATCGATCTTGCCCTCGTCGACGAGCTGAGAAAGTACACCCATCGTCTCCTCGATGTCCTGAGCCGGGTTCACGCGGTGAACGTAGTAGAGATCAATCCTTTCTATCCCGAGACGCTTCAGCGATGCCTCGCATGCCTGACGCGCATAGTCGGGGCGCATGTCCAAGCTGCGGGCGTATTCGCCGGGCTTGCGGACAATGCCAAATTTGGTCGCGATCTTTACCTCAGAGCGGGCGTCGCTCTGGGAAAGGAAGCGTCCCAGAAGTTCTTCGTTGTGGTGGGGGCCATACGTGTCAGCCGTGTCGAAAAAATTGATCCCCAGATCCAAGGCTTCGTGCAGCACCGCGAGGGATGTCTCGTCATTCCGCGGCCCGTAAAATTCGCTCATGCCCATGCAGCCCAGTCCAAGCGCGGACACTTCGAACCCGTCTGCCAGCTTCCGCTTTTTCACCTTCTTTTCCTTTCGTGTGGTTGTGCTTCTGCTGAAAGTATGGCTTTCCCAAAAGCGGATTATAGGCGCTGAAATGGGGATCTGATTTCCGTGAGCGGAAAGAAGGAAGCCGATGGCAACATTGTCTGGGACGACCTGCGCATCTTTCTGGCGATCAGCCGGGAGGGTACGCTAAGCGGGGCTGCCAAGCACCTGCGGCTTGGCCTTGCCACGGTTTCTCGCCGGATCGAGCGACTGGAGGCATCTATAGGACGGCCGCTTTTTCTGCGCCAGCAAACGGGTTATCGTCTGACTGAAGACGGCGCTGCGATGGTCGAAAGCGCCGAAGAGATGGAGGCGGCTGCGCGGTCACTGGCCTCTGGAATGACGGAAAGCCCGGAAGTCTCGGGACGAGTACGCCTGGCGACAGCCGAAAACCTCGCAACCGGCCTAATCCTGCCCGAACTGCCCAAGTTTCGCGCCAAGTATCCGCAGCTATCAATCGATCTGGTGACGGACATCGCTACCGTTAACTTGCACCGCCGGGACGCCGATCTTGCGTTGCGCATGGTCAAACCGGACCGGGGCCATGTGACACTTCAGCGGTTGGGTACACTGGGGTACGGCCTTTATGTCTCCGACAGCTACATGACGCACAGGATGAGCAACCCGGATACGGCGGATTTCGACGCGGACGACTTTATCACTTGGAGCGAAGCTCAGGCCTACCTGCCTGCCGCGCAATGGATGGAAAGCCGGCTGCAAGGACGCGCGCCTGCCCTAAGTACAACAAGCCTCGGAACACAGCTTGCGGCTTGCGCAGATGGGGTGGGCATCGCGATCCTGCCCCATTTTCTGGCACGATCGAAAGGGCTGCTCTGCATCGATAGTCAACTTGGCATCGATCAGGCGATTTGGCTCGTAACACAGTCCGATCTCGTGCACTCACGCCGCATCCAGGCCGTTGCGGAATTCTGTCGCGACATCGTCTACCAGCATCGCGACACGCTAGCCGAAGCATGAGATGTAGTAGTGTTCGGGCGGAAAACAGACGTAAGTAATCCGCACGGAATTCGATATATTGGGCGTTCTGTGGACCTTCATGTCCTGGGGAGGCTGTGTGTAGTCAGAGCGGCGCGCGTTATCCGGATCGGATCAAACAGTGTCCAAATCCTGCCCCCGCTACCAACGTTTCCGACCCGGCCCTCGCAAACAGCGGGGGCTTTGTCGTTTGGACCTCCCCCAATGCCAGGATGGCCGCCAGTTCTCCCGTAAGTTCAATGTGATGGCCGCCAGGCGCGTCGACGTCCGGGATCATCCGAACTTCGGGAATCAACCCGCGCAGGGCCGCCGTTGCTTCGGCCTTCACGCTCTGTGCGTTCAGGGCGTTGGCCAGATCTTCGATCAGCTCCCGGTAGCGTGCGGACAGGCTCGGATGCAGCCGCTGGGCAGGGGGCCTCCGGGCTTTCCTCGACGATGGCGAGCAGATGGGCCTTCTCGGTCTCCAGCTCCGACATCTTGGCCTTCATCGAGGCATGGTACATGCCGTCCTCGATCGCCTTCATGATGCCATCGATCTTGCTCTCGATCTTTTTGAGAGATGTCTCTGCCTTCCGCCGCTCATGGGAGAAACCCGCGGCCGCCTCGTTGAAGGCCTTGCAGTATTCCTCCACGAAATGTCCCAGCAGGTCCGGAGACAGCAGGCGCGGCTTCAACCCGGACAACACCCGCGATTCCACCTCTGATGCTCCCCAACTGGTTGCAACTGAGCCTCTTCGCCAGCGTTCCTGAGGCGGCGTAGCCTTCTCAAGGCGCTCTTTTAGTTCGAGGCTGAAGGCCTCTGGAAACACACTCTGACCGCGCAGCTGGCATTCGCTGCCGGTTTGAAGCTGCGCAAAGCTCCTGACGACCGCTTTGGGTTGCCGGTCAAAGGCCCGGCAAGCCGCTGGCGGGGGCTTGGCCGCAGGACGTTGTCACGCAGCAGCCGCGTGTTGTCTGAAACGATTTGTCGGTATCGGGCGATGTCTCCGTCACGAGCGGCGGGCCAGGTTGCCGTCAATAATGATATGGTTGATCAAGTCGGCAATGGCTCGATGCATTTCCTTCTCCGCCTTTGACACCCCGGCGTTCTCATGGGCCGCCGCGGCATCGCGCAGCACGCCCACGACCTCGCGTTCGGGAAGAAGTTTGTGGTCGTGGATGGCAAGCAGGAGAGCCTCACAGATCGAGAGGGCAGCCATGCCCGAATAGTCCGTCTGACCTGACATCGGGGTTATACCTCCTGCAGCTAGTGGATCAGGCGAGATCCTGATGATTTCCACCATCTTCACAGGAATTGTTGTATGTTGAACTGATCGAAAGCAGTCTCTGCGCAGAATTCTTTTTTGGGTTCTCCGCCGGGTTGGGAGGCGCCATTGAAGTCCATAGAAAGCAGTCCGCTTACGCGAAAACTCTCCGCATTTGTCGCTTTGTCGGAGGTCGAGCTCGCCGTGCTGCAACGGTTGCACCAGCGCCGAAAGTCCTTCGCCGCTGGTCGTGACCTTGTTCACCAAGGACAATCGGAACAGTCGGCCTATATTCTGGCAGCGGGTTGGGCTGTTTCTTACAAGATTCAGCCTGATGGATCGCGGCAGATCGTCGATTTCCAGATACCGGGGGATTTCCTTGGGCTGCGCAGCGTGCTGTTGCACACGTCTGATCATGGCATCGAGCCGATCGTGGATATTCAGGCAGCTGAAGTTTTTGTCAGTGACCTTCTGGAGGCCTTTGCGCAAACGCCACGACTTGCCACCGCCATCCTTTGGGCGGTGTCACGGGACGAAGCGATGGTGGTCGAACATCTGGTCGGGATGGGACGGCGCGATGCGGACGCGCGAATGGCGCATTTCCTGCTTGAACTCGGGGCAAGGTTGTCGCTCGTCGGGATGGGAAGCAGAGCTGGCTATGCCTGCCCACTGACGCAATATCATCTCGCCGACGCATTGGGGCTGAGCGCCGTTCACGTCAACCGCGTGCTGCGGAAGCTCAGGGAGGACAGGCTGGTTACGTTTCGGAACGGCCTTGTGACGATTGAGAACTATGAGGGACTGGTCGAACTGGCGGATTTCGATCCGGCGTATCTGGATCAGACCGGGCCGCTCCTGAAATAACGTGGCTGCCCGCAGCCAGACTTTGGGCGACTTTGGTCAGGGTCGCGGCTAATGGATCATACCAGCGCTCTGCCGGCCGCCTTGAGTTCGTTGTGCGCCTCTTCGTCGTTCTCGGCCTCGTGGGCCTTTTCAGCGGCTTGATAGTGTTTCAAGGCCGCGTCCTTCTTGGGACCGGTTGGCGCCTTGTCCCAGGCAGCTTTGACGGATGTCATGTGCTTAACGGTCATGTTTTCTTCATTCATTGGAGTGTCCTTTCCTGGACGTTCCGGGAATAAGAGGCGCGAAATACATGCAGTTCGTATGAGGATCTGCATATTTCCCGCGCCTCTCAGGTACTCGGAAAAGCAATGCCAACCAAATATACGGCGGACACGTGTCACCTAATCGACTTCCGGACCACGTCGTACTGACGCAGGTTAGCCCGGAGCGATATCAAAGGCGGATCAAAGAAAGTGAGGCCAATTTCAGATGGGCCGCCGTTGCTTGGAAACTGCACGGCGAAAGACATGAGGCAGAGCACGGCCAAATTGGGCGAGTGGCTGTGCCACTTCACACGACAGGGGTTTGCTGATGCGATATCCGAAGCCACTTATCTTCATCGTGCAAATAGGTAGACGCACAGAGCGCCTCATAGATCGGCACGTCAGCCTTCTCAGCCGAGACACGATAAGCAAGAACAGCAAGTGCGCCGCGATGCCTCGTGCTTCGATCCGTCATTTCGACCGAACGCCAGCCAGTCCTCCGCTTCAGATGATCCCATAACCGGTCGCCCTGAAGGATGCCGACAGGATAGGGAAAAATCATGATAGCATCTTTTTCTGTCGACGCTCGGATGCTGTCCAGTCCGCTGGTCCAGAACCGTTCTTCCAAATGCCAAAGATCTGCGTTGTCATGCATGGCCAGTTGCTCCCAATGCGAAAATTGGTCCTGTCTTCGGTGCCAGGTTGGTTCGTGGGCGTTAGCCCGATTGAGCCAGTAAATAGAGCCTCGCCAGAACTAGAACACCTAAGAGGGCGGCGAGTATCCACCCGATGGAGCTCTTGGGGCCGTTATATTCCACAGCCTCGGACAGTTTCGAAACGTGCTGCGACGCGCGTTCTGGCAATAGCAACGTCAGCCTTGCCGCCACAATGCCGCTTTCAATGCGAAGCGCCGGCACATCTTTGAACCGTGAAAGATGTGCCTCAAGTCGGGCCTGCGCAGCAGCCCGCCCCAAGATGGCAAGTTCAGCGGCCTCTTTCCAAGGGTCCAGCCCGAGCCTTGCCAGTGCCGACAATAGGGTCACAACCGTCCCGGCTCTGTCTTTGCCTACGTCGGCGAACAAAAACGGATCGAAGTCGCTCCCGTCCGGGTGAAGAACGTCTAATCTGGACATCGGCATTTCCTTTTTTTCGTCTGGATTTTGGGGATGAATTGCACCGAAGATGCGACCACAAGGACGTATGCTGAATTCGGAACCGCCGTTATTACACGGGCAACGTTCTCAAGGCGCGCAAACATGCTTCAGCATGGGGACATCGCCTCAATACTCATCCTTCAACTGCGGTGCGCTGTGCTCGTCTTCTGACAGAAAAGAATGCGGCTGGGGCTAACTTCGATCAGCATGTTCCTGCCGGTCTCGAACTAAAGTCATGCAAAGTGCCACACCTTGCCGGGGCATCGTTTCAGATGCGCTCTGCGGTGGATGACAGGGGAAAACCCACAGAACTTTTACGGAGGCCAAAGATGGGGACGAGGTCGTCTAGATCGATGCTGACGTTCGCCAAAGCGTTCACCTTGCCGGGCTACCCGGATGAGTTACCGCCCGGTGAGTATCAAATAGTCGTCGAGGAAGAGCTGCTGTTGGGTGTCAGCTTTGAGGCCTATCGACGAACCGCGACTTATCTGACGGTTTCGGGAAAGGGGAGCCAAGTTGGCCGAACCGAACTGCGCTTGACCAATGAGAAGGACCTGGAATGGGCGCTTGGCCGTGACCGGGTCAATTCTGAAACAAGAAAAAATAGCGAAGCGGCGCTTTCTCCGCTGGAGGACCTGATATGAACACTCCCGAATGGCTGAAACCCGGTATCTACGGCGCGTTGATGGGCGCGGCATTTATCGGCATCGTCGGATTTTCCTGGGGCGGATGGATGACTGGCGGCGGTGCGAACAAGATGGCCAACGCGATGGCCCATGACGAAGTCATCGCGGCGCTGGTACCCGTCTGCCTCGACATGTCCCGGACCGACAATGAACGTGTCGCAAAGCTCGCGGCGATCCGAGAGGCGGCAACCTACAAGCGGCGCGATGCCGTCATGGCGACCGGTTGGGCGACCGTACCGGGTTCCGACGCTCCGAACCGGGATCTCGCTAAGGCATGCATAGAAGGGCTGAAACTGGATGCATCATAGATCAGTTCCTTCATCGCCGCCCGCATCAATCTCGGCGGTGCAGGACCATATGACGGCCCTAAGGACCACGCGATTGGTGACAACGTTTTTTGCCTTCGTGGTATCCGCTTTGATGTTAACTGCGTCCCCGTCTTTTTCGCAATCCGCGAATCCTCCCATGCCCGCAAACGCCCATGCCAAAACCTATGGCAGTGGCTGGGAATGCGACCGGTCGTATCGGATCGTAGGCGATAAATGCGTTGCTGTTGCCGTCCCGGAAAACGCCTACCCGACGAACCGAAGCTATGGAACGGGATGGGAGTGTTTGCATGGATTTCAAGAAACTGATGGAGCGACTTGTCAAAAGGTTGCCGTCCCCGAGAGTGGGTATCTGGACTCTTCGGGAAGAAGTTGGAGTTGCCTGCGCGGTTACATGGAAGTCGGCGATACCTGTATCGAAGTTGTCCTGCCCGCGAACGCATATCTGACGGATGCCTCATATGGGCCTCTTTGGCTTTGCGACCGTGGCTATGAGGCTAAAGGTAAGACCTGCGTTGCCATTGTCATACCGGATCATGCCTTTCTGAATACTGCCAGGTACGGACAGCCATGGACGTGCGAGCGCGGATATTTCGAGAAAGACGGAGCGTGTAACGCCGTGGCTATTCCCGAGCACGCCTACTTTGACGATGCGGCCTACGGTTCAGGATGGAGGTGCGAGCGCGGGTACGCGGTCTCTGGCGATCATTGCAGCGCCATAGAGCTTCCAGCCAATGCGCATCTCGACAGGTCGGGAAACCGGTGGGAGTGCGACAGGAACTTTCAGCGGTCCAAAAACCTCTGCATACCGAACGACTAGGCCTCACAGCCTCCAATTCAATTCAATCAGCCGGTCCCAACGCGCCCCTCGCAAATCCTCCTGCGACGCGCGTTCGGCCGCCCGGAAAGGAACCATCATGGAAACGAAAAACACTGTTACACCAACCAAACAACCCGCCGTCAGAGGTGCGCAAGCCCCGCCCGCCGGGCGCAGCCCTGGCCCGGACCGCGTGGGCAAGGCATTTGCCACGCTCGTTCCCACCGCAGTCGTCTATTGTGAAGGGAATTTCGGACAGATCGACGGCAAGACAGGCAACGGCCTCGTTCGCCACTCGCAAGCCTACCGCATTCTGTCGGTTATCGATAGCGCGCTTGACGGGCACGATAGCGGTCAGGTGCTGGACAACCTCAGCAACAACATTCCTGTACTCAAGGTTCTTGAGGCGGCCATTTCGCGCGAAGCCCATATCCCGGACACGCTGATCTACGGGATGGCCCCGTCGAACGGTAAGCTGTCGCTTGCGGATCGCGATGTCGTGCTGGACGCAATTGCGCTTGGCATGAATATTGTCAGCGGCCTGCACGAATACCTTGGCGACGATCCCGAAATCGCAGCGGCGGCCAATTCCAGCAATGTCACAATCCGCGATATCCGAAAACCCCGGCCAAGCAAAGACATGCGTCTGTTTGACGGCAGTGTTGCGGATGTGAAAGCGATCCGCATTGCCGTTCTGGGAACCGATTGCGCGATCGGGAAGCGGACGACAGCGACCATTCTGGCAAAGGCTTTGAATGCGCGCGGCATTCGGACGGTACTGGTCGGTACCGGCCAAACTGGTTTGATGCAGGGCGCAAAATACGGGGTCGCAATGGACGCGGTGCCGCCACAATTCTGCTGTGGCGAGCTTGAGCGGGCGGTTGTCGCGGCATCCGAAGGCGAACAACCGGACGTCATTTTGATCGAAGGTCAGGGCGCGCTCAGTCATCCGGCCTTCTGTACATCGGCGTTCATTCTACGTGGCAGCCAGCCGCTGTCGGTCATTCTTCAGCACGCGCCCAAGCGTGCTCATCGCTGCGATTTTCCGAATATGCCGATGCCTGATCCGAGCGAAGAGATAACTCTTATCGAGACCTTCGCCGACACAAAGGTGATCGGCATGACGATCAATCACGAGGGGATGACAGAAGTAGAGATCGGCTCGGCGATAGGGACCTATTCGCACGACCTTGGCATTCCAGTCACGGACGCGCTCAACAGGCCGGCGGCGCATCTGGCAGAGATGGTCTTGTCCGCCTATCCTCGGTTGCGGTCGATACCTCTCGTGGCGGCGGAATGACCGCACCTCGCATCGAGATTGATCTCAGTAAAATCCGCCAGAATACGCGATGCCTCGTCGGGCATTTGGGGTCACGCGGGATCACTGTCACCGGTGTTACGAAGGCGGTATGCGGTAATCCCGACATTGCACAGGCGATGTTGGAGGGCGGAGTGATCGGCATCGCCGATGCACGATTGAGAAACGTTGTGCGAATGCGAAAGGCTGGGATCGGATGTCCGATCACGATGATCCGAACTCCGATGCAGAGTGAGGTCGGACAAATCATCCAGTGCTGTGAGGCCAGCTATAACACCCAGATGGAAACGATCACCGAACTGGCCGCCGCCGCGCGGCGTCGGGGTGCCGTGCATAACGTGGTCCTGGTAGTCGAAATGGGAGATATGCGTGATGGTCTCATGCCCGAGGACCTCGAGGCATTTGCCTCCCAGGTCGCAAAGTTGCCCGGCGTCGCTCTCAAGGGAATTGCTGCAAATTTCGCCTGCTTGGGCGGTATCGCGCCGGGCGCCGAGGCAATGGGGATGCTTTCGCGCATGGCAAGCGAAGTTGAAGGATCATGCGGCCCGTTCCTTGAATTGGTGTCAGGTGGCAGTTCGGTCAATCTGCCTTGGGCGCTGAGTGCAGGAACGCCGGGCCGTATCAACAATCTGCGCCTGGGTGAGGCGATCCTTTTGGGTGTCGAGCCTCTGTCAGGAAAGCCAATCGAGGGGCTTCACACGGATGCCTTCGCGCTTGTGGCCGAGGTCGTCGAAACGAAGCCCAAACCAGGATCGATGCCGTCGTCAACGTTTGGCTCGGCACTCAAAGCGTCTGGTCTGGTTCAGGACGATGATCGGAGAATTCGCTCGATCCTTGCAATCGGGCAGCAGGACACGGATGCGGGGGGACTGAGATTTCCCTCGGGAGTCGATTTTCTTGGAGCGACCAGCGATCACACGGTCGTGGATACTACCAATTCCTCGTTTACCGTCGGGAACGAGATGAAGCTGCGCATGAACTACAGCGCTCTTATGCGCGCCATGAGCGCGCCGGATGTAGCAAAAATCATTTTCAGCGAAGAAACTTTAAAAGGGGATGTTGGAATTCGACTACCTCGCCCGCGCGCGGCGCTGGTATGATGTTGCTCCGCTTGAAACAGAGCTGGTCGAAACCGCTATTCGACGTCTTATTCTGCGCTACTCTATGGTAAAACTGACACCGCCCCCCATATACTTAACAGCTGCAAACGAAATTTCTGCCCGACAAAGTTTCTGGAATGCTTTCGGATAACCCGAAAGTGTCGAAATCGGATTTTTCAAAGACCCGACGGACAGAGCGGTAGTTCCGCTGAAATCAAGATCAGCTGAAGCGTCTCGAAAAGAGCCCGAAATCAAGGCTGATGCCGGCGGTTCCGGGAAAAGCTCGGCCTGACCCGAATAAGCCCAGGAAGCCCGCCGCCAAGGGGGGCTTGCTGGCAACTGCCCGCTGGCGCAACAGAAAAGGAGAAGTATTTAGATGGAAAATCTAATCAGCAAGACCACTGTAGTTTTTTCCCGACCATTCAATGTTCCGGGATTCGACGAGACACTCCCGGCAGGTGAATACGACATCGAGACAGAACTTTGCTCACCTCCCGATCACCTGAACCCTAAAACGTGGAAAGCCTCGGTCCTGATTCATTTGCATCCGCGGATGTCCCATCCCGGCCTCGCTCGGACCCTGACCGTTTCTATGGTCGATCTGGACAGTGCCCGTGCGCAAGACAGGCTTTCAGGAAAAGAACTGTCGCGGCTCTTCCTCGAAAAGATGCTGGCGGATCCGATGGTGCGCCTTGTGATGCAGGCTGACGGCGTTTCCGAAAGGCAACTGCGCCAACTCTACGCTGGGGGGCGGCCGTCATGGTCGGACATCAAAACGCGTGAACGGAAAACCGGACGCAAGACGTCGCAAGGTCTGCTCCGCGAAGTTTCAGCAATTCGGGTGGCTGAGAATGAAGGGATGCCAACCCGACACATCCCCTCACCGCTATCTCCATGAATTCCGTCAGATATTGCACCAGGATTCTATTGGTCGAGGAGCAAGCCAAGCAAATGAAAAACGAAGAGATTACAATCGATAGCCCGAACCGTGCGCTTGGTGACACCCCGAAGGAGCGGTTCTGTTTGCGCTGCAAGGCCTCCTTCTGGAGCGACGGGTTTGGCGAACGGATTTGCCAACGCTGCAAGGGATCGAACGCGTGGCGTACCGCTGCACCTATCAGCGCAGGCGGGTCGCGACGACGCTGAAAATTGACCAATGCCTGTGTCATTATTTTTCAAAGTATGAGACATCCTGTTGGTCACACTGGATACGGTTCACACCACAATTTACCACTACAGAAGTGGAGTTCCCTCGGACCGCACATGTTGATGATGCGTCCGCGCGAAACTCGCGATCTTCGACTGGTTTCCCATGTCCTGTCCATCTCACCCGAGGCACGTGTAAGATAGGCCCATGATGTCGCCGGCAACAGCGTTGCGACCGCCACGTTCGCGTCGCAAACTGCTCATCTGGCTATCGAGAGTCGCACAAGGCTCGAATTGACCGCGCCTGTCTGGCCTGTCTTCACCATTGCCGCCACCGCGGTCCAGTATCCGTTTCTCTACTCGGACGACGAATGGAGGGATTTGGGAGCACTCACCATTCCGCAATATGCCGACGCCGGAAGCCAACTTCCCCAATGGGTCGAAGGCTTCATCTTCGGCCGCTCGACTGACACGTTGTCTCTCCTTAAAGAAATCTGTCATGGCGTGTCGACACAGATATTCTATTAAAGCCGTGAGGTGGAGGGCACTCAGTCACCCATTGAAGCCCTCAACCGGGGATGGGGATCCTGCCGGAATCTTGAGGTGCCCCTAGTTTCCTAGACACCTTCCTTGTTCAGATTGAGCGTAAGCGCCTCGGCGATCCCCTCCTGCCGCTCTGAGGCTATCTGTGCGAGTCCTGTTGTCGAGATGAGGCATAGGAC
>NZ_JADMKU010000035.1 GCF_018219815.1 Thalassovita aquimarina
TTGACCGTAACCAAATCAACAGAAAGAAACAGGAACGGATTCTACACCTGAACGGCCCGGATCAGGGGGCAACGTCAATGGTCACCGCAGATAGCGCCGAATAAAAAAAGGCGGCGCTTAGCACCGCCTTTCTCCAATTCTATGCTGGGATTCGGATTGACGGCATCAGGAGACCAGCAATTCCTTGAGCTTTTCGTCGATGAACTTCACATCTTCCGGGTTGGTGCCGGGGCCGCCTGCGAAGTGGCCCCAAATCGAAGGCACCGGTACGAATTCAGCGTTGGGCATGTTCTCTACTTCGTTCTGACTGTCCTCGGGAGGGAAATAGAGGTCGGTCGAGCCGGGCATGACGTAGGCCTTGGCTTTGATAGCTCCCAACGCCGCCTTGAAGTCGCCGTTGTAAAGTTCGTTGTCGCTGATATCGCCGTTCTGCCAGGTCCAGGCCATGGTCAGCAGGTTGTTGGCGTCCTTCGGCAGGAAGAAGCCTTCCCAGAAGCCGATCAGGAAGTCTTCGAGCGAGGCATAACCAAGCGCCTTGAGGTCGAGTTCCTCGCGGTAGAAAGTTTGCGACAAGCCCCAGCCAGCATAGACCCGCCCAACCGCACGTAGGCCCTTCTCTGGCTTCGAGGTATAACGCCCGTTCTCCCAGGCAGCGTCGGCGCGCAGCGCGGCCTTAACCCCTTCGAGGAAAACGAAGTTATGACGCGAGCATTTGGCCGAGCCACAGAACGGCGCGATCAGTTCGACCATGTCGGGGAACAGCGCGCCCCAGTGGAAGGTTTGCAGTGCCCCCATCGACCAGCCGGTGACCATGCGGATCTTCTCGATGCCGAATTTCTCGGTCACCAGCCGATGCTGGGCCATCACGTTGTCATAGGCGGTGACGTCAGGGAAACGGTCAGCATTGTAAGGTTCGGGCGTGTTCGACGGTGAGGAGGACAGTCCGTTGCCAAACATGTTGGGGATGATGATGAAATACTTCTCGGGGTCGAGCGCCATACCCGGGCCGATCAGCCATTCGTTGTCGTAGTGTTGTCCAGAATACCAGGTCGGATAGACGATCACGTTGTCCTTGGCGGCGTTGAGCGTGCCGAAGGTCTTGTAGGCCAGTTTGCAGTCTGGCAAGGCCAGACCGCACTGGAATTTGAAGGTGCCGAGGTCGAAGATTTCGTAGTCGAGAGTCATTGGTGGTTCTCCGGGGTAAGTAGGAACGGCGCGAGAAAGACCGCGCCGTTCCGAACGGTGTCAGTTACGGTTAGGCGTTCGTACGGTTGCCCATGAGGGAACCCAGCACATAGTAGGCGATTCCGCCCACTAGGCCCGCCGAGATAGCCGTCGACAGATGTGGCAGATACCATTCGACGATGAAGGCGACGAGCGAACCGCAGCCCCAAGCCAAGAATGCCGTGCCGCGCCAGTCGGCCTCGATCTCGGAGTTCTTCCGCAGCAGATACTGGTCGACCAGTATGATCGCGCCAATCGGCGGCACAAGAATGCCGAGAAGCGACAGCCACTGGATGAAGAAGGCCCAGACGTTGGTTGCCGCGATGATGATACCCACGACGCCCAGGATGATTGCGAACAGGCGCATGTGGCTGCGCAGGATGCGCGACCAGCCTGTTGCGGCGTTATACAGACAGTGGGCGCAGACTGAACCAAGGTTCACATAAAGGAACAAAAAGGCCAGGGCGCTGAGCCAAGTCAACTGTTGGGCGTTCATATAGCCGAACATGTTGTCTGTTCCGAAGGGATTGGCATCCGGCACGGCCAGCGCTGCGGTCATCACGCCGCCGACCAACATGGCGACGAGGTTGGCGAAGGGGAAGGCGCTGAAGGTCGCGACCCACGAGCTCTTTTCATCCGCAGCCCAGCGGTTGAAGTCGGCGGTAACGGTGCCGGCGTCGATGAACAGGGCGATGACGACAGTCAGGCCGACCCCCATCGACATGGTGGCGGCGCCGTTATTGCCGGGATAGGCAATGACAGCGTCCCAGCCCGAGGTGGCCACGGCATCGCCGGCAACCCAGAGGCCAAGGATCACGAATAGAGGTACTGAGATCGTGCCGATGATGTGCAAGCCCCTCACGCCGATAAACGTGATGCCAATATAGAGCACGCCGGCAATTACCGTCATCACAACGTAGTTCAGTTCGTAAGTCGAACTGACCAGTGCCCCGGTGATCCCGGTCTGGACTGCATACCAGCCTAACAGAAGTGTCGACAGCAGGCCGGAGGCAAAGATATAGCCTTTGCGGCCGAAGACGATGCTTGCGAGGAGGGCGAAGTTCAGCCCCTTGCGTGCGCCCAGTTGACCCAGTAGGCCGACATAGAACAGCATGATCAGGTTACCTATGATCATCGCTTTGAGTGCAGCGGCAAAACCCATGCCGAGCACCAGGATCGAACCGGTCATCGCCCCGGTGATGATCATCGGGAAACCCATCCAAACCATAGTCACGGAGAACATGCTGCGCCGAGCCTTGGCCGGTACTGGCACATGCTCGTATTCTTCGCCCAGAGTATGGTCGATATTTTCCTCCAAGTGCTCTAGCGACTCGGGCTCCAGGTGGCGATCTGGATTAGACATTTTTCGTCCCTTCTTTCGTTTCCGTTTTGTTTCGTTTTTTGTTTTGTTCTTCCGAGAAACGCGGAGTCTGGGAATTTTGCTCGCAGAATATCGCCCCATGTCAGCGTACTGACGGTTTGCCTGATACGGTCCGAGAGAACACGTATTGAGTGGGGGAGAGAAAGTGCCGGTTGTTCGGAGAGCGGGGGGTTATGACCCGATCCGGTTAAGCAGCAAGAAATGCGAGTTTTTTCCAGTCCCGTTCCCTTCCTGTTGAGAAATATCGAAATCGTAAAAAAAAGCCCTTACGACCCGCTGATTCAGCGGCTGCGTAAAGGGCTTTTTTGACCGTTAGTTCGAGAGTCTAACTCGGCGTTGAGCTTGACGTAACGGAATGTTGCTTTGATTCGTTTAAAAAAGCAATAAATTTTCGCATTGACTCTCTCCGAGGTTCTGGAACTTGCCGATTCAAGCTTAAGCACAAAGGTTTGATGTGCGGTCTGGTGATGATATTTTTTGTACGATGGAGAGGCCAGCGTAGCTCGGTTTTCGAACTGTATATGTTCAGAAGCGAATGCTTTGTCTCCACTGTTAGGGCGTGAAGAAAAGCAACCGCCCAGTCCCTCAAACCAAGGATTGGAAGATCTCCTCGCAGGTGCTGAAACAGGGAGTTCGGCCTGCATGTTTACTGATTTAAACTTCTAAACCTCTAATTTTAAATGAAAAAATATTCTTGCAAAAATTAAGGCCTTAGCGAATGATTATTTCAGAGCTCAGCGCCGAGCTCGAAAAAAATTGGGCAAAAAAGCTCTCCACTTGCAGCCGCAGCTGCAGAGGGGGGCTTTTTTTTTGCGTTCGCAAGAGGGCGCTCAGTAAAAAAATGGGAGGAGAAAAAGAAATGAAGAGACGCCAATTTCTGGGGCGCGCCGGTGCATTTGGAGCGGCCGGCATGGCCAGTTCGCTGTCGGCGCCGGCTTTGCTGAGTTCGACGCGTGCGGCTTTTGCGCAGGGCGATGACATTCCGGTCGGAGTGCTGTTTTCGCTGACTGGAGCCGTTGCGGTGGTGGAGCATACGTTGCACGACGCAACTTTGCTTGCGATCGAGGAAATCAATGCCGCTGGCGGGATTCATGGTAAGCAACTGCGCCCGATCATTGAAGACCCGGCCTCGGACCCGGCGACCTATGCCGACCGTGCACGTCGCCTCATGATCCGCGACAAATGCGTGAGCGTCTTTGGGTCGTACACTTCGGCGAGTCGCCAGGCAGTGCTTCCCGTGACCGAGCAGCGCAACAATCTCTATTGGTATCCGACGCTCTACGAGGGGCGCGAATGCTCGCGTAACGTCATGTATGGTGGGGCTGTTCCGAACCAGCAGCAGGACGACCTGATCCCCTGGGCGATCGAGAATTTCGGTCCGCGCTTCTACCTCATCGGCAATAACTACGTATATCCCAAAGAGGAAAACAACTACTGTAAGTCGCTGCTTTCCAAATTGGGTGGGGAGGTTGTTCACGAGGAATATGTGCCTCTCGGCCATTCCGATTTCAGCTCAGCGATCAATCGAATCCGGGCCGAAGAGCCGGATGTAATCTTCGCTACAGTCGTAGGCGATTCCGACGTCGCGTTCGCGCGGCAATACCATGCTGCCGAACTCGATCCGGCGAAGATGCCGGTGATCAGCCTTACGCGCTCCGAGGTCGAAGTGAAGGCGATCGGTGGCGAGGCTGCGGCTGGGCACTTTTCTTCGGCACCTTATTTCATGGGGCACGATACCCCTGAGAACGAGCGCTTCGTCGAGAACTACAAGGCGCGTTTCGGGGCCGACGAGGTCACACATTTCGTCAGCGAGGCTGCGTATTTCCAAGTCTACCAATTTAAAGCAGCGCTGGAAAAACTCGACCCGTCCGAAATCACGCCTGCCGCCATTCGTGACGCTGCAGTTGGGCTTACCCTGAATGCGCCACAGGGCGAGGTTCTGATCGACGAGAACCTGCATACGCATCTTTGGCCCAAGATCGGTCAGTGGCAGTCGGACGGTCAGGCCAAGGTGCTGATCCAGTCGAAAGAGCGCGTCGCCCCCAAACCCTATGCCGCCTACGAGGGGCAGACCTGCACCAGTCAGGGTTTGGTCAAAGCATAGGGGAATTTCCCTGAAACCAGCGAGCAAATTGCGCCCGGCTCTGAAACACGAGCCGGGCCAACAGAAAAGGTGTTCCGATGGACGTAGTCTTCAACCAACTCTTTGCGGGTCTCAGCATGGCGTCGATCCTTCTGATCATCGCCTTGGGGCTGGCCATCATCTACGGCACGATGGGCGTAATCAATTTGGCGCATGGTGAGTTCGTCATGTTGGGCGCCTATACGACTTGGGCGCTTCAGAACTTTGTCGGGCTCGGTGTTTTGACAGCGCTCCCTCTGGTTTTCGTCGCGGTTGCCGCGGTGGGCTGGATTATCGAAAAGTTGATGGTTCAGCGCCTCTATCATCGGCCGCTCGATACAATCCTAGCGACTTGGGGCATCGGGATCATGCTGCAACAGGCCGTGCGGTTGAGCGTCGGGGCCGAGTCGCGTTTTGTGAAAAGCCCCGCGTTGCTGTCGGGCAATACCGAAATCGGCGCGCTGGTGATGTCCAACTACCGACTCTTCGTGATCGCGTTCTCCATTTTCGTGTTGGTTGGGTCCTGGATGCTCATGACGCGGACGGAATTCGGTACGAAATTGCGGGCTGTGATCCAAAATCGCGGCATATCCGAGTGCTACGGGATCGAGTCGAAAAGGGTCTACTCAATCACCTTCGCTTACGGCGCGGGGCTGGCCGGGATCGCCGGCGCTCTGATCACGCCGCTGTTCAGCACCATTCCCACGATGGGAACCGGGCTTGTCGTGGATGCCTTCCTGGTCGTGATCGTGGGTGGGCTTGGTAGCCTGATTGGCGCGGCGTCAGCAGCCATACTGATCGGTGAGGCTACGGCTCTTATGTCCGCTGTGATGAATGACACGCTCGGGCGCATTGCTGTTCTGGCCGGCATCATCATCCTGATCCGCTTCCGCCCTCGCGGGCTCTTCCCCTCGGACACGCGTAACTAAGGAACGAGATAATGAATTCCAGGTTTTTTTATGACCTTATAGCTCTGGCACTGTTCTCAGCTGTGATCGTTCTGGGTGTGCCGGCGCTCATGGGCTATGACGGGTTCGAACTCAATACCTTTGCCCGTTACCTCAGCTTGGCCATTGTTTCGATGGCGCTAGCCCTTTCTTGGGGGACGGCCGGGCTACTGAACCTCGGCCAGGCGGCAACCTTCGGCATGGGGGCCTACGCCATGGCCATGCACCTGAAGCTCAGGGCCAGCGATGGACTGCCGGATTTCATGGGCTGGAACAATGTCGAAAAGCTGCCGGCGGTCTGGGTCCCGTTCGAATCCCTTTCCTTCACGCTGCTGGCTGGGCTTCTTGTCCCGGCTGCCGTGGGCGGGCTGATCGCCATCTTCATGTTCCGCGCCCGGATTGCCGGGGTGTTCGTGGCTGTGATTACGCTGGCCTTCCTGGTTGCGTTCCAGTTGCTGGTCATTGAGCAGCAGGGCCTGACCGGGGGGCAGAATGGCCTGACGGGGCTCGCTCCTCTGACACTGTTCGGCTGGACTGTCGATACCTATAGCGCTTCCTTCTACTATCTGGTGGCTGGCTGCTTGACGGTGGCGCTTGCGCTGGGCGTGTACCTTTCGCATAGCAAGTTCGGTCTGATACTGCGCGCGATCCGCGAGGACGCTGAGCGCACGCGGTTCTTCGGCTACAACGTCGCCACTTACCAGACAGTTATCTTCTGCATTTCCGCCGCTCTCGCGGGCTGGGCCGGGATGCTTTACGTGCTCGTTCTGGAATTCGCCTCTCCGACCTACATGGGCGTTTCCTTCAGTCTTGCCATCGTCATCTGGTGCGCAGTCGGCGGCCGCGAGTCCGTTCTGGCCGCGGCGGCAGGCGCGATCATCGTAAATGTTCTGGAAGGCAGGCTTTCGGACGTGTTCGTCGAAGGTTGGCACATGTTGCTGGGCATCGTCTTTGTCCTGGTCGTCATGTTCATGCCGCGCGGTATCTACGGCGTGATTGTCGACGTTGTGCACAAAATCAACGAGGCGCGACGCGGCGGACGGCAGAACGCCGCCGAGGAGGCGCTTCTTCCCGCAACCATTCAGACAAACCGGGAGCGTTGATCATGGAGCATCTGCAAGTCACTGATCTGCATGTTGAATTCGGAGGTCTTCGCGCAGTCGACGGATTGACGTTTGACGTCGCGCAGGGCGAGATTCTCTGCCTTCTGGGGCCGAATGGTGCTGGGAAGTCGACCACGCTCGACCTGATCTGCGGCAAGACCCAGCCCACCGGCGGCTCAATCCGCGTTAACGGTGTCGAGGTGTCCCGATTGCTCGAGTTTCGCCGCGCCCGGCTCGGGATTGGACGCAAGTTCCAGGTGCCGTCGGTCTACAAAGATCTGACCGTGATCGAGAACCTGTCCGTGGCGCGCTCGCGGCGGCCCGGCATATGGCATGCATTGACGCGGCTCTCGCTGCGTCACTCCAAGGACATGGACCACATCCTTGAACTGGTCAGTCTGAAAGACAAGTCGCACGACCAGGCCGGCAACCTGTCGCATGGCGAAACACAGTGGCTGGAAATCGCCATGCTGCTGGCGCAGGACAGCCGGCTGATCCTGATGGACGAACCGACGGCGGGGATGACCATCCAGGAAACCCAGCGTACCGCAGAGATATTCCGTTCGCTCAGTGGCAGTCACACCTTGGTTGTTGTGGAACACGACATGTCCTTCGTCCGCAACGTCGCGGACCGGATCATCGTGATGAACCGCGGCACCAAGCTGGCCGAGGGCTCGATCGAGGAAATCGAGGCAAACGAAGACGTCAAGACAGCGTATCTGGGGCACTGAATTATGGAAAAGATGCACGCAAGGGATCTCTATTCCTATTACGGCAAGAGCCCCGTTCTGCAGGGGGTTTCCTTTGATCTCGCGCCGGGGGAGTTTCTTTCTGTTCTGGGGCGAAACGGCGTCGGCAAGACCACGCTGCTGAAGACGATCATGGGGCTCACCGACCGTTGCGCCGGGGCGTTGGACTTCGGTGACAGCGATTTGCTGAGCCTTTCCACGCCGCAACGCTCCCGACTGGGGATCGGCTATATCCCGCAGGGTCGGGAAATTATCCCGCAATTCACGGTACGCGAGAACATTCTCATGGGCACTTTTGCGCGCACCGACGGGCGGCGCGAGATTCCTGAGTACCTTTTCGAGATGTTTCCTATTCTGGCGGACTTCATCTCGCGCCGTGGCGGCGACCTGTCGGGCGGCCAGCAGCAGCAGCTCGCGATCGCCCGTGCGTTGGCGATGGATCCGAAGATCCTGATCCTCGACGAACCCACCGAGGGTATCCAGCCCAACATCGTCAAGCAAATCGAGGAAGCGATCATTCGCCTCAACCGGGAACATGGGCTCGGCATCATTCTGGTGGAGCAGAACGTGCCGTTCGCGCGCGAAGCGTCGGACCGGTTCCTTGTTCTCGACAAGGGGCGGGTTGTGATGAGCGGGCGTTCAAACGAACTGACAGACACCATCGTAGAGGAGCACCTGACCTTCTGAAGGGCAGCGATAATCACCACCAAACACCAACAGCAAAGGATCAAGACATGAGACATGGTGACATTTCAAGCAGTGACAACACCGTCGGTGTGGCGGTCGTCAACTACAAAATGCCGCGCCTGCATACCAAGGCAGAAGTCCTGGAGAATGCAGAAAAGATCGCCGACATGATCGTGGGCATGAAGCAGGGCCTGCCGGGCATGGATCTGGTGATCTTCCCGGAATACAGCACCCAGGGCATCATGTACGACCCCGGCGAGATGATGGAAACCGCGGCGACTATTCCCGGCGATGAGACTGAGATATTCGCGCGGGCCTGCCGCAAGGCCAACACCTGGGGCGTGTTCTCGATCACCGGCGAACGGCACGAGGAGCACCCCAAGAAGAACCCCTACAACACCCTCATCCTTATGAACAACAAGGGCGAGATCGTTCAGAAATACCGCAAGATTCTGCCCTGGTGCCCGATCGAGGGCTGGTGCCCTGGCGGCGAAACCTTCGTTGCAGAAGGGCCCAAGGGGCTGAAGGTCAGCCTGATCATCTGCGACGATGGCAATTATCCCGAAATCTGGCGCGACTGCGCTATGAAGGGGGCAGAACTGATCGTGCGTTGTCAGGGCTATATGTATCCCGCCAAGGATCAGCAGGTTATCATGGCCAAGGCTATGGCTTGGGCCAACAACAGCTATGTCGCAGTTGCCAACGCTGCGGGGTTCGACGGTGTCTACAGCTACTTCGGGCACTCGGCAATCATCGGGTTCGACGGTCGTACCCTAGGCGAATGCGGCGAAGAGGAGATGGGTATCCAATACGCACAGCTGTCAATCCCGGAAATCCGGGATGCACGGGCCAACGACCAGTCGCAGAACCACCTCTTCAAATTGCTGCATCGCGGCTACACTGGCGTACATGCCTCCGGAGATGGCGATAAGGGGGTCGCTGAGTGTCCTTTCGATTTCTATCGCAACTGGGTCAACGATGCGGAAAAAACCCGCGAAGACGTCGAAAAATTGACCCGGTCGACCATTGGCGTTGCGCAATGCCCCGTCGGCAACCTTCCGACAGGCGCAAAGGAAAAAGAAGCCGGCTAATCGGTTAGTGGCCGCGAAAGGGGGGGCTACGTTTCCCCTTTCGCTTAAATATTTGGGATAAATCATGCCGTTTTTGACCGACCGCCTGCAGGACACACAACGTAAACAACGACACGCCGAGGCGCTTGCTGATGAAAATGAACGGATAGTCGACCATTCTCGGGGTGAAAGCGGGAAAGGCGCAGTGAAATCGCGTTTTACATTCGACCTTGATTTCGTCGAGCAGGAACTGCGCGCTACGATCGTGGGGCAGGACGAGACCCTCGAGCAGGTGATGGAGATCCTGAAGATCGTGCGGGCCGATATCGGCGATCCGCGCAAACCTCTTGCCTCAATTCTATTCTGCGGCCCAACGGGCGTCGGCAAGACGGAAACGGTACGTACTTTGGCGCGCGCCTTCTATGGAGACGCCGATTCGTTTTGTCGTGTCGACATGAACACTCTGTCTCAGGAACATTATGCGGCGGCCTTGACCGGTGCGCCGCCAGGCTACGTTGGCTCGAAGGAAGGCACGACGATCCTCGATCAGGAAAAGATCGAGGGAACGAGGAACCTTCCCGGCATCGTCCTGTTCGACGAGGTGGAAAAGGCCAGCAACGAGGTGGTTCTGGCGCTTATGAACGTGTTCGACAATGGTCTTCTGACTGTTGCTTCAGGCGAACGCACCTATTCTTTCCGGAACAGTCTGATCTTCATGTCTTCCAACCTCGGTGCGCATGAACTGATGTCTTTGGAAGACGGAGCGCCCGCGTTTTGGCGCCGGCTTAAGGCGGGAGGGCGCAGCCGGCGCGAACAGGCACAAGAAATCGTGCTGAACTGCCTTCTGTCACGCTTCCCGCCCGAATTCGTAAACCGTATAGACCATATCGATACCTTCAACTGGATTGGACGAGATACGATGCCTGCGCTGGTTGACGTCGAGGTAGAGCGATTAAACCGGCGACTTAAAAAGCATGATCTTGTATTGAGGATATCCGACGAAGTGCGCGATTTCCTTTCTGCAAAGGGGTACGATAAGCGGTTTGGAGCGCGGGAATTGAGACGTACAATGCGGAAATACTTGGAATTCCCGCTTGCCAGTTTCCTTCTCGATCAGGACGGCTTACGGGATGGGGCGCCTCTGACCATACTGGTTGCCGAACGTAATGACGGTAAATTGTCGTTTCACAAAACATGACTAAGGATTTCTTTCTGTGAATTCAGTGGACACTTGGAAAATAGGGTTTCTCTTTTCAACGTCCGGCGTGACGTCGATAATTGAGCGGTCGCAATTGCAAGGCGCGATGTTGGCGGTCGACCAGATAAATGAAAAAGGGGGTGTGCTGGGTCGGCCGTTGGAACCGATCAGCTACGATCCGAGCTCGATCGAGGAGCGATACGGGGAACTGGCCGAGCGCCTAATCATCGTTGACAGGGTGAGCGTCATTTTCGGCTGCTACACCTCGTCATCCCGAAAGGCGGTCCTTCCAGTGGTGGAGCGGCGCAATGCACTGTTCTTTTATCCGACGCTGTACGAGGGGTTCGAATATTCCCCGAATGTCATCTATGGCGGAGCTACTCCTAACCAAAATAGCGTGCCGCTCGCCAACTATCTGATGAGGACATACGGAAAACGTTTCTTTTTTGTCGGCTCCGACTATATCTATCCAAGGGAATCCAACCGCGTGATGCGCAACGTGGTGCGCCAAGGTGGCGGCGAGGTCACGGGCGAGCGGTATTTCAGTCTGGATGCGCAAGCGGAAGACTTTGCCGAGGTTGTTGACGAAATCATGCGTACTCGTCCCGATGCCATTTTCTCGACAGTGGTGGGGCAGTCGTGTATCGAATTCTACAAGGCTTATCACGCCGCCGGGGGCAACGGTCTCGAATGCCCTATTGCCAGCCTGACCACGAACGAAGCCGAGATCGCGGCTATCGGGGTCGAGGCCTCTGTCGGACACATAACCGCTGCACCTTATTTCCGATCGGTCAACTCGCCGGCCAATCGCCGGTTTCTCAAGGCCTATGAGAAAAAATTTGGTTCCACCATTGATGTCACCAGTTGTTGCGAGGCAGCTTATAGCCAAGTGCATCTTTTCGCGGCCGCGCTGGAGGAGACCGGTGAGATGGATACCGAAGGTCTGCGAGAGGCGCTCCTGGGCGCCACGTTCGACGCTCCGCAAGGGCAGATCAAGATCGATCCAGACAACAACCACACCTTCTTGCAGTCGCGCATCGCTAAGGTGAACGACGAAGGTGAGTTCGTGATTGAGAACAAGGTCAGGCGTGCGATCAAGCCCGACCCATATCTAGTCTATCCCGCAATCCACGACTGGAGCTTCAGGACGCAGAAAGTAGCTGCTGGCAGCAGGCATAATGAGTGACTTCATACAGGAACTTCGGGATCTGCATGCACTGGTCGTTCATCCGCGCGACCGGAGCGCGGACGAGTTGTTGCAACAGGTCCACCGCATCGGCTGCAGTTTCGAGACCATCTGGCCTATGCCCAAGAGCCTGCCCGACAAGTTTGAGCTGGTCTTCATAGACGTTACGGACCAGACAGCAGCCAAGCTGAAGTCGTTCATCAACAGCAGTTCCCGGCCTCCCACGGTGATCGCCATAATGGGCTACGAGAATCCGTCGGTGTTGGATCTGATCTTCGATATTGGCGCTCATGCAGTCTTACCGAAACCCTTCCGTGCGGCCGGGGTGCTGAGCAGCATTCTCATGGCGCGCCGGTTCTGGGCCGAACAAATGCGCTACAAGAAAGACCTAGGCAAGCTGCGCGAGCGCCTCGTGAACATGCAGAAGGTCAACGAAGCCAAATTCATCTTAATGCGCCATCAGGGCATAAATGAAAAAGAAGCCTACGAAGTTATTCGCAAACAGGCGATGGCCAAGCGAACTACGACCATTGAAATTTCGCAGTCCATAATCAACGCTGAAAGTATTCTGCGCAATTTCGGCGATGGCTGAATATTGAGACATCGATCGCCTTCTTTTTCCGGTGCGTCTAGCAACGCCTAATCCGAAGGCCAATGATGGTATTTGAACTGGCTCATGGGAGGAGCAATATATGACTGACGGGCTTTACGCGCCGAACGCCGAGTTTTCGGCAGCGGCGCATGTCGACGCCGCGAAGTACGAGGACCTGTATCAGGCGTCGATTTCGGACCCGGAAGGTTTCTGGCGGGAACAGGGTCAGCGTCTGGACTGGATCAAGCCCTATACCAAGGTAAAGAACACCTCGTTCGAGCCGGGCAATATCGACATCAAGTGGTACGAGGACGGCACGCTGAACGTCTCCGCCAACTGCATCGACCGCCACCTCGAAACCCGCGGCGACCAGGCCGCGATCATCTGGGAACCCGACGATCCCGAGGACGAGGCGCAGCACATCACCTATGCCGAGCTGCACCGCCGCACCTGCCGGATGGCCAACATCCTGGAAGACCTGGGCGTGCGCAAGGGCGACCGGGTGGTGATCTATCTGCCGATGATCCCCGAAGCCGCCTATGCGATGCTGGCCTGTGCCCGGATCGGCGCCATCCATTCGATCGTGTTCGCGGGCTTTTCGCCCGACGCGCTGGCGGCGCGGATCAACGGCTGTGACGCCAAGCTGATCATCACCGCCGACCACGCCCCGCGCGGCGGCCGCAAGACCCCGCTCAAGGCGAATGCCGACGCCGCCCTGCTGCATTGCAAGGACACGGTGAAATGCCTGGTGGTCAAGCGCACGGGCGATCAGACCACCTGGATCGACGGCCGCGATTTCGATTACAACGAAATGGCGCTGGAAGCCGACGATTATTCCAAGCCGGTGGAAATGAGCGCCGAAGATCCGCTGTTCATCCTTTACACCTCCGGGTCGACCGGTCAGCCCAAGGGCGTTGTGCATACCACCGGCGGCTACCTCGTCTATGCCGCGATGACGCATGAAATCACCTTCGATTACCACGACGGCGACATCTACTGGTGTACCGCCGATGTGGGCTGGGTCACCGGGCACAG
>NZ_JADMKU010000036.1 GCF_018219815.1 Thalassovita aquimarina
GGTCAGACATTTTACCGCTCGTTTTTCGAACGGTGAATCACGCCACCCGGCGGAAATCAATGGGTCCTGACCCTAGCATCTTCAGATCAGCATAATCCGACAGCAGCCGTAGCATCGCCATACACAGAACTACCCAAGCTGATCGTAGGTTGCCATGCCTCTGCCCATCTGCCGCAAGACACTGCCCCGTATCCTTGCGTCTACTATCAGTTGCTCGGTTCAGCGCTGCAATAAGTAGCCCCAAAAGCTTAACTGCTGCCGAACTACAAAACCGTGCACCCGCACCAGCAAGACAACATTCTGAGTTGAACAGGCCGCCCTTCCTTGCTTAAGTGCGAGAAACTGGAGGCTATAATGTCTGAAATTCAAGTTCTCGATACAAACGTACCTGCACTATTGAAACGCCTCAAATCTGGGGAATATTTAACACCTGAATTTCAAAGAGACTTTGTCTGGAACTCCGCCGCTGTAATTAGCCTGATAAACAGCATCATAGACTCCAAACCAATAGGGATGATCACTCTATGGGAGCAGGAAGATACCAGCGATCTGCAGTTAGAACACCTATCCATCCCTGATTACAGGCAAGACTTAGGGGGGACCGGCCCTAGTTACTTTGGGAACAATCAGGACAGGACCGGACGTTTTTTTGCAATATTAGATGGAAAGCAAAGGTCCACGGCAATTGCACTCGCTTTTGGCGGGCTTCGCGCCATTGACGGAAAATACAAACATTCCGGTCGTTATTTCTTGAATGTAGCCGCGGAAGACCCCCTGGATCGTATCCTTTATAAATCTGAGAAAGAAATTCAGAAAGATGGTTTAAACATACCGGCGACGGCTATTGGTAAAGGTCTCTTTCCTTTATGGGTAGATGATCCAGATTCAATTTATTCTGTTTGGATGGATTATACACAAAAGATTGGAAATCCAGAATGCTACCCTTCAGGGCAACTACCGCCTCAGGAAGAAATTCAGAGGAGGTACCAGGTACTCCAAAAGGCTTTCAACGGTATAATAAACACTAAACTTGCCGTTTATATTGTCCCCAAGAGTCAATCTCTTGGCGAAATTTGCGAAATTTTCGAAACCCTCAACACAACCGGAACCAAGGTATCTACAGTCGACCTTATCCATTCCTGGCTGTATGCCGACACCGTTGGACGCGGGTCGCAACCGATACTACTCAGGCAAGAAATCGACGAACTTGGCGAGTACGATGGCGCAGTTGGCTGGTCATCCTCCAAAGAGCGGCCCGAGCTAATTGCACAGATCGCTGCGGCAATTCATGTTGCGCTCGACAACAAGCCAGAACCTAGAAGCGTATCCGGCGCTAAGGTAACACGAATTTCGTCAATCAAGTCACCTGACCTCTTGGCAGTACCAGACCGTCTGTGGGAAACCTTTTTCGATAGAAAACAAGACGTAGCAAAGTTCCTGGGAGACATGCAGGAGGCCGTATCCGGCGGCCGCTTCAGCATGAATCAATGCCCTTATCCAGCGAGTGCTACAATCTATATGGCACTCCGCTGGTACAGGGAATTTGATGCTCCCAAGTCGGTAAACTGGGACCAACAGCACCTGGACAATCTGTTTAGAGCATTCTTCTGGCGAAATGCATTTAGCACACGTTACGATCAAGGTTTCTTAACAAAAGTGGGACGAGACATTGCAGACTTCAAAGCTTTTCTTGGATCGAACTCAAGTACAAACTTCGAAGACTGGAAGAGTGTGGCCAACACTTGGCTCGACAAACTCATCCCAACCGAAGGGCTGAAATATGAGATAGACAGGTCGGTTTCGGATGGCTCTCTATCCGGAGCCCTTAGGAAAGCGGCGCTACTTCTACTTTACACGAAGTCTCGTAAAGACGTAGTAGACCTCTCTCTCGATATTCAGAATATGAATAACACGCCTCAACTTCATCATATTTTCCCTCGTGATTGGTGCGCAAACAATCGCACTGGCGCGGCTAAAGAATATCTGGATCCGAAAATCTCTGAATACGAGTGGGTCAACTCCCCAGCTAATTTAATGCCGATGGCGCGGTCCTCGAACCTAAAGTGGAAAGCTCAAAATCCTTCTATGGCGATAGATCAGCTAGGTATAAATTCTAGCGAACAAATCGATGAGTTTGATAGGTACTTTGTAGATGCGAAATGCCTTGGTTTTCTTAAACAAGGAGCTGACGGTCTAGGCAATTTCATGAAGCATCGCGCCGCACTGATCTCTAACGAGTTAGATCGAAGACTTTATGTGTGATCATCGCTATGCTTCAAGTTAGCCCGACGATCTTAGCAGCCCTAACGGAACCGACTGTCAGCACTTTACGTGATCTCATAGTCGAGTATGGATTTTCACTTTCTGAGCCGCTTACAGCTCTAACTGCGCTGCAAGAGGTCTTGGATAACTTTGAACTTGATGCGGATCCTCCGATTGGTCGCCTTGGTCTGGACGACGAAAGAGTCTTAAAAAAGAAGCTATCACAACCACAAGTTTCATCGCGTGTACTTGAACTGATAGACCAGGGGGAAGGGCCTCGTGTAGAGTTTAAGTCCAGCATTTTTATCAGTACCAAAAAGAAACAATTCAACCCTGGTATTTCTATTGAAGAGTGCGTCGATGATTCCTTGAAAGAGAAAGTGGCAAAGGAGATAGCGGCGTTCCTGAACGCCGAAGGAGGAACTATACTTTTTGGCGTTACAGATGACGGCGATTTACGTGGCTGTGAAGACGACTTCTCTACTTTTTCTTCAGGCGGCAGCCCTGGGGACAAAGCGGACCTGATCCTCAAACAGATAGTCAGTCAGCATTTTCGTGAACCTGACAACATATTCTATCATTTGAAAATCGATTGCGTGGACATAGACGGAAAGCATATCGTCATGCTTTCTGTGGCGAGCAGAAAGCAGCTCGCGTTCCTCAAAAGTTCGAAGCCAAGCCAACTGTATTTGCGCGTCAGTTCACATGCACTTCCGATTCCCTACGAAAAAATCGAACAATATTATAATCTCAGTAAACTTTAGGCGACAGCGCCCGTTGCTTGGTCACCAAAGTGCACCACCTGGATTTCTCAAATTTCCCTGTGGCCAAATCTAGGAGAGTGGCGCGAGTTCATTATGCGAGGCCCACAAAAAAGGTGCACCGGGTTCGTTTGGGTTAGCATCGGGTCGCGCCAAGACTACCGCCTTCTCGGACACTTGCCGGACACAAACAAAAAGGCCTCGAGCGGGCAGTTGCTCTGAGGCCTTGTTTTATTGGTTGCGGGGGTAGGATTTGAACCTACGACCTTCAGGTTATGAGAGCGCTCCGGGCCTCTTGCACCACTTGCGCCAAACTTCGCCACTCTACCCTATCTTATTGTTATCGCTTATTTTTCGTTGACGCACCGTTCTACCGGCTTCTACCTCTTACCCCGTAATTTGCTTCCAGTTGCTTCCACAATGCTTCCACGGAAGCGGGGCAGAAAGAGGATAACAGATGCCGAAACTCACCAAACGCGCCGTCGAAGCGCTGCGTCCCGAGGCGAAGGATTACTTTGTCTGGGACAGCCAAATTGCCGGGTTCGGCGTTCGCGTCATGCCCTCCGGTGCGCGGACCTATCAGGCGCAATATCGGAAAGGAGGCAGAACCCGGCGCGTGTCGGTCGGTCGGCATGGCAAGATTACCGTCGATGAGGCGCGCAAGCTCGCCAAGGAAATCATGGGCCAGGTCGCACGCGGTGAAAATCCCGCCGAAGAAATCTCACTGCACCGAAAGGCCCCTACCGTTGCCGCGCTTTGCGAGCGGTTCTTCGACACTCATGCAAAGGAACGCTGCAAACCCTCCACGCAGAAGGAATATCGGCGTGCAATCGACCTGTTCATTGTTCCCGCGCTTGGGAGCTTCAAAGTGGTGGACGTGGAGCGCAAGGACATTGCCGATCTGCACCACAAGTTCCGGGGCAAACCATACCAAGCCAATCGAACCCTTGGCGTGCTTTCCAAGATGTTCAATCTGGCCGAAGTCTGGGGCCTGCGCCCGGACGGCTCCAACCCGTGCCGCCATGTGCCGAAATATCGGGAAATCAAACGCGAGCGCTATCTCAGCCAGCATGAGCTACAACGGTTGGGACAAGTCTTGGCCGACGTGGAACGGGAAGGCAGCGAAACGCCCTTTGTGGTCGCCGCCTTCCGGCTGCTGATCCTGACCGGCTGCCGCCTTGGGGAAATCCAAACTCTGAAATGGGAGTACATAACCCCGCATGGCATGGAACTGCCGGACAGCAAGACCGGCGCGCGGCGCATCCCCCTGCCCCAGCCAGCGCGGGACGTCCTGGCGAACCTGCCCCGCACCCCCGGCAATCCTTATGTGATCGAGGGTAAATTACCGCGCAAATATGCCACCGATTTACAGCACCCTTGGCGACGCATCCGCGAGCGCGCCGGTCTGCACAATGTGCGCATTCATGATCTTCGGCACACCTATGCGTCAAATGCGGTTTCCTCAGGAATGCCAATTCAGATGGTCGGGCGGCTCTTGGGACATACCCAACTGCAAACCACCATGCGCTATGCTCATCTGGCGGATGATCCTGTCCGGCGCGCGGCAGAGGAAAACGCGCAAAGGCTCGGAATGTCACTGAATATACCGGAAAATCAGGTCAGGAAATTTCAGGTGATTTCGTGATATTTCGATCCAGAAATTTCATTTCCAAGCGATCTCGAAAGATCAGCAAAAATCCGAGCTCAAGAACTGATTCGGATTGCTTAGAAGCAATGCTGAATTTTCCTGACAGGCCGTGATTTCTGCGCATTTATCTTCATGCGAGATATGAAAAGTCATGAAAAATCACTAAAAGTACTGATTTATCAACATTCACAACCATCTGAATATTAAGGGAAAGTAAGGGTATCAGAGACAAACGGAGTTCAACAATTGCTTGCAAACATCGATACCCAAAACAGCGCGGAAAACGCCGTCGCCAACGACTACCTGGACGGCTTCATTGACGAGACCATGGCCGCCGACTTCCTGTGCCAAAGCGTGCGCACCATCCAGAAATGGCGCGTCACCGGCTTTGGGCCGAAATTCTACAAATCGGGCCGTTCGATCCGCTATCGCCGTCGCGACTTGCTCGCTTGGGGCGACGAGCGCCGCCGTAAAAGCACCACGCTGAGCGGCGTCTGAGTTTTGCCCGTGCGGGGCTGGCAGCGCCGTGCGGGATTTTGGGGCCGGAAGGCTCTCAGGGGCGCGGGCGAAACGGTCCCGCGCCCTTTCTCATTCCACAGATCAAACCGAAAGCGACAAAAACAATGGCGAACCAGCCTGCACAGAAATTCAAGATTGGCCTCATTACGGCCACCGTTTGGGACAATGACGGCTTCTACACCGTCGATCTTTCCCGCGCCTACAAGACCGATACGGGCGAATGGCGTAATACCGGCAGTTTCCACCAAGGCGACTTGCTCAATCTCGCCAAATGCGCGGAGCGCGCCGAAATCTGGATTGGCCGTCAAATGAATGCCAGGTGATACCAGCGCCGGGCCATGGCCCGGCCCCAAAACCAATGCTGCCCCGCCGGAGGCACTAAGGGGGCCAATGGCCCCCGCCCTTTTCCCTCACATCTCAATTGAAACCAGCGGCCAGAGTGCCGCGCAGGAGGGGGGACATGTAACACCCCCCTCCACGAATACGAAAGCGAAGAGCAGCGCATATGAACGCACAAATCCTGCATTCGGGTTTTGATGGTCTGAAATTCACGCTTCAGGCGCAGATACCGACAAACCTGCGCGCCGACCTGGCGGACGCGAAACACTGCGCCAAGCGCGACAACGCCGAATACGTGTTGGATTGCGGCCCGGTTAAGTTCAACGTGACCGGTAAAGGCGCGCGGGGTTTCACCGCTCATACGGGCGATCATGGCGCAGTCTGGCTGTTCCAAGACTCTGACGACCCAATCCCGAACAATCCGCCCATCACTATCGACTTCCGCGCCTTCGGACTTGCCACGGGCGGCTTGCGCGTCGCCGAAGACCATTTCCGCGCTTGTATGGCCGCTCTGGCGATCCCCTACGCCGACAATCAGTTGCGGGTGACGCGGGCCGACTTTGCCGTCGATTTCCTCGCGCCATGGTTCGAACCTGACCGCGAAGCCTTAGTAGCCCCACCTGGCACCAAGATCACCGAATACACTGGCATAGACGAAACCGCGACCGTCTCGACCGGATCGCGTGTGCAAGGCCTTCGCGCCGGGGCCATCGCAAACCGGCAACTGGCGATCTATGACAAGCGCGTCGAAGTAATTCAGCAAGGCAAACTCGGCTGGCTGGAAATCTGGAACGCCGCGCGCCTTGCCCAAGGCAACCCACCGCTTGATTTGAAAGATCGCGATGCGTCGCAGGTCTGGCGGTTCGAACTGCGGCTTGGTTCCAAACAACTCCGCGACAAGTTCCAACTCCGCGACTGGACCGACATTCGCGATATGCTCGGAGACGCCTTCACAGACGCTGTGAAGCGCATCCGTTACTGTACGCCCTCGGCAGACCAGAACCGTGCCAGATGGCCTGAACACGAACTGTGGCGGCAGTTCGAGATGGTGGTTGGCAATGACCTTGACGAGAACTGCTCCGGCGTCCGGCCCAGTGATGTGGCCGAAGCGAACCGCGTTGCGAAAATGCGAGAACTCGACGCTCAGCTTGCCGGACTGCTCGTAACCCGGGCGGCGGTGTCCGGAGTGACCGCGGACGAATTCACGGACTTCCTCGGCGGGCACATCGAAGCGCTACAGCGGTATATCGACGAACATCCAACGCCGCTGACCGAACGGCTTGGCAAGGCCGCCGCGCGCTACAGGTGGACTGACTGACAGAATGGGCGGAGAGCAGCTGTTCGCCGCATCCTCGACGAACGGCTGCAGTGCGCAGGGAGCGGACACGCTCCGGCAACCCTGTGTCGCGCGCCACCCCGACCTCTATGACTTTAGCAAGAGATCAACCAAAAGCTCAGCCAAACGTCAGACTGGAGGAAGAAATGGGTCTCAGGTCGCGATTAGTAGTCGGTGAAGTATGATAGGCATGGGGCAAGGACATCCATAAGCTGTCTAAGCTTCAAACTGATCAACTACTACTGTCGCCGTTGACGCATCGGATCAACGCCATCCACCCAGTCCGCTTTCGGAATCTCTTCGGCTGATCCCACGATGTATTTTACAAGCCGCCCGCCAGAGGTTTCAACGCGCTCGCCAACTATTCGGATGGTGCCCATACGTCCGAGGGAATATTGATCCATGCTTGCAATGAGGGAGGTCGTCGTTCCGTGTCGGTAGTTGTCGCGAAGGGCGAATGGGATGGTCGTTTCTGTTTCCGGGCTGTAGAGACGCCCGTTGCCGGTGAGAATGTTGAAGGACGTGACATTGCTGTCAAGCGTGTCGTATGTCCCGACCGGCTGAGCTTTCAGGTTCTCTTTGGTGTATTGGTCCAGCTTGACAATCTCAGCTCCGCTACGGTCAAGAATGATTTCATCTGCCGTGCGACCGATTGCGGTATGTGCCCGGGTAAGGGGAGGTTCAATTCTCTGACTGATTGCAGTCAGTTCGTCCCCCTTCAGCTTTTTGAGGTATTTCTTTGCCCCTTCGGGAAAGTCTTCGCCAATTCCCATTGCCTGCTTGAAAACGTATCCAATCAGCCCGTTGATGTAAGGTGTGACAGTGTTCATTGCGTAGCTGCCCACAACAACTGTTAGAAACGGGTTTTCCTGAACTAGAATGTTGAGGTCATAGAATAGGCTCCCTTGTTTCGGTGGGGAAATGAAGATTTTTGCAGACTTCGAAAGGTCTCTAGAATATCGGAGCCGTCCGGTGATTCCGTAATTGAGGGTGAGGCCAAGCGCCCAAGAAAAACCTTCGATGCTATGCCCGGCGGGATGTGCTTCGAGCATATGCCTTTCAGCATCCCGCCCTTCGAACTTGAGCTTGTAGTTGATCCAAATCGATTCTGAATGACTCAATGCACTACCCTAGGAATTTCCGTTCTTGATATGGCCCGCATAAAACGGGCCTCTCAGTTCTCGTTGCCATCAAAGAGTGACGATTGCCCGCGTGGCGCATCCGCTGTCGTGAAGTCGCCAAGAAGCGCCTTAATTGCATCTGGCGTCAAAGGTTCCGCAAGCTTGTCCCCATTGAACTCTAGCACACGCAACACACGGCGGTTCTTAGGCCGTCCATCAGTCACCTGAAATGCCCACTGCAGCTTAAGGAAGTGTTCATCCACATCGAAGTGGATGAACAGTCGATCCGAGCGCGCGTCAAATTCCCATGGCAATACCTCGGTCATAAAATGGTCAGAGCCTCCACCTCTGGTGGAAAACCTAGACCGGCTGAGGCTTCGTGGGCAAGAATTCTTTTCGACGTCAGAAGCTTATGACCTGCTACAGTCTTCATACAACCGGGCTACGGTCGCGGCTGGATGAAAGACCCGTGGCAGGTCAGCCCCGCACAGCTGCCCTTCCGGGTCTGCATCATGCTGCAAACTGAAACGAACGGCCACTTTGGAGAAGCCGAGACGCAGCGGAGGCCGTCATAGCGAATGTCTGGAAAGGGGCAGGAGCCGCCGTGCCCGGTCGATACGCCGAAGGTCGGCTCTGGGCCGATGGCAACTGCGCCTCCTGGCCAAGTCGGAGCCACAGCGTCAAGCGGACAACTTATCCTCAAGCTGAACAAACTTCTCACCGAGCAGTGGTGTTGCGAAGCGCCACGGTACGAACACCTCATGCGATCCGAAGGCGTATGGTAGTACCTCATAGGGACTGAAATTGATCGTCAGCCCGCGGTCGTCGAAGTTATATTGCGATGCGAGATCCCAAGTGTACTGCCGATCCTCAAAGGAATTCGAAATGAAGTCCTCAAGCCCCTCACCATCGAACATCGCGAGAATGACCTTCTTGCAATATTCTACAAGCCGGAATGCTTTCTCGTCGTCGTGATCGAGCAGGTCTTTGATCGAACAATAACCGAATTCAGGCCCGAGAAAGTTCAATGTTGTGATGCCATGGTTAGGATGCGCGCCACCCGCATACCAGTAGAGTGATGATCGGACTGAAAGGAAGTCACCACGGCGGAAAAACTCCTGCATCGTGAATCCCCATTCATGTGGGGCGTTGTAGTCTTTAACCTGCGCCTTATCGCGGTCGCCCATCCGATTAAAGTCGGCAACTGCGCCGACAAATCCACCAAGGGCTTCCGAAGCAAGGCGAGCATTAACAAAATCCCAATAGACGCCATCAGCCGGATACTGAATGTGATCCGATGAAACGTTATAGAACTCTGTCGAAACTGAGGACTCGACGCGCGACGGTTGGACAGTGCCACCCACTGCCCGGGCCTTTTCGATGACCGTCGTCGTCTCTGGCGCAGCACTGGGGGCAGCGCGGCTTAGTTGTGCTGCCCGCTTCGCAACGGCTTGCGCAAGCTGGTCACGCCATGAATCTTCGAAGTAGTCGATGTATTGGAAGCGGATCAGTTCTGCGGGCATTCGCAGGTCATCCAGCCGCATAAATACGACGTAGGTAGCGCCGATAGGTTGGTCTTCGACCAGCTTGAGCGTCTGTTTGATCTCTCGATTTACCACGCCAGGTCGCTCGAATATTTCGGCGGAGACTAAGTGGACGACGAAGTCAGCCGTTTGTTGTGCTACTGCCCGTTCCCGGTCCCAGTCATCACCACCAACGAGCGCTTCCTTGTCGAACCAGACGTCGTCATTCACACTTTTTAAGAAGGAATAAACTTTACGCGCCGTCTCGAGATGTTCAGAAGCGTAACCAAGGAATATCTTCATTGCTGGTCCTTTTACCGATCACCGCGCAATACAACCTTAGGCAAAAGGGAGGCAAAATAGAAGTGAGTGCAATAGTCGAACGGCAAGTCTGTCCTCTCTGCCTTCGCTAAATTAGGCAGGCAGTTGCGCTAAGCATGAATGACCGCTTCGAGGGAACGCACTGCAGCATATCGCCGCCATCTCCAAGGTCCGCTAAGGGCCGACAGAAATCCCACACGAGCCTCGACGGGTTCACCCAGAGGGAGTATCACCACGGTCAGTAGAGGACCAAAACCTAAACTGGGCGAACTAACGAACGTAGACTTTACGGGGCCAAGTCACCTGAGGCAGAAAAATGTATCTCGCGCAGCACATGCTCTCCCTTCTCGAAGAGGGATCGAAATCACGAAATCGCGTCGCACTGGCGCAGGTGGGTCTGCTATCCCGCTGGGAACAAGCCGCCGGTCTCTTTCGGCACGTCCTCGACGACTACGAGTTGTTCTCCTTTGACGAGAGCGCTTTGATCCCGGCCTCCGACATTCGCACGGATAACGAGCGCGGTCTCCTGGGTATCGCTGGTCATGTTACGAAGAAGCCTAGGCGTCTTTTCATAGAATTCAGTCAGGATGATCTTGAGAGAACAATGCCCGAGTTCGACTTCGGCTATGCCGAAGACATTCAGGACCGGCCGCAGCACTACGGGATCATCAAACGACGAGGATGCCTACTCGACATTCTCGGGGACGGGCGGTGCGTCATCCAGACCATCAACCGAATGCAACTGAACTACGACAAGCGCGACCTTCGGAAGGAGGGTTTGTCTCCGGCCGAAGCCAAGTTCGTTGTCGACATGATGTCTCTCCAGCCGTCCTCTGTGCAGATCCAGGTCGACATGGCCAAGGATCTGGGAACGACCCGGGACGAGTTCGACGCAACGCTGCCCAATGACCTGACACAGAAAGAGGTCGAGGCTCGTTGGGCTCGTTACCAGGTCGATAAGCGCTTCTGGGGCGAGATGAGCGATACCGCCCGTAACACGGAATATGAAGGCAGGCTCAACCCGCTCGAGGACTACATGGTCGAGGTCAATGGCATCTTCCAGGCCGGGATTGCAATGGCGGCCGTGTTGGAGTTGAATGATGCTGAGAAGACGCCAAGGCCAGTCATCGTGCCGCGCAAAGACAGCGGGTCGACCAAGAAGCGCAAGCAGGCGAGCACAGAAGTCGTAGAGATGCCCGGGAAACGGAGCATCAGCGTCGTGACCATGCACCTGAAGGAGGAGATCCTGGTTTCCATGCGCAATCCGGAGGACCGGGTTCCGGCCAATCCCTCCAAGCAGGGGACGGGGTCACCGAGGGCGCTGCATTACGTGCGCGGCCACTTGTTCCTCGCCCGCAACGGCCTAATCGTTTACCGAAAACCCCACTTTCGGGGGCAGGCAGGTCTGAGAACGCTCAAACGGGTCGTCGGCTAAAGCCACTAAGCTCAATGCTCTTACTCTTGAGGGCAGGCTGCCCTTCAAGCTCGATGGGATCGGCCAAGAGCTCCAAGTCACGATGCAGCGGCTTCGAAGAGACATCGGTGATCAGTGCAACTGAGACCAATGGCTTTCTGATCAGGATTGATCGCTTCATTCCGAGCGGGCAAGGCCTACTTTGTCCGCGCTGCGGGCCTTCAAGTGGCCAATGATCGTGTACTCTCAGCGAAAGTCCGGAATGATGGGTCGCGACGCAGCGGAACCGATTGCCGGTGAATGTCCGCTCAGGGCCGTTGGTGCCTGCCCCAGTCCGGCATTTCCGTGTTGCGCAAAAACAACGCCGTCAGTTCGTTTCATTTGCTTCCACGTTGCTTCCAGCGCGGGGATCGCAACGCGAACGGCCGCCCTTGGGCGGTCGCTAACGTATTGATATTGCATGTAGATTTTTGGTTGCGGGGGCAGGATTTGAACCTGCGACCTTCAGGTTATGAGCCTGACGAGCTACCGGGCTGCTCCACCCC
>NZ_JADMKU010000037.1 GCF_018219815.1 Thalassovita aquimarina
GGGGTGGAGCAGCCCGGTAGCTCGTCAGGCTCATAACCTGAAGGTCGCAGGTTCAAATCCTGCCCCCGCAACCAAAATTTACCCTTAGATTACAGTGTGATGGCGCCCCAAGGGGCGCTTTTTGCGTTCGGAACTTAATACCTTGTGCTATGGCGGCGCTGCTTTTTATGGGGTTGGTCTTCTGGGTGAAACGTCCAGCCCTAAGGAAAGGGCGGAGAGCAAACCGCTCGCTGAGCTTACTTGCCATTGAGCACGACAGGGACGATGGAGATGGCGCAGTTGCGCGCTCGCTCGCAGGTAATAACCGAAGCGGGCCCGAGGCTGACGAGCCACGCTTGACTCTATCAGAGATAAGCGCGCTACTTTCGAGCTGTTCAGGCGCTCTTGACCCGGTAAATGGTAAATATTGAACATGTCATACTGACCACCAGGAAACCAAGATGACCGCATTTGAAAAATACCTCAGTCTCTGGATCGCTTTGGCGATGATCGCTGGCATTGCGTTTGGCAGCGTCATGCCCGGTCTTGTGCAGATCATCGCCGAAGCAGAGGTCGCGCGCGTCAATCTCGTTGTCGCGGTCCTTATCTGGGCGATGGTTTATCCGATGATGGTCGGGGTGGATCCCGGCGAGTTGAAGAATGTCTTGCGCCAGCCCCGCGGCCTGGGGGTCACTCTGGCCGTCAACTGGCTGATCAAGCCGTTCACGATGGCATTTCTCGCCGTGCTCTTTTTCGAGAGCGTCTTCACCGATTGGATCGCGCCGGCGGACGCGCAGCAATATGTCGCTGGACTGATCCTTCTGGGTGCGGCCCCCTGCACAGCAATGGTGTTTGTCTGGTCGCAACTTACACGCGGAGACGAGAACTATACGCTTTTGCAGGTCTCCGTGAACGATATCGTGATGGTCTTCGCCTTCGCACCGATTGTCGCCTTCCTGCTCGGCGTCACCGAAATCGCCGTGCCCTGGGAAACGCTGCTTCTGTCCGTTGCGCTGTTCGTGGCGCTTCCTCTTGCCGCCGGCGTCTGGACACGGCGCCTGCTCGGGTCATCCGATCGCATCGAAGCGTTTCGTGACCAGATCAAACCGTTTTCGGTCGTCGGACTGATCGCGACGGTGGTGATCCTGTTCGGATTGCAGGGGCAGGTCATCCTTGATCGGCCGCTGGTGATTGCGCTGATCGCGGTCCCGATCCTGATTCAATCCTACGGCATCTTCTGTCTGGCGTATGCCTCGGCTTGGCTTCTGAAAGTGCCGCACCGTATCGCCGCCCCCTGCGCATTGATCGGAACGTCAAACTTCTTCGAGCTTGCCGTCGCCGTTGCGATCAGCCTTTTCGGGCTGAATTCCGGCGCTGCCTTGGCCACCGTCGTGGGCGTGCTGGTGGAAGTCCCGGTGATGCTTTCGCTTGTCGCCTTTGCGAACAGAACCCGGACGCGCTTTTCCTGAGAACCGTCCGGTGTCAAACCGGGAAACCCAGCAAGAAGGGGGGATTGCTCCACAGAGCGTATGAGGCGTAGGCTGCCAGGCGGGAGGAAATATTCATGAAGCGAAGGGAGTTGATCGCGGGGATCGCCGCGTCGACCGTTCTGCCGTCGCCCTCTGTGCTGCGGGCCGAGCAGCTTTTCCGGCTCGCCCTGACGCCGGTGTTCCTTGATAACGACGCGGTCGTGATTGCGCGGCTTCGCGACGCGCTCTCGGCAGGAATGGGGCGGGATATCGACCTTGTGCAGCGCAGGACCTACCAGGAAATCACCGGTGCGCTTCTGGATGGTTCCGTCGATGCCGCGTGGGTCTGCGGCTTTCCCTTCTTGCAACACCGGTCCCAACTTACGCTGCTCGGCGTGCCGATCTGGCGCGGCCAGCCACGTTACCAATCCTATCTCATTGCCTCGGTCACAGATGAGGCTGCCGGTCTCGAAGACCTGCGCGGCGGCATGCACGCCTTCTCCGATCCCGACAGCAATTCCGGCTTCCTTGTCACGGCCTCGGATCTTGCTCGGATGGGCCAAGCGCCCGACACGTATTTCGCGCGCACCATCTTCACTTGGGGGCACAGGAACGTGGTGCGGGCGGTGGCCGGTGGCCTGGTCCGTTCGGGCAGCGTCGACGGCTATGTCTGGGAAACCCTCGCTGCGGTCGAACCCGAGCTCGTGGCGCGAACGCGGATCGTGGCAAAGTCCGAATGGCTCGGCTTTCCTCCCTTCGCGGCCCGAACCGACCGGATGGCGGATGCGGATGTCTCGGCGCTGCAGCGGGCGTTGCTCGCGATGGACCGGACCGACGCCGGGCGCGCCGCGCTCGATCTGCTTTTCCTTGATGAGATTACGGAGCCCGACATCCGTCTTTTCGACGGTATCGCCGCGCGTATGGCGGTACTGGAGCAAGCCGGATGAGGCAGGGTACCCTCAGCCGTATCCCGATCACGCTTCGGGTCGCCCTTGCGATGGGCGCGCTGATGATTGCGCTCGGGTTGGTCGCATCGCAACAGGTGCTGCGCTCGCTCGGCCGCCTGCACGATGACAGGCTGCGGGAAATCGCGCGGCTGCATGTCGAGGGGCTGTCAGTCGCGCTTGGGCCTCTTGTCCTGCACAAGGATGTGTGGGAGGTATACGACACGCTGGACCGGGCGCGGGCGGCTTCCGATGGCCAGCGGATGCTGTTTACGGTCGTGGCGGACGACCGAAACAGTGTTCTGGCCGCGACCGATCCGTTGCGTGCGCCGGTCGACAGCGATGCCACGCCGTTTTCCGAAAATGCGTCGGATTTGTCGGGGCTGACCGCATCGGGAAACGCCCAGCAGGTCCGGGTCCGCGCGCCGCTTCTGGTTGCCGGACGCATGGTTGGTCAGATCGTCAGCGAAATCGATGTCGGCGACCTCGTGGCCGAACGGAAAAGGATTACGCTTTATCTTCTTCTCGCCAATGCGGGGGCCACTTCTTTGCTTGTCTGTGCGGGATACTTCCTTGTCGCGCGGATGCTCAAGCCGGTGGCGCTGTTGGCCCAGCACATGGATGATGCAGGCGGCGCGCCCAGCCGAATACCGGAATCGGAGATTCCGAAGTCGGACACCGAATTGGCCCGGCTGCTTCGGACATTCAACGCGATGACGGGGGCGATCGACGCCCGGGCCGAGGCCGAAAGACGCCTTGCCGAACGCGAACGCTTCGTCAGCCTCGGGCGGTTGTCCTCGTCGCTGGCGCATGAGATCAACAACCCGCTTGGCGGGCTTCTGAATACCGTGGACACGATCCGCGCCTATCCGAGCCGGCCCGAAGTGGTGCAGAAATCCGTCGATCTTCTGGAACGCGGCCTTGTGCATCTGAAGGACGTGAGCCAGGCGATCCTAGAGGAGAACCGCCTCGACCGGGCGGGGCTTCCATTGCGGCTAACGGATTTCGATGACTTGAAGCTGCTGTTCGAACCCGAGGCTGCACGGAAGGGCCAGAGTCTTGACTGGCAGGTGCAGGCGGACACTGATGATCTGTCGTCCCTGCCAGCCGCTCCGGTGCGGCAGATCGTTCTCAACCTGCTTCTGAATGCGTCGGCGGCGGCGCCTGAAGGCGGCAGCATCAGCCTGCGTGTACGACCTGACAACAATGATAGTGTGAAACTGACCATCACCGATGACGGCACGGGGTTCAGCGCGCAGGATCGCGACCGCCTGATGTCCTCGGCCCCGGTCGCGCCCGGCGGCGGCGTGGGATTGCGGCTTGTTCATGATCTAGTCGCCGGGCTCGACGGGCGCATACAGCATGTCCGCGATGCCGGCCGGACTTCGCTGGCGGTCATTCTCCCAAAGGGACGAACGGCATGACACTGACGGGGCGGCATATCGTTCTTGTCGAGGATGACGAGATCATGGGCGGATCGATTCACCAGCGCCTTGAACTGGAGGGCGCCTCCGTTACCTGGGTCAAGCTGATGGGGCGCGGGATATCCGCGATCAGGACACCGCGACTGCCGGTTGACGGAGTGGTCTGCGACATCCGTCTCCCCGACGGGACCGGGGAAGAACTTTACGAAGTCCTCTGCCGCACTACGACCCCGCCGCCGTTTCTGTTTATCACGGGCCAAGGGGGGATCGACCAGGCTGTGCGGCTGTTGCGGGCCGGAGCGGCGGATTACGTCACCAAGCCGTTCGACATGGGCGGTTTTCTGGATCGGCTGGCGCGGATCCTGCGCCCCGAAGAAAACGTCGATCTGCCACCTCAAACCGGAATTTCAGCCGCAGCGCGCCAAGTCGATGCGCTTGCCGCCGAGTATGCCACAGGCGACTATCCGATCCTGATCCGGGGCGACAAGGGGCTGGGGAAGGCCCGCTTGGCGCGCAGGATCCACGACCTGTCGGACCGGCGAGCCGCCCCGTTCATCGAGGTCAATGCACACCGGCACGACATCGACGATCAGGCGCTGACAGAGGCCATCGCCGAGGTGGGCGAAGGAACTCTGTATTTCAATGGATTGGAGAACCTTGCATCGGAGACGCAAGACCATCTTGTCGAAACTCTGGCAGCAGGCACTCCGTTTCGCGCCTTGGTGTCGGCGTGGCCTGCCGTCGATGCGCGCGTTACCGCAGGGGAACTGCGAGCGGACCTTCTCTATCTGTTCAAGGCGCACGAGGTTTTCATTCCCCCGCTTTGCGAGCGGCCGGAGGATGCCACTTGGCTGGCCAATCAATTCTTCGAGACGCTGAATAATCGGCGCGACCCACCGCTCAAGGGTCTATCCTCTCATGCCGAAAATGCTATCCGCGCCTACGACTGGCCGGGAAATGGGCGGGAACTTCGGGCGCGGCTGCTCCGGGCGGTCGAAGCCGCTCAGGGGGAATGGGTGTTCCCATCCGATATCTTCCCCGAACTCGGAGCGGAGAGCGATCGCTTCTCGACGCTCTCCGAAGCCCGCGACGCTGCCGAGCGGCAGCAGATCATCGCGGCACTGAGCCGGACTGATGGCCATATCCTGGAAGCGGCCAAGCTGCTGAAGGTGTCGCGCACGACTCTGTGGGAAAAGATGCAGAAATTCGGCCTCTGATCCGCTGTTGAAAACGTTCGGATTTCCGAACGCTCTGAAAAATCGTTAAAAATCAATAAACAGCCGCACTGCGGCATCCGTTTCTTGGGTGTCGGCAGCGCCCGTGCTTGTGCCTACCATGGTATGCAGAAAAGCAAGGGAGGGTTTTTCCATGAAATGTAATCGGCTGGTCGATGCGGGCCGTCGTCAGTTTCTGCGCGGCAGCCTGGTGGGCGCCGCGGGGGCTGCGGCGTCTACGGTGCTGCCTGCACAACAGGCGCAGGCCCGGAGCCTGGCGCGGGTGGATTACCCGGCCAACAGGCTCGCCAATATTTCCGAGCTCGTGGTGAACGAGCCGATGGATATCGAATATCCCGATGCCGACAGCCCGGGCGTGTTGCTCAAGCTCGGTCAGGCGGTGGAGGGCGGCGTCGGGCCGGATGGCGATATTGTCGCCTATTCGGTGCTCTGCCCGCACAAGGGATGGATGCTCAGCTATAGCGCTGAGGATCGGACGCTGAACTGCCCCGGCCACCACTCACGGTTCGACGCGGAAGCGGGCGGTCAGCAGATCTGGGGCCATGCCACCAACAACCTGCCGCAATTCGTCCTCCGCGTGGACGACGCCGGCGACATCTATGCCGAAGGGGTGGACGAGCTGATTTACGGCCGTCTGTCCAACGTGTTGTGAGGGGGGAAAATTCATGGCTTACAAACGACAGATAGACCGGCTTCCGATCATCCCGGCGGATGCGAAGGAACATAACGTAACCTGCCACTACTGCATCGTCGGCTGCGGCTACAAGGCTTACACATGGCCGATGAACAAGCAGGGCGGCACCGCCCCCGGCGAGAACAAGTTCGGCGTGGACCTGAGCGAACAGCAGTATCAGGACACCGAAGCCTGGTACGCGCCGTCGATGTACAACATCGTCAAGCAGGACGGCAAAGACGTGCAGCTGGTGGTGAAGCCGGATGTAAATTGCGTGGTCAATTCCGGGCTTGGGTCGATCCGCGGCGCGCGGATGGCCGAAAACCGCCCCTCCAAGGTGACGGGGACGCAGCAACAGCGCCTTTCCGAACCGTTGGTCTGGCGCAACGGCGTCTGGCAGCCCACGACCTGGGACGACGCGCTGGACCTCGTGGCGCGGGTTACGGCCCGGGTGGTGACCGAAGGATCCGAGGATGATCTCGTGGTGTCGATGTTCGACCACGGCGGCTCGGCCGGCGGGTATGAGAATACCTGGGGCACCGGCAAGCTCTATTTCGAGAGCATGAAGATCAAGAACTGCCGGATCCACAACCGCCCGGCCTATAATTCCGAGGTGCATTCGACCCGGGACATGGGCGTGGGCGAACTGAACTACGCCTACAAGGATTACGGGCTGACCGACACCATCTTCATGGTCGGCGCGAATTCGATGGAGACCCAGACCAATCTCTACCTGAACCATATGGTGCCCGGACTTCAGAACGGGGCGAAGTTCATCGCGGTGGACCCGCGCCGCACCCTGACGATCAGCGCATCCGAGCAATATGCGGGCAAGGAAAACGTCCTGCATCTCGCGATCAACGAAGGCACCGACATGGCGCTGTTCAATGCCATCCTGACCCATATCGTCGACAACGGCTGGGTGGATGCGGAGTTCGTCGCCAATTCGACCTTCCAGAACGGCGAAGCGGTAGCGCAGGGCAGCGCCCATCCGGCAGGGCTTGGCAGTCTCGACTTCGCGATGGAAAGTTGCCGCACCTCGGTCGAGGAAGCGGCGGAGATCTGCGGCGTCCCGGCCGCCGACATCGTCAAGGCCGCCGAATGGATCGCCAAGCCGCATGACGACGGCAGCCGCCGCAAATGCGTCACGGCCTATGAAAAGGGCATCATCTGGGGCAACGACAACTACCGTACCATCGGCGCCTTGGTGAATATCGCCCTGGCCACTGGCAATATCGGCCGCGAAGGCGGTGGGGTCTGTCGTCTGGGTGGCCATCAGGAAGGTTATTACCGCCCGTCGGATGCCCATGTCGGGCGCCCCGCCGAATACATCGACCAGTTCCTGATCCGGGGTCTCGGCGGTGTGCATCACATCTGGGCCTGCGACCACTACAAGACCACGCTGAACGCATCCGAGTTCAAGCGGGTTCACAAGCGCCGGTCCGACATGGTGAAGGACGCGATCGACGCCGCTGCGGGCGGCACCCGCGAACAGGTGGTCGACGCGATCGTGTCGGCGATCAACGCGGGCGGGCTGTTCGTGGTGGACGTGGATATCATCCACAGCCAGATCGGCCAGAACGCCCATGTCATCCTGCCGGCCTGCGAAGCCAACGAGATGAACCTCACCTCGATGAACGGCGAGCGGCGGATGCGCCTGTCGGAACGCTACATGGACCCTTTCGGCAATTCCAAGCCGGACTGCCTGATTGCCGCCGGCATCGCCCAGAACATGGAGCGTGTGCTGCGCGACATGGGCAACGATGCCTATGCCGACCAGTTCAAGGGCTATGACTGGCAGACGGAGGAAGACGCCTTCATGGACGGCTACAATCAGGGTAATCCGGAAGTGACCTATGACCGCCTGCGCGCGATGGGGAACAACGGGGTCCAGGAACCGGTCGTGGGCTACGAGAACGGCCAACTGGTCGGGACCGAACGGCTTTATGCCGACGGCACCTTCGACCGGCACGGGCGCGACGACAAGAAGGCGCTGTTCTGTGCCGCCGGTTGGCGCGGCTGGCAGGCGCCGGGCAAGGCGCGCGAAAAGGCCGCCCACAGGTTTTGGATCAACAACGTCCGGGCCAACATCTTCTGGCAGAACCAGTTCCTGGATCAGGAAAATGACTTCATCCAGGACAGGTTCCCGCATCCCTTCGTCGAGATGAACCCCGACGACATGGTCGACCTGGGCCTGAACCCGGGCGACCTGCTGGAGATCGTCAACGACAACGGCGTGACCCAGGGCATGGCCTATCCGACGCCGACGGCCAAGCGCGGCCAGGTGGCGATGGTGTTCGGCTCGCCGGCGGGCAGCCAGGGCAACGTGGTCAACCCCGGTGTGAACGAACTGGTGCTGCCGGATTACAAGCACTGCTGGGGGGACATCCGCAAGATTGCGAATGCGACACCCGAGACGCAGGCCATTTCCTTCAAGTCCAAGGAAGTGGTGCTCTGATCATCGCAAACCGCGCCCGCCCCGAAAACGGGGCGGGCGTTTTTTCATGCGCACAAGGGAGGGCGCCATGGCCCAGCCAGATTTTTGTTCCACCGGGAAAACAGGGGCAACGCTGTCGGTCGATGCGGCGCGTCTGAGAACCATTGCAGCCGTAGCGCCCGTGAGAGAGGTGGAGGAACTACCGCTCGATCTCGCCCTTGGCCGCGTTCTGGCAGAACCACCCGCCGCGCAGGTCAACCTGCCCCCTTTCGACAACGCCGCGATGGACGGCTATGCGGTTTCGACCGGTGATCTTGCCGGGCATGGCCCCTGGCGGCTTCCCGTTTCGGGCAGGATCGCGGCGGGCGACACCAGATCGATCAGCCTTCGGCCCGGCACGGCGGCGCGGATTTTCACCGGCGCCCCGATCCCCGAAGGCACGGATGCCGTCATCATGCAGGAACGCGTGCGCCGCGAAGGCGACACGCTGATCGTTTCGGAAGCCCCGCGCATATCGCTCAACATCCGGCGCCGGGGTGAGGATTGCCGCGCGGGCGAACCGCCGCTGCCCTCCGGTCACCTGCTGACCGCCCCGCGCCTGGCCCTTCTTGCGGGAACCGGTATTCCCGAGGTCCCGATCTTCCGCAGATTACGGGTCGGCCTGTTCTCTACGGGCAGCGAGCTGCAGGAACCGGGGTCGCCGCTGCGGCACGGCCAGATCTACAATTCAAACCGTGTCATGCTGCGCGCGCTGCTCACGCAACCCTGGATCGACCTGACCGATTACGGCATCCTTTGCGATGATCCCGGCGCGATCCGGGCAACCATCCGCCGCGCGGGTGAAGAGAACGATGTCGTCATTTCCTCGGGCGGGGTGTCGGCGGGCGAAGAGGATCACATCCTCGACGCCCTGCGCCGTGAGGACGCCACGCTGGACGTTCTGAAGGTGGCGATCAGGCCGGGCAAGCCTTTGACCGTGGGGCGGGTCGCGAACGCGCTCTATGTGGGATTGCCGGGCAATCCCTATGCCGCGGCGGTGACCTTCAGCCAGATCGCGCGGCCGGCGCTGCGCAAGGCCGCGGGGATGACCGTGGTGCCGGATAACTGGATTCCGGCTGTGGCTGGTTTCGACTATGACCGGACTGCGGGCCGGCGTGAATATGTCCCGGTGACATGGGACCAGCGCGATGCCATGGGCAGGCCAATCCTTCGGCGTCTTGGACGGGGCGCGTCGGCCAGCCTCAGTCCGATCGCGATGGCGCGCGGCATCGCCGCAATTGACCCTGACATGCCGCGTGTCAGTGCAGGCCAGCCGCTGCAGGTGGAGCCGCTTCTCGAATGACCCCGATCCTGACCGCAATCCGCGCACGCAGATCCGTCAGCCCTCGCTGCCTGACGGGCCGTGCTAACTCTACTGATGAACTTACTCGCCTCGCGGAGGCTGCGGCAGCCGCTCCTGACCTCGGCAGACACGGGCTTTTGCATCTGGTTGCCGTTGCCCCCTGATCCAGGCCGTGCAGGTGTAGAATCCGTCCCGGTTTCTTCCTGTTGATTTGGTTGCGGTCGCTCTCGCCGCCACCGTCATCTTCTGGCGGTGAAAATCAATGGGTCTGGAGCTTGGCGAAGCATGAGATGCGGTAGCGTTCGGACGGAAAGCAGGCGAAAGTAATCCGCGCGGAATTCTGATCAGCCCCACCTGAGTGGTCCAGTTTGAGTGTTAGTGCATGACTGGCCTTGGGTCCATCGGGACGATGGTTTCCAGGGCCGGAGGGCGGTAGCCCAAAGCACCGTGTGGTCATTTCGTGTTGTAGTGATTCCTCCATTGCTCGATGAGGATCTCGGCTTCCCGTAGGCTGTAGAAGATGTCCCCGTTCAGCAGTTCATCGCGGAAACTGGCGTTGAAGCTTTCGCAGTAGCCATTCTCCCAGGGTGACCCGGGTTCGATGTAAGCGGTCTTGGCGCCGACGGCCTTGATCCAATCCTGGACGGCCTGAGCCACGAACTCCGGGCCGTTGTCGGACCGGATGTAGGCTGGCACACCCCGCATGATGAACAGGTCGCTCAAGGCATCGATCACGTCGCCCGAGTTCAGCTTGCGCTTCACCTTGATCGCCAGGCGCTCCCGGCTGTGCTCGTCCAGGATATTGAGCGTCCGGAAGACCTTTCCGTCCGCCGTCCGGCAGTGAACAAAGTCATAGCTCCAGACATGGCTGCGATGTTCAGGGCGCAGCTGGACACAGGATCCGTCCATTGCCCGGCAGGGCATTGCGAAGCAATGTCCCGAGAGGGTTCAGCCAGAGCCGTCCTTTCTTCGGTTGCTTCATCGGCACTTTCAGCCCCTCTCGCCGCCACAGACGTCCGACCCGCGTGTCATTCACTTCCCAGCCGGCTTCTCTCAGCAAGGCCGCAATGCGACGATAGCCGTAACGGCCATACTGACGGGCCAGTTCAATCATGTCCGTGACCAGCCGAGCCTCGTAGGCCCGGCCTTGCGGCACCTTCCTCTGCGTGGATCGGTGCTGCCCCAGGACACGACAGGCGCGCCGCTCGGACAGCCGGAACCGGGTGCGGACATGATCGATGCAAGCACGGCGGCGAGCGGGGCTCAGGGGCTCCGCCCGTTCCGGCCTGAAACGGTCCACTGGACCGTTTCCGA
>NZ_JADMKU010000038.1 GCF_018219815.1 Thalassovita aquimarina
TGCTCCACCTGCGCCAATCGGCGTATCAATCCAAAGGGCTCCGGTTCCGACTGGTTGAAAGTTCAGTGGCAGGTCACGCAGGCTGGAGGCCGTGCGGTGGGCTTTCAAATAGGTTGCGTCGATCATGATCGTCTATTGATCCACCGCCTCAGCGGCCAGTCCTTCGAAGATCCGGGCGAACACGCCCATCTCGCTCCAGCGCTTTCAGCGATTGTAGAGGGCCTTCGGCGGGCCATATTCTTTCGGCGCATTGCACCAGCGCAAGCCATTGCGATTGATGAAGATAATACCGCTCAGCACGCGCCGATTATCGACGCGTGGCTTGCCATAGCTTTTGGGAGAGAACGGCCGCAACCCCGCCATCTGATCGTCGGGCAGCCAGAATAGATTGCTCATCACGCTCCCTCATTTTGGGAGCTTGAATCACGCAGACGATCAGGCCTCAAGAAAATTAATGGGTCCTGAGCCTAGGCGCAACATACGGCAAATGTCGGATTTGATCATGACTGGATGAGTATCGTCATATTTGTGCGCTTCTCAGGCGCAGCGAATTCAATACCACAGAGATTGACGAGGCGCTCATCGCGAATGCGGCAAACATCGGGCTGATCAAAATGCCGAGGAAAGGGAACAGCACCCCAGCGGCAATAGGTACCCCAAGGCTGTTGTAGATCAGTGCGAAGAACAGGTTCTGGCGAATGTTGCGCATGGTGGCGCGCGCCAGCCGCCGGGCACGCACGATGCCGTCGAGGTCGCCCTTGACCAACGTGAACCCGGCGCTTTCGATCGCGACGTCGGCACCCGTGCCCATGGCGATGCCGACATCGGCCTGGGCAAGCGCGGGCGCGTCGTTCACGCCATCCCCGGCCATGGCCACCCTGACGCCTCCCGCCTGCAACTCCTCGATGATCCGCGCCTTGTCCTCGGGCAGCACATCCGCGCGGATTTCGTCGATGCCGAGGCGTGCGCCGATGGCTTTGGCCGTGCGTTCGTTGTCGCCCGTGGCCATGATGATGCGGAACCCGAGTTCATGCAGTGCGGCAAGGGCGGCAGGTGTGGTTTCCTTTACAGGATCGGCAACGCACACAAGCCCCGCTATGCACCCGTCCATGGCGACGAACATCACCGTTTCACCTTCGTCACGCCGGGCGTTCGCCTTGGCTGAGAGATCGCCGACATCAAGGCCCATTTCCGTCACCAGCTTCAGGTTTCCGAGCGCCACGGCCTTGCCGTCGACTACACCTTTCACGCCCTTGCCGGTAATGGCCTCGAAATCCCTGGCATCCGCTATCGCAATTCCGCGCTTCTCGGCGCCGCGGACAATCGCTTCGGCGAGCGGGTGTTCCGATCCGCGCTCGAGCGAGGCGGCGAGATGCAGCACCTCAGCCTCGTCATGGCCCGCCTCGGGCAGCACTGCGACGAGGCGCGGCTTGCCCTCTGTCAGCGTGCCGGTCTTGTCCACAATCAGCGTATCGACCTTTTCGAACCTCTCGAGCGCCTCGGCGTTCTTGATCAGAACCCCTGCCTGGGCGCCGCGCCCGGTGGCGGTCATGATGGACATGGGCGTCGCCAGACCGAGCGCGCAGGGACAGGCGATGATCAACACGGAAACGGCGGCAATGAGCGCGTAGGACAAGGTCGGGGCGGGCCCCCAGATCGCCCAGCCGATGAAAGCCAGTATCGCGATGCCGATCACGGCCGGAACGAACCATCCCGCGACCTGGTCCGCGTATTTCTGGATCGGGGCGCGGGACCGCTGCGCATTGGCGACCATTTCGACGATCTGTGCCAGCATCGTATCGGCGCCGACGCGCGTGGCTTCGATCACCATCGACCCGGTGCCGTTGATCGTCGCGCCGGTAACCTGGGCTCCTTCGACCTTTTCGACCGGAACGGGTTCACCCGATATCATACTTTCATCGACCGATGAGTGACCGTCGACAACAATCCCATCTACGGGAACCTTGTCACCGGGGCGTACGCGCAGACGGTCACCGACCTGCACGTCCTCGAGCGGGACTTCCTCTTCGCTCCCATCGTCGCGGACGATCCGCGCCGTTTTCGCCGCAAGGTCGAGAAGTGCCCGGATCGCCTTGCCGGTGCCTTCGCGGGCGCGAAGCTCCATCACCTGTCCGAGAAGAACCAGCACGACGATGACGGCCGCAGCCTCGAAATAGACACCTACGTTGCCTTCGCTGTCACGGAACCCGTCGGGGAAGATGCCCGGCGCGAGAACCGCGACGATGCTGAAGATCCACGACGCCATCACCCCCATGGAGATCAGCGAGAACATGTTCAAATTCCAGCTTCTAAACGAATTCCACCCGCGCTTGAGGAAGGGCCAGCCACTCCACAGCACAACGGGCGTGCCAAGCGCGAGTTCGATCCACAATGCCGTGCGCTCGCCGAAAATACTCCTCACGAAGCCAAGACCAATGAGCGGGCCCATGGTCAGGACAAGCAGCGGCAGCGTCAGAACCGCGCCGAGCCAAAAACGGCGCGTGAAATCCACCAGCTCGGGATTTGGTCCTTCTTCGGCCATCGCGGCGGATTCGAGTTCCAGGCCCATCCCGCAGATCGGGCAGGATCCGGGATGAATTTGTCGTACCTGTGCGTGCATCGGGCAGGTGTAGACGGGACCGCTGTAGCCCGCCGGAACCGTGTCGTATTGGCCACCGTTGCCGGTGTCTTCCTTGCCGGGGGCATGGCTGTGATGATGGTGCTCGGAATGCGTGACCGCGCGATCTTCGGGGACCAGATGCATCCCGCATTCAGGGCAATCCCCCGGTCCGTCCCGACGAATTTCAGGATGCATCGGGCAGGTATAGATCGGGGAGGGGCCTGCATCGGGACCATCCGTGTGTGCATGGTCATTCATCGCGGGTTTCCTTTCCAATGAGACGGGAGGCAGGTTTCCGGGTGCCGATCAGGTCGATCGAGGCGCGGGCAAGCAACCCAGAGACATCGATGACGTTCGAGGGATGCGGGATGGTATTCGTGGATACGATCCGCGCCGCACCGGCCGCCAGAATGTCATCATGGGCTGATCCGGCGAAGACGGCGTGGATCACCAGGCAGACGGGCGGGCGCGTGCCTGCAGCGACAAGTCTTTCGATGGCCTGCACCATGGTGCGCCCCGAAGAGGCAATATCGTCGAGAATCACCGGGGTTCCGTCGCGCAGGGCTGCGCTGTGCGGCATGCTGATTTCGACGTTCTTGTCCCCGGTCCTGACTTTTTGCAGCACTTCGAAGGGGCGCCCAACCAATGCGGCGACATCGTTCACCCATTGCTGGCTTTCACTGTCGGGGCCGAGCAGGACGGCATCCGGTACTTCCGCCGCGATCCAGTCGGCAATCAGAGGGGCGGCGGCAATCCGCTTGGCAGAAATGCTAAAGAGTCGGTCAAGCACCGGTATGCGGTGCAGGTGCGGGTCGACCGTTACGACCCAGTCGAAGCTTTCCTCGATAAACTCGGCGAAAAGCGGTGCGCTGATGGCCTGTCCGGGGGCAAAGCGCCTGTCCTGCCGCATATATCCGAGATAGGGCGCAATCAGTCCCACATGATTTGCCCCCAGTTCGCGCGCGGTGACGGCGGCAAAGCGCAACGGCAAAGCCAACCGGTCCGGATCGCGCAAGGTGCAAAGGATCGCCACATCGCGACCAGCGATGTTTTCGGGCAGTGTGACCAGGCTTTCCCCGTCCGGAAATCGATGCAGGTCGATGATCCGCAAATCGCAGCCAAGTTCCTTTGCGACCGCATCTCCGGCGGTTGCGAGTTCGGGGAAAGCAAGCAAGAGCAGCGTCACTTTTCTGCCTCCACCTGGAACGGGCTGGTGCCTGCCCGGGCGTAATCGCGCGCCCAGGCCAGTTCCCCCGGTGTTTCGGCGTGTATTTCGTAAAGCGGGGTATCCGGTTCGACCGTGTCCCCGGGGCGGGCAAGCAGCAGAACGCCAGCCGTCTGCCGCCCCGGCGCTCCGGCGAGCTTGGCGATTTTCGCGATGCGCCGATTGTCGATTGCGGTGACGCGCCCCCGCCGGCCAGCGGTTTCGATGGCCCGCTCCGGCGCTATCCCGGGTTCGTGGAAACCACCCTGGGCGGCGCAGATCGCCATGAACTTCGCTTCCGCCGCGCCGCTTTCCAGCAGTGTTTCCGCCGTTTGCCGCCCGCGGCCATCCGGAACGCCCATGTCGAGCAACGCCCCGGCGATATCAAGCGCGCGGTCCCGTAAATCCGGCGGGTGATCCGCACTGCGCCGCAATACGGCCAGCACGTCACGAGCCTCGAGCGACGGGCCAATTCCCCGCCCGACCGGGGCTGTGCCGTCGCTGCAATGAACGCGCAACTCGATACCGATTTCCGCCGCAACGGCACTCAGCCGCGCAGAAAGATCTTCGGCGGCAGCACCGGTGCGTACCTTCGCGGTCGGCCCAACCGGCATATCGATCAACACGTGCGTCGATCCGGCCGCCAGTTTTTTCGAAAGAATGCTGGCGACAAGCTGCCCGTCGCTGTCGAAATCCAGCGGCCGTTCGATCCGGATAAGGATATCGTCAGCCGGGCTCAGGTCCAGTCCTCCGCCCCATGCCAGACAACCGCCTTCGGCTTCGACCACACGCCGCATTGATGTGATGTCGAGATCGACAGGCGTCATGACCTCTATGGTATCGGCCGTCCCGGCTGGTGAGGTAATGGCCCGGCTCGAGGTCTTGGGAATGAGGCCGCCTGCCGCAGCAATGACCGCCACGACAATGGGCGTGGTGCGATTGCCGGGCAATCCGCCCACGCAGTGCTTGTCGAGGACCGGTTCCGTGCCCCAGTCGATCCGCTGCCCCGCATCGGTCATTGCGCGGGTCAGGGCGATCGTTTCCGCGATGTCCAGCCGGTCACCGGCGCAGGCTGTAACGAAGGCGGCCAGGTCCAGATCGGACAAGCGGTGCGCGACCATATCCGTGATGATCTGGCTGGCGGATGCTGCGTCGAACTTGCCGCCGAAAACTTTGTTCCTGATCGCCGAGGTCGACGCCGGAGGCTCTGGGTGTGAAAACTCGGCTTGCACCCCTTGCCGTTCGGGGCGCAGCGCGTTCCACGCGGCGATACTCAGCGCCGCCGTGTCGGGCGGCAGCCAGCCTTCCGCCGTGACGACATTGAGGGTCGCGATGAGGCTGCGGCCACCGGCCTCGATCCTGACCCGGGTCAGCGCGGAAAATCCCTCAGCCCGGCAAAGGTGGCAATCCTCGCGCATATACACGACGGGTTGGCGGTAAGTGTCGATCCCGGCGCGAATGATTGGAAGGAAACTGTGCGGCTGAGTCATTTCGGCGCGTCCAGTCTGACCTTTTCAAGGTGATCCGGCGCGCGGGCCCGTCGCCCGAGTTCGTGGGATACCCGCCTTCGGAGCGTGTCGGCGGCTTCGGGTTCGCCATGTGTTATGTAGGTCATTTTCGGCGGCGGCCCGGCCGACATCCAGTTGAGGATTTCGTCTGCGTCCGCATGACCGGAGAACGATTGCAACTGTACCACTTCCGCATTGATGGGGGTTTCTTTCCCGAACACCCGTATCCGGCGCTCCCCGGCCGCAAGCCTTGCCCCTCGCGTGCCTCCGGCTTGAAAACCGGCAAGAAGGATCGCGTTGCGGCGGTCGCCGCCAAAACTGATCAGGTGATGCAGGATGCGCCCGCCGGTCAGCATGCCGCTGGCCGAGATGATGATCATCGGGCCTTGGCGCGTGTTGAGCCACTTTGACCGCTCGACGGTGTTCACGCGCTCGGCCAGTTCGAACATCGCCTTGCAGTCTTCCCAGGTAACGTGGTGTTCGTCATGGTGGCGGTGGTAGATGTCGGTGGCATCCACGGCCATCGGGCTGTTTAAGAAAACGGGGACATAGGGGATATCCCCCCGCTTTATCAGCCTTGCTATGTGATACATCAGCCCCTGTGCCCGACCGACGGCGAAGGATGGGATCAGCACCGTACCGCCCCTGCCGAAGACGCGTTTGAGCACGGGTGCAAGCTCGGCCTCGGGGGCGATTGCTGCGTGGCTGCGGTTGCCATAGGTCGACTCGCAGATCAGGACGTCGGCGCCGGAAAAGGGTACGGGCGGGCGCATCAACGGATCAGGATCGCGGCCGATGTCGCCGCTGAAAAGCACCACATGGCCGTCTATCGTGAGCCGTATCTGAGCTGCGCCGAGAAGGTGCCCCGCCGGTATGAACTCTGCATATATGCCATCGCCGAGGTCGATTTTCTTGCCGAACGGCACGGTGTCCAGATGTTCCAGCGCCACCTTCGCGTCTTTCAATGTGTAGAGCGGGAGTGGTTTCTTGTGTTCGGAATATCCTTTCCGCCGTGCATATTTCGCTTCTTCTTCCTGTATATGCCCGCTGTCAGGCAAGATCAGTCCACAAAGTTCTTCAGTGGCCGGCGTACACAGCACGCGACCTGAATACCCAGCCCGTATCAGTGCCGGCAGATACCCCGAGTGATCGAGATGCGCATGTGTCAGAAGCACAGTGTCGATCGTCGAGGGGCGTGCCGGGAAAGGTTTGCGATTGCGCAGCCTGAGTTGCTTGTAACCCTGGAAGAGGCCGCAATCGATCAGGATTTTACGGCGGCCCTTCTCGACCAAGTATCGCGAACCGGTCACGGTGCCCGCGGCACCGAGAAACCGAAGCGTTGGTTTTTCCCTGTAGCTCATATTGGCCTCCTAAAACGCGTGAGGAACGCGGCGCGCCTAATGGGCACCGGCGGCGGCACGCAGACAGGGGAAACTGATACTCCTTTGACCCGTCCGCGCGTCAGGCGCGGATCGATAGTGGCGGTGGCGTGGTCACATCTTCGCGAAAGCCTTCTGCGAAATGGCCGCGTTCAGGGCGTTCGATTGCAGTGAAATCGATCCGGGCAGCTTCGCCGGACACTTCAAATAATAATAGCGACGCGTGGCAGCTTGAACCCGTGGCGCATGAATCATCATCTATTTGAAGATGCTTGGAAGCATCTTTCGACTTGTCAGGCGGCACGCTGCTGGACTGATGCGCATCGATTTTAGCGTAGGCATGAATGTCGGCTTGGAGGGCCGCAGGAGAATGCGGAGAAAGAATTAGAAACACCAACGCAAGACCCGCCCCGATAAAGGACGCTAGAGTTCTTTTCGTTGCGAAATTTCTTTTCATGTCGAGTTTCCCCAGCTTAATTCCGGGACAAGCCGCTTCGGCCCTCGCAATTCAATAACATGACACGCGTTGCCGCAAGGTCAAGCTGCTTGGGACGAATTCTCCTTTGACGCCGGATCGCTCGCCATTGACCGGAAGGCCAACAGCGAGCCGACAATCACGGCCTGAAGCGGTCCGAGCCACAGGCCATCATACGAGTTCGATCAGGCCGCGTTGACGGCCTTGCGCAGAAGATCACGCACCTGCTCAGCCACTGACTTGAGCTCCCTGTTGTCAATCGCCGCCATGGAGGCGACGGGATCGATCGCGCTGACCTCGACACCGTCGGATAGCTGCCGGAGAATGACGTTGCAGGGCAACATCGCGCCGACCCGCGGTTCCAGCCCGATCGCCTGATGCGCCATTTTCGGATTGCAGGCTCCGAGAATACGATATCCATCCATGTCGACATCGATCTTCTTTTTCATCGTTTCCTTGACGTCGATTTCGGTCAATACGCCGAAACCATTGTCTCCGAGCGATGCGCGCACCCGCATTTCCGCATCGTCAATCGTCACGTTCGGCAAGACCCGATCATAGGTGTAACCCATATTCCTTTTTCCTTTCTGATTTCTTGGCAACCGTGCCGCCATGAGGATGCCGTGGATTCCCGAAGCGCCACGCCCACAGAGAGGGCGTGGCGATGCATCGATCAATTATCGTCCATCATGCGGCCATTTCCCATCGGCCGCCGCATATCGTCGTCCTGCGGACCGACGCCCCACATTCTTTCGCGCAGTTCCTGCATGTGTTCCATGCGGGCCGCCGGGGCCGCCATTTCCTGCGGCGTTACCGCTCCGTCGCCATCCGCATCGAGATATTGGAAGCGGTCTACCATCATCTCGCGGATCATCGCGCTGTGAAGCGTTTCGAATTCGCCGATGCTGAGCGTTCCGTCCCCGTCCGCGTCATATTCCTTGAGTTTGCCCTGCAGGGTTTCGCGGATGTCCTCAGGCGATTTGCCCCATTGCCCGTCGGGGGCCATCATCCACATCATGCCGCCGCCCATGGGACCAATCTGCCCCGGCATTCCCATCCCAAATCCCGTCATCGGGCCGTGCATGCGCATCATCATGGACATGGGGTTCACCATGTCGCCAGCGTAACGGCCCATATGACCTTCCCTGTAGCCGCCCATGTCGTCGGGACCGTACTGTCCCATCCCCATCATCATACCGGGGCCGTGGCCGTAGCGGTCACCGCCCGAATGGCCGGGATCGGCCAGGGCCGGGGCCGCCAGGGCAGATACTGCAACAAGAGTGATGGCGTAAAAAACTTCTCTGGTCATGACTGAACCTCGTTTTTCAGTTTCGGTGCCTTAGATTTGGGGGGTGAGATCGGAGAACGCCATGGCGTGTTTTCGCAACTGTGTAATCGTCTGTCGCCAACTTGGCGCTTGATACATTTCGCGACAAAAATCTTGGGAAATCCGAAGACGGCTGGACTATGAGGATGCGCATGACCGAACTACCCCATATCCTCGTGGTGGA
>NZ_JADMKU010000039.1 GCF_018219815.1 Thalassovita aquimarina
ATCAATACGTTAGCGACCGCCCAAGGGCGGCCGTTCGCGTTGCGATCCCCGCGCTGGAAGCAACGTGGAAGCAAATGGAGCGAATCCAGGCCGTGGCGAAAGCGCAACATGCGCCGAATCTTGATTCTCTGTTGAATGCGGATATTCGGGGAGTCATGTGTCGGTAGAAAGGCTGTTGGTCCATATCGACCTTTCACCAGCCTTTCGCGGTTGTTCAATCAATGGTCCTCGACGTGGATAGAAGTCGCCAATACCGATTAGTTTACTTTTTTTCCGCTGCAGCGAGTTTTTTGACTTCGTGAAGCCGAGCTTCCAGCCAACTGGCGACGTGCTCCGCGATTTCGATCGCTCTCTTTTCTGGATGAGTTTCTGGATTAGGTATGGGCCAAACACCGCTTCTGGTTTCTACATCTTTCAAAACAAGAAAATGTTGATGCTCCTCAACGGCATTTTTAGGGATGGTCCCCCCGGCGTAGCGACCATTTTCGGTCTTGAGTACTCCGTCTGGAATCTTATGGACTATTCCATCCGGTCCTATCTTGAAATTGTTCGAAAGAGATACACTTGAATTTCCTGCAACGGAAATCATCCCCCCTAAAGAAACTGATCTGGGGTTTGCTTCCCGCTTTCCCTCGAAAACGTGGGACGCGTGATCTCTCGCTTGGTAGGCATACTGCAGAATGGCATCATTACGTTGTTGATGTAGCAAACTATCAGACCACGACTTGGATTTTCCTTGGGCCGTGGCGCGTCTCATTGCGGACACAGCCTTCACATAGTGTTCGAGAAATCCTGACCAAGCTCTCCAAAGCTTCCTCGTCTCTTCGGTGGATTTGAGCTCCGAGAGGAAATCTAATACATACTCAACTTCAAGCCCGGCATTTTCTAATATTTCTTGGTAACCTGGTCTCATATGCGATGTGGCTCCGGTTGTTTGAAAAAAAGGCCAATGCATGACGTCCCACCGGCTTTCCTAATATATTAAGAAATTATAGCTTGCCTGCTGAAGAAACAATTTGTCCTTACTATTTCATCCGCACACATGACTGAAACGGGTTCGATGTCATCGTTCGTTGCGAAATAATGGAAAGATCGTTTTGGGTTACTCCTGCAGGTTTGCAAGAATCCGCTTTCTGCGTAAAGTTGCTGTTGGACCCGATCGAGGCGGATGACCTCTCCCAGCCCTAAGCAGACATACACATCAGTTCCAACGAATGCTCGGAACGATCCACCGAAGCGCCGACAGTGATTTTCACACATCCCCTGAAATTTCATTAGATGCCTACAACCTTGTTGCGTTTATTTCGTATATTTCGTTTATTTCGTTGATATTGACTGCGGGGCGCGCTATCTGAAGTTACAGGAGAGACCAGGAGTGAAGACAATGAATGCAGTACGTAAGGAGGGTTTCGTGGATCGTTTGCCTGATAAGGTAGAGATCCAAAACGCTGAGCAGCTTGTGAAGTTGATCTCGTCGCAACGTCAGGAAGACGGTGGCGTACAATTCGAGCTTGCCGATCCGAAAGGCGAGGTCCAACCCATAACCTTGACGCCAGCGATATCGGAGTCTCTGTTGGAGGTCCTCCGACTTGTCGCTAGCGGGCGAGGCTTCACGTTGGTGCCCGTAAAAGCTGAGCTCACAACCAAACAAGCGGCAGACTACTTGAACGTATCACGCCCCCATCTCGTCAAACTTCTCGAGCAAGGGGATATTCCTTTCCATAAAGTTGGCCGTCACCGTCGCATTCTTGCAGAAAATCTCTTCGCGTATCGGGACAAGAGGAACGATGAGCGGAAGAGTGCGCTTGATGAGTTGGCGGAACTGGATCGCGAGGCAGGACTCTTTTAATGAACCATGGAAATCGCTTCACCGCGCTCATCGATGCAAGTACTTTGGCCGGCGCACTGCGACGTAATCTCATACTGAGCCTCGCTTCCGAAGAACTTTTCAGGGTGCGGTGGAGTGATCGGATACTGGAAGAGACGGAAGCGGCAATATCGACCATTACTGAAGGGAAAGCGGATACCTCGAAGCAACGTGCTGCGATGAATAGAGCCTTTCCTGAAGCGATAGTTCAATATGCCGCAGATGTTGAGGGATACCTCAATATTGAGGGTCTCCCTGATCCCGATGATCTACATGTTATTGCAGCTGCTGTGAGTGCTCGCGCAGACGTGATTGTTACAGAAAATTTGAAGGATTTTCCCACAGATGTTCTGCGGAAGTTTGACATCGAAGTCCTGTCCTCAGATGACTTCATTACGGATACTTTGGATCTGACGCCAGGCCGCAGTTTGCAAGCGGTAAAAGCTATGCGGGAACGCATGAAACACCCTGAGTACACTGCAGAGGGACTTCTTGCGAAGATGGAAGGGCAAGGCTTGATACAATCTTCTGAATTCCTTAGAGAGTATGTCGAAGTAATTTGATGCATTGATTTGGCTTACGGACCTGTCCCTTTCCAAGCCCACGATTTGATAGCGACCTTTCCCGACCCTTCGCTCTTCTTGCAGTGAATGAACGCTCTCAGCCCGAAGCGGAATAGCTGATCGGCAGGAAGAGCTCGTTCGCTGCAGTTCTGGCTAACAGAAACTGTGCGGAAGGAGCAGTCATCTCCTTTATTTCTGGTTCATAGGCCTTGCCCCTTGGGGCTAACGTGAGGCCCTATAACCAATCCAGTCGGAATAACATGTTCATACGTCCAACGAACGTGATGAACACGAAGGAAAAGAATTCTTGGAGCTCAGTTCTATGGCCTTTTATTAGATTAAACGCTCTACTATGTGCTGTGCCATGCCTTTGATTGTTTACCTAGACACGCAAGACTACATTAATCTCTTCAACGAGCCCGACGACGGCACGAACCATCAGGTTTTGTCGGAACTGCTCGAATATCGGGATAATGGAGCAATCGTCATAGGTTTTTCAATTGCGACGATTGTTGAGTTCATCACCAAGCCAGACATCACCAATCGATCCGAGCGTGTGCGTCGCGGCCAGCTGATCAAGAACATTTGTGGAGCGAATGCATTCCCTAATTTCTCCGACCTTGCAAAGGGCGCATCTTTTCCCAACGATGGCAAGTGGATACTCAAAAAAGATCAAAAAATCATTTCGGCAAAACAATTTAGACGTCAGATGCACGAAATTTTGATCGAAGAACTGGCGAAAACCGAAGGCTTAAACCGGGCTCAAAGAAGGCAGCTCGGACGCAAATCGTCAATGCACGAGTTAGTTCGAAAAAAGGGTTCAACATGGGGACGAAAGCGATCTGACTACGGTGAGCTTCCGGTGTCTGATGAAATTGTTGAAAGCCGTATCTTGGAGCGTTTCATGAAGGGGCTGTGCAGCGATTCAGAGTTTGAAAAACGCATGAACGCTTGGCTATCAGACCCAGCGGAATATAGCCGCATTGTCTATGACTATGCAGACCACCCAAACGTCATCGATAAATATTTTGGGAAGTCTATCGACGATATTGAAAATGCTGTTCAGAGCATGCAAAATTTGGTATCGGCGACCCAGAAATTGAATGCGGAAATGCTGTCCACTCGTTCCGTTCTAATAGATGCTGGCATTGATAAGTCGAAAGCGCGCAAATTAACTAAGCAGCGCTCTTTGCCCGAATTTGACCCCGATAAAGTTGACGCAAAGCTGGAGGAGCTTCTTGGCAAAGGCCGCTCCAGGCATTTCCAACACTATTTGGCCCGAGTGATGAAGCCCGGCTATACATTCAAGCGATCTGACATGATGGACTTGATGCAGATGTGTTATGCTTATGATTGTGATCTATTCAGATGCGACAAATCTATGGCCAACACGTTTAGCAATTTCGAGCCTTTCAAAGGCAAGCTAGTCGGTCGCTTCACGGAACTGCCTAAACGCATCGACGCGCTGATAAGCTCATAGCCTGAATTCGTCGACATATAAAGTTTTACGAAAAGGACGGCGAAAGCAATTTCGTATGTTTGTGCCGATATGGCTGGCAAACGATCACCTCCGTCGCAGGAACAAACGCTATCAACGACGCCCAGTCACCGCACCCTTCGTGGGCCATTTTTTTGATTTTACAAAGGGCGCTTCCTTCGCACAGCGGACCTTCTTAAGAGGCGCAGTGAACGACGCCATCCCCCCGCCCAGAGTGCCCTACGTCCAACGATATTTCCCGCCTGCTTTCTGCAACCTTTCCTCCAACGTTTTCGGATGCTCTTCACTGTATCTCTGCAACGCGTCTATGTGCTGCTCCATAAACCCATAGAACTCATCCGGCGTAATATCCGAGATAGCTGCCCGAGTGACAAACAGGCCTAAAAGCTGCTGATCCAGTTCCCGCATTTTGGCGGTGCGGTTGGCAAAGATCACGTCCAAGGGCTGCACGCCGCAGCAGTGCACCGCGAGGTCTTGGCCGATTGTGTCCTCAAATAGCCGCCACAGTTCATGAAGAGGCCAGCGGGCGCGGTTGCTGTCATTGGAGGGGATGCAATAGCGCAGGCGTCCCAAGGCGTCGTTGTAGGCATCTCCAAGACGATCCCGGAGATCGGCCCAGGAATGCATCTCGAACCGCCCCCGGAGTTGCTTTGAGCCAAGGCGCAGTTCAAAACGCCAGACCTGGCTGGCATCCCGGTCGGACAGGTTCAGAGGCTCTTGACTGCAAGCGGCGCGTTCCGCGTTCCAAATTGCAAGCCAGCCGTCCTTGGCCTTTTGCATCACTTCGGCGCGCTTGTCGTATATCGCGAGCTGGCGGTTATCGACATTCCCGGCCCGAAGACCTGTTACCCGGCTTCCCGTGGCTTGTGTGACCGTTTCATCGGCTCCGGTATATTCCGTCACCTTCGTGCCCGGCGGGGCCACAAGCGCGATCCGCTCCGGCTCAAACCACGGGGCCAGCACGTCCATCGCGAAGTCTACGCGGGAAACACGCAATTGGTGCTCTCCATAGGGAATAGACATGGCTTCCATGACCTCCCGGAAATGCCGTTCCGCATGATCCAGCCCGCCCGTGGCTAGCCCAAGCGCGCGAAAGTCAACGGTGATGCCCGGATTGTTCGGAATGCGGTCTTCGGGGTCTTGGAACATCCAGACCGCGCCCAGCTCGCCCGTATGGGTGTTGAAGGTACGCCCGCCTTTCCCGGTGACGGACAAGAGAAGATCGCCAAAGCGCAGTTCGATATCCTGATTATGCTCCTTGGCATGGGCTTTCGCTAGGGCCAGCTCGCGGCGCAGCTCCGGCGTGATCTCCGCCTGTAGGGTGAACCTCAGCCCGTCAAAGCCCGAATGCAGGATTTGTGCGTTCATCTGCGATGCTCTTCGCTTTCGTATTCGTGGAGGGGGGTGTTACATGTCCCCCCTCCTGCGCGGCACTCTGGCCGCTGGTTTCAATTGAGATGTGAGGGAAAAGGGCGGGGGCCTTTGGCCCCCTTAGTGCCTCCGGCGGGGCAGCATTGGTTTTGGGGCCGGGCCGTGGCCCGGCGCTGGTATCACCTGGCATTCATTTGACGGCCAATCCAGATTTCGGCGCGCTCCGCACATTTGGCGAGATTGAGCAGGTCGGAATGATGGAAACTGCCGGTATTGCGCCATTCGTCGGTATCGGACTTATAGGCGCGGGAAAGATCGACGGTGTAGAAACCGTCGTTATCCCAAACGGTGGCCGTGATGAGGCCAATCTTGAATTTCTGTGCAGGCTGGTTCGCCATGGTTTCGGTCGCTTTCGGTTTGATCTGTGGAATGAAAAAGGGCGCGGGACCGTTTCGCCCGCGCCCCTGAGAGCCTTCCGGCCCCAAAATCCCGCACGGCGCTGCCAGCCCCGAGCGGGCAAAACTCAGATGCCGCTTGCGCTGGTGCTTTTACGGCGGCGTTCATCGCCCCAGGTGAGCAGGTCGCGGCGGCGGTAGCGGATGGAGCGGCCTGATTTATAGAACTTCGGGCCAAAGCCGGTCACGCGCCACTTTTGAACGGTGCGTACGCTTTGGCACAGGAAATCAGCGGCCTTGGCTTCGTCAATGAACCCGTCCAGGAATTCCGAAGCGGGGGCGTTGGTGGTGTCTGCTGCGTTGGTTTGCATCTGATGTTCTCCGATAAAGATCTGATGCGACCGTTTTCGCCTCGCTGCAGGACACAAAAAATAACAATAAAAGGGCCTTGAGTTTATTGTTTTGTGTGTTCTTTCCAGAGGGGGGATATAACCCTTCGTATCGTCTCGTAACTTGGTTTGTTTTCAGTGACTTGCAGGTCGGGATTGTCTTGGGCTAGCTGAAGGCGAACATGCTCGGCGACGGTTTTCAAGCTCATGGTCTTGTCCAGTTTTTCGGAGCTTGCCACGCTTAGGTAGGCTGCTTTGATCTGAGGCTGGATCGTGGGGCGGCCAATTGCCGGTTGAACCGGTTCCGCCAGTGTTTCGCTGTTTGGCAGCGCTGCAGTGGTTACCTTGTCGATCATAGCTTTCGACAAAACCCTTATTTGAACGAGTTCCAAACTCTGAGAACTGAGCGAGGAATCAAACCAGTCGATGCGCCCATGCCATAGCTGCGCAGGCAGTTCGTAGGGTATGGATGCCATCCGTCTTGGCTTCTCAAAGCCATATGCAACCAAATCCCCGCGCTTCAACCAGTTGACAACTAGCTCCCTCATTTTCTTTAAAATATCGTCTTTTGGACGCGACACCTCGTTTACGGCACCGAGCATAGCTTCCAACTTTTTGGTGAAGTCTACCTGTGTTTCCTTAAGCTCCTCCATCTTATCTTGCATCGCGTGCAGCGCACTTTTCTTGGAGGCTTCTTCCCACGCCTTCCGGAGGTTTTCCGGGGCAAAACTGCGGTCAGCTTGGCTCAGGTAGATACCTGCATTCCAGAGCTCTTCATTGATTTCATGTGTGTGCATTTTGCTGCTTTTATAAGTATTTGTATGTTTTTCCGGGTATAGGCGTGTGTGTTGATATCTAATGAAATATCAGGAAATATCACGAAATCACCTGAAATTTCCTGACCTGATTTTCCGGTATATTCAGTGACATTCCGAGCCTTTGCGCGTTTTCCTCTGCCGCGCGCCGGACAGGATCATCCGCTAGATGGGCATAGCGCATGGTGGTTTGCAGTTGGGTATGTCCCAAGAGCCGCCCGACCATCTGAATTGGCATTCCTGAGGAAACCGCATTTGACGCATAGGTGTGTCGAAGATCATGAATGCGCACATTGTGCAGACCGGCGCGCTCGCGGATGCGTCGCCACGGGTGCTGTAAATCGGTGGCATATTTGCGCGGTAATTTACCCTCGATCACATAAGGATTGCCGGGGGTGCGGGGCAGGTTCGCCAGGACGTCGCGCGCTGGCTGGGGCAGGGGGATGCGCCGTGCGCCGGTCTTGCTGTCCGGCAGTTCCATGCCATGCGGGGTAATGTATTCCCATTTCAGGGTTTGGATTTCCCCAAGGCGGCAGCCGGTCAGGATCAGCAGCCGGAAGGCGGCGACCACAAAGGGCGTTTCGCTGCCTTCCTGTTCCACGTCGGCCAAGACTTGCCCCAACCGTTGTAGCTCATGCTGGCTGAGATACCGCTCGCGTTTGATTTCCCGATATTTCGGCACATGGCGGCACGGGTTGGAGCCGTCCGGGCGCAGGCCCCAGACTTCGGCCAGGTTGAACATCTTGGAAAGCACGCCAAGGGTTCGATTTGCTTGGTATGGTTTGCCCCGGAACTTGTGGTGCAAATCGGCAATGTCTTTGCGCTCCACGTCCACCACTTTGAAGCTGCCAAGCGCGGGAACAATGAACAGGTCTATGGCGCGGCGGTATTCCTTCTGCGTGGAGGGCTTGCAACGCTCCTTGGCATGGCTGTCGAAGAACCGCTCGCAGAGCGCGGCAACGGTAGGTGCTTTTCGGTGCAGTGAGATTTCTTCGGCGGGGTTCTCTCCACGCGCGACCTGGCCCATGATTTCCTTGGCGAGCTTGCGCGCCTCATCGACGGTAATCTTGCCATGCCGCCCGACCGACACGCGCCGGGTTCTGCCGCCCTTCCGATATTGCGCCTGATAGGTCCGCGCACCGGAGGGCATGACGCGGACGCCGAACCCGGCAATTTGGCTGTCCCAGACAAAGTAATCCTTCGCCTCGGGACGCAGCGCTTCGACGGCGCGTTTGGTGAGTTTCGGCATCTCTTATCCTCTTTCTGCTTCGCTTCCGTGGAAGCATTGTGGAAGCAACTGGAAGCAAATTACGGGGTAAGAGGTAGAAGCCGGTAGAACGGCGCGTCAACGAAAAATAAGCGATAACAATAAGATAGGGTAGAGGGGCGAAGTTTGGCGCAAGTGGTGCAAGAGGGCCGGAGCGCTCTCATAACCTGAAGGTCGCAGGTTCAAATCCTGCCCCCGCAACCAAAAATCTACATGCAAAACAATACGATGGCGCCCCAAGGGGCGCTTTTGGCGTTTGCGCCTTCCGAGCCGGTGCTACACCGGTGCTACAAAACTGCCCGGTTGCCGCGTGTGAAGTGGGGAGGCGCATTGCAGACATTCACTGCGGTATGCCTCAACGGCGGCTATGCGCAGATAGCGACCTTGACCTGCCACGGGATTTTTCCACCATTTGGAACTAGAGTCCGCCCCAACATGAGGACGGACAATGAAACGAACGA
>NZ_JADMKU010000003.1 GCF_018219815.1 Thalassovita aquimarina
CTCGTTCGTTTCATTGTCCGTCCTCATGTTGGGGCGGACTCTAGTTCCAAATGGTGGAAAAATCCCGTGGCAGGTCAATTACAGCGCATCAATCACAGCGCGGATGAAGATCGACTCTTAGGTAGCGATCTCATGCAGCAGGCCGCGATGGCCGCGCCGGACAGGATCGCCGCGATACGACAGGCGTTTTTTTATCCTGCGTGCCGACCGGATCACGAGTCGAGCCATTCCTTGAACGATGCGCCGTAGTCGGGATGCCAGCGCGACAGGGGCGGGCGGTTTTCGGTGATGTCGCCTGCCGCCCATGCGATCCGCTTTTCGTCGGTGGCGCGGTCGACGTCGTTATCGGGGCACAAGATATAGAAATCGTCGCGGCCGAGGGATTCGAGCAGGAAATCAACCACCTGCTGCGGCGTCCAGGCGTCCGCAGGCTTTTCCGTCCGGCCGCACGCGGTCAGCGGGGTGAAGACGAAACCGGGGATGAACAGCCGCGCCTCGACCTTGCAGCCCTCGGTGTTGCGCAGCTCGTGCTGCAATGCCTCGGTGAAGGTTTTCACGCCGGTTTTCGACACGTTATAGGCCGGATCGCCCGGTGGCGTGGTGATGCCCTGCTTGGACCCTGTATTGACGATCAACCCCGGCCGTCCCGAAGCAATCATGCCCGGCGCGAATATCTGCGAGCCGCGGATGATGCCCCACATGTTCACGTCGATGATGCGCTGCCAGTTCTGTTCGGCATCGAAGATCGAGCTTCCGGGCTGCATCCCGGCATTGTTCATCAGCACGCTGACCGGTCCCAGTTCCCCCGTGACCCGTTTTTCAAGCGCGCGCAGCTGGTCGGGATCGGCGACGTCGGTAGGTACCGCCAGCACCTCGATCCCCGCATCGCGCAATTCGGTCGCGGCCTGATCCAGCTTTTCCCCGGCCAGGTCGGCGATGCAGACGCGCATCCCCTGCCCGCCAAGGCGCCGCGCCGCTTCCAGCCCGATGCCCGAGGCGCCACCGGTGACGACCGCCACGTTGCCGTTTTGAATTGCCTGATGCATCTTACTTCTCCTCTGTTTCCTGCCGATCTGGCTTGCGAAGGAGGCAGCCTCTTCACACTCGCGTCCGAATGGTCAACGCGCGCAATGCAAGGGACCGGCCCGCCTTCCCTCAGAAGTCTACTTCGATCGCGATGCCCTTTTCGACGGCCAAGTCGACGACTGCCGCCGCAACGGCGAGATCCTGAAGACCGACACCGGTTCCGTCGAACAGCGTGATCTGATCGTCCGAGATGCGGCCCGGATTGGTGCCGTTGATCACCGCACCGATCTGGGCGATGTCCGTTTCCACGATCAGGCCCTGGGCCACGGCATGTTGAGCCTCTCCGATGCTGATCGACTGGGCCACCTCGTCGGTGAACACATCCGCCTTGACCAGAAGCTGCGGGTCGACCTCCTGCTTGCCCTTGGTGTCGGTGCCCATGCAGGCGATGTGGGTGCCGGGGCTGACCTGATCCGCGCCCAAGATCGCGTCGAAGGAGGAGGTGATCGAAATGATCACGTCCGCCTCCACCATTCCGTCGAGTTCGACCACCTCGAACGGGACCCCGGCCTCGTCCGCGACCTCCTGCAGATTGGGAAGCATTTCCGGGTGCAGGTTCCAGCCGATGACCTTTTCGAAATCACGCTGCTCCAGCGCCGCGCGGAGCTGGAATTTTGCCTGGTGGCCGGCACCGATCATGCCGATGACCTTGGCGTCTTCGCGGGCCAGATGCTTGATCGACACCGAAGAGGCCGCGGCGGTGCGCAGGGCGGTCAGCAGGTTGCCACCCACCATCGCGCTCGCCTTGCCGGTGTCGGGGTCGAACAGGAAGACGGTCGACTGGTGGTTGATCAGCCCGCGCTTTTCCAGGTTGTTCGGCCAGTAACCCCCGGCCTTGAGGCCCAGCGTCAGGCCGGCGCGGTCGAAACCGCCCTTGAAGCCGTAAAGCGCATCCTCGTGCCCGATCGCCTCGCGCACGACGGGGAAGTTGTAGGCATCACCGGACGCCATGGCGGCAAAGACCTTCTCGACGGCATCGAAGGCCGCTTCGCGGGTCATCAGGTCGGCAATTTCGCGTTCGGGTACGATCAGCATGTCTTTCTCCCATTAGAATTCCTGCGCCCGTGTGCCTCTACCGGAGAGCAAGCCTGCACGCGGGCCATCTGGCGTCTTTTGAACCAGCCCTCCAAGTCTCGGTACCGCCGGCTCAGTAGGCGCGCCCTCGGGCCGACACGGGCCAGACGCATTCCACCTTGCCGTCCCGCACGCCGACATACCAATCATGCACGTTGGCGGTCGGGTCGCAGTGGCCGGGAACCAGCTTGAGCTTGTCGTTGATCTTCAAGGCTCCGTTCGGATCCGTGACGACGCCATGCTCGTCGGAGCACTTGATGTATTCCACGTCGTCGCGGCCATAGACGACCGGCAATCCGCTATCGACCGATTGGGCCTTGAGGCCGGCATCGACGATGGCCTTGTCCGCCTTAACGTGGCTCATCACCTGGGTCAGAATGAAAAAGGCGTTTTCCCATTCGCACTGATCGATACGGTTGCCATCCTTGTCGAGGATGCGGCCGTAATCGGCATCCATGAAGGCGTAGGACCCGCACTGAAGCTCGTTGTAGACGCCGGAATTGCTTTCAAAATAGTAGCTGCCGGTGCCGCCGCCTGAAACCAGTTCCGGGTCCAGCCCCTCGGCCTTCAGGCCCTCGACCGCTTCCTTCACCTGCGCGATGGCGACATCCAGCTTTTCCTTGCGGTCCTCGTAGCTGTCGAGGTGCTGCATCGCGCCCTGGTAGGCCTGAATGCCGGTGAATTTCAGGTTGTCGGCGGCATCGACGGCCTTGGCGATCTTCACCACATCTTCGGTCGTCGTCACGCCGCAGCGGCCCGCGCCGCAGTCGATTTCGACGAAACACTCGATCTGCGTGCCGTGTTTCTCAGCCGCCGCCGACAGCTCGGCCACGTTGTCGATATCGTCGATACAGACGATGATGCGCGCGCCGAGCTTGGGAAGCCGCGCCAGCCGGTCGATCTTCAGCGGGTCGCGGACCTGGTTCGAGACCAGCACATCCTTGATGCCGCCGCGGGCAAAGACTTCCGCCTCGGACACTTTCTGGCAGCAGACGCCCACCGCCCCGCCAAGACGTTCCTGCAGTTTCGCGACGTCGACCGATTTGTGCATCTTGCCGTGCACGCGGTGGCGCATACCGTGGGCCTTGGCATAGTCGCCCATTTTCTTGATGTTCCGCTCCAGCGCATCGAGGTCCAGCACCAGGCAGGGTGTCTGGATGTCAGCCTCGTCCATACCCGGCAGCGCAGGAACGTCGAAACCCACTTCCAGATCTTTAAATTTGTCCTGTGCGCTCATGAGCCAACCCCCCTTCACGTGAGCCATGGCAGTTTGTCGAGATCGACATTTCCGCCGGTGATAACGAGACCGACGCGCTTACCCGCAAACCGGTCCTTGTTTTTCAAAACGGTCGCCAGCGGCACGGCGCTGGATGGTTCCATGACGACACGCAGGTATTTCCAAGTGATCTTCATCGCGTCGACGATATCCTGTTCCGAGGCCGTCAGAATGTCGGTGACGTGGTTCGACACGAAGTGCCACGTCAGGTCCTTGAGCGGCACCTTCAGCCCATCGGCGACGGTTTCCGGCGCGTCGTCGGCTATGATGTGCCCGGCCTTGAAGCTGCGAAAGGCGTCATCTGCCTGTTCGGGTTCGGCCGCGATGATCCGGGTTTCGGGCGCAAGCGTCGAAAGCGTGAGGCAGGTGCCGGACACCATGCCGCCACCGCCGATGGGCGCCACGACCATGTCGAGGCCATCGGTCTGTTCGATCATCTCTTTTGCGCAGGTCCCCTGACCGGCGATCACGCGCGGGTCATTGTAGGGGTGGACGAACTCGCTGCCCGTTTCGGCCTGCACCTTCGCGAAGGTTTCTTCGCGAGAAGACGTGGACGGTTCGCATTCAGTGATCGTGCCACCGTAACGGCGCACGGCATCTTTCTTGGCTTTCGGAGCAGTACGCGGCATGACCACGTTGCAGGGAATACCTCTGCGACCGGCAGCGTAACTGAGACAAAGCGCGTGGTTGCCAGAGGAATGGGTCGCCACACCTTTCCTGGCCTGCTCTTCATTGAGACCGAAGACCGCGTTCGATGCGCCGCGCACCTTGAAAGCGCCGGGTTCTTGCAGGCTCTCGCATTTGAAGTACAATTCTGCCCCCGCCAATTCGCTCAGGTAATCCGATCGCAGGATTGGTGTACGGCGGATATGCGGTTTTATGCGCTCATGCGCAGCAAGCATGTCATCGTAGGTGGGTATATCCATGAGAGTGCCCCTCATCAGACCGCGTTTTCCCGTTCCCTTACGAGAACGGAGCGGCAAGTTTCCTGCGTCATGGTGACACCGAAGCCGAGTTGGGTTTCGCGTTTCCCCGGGCAACTGTCTTTTTCATCTTTCCAAGCCTTTCAGATCCTGTTGCCGCTATCGGGATCGAACAGGTGCACCTTGTTCAAATCCCAACCCAACTCGATCTTTTCGCCGGGACGGAACGGATGGCGTTCGCTGAACACCGCACAAACACGCTCTCCGGCCAAATCCGCCAATACCTCGATATTCGCACCGGTCGGCTCCACCACATCAACCGTGGCGGCGGCGCCCTCGCCCCCGTCGGCCAAGTGCATGTGCTCAGGCCGCACGCCCAGAACCACCTGCTTTTCGTTCCAAGCCGAGGACACGACCGGAGCCGGAAGCGCGGTGCCATTCGCACAGATCACCTGCGCGGTATCGCCGTCACGAAGGTAGCGGCCCTCGATGAAATTCATCGACGGAGATCCCAGAAAGCCCGCAACAAACAGATTTGCAGGGCTGTCGTACAGCTCCAGCGGTGCACCCACCTGCTCCACACGGCCGGCATTCATGACCACGATGCGATCGGCCATGGTCATGGCCTCGATCTGATCATGGGTAACGTAAACCGACGTGGTCTTGAGCCGCTGGTGCAGGGCTTTGATCTCGGTCCGCATGACAACGCGCAGCTTGGCGTCGAGGTTCGAAAGCGGCTCGTCGAACAGGAATACCTGCGCGTCGCGCACCAGCGCCCTGCCCATCGCCACCCGCTGCCTCTGGCCGCCCGAGAGCTGCGCCGGAGAACGGTCCAGATAGGAGGTCAGATTCAGGATATCAGCGGCATCCTTCACCTTGGCCTCGATCTCGGCTTTCGGGCGCTTACGCAACTTCAGGCTAAAGCCCATGTTGTCAAAAATCGACATATGCGGGTAGAGCGCATAGTTCTGGAACACCATCGCGATATCCCGGTCGCGCGGCGGCACGTCGTTTACCACCTTGTCGCCGATCACGATCTCGCCGCCCGAGATCGTCTCGAGACCCGCGATCATCCGCAGCAGCGTGGACTTGCCACAGCCCGACGGCCCGACGAGAACGACGAATTCGTGATCTTGGACGTCTATATCGACACCGTGAATTACCTTCATTGCGCCGAAGGATTTTTCGACATTCCGGATGGTGACAGAGGCCATTGTCTTCTTCCTGTATTGTTACGTCCGGGGTTATTTCACGGCGCCCAGCGCCATGCCGCGGATGAGGTATTTCTGAAGCCATGAGAACACGATCGCCACCGGTACCGTGGCCAGTACCGTGCCCGCCATGACGTGGTGCCATTCCACTTGGAAACGCCCGGCAACCTGCGAATAGATCTGCACCGGCAAAGTGAAATCGTCGGACGATCGGATCATGGTCAGCGCCAGCACGAATTCGTTCCAGCCATTGATAAAGCTGAAGATCCCGGTGACGGCCATCGCCGGCACCGCCAGTGGCAGGAAGATGCGTGTCAGGCTGGTGAAATGGCTGGCGCCGTCGATCCAGGCGGCTTCTTCCAGATCGCGCGGGATGGTGCTGAAATAACTTTGCAGCATCCAGATCGTGAAAGCCATGTTGAACGCGGCATAGGTCAGCACCAGCGAGTTGAGGTTGTTGACCATGCCAAGGGCCACCATCAGACGGAACAGCCCCAGTACCAGCACGATAGGCGACATCATCTGCGTCATCAGCAGGAAGGTGCGATAGGCCCCTTTGCCGCGAAAACGGTAACGCGACAGGGCATAGGCCGCCGGGATACTGAGCGCCAGCGCCAGCGCCGTCGACAGTACGCTGACATAGAGGCTGTTGAACAACGCCTCGCCGAAGTTGGTCTTGACCCACATCTCGGCGAAATTACCCCATCGGAATTCACTGAAGCCCCAGCGCGGAGGAAAGACGAACAATTCGTCCCGCGGGCGTACGGCGGTAACGAACATCACCGCGAAAGGGAACAGGATCACCACCATCAGCGGAGACAGGATGGCCCAGTAGATCAGCGACTTTTTTAGCTTGCTCGACATCTTATTCGTCCTTCCCCGCATCGCTGTCATTTTCACCCCGCATCACCAGCGCGACATAGATGATGGTGAAGATCAGGAGCACACCGAACATGATCAGCGAAATCGCAGAAGCCTTGCCGAGTTGCCCGAAACGGAAAGCCAGCTTGTAGAGATAGGTGACCAGGATATCGGTACCATTCGCCGGACCGCCCTCTGTCATCACCCAGATGATCGGCAACGAATTGAAGACGTAGATCACGTTCAGCACGATGGCGATGTTGATGAAGGGTTTCATCATCGGCAACGTGATGTGGCGGAACTGATCCCAGCGGGTCGCGCCATCGACCATCGACGCCTCGTAGGAATCCTGTGGCAGCGACGACAGCCCACCTAGGAAAATCGTCGTAGTGAACGGGATCGACACCAGGATACCGACCATTATCTCGACGGTGAAGGCAAGCTGCGCCTCGGCAAGCCATTCGATCGGTTCGGCCAGGACACCCATATCCATCAGCGTGGCGTTCAACAGCCCAGCTCGCCCGTTCAGCGCCCACCGCCAGACCACCGCGGTCATGGTCAGCGAAATCGCCCAGGGCAGCATGATGATCACCCGCGCGACGCCGCGACCATAGAAATCGTCATTCAGGATAATCGCAATCGGTAACGAGATGATCAGAGTTCCGCCGACCACAGTGACCGTCCAGATCGCCGTCCGATACAGCGACTCCCAGAACAACGGGTCCGCAAATACTTCGGCGAAGTTATCGAACCCGGTGAAACCGCGCAGTTGCCCGAAGCGGCTGACTTCCTGCAGCGAGGTGTTGGCCAGGTCCAGCACCGGATAGCCGATGATGAAAAGCGCCAGCAACAGGCCGGGAAAGATCATCGCAAGTGGCTTGAAGCCGTTGAGGGATTTCATTCAGTCACCCGAAAAAGTCGATGCCGGCACAGGCCAGCGGGAAAAAAGCAGGGGCGGCACAAGGCCGCCCCCAACAGGTAGAGGTTTACTTGCCACGGATCTTGTTGATCTCGGACGCAGCGGCAGTCAGAGCCTCTTCCGGGGTTTGCTGCCCCAGATAGACACGCTGCATCGCGCGTGTGGTCACGTCGGCGATTTCTTCCCAGTTGGCGATCGTCGGCGCGAACTTTGCGTAGGGCAGACCAGCGGCGAAACCGGCGATGTCCTTGTCAGTCTTGTAGTAGTCCTCGGCAGCAACGTTCTTGGTCACCGGCAGGAAGCCCTCGCCGTGGTCGAACTTGGTGCGCCATTCGTCCTTGTAAGCGAACTCGATGAACTTCCATGCCTCTTCCTTGGCGTCGGAATCTGCGAACACCATCAGCGTGTCGGTCACACCATAGGTCGCCTTGGCCGCCTTTTCCGGGAACGGCATGACCTTGTAGTTCAGGTCGGGCGCCTCTTCCTGGATCTGCGGGATAAGCATCGGGAAGGTGAAGACCATGCCAACCTTGCCCTGCTTGAACATGTTGAAGAGGTCTTCGCGGCTGTAGTTAGTCGGCGACGGCTGTGTCAGGCCCTCATCCAGCATTTTCTTGTAGAGCGTCGCTGCTTCGATCGCCTCAGGAGAGGCCAAGCCCGACGTGCCATCTTCGTTCAAAATGTTGCCGCCATGGGTCCACAGAGAGTAGTAGAAATAGGCGTCGGTTTCGATTTCTTTACCCTGCAGGCCAAAGCCATAGCTGTCGGGCAGAGCCGAGATCTTTTTCGCGGCATCATAGAGCTCGTCCCAAGTTTCCGGCGGCTTGGCTCCGGCCTTTTCGAACAGATCCATATTGACCAACATTGCGCGGGCCGAGGCGGCAACCGGCAAACCCATGATCTTACCGTCGATCACCGAGGGCGCCATGAAAGTGTCGATGAAGGTGCTCTTGAACTCGGGCGTCAGATAGTCATCTACCGGTTCGGCGATACCCTGCTCGGCAAAATCCAGCAGCCAGCGCGTACCGATGATCGAGATGTCAGGCGCGGCGCCGCCGGCGATATCGGTGGTCAGGCGTTGCAGCAGCGTGTCCCACGGCACCACCTCGATGTTGATGTCGATGCCCGGGTTTTCTTTTTCGAAGGCGGTAGCCACCTCTTCGAAAAAGGGGCCGGTCTTGGAACTATACTCGGCCACGGTGAAATCCACGGTGGTCTCGGCGAAGGCAGTGCCAGCCATGACGCCGAGCGTCAGAGCCGAAGCGGCCAGGGTTGTCCTCTTTACGGGTATCATCAGGGTATCTCCTCTATCGAACTTTTTTACCGACGCCACCGCTCGGGCGGCGGTGCTGAAACGGTTTGACAGGGAAAGTCTGCGGCGAATCTTACGTTCTGGAAAATAGAATTATTGCATGATCGTATGTGGATCGGGCATCGTGAAGATTTGCGATCTAACCACGATGGGCCCGGCCACGCAAGGGCGGCCGGGCCTTTAAAAACAAGGGTCAGGCGGGCGGTTTAGCGCGCGCGCCAGGAAAATTCCGGTTCGTAGCCCAGCACGCGGCGGGCCTTTTCGATCGACAGAAGCGTTTGGTGCGGCTCCAATTCGCCATTGACGGGAACGTCAGGGTAAACTTCAGCCATCAGTTCTGCGCTGGTCTTCTCCATCACGGTATCAGCATTCGCGATGATGAAGTTGTCAGCCCCCACGAAATCGACATGCAAGGCCTTGCGCACGGCTTGGGCGCAGTCGCGCGCGTCGATATAGCCCCAAAGGTTCCACTGGCGGAAATTCAGATCGTCCTGGAAAGTGGGGAAGCGATCATAATCGCCAGGTTCCATCACGTTGGACAGGCGCAAGCCGATGAAGGTGGTGTCGGGATTCCAGCGCTGCATCTGGCGGGCCATTTCCTCACCCAGGTCCTTGGACAGCGAATAGGCGCTTTCAGGCCGCATCGGGTGATCCTCGTCCACAGGCGCGTAGGCAGGCGGATTTTCAGGGCTAAACGGCAGCCCCAGCGTAGTCTCGCTCGAGGCCCAGAGGATTCGCTTGACGCCGACGCGCAGGGCGGCGTCGAACACGTTGTAGGTGCTGACCATGTTATTACGGAAGGTCACATCTTCGGGCAGCAGGTCGGGCGCGGGGATGGCGGCAAAATGCACGACCGCGTCGGGAGTGCTGAATTCGCGGAACGGGTGGTCTTTGCCGCCGGTCCACTGCAGCGCGTCCATCACCTGCCCACGGTCATTCAGGTCGACCTTGTAGAACGGGCATACCGGATCCGACGACGGCTGAATGTCGATGTTGAGAACCTTGTAACCCTGCTCGACCAGGTGCCGGCACACGGCACGGCCGGCTTTCCCGCTCCCGCCGGTAACAACGATGTTCTTCATGTTAGTCTCCTGTTATTCGCGGACGCCATTTTCGATTTCCGCATGAGCGGCGGCGCACAAGTTTGTATCAGATTATGCCTTTCGGGGCCCGAATGCCGAATGCCGATTCTGAAACACACGATGTTTTCTCGGCATTGGCCGGGCGGCACGGCTTCCCCTACCCTGCCAGTAACGACAGCCAGCCCGGATCGAAAGCGCCGCGATGACACGGCATAGCATGTATCTTTACCCTTGGGACCTACGCGATGAAGGCGCCCAGATCGTGGCCGATCGCCTACGGGCGGCGGGAATCGACAGCATTACACTGGCCACAAGCTATCACTCGGGTAAATTCCTCCGGCCACACTCGCCCAAGGGCAAGGTCTATTTCCCAGAGGCTGGCACAGTCTATTTCCCCCCCAACGCGGCGCGCTATGGCCGCCTTGCATCGCAGCGCGCGCAGTTGGCCGAAAGTTACGATGCGCTGCACGAACTGGCCTGTCATGCCCCCGACCTGAAAGTGACCGCCTGGACGGTTGGGCTGCACAATTCGCGCTTAGGTAAGGCGAACCCGGAATTGACCGCGCAGACCGTTTACGGCGACCCGCTGATCAATTCGCTATGCCCGGCGCAGCCTGAAGTTCAACATTACCTCATCGCGCTCTGCGCAGATACGGCAGCGCAAGAGGGAGTGCGGGAAATCGCGCTCGAAACCCCCGGCTGGCAGGCCTTCCGACACGGCCATCACCACGAATTCGAACTGATCGAACTACACAATGCGGTGCAGACCATGCTCGGCACCTGTTTTTGCCCGGCCTGCCGCAAGGGCGTCGGCGAACACGGGCTGGACATGGGGCGGCTGGCCCAAGACACCGTTACGCAACTCGACCGTTTCTTCGCCACCGGGGCGGTTCCCGGTACCGACCCGGCGACCGATCCCGACTGGCAGGCGCTGCACGAATGGCGCGCCGGAGTCGTGGCCGATCTGGTGGCCGAAATCCGCGCCACCCTGCCAAACGCCGTGAAACTGGCGGTGATCCCCACCACTCAGACCCCCAACAGCCTGTGCTGGATCGAAGGCAGTGACCTTTCCCGTCTCGCCGCTGCAGCTGACCGGCTGGAACTGCCCGCCTACCAATGCGGTGTGGAAGCTATCGAAAATGACGCCGCCGAAGCGCGCAATGCTGCTGGCGCAGAGGCCGATCTCGGCTTCATCCTGCGCCCAACCTTCCCCCACTTGACCGACGCGGCAGACGTCGCGCGGGCCGTTCAGGCCCTGCGCAGGCTCAACCCCGCGTCGGTCTCTTTTTACAACTACGGCCATTTCCGCCTGCAGTCTCTGGACTGGATCGCGGCTGCCCTGGCCTGAGGACGAAAGGAGCCCCAATGCCCGACCACTCTAACACCGTGGCGCTTGTCACCGGCGCCGGGCACGGCATCGGCCGAGCCATTGCGATGCGCCTGGCACAGGAGGGCGCCACCGTCTGCGTGCTGGATATCAACGGCGAACAGGCCGAGGACACCGCCCGCCTGCTGCGCGAGGCCGGGCACAAGGCGGCGTGCAAAACCGCGGACATCACCGATTTCGGCGCCGTTGAACGCGCCGTGGCCGAAACCGAGGCCGAACTGGGGCCGATCGGCCTGTTGGTGAACAACGCGGGTTTCACCGATGCCGGCGATCTGGACGGGATCGCGCTGACCGACTGGCACCGCGAAGTCGACGTGAACCTCAACGGCCCCTACCACTGCCTGCGCGCCATCCTGCCCGGGATGAAGGCCCGCGGCGGCGGGGTGGTGGTGAACATCTCGTCGGTGAACGGCGTGCGTTTCTTCGGCAATCCCGCCTACAGCGCGGCAAAGGCCGGGGTGATCAACCTCACCCAGTCGGTCGCGTCGGAATACGGCAAGCATGGCATCCGCTGCAATGCGGTGCTGCCCGGTTCGGTGCGGACCGAAAACGCATCCTGGGAAATCCGCATCAAGAAGGACCCCGACGTTTTCAACAAGCTGGCGCGCTGGTACCCGATGGGTCGCGTGGCCGAACCCGAAGACGTGGCCAAGGCCGTGTCGTTCCTGGCCTCCGATGATGCCAAGTATATCACCGGCGCCGCACTGCCCGTCGATGGCGGCCTGCTGGCCGGTATGAATGTCATGATCGAAGAATTCATCCTGGAGTCGCAATAAGATCTCCGCACTGTTTCAGGCCGCGCCCGGCTGTGGGGCACAGCCGTTTCAACCCCGTCTCGGCGCCGCGCGGAACGCGCCCCACGGCGGCGAATACAACACCTGTAAGGGCTACCATAATGACCCCGAAAACACTCTACGACCTGCCCACCCCGAGCCTCGTTCTCGATCGTGCGAAACTGGCGCGCAACCTGCGCCGCATGGCCGATGCCTGCGCCCGCAACGGTGTCGCCCTGCGCCCGCATCTGAAAACCGCCAAGTCGATCGACGTGGCACGCATGGTTTTGAATGACGAAACGCAGGGCATTGCCGTTTCAACCCTGTGCGAGGCCGAATATTTCGCCAGCCATGGCATCCGTGACATCCAGTATGCCGTCTGTATCACCCCCGACAAGCTGGAACGCGTGGCCGCCATCCAGGCTGGTGGCGCCAAGGTGGCGCTGATTACCGATAACGCGGGGGTCGCCCGCGCCATCGCGGACGCGAACGGGCGGATCGACACCACCTTCTATGTCCAGATCGAAATCGACTGCGGCGAAAACCGCACCGGGGTCCTGCCCGACTCTGACCAGGTGACGGAAATCGCCCGCATCCTGGATGCCGCGCCGAATGTGGATTTCGACGGGGTGATGACCCATGCGGGCCATTCCTATGGCTGCCGGTCGCTGGAAGAGATCGAAGCGCTGGCCGAGACCGAGCGCCTCGCCGCCGTCACCGCGGCCGAAGCGGTGCGCGCGGCCGGGATCGACTGCCGCACCGTCAGCATCGGGTCCACCCCCACCGCGCTGCATGCCCGCCACCTTGATGGCGTCACCGAGGCGCGCGCCGGAGTTTACATGTTCGGCGACGTGTTCCAGGCGCAGATCCTGTCCTGCACGCTCGACGATCTGGCGATATCGGTGCTGACCGACGTGTCCAGCCACCGCCCGGACCTCAACCACCTGACGGTGGACGCAGGCGCGCTGGCCCTGTCCAAGGACCGCAGCACCGAAAACGTGTCCAACGACGTTGGCTTCGGCCTGGTGGGCGATATCGCGGGCAAGATCGTCGCGCCGCAGTTGATCGTCACGCGGGTCTATCAGGAACACGGCCTCGTGCCGATGTGCGAAGGCCAGCGGCTGGAGGATTATCCCATCGGCCGCCGCCTGCGGATCTATCCCAACCATGTCTGCATGACGGTGGCGATGTATGACCGCTATTACGTCGTGGACAGCGACGAAGGCAACGGCACCGACATCGTTGCCGTCTGGTCGCGCGTGAACGGCTGGTAAGCGATCCACACCCGCTGAAACCGAAACGCCCGGCCGTCTGGCCGGGCGTTTTCTTTTCCGGGACCTCCCGGGGCCTGCTCAGCGCAGCAGCGCCGGCAGGGTCGAGGTCAGTTCCGGGATCAGCACCAGCAGCACCACGACCCCCAGTTCCACCAGCAGGAAGGGCAACACCGCGCGGAAGATCGGCATCACCGGGCTGTCGGCGATGCGGCAGGCGACGAACAGGCACACCCCCACGGGCGGCGTGATCAACCCCAGCGTCAGCGTCAGGATCACCACCATGCCCAGCTGCATGGGGTCGATCCCCATCGAGGCCGTCACCGGCATCAGCATGGGCACGATCAGCACGATCGCGGCGCCCGGCTCCAGGAACGTACCGACCAGCAGCAGCACCGCCGCCAGTGCCATCAGGAACAGGGTCGGGTTTCCCGCGAACTGCGCTGCAAAGGACTGCACCATCATGCCGATCCCGCCGATGGTCAGCACGTAAGACACCACCGTCGCCGCAGCGATGATCAGGTAAATGGTCGCGGTGATACGCGCCGCGCGCTTCAGCGACTCCCACAGGCTGGGCCAGTCCATCGTGCGGAAGACCAGCCAGGACACAGCCAGCGCATAGAGAACGGCCACGCCCCCAGCCTCGGTCGCGGTGAACACGCCCATGAGCGTCCCGCCCACGATCAGCGCCGGCAGCCCCATCACCAGCAGGCCGTCGCGGATCATCACCATGATCTCGTGCCGCTCCACCCGGTGCTGCGACCGCGGCAGCCGGTCGCCGCGCGCCTGCAGGAAAATCACCAGCCACATCGCGCCTGCCAGCATCAGCCCCGGCACGATGCCCGCCACGAAGAGGTCGATCACCGACAGCCGCGTCACCGCGGCATAGATGATCATGATGACCGAAGGCGGGATGATCGGGCCGATGATCGACGACGCGATGGTGACCGCAGCGGCGTAATTCTTGTCATAGCCCTCTTTCGGCATGCCCTTGATAAAGACCTGCCCAAGCGCCGCCGTGTCGGCCACCGCCGCGCCCGAGATGCCGGCGAACAGCACCGAGGACGACACATTGGCATAGGCCGTGCCGCCCGGCACCCCGCGGGTGATCAGGCCGGCCAGACGGATCAGCCGCTCGGTAATGCCGCCGCGGTTCATGATCTCGCCCGCGAGGATGTAAAAAGGAGCCGCCAGCAGCACGAAATTGTCCATGCCGGTAAACAGACGCGTGGGCACCGTGATCAGGTCCAGGTCCAGCGCATACAGACCCACTGCCCCGGCGATGCCCAGGGCAAAGACGATGGGCACCCCGATCGCCAGCGTCACCACGAATGCAATGGCCATCGCGATCATGGCGCGCCCTCCCCGTCTTCCAGCTGTGCCAGCGCCTCGGCGGGCAGCAGCATCATGCAAAGCGTGTTGATCAGGACCAGCACCGCGCCGACCGGGATCGCCATATAGGGAATGGTCATCGGGATACGCACCGCAGGGGAAACCTGCCGCATGTTGTCGATCGCGGCCGGGAAACCCTTCACGATCAGCAGCACGCAGAAACCTGCCACGCACAGATGCACCAGCTGCCCCACCAACCGGCGCAGCCGTTCCGAACGGACGCTGTCGAACAGGCTGACCTCCATATGCTCGCGTCGCAAAAGCGCGGGCGCGGCGGCCAGCATCACCATCCAGGTGGTGGTGTAGCGCATGGTTTCTTCCGACCACGAGATCGGGTCGACCAGAACATAACGGAAAAACACCTGCGCCAGGTTCATCGCGATCACCGCGATCAGCAGGATCGCAGCCACCGTTTCCGTCCCCCTGGCGAGGATCAGCGCCCATCTTAATAGCGTGCCCTGCACGTTCCTGCCTCCTACCCTATTGCCGCCCCCCGGCCCTGCGGCCGGAAGGCGAACGGGAAGCGCCATGCAGGCGCTTCCCATCCCTAGCTATGCCTGTTCAGGTCTTATTTGCCATACAGCGTCGGTTCGTAGGAAGCTGCCGTCTCCAGCAGATCCGCCACCAGCTCGGCACCGACCTGCTCGCGCAGGTATTCCAGCACCGGCTCCTGCGAAACTTCGGCAAAGGCGGCCTTCTCTGCCATCGAGGTCATGTGGATTTCGACGCCCTTTTCCTTGATCAGGTCGATGTATTTCTTGGCACCAGCCAACTTCTGAGTGTTCTCGATGCGCGAGGCCAGCAGCGCCGCCTCCATCACGATCGCCTTCTGATCGTCGGTCAGCTTGTCGAAAAACTTGTCCGAGATGATGTAGGCGTGGACACCCAGGATATGCTCGTCGGTGGACATGTATTTTTGCACGTCCATCAGGTTGTAGTCATAGTTCACCTGGGCGGGGTTTTCCTGACCGTCGATCACCCCCTGCTTGGCGGCCATGATAATCTCGGAACCCGGCATCGGGGTTGCGGCGGCGCCGAAGGATTCGACGAAGCGCATGAAGACCGGGCTTTCCATGACGCGCATCTTGAGGCCCTTGAGGTCCTCGGGGCTGCGGATCGGGCGCACGTTGTTGGTGAAGTCGCGGAAGCCGTTTTCACCCCAGGCCATCACGCGGATGCCGGTCTCGGTGCGCATGTCCTCGGCCAGGTTGGCGAAGAACGGGCTGTCGAACACTTTCCAGGCATGGGCCGACGACTTGAACAGGTAAGGGATCGAGAGCACCTGGATGTCGTTGTAGAACCCGGCCAGCGCACCGGTGTCCACCAGGCAGACCTCGACCGTGCCCTGCTGCACCTGCTCGGCGCAGGCGCGTTCCGCGCCCAGTTGGGCACTGGGGAACAGCTGGACGGTGATTTCGCCCTCGGTCTTGTATTCAACATGGTTCTTGAACGCCACCAACGCGTTCCATTCCGGGTTGTCACCTTGCGGCGCATTCATCCCGAACTTGATGGTTTCGGCCATTGCCGGCGCCGCGGCAAACAGAGCGGCAGTCGCGGCGGCAGCGATGAATTTGGCGAGTGGTTTCTTGGTCTTTTTCATTCTAAGTAGTCTCCCTGTTGGGTGCGGAGAATTAGTCGCAAGCCAAAGACTACGAGCGCTCCTTGATCAAACGAAATGCCAAGTCCGGATGGAGCTATGCCGCAATGGTATGACCGCGAACGGCAGATGCAAAAAGACCGTCCACCGGAGCAGGGGCCGGGGACGGTCTTGAAAGTCGGGTCAGAAGCGTCGAAGTCAGGCCGGGATCACCCAATCCACCTCCTGATCCACCGGGAATACCGGACGCGGCAAATTCTTGAAATCGAACCGCGAAAGTATCGGAGAGGTCAGGCCGGGCGCATCCACTTCGATGACTTGGTCATGGTCGAAGAACTCGTTGAACCCGGCGCGGAAATGACCCCGCGATTTCACCACCACGGCGCGTGCCTTTCCAATATCGAGCCCCATCATCTCGAGGAACATCGGATCCGCGCACTGTGTGCGGATCGAGATCACCACGACCTGGATGCCCCCCAGATCAAGCAGCACGCTACGCCCGAGGTTCATCCGCCGCCCGGCATAGAAACCGCGCCGCCCGACGCAATCGCCGTCGCGCACGCGCAGCACCTTGGCCTCAACCTCGAAGCGGCGCGAGAACTGATCGGGTTCAACCCGATTGAACACTGCGGTGAAGCTGGCTCCCTCACCCAGATCGGTGGCCTCATCGGCCAGCGCCGGGTCGTTGATCACGCCCGCGATCACGCCGGTCGCGCCGGCCTTGTGCAGGGCCTCGATGATCCACATCGTGTTGCCATTGCCGCCGCCGCCGGGATTATCGGCGACGTCTGCCAGAATGACCGGTTTCAGGCTCGGATCACGGCCGACCTCAAGAACGCGTTCGACGGCTTCGTCCAGCGGTGTCAGGATCGGGGTGTAGCGTTCATGATCGGACCAGGCGCGCTCGGCGATCTGGCGGGCGACACGTTCGGCTGCGCCGTTGGCCCACCGTGCGGTCACGATGATAGCCAGCCCATTCTTGGGCGTGTCGCTATAGGCAAAGCCGCCCAGAATCGAAACGTTCAGGATGTCCTCGTCGATCAGGGTCTGGCCGTAATTGATCAGGTCGGCATAAGGGCCGCTTTCGGTCAGCAGGGTCACGGTGGGAGGCGTGACCGGCAGGCGCAGGAAGGACACGTCGGGAATGATACCGCCGAACAGCTCCAGCAGCGCACTTGCAGCTTCCTTGCCGCGGGACAGCATGTCGACATGGGGATTGGTCCGATAGGCCACGATCACGTCGGCACAATCGACCATGCGCTGCGAAACGTTGCCGTGCAGGTCCAGCGTAACAACGATCGGCACGTCGGGGCCAACGATGTCTCGCACCATTGCAAATATCTCGCCGTCGGGATCATTGTTCTCGGTGGTGATCATCGCACCGTGGTTGGAGATATAGACAGCGTCCAGCGGCATCGCCGCCTCAAGCCTTTTCTTCATCTCATTGAGGCTCAGCTCAAAGAACTTGTGGTCCAGCGGGCCGCCAGCCTCCACTAGTCCGACGAGAATCGGCACCGGCGTCCAGTCTATCCGACTGTCCATCTCCTTACAGAAGCCTCGCAGTTCGGTAGGGAGCATCGGATCGGAACTGGCGAGGTCGGTCAGAATCTCATCACCGGCCAGGTAGACCCGGTTGACATAGTCCTCTTCGGTGGTAACCGGCGCGAAGCTGTTGCTTTCCAGCATCAGGCCAAGGAGGGCAACCCTACACGGCTGTTGTTCGGACATATAATCGGACCTCGCATTGTTGATGCCCCGAACTTAGCGGCCTTGTCCGGAGGCGGCCAATGCAAGCTCCGTCTATGCCGATGCCGATCCTGCATCGACCATCCGCTGCCAGAATTCCTCTGCGGCGCGGGGCAACGGCTCAAGGCTGCGGAACAGTCGGATTTCGGACGGGATGATGTAGGTTTCGGGCCCGGCGAGAACCAGCGCCCCAGTTTCCAGTTCGGGCAGAATCTCGCTTTCCGGCAACCAGGCGACGCCCCGCCCCTGCACTGCCATCGATTTCAGAACCCCCGCCATGTGCGAATCGAACACCCGTTGCAGCACCGGCGCCTGATCGTGGTGCTTGAGAAGGAAATCCACCGCCTGTCCGCTGGCGGCCGACCCGACATAGGCCAGGTAATCCACCGGCCGGTCCTTACTCCCCGGCAGGGCGTGGATCGGTTCGCCATCCTCATTCGGGGCCGAAACCGGCAGCAGCCGGTCCACGCCCACGGCGACCGATGAAAACCGATCCTCGGGCAATTGCATTTCCACGGAACTGTGGGTCGGGCTGAGCATGAAATGACATTCACCGCGCATCAGCGCCTGCACGCAGGTCCCGATCTTGTTCGACTCCAGCCGGGTTCTCAGAATACCGGTGTCGCGTTCGATCCGGCGAATCCAACTGGGAAAGAAGACCAGCGACAGGCTGTGCGTCGCGGAAAAGGAAATCGTGCTTTCGGTATTTTCGCCGATCTGCCGGATTTCTTCGCGGCTCTGCAACAGGCGGCGCAACACTTCCTCGGCCACGGGGCGGAACCGCTGGCCCGCCGCCGTAAGCTCGATCGGGTGCTGGCTGCGGTCGAAAAGGGTGGCCCCGATCCATTCCTCCAGCGCCTTGATCCGACGACTGAAAGCCGGCTGAGTGGTTGCCCTCTCATCCGCCGAACGCGAAAAATTGCGCGTGTCCACGAGCGAGAGGAAGTCCAAAAGCCACTTAATTTCCATAATATCCTCCCGGCCGTGCAATGCCCCCAAGGCTGACCCAAGGTCAAGCGTAACAGAACGGCGCGCGGCATGAAAAGGGCTCTTGGCCGCATGCAAGTTTGGCATGGCAGCATCCGATTTCAGCATTCGCCATAGCTCCCGGCCTCGGTGATTATCCCCTGCATTGAAAGCAAACGTCCGCAGGCCCCGCCTGCCCCCGTGGGAGAGCGCCATGATCACTGAAATTCGCCCTTACTGGAAAAACTACATCGGCGGAAAATGGGTGGACGGCAGCGAAGGTGGCCGTCTCGCCGTCTCGAATCCGGCGACAGGCCAGCCGATATGCGAAGTCGCACGCGGAACCGCCCGCGACATCGACACTGCCGTCGCCGCGGCGCGTGCCTGTTTCAATTCGCGTGTTCTGCTGGACATGCCGCCGCACGAACGCGGCGCGCTGATGTTCCGCATCGCCGACGAACTGGACAAGGCCGCCGACGAAATCGCTGCGGTGGAGTGTTACGACAACGGCAAGACACTGGCCAACGGCCGGGACGAGATCCCCCTGACCCAACGCTACCTGCGCTACTACGGCGGCATGGCCGACAAGCTGGAGGGGCGCCAGATTCCGCTGGGCGCAGGGCTGCTGGATTACACCATCCACGCACCGTATGGCGTTTCGGCCCAAATCGTGCCCTGGAACGGGCCGCTGCCGGTCGGCGCGCGCTCGATCGCCTGCGCGCTTGTCACCGGCAACACCGTGGTCCTGAAATCGCCGGAGGATTCACCACTCAGCTTGTTCCTGTTTGCCGAGGCCTGCGAACGCGCAGGCGTGCCCGAGGGTGCGGTCAACATCGTTTGCGGACTGGGGGCCGAAGCGGGCACCGCGCTGGCGGCGCATGACGATATCGATCATATCGTTTTCACCGGCTCGGTCGAGACCGGCAAGAGCGTGCTGCGCGCAGCGGCCGAACGGGTGATCCCCTGCGTGATGGAGCTGGGCGGCAAGTCGGGCGGCATCGTCTTTCCCGATGCCGATCTCGGCCAGGTCGCAGCCAGCGCCGCAGCGGGAATCTTCAAGCATGCGGGCCAGATCTGTTCGGCCGGGTCGCGGCTGATCGTGCATCGTTCGGTCTATGACGAGGTGGTCTCTCGCCTGGTCGCCAAGGCCGAGGCGCTCAGCGTCGGCCCCGGCATCGACGACTGCGATCTGGGCCCGCTGATCTCGGCCCGGCAGCTTGACCGGGTCGAGGCGCTGTGCCGCGCGGGCGTGTCGGAAGGCGCGATGCTGGCCACCGGCGGCACCCGCGTTGCGGGGCTGGACGGGTACTTCATGGCGCCCACCGTTTTCACCGATGTCCGCCCCGACATGCGCATCGCGCAGGAGGAATTCTTTGGTCCCGTGGTCGTCGTCATCCCGTTCGACACCACGGAAGAGGCCATCGCCATCGCCAACGGTACCGATTACGGGCTGGCTGCGGGGCTTTACACCCGCGACCTGACGCTGGCCCATACGGTCGCCGACCGGTTGGTCGCGGGTCAGGTCTACGTCAACCAATGGTGGGCCGGCGGGGTGGAAACGCCCTTTGGCGGCATGAAGCGGTCGGGCTATGGTCGCGAAAAGGGACAAGAGGCGCTGCTGGGCTACGTCCAGACCAAGAATGTCGGCATCAAACTGTGACCACGGATGACAGTTTCGACTTTGTCGTGATCGGCGCGGGCAGCGCGGGTTCGGTCGTGGCCGGGCGGCTGTCCGAGACGAACAACGGCACCGTCTGCGTGCTGGAGGCCGGTGGCCATGACCGCCACCTCGCAATCCACGTCCCGGCCGCAGTGGTCTATGCGCTCGGCAATCCCAAGCTCGACTGGATGTTCCGCACCGCACCCTCTGAGGGCACCGCCGGACGGTCGATCCTGCAAAGCCGGGGCAAGGTTCTGGGCGGCACCGGGGCGATCAACGGCCATGTCTACACCCGTGGCGACGCGTCCGATTTCGACGGCTGGGCGGCACAGGGCAATCCCGGCTGGGGCTATGCCGAGGTACTGCCCTATTTCAAACGTTGCGAACGCCGGGTCGGCCCCGGCGACGATACCTACCGTGGCCGCTCGGGCCCCTTCACCGTCACCGATATCGACGCGCCCGAGCCGCTGTGCGAGGCCTTCATGGAGGCCGCCGGAACGCTCGGCATCCCGCGCAACCCCGATTACAACGGCGCCACGCAAGACGGCATCGCCTATGTCCAGCGCTCGATCCATCGCGGGCGGCGGGTCAGCCCGGCGCGGGCCTACCTGTTTCCGGCGATACGGCGGGGCAACACCGAGGTCCGCACCGACGCGCATGTTCAGCGTCTGGTCATGGAAGGCCGCCGCGTCGTCGGCGTCGCCTATCGGAAGGGCGGGCAGGATCACATCGTGCGCGCCCGACGAGAGGTCATCCTGTCGGCTGGCGCCGTGGGCTCACCCCATATCTTGCAACTCTCCGGTATCGGAAACCCGGAACGCCTGCGTGCCGCAGGCCTGACCCCGCTTCACGCCCTGCCCGGCGTCGGCGACAACCTGCAAGATCATTACGCCGCGCGCATGGTGCTGCGCATCCGCGGGGCGAAGACGATCAACGAGCGCGTGCGCAGCTTGCCACTGCTGGTGGAACTGGCGCGTTACGCCCTGTTTCGCAAGGGCGCCTTGGCGCTGACCCCCACCCTGCTCTACTGCTTCGGCAAATCCGACCCGGCGCTGCCGCGCGGCGATATCCAAGTTTCCTTCACCCCCGCCAGCTATCCGGGCGGGGTGTGGTCCGGTCTGGACCGCTTCCCCGGCGCGACGATGGCCTGCTGGCAGCAGCGCCCACTCAGCAGAGGGCATGTGCGCGCCCTGTCGCCCGACCCGATGCAGGCGCCCGAGATCCAGCCGAATTATCTGGCCGAGGAAACCGACCGGCGCGCCATCGTGGCTGCCATGCGGCTGGCGCGCAAGATCGCGGGAGCCGCGCCTTTCGCGCAGTATGTCGAGGCCGAAAGCTGGCCCGGCCCCACCGCCGCCAGTGATGCCGCATTGCTGGAACATGCCCGGAAAAACGGCAACACGACCTATCACCTGATGGGCACCTGCCGGATGGGTCCGGCCGAGGACCCGCGCAACGTGGTGAACCATGAATTACGCGTGCATGGGATCGCCGGGCTGCGCGTGGCCGACACCTCGATCATCCCCGACATGCCCGCCGCCAACACCAATGCCTCAGCTCTAATGATCGGCGAACGCGCGGCCGATTTCGCCCTCGGTCGATCGGCGCTGCCACCCATCGATCTCTGAGCCCCACTAGAACCCATGCGTTTTCCAAAGCGGCCCATCGGCCCTGCCCGTTGGTGCAGGTCGTTCTTCAGCGGTGTCGCCGGGCGGACTTTCCCCACGCATGCCCATGCAAACTTTGCATCAGCCAATCCGAAATCGGCATTTCGTGAGGTAAAAACCATCGCCTACGCTACTGGGAAACAGACAAAAAATGGCGTGCCGCGATCCTTCTTGTCCGGCGTGACTACTAGTCCAACACAACGGGGGCTTCAATGGGTTTTCCCGATTTTTTCCGTCTCGACGGGAAAAAATTATTCATAACCGGCGGCAGCCGGGGATTGGGGCGCGAAATGGCGCTGGCCATCGCCTCGGCCGGAGCCGACGTGGCACTTGCCGCGCGCCCCTCCGACAGTCTGCAACAGACGGCCGAGGATATTCGCGCGCTCGGCCGCTCGGCCTGGACCATCGAGGCCGACATCGGCGATCCAACCGCATGCGAGGCCGCCTGCACCAAAGCGCTTGCCGAAATCGGCCCATTCGACATTCTGATCAACAATGTCGGCGGTCGTCGCGTGAACATACCCACCGAAGAAATGCCGCTGGAGCAGTGGCATGAGTTGATGGACCTGAACCTGACCGCCACTTTCCTGTGCTGTAAGGCGATCGGCGGCGCGATGATCAAACGCGGCAGCGGCGGGCGGATTATCAATATTGCCTCGATCAACGCCCTGGTCGCAGGGCGCGGCATTGCAGGCCGGCATTACGAGACCGCCAAGGCGGGCGTGCTGCAACTAACCCGCAGCCTAGCCGTGGATTGGGCGCCGCATGGCATCACCGTCAACGCGATCTGCCCCGGTATCTTCCTGACTGAGCCCAACAAAATCTGGTCGCAGAAACACCCTGAGGTCATTGAGGGCATCCTCGACAACATCCCGCAGGGTCGCTTAGGCGATCCCGAGGATATCGGCCCGCTTGCCGTCTACCTGGCCAGCGACAGCGCAAATTACATGACCGGCGCCTCACTAGTCATCGATGGCGGCTACACCTGCTGGTGACAAGCAGGGCCCCGCCTCTCCCGAGGCATCAAGAACGAGCAGCATCCTCCACCTCAATCCGGAAAGGCAGTCTACCATGCGAAACTCACTAAGAAACCTGCTGAGCGGCGCGGCCCTCGCGCTGCTGGCAGGTTTGGCCCCGATCACCGGCGCCAGCGCCGAGACCCTGCGCTACGCCACCATCGGCGAGCCGCCCAGTCTCGACGTGCACATGGGCACAGCGACCATCGCCGCGACCATCGGCCAGCATATGTTCGAAACGCTCTACGCCTTCGATTCCACTTATGAGCCGCAACCGCTTCTGGCCAGCGGTGAGATGCTGGCGGATGACGGCCGCACCATCGTGATGACACTGCGCCAGGGCGTGAAATTCCACAACGGCAAGGAATTGACCGCCGAGGATGTTGTCGCCTCACTGCAACGCTGGGGCGAATATGGCGCGCGCGGCAAGCTGCTGATGGCAAATGCCACATCTGTGGAGGCCACCGGCCCCTACGAGGTCACCCTGAAACTGTCCGAACCGAACGGCGCGTGGAAATCCATGCTGGCCTTCCCGAACGGCGGCCCGGTGATCTACCCGTCCGAGATCGTGACCGCCGCCGGCGGTGACCCGATCAAGCCCGAGAACTATGTCGGCACCGGCCCGTTCATGTTCAAGGAATGGCGCGGCAACCGCCATGTCGAGCTGGTGAAATTCGACGACTATGTAGGAGTGGACGCCCCCGCCGACGGCTATGCCGGCGCCCGAACGGCCGAGGTCGATGCGATCCGCTTTATCCCCGTCCCTGACGTTGGCACCCGCGTCAGCGGCGTACAGGCAGGCGACTACGACTATGCCGAGTTCATCTCGGGCGACCTCTATGGCGTGCTCAAGGATGATGCCTCGGTCAAGATCCACCTCAGCGGCGCACCGATCTTCGGCCTGATGTTCATGAACTCCAAGGAAGGCCCGCTGGCCGACAACTTCGAACTGCGCCGCGCCATCCATACCGCGCTTAACAAGGAAGAGGCGCTACGCGTCTCGGTCGGCGAAGAGGCGCTGTGGAAGGCCAATGGCTCGTTCTACCCCGAAGGCAATATCTGGTACACCGAAGCAGGGACCGAGGCCTACTCGGTCGGCGATCCGGAAAAGGCCAAGGCGATGGCCGAGGCCGCCGGCTATGACGGCACGCCGATCAAGTTACTGGTGTCGACCAACTACAAGACCCATTACGACCAAGCGACTGTGTTCACCCGTCAACTGGCCGATGCGGGCATCAACGTTCAGATGGTAGTGGTCGACTGGGCCACGCTGCTGAAAAAGCGCGCCCAGCCCGATCAGTGGGACATGTTCGTGACCCATCATGGCAACATCCCCGACCCGATCCTACTGACCGCGCTGAACGACAGCTACCCCGGCTGGTGGGTGACCCCCGAAAAGGCGGCGCTGAAGGCTAAGTTCACCGGCACCTCGGATCTGGATGTCCGCCGCGAGGCCTGGTCGGAGCTTCAAGCGCTGATGTATGAGCAGGTCCCCACCATCAAGGTCGGCGACGTATATTCGTACAACATCGCTTCTCCGTCTCTGAAGGGTTTGGGCGCGACCACACTGATCTGGCCGCATTTCTGGGGCATCTCCAAGTGATCTCTAACGAAAGGACCAAGCTGTAATGCTTGCTTATGTCCTGAAGAGGACCGGCGCGGCCATCGCCACTTTGGTGGCCGCGTCGATTGTCATCTTCATTTTTATCCATCTTATTCCGGGCGACCCGATCTACGTCATGCTCGGGGACGAAGCCACGCCCGAACAGGTCGAAGCGCTACGCATTCGCATGGGTTTCGACCAACCTCTCTACGTTCAGTATTTCTACTGGGCCGGCAACGTGCTGCGGGGCGACCTCGGCACCTCGATCTTCTTTCAGGAACCGGTGACGCTGATCATCCGAGACGGCGCCGAGACCAGCCTGCTTCTGGCCTGCGTCACCATGGTCTGGATCGTGGCCCTGGGCGTGCCGGTGGGCGTGCTGGCGGCGATCCGCCAGGGAACCTGGGTCGATCAGGGGCTCTCGGGCATCGCCATGCTGCTGGCCTCGATCCCGACATTCTGGGTGGGCCTCTACCTGATCCTGATCTTCGCCGCCAATCTCGGCTGGCTGCCCAGCTCCGGCTACCCCTCGATCTTTGAGGATGGTGAACTGTCGAACCTGCGCTACCTGCTGCTGCCCAGCCTGACGCTCGCCGCGCCCAACGCGGCGCTGATCCTGCGGCTGACGCGGGCCAGCATGCTCGACGTCGCGAAAGAGGATTACGTGCGCACCGCGCGTTCCAAGGGAATTCGCCCCTACCGCGTCGTCCTCCGTCACATCCTGCGCAATGCGCTCTTGGCGGTGGTGTCGGCCTTCGGCTTCACATTCGCCGCGCTGATCTCCGAGGCCGTTGTCACCGAAACCGTCTTCGCCCTGCCCGGTATCGGCCGGATGGTGGTGCAGTCGATCCTGCGCCGCGACTATCCGGTGATCCAGGGCGTCATCCTCGTCATCGTCTGCCTCTACCTTGTGATCAACCTACTGGTGGACATCTCCTATCGTTTCCTCGACCCCAGGGTGGACCTCGAATGACTACGAAACTCCGTTCATTCCTGTCGGTCTTTACCGCGCGCCCGATCGCGCTGCTGGGGCTGGTCTACCTCGTGACGATCCTCGTCTTCGCTCTAGGGGCCAATCTGATCGCCCCCTACGCGCCCGAAGATATCGAGCCGGTCAATCGCCTGAGCCCACCGAGCTGGGGCCACTGGTTCGGCACCGACCATTTCGGCCGCGACACGTTCAGCCGGGTTCTACATGGCTCGCGCCTAGCACTGCTGATCGGAGTGGGCGTGGTCAGCTTTGCGCTAGCGACTGGCGTGCCGATCGGCATCATCTCGGCTCTCTTCCCTCGCATAGGCCGCGTGCTGATGCGGATGGTCGACGTGATGATGGCCTTCCCTTCGCTGCTGCTGGCGCTGGGTCTGATCGTGATCCTCGGCCAAAGCGTGGCAAACGCCATCCTCGCCATCGGGGTGATCTACCTGACCACCACGGCGCGGATCACCTATGGCGTCACCTTGCGCCTGCGAGAAGAGACTTACGTCGAGGCCGCCCGCTCGATGGGCGCCAGCACCTTATGGATGATCCGCAGGCATATCCTGCCAAACATGATCTCGCCGCTGCTCGTACAGGCAAGCTTCGTTTTCGCTTTCGCTCAGCTCGGCGCGGCCTCGCTGGATTTCCTTGGTCTCGGCGCCCCGCCCGAGATTCCCAGTTGGGGCAACATGCTGGCAGAATCCCGCATCTACATTACCCGTGCGCCGTGGCTGCTGTTCTATCCCGGTCTCATGATCGTGCTGACCGCGTTCTCGCTGAACTTAGTGGGCGACGTGCTGCGCGACCAGTTGGACCCGCGGTTCCGCGAGATGCTCGGCAACAAACAGAGGAGATAATCCGTGCTTACGGTCAAAAACCTGGTGGTGGCCGCCGGCCACCCCTCGACTAAGCTGGACATTGTCTCGGACGTGTCTTTCGAAATCAATCGCGGCGAAGTTCTGGGATTGGTGGGCGAATCCGGCAGCGGCAAGAGCATCACCTCGCTCGCGGTGATGGGATTGCTGCCGCATCCGCAGCTATGGGTACGCTCAGGAGCAATCGAGCTCGACGGTGCCGACATCACCGAGGAACCACCGCATCTGCGCGTCGAGCGCGGTCATGGCGGCGTCTCGATGATCTTCCAGGAGCCGATGACCTCACTCAACCCTGTGCTGCGCATCGGCGAGCAAATCGAAGAGGCCGTGCGCGTGCATGACGGCTCCACTGGTGAGATCGCCCGCAAACGCGCCCGCGAACTGCTGGAGATGGTGCGCATTCCCGACGCGCAACTGCAGCTCAATGCCTACCCACACGAATTGTCAGGCGGTATGCGCCAGCGGGTGATGATCGCGATTGCACTGGCCTGCCGTCCACAAATCCTGATCGCGGACGAACCGACCACCGCTCTCGATGTGACCGTGCAGATGCAGGTGCTCAGCTTGATCCGCGAGCTTTGCGACGCCTTCGACATGGGCGTGCTGTTTATCACCCATGACCTCGGCGTCGTGTCGGAACTCGCCGACCGGGTGACGGTGATGTATGGCGGAAGAATCGCTGAAACCGGCCCTGTGGGCGAACTGTTCCACAATCCTTTGCACCCCTACACGGGCGGATTGATGGGTTGCGTACCCGATCCCGCCGCTGGACATCGCCGGTTCCGGACCATCCCCGGGCAGGCCCCGAAGCCGGGAGAGGTTCCACAGGGCTGCAAATTCGCCCCTCGTTGTGACCATGCGCAGCCCGTCTGCCGCGCGGGCGCCGTACCGGCTGTCGCCGCGGGAGCGAACCACGCCGCCCATTGCCATTTCCCGCTGTCCCAGGAGGCGTTATGACCAAGCATGAAACCATCCTAGAGCTGCACAACTTGCGCAAAACCTTCACTGCCCGTCGCGCCGGTAAGAGTTACGAGATCAAGGCGGTCAATGACGTCTCGTTCGATGTGCGCCGGGGCGAAGTGCTGGGTATCGTCGGCGAGACCGGTTGTGGCAAAACCACGATCGGGCGCACCATCATCCGGCTGACCGGTGCCGATAGCGGCGAAGCGTTGCTCAACGGGTCCGACATCTTCACCGAGAATCGCCGCCGGATGCGAGATATGCGGCTCAAGGTAAGAATGGTGTTCCAGGACCCCTACGCCTCGCTCAACCCGCGTCGCTCCATCGGCGACTCTGTGGCCGAGACCGGCGATATCCACGGCGTCTTCAAAAATCGTCAGGAACGCGCCGATCTGGTGGCGCAAACCCTAACCCAGGTCGGGCTCAACCCGTCCTTCGCGGAACGCTTCCCGCACCAACTGAGCGGCGGCCAGCGCCAGCGCGTGGGCATTGCCCGTGCCCTGCTACCCACACCCGAGCTGATCATCGCGGACGAACCCGTTTCAGCGCTGGACGTGTCGGTGCAGGCGCAGGTGCTGAACCTTCTAACTGACCTGAAGGAGGAGATGGGCCTGACCATGCTGTTCATCTCCCACGACCTCGGTGTGGTCGCGCAGATCAGCGACCGGGTGGCGGTAATGTATATGGGAAACCTGGTGGAGATGGCCGATGGTGACGGCCTGTTCGCAGATCCGCGCCACCCCTACACCCAGCTCCTGATCGCTTCGGTCCCGCGGCTCGACGCAACCAAGCGCATATCTGGCGGCATCGAAAAGGGGGAGCCGCCTAGCCGGTTCACGCAGCTTCAGGGCTGTCCCTTCCACGATCGCTGCCCCATTGCAACCGATCTGTGCCGGGTCGAACGACCGCTACTGCGTGAACTCGAAGGTGGCCGCAAGGTGGCCTGCCACAACGCCTGAAACGGAAAGCCCCGGCCGGTGGGCCGGGACCGTCGCGACGCTTCTCAGCGCAAGATCACTTTTCCGGGGCGTCCTGCCACCACTGGCCACCGATGACAATACCACGGTGTTCTAGGTAGCTATCGGCGGTGATGGTCTCGCCCACCGCATCGGTATGGGTGATGCTGCCGCTGGTCTCGGTCAGGATCGTGGCGTCACCTGCTGCGCCAACCTTCAACGTACCGATATCGTCTCGCCGAAGCGCGCGCGCGGGGTTCTGCGTCGTCGCCGCGATCACCTCGGTCAGGCTCATCCCAAGTGCCATGAATTTCGACATCACCGCCAGTACGTCATAGGCCGGCCCGTCGACGCAGATCACGTGCACGTCGCTGCTAAGTACGTCGGGCCTGATCCCCTCGGCAAGCATTGCCCGCCCCGAGCGGAAGCCGAAGCCGCCATACCCGTGACCAATGTCGAATATGATGCCACGCTCGCGCGCCTCAAGGATCTCCTGCCGGATCGAACAATCGCCATGGATCGGCGCGTTCGGGAACGGCCGGAAGCAATGAGTTAGAATATCGCCGGGGCGCAGGATGCCTAGCACCTCCTCGCGGGTTGGCGGCGGATTGTCGATATGCGCCATCACCGGCAAGCCCAGTTCGTCAGCAACTTCGATTGCCAACGCCAGCGGCGCCAGCCCTGAATTGCCCCCGGCCTTGGCCCCTACGCGGGCCTTCATGCCTACGATGATATCCTGGTTCTCGCGAGCCACGCGCAGGCATTCGCGTGCGTCGAGCAGCCGCAGGTCTTCGCATTCGCCGACCATCACAGTCTTAGAAAAAGCGAAAATCCCGGGGAAGGAGATGTTCATGTAGGCAAGGATGCGCGGGTCTGCGAGCTCGATCACGTGCTTGCGGAAGCCCGCCAGATTACCAGCACCCGCGCTACCAGCATCAACGAAGGTTGTGGTGCCGCTGCGCCGAGCGATCGTCTCCGCATCCACCCCCAGCGAGGTACCTCCCCAATAGACATGGGTGTGAAGGTCGATCAGGCCGGGGCTGACAATCTTGCCCGCCACATCACGCACCTCGCGGGCCTGCGACGGATCGATCCCGGCCTCGACCCCAGCCACCCTGCCATCGGCAAAGGCCACATCGAACTCGCCATCCATATTTTGCGACGGATCGATCACCCGGCCGCCCTTTAGGAGAAGGTCAAACATTTCGGTTCATCCTGTTGTTTTGGGGCCTGCCCGCATTTCCGGTTGGACTCCTGTATACCAAAGCCGCCCTAAGGGCGGAGCTCTTGTGTTCAGCGAAAACCATTCACTGCGAAACTGCCAATGCCGTATGCGGATTGATCAATGACAATTTCTCATAACTCCGTCAGCCTACATTCTTAGTGACAATACTCGCCCAGAATCTTCTGGAGGATAGGCTCATACGAGCGATCGCAATCGTAGAGCTCCGATTTACCAAGACCTTGCATCTCACCACGCGCATAGACAGCAACCGTCCTATAGCCGCTTTGGTGCCGTTGCTACCTCACATCACCGACGACGCGCCCACCGCTTGCGCTGGGCTTCAGCTATCCGTTCGCGGCCCTCGAGGGTCTTCGGCCCAGTAGATGCCCCACCTTGGAACCGGCAACGACGCTTGCCAGCTTCCACCGGCAGCTTGCAACTCGAACCCTTGCGGTTCTTCGCGCCACATCGCGGGCGGTTTGCGACTGGCAACGGATTCCCTGTTTCGTCGAGCCCCAAGGCGCGAAGATTCTCACAACCGCCAGACTGGCAGCCAAGGCAGATTCCGGCGTGCTTGCGCCCGGTAACATCCTCAATCGGACAGCTCCGAAAATCTGCGTCTGCATTGCGGCAGAGCTCTTCCAGGAGCGCCTCGCTCTGCTCACCTTGCTTTCGCGATTTGCTCACCTTTTTTTCTCCAAATCTTATCATTTTTCATCGGCCTACTAAGACCCCATGGGCTTTCAGGTACCCCCCTGCGAGAATCTCGTACTAGGCTGGCCGTTTTGCCCCGCCGGCTTGTTCATCGAATGTGAAGGGATTTTTCTGGTCGCCAGCCGTTTCTGAGAGAGCGCGGGCCATGCCGTTTTCCGTATAGCTAGGCTCTGGACCCATTAATCGGCTTGTGGACCGCTTGGTTGCGTGATTCACGTGCCGTAAAATGGTGGCATCATGAGCAATCTTTTCTAGCTGACCGACGAGCAGATGGCGTGGCTTAGGCCCTATTTTCCGAAAAGCCATGGCAAGCCGCGTGTCGATGACCGGCGCGAGCTGAGTGGCATTATCTTTATCAATCGCAATGGCTTGCGCTGGTGCGATGCACCGATGGAATATGGCCCAGCGAAGACGCTCTACAATCGCTGTAAGCGCTGGAGCGAGATGGGCGTGTTCGCCCGGATCTTCGAGGGGCTGGCCTCCGAGGCGGCAAACCAGAAGACCATCATGATCGACGCGACCTATCTCAAAGCCCACCGCACAGCCTCCAGCCTGCGGGGTAAAAAGGGGGGGCGTGGGCGGCTGATCGGGCGGACCAAGGGCGGCATGAACACCAAACTGCATGCCGTTACCGACACCAACGGCCGTCCATTGCGGTTCTTCATGACCGCCGGCCAGGTCAGCGATTACACCGGCGCAGCGGCGCTGCTGGGCGGCTTGCCGAAGGCCGAGTGGCTGCTGGGAGATCGTGGCTATGACGCGGACTGGTTCCGCGACGCCCTTGAAGACAAAGGGATAAAGCCCTGCATCCCGGGCCGCAAAGCGCGCAAGACGCCCGTCAAATATGACAAGCGCCGCTACAATCGCCGCAATCGTATCGAGATCATGTTCGGCAGGCTGAAGGACTGGCGCCGTGTCGCGACGCGCTATGACAGATACCCGGAGGTCTTCCTCTCGGCCGTCGCTCTCGCCGCAACCGTCATGTTCTGGTTATGAGCCCAGAGCCTAGGAAAATTGGCCAACCGCGTACGGGCTGACATTTTCCGGGACGACTAGATATCGGTTTTCAAAGCCTCTCCTGGGCACCAAAACTTCTCGAAATCGTTATTGCTGCGGATTGGGCGATTTTCAGCCCTCTGAAGCGCGGGTGTCGGGGCAGATTGCTCCGGCCTTTTCGCCGCGCATCCACCCGACGATTCTGCCCTGCGCCTCGATCGTTTGCGAAACCTTACCGGTTTTAACCTACTGCGCTCAAAGGCATCGACACCGCCCTGGATTCAGCCCCGGTTGGACTTGCCCCGCTTTGGCGAACAGCCTTTCACGCAGGTCCCGGACCTTTCGCCCGACGGCATCACACCTCGATCTACACGCCTGGTTGGATCAGTGACCGGAATCCGCTACATGCATTACACCGGCCAAGCAGGAGTAACTGATGGCGAATGACACCGAGAACCTGTCACCGATCCGCGATCTGGGGGCCCGGTTGCGGGCCGAGAGGCAAAAACAGGGCCTGACGCTGAAAGACGTATCCGAATTGGCGGGATGTTCGTTGTCGATGCTATCCAAGATCGAAAACGATCAGGCGTCGCCTTCACTGAAGACCCTGCATCAGATCACCAGCGCGCTGAACACCTCGATCGTCAGACTGTTTTCAGAAGACGGCGGCGATGGGGTCAGCCTGTATCGCAGCGGCCAGCGCCCTTCGGTCATGGTGCGGCGGCGCAGCGATCAGCCTGCGATTTTCATCGAACGGCTGTCGCCGACATATCCGGATACCCGGCTGGATGCGAATATCCACACGCTGGAACCCGGCGCCGAAAGCGGCGGCGATATCCGCCACGAAGGCGAAGAAATCGGCTATGTTCTGGAAGGCGCGGCCGAGCTTTGCGTGAACGGCGAAATCATTCCCCTGACCGAGGGGGATTCTTTCTATTTTTCGTCCGAACTCCCGCACAGTTACCGCAATACCCATGAAGGGACGACGCGAATCCTGTGGGTGAACACCCCGCCGACATTCTGATCCGAACCGCCCCGATACCGTGAAGACACCACGCGCCACGTGCGCCTGCTGAAACACAGCAACCGCGCCCGCGGTTTTCTATCGTACCAGGACAGCCTCTTCACGCATGACACCTTCGAGGCTGCCATTCCCGCCCCAGCCGGTGATGTCGATGATTTCCACGTCGATCGTCGAATCGATCGACCCGTTCTGCTTCATCGGACGGGCAAGGAAAATGCTGGCATAGCTGTTGACGTTGTAGGTATTCACGCCGCCGCCTTCGGCGGCCCCTTCGCCACAGTCGATAATCGCTGCATAGGTGATCCTGCGGTCGATGTTATTGACCGGATCCGAGGCAACCGGCGCCATTTCGGACGCAGTCGACCCCGCCATACATTGGGCCCGGCCCAATTCCCCGGCTTGAGAAGGCAGATCGATCAGCATGCCAGTGGTGCTTCTCGGATCGCTGCCCGCAGCCTGTTCGTAAAGATAGGTGTCATAGCGGGACGGCCCCGGCACGCCCTGGCTTCCGGCGGGCAATGTCGGGAAGGCGCTCGGGATGCTGGCCATGACCGACGCAACCTCGGTCGCGGACAGTTCACCGCCATTGGTGTCGAGATAGATTTCCTCGAGATAACGTTGCAGCCCCCAATCGCCGCTGCCGATAAACGCCCCCGGCACACCTTCGTTCGGCGCCGCCATGGTGGAATTGTCTTCGAAACTGTAAACGCCATCGTCGACGCCATTCAAACCGGTCGGTGGGTTGAAATGATCATCGCCTTCGGTGATATCGCAGTAGTCGTAAGTGCCGCTACCGCCGTTCAAGTCGGGCGCATAGCCCTTGCGCACATTCATGGCCGGCGGCATCGGGAAACCGTTGGGGGAACTGGGGTTATAGTGGCCATACGGCCCCTCATAGATGTCGAAGCGCGCGTTGATCCCCTGGCGAATTGATGTCGCCGCGCCGGGTTTGGTGGTCACCGTATCCGCGTCATAGCAGGTCCTGCTGTCCCCCCCTGCAAAGATATCGCGAATCGCGTCGGCGCTGGACGATCCGTTCACCTGCAGGAAACCGAAGTTGCCCGGTGCGGCGGTCTGATTGCCCGCCGGATGCAGCTTGAGCAGCCGGCCATGCAGATCGCCGCGCCTGAAGTTTTCCTGCAACTGATCGCCGACATAGGTGCCGCTCGAATCATATTCGAACGGATTGCAGATATAGAGCGGCGGGATACGGCAGATGGACGCGATATAGGTCGCAACCGCCGTCGCCCCGATCGGGACCGAAAGCTGCGTCGGGTTGAGCATGTCCACGAAGAAGACCGTATCGAGGTTGCGCGACTGCGCCTGGACATAGACGTATTCCGCCTCGGACCCAGCGGTGGTCGCGTGACCGGATATCCAGGCCGCGTCGATCGGCGTGGTATCGTTTTCCGGGATGTCATCCAGGAAAACGACCGAGAATGCGTTCCCGGCAGCATTCTCGTAGGTCAGCCCGATATGAACGTCGCTGCCCGAATGCGCCAGCATGCTGACCGAATTGGTGACCTGCGCCATCGCGTTCTGGGCCCGCGTGATCGCGTCGGACCCGCCATCCAGTTCCCGCGCCCCGGCCAGGGCCACGGAATCGGCGGCAGCCTGCAGATCCGCCTGGGCGTTGTTGCCCCGGCCGATATCGATCAGCAGCAATCCGAACACCAGGAATACCGGCAAGACCAAGAGAGAAAGGATAAGAACGAAACCGTCTTCGGCCGCGTGAAAGCATTTCATAGGAACCTCCATCCGCCGTTCGGCAAGCATGAGCGGTTCAAGACTGCGGTCGCGTCAGGGCGCACTGCAAATCTTCAACGCTGGAATTGTCGCACCGACGCCTTTTTTTTTCAAGCAATCATGAAGATATTCAAAATCAGAACGGGCACCGAAGCGATGGCGAGAAGCACGCCATAGGGCACTTTGCCGGTTTCTTTCATCCCCGCCATCCAGCCGCCGATGCCCCGTTCGGCCCCCATGACGCGGGAAAGAACGATCCCCAGATACAGAAGGACCGACATCACCATCAGCAGCATCGCGAAGGGCATCAGCCCGTCAAATCCCAGATGCATGCCCAGCGGCAACATCAGTTTCGCGTCACCGCCACCGAGCGCCCGCAACATCCACATGATGAAGCCAACCATGAAAAGCAGTGCCCCGGCGAACAGATCGCCCTGCAAGTGCTGAAATCCCAGCACCCCTTCCACCGGCAGATAAAGCACCAGCAGCGCCAGAACGACGGTATTGCGTATCTTGAAATGCCGGGCATCATGCCAAGCGACCCAAATCATCAGCAAAACAACCGCGATTTGGGCGATAATGGAAATGAGGCCCGCCACCGGGGTCAGATACCCCCGAGATCCTTACGCGCGCGCCGGGGGAAATTGATAGAATTGCGCAGCATTTCAAGGTTGTTAGCCGTCACCGGATTCGACGGGTCCTTTTCATAGGCCAGCAGGAAATATTTCCGCGCCACTTTCAGGTCGCCCCGCAGCAGCATCGAATAGCCATAGTTGTTCAGGAACTCGATCCGGTTGCCGATCACCGGCTGCATCTTGCGATAGGCATAATCCGCCTTGTCGAACCGGCGCAGCATGTCGGCGCTGGCAGCGAAACCAAGCCAGGCCTGCGGATCGTCGGGCACGACATCCAGCGCCTTTTTGAACATGGTGTAGGATTTGCCGTAATTGCCTTCGCGGAACTGCACCTTGGCTGACACGATTAGTTCATCGTCAGGATAGAAACTGACGTTCGAAGTGTCCTTATTGGAGCCCGGCGATTCCGAGAAAGTCGAGAATTCGCCGAAGCCAACATTTTCGCAGCCCACAAGGGCGAACGCAAATGCAAGAATGATCAGTCGCTTCATAACCACCATGCCTCGAATATATACCGCGTCGTCGGTGTCACGATTTCTTCATCTAAGTCTATCGCAGCCTACTACAGGATCGGTCAATTATTTAGCGTTACTATGCCTTTGGGGGGCTTTCGCGGACGCAAGAGTTGTAACTTTCACACACAACACCCCGATTCACGCCCCCGCTGGACCGGTCATGACCGGAAATCTGCACATTCGTAGACATGGAAGAGAGTCGTTTCCGCTTCGATTGACGGCTTCTTGAAGACGTCACGCGTTTTGACCGGCGCGTAGGCCGGGACCGGAAGCTCCACCGTGCCGGCAAATCCTCCGGGCAGCCCCGAGCGGAGAATCAGCAGATCGAGGTCGGGAAGCGCATCGCAGGCGGCTTGCAGTTGAGAGGTTTCCACCGGACCACGCTGCCCCGGATCCTGCTTCTGCGGGCAGGTCGATTCCCTATCTTCCGAGAAATCGTCGGTGTTCAGCCCCCGCAGTCCGGCCGCCCGCCTTTCGAATTCGAAAGCCTGCGCCCTGAAGAACGCCACACCTCCCATCTGACGGCAGCTGTAATAACTCGGCAGCTGGTATTGGAACCAAAGTAGGGCAAGATTGCCCTCCCAATAGACAGTTCGGCCGCGAAGGTGTTCGACGAAATCGGTTTCCGGCGGCGCGGGCGTTTCGGCGAATTTCTGATGCCGCGTGCGGTCATCGATCGTGACCAGGGCAACCGCCAGGCACACGCCCCCGACAAGCAGTCCGCGCCCGGGTGATCGGGTGGGGCTGGTCAGAAACAGCTGCCAGACGACGACGGCGACAAGACCGGCACGCAGAATGAATTTCACCTGTGCCTCGGGGTCCCAGCTCATCACCGGCACCCCGGCCAGAAAGGGCAAGGTGATCAGGACGGCCAGAACACCCATCAGGTCAGTCAACACACGCACCCCAATTCCGGGCCGGTCGCCATTCCGGCCACGCTCGACCCCATAAGCGATGAGCGACGCCAGAGACAGGATCGCGGATCCCACCGTCACATTACCGGTGAACCGTTCCGCCACGCAGTAACAAATCGCAATGGCAAACAGCGCACGGGTCCGCGCAAAACCGGGGACCAGCCCCATGACCGCCTGCAGCGCAAAAAGGTTCCCGAACAGTTGCAGGATAAGCAAGGCGCGCCAGAACTGCATCGCGCTCAGGAACTTGTTCTGCATCACGTAGACGGCGAAAACCGATAAAAGCAGCAAAGCGAGAGGGATACCAACCGCCGGCAAAGCAATGCGGGCGAACCGGTCGTTCCGCCGGGTCGACACGATTATCAAGGAAACGAGCGGCAGCATTATCCCCGAGAACAGATTGAGCCAGCTCCACTCGAGGACAAAGATCATCGAAGCGCGTTCGCGCAGCAGATTGAACCATGAGGGATCGTATTTATCGACGATCCAAACGAACGGCTCCACCCCGAACCCGGCCATCGTGGCAACCGCAATCGCCCCGAACGACCCGACCAAAAGGAATTTGCGCCAGTCGTTCAACGCCAGCCAAAAACAGAACGCCATGAAATAGGCGCCGGTGATCGGGTGCGTCATGGCTGCCAAGACCGCCAGGAGTCCGGCCTGCATCATGCGGCGGTACACAACCGCGGCGATCGCAGCCATTCCAAAGCTTTCGGCAAACAGGCGGGGCGTGACGAAGCCTTCCCCGTAGCTCAGCACCAGGTTTCCGTAATACCCATTCAGCAAGATGGCGGCGGCAGCGGCGGCAAAACCCATGTATGTTTTGCCGAATATTGCACGGATCAACGCGATCAGCCCGCAGAGCCACGCCAACAGTCCGGCAACCCAGAACAGCGCATGTGCCTTTGCCAGCCCGATCAGCCCGATCACGGGGGCATAGATTCGGGTGAACGGTGAAAAGCTGTCCTGATTGCCGAAGCGGAAAAACAGGTCCTCGCCCAACAACCTGCCATCGATCCTGTGCAATCCCTGCACCGCGTAAAGCATCGCGTCGTTCACGATTCCCACATACGGGCGCGTCACCAGCAGCAGAACGAAAAGCAGGACAATCCCCGCGATCCCTTCCCTGCTTAAGACAAGAACCTCGGCGCTCAACCGGTCCCAGATGGCCCTGACGGTTTCACGCTGCGCCGTAGGTTCCTGCGCTTCACGTGCCGTCATGATGCTCTTTTCCAGTCCTCACCGTGCAAAACCTTCAAACCGAAATTCGGCAACAGACAGATGTCTTTGCGAGCGAAGCCCCCGGTCCTCAATGCTGTTTCTTGCTGGCCGCGACGTTGCGCCAGGCGAGTTCCAGCAGTTCGTCGCTCAGTTCCGGCGTCCGGTCGAGATACCGGCAAGCGGCAAGGATGTGACTGACAAGGAATCCGGGATGAGCGCCGGATGTAACGTAATTTTCCTTTACGTATTTTCGTTCGAAGAACCCGTCCATTACATCGGATTTCCATTCCAGCCCGGCATTTTTGCAGACGTCGCGGAAAATCTGCAGGTAATCTTCGCGGGTGGGCGAGGGAACGTGGATCTTGAAATAGATCCGGCGCAACGACGCTTCGTCGCCAAGATCCTCTGGAAAGAAGTTGGACGAGAACACGACAAGCTGATCGAAGGGCACCATGAATTTCTTGCCGGTGTGCAGCGACAGGAAATCGTAGCCCTTTTCCAGCGGCACGATCCAGCGGTTGAGATAGGCCTGCGGCCGTTCCAACTGACGGCCGAAATCATCCAGCACGAAAATGCCGCCCAGCGCCTTGAGATGCATCGGCGCCTCGTAATACCGGGCGGTGTGTTCGAATTCCAGATCCAGCATCGGCAGCGTCAGTTCCCCACCCGCGATCACCACGGGCCGGTGGCAGGCCACCCAACGCGGATCGATCGGGTCCGCGTCTTCGGGCATGTCGGCCAGCTGGTGCAGGGTTTCGTCGTAGAAGCGGATCAACTGGTTGCCGACCAGGATCGCGTAGGGGAAGCTGACGATATCGACAAAGGATGTGCCGATCGCTTCGGCCAGAGACGTCTTGCCGTTGCCCGGTTCCCCGTACATCAGCATCGACCGGCCCGAATTCACCGCCGGGCCCAGCTGCGCCTTCAGGATGTCGGGGATCACAAGGTGCGAAAACGCTTTGTCGAGTTCGGCGCGATGGACCTTTTCATGATCGATGGATTGCTTGCGAACCTGCTCTTCGAACATCTTCAGCGTGACCGGGGCGGGGCCGACATATTGCGATACCGCCATCGCATCCATCGCCCATTTCTTACCGCGGTCGGTCAGCGAATAGCGGATGTCCGACTTGATGTCCTGCGTTTCAAGCCCCTGTGCCTCGACCAGCAACAGGTGGGACATTTCCTTGATGATCTGGCGGCAGATCACCTTGGGAATCTTGATCACAGCCGAAATTTCGGCCGGCGTCATGGTGCCGCCCTGCTGCAGGACCTTGCTGACCAGGCCGATCAGGAAAGTGTCGCTGAGACCGGTTTCCTCCATCGTTCTCGGCGGTGGCGGGGCGGCGAAGTAATGTTCCTTGTGGTGGAATGGCTTTGGGTCGGTCGCCGGTTCCGGCGGGTCTTGCTGCACCTCTGCCATCGGTTCGGCTTCTTCGGGCTGTGGTTCAGGGGCATCCGGTTCCTCGACCATATCCGGCTGCGGCGGCGGAGAGGCCGTTTCTGGCGTCGCCGGGGCATCTTGGGCTTCGGTGGGTTTCTGGCTCTTGTCCTGTCCGAAAATTTTCAAGATCACGTCGATGGCATCCTTTTTTGGTCAATATTCTTTTTACTGTCGCAGGCGCCTCGAACGGGCCCGAAGACTTGGAAATCAGAACGGATGCAACGTTCTGGAATCAGCCTAACCGATTAGCCCGACCCGGGGTAGTTTTTCCTTTCGACACAGATGGCCGTGGCCGGACCGATCCCGCGGGCCATCCGCAGTCCCATAACGCAGCTAGTTTTCCTTCCGTTTGAACACTGTCAGATCCCCGGCCTCCATGATCCTTTCAAGCCCGTCCGGCCTTTCCCCCCGGGCCAGCATCGATCCGATGCTATCCGCGCTGGCATAAGTCATTCCCGCGCAAACCATCACATAATCGGCACCGGTTTCATCCATCTTCGCGGCCAACCCGGCCTCATCCCCGTAAAACGCCAACGTCCCGTTCACATAGGCTTCGGGTCGGCGATGATAGGGCAGCGCGAAAACCGAATGATGGGTGTAGAGCAGCAGTTTCGTGCCGAAATCCAGCGGCGCCAGGATGCCCGAGGGCGGCAATCCGTTGAGCCGGGCGATTTCGCTCGGATCGGTGCAGCTTCGTTTGACCGGTGCAACCCCGGCGCGCCCGCCGTCACCCCGCGCGCCGCCACGGGCAAAGGTTTCAAACCCCGCCCACACCGGGATCGACGGAAACAGCACCAGCACGAAAACAGCTGTCGCACTCAACGGCCTGCCCCACCGGACCCCTTTCCAGTCGGCCGCAAGCATCCACACCATCACGATGCCAAATCCCATCGGAAGCGCCGGATGCCCCCAAAGGATCGTCCTGATCTGGTAAAACATCCCGGCAACAGCGAGCAGAACAAAGGCGAGAAGGGTCAGGGCAAGACGGCGCCGGTTGGCCCCGGATAGAAGATAAAGGATCAGCGCGCCCGCCAGCACGAGATAGGGAAGCACCGCCTGTATCGCCGTGGGCGGGGACAGAACGAACATCCTGCTGAGCGACAACGATTCACTGATGCCGGCCCGGATCGTTTCGGCCACCTCGGGCGGCAGGGTCGAAAACGATCCTTCGCGACAAGGTGCAAGACCGGGCCAGAGCACCGCGAACATCGCCGCCCCCAGCACCGCGACCAGACCGAAGCGCATGGTGCGGGACCGGACCCTGTGGCGCAGCCTTGCTAACAGCAGCGCAAATCCCGCCGCCAATGTCGTCAGGGCCAGAGTGATCGGGGAAAGCTGATCGCAGCGCGCTACGGTCCAGTCCTGCGGCGCGGTCTGCAGAACAAAGAACAGTGGCGCGAACAGGCCCAGGGCAAAGCCATAGCCGCCCAATTTTTCGACGGAACCGGGCCTGTCGAAAACGTAAGCCAGGCTCAGAACGACACCCAGAAGCGCAAAGAACACGATCGTTTCCAGCCCCACCGCCAACGAAAACGCGCTGATCAGACCCGCTGCCATCCCGCGACGGACAGGATTGCCCGACCGCAGGATCAAAGCCAGCGCCGCCGTCATGCAAACGATCTGCAGATTGTGGTGATCCACCCGGCCCAGTGCGAAGAACGTGCTGGCAACCGACGGCGTGGCAGCCGCCGCCATCACCGAGAAACTCGCCTGGGCATAGCCGATGGCCGAAACCATCGTGCGCCCGATGATCGACAGGTAAAGCACGAACAGGGCAACGGGCCAGATCGCCGCGGTGATCTGCAGCGCCGTCATCTGATCGGTGAACCGGGAAAACAACACCGTCAGCGCCGCCAACGGCAAATCCACCAGCCGCGACCAATGCATCGGCAACCCGTCCGGCGGCAAGGCACGGTACTGAACCATGTCGGACCACCCCTGCCCGGCCAACAGGTCGCGCACCATGACCAGACGCATTTCGTCGTCGATATCGGGCAGGCGGAAAGCGCTTAAATATTCCGGCGCGACCTTCAACTGGATCAAGGCGTAGAACAGCAGCGCCCCGGAAAATGCCAAACGATAGCTGCCCGGTGTATCGAAAAGCTTTCTTCGCTCGGAGGTCATCGAACGCCTCGTGCCAGGACTATCAGCCGGGTGCCATCTGTTGCAGCAGGCTGACCAGCGAAATCATGATCGGGACCAGCACGATGATCAGGCTGACGGGGAACATGAAAAAAGCCATCGGAAACAACATCCGGACCGGCAAGGTGTTGGCTTTTTCCTCGGCCTGGATGATCCGCATCTGACGCATTTCGTTGGCAAAGGTGCGCAGCGTTTTCGCCACGCTCGACCCCAGTTCCTCGGACTGGCGGAACAGAACGGCGAGGTTGCGCGCCTCTTCGACGGCGATCCGTTCCGACAGGTTGTAAAGCGCCTCGTGCATCGGACGGCCGGCGCGGATTTCAAGGTTTACGATCGACAACTGCATCCCGAAATCCGGCACCGTGTTGAGGAATTCGCGCGTCACCCGGTCAAACGCCGCATCAATGCTGAGCCCGGAATCCACGCAGACAAGAAGCAGGTCCAGCAAATCGGGGAAAATCTTGCGATATTCCCGCAAGCGCTTGTCGCCCATTTTCTCCAGAACAAAGGAACAGGCGATGAAAGTAATCCCTGCCAGGCACAGCGACAGGACCAGTATCAGGTTCCCGCTGAGCGACGGGACCAGCCGGGGCAGGCCCGTCTGCACCACCGCGAACACCGTCGCTACAGATGTGAACCGGATCAGGTTGAACCGCAGCAGCGCCGATTTGTCGTAAAATCCCGCCCGAACAAGCCGCATCCGGACACTGTTCGGACCTTCGTTGGCGACCACGTCCAGATAATAGCGCAGCTTTTCATTTCCGGTGGCAAGAAGCTCGTTGTTTTTATCCGCGCCTTCACGCCTTTTGGTGCCCTCGATATTGCGCTGCACGTCCCGGCGCTGGACAAGTGCCGAAATGGTGCTGAAAGCGGCCAGCAGCACGGCGGTGAAAACCGCAAGAAGAATGAGATTCTCATTCACTTTTCTGTCTCCCTCTCCCTGCTTGCAGGGTCAGAAATCAAAGTTCACCAGCCGGCGCACGATGAAAAATCCGAAAATCATGAAAATGATACAAATCGAGAAAACCATGGTCCCGTAGCCGCTTTCCCAAAGCGGATCGAAATAGGTCGGCACCATCGACCGGATCATTGCGAACAGGCCGAACGGGAACAGCATCATGAACCAGGCCGTGAAGCGCCCTTCTGCCGAAATTGCGCGAATCTTGGCGCGTAGCATCAGGCGGTCGCGCAGCATCTGCGCGAGGTTTTCCAGAATCTCGGACAGGTTGCCGCCGGTGCCGCGCTGCACGCTCACCGTCACCGCCAGCAAGTTCAGTTCGGGCGATCCGACGCGGACGATCATGTTCAACATCGCGTCTTCGAGTTCCGACCCGAAGGTGATCTGATCCGCCAGGATGCCGAACTCGGACCCGATCGGATCGGGCATTTCCCGCGCCACAAGCCCGATCGCAGCGGTCAGCGGGTGCCCGGCGCTCAGGCTGCGCACGATGATATCGAGCGCGGGCGCCAGTTGCGCGGTGAATTTTCTGATCCGGCGGGCGCGCGCGACATAGACCACGACGAACGCAACCAGAAGCGTCAGCAAGACACCTATTGCAATCTTGGCGAACAGGCTGTTGGTGAGGAAAATATCGGTCAGTGCGAAGCCGATTAAGAACAATACAACGGCATAGATGATGCGGCGCGACACGCTGGTTTCCAGCCCCGACTGGGCGTAGAAATTCCACAGCATCGTGGCAAGGTCTTGCCGGCTGCCGTCGCCGCGCACGCCGCGGCGCATCAGCAGTTGCGAATAGGCGACATCGCCGCCCACCTTGAGTTTCAGTGCTTCCAGCCGGTTCTGCACGTCCTTCGCTTCCCGGCGCGACGTGAGTATGGCCTGAAACGCCGCTTCGACCAGAAGCAACGCAGAAGCGAAGACGAGACCATAGATAACGATCAGGGAATTCAGCATGCGTCACAGCACCTTTGAAGGGTCGAAATATTCGGGTTTCAAATTCAAACCGAGGATTTCAAGTTCCTCGATGAAGCGCGGACGTATGCCGGTCGCCCGGAATTCGCCCAGGACACGGCCGTCTTCATCGACACCCAGCCGCTTGAAATACATCAGTTCCTGGGTCTGAACCACGTCGCCTTCCATCCCGGTGATTTCGGAAATGGAAGTCACCCGGCGCGTCCCGTCCCTGAGACGCGCCAGTTGCACGATCAGGTCGATTGCCGACGTGATCTGCGCCCGGGTCGCCATCTGGCTCATCGGCATGCCGGCCATGCCGACCATCTGTTCCAGGCGCGCGATCGCGTCGCGCGGGCTGTTGGCGTGGATCGTGGACATCGATCCTTCGTGACCGGTGTTCATGGCCTGCAGCATGTCGAAGGCTTCGCCGCTGCGCACCTCGCCGATGATGATCCGGTCGGGGCGCATCCGCAGGGCGTTTTTCACCAGGTCGCGCTGCACGATCTCGTTGCGGCCATCCACCGTTGGCGGGCGGGTTTCCAGCCGCACCACGTGCGGCTGCTGCAGCTGCAATTCGGCCGCGTCTTCGATGGTGACCAGGCGTTCGTCATGCGGGATATAGGCCGACATCGCGTTCAGCATGGTGGTTTTACCGGACCCCGTGCCGCCCGAAACGATGACCGAAATCTTGCCCTCGACCGCGGCCGCCAGCAGCGCCGCCATGCCCGGGGCCAGCGCCCCATTATCGACCAGCCGGTTCAGCGAATACGGCCGCTTGGAAAACTTCCGGATCGACACCTGCGGCCCATCCACCGCGACCGGACGGATCGCCACGTTCACCCGCGACCCGTCGGCCAGGCGCGCATCCACCAGCGGGGAGCTTTCATCGACCCGCCGCCCGACCGAGGCCACGATCTTGTTGATGATCCGCAGCAGGTGGTCTTCGTCCTTGAACCGGACCTTGGTTTTTTCAAGCTTGCCGAAGCGTTCGATATAAACCCGGTCGGCGCCGACGATCAGGATATCCGAAACGGTATCGTCATCCAGCAGCGGTTCGATGGGGCCGAGCCCCAGCATTTCATCGCCGATATCTTCGACCAGCGCATCAAGCTCGGTAGCACTGAGGGGAAAATTGTGTTCCTTGGCATAGGCCCGCACCAGCGGCAGAAGTTCGGCATGGATTTCGTCCTCTTCCATCGTGTCGAGGATCGAAAGATTGATCTTATCAATCAGGTAGTGGTGCAGCGTGACACGTTCGTTCACGAAATCCGGCAGGTCGGCTTCGTTGCTGACCGCGAGCCTGACGGCCTCGTGCGGTTCTGCTGACTCGGGCATTTCCGGTGCAACCGGCGCGTTATTTATCTGGTCTTGCCCATCTTGGAACTTCTTAAAAAATCTTCCGACCATGATAGCCTCTCTGCCACTTTATTCAGTGCACGATAACTTTGGTCCCCACTGGAACTTTTTGAAATAGATCAAGGACATCCGTATTTGTCAGACGAAAACAGCCGGATGTTTCATAGCCGCCGACCGTATCCGCGCTATTGGTGCCGTGGATTCGGTACAGCGTGTCGCGTCCGTTGGCGTAAAGATAAATCGCCCTCGCGCCCAAGGGATTGTAAGGCCCCGGCGGGACATAGTCGGGCAGTGACGGATCGCGCTGCCGCATCGCCGAAGGCGGCCGCCAGCCGGGCCACTTTTTCTTGGAACCGACATAGGTCGTGCCGGTCCAGGTAAAGCCATCACGACCGACAGAGATCCGGAATTTTTCGGCCTTGCCGCCGGGCAACACGCGATGCAGCGTCCGGTCATGGTTGGAAATAATGATCGTCCCGGGCTTTTCCGTGCTGGGATAATCGACGATCTGCAGCGTCTTTTCGCCATGATCGCGGGGCACTTTCATCAATTCTGCCCTGACCCCGGCCCCCGGTATCAGGATCAGCGCGGCCCCCAATGCGAAATGCCGCCGGGAAAATGTCACCCGGCGCGTCACCTCACCGGCTCCTCGAGTTCGATATGCTTCATGTAATTTTGCAGGGCACGCAGGTATTTCGAATGCGCGCTGATATCGCTCGGCGGCACGCCGCGATCGATGCTTTCCCCGATCAGGTTGCCGGCCTGCGGTACGTAGTGCAATGGCGTGTCGCCAAACAGTTCTTTCAAGCGCCGGGTGCCGATACGCTGCCCGAACATCCGCGATTCCCACTTGTTGAACACCACCTGTACCGGGAAATCGTCACCGCGCAGCCGCTTGATCCGTTCGACCAGTTCGAGCGTGTGCTTGATCGCGGGCAGGTTCAGCTCGGTCACAAGCGTCAGGGTATTCACCGCCGCCAGCACGTCGTCTTTCCACTCGGTTTCGTAATAGGGGATGTCCAGAAACACCTGCTCGTGCTCGGCGCTGACCGCATCCAGCATCCGCAGGACCAGTTCATAACCGTTCAGGTCGGTGTTCAGTTCGGGCCGTTTGAATGAATACAGGTAGAAACCGTGTTCATGCTGCTGCCGGATCACGCGGATGAATTCCCCATCCACCCGGCGCGGTGTCGCCACCACATTGGCCAGGTTGAAATTGCTGACCATGTTCACCACGAACCCGCAATTTCCGGTCGAGAAGTCCAGATCGAACAGCGCGACCGTTCCCTTCTTGCTGAACAGTTTGGTTGCGGCCAGGTCCGCCATCGAAACCGCCATCGTGGTCGCCCCCGCGCCGCCCACCGTGGACACCACCGCATGGACCCGGTTGTCATGGGTTTTGCGGGCCCGGACGCCCTTGAAGATGCTGTCCATCAATTCGTCGCCGCCGACCGGAGAGGGCAGCCAGTCCAGCACGTTGAACTTGAACAGAATCCGCGTTTCCTGCGGCGACAGCGGCGGTGTCGTGACGATCAGCGGCATTTCGGGCGCGAGGCCCCTGATCTTGTTCAGGAAATCCACGTTCTCACCATTCATACCGCTCAGGTTCGCGATGGTAACGTCCGCGTTGGACAGATGGGTTTCCAAGTTCAGATCGGCTTCGTCGATGGCCGAAAAAAGGATTCGCCGGTTGGCTTCGAGCAGACCTTCCAGTTCGGTCGAAACCGCGCCCGGCCCATTCACAAGATTAAGCTGGATATTGGGCTGCTTGGACATGGACAGGCTTTCGTCAGCACGCAAATTCATGGGCACACTCCCCGGCAACTGGACAAATCTTCGCTGGTCATCGCGACCGGCTGAGTGGGGATCGAAAACGCCCCAAAACTGGAAGATGGTGAAAAGTACCTTACCAGATCATCCAGAATGAACATGTCGAAGGTCAGGTTTCGCACCTCGACACGAACGGTAACGACAGGCCCCCTGGGACGTCCGACATAACCAAGCCCCGAACGCGTGTAGCTGATCCTGAGATTGCCGCTGTCGGTAATGAATGGCGCGACATCGCACACACCGACAAGATCTGTCAGGCTGCCGGTGGCACCGCACACGCCGTCACCCCCATCGTAGATCCGCGCCAGCGCGGCGGCATCGCACGGTGCGGCGCCGGCGCCGCAAACCACTGTCACGGGCGTCGTCGGGACAGGATCGCCATCCGCTTCCGTCGGATAATCCGCCGTCAATGCGGACATGTCAGCCACTGCCGGGGTCGATACGATGGCCAGACGTGCGGCGATCTGCATCGCCTTCGCGGTCTGGCTGAACTGGTACATCATACCGCCGACTTCGATCATTCCCGCGATCACCATCACGACCAAGGGAATGCTCAACAGCGCCTCGATCATCGTGACGCCCGATTCCTGAGCCAGGAACCGCCGTAAGGGACCGCGCTTTACCATCCGATGAACCTCATCTGATATGAGTATTCGATGGTGGGGGCCGTCCCCAGCACAAAGCCCATGACCGGCGAACCCCGATATACCGTCCGCCCGGTCACGGTGACCACATCGTTCGGTCCGGGCGGTGACGGCGGCGTGGCAGGAGTGATGGTCAGTTCGGACGCGTCGTTCCAACCGACGACACGTTCGTAACTGCCGACCGTCGGCTGGCCGTAGAAAGCGATATTGCGCGCAATGGTCTGCGAACAGGTGACACCGTTGAGCGAATTCGCGCAGCGCGACCAATATCGCGCTGCGTCGCGTACCCCCGCCTGCAACTGCATACGCTGCCACAGCATGTTGCCGAATTCCAGCAACCCGAAGGACAGGATGATAAGCACGGGGACGACAATGAGGGTCTCAACAAGGATGGTCCCCTGTTGATCCTCACAGACGCCGGTATTGCCGTGCTCAGACATAGCGAGACCGATCTCGTTCAAGAACAAATGCACAAATGCAGGAACGGTGGGCACTCATTCGCACCATCGTCCGGTTGTTCGATCAACGGCACCGGTGTTCAGCCACCATAGCCGACCGTGGTTTTGTAAGCAGCAGGCGGCCAGGGTTGTATTTCCTGGATCGCCGTGTTCGCCATGGAAGCGTTGCCCACACGTGCCGTGACCGTATCGCGGTTGCTCAGGTAGTCCGCGCAGCCCGACAGGACCAGGGTCGAAACCCCAAAAAGCGCGGCGATACCCAGCTTACTTTTTCTTGATGACAGCATCTTCAAACTCCAGATCAATCATGTGGCCGTAAGGGCCGGCGACTCCGTGGCCGTCGCGGAACCGGCGCAGCAGGTCGCGGTTCACTTCCAGCATCCCCAGGAGGAAGAGTTCGACATCATTCGAAGAGCGCGCATCATCCAGCGGCGAGGCCAGCGGCTTGTTCGGGCCGGAGGGCTGCACCAGACGCGGCGTCACCAGGATCACCAGATCGGTTTCCCGCTTCTGGAATCCGCGCGAGCTGAACAGAGCACCGAGAATCGGAACCTGCCCCAGCCACGGCACCTGGTCGGTGGTGCGCGCGTTGTTGGCCTGCAGCAGCCCGGCGATCGCAAAGCTTTGCCCGTTGCGCAGCGAAACGGTGGTTTCGGCCTTGCGCGAAATGAAGGCCGGCTGGCCATTCACCGATACGGACGGGTCGATATCGCTGACCTCGGGGCTGATGCGCAGGCTGATCAGTTCGCCATCCAGAACCTGCGGCAGGAAATTCAGGCGCACACCGTATTCGCGGTAGTCGGTGCCCGAAATCGCGGTTCCGTTTTCGTTGATCGTTGCTTCGGGAATCGGCACTTCGCCACCGACGACGAAATTCGCCTCGATCCCGCTGGTCGTGACCAGTTTCGGATTGGCAAGGCGACGGGCAAGGCCCTTGGATTCTAGTGCGTTGATGACCACGTCGATCTGCACCCCGGACACTTCCAGCAATTCGCCCACGACCGACCCGAACGGGGTCGCGGTGGTCGCCGAGAACTGCGCGCCATTGGTGTTGAAAACCTGTTCGCCGTTGCTGGTCCGGGTCCCGGTCAGGTCGACACCCAGGTTCCGGCCCGAATTCCGCTCGACCTCGAGGATGCGAACATCGAGCTCGACCTGCTGGGCACTTTTAACCTGCATCGCGTTGATCACCGGATCGCTGGAAAACTGCGAGGCAATGTCCATCACGCGGCGTTCATCCACGTTATCCTTGACCTTGCCCGAAATGCGGATGCGATTGTTGACGTTCAGCACATCAACCTGCGCACTTGGCACCGCGCGGGCAATCGCGCGCTCCAATTCCGTGAAATCGGTGCGAACAAGGACCGAAACGACCTCCAGCAGCTTTTTATCGCTGTCATAGAGCGTCACGTTGGTCAGGCCGTTTTGCCGGGCCTGAATGTAGAGAGAACTGTCGGTCAGCGGGAAAGCATCGATGATACCGGTGTCCCCGATCAGGATGTCCGCATAAGGTTTGTTGGTCCGCACCGTCAGCGTCGTGCTTGGTGCGATTTCGATCTTCGACACGACCCCGTCGTCGATCATGATGTCGCGCGTCTGCGCCGACGCCGGCACCGCCAGCGCCACGGCAATCAGAGACAGCAGTCCCAAAACCGCGAATCCGCCCGATGCCTTCATTTTGTGGATGAATTTATTCATCATTTCTACCTGCCCTCGAAAACTGCTCGTATTCAACAATCACAGTCCCTCCCAACACTCGGCCAACGCTTATTGCTTCGCTTCGGCGCTGCCTTGGCTGAATTCGTCCGCCTCGGCTCGTCCCACCTTGTATTCGGCCCGATTTCCGTTCCGAATGACACCTATCGTGCTTTTCTTAGGCGGCGACACAACAACCGGCTTTTCAACAACGCGTTCAACCACGACTTCTTTCTCGACTATAACAGGTTCCTGCGACTGAATCTTCTCTTCTACCCCCTCGAGGCGTACAGAAATTCCTTCAGATATGTTTTTTAGCAACGTTTCGAGCTCATCAAGGCGCTGTTGCGAAGCTTCGTCAACCGATTGCCCTACGGCAAGCCGTGCTTCCTCGGCCGCCTTATCCGCCTCTGCCTGCATCTTCAGCAGCTCTTCGCGGGCCAGGCTCGCCTCTTCCTTCGCCTTCTCGGCCTCTTCCCGTATTCTCTGCAGGTTTTCGCGGGCAAGTGCTTCGGATACATCGGCATCGCTGAGTTCGACGAGCGTCATCCGGTCGGTCTGTTCCACATCGTTCGAGGCCACGTTGCGCAGCGCCAGGGACAGGGTGCCGACATTGGCGGCAAGCACCAGTTTCTGCGCCTCCTCGGTATTCACCTCGAAGGTCACCGTGCGCACGACGCTTGGCTGATCCTTGCGGTCGTCCGCGATCTGGTCGATCGCCAGCACCTTCACGCCTTGCAGCAGAACGTCGACAAAGGATTCACCCGCCTTGCCGCGGGTCAGCAAGATATCGACCCGGTCGCCCGGCAGAACGAAGCCGGCCACGCCAAGAACATCGTTCACCCTGATCGACACCGCCTTCATCCCCGGCGTCAGCGCCGTGGACAGCTTGGCCCTTTGACCGGGTATCGTCACCTTGTTTGACAGAATGGGTTCGCCGACCGACATCGTCGTCAACGCGAAACGCGCGTTCTCCTCGCTGTCGTCGATGACGAGATCCCCCACGGTCGTAAAGGATCCCTGCGGCAAGACATCGCTTGCCCACTCGATTTCGCGCAACTTGTTCGGGATCAACCTTTCGCCAAAGCTGATCTGTTCCGCCGCGACGACGATCGTGTGCTTGGGTTTCCCGTCATCGTCCCGTGTGAATGCGGGGATCGAATCCGTGATCTGTTGTCTTTCCAACGCCAGCCAATTACGCGCGCCGACAACGGCAAGACCGGCTAGAATCAGCGCCAGAACGAAGCTAATGACTATCGAAAGCCGCATACGCTATCCCCACTCTCAATCCCCGGATTTCTGCCCTGCTCCGATTTGTGCACACCCGGGTTTGCGTGCAACTTGGTTTCGAAGCCCGGTTCCAGCGGAACCTGTCCGAATTGTCTGACTTGACGCAATTCGATCCAACGCAACCCAGATCAATTCCAGCGCTTGAATTGAAAGCTCAGCTTGAAAAAGCGCAGCCCTGGCGATAACGCCAGGGCCGCAATGGCTAGCCATGTGGCCCTGACCGAATCAAGGTAGCTTCCACGACCGGAGAGACCGTCAGGTCGCCGGGGTCGCGCCCAGAACGCTCTGAATCCAGCCACCCCAGGCCGTCCAAGCTGCCGACAGGTTCTGTCCGAAGATCAGAACAGCACCGATAACACCGCCGATCAACAGGCCGAGAACAACCAGGTATTCGGTCAGCGCCAGCCCCTCTTCTTCATCTTGAAAACGACGGGCAAGGTCTGCGATGTATTGCGTAACGAAATTCATCCCATTCAACTCCATATATTCAAAGCGCTCGAAGCGCGTTTCTCTTCGCTCAACTCTCCGCGTGTATTTCACTGTACGCGTTTTCTTACGGATCAAGGCAGAAACTTCACCGACTTCATCCGGCTTACAAAGGTTAGACTGGCACTCGGAAAACAACGGAACATTGATTTAGATTAAGAAAATGCCGACCCTCACACAAATTTCCTGGTAAGAGCGACGTCCAACCTATTGAAATAGTATCAAATTAAATATACCCGTCTGCAAAACATCTAAAAAACTGTTTGTTTCAACATCTAATGGTTGAAATTTTCGCCCTATGCTTGTTTTTCGCATGACGAATACAGCAAAATTGTGACTTTTTTGAAACATTTGTTGGGCGGCTTCGGGCGAACTTTGCAGCTGAAATTCAATTTATTATAGAGAAAAAACCCGATTTTCCACCGCCGCATGCCCGGAATAGATTCGTTTGCGAATCACATATTACGCCCCGATTCAGGGCCACGGCAGATAAGGCAGACCGCCCCGCATGCCGGGTCAATTCCGGTATCCTTCGTCGGGTCCTGACTGAAAAAATCCGCTGCGCTCCATGACCAGTTGCCAATTATCCCCCGCCGGGAACCGGGACAGTACGGACCGTCGTTGCTCCATATCTCCGGTTGCGCTTACCGGCATTGTCGGGCGCGAAGCCCTTCGAGGAAGGCCAGGCAGGCCTCGATCTGCGACGTCTCGATATATTCATCTGGAATATGCGCCTGATCGATGCTGCCCGGTCCGAACACCACGCTGGGCAGGCCTTCGCGGTCGAAACATCCCGCATCGGTACCGAACGGCGCGGCGGTGAAGCTGTTTTCTCCGCTCAGCTGCCGCACCACGTCCAAGGCCGACGAATCCGGATCGAAGCGCAGCCCGGGATAGTTCGAAACCTCTTCGGTGACGATTGACGCCTGCGGGAACGCCGCCTGCATTTCCGTTTCCAGATCGGTCAGGAACGCCTCGATCCGCTGCATCGGCGCGATGCCGTCGTCGGGCGGGGTGACGCGCAATTCCCAGTCCAGCGTGCAATCCTCGGCGATGATGCTGCGCCCGGCGCCGCCGCCGATGGTGCCAACGTTGACCGTGTTAAAGGGGGGCTGAAACGGGCTGTCGGGCAGCGGCTTGGCCGCGAACTCCTGCCCCAGCCCTTCCAGGAAGGTGATGAAGCGGGCGGCGTAGTGGATGGCGCTGACACCGCGCCCGGGATCGGAGGAATGACCGGCGACACCGGTGAACCGGGTACAGCGTTCGAACCCGCCCTTGTGGCCCGCGATCACCTTCATTTCGGTCGGTTCGCCCACGATCACTGCCGCCGGTTTCATCCCCGTCGCCACGAAATGCCGCGCCAGCCCCGGCGCGCCGATGGAACCCGGTTCCTCGTCATAGGTGAAGGCAAGGTGAACGGGACGTTTCAGCGGCGCCGTGACCAGATCGGGCACGATGGCAAGGGCGCAGGCAAGGAACCCCTTCATATCGACCGCCCCGCGGCCATAGACGCGGCCCCCATCGCGCGTTAGCTCGAAGGCCGGCCTTGTCCAGGCCTGCCCGTCGACCGGCACCACGTCCATGTGCCCCGACAGGGCAACGCCGCCATCGATGGCCGGGCCGATGGTGGCCAGCAGGTTGGCCCGTTCTCCGCTGTCGTCATGGATCAGTTCGGCATAGACCCCATGATCCTTCAGGTAGTCATGGATGTAACCGGCAATGGTCAGGTTTGACTGCCCCGGCAGGCTGGGAAACCGCACCAGGTAATCGAGAAGCGCAAGGGCTGTGTTCAGGGTTGCGGCCAATTTTATGCGTCCCGTATTGCAATAAAATCAAAACGGCCCGGCGATGAGCCGAGCCGTTTCGGATTGAAATCCCTGACGGCACGCGCCGTCAAGCCGTCTTTTGCCGCCGTCAGCCGTAGAACAGGCGCACCAGCACCATGGTGATCGACGGGAAGGCCACAAGGATCGCGATCCGGATGATGTCGGAGGCCACGAAGGGCAGCGCGCCGCGATAGGTCTGCCCGATGCCGACGCCCTTGGATATCGCGTTGATGACGAAAAGGTTCATCCCCACCGGCGGCGTGATCAGCCCGATTTCCGCCGACATCAGAACGAGGATGCCGAACCAGATACCGATTTCAGCCTGCGGAATGCCGAAATCCAGCTGCGTCACGATCGGGATGAAGATCGGCACGGTCAGGAAAATCATCGCCAGCGAATCCATCACCGTCCCCAGGATCAGGTACAGCAGCAGCATGCCGATCAGGATCAGCCACGGGCTGACATCGGTTTCCAGGAAATAGGCCGCCAGCGTCTGCGGAAGCTGCGCCGAGGACAGGAACGAATTGAAAACGCCCGCAGCGAGGATGATGAAGAAGATCATCGCAGAGGTCTGGGCGGTGTTCAGCAGCGCCTGCTTGATCACGTCGATGCTCAGGCTGCGCTTGGACCATGCCACGATCGCGGTGCCGGCGACGCCCACGGCCGCGGCGGCGGTGGGCGAAAACGCCCCGGTATAGATACCACCGATCACCAGCGCGAAGATCACCATCACCGGCCAGACCTGGAACAGCGCCTGGAACCGCGCGCGATAGGGCATCCGCGGCAGCGCGTTGCCCGATCCCGGCACCATCCTTGTGTAGATCGCCACCGTGACCATGTAGCCCAGCATGGCAAGGATGCCGGGCACGAAGGCGGCGGTGAACAGCTTCTCGATATTTTCCTCGGCCAGGATCGCGTAGACGACCAGAACCACCGAGGGCGGGATCAGGATGCCGAGCGTGCCGCCGGCGGCCAGCGCGCCGGTGGACAGCGCGCCGCTATAGCCCGCGCGGTGCAGTTCCGGCAAAGCCACCCGGCCCATCGACGACGCGGTAGCCAGCGACGATCCGCAGACCGCGCCGAACCCGGCCGAGGCGCCGATCGCCGCCATGGCCAGCCCGCCGCGACGGTGCCCCATCCAGGCCTCGGCGGCCTTGAACAGGGCGGCGGACATGCCGCCGCGGGTGGCGAATTCGCTCATCAGCAGGAACAGCGGGATGATCGACAGCGAATAGTTGGTCAGCGTGCCATAGGTGAAGGTCTTCAGCTGGCTGTCCATCATCCGCATGTTGCCGGCGACCAAGTAGGTGCCGACCAGACCGACGATGAACATCGCGGCGGCCAGCGGCACGCGCAGCGCGATCAGCAGCAGCAGGACCGGGAAGCCGAGCAGACCAAGTTGAAAATCAGTGAAAGTGGATGTCAGGAATTCGAACATGGATCACTGCCCCGCCTGAGGGTTTTTGAACAGGTCGCGGGCGCTGCGCCAGACGCAGAAACAGGCGACGATGAAGAAGGCGGCGACGCAGATTTCGGCCACGATATAGGTGGGCCAGAGCGGCAGGCCGAGAATCTGCGATTCCTGGCTGGTGCGGATGCGGTCGGCGGCCTGCGCGAAATCGCCCTGCAGCAATAGATCGCCAAAGGGTTCCTTGGATCCGCGGGCCTTCTTGACGATCAGGAACCACTGCCGGGTCAGGATCAGATAGGCGATCGCCGCCAGCGCGATATCCGCGACCAAGTTGAGAACCCGGTTCAGGTGCCGTCCGAAAACCGGTTCGAACAGATCGATCCTGATATGGCCGGACCGGATCATCACCCAGGGCAGCGCGGCGAAAAGCGCAAGCCCGACGCCATAGGTGACAAGCTCTTCCTCGCCAAGAATGGCATGCAGCCAGGGCAGGGCTTCGCCGACCGGGCCGGAACCGAACATGCCGTCCAGCAACCGCCGGACAAGTTTCAGAATGATGCTCAGGCAGGTGACGACGGTGGCAAAGACCAACCCCAGTCCCCCCAGCAGGGCCAGACCGGCCGCGAAGCGTGTTATCACCCGTTCGGTTCGTTCGAAGATTGTCATGAAGTCATCCAGCAGATAGGCGACCCGACCCGCGCAGGCGGGCCGGACCATCGTAGGGGTTCAGCGGAATTACTGGTTTTCAGCAATCAGCGCCTTGGCTTGCTCGATGGCGGCCGCGCCGTCGAAGCCTTCCCCCTTGGCGCGTTCGATCCAGCGGTCATAGACCGGCTTCGACGCTTCGATCCAGCGGGCAACTTCTGCCTCGTCAAGCTGGATGATGTTGTTGCCTTCCGCCTTGGAGCGGCCGAAAACGTCACCTTCGACCAGCGCGTTTGCCGCGAATTCCGACAGCGCCTTGCCGGTCTGTTCGTCAAGGATGGCGCGCAGATCATCGGGCAGGCCTTCGTAAACGTCCCAGTTCATCGCCAGCACGAAGGTCGCGGTGTAAAGCGCGCGGTCACCGCTCATCTCGGTATGGTTCTTGACCAGTTCCTGCAACTTGATCGACGGGGCGACTTCCCACGGGATCACCGCGCCGGAAATCACGCCCTTGGACAGGTTTTCCGGAATCTTCGGCAGCGGCATGCCCACCGGGGTCGCGCCCAGTTCACCAAGCAGATCGGTCACCAGGCGGGTCGGTCCGCGCAGTTCCTTGCCGGCCAGGTCTTCCAGCTTGTTGACCGGATCTTCGGTATGGACGACACCGGGGCCGTGAACCCAACCGGCGAGGATCTTGGTTTCCTCGTATTCGCCATCCTGCAGATCGCTTTCGATCAGGTCGTAAAAGGCTTTCGAGGTCGCCACCGAATCCTGCATGATGAAGGGCAGTTCGAACACTTCGGTCTGGTTGAAACGGCCCGAGGTATACCCCGGCAGAGTCAGGGCGATGTCGACGGCACCGTCGACGGCCTGATCGTACAGGTCGCCCGGACGGCCACCCAGCGACATGCTGTCGAAGATTTCGATCTTGATGCGGCCATCGCTGGCCTTGGCAACGTTTTCAGCGAACGGCACCAGGAATTTCGCGTGAAGCGGGGCTTTTTGGGACATGAAGTGATGAACGCTGAGAGTCACTTCCTGCGCCTGGGCAACGCTGGCAGCGCCGAGAACGGCAAGTGCCGCGAAGGATGTTTTCAGGAAACTTTTCATGGGTTCCTCCCGATGATGAGAATCGGTTGGCTTCTATTTATCGGCAAGGAAGATGACCAATTTGAAACATGTCTGAACTATTTGTTTTGGCTATAGCTGCGTCATCTGGTCGTCACAGACGCCCTTGCCGCAACCTGTGGTGATGCGTTGCGGCGAGCAAGCAATCGGGCCAAGCACCCGCATTGGCTTCACATGGCCCAGCCTGCCACGGAATGCCCGACGGCATCCTTGCGGATCCTCATGAATTCCTCGAACGGTGCGCCCCGGCCGTTTCGCATCCTACGGGGTCGCCCCCGCCCACCTGCCGACCGATGGTCGCTTTCTACGACATCAGCCGTTCCCGGCCGGCAGCATGACCCCATCGAAAAATTCGGACAGTTCCACGTAGCCATCCAGCGGAAGGACATGGGCGACATATTGGTCGGGACGCACCACGATCATGCAGCCCTGGTCGCGATCGATACCGCGCATGTCAAAGATGTCGCCCTGCCCCTTGTGATCGGTGCAGAAGACCTTTTCGTGGTCTTGCAGTCCGAGCTTGCCCTTCACGGGCTTCAGAAGCGACGGCATGTCCTCAGAGGCGAGGTTTTCGAAGGTCTGCTGAAACACCGCCCGCAGGTCGATCACCGCGTCGATATCTTCGCCTTCCCGGGTGCATCTCACCACCGGCGAACTGGGATCGCTCTGCAGCCAGTCGGCCAGCTTGTGGATCGCCGATCCCGGGGACGAACTGTCGCCCTTGCCCGCGAAGGCATAGATCCGCCAGCGGCCATCTGCGTCGGCGACATGACCCAACTGCATCTGCATTGCGTCCGCCACCCGCACCACCGGGGCCGAATGGAACCGGCGGCCGATTTCCTGCCCCCTGGCCAGTGCCTGATGGGTGGGCACGCCGATCAAGGCAGACGCTTCGTATTTCACGGCCAGACCGCCGGTGAATTCCAGGTTCTCGATGAACTGTTTCTGGAACCGCGGCATGCCCGACCCGTCGAGTTCGGATTCCCCCGGCGGTGCCGACATGATACGGGCCCATTCGTGATCGGTATCGACCAGCCGCTTGGCCTCGGCCCAGCGTTCGGCGGAATAGCTGCGCAACAGGCTTGCATCAGCCCGCCCCCGCAGCACATGCGCCAGCTTCCAGCCCAGGTTGAACGTGTCCTGCATCGACACGTTCATCCCCTGCCCCGCCTTCGGGCTGTGGGTGTGGCAGGCGTCGCCGGCGGTGAAGACGCGCGGATTGCGGTCCTCTCCCTCGGGCGCGTCGTCGAAGCGGTCGGTCATCCGGTGGCCGATTTCATAGATCGACCACCAGACCACTTCCTTCACGTCGATCGTGTAGGGCTTCATGATCCGGTTCGCCGCCTCGATCATGTGATCGGCGGTGAAGTTGCGGTTGCTCACGCGTTCGTCGGGGTTGAGCCTGTCGAGCTCTACATACATCCGGAACAGGTATCCGCCTTCACGCGGCAGGATCAGGACGTTGCCCTCATGCGCCGAAGTGATCAGGCATTTCTGCCGCACGTCGGGGAAATCGGTGTTGGCCAGAATGTCCATCACGCCCCAGGCCTGATGCGCCGCGTCGCCATGCAACTCGCCGCCGATGGCCTTGCGTACATTCGACCGCGCCCCGTCGCAGCCCACCAAGTAGTTGGCCCGCACGGTCACGGTTTCCCCCGCATTCACGCCGGTGTTTTCCAGCGTCACGGTCACCGGGTAGTCGTCGGTCGTGGTGTCGACGCGCAGGTCCCGGACCGCCCAGCTGTAATCCGGTTCCAGCCGCGGCGGCGAGTTTTTCATCACGTCGAGGAACAGTTCATGCACCCGCGCCTGATTGATCAGCGTGTGTGGCATTTCCGAGGAATCGTCGGCCACGTCCTGCACCCGGCCGATCCGCTTGATATGCGCGGGATTGTCCGGGTCGGGCGTCCAGAATGCGGTCTGGTTCACCCAGTAGCTTTCACGCTTGACGGTTTCGCCGAAGCCGAAGGCCTGGAACATCTCCATCGTGCGGGTGTTGACGCCGTCGGCCTGTCCCTTTTCGATCGGGCCCGGTTTAGGGTCGACGATCATGGTGTCGATTTCGGGGAATTGCGACAACTGCGCGGCAAGGCAAAGGCCCGCCGGGCCGCACCCGGCGATCAGCACGTCCACCTTTTCGGGCAGCGGGGCATGCGCGTCACGGTCGCGGCGGTTCGGCGCCGCGTTCTTGATGTCGGGATCACCGCCGCGAAAACCATCCACGTAAAATTGCATCGTAATTCCTCCCTGTCACGCAGCCACAAGCATTGTTCAGATGCTGAATTGATACTTGCACTCATCACTTTTGGTCAAGATTTAATTAGTACACTATCTATAATAAGAAATAACATACTGTTTTCATGCCTCTTTCTCAGAGGGCAAGACAAACGAATACAGGGACAGGTGCGGCGCCGCGGGACGAACCGGGCGCCGACCAGGCAACGATGCATGTGCACTTCACAGCTCAGGGCAGGCTTGTGCCCCGGTCACGTGCCATTGGCGGTGGCAGATCGGCCGTGCAAAATATCCTCGTGGACGAACGGCATCGCTAGCGAACCGTCCGAATTACCAGCCACGCAAAAACGAGCATATCGGCGAAAAGAACAATGGAACTGATCGCGGCAAGGGGTTCGGCCTGCGGTGTGCCCAGGTAGATCAAGCCTATTCCGATGGCAATTGCGATCGATGCCGCCGCCCAGACCACTACTTGGAATCTTGCAAGACGGCTGCGATCCAGTTCCGTGTGAAACCGGTAGAACAGCCCCATGAGGAAAAGAGACACCCAGCCGAGCAGGTTCAGGTGCGCGTGGGCCGGCGCCGTGGCGTGATCGTGGCTGATCGCCATGGCGATCCCCCACCCCATCCCGGTAAGGGCAATCAGCGGAGCCAGCGTGAACGATATTCTGGATGCGGTCATCCTCTGCACCTCCGTTCAGACGGCCATGGCCAGCGGCGGACCGACGACCTCAATCGCGTTTGCACGGCAAGCCGCTTCGAGTTGCGCTCTTTGTTCAGGTGTCGGTTTCTCCTGACGGGGCGGCAGACCATCGTACTCTGCGGGTCGTCCGGCCGATCGGGCCATGGATTCGAATTCGCCCTCGGTGGTGACCGTCAGCATGCGCGCGCCGCCCGGGCTGGTCACCAGAAACGTATGCGCGATGCCCTTCGGTGCGACGAGAATGTCGCCGGGCCGGATCGTGACCATTTCGTCACCGACGAGGAATTCGATCTCTCCCTCGATCATGTAAAAGGTTTCATCCTCGTTGTGATGAATGTGGCGCGGCGGTGAAAACCCCTCGGGCAGCACCTGTTCCAACAGATAGACGCCGCCGGGAGGAGCGCCGTCCTGGCGGAAGCTGCGGAACAGCGCGCCGAGAATCCAGATGGCTTCGATTTCGCATGGCTTGGTCATGATGTACTTCTCCTGTTGCGGCAGGCGCATATTCTGCGCCGCCGGGATCGTTTCATCCTGGTTTCGAAGGATCAGGGCTTGTTCTGCGCCCCGCATCCCATCCATACTTCTTCCTGTCTCACAGGCCGAATTCCGAATTTGTATGGGGCCCATAACCGACGTGAATTTCGCGACTTTCGATCTCAACCTGCTTCGGGTCTTCGATGCTCTCATCCGGGAACGCAGCGTGACTCGCGCGGGTGAATTGATCGGACTGAGCCAGCCCGCGGTCAGCAATGCGTTGTCGCGGCTCCGCCATCATTTCGCCGATGAACTGTTCGTGCGACGCGGCAACGACATGGTGCCGACGCCGCGCGCGGAAGCCCTTGCGGTCAAGATTCAGAAGGCGCTTTCGGAAATCGAAAGCGCGGTGACCGATGAAAAGACCTTCCAGCCCGAAGAATTGGAGCGCGTCTTCACCCTGAGCGGCGCTGACTTCTTCTCGGCCCTCGTGATGCCCCGGCTCCATTCGCGGGTCACCCGGATGGCGCCGCGCGTCACTCTTCGCATGATCGAAGGCGCAACGGGCGAGGTGGCAACGCTGCTGCGGGACAGCACGATCGACATGGCTCTCGAACGGGCCATGCCGATGCAGCAATCGGACTGGGTATCAAGCGCGGCGCTGATGCAATCGCGCTTTCTGGTCGTCGCGGCGAAGGACCATCCCCGAATCCGCGAGGCCGGGATCGCCCCCGGTGATGCATTGCCGCTCGATCTTTTCTGCGCACTGCCCCACGCCCTGCGTTCGGTCGATGGAAGCCTGGCGGGCATCGTCGACACGGCGTTGTCCAAGCTCGGGCGCAAGCGTCACGTTGCTCTGGCACTGCCGCATTTTCACGCGGTCGCCGTGGCCGCCTCGAAAAGCGAGCTGATCGCCACCCTGCCCGAGCAGACCGCCCAAGACGCGGCTGGCATCTTGGGTCTTTCCGTCTATCGCCCGCCTGTCGAAGTGCCGCCACAAGAACTGCGGCTCTACTGGCATCGCAGGCACGACCGCTCAGCGGCTCACAGATGGCTTCGCGCGCAAATATTCGAAACAATCGAAAAGCTGCAGCCCGTCAAATCGCATGCGACCTGACCGCGGCCCGGCATCGGCGCGATGCGAAAGGTCATAAGCGCCGCATCTGGATCAACGAATTGAAACAGCCCGCTTTGGGGCTGAAACCCGCCGTTGACCACCCCGGCACGGGCGGTCCGGCGGGTGTCGGATTTCCGCTTCAATCGTTATCCGTCAACCCGGCGCCGGCACCGGCAAGGCGCGACGCCTCGGTGGCGGGCGCGAAGGTGCGTTGGGCGAAGTCACCCAGACGGCTCCAGGTATCGGCGTCCACATCGCGGTCGGCGGTGAAGGTCATGGCCGCCGGAATCGCCCGCGCGCGGCGGCAATACACGTGTTCGGCACTGCGCACGGTCAGCGCATCCCCCTCGGCGACGATGGCGCAACCGTCAGGCATCAGCGTCAGCGTGGCGCCCGTCCACCCGATTTCGATGGCCGCGCCCGTCTGACCAGCGACGCAGGCGGCGTAGGGTGCCAGCAGGAGCGGCAGCGAGGTGGCGGCAAGAGCGATCTCGCCACCCGCCGCCAGTTCCGAAGCGCGGTCGGCCAACGCAGCCCCGGCGATGAGCGGGCAAAGCCGGCCGGACGGAGCCTGCCAGGTGCCTTGATCCGATACCGGCGCGAGATCGGCATAGTCCCGGCCATCATTGCGGGTCAGGACCTCGGCCAGCAACCGCGGCCCCGGCAGTCCGCGTTCGACCAGCCAGCGGGCGGCCTTGCCCGCTTCCTCGGCAATACCCCAGGGCAGGCCCGCGCCACGAGCCGCCCGTTTTCCGGTGACTTCGATCTCGTTCAACGAAAACATCGCTCAGACCTCGCTTTCATGGGGGTAGGACCAGTCGTCGGCATCGCAGGTGGCCAGTTCGTGCGGGAAGGGCGCGTCCTGGAACATCGTGATGCGCACCCACCGATCCGACCGCGGATCGAAATGGGTGGCGCCGAAAAAGGCCAGCTTGCAGCGCAGCAAGTCGATCGGCAGAAGCGCGGCCGAAATCGTGTTGTCGCGGATCTCGGCATAGGGGAAGCGCGCGGTGATCTGGGCCCGGCGGACAACGTGCCGGTGTTCTGGGTGGCGCAACAGAAAGGCCGCGACGGTGTTGCCGCCGGTCCAGGCCGTCAGATCGCCGAACATGCGGGCGGCATCACGGCCCGGGGCCAGCGGCTGTTCGTAGGGTTCCACCGGTTCCTCGAAGCGTTCGCCGAGGCGAGGTTCGAGCTTTTCTTCCGAAGTGTACCAAACCCGCGCCCGGCTGTCGGACGACTGCCAGTCGATCTGGAGCGCCCAGCCATAGACATCTTCGACAATCTCGCGCAGGCGTTCGAGCGACATCGCGCCGTCAATGTGAAAGGCGCCGGCTTCGTCGGCACTCATCGCGGTGGCAAGGTCGTCGACCAGATCACCGTAGGGTTCCATCATCAGCGAAACCAACTGTTCCTGACCTTCGACGGAAAGGGTTTCCTCGGCCCAGCGATAGAGCCGATCCCAGGGATCGAGGCCTTCAAGCGCGCCGGTGTCCACATGTTCCTCAAGACGCGCCAGATCGGCCCGAAGCCAGGACAGCTTCTCGATCTGGATCGGATGCTCCGATCGCCATTCGTCGGCATTGATCCGGGCACGGGCAAGCATCTGGCGGAATGATGCGGTCTCGTCGGCGCTGGCATGGGCCAGGCTGCGGACACGGGAAAGGGCCATTTCCCGCGCGGCGATCCAGTTGTTCAGCAGGACAGGGTGGTTGACGATGAACGGCGCCAGGCCAAGCCCGGTGGAGTTGCCGACACCAAAGCGGCGACGCAGGTCGGGATCGAGCGCCACGGCGGTATCGGGCGAGCGGGACCGGGCCATATGTTCAACCAGGTCGAGCGTATAGGCCCTGGTCAGGTAGACCGAAAGCATCTCGGCCATGAACGGGCCGGCGCATTCCGGGCGGCCCGCAATTGCCTCGCGGTCCGCTGCGCCCAGCTTGCCCGATCCATAGACGGCGGTGGTGCGCATCAGGTATCCGACGGCCTCGATCTGTTCGGGATCGGGCTGCTGGCCGGCGGCCAGCCGCGACACCACATGTTCAAACAGCCGGACCGAACGATTGGCCCGCGAAACAGAAACCTCGCTTTGGTTGACACGGCCCGCTTCCTGTTTCGGGACGTTCCGCGACAGACGTTCGATATCGTCTGCCGTAGGGACACCGTCGAACAGGGTGAAGGTGGAATCCCAGGCGTGGGCGATCACGCGATCCGAACGCTGGTCGGCCGGCAGGTCATGGGCGAAACAGACCAGCGAATAGGTGCGCTCCGGCCCCTTGGCGGAATAGACCGCGACGCCGACGCCTTTGTCGTCGATATCGAAGACCGGGCGTTCGAAGCTCCAGTTCTCGGTCTTCATCCGGCGCATCAGGCTGCGCATGAAGGACAGGCGGCACTGGTGGGCCGATCCGAGACGGGCCAGGCGCATCACCACATCCGGTGACCGCAGCGGTACCTTGGGTGCGTCTTCGCGTTGGGCTTTCATGACTTTCCTCCCCGGTTTCGAGATCCGGGGCACGCAGGCACGCGCCCCGGATGTGACGTTGATCAGCCGCGTTGTTCCCGGCCTTTCAGCATGGTGATACGGGCGGCATCCCACAGTGACGGCAACAGGATCAGCGACACCGGCACGGCGGTGACCACGATGAAGCTCTGCAGCTTGCCGACACCGCCCGAACCGACCGAAATCAGGATCAGCGCCATCAGACCCATCGCCACGCCCCAGAACACGCGCATCGCCGTCTTGGGATGCTCGTCCTGGCTCATCGTCACCGCGATAACATAGGTCATCGAATCGCCCGTGGTCGCCACGAAAATGGTGGTCAGGATCAGGAACAGCAGTGAGACGATGAATCCCATCGGCAGTTGCTGGGTGATCGCCAGCAGGGCGGCAGGCAGGTTGAAGCCTTCGAAGGCGGTCGAAACCGAGCCGGGATTGGCCAGTTCGAAGGCGATGCCCGAACCACCGACGATGGTGAACCAGAAGTTGGTCACGATCGGCGCGACGATCGACAGCATGATGATGATCGAACGGATCGAGCGGCCGCGCGAAACACGGGCGATGAACATCGCCATCAGCGGACCGTACCCCATGAACCAGCCCCAGAAGAACACGGTCCACCAGCCAAGCCAGCCCGGCGCGCCGAAAAGACCTGCATCGCCGCGATAAAGCGCCATATCGAAGAAGCTGCCGAGATAGGTGGCGAAACCGGCGAAGAAGCCCTTGAAGATGAAAAGCGTCGGCCCGGCGATCAGCATGAACAGCAGCAGCACTGCGGCAAGGACCACGTTGATCCGGCTGAGAATCTGGATGCCCTTGTTCACCCCGGTGATGGCCGAACCGGTGTAAAGAGCGACCAGGCCAGCGATTACCACGAGCTGGGTGCCAAATCCGTTCGGGATTCCGAACAGGGCGTTGAGGCCATAGCTGACCTGCAGGCCGAGAAATCCGATCGGACCGACGGTGCCGGCAACCACGGCGATGATGGCCGACGCGTCGGCGATCAGGCCGATGGGGCCGTTGATCGCCCTGTCACCGAAGACCGGGTATAGAAGCGTGCGCGGCGCCAGCGGCAGGCCCTTTTCGTAGTGGTAGTACATCAGCATCACGGTCGAAAGCGACCCGAGGATCGCCCAAGCTAGGAAACCCCAGTGCATGTAGCTTTGCGCCAGCGCGGAGTTCACGGCGGCTTGGGTGCCGGACTCGGCCCCGAAAAGCGGCGGCGAAGACAGGAAATGCGCCATCGGCTCCCCCGCGGCCCAGAACACGCCGCCCCCGGCAAGAAGCGTGCACATGATCATCGCACCCCACTGGAATACGGTGAATTCCGGCTTGGCGAGGCCGCCCATGACCGCCTTGCTACCGGGCAGGACGCACAACACGAGCCCGATCAGGAAAGTCGCCAGCAACAGAACCTGCCAGTAGAGGCCGAAATAAGTGGCCGAGACGTTGAAGCCCCAGTCCACCACGGCCGACAAGGTATCGAGGCTGAACAGAGCAGTCAGGCAGAAAAGGGTGATGAATCCCCCGGTGATCGCGAAGAGCGGCAGAACGCGCCGCCCCTGTACGCCCGGATTTTCGATTGAAGTGTCCGCCATTTTGTCCTCCCTTTAACGACGGTGATGCGCCGGATTCGGCCGCATTCGATGCGCTGTCAGGAACTCCCCGCAGCAACGAAGTTCGATTTGTAGAAACGGTGCCAGTTCCCCCCCATGATCCCGGCGACCTCGTCCTCGGCAAAGCCGACCGCTTTGAGCCCGGATTCGATGTTGCCGAAGTCGCGGTTGTCCTCGAACCAGCCCGGCATGGCCGGGAAGCCCGGCGCACTGGCCGACCCTTCGCCGTAGTCGATTTCCTTAGTCCAGCGGCCGACGCGCATCCATTCGACGACACTGTCGGGCTGGTCCTGGCAAAGGTCGGTGCCGATACCGAAATGCTCGGTCCCGAACTTTTCGGCGGTCCGTGCGATCATTTCGCAGAAGCTTTCCAGCGTGCAGTCGGATTTGTCTTTCAGGTGATGCGGATAGACCGAAAATCCCATCATGCCGCCGTTTTCCGTCACCGCGCGGATCACATCATCCTTCTTGTTGCGCAGCGCCGGGGCCCAATCGTAGGGATTGGCGTGGGTGATCGCGATTGGCCGTTCGGAAATCTCGGCTGCCTCTATGGTCGAACGGTCCGCCGAATGCGACATGTCGACGACCAGGCCGACGCGGTTCATTTCCTTGATGACCTGCCGGCCCATCCGGGTGATGCCGTTGTCTTCGGCCTCGTAGCATCCCGTCGCCAGAAGCGACTGGTTGTTGTATGTCAGCTGCATAAAGCGCGCGCCCAGCGTGTGGACGATTTCGACCAGGCCGATGTCGTCCTCAATCGGGCTGGGATTCTGGAAGCCGAAGAAAATGGCGGTCCGGCCCGTTTCCCGCGCCGTGTCCACGTCTTCCGCCCACTGGCCCTTCATGATCAGGTCCGGAAAACGTTCGAACCAGCGATTCCATTTCTCGAAGTTCAGGACCGTTTCGCGGAAGGATTCGTGATAGGCGATGGTGACATGAACGGCGTCGACGCCACCTTCCCGCATCTGGCGAAAGATCTTTTCCGACCAATTGGCGTATTGCAGGTTGTCTATTCTAGGTCCGGGTCGCATCAGACCGGCTCCCCGGCGCTGATATAGGCCGTCTTGACCGTGGTATAGAACTCGGCTGCGGCCTTGCCCTGCTCGCGCGGACCGTAGGAACTGTCGCCCCGGCCGCCGAAGGGCACGTGATAATCGGTCCCCGCGGTGGGCAGGTTGACGGTCACGACGCCGGTCTTCGCATTGCGCCGGAAATGGGTGGCACGCGCGAGGCTTTGCGTGACAATCCCCGAGGTCAGGCCGAAATTGGTGTCGTTGACGGTGGCCAGCGCTTCGTCATAGCTGCCGACCTTGATCACCGAGGTCAGCGGCGCGAACATTTCTTCGCGGTTGATGCGCATGCCGTTGGTGGTGTTCACGAACACGCCGGGCGACATGTAATAGCCCTCGGTCTCCATGTTCAGCCGGGCGCCTCCGCAGGCCAGTTCCGCGCCCTCGGACTTGCCGAGCTCGACATAGGCAAGGTTCTCATCCAGCTGCTGTTCGCTGACAACCGGGCCCATCTGGGTGCCCTCGGACAGCGCATGCCCCACCTTCATCGCCTTCGCCCCGGCGACCAGCTTTTCGACGAAGGCGTCGTGGATCGCCTCGTGCACCACCAGCCGCGAAGAAGCGGTGCATCTCTGTCCGGTGCCGCCGAAGGCGCCGCCCAGTGCCAGCGAAACCGCCAGATCCAGATCAGCGTCATCCATGACGGCCAGGGCGTTCTTGCTGCCCATCTCCGCCTGGATCTTGGTGAAGTTCTGCACCGCTGCGCTGGCAATGCCGCGGCCTACGGGCACCGAACCGGTGAACGAAATCGCGTTGATTTTCGGGCTTTCCACGAGGCGCTGCCCCACGTCGCGCCCGGCGCCCATCACCAGGTTGAACAGGCCCGCGGGAATGTCCTGACGGCTGATGATCTCGGTCAGGGCCACCGCCGAGGCCGGCGTCGCGTTGGCAGGCTTCCAGACCACCGCGTTGCCGTAGGCGAGCGCGGGGGCGATTTTCCAGCTTGCGGTGGCGGTGGGGAAATTCCACGGGCTGATGACGGCAACGACACCGACCGGTTCACGGCGGATGTCGACCTCGATATTCGGGCGTACGCTGTCGGCGTTTTCCCCGATCTGGCGCAGGCATTCGGCAGCGTAAAAGGTGAAGAACTGACCGGCGCGGTACACTTCACCCTTGCCCTCGGCCAGCGGCTTGCCCTCTTCGCGCGACAGCAATGTGCCAAGCTCTTCGGAACGGGCCATCAGCTCGTTGCCGATATTCATCAGGACGGCCTGCTTGCGCTCCATTCCATAGGCCGCCCATTCGGACTGCGCACGCGCCGCCGCCGCCAGAGCGTCATCCAGTTGCGACGACGATGCCTGGGCATAGATACCGACCAGATCGGACAAATCCGAAGGGTTGCGGTTTTCGATCTCGGACGACCCGGCCACCCATTCTCCTGCAATGTAGTTAAGCTGAGTGGTGGTCATGCCGAATCTCCTTGGTTCGTGATCTCTTTGCGCTTGCCCGATTGACGGGATGCGCCCAAAAGCCACGAGGAAGCCGATTCAGGCAATCTCAAAGAAATTGATTTGAATTCAGTAGAACTGAATTAAGGAGCGACACCTTCGACCCTGGTCGTGCGGATCATGTTGGCCAGGGCCCGTGCCGCAGGGGTAAGCAGCCTCTTCGGCTGGATCACGATCCAGACCGTGCGGCGCGCCTCGACATCCGCGAGGGGCAGAAAGGCAAGGTCGGAAAATTCTGGCATTACGGTCAGGCGCGGCAAGACGGTCACCCCGACCCCCGCCTTCACCAGGCCCAGCAGCGACGCCGTATTGCGCACCGTCAACACCGATCTGTCCAGCAATGGCAGGAAACCGGGATCCCTGATCTGGGCACACAGGCCGTTGGCGATGAAGCGTTCGCCGGCGAGGTCTTCCCAAGTCCTGTTGTCCCATCCCTCGACCAAGGGACAGTCGGCGCGGCAAACCACGCCGAAGTGATCCGAAAACAACTCGTAACGTTCGAAACCCGGCATCGGGCCGATACTGGCCAAACCGATATCGGCGCGTTCGGCCATCAGGTCGGATTGCACGCCTTCACTGTCCATGTCGCGGATATCGATCCGGACATCGGGGTGTTCGTCCAGAAAACGGGTCAGGAGCCGGGGCAGCACCATTTGCGCCACCGATGGCGTTACAGCTAAACGCACATGCCCCTGTTGCCCGCGCGACAGGTCTTCGATGGTCGAGATCGTACGGTCGAAATGATCCAGTTCGTTGCGCACCTCGGCATAGATCATCCGGCCAAGGGGAGTCAGGTTGGATTTGCGCGCGGCTTCGAAAAGCGGCGCGCCGATGTGATCCTCGAACTGCTTCAGCATCATCGACACGGCCGAAGCCGTCCGCCCCAGATGCGCGGCCGCTTCCGCCAAGCTGCCGTGATCCGCCACCGCCCGGAAGCAACGCATCATTTCGACCTTGATCGCCAACTTCAGTATTCCTGAAAGTATTTCAACAAAATTCAGCCTACCTGCAGTGCAGTATTTCGTCCATACGCGCGCTTGGACGTTTCCCGCAACATAGCAACAAACCGAGGATTCAAACCATGCCAAGCGAATTGATCAAGATCGGCGGATCGGCCCGTTTTTCGGCCATCGCCATTCACAACGATACCGTCCATCTGGCCGGTCAGGTGTCGCAGCTGAAAGACGCGGACATCCGCGAACAAAGCCGCGACGTGTTCGCCAAGGTCGACGCATTGCTGGAACAGGCGGGAACCACCCGTGACAAAATGATTTCCGTACAGATCTGGCTCGCCGACATGGACGACTATGCCGGCATGAACGCCGAATGGGATGACTGGGTATCCGGCATAACCCCACCCACCCGTGTCTGCGTCGAGGCGCGCATGGCCCAGCCGCATTACCTGATCGAAGTGCTGGTTCTCGCAGCAAAATAAGATCACGGTTTCGGGGTGGCAGGCCACTGAACACCCGGCTCTTGGTCCTCGTCCTCTCGTTTTTTCAGAGCGAACGGTTCCGAGCCACCCCGAATCCTGGCAGCTCAGGCGCAATTACCTCGATTTCATCAAGCGTCCGGCGCAAACTGAAGCAAACGACCCAAAGCGGACGTTTCCCCCTGAGACAACGCGGGACCGGTTCAAGCACCAGGCTCAAGACCCATTTATTGATTGCATGTCGCTTGGTCGCATTTCACCTGCCCCAAAAACAGAGGGCATGATGAATAGTCTTTTCTGATTGGTGAGCGTAGCATGCGGCCAATACTTGAGACTCAGCCGACATCAGAAAGGTGGACCAGAGGGTAAACTGGCACCACTAATACTACCCCAAGAAATTGAAATAGAAAAAAAATTTGGAACAAGTGGTGCCGCTGAAGGGACTCGAACCCCCGACCCCATCATTACGAATGACGTGCTCTACCAGCTGAGCTACAGCGGCCTGGTAGGCGGGGCTATAGCACCCCGACCGATCTTGGAAAAGACCTATTTTTCGGCGGCTTCTTCGACGTCCTCGGCCATATCCCCTGCCCTGACCGTACCGTCTTCCAGTTCGGCAATCGGATCCACCACCTCGGCCTCCTCGACCTGTTCTTCTGGCTCGGGTTCGGCCGCTTTGCTGTGATCCTCCAGCGATCCGACGATCAGCGGCAGCATGGCGACGCCGGTGGCCGAGGCGACCTCGCTTTCGGGCGGGGATTGCCAGCTCAGGGTGTCGAAACCGCCGCAGTTTTCGCAGACCGGCACCCATTCGTTATGGATGGTATGGCACTTGTCGCAAACCCATTGCGGCCCGCGCGGCGCGTTCAGCGCCCGCGCCAGCCATCCCTTGACCACCGTGTCGCTGGCGCCTTCGCCGCGCGCCACCGCCGCCATGATGGTCAGCGCCCGTGAATCGGGGTTGTCGTCGACCAGATCCCCCAGAGCGCGACGGGCGGCGGGGAAATCTTCCGCCGCGATCTGCAATTCGGCCTCCAGCAGCCTGGATTCGCGGTGATCGGGCACCAGGTGCAACAGCGGCTGGAACCGTTTCAGCCGCTCGGCGGCGCTTTCGTCAGGGTGGATCGCCGCGAAAGCGGCGGCTAGGTCGGGATGCGGATGCACCGACCAGGCCTTTTTCAGCATCCGCGCCGCCTTGCGCAGTTGCTGCTTTTCGATCAATGCGCGCGCCGCCAGCGCCGCTGCCGGCACCAAATCGGGCGACAGGCGGTTGGCCTCGATCGCTTCGTCCATCGCCTCGGCGCTGTTGCCTTGCTGCAGGATCGCTTTGGCTTCCGACAACGCCAGAACCGCGTCGCGGCGCTTGTGCACGTCGCGCGGCAGCGAGCCGTTTTTCAGCTTCAGGTTCAGCGTGCCGCGTGCGCCGGACCAATCGCGGGCCTGGGCCTGCAATTGCAGCAGCGTATCCTGGGTTTCCTCGTGCTTGGGCTTCAGCGCGATGGCCTTTTCCGCCAGTTTCCGCGCGGTATCGGCATCGCCTTCGGACAGTTTCTGTTTCATGATGCCGCGCACGCCCACGAAGCGCGTCTTGTCGTCCTTCAGCAGCCGCTTGTAGACATCCTGCGCCTTCTTGGTGTCGCCGGCCATTTCCGCCGCCTGCGCGGTCAGAAGGTTGGTCAGTCCCGGCTTGCCGAGGAATTTCTCGGCCCGCGCCGCCTTGTTCATCGCCACACGCGGTTCGCCCGAGGCCAGCGCCATCATCCCTTCGGTCAGCGCCTGGTACCCTTTGCGTTCGCGGTTGCGATCGAAATAGCGCGACAGCGCGGTTTCATCGCCGTTGAGGAATTTCAGAACCGCCACGCCCAGCGACGCCAGTTTCAACACCAGCCACAACGACAGCAGCAGAACCACCAGCGCGATGACCGAGGTCAGCGGCGTCAGGTTCAATTCGATACCGGCAAAGGCGATGCGCAAACCGCCTTCCATTTCAAGCAGATGCGCCGCGCCCAAGGCCGCCGACGCGACGAGGACAACGAAAAGCACAATCTTGATAAGAGACCAAAGCATCAATCGTTTTCCTCTTAATTGCTCATCAACTGCTGGCTCAGCGCCTCGGCGGCGGCCAAACCATCGGCCCGCTGGGTGGCCAGCGCCATCCAATCGGTCAATTCGACCCGGCCCTGTTCCGGCAAGGCCTCCAATTCGGCCATCGCATCGCTCAGGTGGCCGGCTTTCAGCGCCGCCTCGGCCCGTGACAGGATCGCGTCGGCGTCATTGCCTTCACGCGGTTCCAGCGACCGCACGCCCAGATGATCGCGCAGGAAATTCAACGCGCCGCCATCGGTTTCGGCCTGGCGCGCGGCCTTCAGCGCGGCACGCGCCGCATCGGGGAAAGCTTCCTGCAACGCGGCACGGGTCGGCACGCCGTCGACCATGCGGTCCAACGCCTCCGGCACTTTGATCCCGGCCTGTTTCAGGTCGCTCACCGGTTCGGCGAAAGACGCGCCGGTGTCCATGGCAACCTGAATCCGGGCCAGTGCGCCACGCAAAACGGTATCGCGGGCGGTTGCGACGGCTTCTGCTTTCTTCGCCTCGGCCACGGCCAGCATGTCCTCGATCTCGCTGCGCTGGTTGGCCATCGACTGCTGCAGCGCCTTCAGTTCGCGCTCGTAAGCCTCGACCACCTCTTGCGATGCGGATTCGGTGATGGGGCGCTTTTCCATGTCGGTCAGGCGCGCTTGGTAGCCGTCGATCTGGGCTGCAAGCTGCTGCAAACGGGTGCCGTTCTGGTCAACCCTTTCCGCAAGCTGCCCAAGGTCTGCGCTCGGATCGGACGGTATCTTGAGGCTGTCGACCTTGTCGGCCAGCGCATCGACCTTCTTGGCCTGCGCCGCTAGGCCGGTTTGCATCTGGGTTCGCAGATCGTCGATTCCGCTACCACCGGACAAACCACCGGGCAGCAAGTAAAGCGCGCCCCCGGCCCCGATCCCGGCGGCGATCACGCCGCCCAGAATCGCGGGCCAGAACCCGCCCTTGCGCACCACGACAGGTTCGGGCGCTGGCGCAACGGGCGTGTCTTCAACGGGTTCTTCCTCGGGCGGTTCCGCCCCGCGGTCCGCTTCTTCGGCAACATCCAGCTCTTCGGACTGTTCAGCGAAATCGGAACTGGGCTCAGGTTCTTCAACCGCTTCGGGTTCCGCCGCGATGTCCGATTCAGCGCTTTCACCGGGTTCTGCGTCCCCTTCCCCGGTCTCTTCCCCGGAAACGGCATCATCCTGTTTGGCGCCCGTTTCCTCTGCAACATCGTCAGCGATAACCGCATCTTCGATCTCTGCAGGGCTGTCTTCGGATTGATCTGCGGTTTTCTTGGGATCGGACACCTGCGCCCACCTTTCGAATCTCTGAAATTCGTGAACCTGAATAGTGATGTAAGCTTACTTTCCGCCGAATGAACCCTCAAGCGATCACCCTGCGGCCATCAGTCTCTCTATCGCGGCGATCATCGCGGTCGCGTCAGGCGTTTGCGCCCGCTCGACCCGCCGCACCGGCAATGTGCCAAGGGCTTCGATCACCGCATCGCTCATCGCGGCGATGAAAAGCGGCGCCTGGCCCACATGCTGGCGGGCGAAGATTTTCGCGCTGCGCGGCGAAAAAAGCGGCACGATCACCGTCTGTTCACCACGAAGCAGCGTTTCTGCCACCGTGCTCAGCGGTGTTTCACGCTGTTCGTAAACCACTTCTTCGCGCGTTTCGATCCCTGCATCCGTCAGCCGTTCGGCCAGCCGCCCGCGCGCGTGGCGGCCGTGCAGATGCAACAGAGGCCCCGACGGATGATCGGCCATTATCCGCTGAAACAGGTCCTCGGCGTTCCGTTCCACCGCGATCGGATCGAACCCCGCCGCCCGCGCCGCATCGGCAGTCGCCGACCCGACCGCGTAGCACGGCATGCCCTGCCCCTCGGCCACCGCCAACAGGGCATTCTGCGAGGTGAAAATCACCGCCCGGGCACCGGCAAGATCGGGCGCGCGTCCTACCGGGTCGATCTGCAAAAGTGGCGAAATCATCATTGGCACATCGCCCAGCCGCTGCCGCAGCTGCGCCGCGAAACGCTGCGAAGACGCCAAGGGCCGGGTCAGCAGGAGTGTCGCCATGTCACCGCCGGGATTGTTTGAACCTGTCTGCGGTGTTACCTGCGGGGCACCATTCATGCAACGGGCGGGATCATGGGCATAACGCACACCATTCTGGGACTGGAAAGCAGCTGCGACGATACAGCGGCCGCCGTTGTGCGCCAAAGCGAAGGCGAAGTTCCGGAAATCCTGTCCTCGGTCGTCTTTGGCCAGACCGAGCTTCATGCCGAATTCGGCGGCGTGGTGCCCGAAATCGCCGCCCGTGCCCATGCCGAAAAAATCGATATTTGCGTGAAACAGGCTCTGGAACAGGCAAATTTGACGCTGGCCGATATCGACGCCCTCGCGGTGACCGCCGGTCCTGGCCTGATCGGCGGCGTGCTGTCCGGCGTGATGTGCGCCAAGGGATTGGCCGCCGGATCGGGCAAGCCCCTGATCGGGGTGAACCACCTGGCCGGGCATGCCTTGACGCCGCGGCTGACCGACGGGATCGCCTTTCCCTACCTGATGCTTCTGGTGTCGGGCGGGCATTGCCAGTTCCTGCTGGTGAAAGGCCCCGAGGATTTCACCCGCCTTGGCGGCACCATCGACGACGCGCCCGGCGAAGCCTTCGACAAGACCGCGCGGCTTCTGGGCCTGCCGCAACCGGGCGGGCCTGCAGTGCAGGCCGAGGCGGAAAAGGGCGATCCGAAACGGTTCCGCTTTCCCCGGCCGCTGCTGGATCGTCCCGGCTGCGACATGTCGTTTTCCGGGCTGAAAACCGCTTTGTTGCGTGCCCGCGATCAGGTCGTGGCGGAAAAGGGCGGGCTGACGACACGGGACCGCGCCGATCTTGCCGCCGGTTTCCAGGCCGCCGTGCGCGACGTTCTGGTGGAAAAAACCCGCCGCGCGCTGGCGCTCTACCTGGCCGAAAACCCCGCGCAACCGGTTCTGGCGGTGGCCGGTGGCGTGGCCGCGAATACCGCGATTCGGGCCGGGTTAGAGACTGCTTCGGATGAAATGAAGGTCAGTTTCACCGCCCCGCCGCTGGCCCTATGCACCGACAACGCTGCGATGATCGCCTATGCCGGCCTGGAACGGTTCCGGCTGGGGCATTGCGATGACATGACGCTGGTCGCCCGGCCACGCTGGCCACTGGACAAACAGGCCAAAGCCCTGCTTGGATCGGGCAAGAAAGGAGCCAAGGCATGATCGCGGTCGCAGGATCAGGGGCATTCGGAACGGCGCTGGCGATATCGCTGGCCGCCACCGGTCAGGGGGTGCAGCTTTGGGCGCGCGATCCCGCCCATGCCGACGAAATGCGGCAGGCGCGCGAAAATACCCGCCGCCTGCCTGGCGTGGAATTGCCCGACAACCTGCAGATCATCACCGAACTAGAGACTATTGCAGCCGAAATGCCGGTTCTCCTGGCAGCCCCCATGCAGCGGCTGCGCGACATGCTGGTGCTGCACAAGCTGGCGCTTGGCGGCCGGCCGCTGGTGGCCTGCTGCAAGGGCGTGGAGCTATCCACCGGGCTGGGCCCGACCGGAATCATCGAGGAACTGATCCCCTCGGCGAAGCCCGCGATCCTGACCGGCCCCAGTTTCGCCACCGATATCGCCCATGGCCTGCCCACCGCGCTGACGCTGGCCTGCCGCGATCGCGACGCGGGCCGGGCGCTGCAACAGGCCCTGACAACGCCGAATCTGAGGATTTATCGCACCACCGACACGGTCGGCGCCGAACTGGGCGGCGCGGTGAAGAACGTGATCGCCATCGCCTCGGGCGCGGTGATGGGAGCGGGATTGGGCGAAAGCGCCCGCGCGGCGCTGATGACCCGCGGCTTTGCCGAAATGCAGCGTATGGCGCTCGAACTCGGCGCGCGGCCCGATACATTGGCCGGTCTGTCGGGGTTCGGCGACCTGGCTTTGACCTGCACTTCCGAACAGTCGCGCAATTACCGCTATGGCCAATCGCTGGGCCGGGGCGAAAGCTTCGATGCGGATATCACCGTCGAAGGCGCCGCCACGTCCCGCGCCGTGCTGGACCAGGCACGCGAGATGAAGATCGACATGCCGATCACCGAAGCGGTGGTGGCAATGCTTGACGGCACTTTGCAGCTGCGTCAGGCGATGGAAATGCTGCTGTCCCGACCCCTGAAGGAGGAATGAATGCTGATAGCCCTGATCGCGCGCGACAAGAAAGGCGCGCTTGATATCCGCAAGGCCAACCGAGACGCCCACCTGGCCTATATTGATGCGACCGGCGTTGTCGCACAGGCCGGCCCGCTGATCGAAAACGACGACATGGCCGGTTCGCTGGTCATCCTCGACGTGGCCGACATGGCGGCGGCGGAAGACTGGGCCGCGAACGACCCCTATGCCAAGGCGGGCCTGTTCGATAAGGTCGAGCTGATCGAATGGAAAAAGGTGATCGGCTGATGCGGTACTGGCTGTTCAAATCCGAACCCTCGACCTGGGGCTGGCACGACCAGATCGGCAAGGGCGAGCAGGGCGAGGAATGGGACGGCGTGCGCAACTACCAAGCGCGCAATTTCATGCGCGACATGAAACTCGGCGATCGCGGTTTCTTCTACCATTCGCAGAAGGAAAAGGCGGTCGTCGGCATTGTCGAGGTCTGCGCCGAGGCGCATCCCGACAGCACCACCGACGATCCGCGTTGGGAATGCGTCGACATCAAGGCGGTCGAGCCAGTGAAAACCCCGGTCACGCTGGACCAGATCAAGGCCGACGAACGGCTGTCCGACATGGTTCTGGTGAAGAATTCCCGCCTGTCGGTGCAGCCGGTCACGGCCGAGCAATGGCAAATCGTCTGTGCCATGGCGGGTGTAAGTCCCTAGCCTTGCTCGAAAAGATCGGGCAGTCTTCCCGCGCAACACATTGCGAACAGGGGAGAAAGCAATGGAATTCGTGAACGTCTTCGCGGCGGCAATTGCCGCCTATGGTTTCGGCGCGCTCTGGTACATGGTCAATTCCAAGACCTGGATGGAGGCCTCGGGCGTGGAACTGGGCGCGGACGGACAACCGAAGGACCGTTCGCCGATGCCCTATATCGTATCCTTCATCTGCGTGGTGATCGTGGCCGGGATGATGCGGCACGTCTTTTCGCTGGCGGGGATCGACACGCTGGGGATGGGCGTGGTGGCCGGGCTTGGTGTCGGGCTGTTCCTGGTGACGCCGTGGATCGTCACAAATTACACCTTTGCACGCAAACCCCGCGCGCTGAGCCTGATCGACGGCGGTTATGCCACCGGCGGCTGCACCATCATCGGGGCGGTGCTGACCCTGTTCTGATCCCGAAAAAGGCTCTGTTCCGGCCTAGCAGACGGTTTCGACCGCGCTGCAGATTGACGTGATGACGTCGTCCAGCAGGGCCTGATCGGTGGATTCGCCCATCACCCGGATCAACGGTTCGGTGCCCGATTTGCGGATCAGAAGCCGCCCGTCGCCGTCCAGCCGCTTTTCGCCGTCGGCGATGGCCTGCTGCACGCAATCGGTTTCAAGCGGCAACTTGCCCGGCGCATAGCGCACGTTGCGCAGGATCTGCGGCACCGGATCGAAGACGCGGGCCAGATCGCTGGCCTTGCGGCCGGTTTCGACCATCGCGCGCAGGAATTGCAGCGCCGCGATCAACCCATCGCCGGTGGTGGCGTAATCGGTCATCACAATATGGCCCGACTGTTCGCCGCCCAGGTTGAAGCCTTTTTGGCGCATCTTTTCGACCACGTAACGATCGCCCACGGCAGTCCGTTCCAGAGCGATGCCCTGATCGGCAAGGTAGCGTTCCATGCCGAGGTTCGACATCACCGTCGCCACCAGGGTATCACCCGCGAGAATGCCGTCGCGTTTCCAGAGCGACGCGATCAGCGCCATGATCTGGTCGCCATCGGCCTGGTCGCCGTTTTCATCGAGGATGATCACCCGGTCGGCATCGCCATCGAGGCAGATGCCCAGGTTGGCGCGGGTTTCGCGCACCTTGGCCGCCGCAAGCGCGGTATCTGTCGATCCGCAACCGTCGTTGATGTTGCGCCCGTTCGGGGTGACGCCCAGCGGCACCACCTCGGCGCCCAGTTCCCACAGAACCGCCGGTGCGGCCTTGTAGGCGGCGCCGTTGGCGCAATCCAGAACCACCCGCAGCCCGTCGAGCCGCAACTTGTTGGGGAAGGTCGTCTTGGCATATTCCACGTAGCGGCCCAGGGCGTCGTCGATCCGCTTGGCGCGGCCGATGTTTTCCGGCGCGGCCAGCGCCACACCTTCGTTCAGCAGCCGTTCGATTTCCACCTCGGCGTCATCCGACAACTTGTACCCGTCGGGGCCGAAGAACTTGATGCCGTTGTCATAGGCGGGGTTGTGGCTGGCCGAAATCATCACGCCGACATCGGCGCGCATCGAATGGGTCAAATACCCAATCGCCGGGGTCGGCATCGGGCCGAGCAGCAGCACGTTCATGCCGGTGGAGGTGAACCCGGCGGTCAGCGCGTTTTCCAGCATGTAGCCCGACAGCCGGGTATCCTTGCCGATCACCACCCGGTGTTCCTGCTGGTCGCGGCGGAAATACCGCCCCGCCGCCGCGCCGAGCTTCATCGCCAGTTCCGCCGTCATCGGATAACTGTTGGTAAGCCCGCGCACCCCGTCGGTGCCGAAAAGAGACCGTGTCATTGCCCGCTGACCCCTCAGATTTCTTTTATTTGGCCCGTTCCTACGCACCGGGTCCGATCAAGTCCACCCGAACGCTGGTACCGTCACGGGCATTTTGCGCATAAACTCGCCGGTTCCGGCGTGATCGCGACACAGTCTGAAACATTTCGACGGTGCCGTGATCAGCCGTAAATCGATTCCCGGCCGAAATGCTTGACCAGCATGTAATAGACGACGGCGCGGTATTTGCGCGGCTCGTCGCGGCCATAATCGTCGATCACCGATCTTATCGCCGCCATCAGTTCCGGCCCGTCTTCCAGGCTGAGCTTGCGGATCAGGAAGTTGTTGCGGATCAGCGCCAGTTCGGATTGCTGGGTTGCCGCCACGATCGAGCCGTCGGGATCATAGATCGCCGGGCCGCAACCGATGGTCACCTTTTCCAGCAGGTCCATATCCGGTTCCATGCCGCATTTGGATTTCAGATCCTCGGCATATTTCGCGATCAATTCGCCCCGCTTGCCCATCGCTTTGCCCTCGTGATTCAGTGCCTAATCCTGCACAAGTCCGCCCGAAAAGAACCGATCAAAGCCTAGCCGCCTAGACACCAAGGACAAAGAAAAACTTGCGGCAAGAGGGTATGCCCGAGCGCGCGCTCGGGCGATGCGGCGCCGGGCGGCGCCGCCGTTCCGGGATCGATCCCCCCGCTCGAATGCCCCAAAAGTCCGGCATTGACAGGGCGCGGACGCATCGCCTAACCGTGCCACATCCGGGCAATCCGGAAACAAGAGGCGGTCATGAAACTCATCCGTTAGCGATACTGGGGCAACGACATCGGCGCCGGGCAGCAACCCGGCGAAATCGTTTTTGCACCAAAATGACGGAGCGCGAAGGGCATCCCCTTCGCGGACATGACACATGGACATTTCAAACCAACCGGCCCGCCGCAGGCAGGGCTTTCTGCGCCGTGACGGCTTTCACCTTGGCTATGCCATCGAAGGGCAGGGCGCGCCGCTGCTGATCCCGGGCAGCCATATCTATTACCCGCGTAGCTTTTCACGGTATCTGCGCCAACACCGGACGCTGATCTTTGTCGATCATCGCGGTTTTGCTCGCTGTGACCGCCCGCTGGCGCCGCGCGATATGCAACTGGACACGATCCTGGACGATATCGAGGCGCTACGCCGCCATCTCGACCTGGGCCGCTGCGACGTGCTGGGCCATTCCGGCCACGGCTACATGGCGTTGGACTACGCCCGCCGCTTTCCCGATCACGTAGGGCGGGTGGTTCTGGTCGGCACCGGGCCCAGCCAAGCGCCCGCCCATATGCAGGCCGCCCAACACGCTTGGGAAACCCGCGCCGAACCGGAACGGCGGGCGCTGCTGGCCCGAGATCTGCCACTGATGGAGGCCGACATCCGCACCGCGCCGGAACGGCGTTTCGTCTGGATGTGCCTCGGGATGGCGGCGCGCAGCTGGTACAATCCGGGCTATGACGCGCGCCCGCTATGGGATGGGGTGACGACCCAGATGCCGATTTTCGACGCGCTTTGGGGCGAAACCTTTGCAGGTTACCCGATCAGGGAGGCGCTGGCGGATATTTCCGCGCCGCTGCTGATCTGCATGGGGCGGCACGATTACCTTGTCGCGCCCGCGGAAAGCTGGGCGCCCCTGTTGGCCGATGCGCCCGGGGCGCAAATCGCCGTCTTCGACCGCAGCGGCCACACCCCGCAACTGGAAGAACCTGACGCCTTTGACAAGCGTCTGCTGGATTTCCTCGGCTGACCGGTCATCGCCAATGAAAAAGCGCCGCACCGGTTTCCCGGTGCGGCGCCCCTTTTTCGAACCAGCCGGATCAATAGCGGTAATGTTCCGGCTTGAACGGGCCTTCTGGGCTGACGCCGATGTAATCGGCCTGGTCCTGGCTCAGCTTGCTGAGCTTCACGCCGATCCGGTCCAGATGCAACCGGGCGACCTTTTCGTCCAGATGCTTGGGCAGGATATAGACCTCGTTGTTGTACTGATCGCCACGGGTCCACAGCTCGATCTGCGCCAGCGTCTGGTTGGTGAAGCTGGCCGACATCACGAAGGACGGGTGACCGGTGGCGTTGCCGAGGTTCAGCAGGCGGCCTTCGGACAGCAGGATGATCCGCGCGCCCGAGGGCATTTCGATCATGTCCACCTGGTCCTTGATGTTGGTCCATTTGTGGTTCTTCAGCGCCGCGACCTGAATTTCGTTGTCGAAATGGCCGATATTGCCGACGATCGCCATGTCCTTCATCTCGCGCATGTGCTCGATGCGGATGATGTCCTTGTTGCCGGTGGTGGTGATGAAGATGTCGGCAGTCGACACCGCGTCTTCCAGCGTCACCACCTCGAACCCGTCCATCGCCGCCTGCAGGGCGCAGATCGGATCGACCTCGGTCACCTTGACCCGGGCGCCGGCGCCGCGAAGCGAGGCAGCGGACCCTTTGCCCACGTCGCCGTAACCGCAGACCACGGCGACCTTGCCGGCCATCATGGTGTCGGTAGCGCGGCGGATGCCGTCGACCAGCGATTCCTTGCAGCCATACTTGTTGTCGAATTTTGACTTGGTGACGGAATCGTTCACGTTGATGGCGGGGAAGGGCAGGTGGCCCTTTTCCATCATCTGGTACAGGCGATGCACGCCGGTGGTGGTTTCCTCGGTCACGCCCTTGATCATGTGGCGCTGCTTGGTGAACCAGCCGGGGCTTTCCTTCAGCCGCTTCTTGATCTGCGCAAACAGCGCGACTTCCTCTTCCGAGGTCGGCGTTTCGATCAGGTCGGTTTCACCTTCTTCGACCCGCGCGCCGATCAGGATGTACAGCGTCGCGTCACCACCATCGTCGAGGATCATGTTGGCGCCGCCTTCCTCGAATTGGAAGATGCGATCGGCGTAGTCCCAGTATTCCTCCAGCGTCTCGCCCTTGACGGCGAATACCGGCGTACCGCCCGCGGCAATGGCGGCGGCAGCGTGGTCTTGGGTGGAAAAGATGTTGCACGATGCCCAGCGGACTTCGGCGCCCAGCGCCACCAGCGTTTCGATCAGAACGGCCGTCTGGATCGTCATATGCAGCGACCCGGCGATGCGCGCGCCCTTCAGCGGCTTGCTGTCGCCGTATTCTTCGCGCAGCGCCATCAGCCCCGGCATTTCGGTTTCGGCGATGTCGAGTTCCTTGCGACCGAACTCAGCCAGATTGATGTCTTTTACGATATAGTCGTTTGCCATCCGGATGGCTCCTTGCAATCAACGTTTGCAAGGCAGATAGCATTCGCCCCCAGAGCAGACAATGAACGATTGGCCTTTCATGCCTTTTGGCGGCATCCTTTTGACGATGCAGGCTCTATTGCGACCCGGTGCAGCGTGTTTGTCCGAACCTGATCGCCCGCTCAGCTTTCCACGTCTTGCGGCGGGGCCGCGGCGACCGAATTCCAATGCTGCCCACTGGCGACGATACAGCTGATACCTTCGGGCGTCGTGATGAAGACCGTGAAACTGCCGGACTGATCCGACGACCAGATTTCGATCAGCTGCTGCGGATTTTACAGCTCGCCTCCGGTCAGGTTTTCGTCATAGCGGTTTTTCAGGCTTTCAATCAGGGCCGTACGCGGCATGCAGGACTGCGATTGCGCCTGAACCGGCGGGGCCATGGCTGCGGCGCCAAAGATTACTGCTGCGGAAAATAGACGTTTGAACATGATGCGCTCCTTGGGTTGGGGCGCACGTCGAAACAGGCGCGTGCGCCCGGTGTCGGATTGATACAAATATGGGATTTCAGGCAGGAATTTGCGATGCACGGCCAAACACGGTTCTGTGCGGCTCTGTGTTCGTTGCGCATCGGGGTCGGGCGCGCTAGTTCATTGGTAACCGACAGGAGAGCGCTGAATGCCCGCCAAACAACCCCGCGCATGGCAAAGGATGCTTTCGGGCCGCCGGCTGGACCTGCTGGACCCGACCCCGATGGATATCGAGGTCGAGGATATCGCCCACGGGCTGGCCTTCGTGGCGCGCTGGAACGGGCAGACGCTGGGCGATTTCGCCTATTCGGTGGCCGAACATTCGCTGCTGGTCGAGGATCTGTTCACCCGCATGTATCCCGCCGCACCGGTGAAATGGCGGCTGGCCGCGCTGCTGCACGACGCGCCGGAATACGTGATCGGCGACATGATTTCGCCGGTCAAGGCGGCGGTGGGGCCGGGATATGACGAACTGGACAAGCGGTTGATCGCGGCGATCCACATCCGCTTCGGCCTGCCTGCGGCGATCCCGGTCAAGGTGAAGAAGCAGATCAAGAAGGCCGACCGGATCAGCGCCTGGATGGAAGCCACGCAAATCGCCGGGTTTTCGGTGACCGAAGCGAACAAGTTCTTCGGCGAACCCGACCCGCAGGTGATCGAGGGCCTGTCGATCCGCCTGCGCCCGCCGGTCGAGGCGCGCAACGATTACACCGCGCGGATTGAAACCCTGTTACGGGAATGCTGAAATGAAGATCCGCCGCGCGACCCGGCTCGACACCCGGCAGATGGCCGATCTGCTGAACGGCATCATCGCGGCGGGCGGCACGACGGCGCTTACCGATCCGGTCACCGGCGACATGCTGTGGGACTGGATCGAAACCGGCAGCGACCGCGCCGCCTGGCACGTGGCGGAGCAGGATGGCGAAATCGTCGGATTTCAATGGATCGGGCCGCAGGATGACCTGCCGGAAGGGGCCTGCGATATCGCGTCTTTCGTGCGGATCGGCCAGACCGGGCTGGGCATCGGATCGAAATTGTTCGACGCGACGCAGGAGGCCGCGCGGGATCTTGGTTACGCCTGGATCAACGCCAATATCCGCGCCGACAACGACAGCGGTCTGACCTATTACCAAAGCCGTGGATTCCGTGTTTACGGCCATGTGCGGGATTACCGGCTGAACGACGGGCAGGTGGTCGACAAGGTCTTGAAACGCTTCGACCTCGACTGATCACGCCCGGCAGTTTCGTGCCCAAACATCCACAGCCCCGCAGCCGGGGCAGGGCGTTTTCACGACAAGACGATGGGCGGTGCGGACCTCAGCGCGGGCTGCGCTTGGCCAGAATGCGCTGCAGCGTGCGGCGGTGCATGTTCAGGCGCCGGGCGGTTTCGCTGACATTGCGGTCGCACAATTCGTACACACGCTGAATGTGTTCCCAGCGCACGCGATCCGCGCTCATCGGGTTTTCCGGCGGCGGCGGCAATTCGTCCCCGGTCGCCAGAAGAGCATTGGTGATGTCGGTCGCATCGGCCGGTTTCGACAGGTAATCGGTGGCGCCGATCTTGACCGCCGCCACGGCGGTGGCGATCGCGCCATAGCCGGTCAGAACCACGATCCGGCTGTCGGGGCGTTTTTCGCGCAGCACCTCGACCACGTCCAGACCGTTGCCGTCCCCAAGCCGCAGATCGCAGACGGCATAGGCCGGCGGCCGGGCGGTAGCGATGGCCCTGCCGGCGGCAACGGACCCGGCGGTTTCCACTTCGAAACCGCGCTTTTCCATCGCCTTCGCCAACCGCTTCAGGAAGGGTTCGTCGTCATCGACGATCAGAAGCGACTTGTCCTCGCCAATGTCCTGCAACTGATCCGCCATGTGGTTCCTCCCAACGTCGCGCGCTCGCTGTCTCAATGGTTCTATAGCGCGGGCTACCTTGCGTCAAATGATCCCGGACCGGCCCGATTTCAACCATGCGCGTCCAGAAAACACTGAACCCTGTCAGCCATTTGCTCGGGCGTCAGGTCGCGGCGGAAAAACTCGACGAAGCCGTCGTCGGGGAACACCAGATAGGTGAAGGTGGAATGGTCGACCAGGTAATATTCCTCGTCGCCCGGTTCCGGTTCCTGTTTCTTGTAGTAGGTGCGATAGGCCTGGCTGGCCGCCTTGACCTGTTCCGGGGTGCCGGTCAGGCCGACCATGCGCGGATGCAGGTAATCGGTGAAATCGGCCAGAAGTTCGGGCGTGTCGCGTTCGGGATCGATGGAAATGAACACCGGCTTTACGATCCTATCGCGGTTTTCGAGGATCTCGATCGCCTCGGCGTTGCGCGAATTATCCAACGGACAGACATCGGGGCAGAAGGTGTAGCCGAAATAAAGCAGCGTCGGCTGATCGATCACGTCAGTGTCGGTCACCGTCTTGCCGGTTTCATCGACCAGCGTGAAAGGCCCGCCGATACTGGCGCCACCGGCCACGGCGCCGGTGCGGCAGTCGGCATATTTGTCATCCGGTCCCGAGGTCACGAACCATGTCACACCCAGCAAGGCGGTTACGGCCACGGCCGAGATCGAAGCGATAAGAGTACGGTTCATGATAATGTCCTTGGTTCGCGAACGGTGGTATTGATAGCAACCTCTTGCATATCTAACACTGGATTCAAAAGTTCAACGGGACGAAGTCGCGCAGATGGCCGAAACCAAATTCGAAGTTCTGAAAGGGCAGGAGCGCGGCAACTGGATCAAGCTGCGCACCATCACCCTGCTCAGATGGGGCGCCATTGCGGGGCAACTGACGGCGATCGTCGTCGCGCAGCACATGTTCGACCTGCAATTGGAACTCAGCCTGTGCCTGCTGGTCATCTCGGTGTCGATCCTCGGCAACCTCGTGGCGATGTTCATCTTTCCCGAAAGCAAGCGGCTGACGGAAACCGAAAACCTGCTGATGGTGCTGTTCGACCTGCTGCAGCTGTCGGCGCTGCTGTACCTGACCGGCGGGCTGCACAACCCGTTTTCGATCCTGATCCTCGGCCCGGTCACGGTATCGGCCTCGGCCCTGTCGCTGCGCTCGACGGTGTTTCTGAGCATCACCGCGATCCTGGCGGTCACGCTTCTGGCCAAATATCACCTGCCGCTGAGGACCGAACAGGGGTTCATCATGCGGGTGCCGGATATCTTCGTTTTCGGCAACTGGATCGCCACGGTGATCGCGATCATCTTCCTCGGCGCCTATTCGCGCCGGGTGACGGTGGAAATGCACGCGATGTCGGATGCGCTGCAGGCGACCTACATGGCGCTTTCGCGGGAACAGAAACTGACCGATATCGGTGGCGTGGTGGCGGCCGCCGCGCACGAACTGGGCACGCCCTTGGCCACCATCAAGCTGACCAGTTCCGAATTGATCTACGATCTGGACGACAGGCCGGACCTGCAGGAAGACGCGCGGCTGATCCGTGAACAGGCCGACAGGTGCCGCGACATCCTGCATTCGATGGGGCGGGCGGGCAAAGACGACCTGCACCTGCGCCAGGCGCCGTTGATGGCGGTGCTGCGCGAAGCGGCCGAACCACATATGGATCGCGGCAAGGTCCTGCATTTCGATCAGGCCAGCGAAGACCTCGATCCGCTGGAACAGCCATCGATCCTGCGCCGTCCCGAAATCATCCACGGGGTGCGCAACCTGATCCAGAACGGCGTCGATTTCGCCGCCCGGAACGTCTGGATCGAAGCGGGCTGGAACGAGGAAACGATCTGCGTCCGCATCATGGATGACGGGCGCGGATTCCCGCCGCACCTGATCGGACGGATCGGCGATCCCTTCATGCGCCGCAAGCGCGGCCAGAGCGACCGGACCAAGCGCCCCGAATACGAAGGCATGGGGCTCGGTCTGTTCATCGCCAAGACATTGCTGGAACGCTCGGGGGCCGAGCTGAGTTTCGCCAATGGCCGCGATCCGCACCTGCGGCGCCGCACCGATTCCAAGAAATGCGGCGCCATCATTGAAGTGGTCTGGCCACGGCGCAAAATCGATGCCGAAAGCGGTGAAAACCCGATCCCGGTTGGTGAAAACCGACCCCTCGAGGTCTGAGCCACCGGCGATTAAGATTTTATTAACCGATTTTGTACAACCCTTGCGCTTGCTTTGAAGGGTTTTTTCAATGCTTGATTTTCAAAGTTTGCTGGTGGTTAGCGCCATTTCATTATCGGTTGCCGCGCTCACCTTTTACATCGCTTCCCGCACCACGGTCACCGCGCCGCCCCCCCAGCAGGGCGCGGCGCGGGCAACCCGGTTTCTTTATGACGGGACGGATCTTCTCGATGCCAGCGACGGGGGGGAATTCCTGCTTGGTATGTGCAGCAGCGACCGCTGCGACTGGCAGGAACTGGCCCGGTTTCTGACACCGCGCTTTCCCGGTTTCCCTGCCATCCCTCCGGAAGGATTGATCACGGAACCGATCAAGCTGAATTCGGCCGATATCGGCGCCCGTTCGCAGGTGGTGATCGAAAACGTAAGGGGACTGATCCGCGTCAGCCTGATCGAACATTCCGGCCCCACGGCACCGACCACGGGCGAACTGCACCGGCAGCGCCTGCAGGCGGCGCAGATCGAAACCTTGTGCAACGCGGCCCATGGCGCGCCCTATCCAATCTGGCAGACCGATCAACATGGCGAAATCCGCTGGACCAATGACGCCTATGATCTGCTGGCGCGGGCCTGTTCGAAGCCGGTTTCGGCAAATCCTCCGCCGCTTTTCGATCTTGAAGGCCAACACCCTTCCGCACCGTCGAACAACCGTTTGTCGCTGACCCTGAACAAACGGGCCGAGGAAGTGTGGTACGACGTGACCTCGGTGCAGACGGGTGACTTCGCCATGCATTACGCGGTGGACATAAACGCGGTGGTACAGGCGCAGGCGGCACAGAAAAATTTCGTGCAAACGCTGACCAAGACCTTTGCCCAGCTGTCGATCGGCTTGGCGATTTTCGACCGCAAACGCGAATTGGCCCTGTTCAATCCGGCACTGACCGACCTGACCGGCCTGCCGGTGGAATTCCTCAGCAACCGGCCCAGCCTGCTCGGCTTCTTCGACCGGTTGCGCGACAATCAGACCATGCCGGAACCGAAGAACTACAATTCGTGGCGCGAAAAGATGGATGATCTGGCCAACGCCGCCGCCGACGGGCGCTATCTGGAAACCTGGAACCTTCCTTCGGGGCTGACCTTCCGGGTCAGCGGCCGACCGCATCCCGACGGCGCCGTGGCCTTCCTGATCGAAGATATCAGCGCCGAGATTTCGCTGGCCCGGCGGTTCCGCGCCGACCTGGAACTGAACCAGTCGGTGATCGATCACCTCGACCTCGCCGTGGCCGTGTTTTCCGCAAGCGGGCAGCTTTACCTGTGCAACGACATGTATCGCGATATCTGGAAAACCGATCCCGACCGCAGTTGCAGCGACGTGTCGATCCACGATTCCCTGCGCCTGTGGCAGGACGCTTGCCTGCCGTCGGACAGATGGGATGAAATCGCCTGTTTCGTTACCGATGCCAATCCCGACCGCGACCATGGCGGCACCGTGCAATTGCGCGATGGCACCAGGCTGAATACCCGGATGGAACGGATCCGTGGCGGCGCCAGCATGGTGATCTTCGATTTTGCCCGCCCGGCGAAACGACGGATCAGGGTCGCCGAAAGCGCCTGAACCCGCTTGCAGCCCGCGCGCTTCCGGGTAATCTCCGGGCATGGCCAGCTGCCCCTTGATCATCGACCTCGCAACGCCCGACGAAACCGCGTCTCTGGCCCGTGCAATCGCTTCCGCGTTGCGCCCCGGCGACGTGATCCTGATGGAGGGCGGCATCGGTGCCGGCAAAACCCATTTCGCCCGTGCCCTGATCCAATCCCTGCTGCCCGAACCCGAGGACGTGCCATCCCCCACCTTTACGCTGGTACAGGTCTATGACACCCCTGATACGGAAATCTGGCACACCGATCTCTATCGCCTGACAGGTCCGGACGAAGCGGTCGAACTGGGGCTGGAAGACGCTTTCGAAACCGCGATCTGCCTCGTCGAATGGCCCGACCGGCTGGCCGAACTGGCGCCCGACAACGCCCTGACCCTGTCGTTCGAGGTCACCGGGGACGAAGAACGCCGCGTGATCTGCAGCTGGAGCGATAACAAATGGAACGACAAGCTGGACGGGGTGGCACCATGACGGGCCGGGCGGATTTGATAGGGCGTTTTATCGCGGGCACCGATTGGGCCGGGGCGGATCGCCGCCCGCTGGCCGGCGATGCCTCGAACCGGCGCTATGAACGTCTGCACCGGGACGGCGACACCGCCGTGCTGATGGATGCGCCGCCCGAAAAGGGCGAAGACATCCGCCCCTTCACCCGGATCGCCCGTCACCTGACCGGGCTGGGGCTGAGCGCGCCGCGAATCATTGCCGAGGATGCCGAAAACGGGTTCCTGATCCTCGAAGACCTGGGCGACGACCTGTTCGCGCGGGTCATTCCCCGTGACCCCGGTCTGGAAACCCCGTTATACGAGGCCGCCACCGACGTCCTGACCCGGCTGCACAAGGCCGATCCGCCGGAACTCGATCCCTATTCGCCGCAGGTGATGACCGACATGGCCGCGCTGGCCTGGCAGTGGTACCGGGCGGGCAGCATCGGCAGCGATGATGCATCGGAACGGGCGTTCCGCGACGCTTTCGGGCCGATCCTGAGCCGTCATGCCGGCGACCAATCGGTGCTGATCCAGCGCGATTACCACGCCGAAAACCTGCTCTGGCTGCCCGGAAGGACGGGCGAGGCGCGGGTCGGGCTGCTGGATTTCCAGGACGCGATGACCGGCCACCGCGCTTATGACCTGGTATCGCTGCTGCAGGACGCGCGCCGCGACGTGCCGCCCGCGATCGAAGCGGCGATGATCGACCGCTATGTCGATCACAACGACATCGACCCCGAGGCATTCCAAACCGCCTACGCGGTGCTGGGCGCGCAACGCAACCTGCGCATCGTCGGCATCTTCGCCCGGCTGTGCATCCGCGACGGCAAGGCGCATTATGTCGACCTGATCCCGCGGGTCTGGGACCTGATGAAGCGCGACCTCGACCATCCGGCGCTGGCGCCGGTCAGGTCGCTGATACTAGACACGCTGCCCGAACCGACCCCCGAAACCCTGCAGGAATTGAGGCTGAAATGCGCCCGCAAGCCGTGATGCTGTTCGCCGCCGGCTTCGGCACCCGGATGGGGGCGCTGACGGCGGAAAAACCCAAGCCTTTGATCGAGGTCGCGGGCCGCCCGCTGATCGATCACGCGCTGGATTTCGTCGATGCCTTCGGCGCCGAGAGGGTCGTCGCCAACCTGCATTACAAATCCGACATGCTGCGCACCCATCTGGCCGGGCGCGCGATCGGTTTTTCCGAGGAACAGCCCGAGATTTTAGAAACCGGCGGCGGATTGCGCGCCGCGCTGCCGATGCTGGGGCAGGGGCCGGTGATGACGATGAACACCGACGCGGTGTGGAACGGGCCCAATCCCTTGCAATTGCTGGCCGAGGCCTGGGATCCGGACCGGATGGATGCGCTGTTGGTCTGCATCCCGCGCGAAAGCGCCGTCGGCCATGCCGGGCAGGGCGATTTCGTCGCCGACGACCGCGGCCGCCTGACCCGTGGCCCCGGCGCGATCTATGGCGGCGTGCAGATCGTGAAAACCGACCGGCTGAGCGATATCGAGGAAGAAGCTTTTTCGCTCAACCTGCTGTGGGACCGGATGCTGGAACAGGAACGACTGTTCGGGCTGACCTATCCCGGCCAATGGTGCGACGTGGGCCATCCCGAAGGGATCGAACTGGCCGAACGGATGGTGGGATTCGGCGATGTTTGACCCGTCCAAACTGCGGATCTTCGGCATTCCGTCCGGATCGGATTTTCCGAAGGTGCTGGTCGAGGGCCTGATGCAGCGCCACGGCGATGCACCGCCCGAAGACCTTGCGCGGACCACGCTGATGGTGAACACCCGCCGGATGGCGCGGCGCATCCGCGACCTGTTCGATGCCGGCCCGGCTCTGCTGCTGCCGCGAATGGGATTGGTGACCGACCCGGCGATGGGCCGGATCCTGCCCGACATCCCCGACGCGGTGTCGCCGCTGCGTCGCCGTCTGGAAGTGGCGCAGCTGGTATCGCGCCTGCTCGACAGCCAACCGGATCTGGCGTCGCGCGCCTCGCTTTACGACCTGTCCGACAGCTTGGCCGCCTTGATGGACGAAATGCAGGGCGAAGGGGTGGCGCCGGATGTGCTGCGCAACCTCGATGTCAGCGACGAATCCGGCCATTGGAAACGCGCGCTGAACTTCCTCGACATCGTGCAGCATTATTTCGAGGGCGGAGACGAGGCCCCCGACAGCGAAACCCGCGCCCGGATGATCGTCACCGCCCTGGCCGAAGACTGGCAGGAAAACCCGCCGCAAAACCCGCTGATCATCGCTGGGTCGACAGGATCGCGCGGCACCACGATGCTGTTGATGAAGGCGGTGGCGAAACTGCCGCAGGGCGCGATCGTGCTGCCCGGATTCGATTTCGACATGCCGCTGTCGGGCTGGGACGATCTGGACGACGCGCTGGCGGCCGAGGATCATCCGCAATACCGCTTCCGCAGGCTGATGAACGAACTGGGCATCGGCCCGCAGGACATTGAGCCTTGGACCGAAGCGCCGGCGCCGTGCCCGCCGCGCAACCGGCTGCTGTCGCTGGCGCTGCGCCCGGCCCCGGTCACCGACCGCTGGCTGGAGGAAGGTCCGCGCCTGCAGGACCTTGATCAGGCCTGCGCCGACCTGACCCTGATCGAAGCCCCCTCGAAACGCGACGAAGCGCTGGCCATCGCGTTGCGCCTGCGTCGCGCCGCCGAAGAAGGCATCACCGCCGCGCTGATCACCCCCGATCGGATGCTGACCCGGCAGGTGACCTCGGCGCTCGACCGCTGGGGCATCACGCCCGACGATTCCGCCGGCACGCCTTTGCAACTGTCGCCGCCGGGGCGGTTCCTGCGCCATGTCGGGGCGCTGTTTCACCGCAAGCTGACTTCGGAAGCGCTGCTGACGCTGCTGATGCACCCGCTGACCCATTCGGGCGGCGAGCGTGGCCCGCACCTGTTGCTGACCCGCGAATTGGAACTGCATATCCGCCGTACCGGCATGCCGTTCCCCGATCCGGTCCAGATGCGCGCCTGGGCCGCCGTTCTGGACCGACCGATGGCCGTGGACTGGATGGAATGGGTGATCGGTCAGTTCATCGACAAGGATGCGGCCGGCACAATGGCGCTGACCGATCACATCGAACGCCATATCGACCTGGCCGAAAAGATCGCCACCGGCAGCACCGCGGCAGGGGACAACGCGCTGTGGTCCGGGGATTCCGGGCAGGCGGCGCGGGACGTGGTGGCGACGCTGCAGGGCGAGGCCGAACATGGCGGTGTTCTGACGGCATCGGATTACGCCGACATGTTCGGCGCGATCCTGTCGCAGGGCGAGGTGCGCAACCCCGACGAACCGCACCCCAGGATCCTGATCTGGGGTACGCTGGAGGCCCGGGTTCAGGGCGCCGACCTGGTGATCCTGGGCGGTCTGAACGAAGGTAGCTGGCCGGAAATGCCCAATCCCGATCCGTGGCTGAACCGCCGCATGCGCCACGATGCCGGGCTGTTGCTGCCCGAACGGCGCATCGGGCTGTCGGCACATGATTTCCAGCAGGCGGCCGGCGCGCCGCAGGTTTGGCTGACCCGGTCGATCCGGTCGGATGATGCCGAAACCGTGCCCTCGCGCTGGCTGAACCGGATGACAAACCTTTTGAACGGATTGCCGGGGCAAGGCGGCGACAAGGCGCTGCAAGGCGCCCGCGCGCGCGGCGACGAATGGTTGGCGCTGGCGCGCAAGCTGGAAGAACCGGGAACAACCCCCGCCGCGCCACGCCCGTCGCCGCGCCCGCCGGTCGCGTCGCGTCCCACCCGGCTTTCGGTGACCGAAATCAAGCGTCTGATCCGCGACCCCTATGCCATCTATGCCCGCCACGTACTGCGGCTGCGACCGCTTGATCCGCTGATGCGCGCGCCCGACGCCTTGCTGCGCGGGATCGTCACCCATTCGGTTCTGGAACAGTTCATCCACGAAACCCGCGCCGACCCGGCGGCGTTGACGGCGGAACGGCTGAACCGGATCGCAGAGACTGTTCTGTCCGAAAACGTGCCCTGGCCGGAAATCCGCGCGCTTTGGGCGGCGCGGATCGCCCGGATCGCCGATTGGTTAGTCGCGACCGAGGAACAGCGCCAGGCGCGCGCCAATCCCGGTTTCTTCGAAGAAAAGGGCATGGTGAAGTTCGACGACATCGATTTCACCCTGTCGGCCAAGGCCGACCGGATCGACATGGACGCGCAAGGCCGCGCCCATATCTACGACTACAAGACCGGCGCCCCGCCGAGCGCAAAGCAGCAGCGCATTTTCGACAAGCAACTGCTGCTTGAGGCGGCGATGATCGCCAAGGGAGGATTTGAAAACATCGGTCCGGCCGACGTGGCCGAGGCCGTGTTCATCGGGCTGGGATCAGCCCCGAAAGAAGTCCCCGCCCCCCTGGACGAAGAACCGGTCGAACAGGTCTGGGAAAAATTCGAAACCCTGATCAAACGCTATTTCGAACCGAAACAGGGCTACACGGCGCGCCGGGCGCTGTTCAAGGACACCGATATTTCCGATTACGACCAGCTGTCGCGCTTTGGCGAATGGGATGTCACCACCGAAGCCGAACCGGAGGACCTGACATGACCCGCGATGAAGCGACAGAAAAGCAGGTCCACGCGGCCCGGCCCAAGCATTCGACATGGCTGTCGGCCAATGCCGGATCGGGCAAGACGCGGGTTCTGACCGACCGGGTGGCGCGGCTGCTGTTGGAAAAGGTACAGCCGCAGCACATCCTTTGCCTGACCTATACCAAGGCCGCGGCGAGCGAGATGCAGAACCGCCTGTTCAAGCGGCTGGGCGAATGGGCGATGCTGGCCGATGACAAGCTGCGCAAGCAATTGCTGGATCTGGGCATCACTGGCGGGATCAGCGACGAAGACCTGCGCAATGCCCGGACCCTGTTCGCCCGCGCCATCGAAACGCCGGGCGGGCTGAAGATCCAGACCATTCACTCGTTCTGTTCCTCGCTGCTGCGCCGGTTCCCGCTGGAAGCACGGGTCAGCCCGCAATTCGCCGAAATGGAAGACCGCGCAGCGGCCCTGCTGCGCGGCGAAATCGTGCAGGATCTGGCCGACGCGCCCGACGCCCCGGTGATCCGCCGCGTAGCGCACCATTTCACCGGCGAAGATTTTGACAGCCTCACCGCTTCGATCGTCAACCAGCGTGCTCTGCTGCAAACGCCGCTTGGGCCGGACGATTGCCTGACGCTGTTCGACCTCGATCCCGGCTTCGACGAAGATGCGCTGGAAAAACTGGTTTTCCTCGGTGGCGAAGACGACCTGTTGCGCGATGTGATCGCGATGCTTGCCGCCGGCAGTGCCGCCGATGCGAAAGCGGCGGACAAGCTGCGGCTGATCCAGCGCCTTGATCTGGCGGCGTTGCCGGTGCTGGAAAGCGTTTTCCTGTTCGGGGCGACGGCGAAATCGCCGTTTGGCGCCAAGATAGGGTCTTTCCCGACGAAAAAGACCCGCGAATCCATGGGGTCGCTTCTGCCCCGGCTGGAAGATTTCATGCGCCGCGTCGAAGACGCGCGGAACCGGCGGCTATCCCTGTCGGCGGCGCGCAAGACCCACGCACTGCAGGATTTCGCCCGCATCTTCCTGCCCGCCTACGAGGCCCGCAAACAGCAGATGGGGTGGCTCGACTTCGATGACCTGATCCTGAAGGCGCGCGACCTGCTGACCGATCCGGCGGTGGCGGCCTGGGTGCTGTACCGGCTCGATGGCGGCATCGACCATATCCTGGTGGACGAGGCGCAGGACACCAGCCCCGCCCAATGGAAGGTAATCGAGCTTCTGGCGCAGGAATTCACTTCCGGTTCCGGCGCGCGATCGGACGTGGAGCGCACGATTTTCGTGGTCGGCGACAAGAAACAGTCGATCTATTCCTTCCAGGGCGCCGATCCGCGCGAATTCGACCGGATGCAGGCGGAATTCGCCCAGCGCCTTGCCACCACCGAACGGCCGCTGAACGAGATGGAACTTCAATTCAGCTTCCGCTCGTCGCACGTGATCCTTTCGCTGGTGGACGAGGTGTTCAAGGGCCACGAGGCGTCGGGGTTCCACACCGGATCCGAACACCGGGCGTTCAAGGACCGGATGCCGGGGCGGGTCGATCTGTGGCCGGTTGTGGAAAAGACCGGCGAGGAGGAAGACGAGGACTGGGCCGCGCCTGTGGACCGGCTGGGCGTCAAGCATCACACCGTTTTGCTGGCCGAACGGATCGCCCGGCAGATTCGCACGATGATCGACAATAAAGAGACTATTCCGGCGGAAATCGGCCATTCTGGCGACTATCAGATGCGCCCGGTCAGCGAAGGCGATTTCCTGATCCTGGTGCAGCGGCGCTCGGACCTGTTCGCGGAAATCATCCGCGCCTGCAAGGAACAGGGGCTGGCCATCGCCGGGGCCGACCGGCTGAAGGTCGGGGCGGAACTGGCGGTGCGTGACCTCGCCGCCTTGATGAGCTTCCTTGCCACGCCCGAAGACAGCTATTCGCTGGCCGTGGCGCTGAAATCGCCCTTGTTCGGCTGGGATGAACAGAAGCTGTTCGACTTCGCCCATCGCCGCAAAGAAAAACACCTGTGGGAAACCTTCCGCCACCGACAGGATGACATCCCCGAGGTGATGGCGGTGCTGAACGATCTGCGCGACAAGGCCGATTACCTGCGGCCCTATGACCTGATCGAACGCATCCTGACCCGCCATGACGGGCGGCGCAAATTGCTGGCGCGCCTTGGGGCCGAGGCCGAGGACGGCATCAATGCCTTCCTGTCCCAGGCGCTGGCCTATGAACGCAGCGCGATCCCCAGCCTGATCGGGTTCCTGCAATGGATGGAAACCGACGAGCTGGAAGTCAAGCGGCAGATGGACAGCGCCGGGAATCGCATCCGGGTGATGACGGTACATGGAGCCAAGGGGCTGGAAGCCCCGATCGTGATCCTGCCCGACACCGGCAAACGCAACGTGCAGCTGCGCGACGACGTGCTGGCCGACGAAGGTCAGGTGATGTGGCGCACCGGCAGCGGGCAGATGCCGGAACGGATGCAGGCGGCACGCGACAAACGGCTTGCCTCGGAAGAGGCCGAGCGCGACCGGCTTTTGTACGTCGCGATGACGCGGGCGGAAAAATGGCTGATCGTGGCGGCGGCGGGCGATTTGGGCAAGGACGGGTCAAGCTGGTACGACAAGATCGGCGGCGCGATGCAGGACATGGCGGCCGAAGCGCACGATTTCCCCTTCGGCGCCGGTTTGAGGCTGAGCCACGGTGATTGGCGCGGCGAAACCATCGCTGCGCCCAAACGGATCGCGGAGGAAAAGGTCGCTCTGCCCGATTGGGCGACGGTGGCCGCCGCAGCGCCAGAACCGATTACCAAGACGCTTAGCCCCTCGACCGATCTGGGCGGCGCCAAGGCCTTGCCAGGCGAGGATAACCTGGACGAAGACGCGGCCAAGAAACGCGGCCGGCAGATTCACCTGCTGCTGGAGCACCTGCCCGAGTCCGAACAGTCGGATTGGCCCGAAATGGCAAGGAAGCTGTTGTTGCCCGGCGCCGACGCGGCGGCCACAGAGGACATCCCCGCCCTGCTGGACGAAGCGACCCGCGTTTTGACCAATCCCGAATTGCAGCCGCTGTTCACCGATGCGGCGCTGGCCGAGGTGCCGGTGACCGCGACGATCGACGCCTTGGGCGGGCAACGCATCCACGGCACCATCGACCGGCTGATCGTCAATGAAAAATCCGTGATGGCGGTGGATTTCAAAACCAATGCCGTGACGCCCAATACACCCGAGGATTGCCCGCTGGGCCTGATCCGGCAGATGGCAGCCTATGCCGATGCTTTGACACGGGTTTATCCCGGTCGCGAGGTCAAGACCGCGCTGCTTTGGACCCGCACGGCGCGGCTCATGCCGCTGCCCGATCACCTACTGACACATTCGCTTGAAACGATCTGTTCGTCTTGACGATATCGGGTTCCAAACCTAGGTTTGCCGCAACCCAAATCCTCAGGAGAAACCAAATGGGCACCGTAGCCGTTACCGACGACACCTTCGACGCAGAAGTGAAGAATTCCGATATCCCCGTCGTGGTGGATTTCTGGGCCGAATGGTGCGGCCCCTGCAAGCAGATCGGCCCGGCTCTGGAAGAACTGGCCGCCGAAATGGAAGGCAAAGTCAAGATCGCCAAGGTCGACGTGGACAGCAACCCGAACGCCGCCGCCGCCATGGGCGTGCGCGGCATCCCGGCGCTGTTCATCTTCAAGGACGGTCAGGTCGTTTCGAACCGCGCCGGCGCCGCCCCGAAGGCCGCGCTGCAAAGCTGGATCCAGGATTCGATCTGATCGGTTGCCGACAGTGAATTCGAAAAGCCCCGGTCGTCGCGCCGGGGCTTTTTCTTTGCGGTATGGTGACTTTAGACAGGCCACCCGGCCCGGCGCAGCGCCTGCCGTATCTTGTTCGTGGCCTCGGGCCGGTCGGCATTGATCGACATTTTTTGCCAGAACCACCAGATGTAGCTTGCGTAATCGGGTGTTTCAGTCAGCACGGTTTCGAACGCCCGGTCCAGCCCCATCCGGTACACATCCGCCGCGATATGGTGGAAATCCACCCGCGCGAACAACACGCAGGGTTTGCCGAAGAAATAGCCGTTGAAGGCAGCGCTGGAATTCTGCGTCACCACGTAATCGCAGCGCTGCAGCATCTCGGCCATGTCGATTTCCTGCACCGTCAGGCGCGGAAACCGGGCCTCCAGCGCATCCAGCTTGGAAATTTCCGAGGCCGAATAGTGTTCTTTCGGGTGAAGGGTCGCGATCACCCGGCGCGATGGGTCGTGCTGCAACGTAGACACCAGCATTTCCATTGGTGAACAGGTCTGAAACGACCGCCTTTCCGTCAACCGGCCCTGTAGCGGTACGTAAACGATGCCGTCGCGCGTCGCCTTATCCGCGGCGTCCCCGAACAGCCGCTTGCGCCAGTATCCGTAAAAACGCCGCGCTTCGGTTTCGTCGATCCTTGCCGTGTCGAACCGGGTTTGCGCCACCCGCCAGTCCCAGCGTTTGTTCGTCGGTTCGATCTGCCAGAACGGATAGTGATACACCCGCCGAAATGTCAGGGCGCGCGGCCCGTTAGGTTCCTGCATGTGGAACATCGTGTAGCCGGGACGGTTACGGCTTTCGTCCCGTTCACGCAACGAATCGCCGCGGAAACCGACGGTAAATCCGCCTTGCTCGGCCACCTCGACGATCTTGGCGATGAAATTGTGATTACCTGCCCGCGCATTCTTCAGAAGACCGGGATGAAGGTAGAAATCGAGGTGTTTTTCACTGCTCATGGCGGGAAAGCTACTGGCCGCAACCGCAGCGGGCAAGCGCTACCCTTGTGCCGCCGCGCGCCAGCTTCCATATAGGCGGCAACGACAGGAGGCATCACATGGCTGAGGATAAATTCCCCGGATGGCACGGCACCACCATCATCGGCGTCAAGAAGGGCGGCAAGGTGGTGATCGCGGGTGACGGGCAGGTTTCACTGGGGCAGACCGTGATCAAGGGCACCGCGCGCAAGGTGCGCAGGCTCAGCCCCGGCGGCTACGACGTCGTGGCGGGGTTCGCCGGGTCGACGGCGGATGCCTTCACCCTGCTGGAACGGCTGGAGGCGAAGCTGGAAGCTACCCCCGGCCAACTGGCCCGCGCCAGCGTCGAACTGGCCAAGGATTGGCGCACCGACAAGTACCTGCAAAAGCTCGAAGCGATGCTGATCGTGACCGACGGCGCGGAAATGTTCGTGATCACCGGCGCGGGCGACGTGCTGGAACCCGAACATGACGTCACCGCCATCGGGTCGGGCGGCAACTACGCGCTGGCCGCCGCGCGCGGCATGATGGACAGCGACATGAACGCCGAAGACATCGCCCGCAAAGCGATGGCGATCGCCGCCGATATCTGCGTCTACACCAATGGAAATCTGACGGTGGAGACGATTTCCAAATGATATCCGACGACGATCTTCGCGCCGCCGTCGGCTCGGGCCTGTTGTCCGAAGCGCAGGCGGCATCGCTGGCGGCCCTGGCCGACAGTCGTCGCGGTGCGCGCGAAAATCTGTCGCCGGGGGATGAACCTTTCGAGCTGTTCAAGGGATTCAACGAAATCTTCATCGTCGTCGGGCTGCTGATCCTGGCCGGGGGCTGGGCCGGGGTGACCGGTGCGGCGCTGACCGGTCAGATCGTGAACGTGCAGACCGAGGTGGCCACCGCCGCCGCGATTGCCGCCGGGGCGATTTGGCTGCTGTCGGAATATTTCATCCGCCGCCGCCGCATGGTGGCGCCGGCCATCGCGCTTTCGGTGCTGTTCGCGATGAACGCCGCGACCGGGCTGACCACGTGGTTTTCACAACCCTTCATGGTGGCGCAGAACGACCTGACCAGCCTGCCTTTTCCGCTGGCGCTGACCACAGCGGCGATCGCGGTTTTCTGGATCCGGTTCCGGGTACCCTTCGCAATGGCGCTGATCGCGCTTGGCATCTTCGCGCTGGCAATGCTGATTGGGGCCAACCAGGCCGGGGGAAGGCCCGCGGAAATCACCGACTTCTTCCTGCTGTCGGCCAGCGGGCCGTTCGCCTGGATCACGCTTCTGGTCGGGCTGGCCGTCTTCGCCGTGGCGATGTTTTTTGACATGAGCGACCCGCACCGCGTCACCCGCCGGTCGGCGCAGGGATTCTGGCTGCATGTCGTCGCGGCCCCCGCGCTGGTCAACACCATCGCGCTCAGCCTGCTGGCAAAGGGCTCGTCGGGTGCTTACCTGATCCTGCTCGGCGTTCTGGTTCTTTTCGCCGCCGTCGCCATCGTGATCGACCGGCGGTCCTTCCTGATCGCCGCGATCGGCTATATCGTCACCCTTGCCGGCACCGTTTTCGACGGCGGGGGTGCGGCGATGACCATTCTGATCCTGGGATTTTTCCTGGTGATCCTCGGTGCGTTCTGGGCACGGATCCGCGCCGCGCTTCTTTCACCCCTGTCCGGGCTGCTGCCGCTGCATCGGCTGCCGCCCTCACACTGATACGGGACTGTCATGACCAATCTTACCCCCCGCGAAATCGTTTCCGAACTCGACCGGTTCATCATCGGCCAGAAGGACGCCAAGCGCGCCGTCGCCGTGGCGCTGCGCAACCGCTGGCGGCGCAAGCAGCTTTCGGATGACCTGCGCGACGAGGTCTATCCGAAAAACATCCTGATGATCGGGCCGACCGGGGTCGGCAAAACCGAAATCAGCCGCCGGTTGGCCAAGCTGGCCAAGGCGCCCTTCATCAAGGTCGAGGCAACCAAGTTCACCGAGGTGGGGTATGTCGGCCGTGACGTGGAACAGATCGTCCGCGATTTGGTCGATGCGGCGATTGCGATGACCCGCGAATACATGCGCGAAGACGTCAAGGCCAAGGCGCATCAGGCCGCCGAGGACCGGGTGATCGAAGCGATCGCCGGCGAAGACGCGCGCGAAGCGACCCGCGACATGTTCCGCAAGAAGCTGAAGGCGGGCGAACTGGACGATACCATCATTGAACTGGACGTGGCCGACACGTCGAACCCGATGCCGATGATGGACATTCCCGGCCAGCCGGGCAGCCAGATGGGCATGATGAACCTGGGCGATATCTTCGGCAAGGCCTTCGGCGGCCGGACCACACGCCGCCGCATGACCGTTTCCGAAAGCTACGAAGTGCTGATCGGGGAAGAGGCCGACAAGCTGCTGGACGACGAAACCGTGACCAAGACCGCGCTGGAATCGGTCGAGGAAAACGGCATCGTTTTCCTTGATGAGATCGACAAGGTCTGCGCCCGTTCCGACGCGCGCGGCGCTGACGTGTCCCGCGAAGGCGTGCAGCGCGACCTGCTGCCGCTGATCGAGGGCACCACTGTCAGCACCAAATACGGGCCGGTGAAGACCGACCATATCCTGTTCATCGCCTCTGGCGCCTTCCACATCGCCAAACCGTCGGACCTGCTGCCCGAATTGCAGGGCCGGTTGCCGATCCGGGTCGAACTGCGGGCGCTGACCGAGGACGATTTCGTCCGCATCCTGACCGAAACCGACAACGCGCTGACCCGTCAGTACACCGCGCTGATGGCGACCGAAGAGGTCACGGTGACCTTCACCGATGACGGCATCGCGGCATTGGCAAAGATCGCGGCGGACGTGAACCAGTCGGTGGAAAACATCGGCGCGCGGCGGCTTTACACGGTGATGGAACGGGTGTTCGAGGAACTGTCGTTCACCGCGCCTGACCAACCGGGCCAGTCGGTGACCGTGGATGCGGCATTCGTCGACAAGAACCTGGGCGAACTGACCAAATCGGCCGATGTAAGCCGCTACGTGCTGTAACGACGGGACCGGGCAAAGCCGCCCCCAAGCAAGCACTGGATTGCGCCGGGGAAAACCGCTAGCTCTGGCACCATACACCAGTGCCGGAGCCGACCGTGGTCAGACGTGCTTTGATAATCTGCCTGATCTTCCTTGCCGCCTGCAGCGACCGCGAAGCGATCGTGATACAGCCAGGGGCGCGGGAAACCGGGCAGGTCTATACCGCTTTCGTCGCCACCAGTCGCGGCCGGAACGATGCCGGATGGTACGGCGAAGCGCGGGAAAGAGAGCTTGACTACCTGTCGGTCGACGTGTCGGTACCGCCGCAGCGACAGGTCGGTCAGATCAAGATCGGCATGCGCAGCGTAAACCCGGAAAAGCACTTCACCGTTGTCGGCAAGCAGGATTACGGCAGCGCCACCGCCTTTACCGGCGCGCTGCGCAAAACGCTGGCAAAGCAGCCGAAGGGCGACCGCGACGTATTGGTTTACGTGCATGGCTACAACAACAGCTTCAGCGACGGGGTGTTCCGCACCGTCCAGATGAAGCACGATTTCGACTTGCCCGGCGTCGTGGTGCATTATTCCTGGCCCAGTGCGGCAAATCCGCTGGCCTATACCCATGACCGCGACAGCGTGCTCTATGCCCGCGATGGTTTCGAAATCCTGCTGCGGCAGGTCCGCGTCGCGCAGCCGGGGCGGATCATCCTTGTCGGGCATTCGCTGGGCACGATGCTGGTAATGGAAACGCTGCGGCAGATCGAAATCGCCACGCCGGGATGGTCCAGGCGGACCCTCGGCGGTGTGGTTCTGGTGTCGCCCGATCTGGATATCGACCTGTTCAAGACGCAGGCGGATCGTCTAGCCGGGCTGCCGCAGCCCTTCGCGATCTTCGTGTCTTCGCGCGACCGCGCGCTGCAATTGTCGGCGCGGCTCAACGGCAGCCGCAGACGGCTGGGAAACCTGACCGATCCCGAGGAACTGGCCGAATATCCGGTCACGCTGATCGATGTTTCCCAGTTCGCGAAGGCAACCGGCACGCGGCATTTCACGGTGGGCACGTCGCCGCTGCTGATCGCGCTGCTGAGCAACAGCGCCGCGGTGAACGAAGCCTTCGGCCGCGACCGCGCCGGCCGGTCCGGGCTATTGCCCGGCACCGTGATCACCGCCCAGAACGCGACCCAGCTGATCCTGTCACCGCTGTTGTTGCTGAATTAACGGTTCCGCCGCAGATAAACGTAATAGGCGCCCGAACCACCGTGGCTGAGATGCGCCTCGGACACCTGCAGGACCACCGCCGACAGCGGCGGCATGGTCAGCCATTGCGGCACATTGTGTTTCAGCACGCCGAAGCGGACCGGGATCGGCCCGCCCTCATCGCGATGCTTGCCCTTGCCGGTGATCACCAGGACCAACCGCTTGCCCTGTCCATGCGACCGCATGATGAACCCGTTCAACACCGAATGCGCGCGGTCCAAGGTCATACCGTGCAGGTCGATCTTGCCCTCGGGCACCAGTTTGCCGCGTTTCATCTTGCCGAAGGTCTTGCGATCCATGCGCACCGGACCGCTGCCCAGCTGTTCGGCAATCGACGGCATCAGGTCATCGCGGGACGGTGTTGCGCCCGCTTTGGCACCGACCTGGAAATCGGGCATGCGGAACGTCGGTGTTTTCTGCGGTTTCGGTTTGGGTTTCGGCAATTCGGACTTGGGCCGTTCCGGATGCAGCCTTTCGGCCGTTTCCGCCACCTTCTTCCAAAGCTCGACTTCCTCGGGCTTCAGCCTCCGTCGCGTCATTGCTCGGTCTCCGGCAGCAAGGCATAGGCGCGCTGTATCGGCAGCAGAACCATCATCCGGCCGGTATCGCGCAGCTTGCCGGCGGCACGGCCCGCCGCGTCGCCGGTGCCAAAGAAAATGTCGGCCCGCTGCGGCCCCTTGATCGCCGACCCGGTATCCTGCGCGACCATCAGCCGACGGATCGGATTTTCGCCCTGTTTTTCCAGCCAGACCGGCGCGCCCAGCGGCGTATATGCCGGGTCGACGGCGATGCTGCGGCCGGTGGTGACCGACCGGTTCATCGCGCCCAGGGGGCCGTTTTCGGGCGACACGCTGTCGATCCTGCGGAAGAAGACGTAGGACGGATTATGGCGCAGCAATTCCTGCCCATCCTCCGGGTTGCGCCGCACCCATGACTTGATCACCTGCGCCGACACCTGGTGTTTCTTGTATATGCCGCGGCGGATCAGTTCGACCCCGATCGAACGGTAGTCATGCCCGTTCGATCCGCCATAGCCGACCCGGACATGGTGCCCGTTCGGCAGGCGGATGCGCCCAGATCCCTGGATTTGCAGAAAAAACAGTTCCACCGGATCATCGACCCAGGCGATTTCAAGCCCGCGACCCTCCATCACGCCGCCGGTTTCGATTTCGCGGCGCGACAGCCAGCGCTTGGCGCGGCGCGCCTCGGCGGGCTGGCGATAGATCGGGAAGCGGAACCGTTCGGTGCGCTCCAGCGCCCCGTCGAGTTCCGGTTCGAAATAGCCGGTGAAAAGCGGCTTTTGCCCGTTCTCGATCAGCACCGGGCGGAAGAAAAGTTCGAAGAACGTCTTGGGGTTCTCGATCGTCTGCGCCACCGCACAAAGCGATTGCCAATCCGGCGCGCCGATATCAGGGCAGGTGTTCAGGAACACATCAAGCGCGGCGGCATGATCGTCGCGTTCCCAACCGTCGAGATCAGCGAAATCATGCACCTCGTAGGACAGGTCGGCGGCCTGCGCCGCACCCGTCATCAACGCCCCTGCCAGAACGGCGGCTGGCAGCCGCCGGATCATTCGCCCGTGGCGACCAGTTGCCAGTTCGGGTCGTCGGTTCCCATCTTGCGGGCAAAGGTCCAGACGTCCTTCTGACGCTTGATCTCGTTCGGTTTTCCTTCGACGATTTCGCCGGAACTGTCGCGCACGACCGAGGTCAGTTCGCCAACGAATTTCACCGAAATCTCGGCAATATTGTCTTCGAATTCCGCGTCGACCAGCGCCATTTCGCGGATGCCCACGAAATCCGCCTCGATTTTCAGGCCCTGCGCGTCGCGCGCTTCGACCACTTCGGCGAAGCTGCCATAGACATCATCGCTGAGGAACGGCTTGATTTCGGCCAGATCGCCACGTTCGAACCCCATGAGGATCATTTCATAGGCGCCGCGCGCGCCGCCCAGGAATTCGGACACGTTGAACGACGGCTCGACGCGCTTCATCTGCGCCAGCGCATGCGCCGCGGCGCTGCCTTCGGCGACGTGATCGGTAATATCGCGGTCGGGACCACCTTCGATCACCTCAAAGTCGCGGCGTGGGCCGGGTTTTTCCGTCACTCGCTGAACGGGAGGCTTTTCAAACCCTTCACGGGTTCCCAGCACGTTTTTCAACCGCAAAATCAGGAAGATTGCGATGCCGGCAAGGACCAGAAGCTGCAAAATCGGCGAATTCATATTATCCTCTCGAACCACGGGGCGTGGAAACCTGCCCGTTTGGTTCTTATGTAGGTGAGGCAGGCGGCCAAGTCCACTGCGTCAAGATTACAGGAGAATGCCAAATATGTGGCTGCTAATCGCTTTCATCGCCGTTCCCATCATCGAGATATCGCTTTTCATTCAGGTCGGCGGCGCGATCGGGACATGGCCGACGATCGGAATCGTGGTGCTGACCGCGATCCTGGGCACCTACCTGGTGCGGGCGCAGGGACGGCTGGCGATCGGCAATCTGCAGCGATCCTTTTCGCAGCTCGATGATCCGACGGAACCCTTGGCACATGGGGCAATGGTTTTGATTTCCGGCGTTCTGCTTCTGACACCGGGATTTTTCACCGATGCGCTTGGTTTCGCGCTGCTGGTACCGGCGATACGGTCGGCCGTGTTCCACTACCTGCGCAAAAGGGTGCGGGTGCAAAGTTTCACCATGGGGGCGGCGGGTGCCCGGCGGGAATACCGCCCGATGCAGGATGACGACGTGATCGAAGGCGAATTTTACGAGGTCGATCCGTCAAAACGACCGACCCACCGGCCTTCTGGCTGGACCAAGCATTGAGGCGCGTGATTCATCCTGATAAGGACGGAGCAAACGCATTTTCTAGGAGCAAGAAATGGCTGAAGCCGCCACCGACCCGCAGGCCCCGTCCTTCCGCATGAACGTCCTGAACCAGTTCATCCGCGACATGTCTTTCGAAAACATCCTGGCGCAGAAAGGTGCGTCGGGCGAAGTGCAGCCGGACGTCAAGGTACTGGTCAATCTCGACGCCAAGAAGCGTCCGCAGGACAACCAGTTCGAAGTCGCCATCAAGCTGACCGTGGATTCCTCGGCCAAGGGCAGCGACGAAAAGCTGTTCCTGCTGGAAATCGATTATGCCGGTATCTTCCAGATCGATGGCGTGCCCGAAGACCAGATGCATCCGTTCCTGCTGATCGAATGCCCCCGCATGATGTTCCCGTTCCTGCGCCGCATCGTCAGCGACGTGACCCGCGACGGCGGTTTCCCGCCGCTGAACCTGGAAAACATCGATTTCGTTCAGCTGTATCGCAACGAACTGGCCCGCCGCCAGGCCGAAGGTCAGACCGCGCCGGCGAACTGATCACTCAGACAGCTTTTTCCAAAGCGCGCCGTCGCCCATCGCCTCGACAAAGGCAGCATGGGCGGCGGTTTCTTCTTCGGTGATCCGCAGCGGCAGGGGCGCCGGGCGCGGGAACGGGCGCCAATCGTCGCCACCATCACCGCCCGATGACCCGGTGGACACCGCGCTGAGCCCAAAATCGGGCTGCCGGCCGCCGGTCAGTTCCAGATAGACATCGGCCAGGATTTCGGAGTCGAGCAACGCGCCGTGCAGCGTGCGCGACGAATTGTCGATCCCGAAGCGGCGGCAAAGCGCATCCAGCGTCGCGGGCGAGCCGGGAAATTTCTTGCGCGCGATCGCCAGCGTATCGAGCGCCTGTTCCCACGGAATCTGCGGCAGCCCCATCCAGCCCAGTTCGGCATTGAGGAACTTGATGTCGAAGGCGGCGTTGTGGATCACCAGCTTGGAATCGCGGATGAAATCCAGAAAACTTTGGCCCACTTCCTTGAAAACCGGCTTGTCCTTCAGGGTGATCTGCCCCGGTTTCGGGTCCTGCGGCGGCTGCAACAGGTCGGGCCCGATGCCGTGCACGCCGAAAGCCTCGTCCGGCATGTGGCGTTCGGGGTTGATATAGACGTGATAGGTTTCGCCGGTCGGCATGTGGTTATAAAGTTCGAGGCAGCCGATTTCGACGATCCGGTCGCCCGAATTCGGGTCAAAACCGGTGGTTTCCGTATCCATCACGATTTCACGCATTGCGTAGTTTCCCCTGAATGTCGTCAATCACCGCCTGCACCTGCGCGCGCGCATGGTCCAGAGTATCGGTCACGATCACATAATCGGCGCGGGCGCGTTTTTCCGCATCCGGCATCTGTTTTTCACGGATGGTTTTGAATTGCGCCGCGTTCATCGTGCCGCGCTCCATCACCCTTTGTTTCTGGATCTCCGGCGGGGCCGACACGGTCGCCACCGCATCCATCGCCGCGTCGCCGCCGGTTTCGAACAGCAACGGGATGTCAAAGACAAGGATATCGGCACTCGCATTGGTGATGAAATCCGCGCGATCTTCGCCGACCAGTGGGTGCACGATCGCCTCGATCCGTTTCAACGCCCCTGGATCGCGACCGATGATCTGCTTCAGCACATCGCGCGATACCGAGCCGTCGATCACCGCCTCGGGAAAATCACGCTGAAACGCGGGCACCGCCTTGCCACCCTTGGAATACAGCCGATGCACGGCGGCATCCGCATCCCAGACGGCGCAGCCCGCTTCGGCGAACATCTTGGCGGTGGTGGATTTGCCCATGCCGATCGAACCGGTCAGGCCCAGCTTGAACCTCATCGCAGCAACACCGCGCGGGTTGCCGCGTCGACCTCGGGCCGTTGGCCGAACCAGCGTTCGAATCCCGGCACCGCCTGGTGGATCAGCATGCCCAATCCATCCACCGTGACGCATCCCATATCTTCGGCTTCGCGCAACAGGCGCGTGCGCAGCGGGTTGTAAACCAGGTCGGTCACCAACGCGCCCTTCTGCAATCCGTCCAGCGGCACCCGCAGCTCCGGTTTCCCCAACATGCCGAGTGACGTCGTGTTCACCACCGTTGCGGCTTCTTCCAGCATGTTGCCGGCCTGTACCCATTCAACAACCTTCACCCTGCTGCCGAAATCCTGTTGCAGGCTGTCGGCGCGCGCCCGAGTGCGGTTGCTGAGCATGATTTCCGGCACCCCGGCATCGAGAAGCGAAGCCACGACCGCCCGCGCGGCCCCACCGGAGCCCAGAACCGCGGCCGGTCCGGCGGCAGGATCCCAATCCGGCGCGTTCTGGCGCAGATTTTCGATGAAACCATAGCCATCGGTGTTGTCTGCGTGAATTTTGCCGTCTTCGCGGAATATCAGCGTGTTCGCCGCGCCAATCAGCGTCGCCCGGTCGGTGACCAGATCGGCGATCTGCATCGCGGCGACCTTGTGCGGCACGGTGATGTTTACACCGACAAATCCCATCCGTGGCAGGGTGCGCAAAACGTTTTCCAGATCGTCCGGCGCCACGTCCATCGGAACATAAAAACCCTTGATGCCGAGGGTTTTCAGCCAGTGACCATGCAGAAGCGGCGATTTCGAATGGGCGATCGGCGATCCGATCACGCCGGCCAGGGGAATACGCTCGACACTCATTGTTGCAGCTCTCCTCGCAGGGTCAGGTAGGACAGGAGTTCCAGAAGCGGCAGCCCCAGAACCGTAAAATAATCGCCGTCGATACGGGAAAACAACCGTACGCCTTCCTCTTCCAGCTTGTAACCGCCGACGCAGTGGCCGATTTCCGGCCAGTTGCGATCCAGATAGCCCTCAAGAAAGTCGTCCGAGAAATCGCGCATCCGCAAACGGACTTGCCCGATATGGCGCCAAAGCGGCTTGCCCGCCTCGCAGATCACCGCCGCCGACAGCAACATGTGCCGCTGACCGCGCATCTGGCGAAGCTGATCGCGCGCTTCGTCCCGGGTTTCGGGCTTCGACAGCATCAATCCGTTGAAATCGAGCACCTGATCGCAGCCGATCACCAAGGAATCGGGGAATTTTTCGCTGATCTTCGTCGCTTTCATCTCGGCCAGCGTATCGGCGATGTCGCGCGGCGTGGCATCTTCGGCCAGAAGCGCCGCTTTCACCATCTCTTCATCGATTCGCGGCCGTTCGACGGTGAAGGAAACGTTGGCGTTTCGGAGCAGAGATTGCCGAATTTCGGACCCCGAAGCGAGGATCAGATTTTTCTGCATGTGGATAACCCCGTGGGAAAGCGATGGCATGACTTGGTGAAGAGTACTGGATGGTTCCGGGGATCTTTGCAAGTTGTGCGAAACTCACCATTCGATGCCCCGCTTGCATGACGCTTATCCTTTCGGGGCAAGGATAACTCCAGGACTGTGATAAACCGCGGTTACGCCCGCTTAGTCCAGTATTTATCCCCGATTCCGGAAACGAAAATGTCAAGCATAACTATCTGAAATCTAAAAATAATTTTTGAAATATTCAGAAAGTGTACCGGGTTTTTCCATAGATTTCTCTACAGGACGCGAAGAGCGTGAAAATCTCTATGGATAACTCGATAATCCACAGGATTCCGGCGCCCTAAACCAAAAACAATCCTTTTATCTTTCTTTATTTATTTAAGGATGCCTGCCGGGGGACCTGCGTGTTCACTCCCGGGATCGGAATTGACTCAGAAAGGACCGCGCCTTATATCGCTTCACAAGCCCCCGTCCGGGGGACCGATTTTCCTTCAGTAAAGAAGATAGCAATCCCGGTGGGATTGTTCGCAGGATTATTCCCATGACAGAGCAGCAACAGCGCCTGAACCTGGCCGATCTCAAGGCCAAGAGCCCCAAAGACCTTCTCGCCATGGCCGAAGAGCTGGAAATCGAAAACGCCTCGACCATGCGGAAGGGCGAAATGATGTTCCAGATCCTTCGGGAAATGGCTGATGAAGGCTGGGAAGTCGGCGGTGACGGCGTTCTGGAAGTGTTGCAGGACGGATTCGGCTTCCTGCGCTCTCCCGAAGCGAACTATCTGCCGGGTCCCGATGACATCTACGTGTCGCCCGACATGATCCGCAAATATTCGCTGCGCACTGGTGACACCGTCGAAGGCGTGATCAAGGCGCCCGAGGAAAACGAGCGTTACTTCGCCCTGACCTCTGTCACCACGATCAATTTCGAAGAACCGGAAAAAGCGCGTCACAAGATCGCTTTCGACAACTTGACGCCGCTTTATCCCGATGAACGTCTGAAGATGGAAATCGAGGATCCGACGATCAAGGACCGGTCGGCCCGGATCATTGACCTGGTCGCGCCCATCGGCAAGGGCCAGCGGTCGCTGATCGTGGCGCCGCCGCGGACCGGTAAGACGGTTCTGCTGCAGAACATCGCGCATTCGATCGAAACCAACCACCCGGAAACCTACCTGATCGTTCTGCTGATCGACGAACGGCCCGAAGAAGTCACCGACATGCAGCGGTCTGTGAAAGGGGAAGTGATTTCCTCGACCTTCGACGAACCTGCGACCCGTCACGTTGCGGTGTCGGAAATGGTCATCGAAAAGGCCAAGCGCTTGGTCGAACATAAACGAGATGTTGTTATCCTTCTCGATTCGATCACAAGACTTGGTAGGGCTTTCAATACCGTGGTGCCGTCCTCGGGTAAGGTTCTGACCGGTGGTGTGGATGCCAACGCGCTGCAGCGGCCGAAGCGGTTCTTCGGTGCGGCCCGGAATATCGAAGAAGGCGGATCGCTGACCATCATCGCCACCGCGCTGATCGATACCGGTTCGCGCATGGACGAAGTGATCTTCGAAGAATTCAAGGGCACCGGCAACAGCGAGATCGTTCTCGACCGCAAGGTCGCCGACAAGCGCGTGTTCCCGGCGATGGACATCCTTAAATCGGGTACCCGGAAAGAAGACCTGCTGGTCGATCCGAAGGATCTGCAGAAAACCTTTGTTCTGCGCCGCATCCTGAACCCGATGGGAACCACCGACGCGATCGAATTCCTGATTTCGAAGTTGAAACAGACCAAGACCAACAGCGAGTTCTTCGATTCGATGAACGGCTGAAGCCTTTGCGGGACCTGACAGATGGACACGATTTTCGCCCTTGCCACGGCCCACGGTAAGGCCGGGGTCGCGGTGATCCGCGTGTCCGGCCCGCTGGCGCATGCCGCGGGTGAACGGCTGGCCGGAATGTTGCCGGATCCGCGCAAGGCCGGCCTGCGGCTGCTCAGGGACGGGCAGGGGGTGCGGCTGGACGAGGCGTTGGTCCTGACCTTCCCGGACAAATCCAGTTTCACCGGCGAAGCGGTGGTCGAGCTTCAATTGCACGGATCGGTGGCGGTTGTGGCCTCGGTCCTGCGCGAACTGGGCAACATGGATGGGCTGCGGCAGGCGGAACCGGGGGAATTCACCCGCCGAGCGCTTGAAAACGGCCGTCTGGACCTGGCCCAGGTCGAAGGGCTGGCCGACCTGATTGAGGCGGAAACCGAGGCACAGAGGCGCCAGGCGCTGCGCGTTCTGTCCGGCGATCTGGGCAACTGGGCCGAGGAATGGCGACGCGACCTGATCCGCGCGGCCTCGCTTCTGGAAGCGACGATCGACTTCGCGGATGAGGACATCCCGGTCGACGTGTCGCCGGAAGTGAACGAACTTCTGGATCGTGTGATTGCGTCTCTGTCCAAGGAAATCGCGGGGGTTTCGGCGGCTGAACGGGTCCGTACCGGGTTCGAGGTCGCCATCGTCGGCGCGCCGAATGTCGGGAAATCGACCCTGCTCAACGCCCTGGCGGGGCGCGATGCGGCGATCACCTCGGAATATGCCGGCACGACGCGCGATGTGATCGAGGTCCGAATGGATCTGGCCGGGCTGCCGGTGACGCTGCTGGATACAGCCGGATTGCGAGAAACCCAGGACAAGGTCGAAGAGATTGGCATCAAGCGCGCCCGCGAACGGGCCGGGCTGGCCGATCTGCGGGTGTTCCTGGTCGAGGGCGACCAGAAACCGGATTTCGAACCGCTGCCCGACGATATCGTTTTGAAGGCCAAGGCCGACCTGCTGAGCGATAAATCCGGTGCTGTGTCCGGAGCGAGTGGAGAAGGCGTTGCGAATCTGATAGATCAGATCACCGAACGCCTGTCGCAGCGCACCGCAAATATCGGCATCGCCACCCGTGAACGTCATCGCGTGTCGATGCAGAACGCGGTTGCCGCGCTCGATGAGGCGAAAAGACTGGTGGCGATGGGCGAGGACATGACCGATATCGCGGCCGAAGAAATGCGGACGGCGATCCGCGCTCTGGATGCGCTGGTCGGCCGGATCGATGTTGAAAACCTGCTGGACGAAATCTTCGCCAGTTTCTGCCTTGGGAAGTGAGGAGTGTTTCACGTGAAACAATTCGACTTCGATGTGATCGTGATTGGCGGCGGGCATGCCGGATCGGACGCGGCCCATGCCGCGGCCCGGATGGGTGCGCGCACTGCGCTGATTACCCTGCGCAAAGACGGCATCGGCGTGATGTCCTGCAACCCGGCGATCGGCGGTCTGGGCAAGGGCCACCTTGTGCGCGAGGTCGATGCGCTCGATGGTGTAATGGGGCGTGTCGCGGATGTGTCCGGCATCCAGTTCCGGCTGCTCAACCGCCGCAAGGGCCCGGCGGTGCAGGGGCCGCGCTGTCAATCCGACCGAAAGCTATACCGCCAGGCGATGCTGGCCGAGATCGAGGCGCAGCCGAACCTGAGCATCGTCGAAGGCGAAGCCACCGATTTCATCATGCAGGGCGACAGCGTTGCCGGTGTGGTTTTGGCCGATGGGTCGGAATTGAAGGCGAAACAGGTGGTTCTGACCACCGGGACGTTCCTGCGCGGCGTCATTCATATCGGCGACGAACGGCGCCCCGGCGGGCGGATGGGCGACAAGCCCTCGGTCAAGCTGGCCGAGCGGATCGATGGGTTCGAATTGCCGTTGGGCCGTCTGAAAACCGGCACCCCGCCGCGTCTGGACGGACGCACGATCAAGTGGGACCTGCTGGAAATGCAGCCGGGCGATGACGACCCGGTGATGTTTTCCTTCCTGTCCAAGGGCCCGTCGGTGCGGCAGATTTCCTGCGGCATCACCCACACAAATGAACGCACGCACGACATCATCCGTGAAAACTTGGAACGCTCGGCGATGTATGGCGGCCATATCGAAGGGGTAGGGCCGCGATACTGCCCGTCGATTGAGGACAAAATCGTAAGGTTCGCCGACAAGACCTCGCACCAGGTGTTCCTGGAACCCGAAGGGCTGGATGATCACACCGTCTATCCCAACGGGATTTCGACATCGCTGCCCGAAGATGTGCAGCGCGATTACGTGCATTCGATCTATGGGCTGGAAGATACCGAGATCCTGCAGCCCGGCTATGCCATCGAATACGACTACGTCGATCCCCGCGCTTTGGATTCGCGGCTTGCGGTGAAATCGGTACCGGGGCTGTTCCTGGCCGGGCAGATCAACGGCACGACCGGTTATGAGGAAGCCGCCGCGCAGGGGGTGGTTGCCGGACTGAACGCCGCCGCCTTGGCCCTGGGTCGCGATCCGGTGCTGTTCAGCCGTTCTGACAGCTATATCGGCGTGATGATCGACGACCTGATCACGCGTGGCGTGTCGGAACCCTATCGCATGTTCACCTCTCGCGCCGAATTCCGGCTTTCCTTGCGCGCCGACAACGCCGATCAGCGGCTGACGCCCAAGGGGATCGAGGTCGGCTGCGTCTGTGAGACGCGCAAAGCCGCGTTCGAGGACAAGATGGAGAGGCTTCAAGCCGGCGAGGCGCGTCTGAAAACGTCGAGCTTCACCCCGCGCCACCTGAAGGAACACGGGTTCAACGTCAATCAGGACGGCGCGCGGCGCAGCCTGTACCAGGTGTTGTCCTTCCCGGATGTCGATTTCGACAAGCTGATCGATCTGGACCCGCAGCTGTCGGATATCGACATGGAAACCCGCGGCCAGCTGGAAAAGGACGCGCTTTACGCCAATTACATCGAACGGCAGCAACGCGATGTCGAAGCGGTGAAGCGCGATGAGCTGCAGGTGATTCCAGCAGATTTCAGCTATGACAGCATTGAAGGCCTGTCGAACGAATTGAAGTTGAAGCTGAAACAGGCACGGCCGGAGAACCTTGCGCGGGCATCGCGGGTAGAGGGCATGACCCCGGCGGCGCTGACGCTGCTGCTGGCCAAGCTGCGGCAGGTGAAACGGGAAAAATCCGCGTGAGACAGATCGGCATCGATGTTTCACGTGAAACAATGGCGCGGCTGGAACGCTATGCCGCGCTGCTGGAAAAGTGGAATCCCAAGATCAACCTCGTCGCCCGGTCCACGCTGGAAACCCTGTGGGACAGGCATTTTGTCGATTCGGCGCAGGTGTTCCGTCATCTTCCCGAGGGCGCGCGAAGCTGGGCCGACTTAGGCAGTGGCGGCGGATTCCCCGGGCTGGTGATTGCGATCCTGGCGGCGGAAAAGGCGCCGGATATGCTGGTGACGCTGGTTGAAAGCGATACCCGCAAGGCGGCCTTCCTGCGCACGGTGATCCGGGAAACCGGAATTTCGGTGCGGGTGATGGATGAACGGATCGAAAACATCCCGCCCTTGCATTCGGATGTGATTTCAGCCCGGGCGCTGGCCGACCTTTCGACGCTTCTGGGCTTTGCTGCCCGACATTTGGGGCAGGGCGGCGTGGCCTTGTTTCCAAAAGGCGTCAATTGGGAAAAAGAAGTTCGGGAAGCGCAGCAAAAGTGGCGATTCACCTGTAAGCCATTTACAAGTGAAACCGATAGCGGAGCCGTCATTTTGCGAATCGAGGGAATCGAACATGTCTGATCCGACCCGCCTTCCGGGGCCGAAAATCATCGCCGTGGCCAACCAGAAGGGCGGGGTGGGCAAAACCACGACGACGATCAACCTCGGCGCGGCGCTGGCGGCGGAAGGCATGAAGGTTCTCGTGGTCGATCTGGATCCGCAGGGTAACGCGTCGACCGGGCTGGGCATCGACCCCGAAAACCGCGATTACACCACCTACGACCTGCTGATCGACGACAGCGATCTGGACAAGGTGATTCAGCCGACCCGCACCGAGCGGATGGATATCATCCCGGCCACCGTCGATCTGAGCTCGGCCGATATCGAGCTGATGTCAAACGAAAAGCGGTCCTTCCTGCTGCATGACGCGCTGCGCCAGCACGCGATGGACGCGCATGAATACGATTTCATCCTGATCGATTGTCCGCCCTCGCTGAACCTGCTGACGGTGAACGCGATGGTCGCGTCGCATTCGGTACTGGTTCCGCTGCAATCGGAATTCTTTGCACTGGAAGGGCTGTCGCAGCTGATGCTGACGATCCGCGAGGTGCGGCAAAGCGCCAATCCGGGGCTGCGGATCGAAGGTATTGTGTTGACCATGTATGACGCACGCAACAACTTGTCCCAACAGGTTGAAGCGGATGCGCGAGACAACCTCGGCGATCTGGTGTTCAGCACGGTGATTCCGCGCAACGTCCGGGTCAGCGAAGCGCCGTCTTACGCGGTGCCGGTTCTGGATTACGACCCGACATCGAAGGGCGCGCAGGCCTATCTGCAACTGGCCAAGGAATTGCTGTCGAAGAATATCCGCATCGCGGCACAATAAAAAAAGGGGCAAAAATGAGCGAGAAACCCAAAACCCGTGGCCTGGGCCGTGGATTGTCGGCGCTGATGGCCGATGTGAACCCGACACCGCCAAGCATCGAAACCGGTGAAACCACGCGCCGGCCCGACATGATGGTGCCGATCGAAAAGGTACAGCCGAATCCGGATCAGCCGCGCCGCACCTTCACCAAGGAACAACTGGACGAACTGGCGTCTTCGATCCGGGAAAAGGGCATCATCCAGCCGCTGATCGTGCGGGAAAAGCCGGGCGCAAAGGGAATTTACGAAATCGTCGCCGGTGAACGTCGCTGGCGGGCGGCACAGATGGCGATGCAGCACACGGTCCCGGTGATCGTGCGCGATTTCGACGATACCGAGGTTCTGGAAGTCGCGATCATCGAAAACATCCAGCGCGCCGATCTGAACCCGGTCGAAGAAGCCGCCGGTTACAAGCAGTTGATGGAAAAATTCGGCCATACCCAGGAAAAGCTGTCCGAGGTTCTGGGCAAAAGCCGCAGCTACATCGCCAACCTGGTGCGGCTGCTGCAATTGCCCGAGGAGGTGCAGGAATTCCTGCGCGAAGGCAAGCTGAGCGCCGGGCATGCCCGGGCGCTGATCACCTCGGACGATCCGGTGACCTTGGCGAAAAAGGTGATCCATTCCGGGCTGTCGGTGCGGGAAACCGAACGGCTGGCCAAGAAGCCTGCCAGCGATATCTTTAACGAGACCGCAAAGCCGGAAAAGAAGGCGCCGAAGTCGCTTGAAAAGGATGCCGATACCCGCGCGCTGGAGGATGATCTGTCCGCCGCTTTGGGCATGAAGGTGCTGATCGACCACGATCCCGGCAAGGAAAGCGGGATGTTGATGATTTCCTACAGGGATTTCGATCAGCTGGACGAATTGTGTCGCAAGCTGTCGGTCATGAGTTAGGCCGGGTCCAGATGAACGTCAGGACCGCGCCAAGCGTGATTGCCTGAATGACAAGGATCATGGGGCGCAGCCCCATGATCAGCGATATCGTGAAAACCGCGACGATGGACAGGGTGGCGATCCGTTTGCCCTTGGCGCTGATCGCGCCGCGTTCTTGCCAATCGACGATCGAAGGCCCGAATGTCGGGTGTTCGATCAGCCAGCCGTGCAAACGTTCGCTGGAACGGGCGAATGAGAAAGCGGCCAGCAACATGAAGGGCACCGTCGGGATAAGCGGCAAAAAGACACCGATCAGGCCCAAAGCGACACTGATCAAACCCAAGATAGCCCAGAAAACGCGCATCAGCCGTCCACCAACAATTCCCTGATCACCGCATTCAGTACCATGCGCCCCTGATCTGTCACGCGCAGATTTGACGCAGACGGCGTAATCATTCCGATATCCGTCAGATAGCTCAGTTTTCCCGCGTTCAAGGGCTGTCCGGCGAGAGCCGTATAGCGATCAACATCTATGCCTTCGCTGATCCGCAGCCCCATCATCAGGTATTCACCGGCCTGATCCAACCCTGTCAGCGCGCGCCGGGTTTCCGCCCCGGTGCCGCTTTCCACGCCGTGCAGCCATTTTCCGGGGGCCAGTTCGGTTTCACTGGCGATGCGTTGGCCGTTCAGGGTGATGCGGCCATGGGCGCCCGGGCCGATACCGACGTAATCGCCATAGCGCCAGTAAATCAGGTTATGGCGCGATTCCGCGCCGGGTTTGGCGTGGTTCGACACCTCATAGGCGGTGAACCCGGCGGCACCGCAAATGTCCTGCGTCGCCTCGTACATGTCGGCTGCGGTATCGTCTTCGGGCAAGCCCCGCAGCGATCCGCGGTTGTAGCGGTCGCCGAAGGCGGTGCCCTGTTCGATGGTCAGTTGGTACAGCGATACATGGTCGATCGCCATCGACAGCGCCTCGGTCAGTTCGGCGCGCCAATCCTGCAGGCTTTGGTCCTGGCGGGCATAGATCAGGTCGAAACTGACGCGGTCGAACTGCGTGCGGGCGATGTCGAAGGCCTTGCGCGCTTCCTCGACGGTGTGGATGCGGCCCAGACGGCGCAGATCGCGGTCGTTCAGGGCCTGAATCCCCATCGATACGCGGCTGACCCCGGCCTGTGCATAGGCCGCGAACCGGCCCGCTTCGACGGATCCGGGATTAGCTTCAAGAGTGACTTCCAGATCGTTTGCCTGCGGCCAGATCTGGCGGACACGTTCCAGGATGGCGTTTACCACCTCGGGGTCCATCAGACTGGGCGTGCCGCCGCCGAAGAAGATGGAATTCAGAACGCGGTGCGGGACTTCTTCGGCGTAGCGGTCTAGTTCGGCCAGATAGGCCTTGAGCCAGCGGGATTGGTCGATTTTACGCGCCACATGGCTGTTGAAATCGCAATAGGGGCACTTGGCGGCGCAAAACGGCCAATGCAGGTAGAGGCCGAAGCCCCCCTGTTGCCAATCTTCACTCAAAGCAGCCCTTCACAAGCTTGCGGAAGGCGTCCGCGCGGTGGCTCATGTCCTGTTTCTTTTCCGGGTCCATTTCACCAAATGTAATGTCGAACCCGTCGGGAACAAAGATCGGATCGTAGCCGAAGCCCTGTTCGCCGCGCATCGGCCATGTGACCTGACCTTCGACCTTGCCCTCGAAAATTTCGTCATGGCCATCGGGCCAGGCAAGGCAGAGGGTGCAGTTGAACGCCGCCTTGCGCGGGAAGGGAGCGTTCTTTTCCTCCAGCAGATTCCAGGTCTTTTCCATCGCCATCGGGAAATCGCGCCCGTTCGGCGTTTCGGCCCAATCGGCGGTGTAGACGCCCGGCGCGCCGTCCAGCGCTTCGATCGTGATGCCGCTGTCGTCGGACAGGGCGGGCAGGCCGGTTTGCTTGGCCGCGTAATGCGCCTTGATCCGGGCATTGCCGGCGAAGGTGTCTTCGGTTTCTTCCGGTTCCTCAAGCCCGTGATCGGCGGCCGAGGTCACGGTGATCCCGAACGGGGCGAGCAAAGCCGCGATTTCGCGCAGCTTGCCCTTGTTGTGGCTGGCCAGGACCAGCTGATCTCCGTCGAACTTACGCTGCATCGACCGCAGCCCGCTGCGCCGAAACCAGTTCTTCGACGCCTTTTTCAGCCAGGTCCAGCAGCTGGTTCATCTGGTCGCGCGAATAGGTCGCGCCCTCGGCCGACATCTGCACCTCGATAAGCTGCTTGTTGCCCAGCATGATGAAATTGCCGTCAACGCCCGCTTCGCTGTCTTCGGGGTAATCCAGATCCAGTACCGGCTGACCGGCATAAACGCCGCAGCTGACCGCGGCGACCGGCTGGATCAGGGGATCGGAATAGACGTCGCCGGCCTTCATCAGCTTGTCCACCGCCAGGCGCAACGCCACCCAGCCGCCGGTGATCGCGGCGCAGCGGGTACCGCCATCGGCCTGGATCACGTCGCAATCGATGGTGATCTGGCGTTCGCCAAGCGCCACGCGATCCACGCCTGCTCGCAGGGAGCGACCGATAAGCCTCTGAATTTCAACGGTTCTTCCACCCTGCTTGCCCGCGGTGGCTTCGCGGCGCATGCGCGACGTGGTCGACCGCGGCAGCATGCCGTATTCCGCCGTGACCCAGCCCAGCCCGGACCCCTTGATGAAGGGCGGAACGCGGTTTTCCAGCGTCGCGGTGCACAGGACATGGGTATCGCCCATACGGATCATGCAGGACCCTTCTGCATGTTTTGTTACGCCGGTTTCGATTGAAACCGTGCGCATTTCACTTAAATCTCTACCAGATGGCCGCATGACATTTCCCCTTGTCCGTTTAGTGCGGGGATACAGGGCTGGGCGCGTCAAACGCAACCCCGATTGACCTTTGCGGCACAACCTCTTTAATGACCCTGAGCAGGGTTTCGCGAATGGATGACGGCAAGAACATTCTGGCACAGATGAACGATCGGTCGCGCGAAGTGTTTCGCCGCGTCGTCGAAAGCTATCTGTCGAGCGGCGATCCGGTCGGGTCGCGCAGCCTGACCCGTGAAATGAGCGAAAAGGTCAGCGCTGCCACGATCCGCAACGTGATGCAGGATCTGGAATTCATGGGCCTGCTGGACAGCCCGCATGTGTCCGCCGGGCGGGTGCCGACTCAGATCGGCCTGCGGATGTTCGTCGACGGGTTGCTGGAAGTGCGCGATCTGGATCAATCCGACCGCCAGAAGCTGGATGAAACCGTCAGCAGCAATGCAGGCGACGTGCCCGACATCCTGAACCGGGTCAGCACCGCCTTGTCCGGCGTGACACGGGGGGCATCGCTGGTCCTGGCGCCGAAGCATGAAGCGCCGATCAAGCATGTCGAATTCGTGTCGCTGGGCGCGGACCGGGCGCTGGTGGTTCTGGTGTTTGCCGACGGCCACGTCGAAAACCGCCTGTTCACCCCGCCGGCCGGGCAAACCCCGTCCTCGATGCGGGAGGCGGCGAATTTCGTCAATGCCCTGGTCGAAGGCAAAACGCTGAGCGAACTGAGCGGCGCGATCCGGCAGCAGATCGATGAGCGGCGGCAGGAAATCGATGTTCTGGCGCGCGACCTGGTGGAAAGCGGGCTGGCGCTGTGGGATGGCGACGGCGACGAACATGAACGCCTGATCGTGCGGGGCCGGTCGAATCTGTTGCAGGGCGAGGGCGGAGAAGAGGACCTGGACCGCATCCGGAGCCTGTTCGATGACCTGGAACGCAAGCGGGACATTGCCGATTTCCTTGATCTGACCGAAGCAGGCGATGGCGTGCGGATTTTTATCGGCTCGGAGAACAAACTTTTCTCACTTTCGGGTTCCTCTTTGGTGGTGTCTCCCTATATGAACGCTGATCGTAAGATAGTCGGTGCGGTCGGGGTCATCGGGCCCACACGCCTCAATTATGGGCGGATCGTGCCGATTGTGGACTATACGGCACAGCTGGTTGGACGGATGATTTCCGACCGCAGCTAAAGTTGGAAGGTGGCACATGCCCAAGGAAAACGAATTTCTCGACGATATCGAGGCCGCCGAGGCCGAAGCCTTTGCCGAGGAAGAAACCGAGATCACGGACGAGGCAGCCGAAATCGACGCCTTGCGCACCGAGCGTGACGATTACAAGGACAAGTTCATGCGCGCCCTGGCGGATGCGGAAAATTCCCGCAAGCGCGCCGACAAGCAGCGCCGCGAAGCCGAACAGTACGGCGGGTCGAAGCTGTCCCGCGACATGCTGCCGGTGTTCGACAACTTGAAACGCGCGATGGATGCGGTGACCGATGAACAGCGCGAACAGATGGGCGCGATGATCGAAGGGATCGAACTGACCATGCGCGAATTGCTGAACGTGTTCAAAAAACATGGGATCGAAGTGATTTCGCCGGAAATCGGCGACAAGTTCGACCCGCAGGTGCACGAAGCGATGTTCGAAGCCCCGGTGCCGAACACGGTGGCGGGCGAAATCATTCAGGTTTCCGCCGACGGTTTCATGCTGCACGATCGCCTGCTGCGCCCGGCGCAGGTCGGCGTGTCGTCCAATCCCGGCTAAACAGAAGACCGCAGTCATGTTAAAAGGCCCCCATTCTTTTGGGGGCTTTTTTGTTTTGAAACACCTCATAGCTTTTCTTTTCCTGGGCCTTTCCGCGATTGCCGCGCAGGCGCAGACCTATCCCGACTACACAGAGATTTATGTGAACGACCTTGCCGGCCTGCTGCCGGAACAGGACGAGGACCGCATTCGAGACAAGCTGAAGGAATTGCGCGTCGCGCGCGGTATCGAGTTTACCGTGGTCACCATCTACAGGATGTCGGATTACGGGCATCAAGGCGGCATCGAACCCTTCGCCACCGGGCTCTTCAACTACTGGGCCGTCGGCAATGCCGAACGCAATGACGGTGTGATGCTGCTGGTGGCGCGGTATGACCGGAAATTACGGATCGAGGTGGGATCCGGCTACGGCGTATCGAAAAACGCCCCGATGCAGCGGATCATCGACGAAGAGATCGTTCCCAGCTTCAAGCGCGACGACTATGTGACGGGGATCGAGGACGGGGTGGATGCGGTGATTTTCGATCTCACCGGCAGCTTTCCCGGGGAATACGACGCCAACCTCGCGCAAAAGGCGCTGAGCCGGGGCAGGCGGTTCCTCGATTGGATAGGCGGCTGGATTTTCGTGATCCTGGCGCCGTTGCTGGGCTTTCCGGTGCAGGCGTACCGCCGATGGCAGCGCAACAAGCCGCGGATTTGCCCGAATGACGGGTCGCGGATGGAACGGCTGGACGAAGGATGGGACGACAAACACCTGCAAAAAGGCCAGATCACCGAAGAGGAACTGAAAAGCGTCGATTACGATGTCTGGCAATGCCCGAAATGCGACCACGTGACGATCGAAGCCTACAAGGCCTGGTTCAGCCGCTATTCCGCCTGCCGGTCCTGCGGATACAAGACGGTCGAAGGCGATACCGAGATTCTGCAAGCCGCGACCACCGCGTCGACCGGTACGAAACGGATCGATTACCATTGCCTGAATTGCGACGACCGCTGGTCGGTGACGCGGATCATTCCACGCAAATCTTCCTCCAGTTCGTCCAGCGGGTCCTTCGGTGGAGGATCATCCAGCGGCGGCGGCGCCAGCGGCAGCTGGTGATCAGCCTGCTTTCAGCGCTTTCAACTCATAGATCAGGTTCAATGCCTCGCGCGGGGTAAGTTCGTCGGGGATGATGCCATCCAGTCTCTGTTCCAGCGGATCGGGGCCCTTTTGCGTGGCAGGGGCAGGGGCGGGCGCGGCGGAAAACAGCGGCAGATCGTCGATCACCGCCTGTTTCTTGCCGCCTTCCCGTTCGCCCTTTTCCAGCGCGTCCAGAACCACCCGCGCGCGTTCCACCACCGCATCGGGCAGGCCGGCCAGTTTCGCCACCTGCACACCATAGGACCGGTCGGCGGCGCCTTTGCGCACCTCATGCAGGAAAATCACCTCGCCTTCGAATTCCTTCACCGCGACGGTGGCGTTTTCCACCCCGTCGAGCTTCGCCGCGAGGTTGGTCAATTCGTGGTAATGGGTGGCGAAAAGCGCCCGGCAGCGGTTCACGTCATGCAGATGTTCCAGCGTCGCCCAGGCGATGGACAGCCCGTCATAGGTCGCCGTGCCACGCCCGATTTCGTCGAGGATCACCAGCGCCCGGTCGTCGGCCTGATTGAGGATCACGGCGGTTTCCACCATTTCCACCATGAAGGTCGACCGCCCGCGCGCCAGGTCATCCGACGCGCCGACGCGGCTGAACAGCTGGCTGACCAGTCCAATCTCGGCTTTTCTTGCTGGCACATAGCTGCCCATCTGCGCCAGCAGCGCGATCAGCGCATTCTGCCTCAGGAAGGTCGATTTACCGGCCATGTTGGGGCCGGTCAGCAGCCAAATATCGGCGCCGTCGCTGCCCTCGGCCAGATCGCAATCATTGGCGATGAAGGGTGCGCCGCCCTGTTTCTTTAGTGCCTGTTCGACCACCGGGTGACGGCCGCCTTCGATGTGCAATCTTCGGCTGTCATCTACCGTGGGCCGCGCCCAATCCTCGGACCGGGCCAGATCGGCCAGCGATGTGGCAAGGTCCAGTTCCGCCAGCGCGCGCGAGGCGACGCTGATCTGGTCGGCGTGGGTCAGGATGGCCTGACGCAGGGTTTCGAACAGACGCTTTTCGATCTCCAGCGCCCGGCCGCCCGCGTTCAGGATCTTGGTTTCCATTTCCGACAGCGGCACGGTGGTGAAACGGACCTGGTTTGCCGTGGTCTGCCGGTGCTTGAACGTGTTGGACAGCGGTTCCGACAGCATCTTGTCGGCATGGGTCGCGGTGACCTCGACGAAGTACCCCAGAACGTTGTTGTGCTTGATCTTGAGCGAGGAAATGCCGGTTTCCTGCTGGTATTGAGCCTGCATCTGCGCGATCACGCCGCGGCCTTCGTCGCGCAACTGGCGCATTTCGTCGAGTTCTTCGTCGAAACCCGGCGCTATGAACCCGCCATCGCGGGCCAGCAGCGGCGGTTCGGCGATCAGCGCCTGATCCAGCAGGTCCAGCAATTCGTCATGGCCCACCAGCGCGCCAGCGGCATCCTTCAGCAGCGCAGGCAGGTCGAGCGGCGAGATGTGTTGCGAAATCTGCCCGGCCTGATCCAGCCCGTTGCGGATCGCCGCCAGATCGCGCGGCCCGCCACGATCCAACCCCAGCCGCGACAGGGCGCGATCCAGATCGGGCACCTTGCGCAGCTCGTCACGCAGCTCGGCCCGCATTCGACCCTGTTCCACCGCAAAATCCACTGCAGCCAGCCGGTCATGGATCACCGACAGCACGCGCGAGGGGCTGGATACCCGCCGTTCCAGCAACCGCGCGCCCGCGGCGGTGACGGTGCGGTCGATGGTGGCCAGCAGAGAACCGGCTCGTCCGCCGTTCATCGCGTGGGTCAGTTCCAGGTTGCGCCTTGTGGCTGCGTCGATCTGCATCACCCGCGCTTGCGCTTCGCGATGCGGTTTGCGCAACAGCGGCAGTTTGCCCTTCTGAGTGATTTCCAGATATTCGACCACGGCGCCCATCGCCGACACCTCGGCGCGGGAAAACTGGCCGAACGCGTCCAGCGACGACACTTCGAACAGCGCGCACAGCCGTTTTTCGGCGCTGGTGCTGTCGAAAACGGCGCGAGACAGCGGGGTCAGGGATGCACCGGATTCAGACACTATTTCGGCCAAATCGGCCTCTTGCGCCTCGGACACCACGACCTCGGACGGCATCAACCGCGCCAATTCGGGGCCAAGCCGCACCGGGGGCAGCGGCATCACGTGGAATTCCCCGGTCGAAATATCGACCCAGGCCAGCGCGGCTTCGTCCCGCACCAGAGCGTAGGCGCTGAGGAAATTGTGTCGCCGGGCCTCCAGAAGGGATTCCTCGGTCAGCGTCCCGGGGGTCACCAGCCGCACCACTTCGCGCCGCACCACGGATTTCGACCCGCGTTTCTTGGCCTCGGCCGGGTCTTCCATCTGTTCGCAGACGGCGACGCGGAATCCCTTGCGGATCAGGGTCAGCAAGTAGCCTTCGGCGGAATGCACCGGCACGCCGCACATCGGGATGTCTTCGCCCGCGTGCTTGCCGCGCTTGGTTAAAGCGATGTCCAGCGCCTCGGATGCGGCGACCGCATCGTCGAAGAACATCTCGTAAAAATCGCCCATCCGGTAGAACAGAAGCGCGTCCTTATGCGCGTCCTTGATTTCCAGATATTGCGCCATCATGGGCGTTACTGCTGACACGATTTACCCCCGTTTCGTTTCGGCAGACCTTACAAATCACGGGACCGGGACGAAAGGCGAAAACGTGTTTCTGTTGAGACGCGGGCGTTCCCGCTGTAAGAGGCTTCGACTACATTAATTTCAGGCCAGACAGATGACAAAGCAGAAAGTTACCCCGGAAGAGGCCTTGGCCTTCCATTTGGAACCAACCCCCGGGAAATTCGAAATCACCGCGACCGTACCGATGACCACGCAGCGCGACCTGTCCCTGGCCTATTCCCCCGGCGTCGCGGTGCCCTGCGAAGCGATCGCGGAAAATCCCGAAACGGCCTACGATTACACCAACAAGGGCAACCTCGTTGCGGTGATTTCCAACGGCACCGCCGTTCTGGGCCTGGGCAATCTGGGTGCGCTGGCCTCGAAACCGGTGATGGAAGGCAAGGCGGTGCTGTTCAAGCGTTTCGCCGACGTCAATTCCATCGATATCGAACTGGATAGCGAGGATCCCGAAGAAATCATCAAGGCGGTGAAGCTGATGGGGCCGACCTTCGGTGGCATCAACCTCGAGGACATCAAGGCGCCGGAATGCTTCATCATCGAACAGCGCCTGAAGGAAGAAATGGATATTCCGGTCTTCCACGACGACCAGCACGGCACGGCGGTGATCTGTGCGGCGGGTCTGATCAATGCGCTGCATATCTCGGGCAAGAAGATCGAGGATGTGAAAATCGTGCTGAACGGCGCGGGTGCTGCCGGGATCGCCTGTATCGAGTTGTTGAAGACGATGGGCGCGAAGCATCAGAACTGCATCGTGTGCGACACCAAGGGTGTGATTTACCAGGGCCGGACCGAGGGCATGAACCAGTGGAAATCGGCCCATGCGGTGAAAACCGACCTGCGCACGCTGGACGAAGCGATGAAGGGCGCCGACGTGTTCCTTGGCGTGTCGGTCAAGGGAGCGGTGACGCCCGAAATGGTCGAAGCGATGGCCGACAACCCGGTGATCTTCGCCATGGCGAACCCCGATCCCGAGATTACCCCGGAAGAGGCCCACGCGGTACGCGCCGATGCCATCGTGGCGACGGGGCGGTCGGATTATCCCAACCAGGTCAACAACGTGCTGGGCTTCCCCTACCTGTTCCGCGGTGCGCTGGATATCCACGCCCGCGCGATCAATGACGAAATGAAGATCGCCTGCGCCGAAGCGCTGGCGAAACTGGCCCGCGAAGACGTGCCGGACGAGGTCGCGATGGCCTATGGCAAGGCGCTGACCTTCGGGCGCGATTACATCATCCCGACGCCGTTCGATCCGCGGCTGATCCACACCATCCCGCCGGCGGTGGCCAAGGCGGGCATGGATACCGGCGCGGCACGCCGCCCGATCATTGACATGGATGCCTATGAGGTGTCGCTGAAATCGCGGATGGACCCGACCGCAAACGTGATGCGCGGCATCCATGCCCGCGCCCGCAAGGCGCAGGCACGGATGATTTTCGCCGAGGGCGACGATCCCCGCGTGTTGCGCGCCGCCGTACAGTATCAGCGGGCCGGCCTGGGCAAGGCGCTGGTGGTGGGCCGCGAACCGGATGTGAAACAGAAACTGGAAGCCGCCGGCATGGGCGACGCGGTGCGCGAACTGGAAGTCGTGAACGCCGCCAATACCCGGCATCTCGATACCTACAAGGATTTCCTGTACCGCCGCCTGCAGCGCAGGGGATTCGACCGGCACGACATTCACCGGCTGGCCGCGCGCGACCGGCATGTGTTTTCGTCGCTGATGCTGGCGCATGGCCATGGCGACGGGCTGATCACCGGGGCGACGCGGAAATCGGCGCATGTGCTGAAGCTGATCAACCACGTGTTCGACGCCGATGCCGAACACGGCGCAGTGGGCGTGACCGCGCTGTTGCACAAGGGCCGGATCGTCCTGATTTCGGATACATTGGTGCATGAATGGCCGGACGAGGAAGACCTCGCCACCATCGCTCAACGGTCGGCGGATGTGGCGCGGCATCTGGGGCTGGAGCCGCGGGTGGCCTTCGTCAGTTTCTCGACCTTCGGATACCCGATATCGGAACGGGCCGAGAAGATGCACCTGGCCCCGGGTATGCTGGAAAAACGCGGCGTGGATTTCGAATTCGAAGGCGAAATGACCGTCGACGTGGCGTTGAACCCGAAAGCGGCCGAGGCCTATCCGTTCCAGCGGCTGACCGGCCCGGCCAATATCCTGGTGGTTCCGGCGCGGCATTCGGCGTCGATCTCGGTCAAGCTGATGCAGGAAATGGCGGGGGCGACCGTGGTCGGCCCGATCCTGTCAGGTGTCGATGAACCAATCCAGATCTGTTCGACCAACTCGACCGCGAACGACATCCTGAACATGGCGCTGCTGGCCGCCTGCAAGATCGGATAAGGAAGGACCGCCCCGATGACCATCTGGAACCTCGGGTCGATCAATTCCGACCATTTCTACGGGGTCGACCATCTGCCGGAACCCGGCGAAACCGTTCTGTCCGAAACGATGGAACGGGGGCTGGGCGGCAAGGGGGCCAACATGTCGGTCGCCGCCGCCCGCGCCGCCGCCCATGTCAGCCATATCGGCGCGGTGGGACCGGACGGGCAATGGGCGGTCGACCGGCTGACCGAATACGGCGTCGATACGCGGCCCATCGCGCAGCTCGATACACCGACCGGGCACGCGGTGATCGCGCTGGATGCGGCGGGGGAAAATCACATCATCGTCTTCCCCGGCGCCAATCGTGAAATTTCCCGCGATGCGATCGGCCTGGCTCTGTCCGAGGCCGCGCCGGGGGACATCCTGCTGATGCAGAACGAAACAAATGAACAGGCGTATGCAGCCGAAACAGGATCGAAACTGGGCCTGAAAGTGGCCTATGCCGCCGCGCCCTTTTCGGCGCAGGCGGTTCGGCAAGTTTTGCCTCATCTCGACATTCTGGTGCTCAACCACATCGAAATGGCGCAACTGGTCGAGGAAACCGGTCTGCTGCCGGGGCCGAAGCTGGGCGTCGATACGGTGATCGTGACCAAGGGGGCCGCCGGCTGCGTGTTCTATGACCGGTCGAACGGGTTCGACGCGATAGGCTTCGATGCGATTCCGGTCGATGCGGTCGACACGACCGGGGCGGGGGACACCTTTACCGGCTATTTCCTGGCCGGGATCGATCGCGGCATGGCGCCGGAAGAGGCGATCGGGACCGCGATCAAGGCTTCGGCGCTGATGGTGACGCGGCGGGGCACGGCGGATGTGATCCCGGACCTGAAAGAGGTTCTGGACTGGTCCTGAACGGCATCCCGGCACGGTTTTCTAGTGGTTGGCGAACGGCGCTGCGTCGCCCCATAGTTCGCGCACCCGCTGGTCGCGGCCGCAGGCATCGCGGTAGCGTTTATAGGCTTTCGACTGCTTGATCGGGCCGAAACGGGTCAGCACGCGCTTGTCGCCCTTGTAGTAATCCTGGTGATAGCCTTCGGCCTCGTAAAACGCTCGGGCCTGCAGGATCGGGGTCACGATTTTGCGGCCCAAGGCGGCCTCGGCGCGTGCCCTGGCCTGTTCCGCAAGCTGCTTTTCGGCCGGATCAGAGACGAAAATCGCGGTGCGGTAGCTGTCGCCGCGATCGCAGAACTGGCCGCCCGCGTCGGTGGGATCGACCGACCGGAAAAACAGGTCCAGCAAGGTTGCGCGCGACACGATGGCGGGATCGAAATGGATCTGCACCGCCTCGTAATGGCCCGACCCGCCGCGGCTGACCTGTTTATAGGTCGGGTTTTCGATATGGCCTCCGGTATAGCCCGACACCACGCCTTCGACGCCCTTGACGGATTCGAAATCGGATTCGACGCACCAGAAACAACCGCCCGCAACGGTCAGGACCTCGTTCGCCGCGGCGTTGGCGCGGTCGCAATGCACCGCCCAGCCGATCAAAATGGCGAAGGACAGCAATATCGGTTTCATGTCGGTGAATGTCAGCATGGCTTTGGCCTCCTGACCTTATCGTGCATGGACGGTTCGGATCTGACCAGCGGATGCAATCGAATTTCACGCAGGGTTGAGCACCCGTTACCGCGATTTTTTACGGTCTTCTCAAGCGGCTGGAACGGGTCTAGCCTGATACTAAAAAAGGAGCAGTCCGATGCGTATTGCGATGTGGTCTGGGCCGCGCAACCTGTCGACGGCGATGATGTATTCCTTTGCAGCCCGGGGCGATTGCGCTGTGGTGGACGAACCGTTCTATGCCGCCTATCTGCGATTGACCGGGCTGAACCACCCGATGCGGGCCGAGATCATGGCGTCGCAGCCGCAGGATCCGGCCAAGGTCGCGAAGGCATTGTTAGGCCCTGTTCCGGGCGACAAGCCGCATTTTTACCAGAAACACATGACCCAGCACATGATCCCCGGCATTCCGCGCGATTGGATGGCCGAGGTCGCCAACGTGTTCCTGATCCGCCACCCGGCGCGGGTGATCGCCAGTTTCGGGGCGAAATGGGACGGGATCGGGCTGGACGATATCGGGTTTGTGCAACAGACCGCGCTATACGATCATGCCCGTGCTCTGGGCCAGAAACCGGTGGTGATCGACAGCGGCGATATCCGTCGCGATCCCGAAGCGATGCTGACCAGGCTGTGCGCCGCGATCGGGCTGGATTTCATCCCGTCGATGCTGCACTGGCCCCGGGGCGGGCATCCCGATGATGGCGTTTGGGCGGCGCATTGGTACGGGGCGGTGCATGGATCGACCGGGTTCGACCCGGCCGAGGGTGATCTCCCCGTGCTGGAGGGCAAGGCGGCGGAGATACTGGAACAGGCGCTGCCGCATTACGAGCAGTTGGCAGCCCTGAAGCTTTGAACGCATCTGTTTTGACCAAAAGAAAACGCCCCCCGTTTCCGAAGGGCGTTTCATGTTCTGCGATGGGAAACCGGGTCAGCCTTTCAGGCGGCGGTTCCGCGCGGCCAGCAGCTTCAGGCGCAGCGCGTTGAGTTGGATGAAGCCCGCCGCGTCTTCCTGGTTGTAGGCGCCGGCGTCTTCCTCGAAGGTCACGTGCGCTTCGGAATAAAGCGAATGATCCGACCAGCGGGCGACGGTGAAGGCCGAGCCCTTGTAAAGCTTCAGCTTCACGGTGCCGGTGACGTGTTCTTGCGATTTGTCGATCAGCGCCTGCAGCATTTCGCGTTCGGGCGAGTACCAGAACCCGTTATAGATCAGCTCCGCATAGCGCGGCATGATCGAATCCTTCAGGTGACCGGCGCCGCTGTCGAGCGTGATTTGTTCGATGCCGCGATGTGCTTCGAGCAGGATGGTGCCGCCGGGGGTTTCGTAGATGCCGCGCGACTTCATGCCGACGAAGCGGTTTTCGACGAAATCCAGACGGCCGATGCCGTGCTTGCGCCCCAGTTCGTTCAGCTCGGTCAGGATCGTTGCGGGCGACATCGCCACGCCGTTGATCGCCACCGCGTCACCCTTTTCGAAGGTTACTTCGATGAATTCGGGCTGATCCGGCGCATCCTCGGGGTTCACCGTGCGCTGGTAAACGTAATCGGGTGCGGTTTCGGCGGGGTCTTCCAGAACCTTGCCCTCGGACGAGGTGTGCAGCAGGTTCGCGTCGACCGAAAACGGCGCTTCGCCGCGCTTGTCCTTGGCGATCGGGATCTGGTTCTGTTCGGCGAAAGCCAGCAGCTTGGTGCGGCTTGACAGGTCCCATTCCCGCCACGGCGCGATCACCTTGATGTCGGGGTTCAGCGCGTAGGCGGCCAGTTCGAAACGGACCTGGTCGTTGCCCTTGCCGGTGGCGCCGTGGGCGACGGCATCGGCGCCGGTTTCCTCGGCGATTTCGACCATGCGCTTGGAAATCAGCGGCCGCGCGATCGAGGTGCCCAGCAGGTACAGCCCTTCGTAAACGGCATTGGCGCGGAACATCGGGAAGACGAAATCGCGCACGAATTCTTCGCGGACATCTTCGATATAGATGTTTTCGGGCTTGATCCCCAGAAGCTCGGCCTTCTTGCGGGCCGGTTCCAGTTCTTCGCCCTGACCGAGGTCGGCGGTGAAGGTGACGACTTCGCAGCCATATTCGGTCTGCAGCCATTTCAGGATGATCGAGGTATCGAGGCCACCGGAATAGGCCAGGACAACTTTCTTGGGCGCGGACATGGGAGCTCCTGATATGTCAATTTTTCAAGCGCGATACCGGGTTTTGCGGCCAAGGGCAAGGCGGCGCGCTTGCGGGCGGGGATTGCGGGGCGAATCGTAATTCGCTTATGTGTCTCAAAATTGTATTTGAGGGGGTCCGATGAAGGGACTGAAATTGTTTACCCATTCGGTGCGGATGGTGTTTGGAAATTTGAAGGAAGTGGTTCAGATATTCCTCGTACCAACATTGCTGACTATCGGATGTATAGCAGCTGCTGGCTTGTCTCTTGGCATCAATCCGAAGCTTCTACTCTCGGGAGCAAAGATAAACATACTAAATCCCGGTGGAGGCCAATTCCTGCTGTTTTTTCTGTTTTTGCTACTCTTCGCGTTCCTTGCCTTGTGGACTGCCGTTGCCTGGCACCGGTTCATTTTGCTGGATGAACGTCCAAAAGGCTTCATACCCCCGCTTAAAATCAATCAAATGGTGCGGTATCTGGGTTTGTCCCTGCTGATTACCTTGATCCTTATCTTGCCAGCCCTGGTGTTGCTTTCCATTGGAGGATTCGTGGCAGTAGCCTTGTTTCAATCCTTTGGAATTTGGGCTTTCGTAGGCATTAATGTCCTGTTGAGCACGATCGGGATGACGGCTTTTCTTTGTCTCAGTCCGGTCCTTCCCGAAGCAGAAATCGGCGGAAAGCCTCATATCAACGATGCCATTTTGGCGACTTCTGGCGCGGTCGGAGCCATTTTTATTTGTGCAGCACTACCGACCCTGTTTTCCCAAGCGTTTTACTACCTTCCGTTGCTCGTCGCGAAAGTTTCAATCCCGTTTGCCGTGGGGATACAGCATGCTGCTAACCTATTGGTGGGAATGGTGTCGCTTAGTATCATGACCACCATCTACGGCCATTACGTCGAGGGGCGCGAACTTTCCTGACCGGTATACTGTCGTCTTCTTTGCCCCGGGGCCTTGCCTTGGGGCAAAGGATGATCCACTCAGGGTCTCATGAGCGATTTTCTGAAAAAGGCCCGGGTGGCCGAACAACAGATGCGGGCGCTGTTTCCGGCGACGCCGCTTTTGCGCAACGATCACCTGTCGGCCAAGTACGGCGCCGATATCTGGCTCAAGCGCGAAGACCTGAGCCCGGTGCGCAGCTACAAGATCCGCGGCGCGCTGAACGCGATGGGCAAGGTGTTGGCCGCCGATCCGTCGCGCGAGGTTTTCGTTTGCGCCAGCGCCGGCAACCATGCGCAGGGCGTGGCCTATGTCAGCCGCCATTTCGGCGTGAAGGGCGTGATTTTCATGCCTGTCACCACGCCGCAGCAGAAGATCGACAAGACCCGGATTTTCGGCGGCGACAATGTCGAAATTCGCATGGTCGGGGACTATTTCGACGACACGCTGGCGGCGGCGCAGGAATACTGCGCGGCTGAGGGCGGGCATTTCCTGTCGCCCTTCGACGATCTGGACGTGATCGAGGGGCAGGCGAGCGTGGCGGCGGAAATCACCGCGCAGCTGGGCCGCGATCCCGACATGGTGGTGCTGCCGGTAGGCGGCGGCGGTTTGTCGGCGGGGATCACCCGCTACATGGGCGAGGTGTCGCCCGATACCGCGCTGCGCTATGTCGAACCGGCGGGCGGGGCCAGTTTGCGCGCGGCCTTGCGCGACAAGCATCCGGTGAAGCTGAACAAGATCGACAGTTTCGTCGACGGCGCGGCGGTGGCGCAGATCGGCGGCTATCCGTTCGAAATCCTGGCCCATACCGATCCCGATCACGTGCTGGCCGCACCCGAGGACCGGATCTGTACCACGATCCTTGATATGCTGAATGTCGAAGGCATCGTTCTGGAACCGGCAGGCGCCCTGTCGGTCGACGCGCTGGCCGATCTGCGCGACGACATCCGGGGCAAAACTGTGGTCTGCGTCACGTCGGGGGGGAATTTCGATTTCGAACGGCTGCCCGAGGTCAAGGAACGCGCGCAGCGCTTTGCCGGGGTGAAGAAGTATTTCCTGCTGCGGCTGCCGCAACGCCCCGGAGCATTGAAGGAATTTCTGAACGTGCTGGGCCCGGATGACGATATCACCAGGTTCGAATACCTGAAGAAATCGGCGCGCAATTTCGGGTCGGTCCTGTTGGGCATCGAAACGTCGCGGCCGGAGAATTTCGAGGTGCTTTATACGCAGCTCGATGAAATCGGGATGACCTTCCAGGACATCACGGATGACGAGGTTCTGGCCGAATTCCTGGTCTAGACGGCAACATCTAGGCCGCGAATTTCTTTGGCAGGTCCTGGGTGAATTCCGCCAGCGAGCGGTCGTAGCAATCGAGGATCGCGGCGATGTCGATCCGGTCGCTGCGGCCATCCGCGGCCAGGCGTTCCCCGACATAGCATTTTTCCGAAAAGTTGGCGAAGCCGAGATTCATGGCGCTGCCCTTGAGAAAGTGAAGGTCGCTTTCCAGGTCGCTTGCATCGGGGCAGTTGCGCAGCTTTTCGATCACGCCGTGCACTTCGTCCAGGAAGAGTTCGAATACTTCTTCGAAATCTTCCGGGCCGATATCTTCGCGCAATTCGGCAATCCTGTTCCAGTCAATCATTTCAACCCCCTTGAAATCTCGAACATCATCGGCAGCGGGTCTTAAGAATTTCTGAGTCTGTACGCAGAGAACGGAAAATTAACTTGATTCACAGCTTTTTAAATCGAGAAGTGTAGGATCGTGGTTCAACTATTGGATGCAAAGGATGTAACCTTGTCCGCCTTTTCCCGGGCCAGAGACATACCGGCGACCGATGCAAAGACCTTGCGGGTGCTGGTTGTCGATGACAGTCAAATGGAACGGCGGCTTCTGACCTGCTTCCTGCAGGGCTGGGGATACAGCACGTCCGAGGCGGCATCGGCGGAAGAAGCCCTGACGATATGCAGTACCGATCCGCCCGACCTGATCTTGAGTGACTGGATGATGCCGGGGATGGATGGGCTGGAGTTTTGCAAGGCCTTCCGGGAACTGCCACAGGAAAACTACAGTTACTTCATTCTGTTGACCGCGAAGAACGAAAAGGGTGCGGTGGCGCGCGGGCTCGATACCGGGGCGGACGATTTCTTGCTCAAACCGGTGAGTTCACATGAATTGCGGGCCCGGATTTCGGCCGGAGCCCGGATCCTGAGCATGCAGCGCGAATTGTCGCGAAAGAACCGGTTGATTTCGAAGACGCTGAAGCGGCTGCGCCAGGCCCATGAAGAAATCGACAAGGACCTGATCCAGGCGCGCAAGATACAAGAATCGCTGTTGCCGGAACTGTCGCGCCGTTTCGGATCGTCGCGGGTCAGCTTGCTGCTCAGGCCCTGCGGTCATATCGGTGGCGACCTCGTGGGCATGTTTTCGCCCGACGAAACGATCGTCGGGTTCTATTGCATCGACGTGTCCGGCCACGGGATCACATCGGCGATGATGACCGCGCGGCTGGCCGGCAATCTGTCGAGCACCTATTTCGACCAGAACGTCGCGATGATCAAACGGTTCGAATCGCTTTACGCGATGCGTCCGCCAGCCGACGCGGTGCGAATACTGAACGAACGCGTGACCTCGGACACCGAGGTGGAGGAATATTTCACCATGCTTTACGGCGTGGCCGACCTCAGCAACGGCCATGTGCGGATCGTGCAGGCGGGCCATCCGCATCCGTTGCTGCTGCGCGCCGACGGGACGGTGGAATTCCTGGGTCAGGGCGGCGTGCCGGTGGGGCTGTTGCCCGGGCTTGACTACGAGGATTTCGAAACGGTGATGGAACCGGGCGACCGGCTTTTGTTCTATTCCGACGGCTTCACCGAATGCCACGTGGATGGCGGTGACATGCTGGGCGAGGAAGGGTTGATCCGGCTAGTGCGCGCCAGCGATGAACAGAAAAAGACCGGTCAGGATTTCCTCGATCACCTGTTCGAGCAACTGCAAGGCCTTTTGCAGCCGGGGCAGGATATCGAAGACGATATTTCCGCCACCCTGTTCGAATACAAGGTGACCTAGTCCAGTCGCGACAGGAAATGCCGGTCGCCCGGATTGCCAAGCGCATCGACGGCGGCGTCGAAGGGCATCCAGACCGCGCTGTGGCCGGGTTCGCTCGGCGCCCGCAATTGCCGCACCGGACGGGCGGCGTAGATGGTGCACAGCTTTTCCGCCCAGATGTCGTATTCTGGCATGAAGGTGAAGCGGCGGAACGCGCCCAGCCGCCGCGGCGCCGCGATCGACCAACCTGTTTCCTCGGACACTTCTCGATGCAGCGCGTGCAGCGGCGATTCGCCCTTGTCGATTCCGCCGCCGGGCAGCTGGAATTCCGGCCAGGGGTCGGCCTGATGGGTCAGCAACACCTGATTCCCCAGCATGAGAACCGCATAGGCCCCCGGCCGAAGCGTATAGCGCCGCCCGGTTTCGGGTGGGGTTCCGAAGCGTCTGATCATCGGGCTTTCCTTGGAGTGTTGCTTGCCGCGCCTATATTGAGGATGTATGCCAACGCCAAGCGCATAAGGGAACCCCATGACACTTGGATCGAAACTCGCCTGGGACGACACCGTTCTGCCGTTCCAGCTGGACAAAGCCGATATCCGCGGCCGCGTTGCGCGGCTCGACGGGGTATTGGGCAATATTCTGGAACAGCACGACTACCCGCCGGTGGTTGAAGCTCTGGTCGCCGAGATGGCGCTTCTGACCGCGCTGATCGGCCAGACGATCAAGCTGCGCTGGAAGCTGTCTCTGCAGGTGCAGTCGAAAGGTCCGGTGCGGATGATCGCCACCGATTACTACGGACCGACGAAAGAAGGCGAACCGGCCCGGATTCGCGCCTATGCCAGCTATGATGACGAGCGGCTGACCGACGGGACCCCGTTCGATCAGGTCGGCGAAGGCTATTTCGCGATCATGATCGACCAGGGCAAAGGCATGACGCCGTACCAGGGGCTGACGCCGCTGGCCGGCAAATCGCTGTCGGAATGTGCCGAAGCCTATTTCGCGCAGTCGGAACAGATCCCGACCCGGTTCGAGCTGAGTTTCGGCAAATCCACCCAGCCGGGTTCCGCCGAATCCTGGCGCGCCGGTGGCGTGATGATCCAGCACATGCCGAAAGCGTCACCCTTCGCCAAGGGCAGCGAGGCCACCGGTGAAAGCGGGCTTCTTCACGCACGCGACCTGGTGGATGACGAGGCCGAGGAAAACTGGAACCGGGCCAATATCCTGCTCGATTCGGTCGAGGAAATGGAACTGATCGGCCCGCATGTGACCGTGACCGACCTGTTGGTGCGTTTGTTTCACGAGGAACAGCCGCGGGTGTACGATGCGCAGCCGGTCCGGTTCGGCTGTACCTGTTCCGAAGACCGCGTGCGCCAGACCCTGTCGATCTATTCCGCCAAGGACATCCAGAAGATGACCACGGAAGATGGACGGGTCACCGCCGATTGCCAGTTCTGCGGCGCGCATTACGATCTTGATCCCGAAACGGTCGGGTTCGATGCGAAAAAGACGCCGGGCGATGCCTGATCCTCTCGATCCGGTGATGCGGGCGCTGGGCCGTCCCAGCACGTCGTCATCAGATTTCGACCTCAATCCCGAATTTGAGCTGCCCGAGGGGCGCAAGCTGCGCGCCGCCGGCGTGTTGGTCGGATTTGTCGAGCGTCATGACGGGATCAAGCTGATCCTGACCAAGCGGGCCTCGCATCTGAAACATCACCCGGGGCAGATCGCCTTTCCGGGGGGGAAGGTCGACGAGGGCGATGCCGACGTGACCGCCGCGGCACTGCGCGAGGCGCATGAAGAAGTCGGGCTGCATCCCGACATGGCGCAGGTTCTGGGTCATCTGCCGTCGCATGAAACCGTGACCAGTTTTCAGGTCACACCGGTTCTGGCCCGGGTCAGCCCGGAGTTTTCGCCCATCCCCGAACCGGGCGAGGTGGACGAAGTGTTCGAGGTGCCGCTCCATCACATCGCCAACCCGGCAAATTTCCAGATTCAGGCGCGCCGATGGCGTGGCCGGAAGCGGCACTATTTCACCGTTCCTTTCGGTCCCTACTATATCTGGGGCGCAACCGCCCGTATCCTGCGGGGGTTGGCGGATCGGATGGCGGAATGAAGATTGCGGATGCGTGGATAACCCAACCTGAAACACAGGCCGTTTGCCGCGCCCTGACCGAGGCCGGGTACAAGGCCTATTTCGTCGGCGGTTGCGTGCGCAACGCGCTGCTGCGGACCCCGGTCAGCGATCTGGACATTTCCACCGACGCGGTCCCGGAAAAGGTGATCGAACTGGCCCGCAACGCCGGGCTGAAGGCGATCCCCACCGGGATCGATCATGGCACGATCACGGTGGTTTCGGGTCACATTCCGCATGAAATCACCACTTTCCGCCGCGACGTGGAAACCGATGGCCGCCGCGCAGTGGTGGCGTTTTCCAGCCATATGATCGACGATGCGAAACGGCGCGATTTCACCATGAATGCGCTTTACGCCGATTCGGCTGGCAATATCTCCGATCCGCTGGGTGAAGGGATCGACGATCTGTCGGCACGCCGGGTCCGGTTCATCGAAGATCCCGAACTGCGCATCCGCGAAGATTACCTGCGCATCCTGCGGTTTTTCCGCTTCCACGCCTGGTACGGTGATTCGTTCGGCGGCCCGGATCCCGAGGCGCTGGCCGCGATCGCGGCGAATCTGGACGGGATAGAGACGCTTTCGCGCGAACGGATCGGTGCGGAGATGCGCAAATTGCTGGCCGCGCCGGAACCGGCGCCAGCGGTCGCCTCGATGCGGATGACCGGCACCTTGGCGCGGGTCCTTGAAGGGTCCGACGACCGGGCATTGGGGCCGCTGGTATCGATCGAGCATCATTTTCACATGGCGCACGATCCCATGCTGCGGCTGGCCTGTCTTGGCGGTGACGGCCACGGGCTGCGCCTGTCGAACGGGGAAAAAAAGCGGCTGCAGCTTTATCGCGATGGCATGGCATCGGTGACGGGCGCGGCGGAACTGGGGTATCGACACGGGGCCGAGGCCGCCATCGGCATCCTTGCGCTGCGCGCCGCGATGTTGGAACAGCCGTTGGCCGAATCCGAGGTCGCAGAGGCGAAATCGGCGGCCGGGCGCGAATTCCCGGTGAAAGCCGCTGACCTGATGCCCGATTATCAGGGGCCGGCTTTGGGCGCGCGGCTGAAACAGCTGGAGGCGGAGTGGATCGCTTCAGGTTTCACGTCGGGTAAGGACCAGTTGTTGGGCTGAGCCGCCCTTGTCCTTCGTTTCAGCGTGCTATCTCATGGCAGGCAGTTTGCCCGTGAGTTTGCCATGACAACCCGATTGATTGATCCTTTTCGCCCGTCCGACCGTCCGCCGCCGCAAAAACTTGCTGCTTTTATCCGCTGGGCGCTGGCCGATGCCTGGGGCGCGGTCGGGGTTGCTGCGGTGCTGTCCAGCGCCGCTGGCATGTTCGATGCCGGCACCGCCTACCTGCTGGGCAAGGTGATCGACAGCACGACGGGTGCCGCGCCGGAAGGTTACTTTTCTGGCTCCAACCTTGCCCTGATCGGCTTTGGCGTGGCGTTTTTCATCCTGATCCGGCCTGTTGTCTTCGGTCTGTCGGCGCTGGCCAACGGGGTGATCCTTGGTCCCAACGTGACGCCCTTGGTCCTGTCGCGCCTGCATCGCTGGACTCTGGGCCAGTCGGTGGAATTTTTCGACAATGATTTCGCCGGGCGGATCGCGCAGAAACAGATGCAGGCGGCCAATGCGCTGGCGCAGGTGACACTGGAATCGATCCATGTGGTGACCTTCGCCATGGCTTCGGTCATCGGGTCGGTGGTGCTGCTTCTGACCATCGATTTCCGCATCGCTTTGACCTTTTTAGGCTGGTTTAGTCTTTATATCCTGCTGATCCGCTGGTTCCTGCCGCGGGTGCGCAAACGCGCCGGCGCACGGGCGGGCGCGCGCGCAGCGGTGTCGGGGCAGGTGGTCGATACCATCACCAATATCAAGACGGTGAAGCTCTTCGCGCTGGCCGATCACGAAGACCGCGCCGCGTTGGGCGCGATGGACGTGTTCCGCGACAAGGCGCTGCAATTCGGGTGGCTGTCCACCGGGTTCCGGTTGTCGCTGATGTTCGTGGCCGGGCTGCTGCCGATCTTGCTGATCGGGGCGACGCTGTGGCTATGGTCGCTGGGGCAGGCGACGGCGGGGGACATCGTGGCCGCCGGCACCGTGTCGCTGCGGCTGTCGCAGATGACCGGCTGGTTCAGTTTTTCGCTGATGGGCATCTATGCCAGCCTCGGCGAGGTCGAGGATGGGATGAAAACGCTGACCCCGCGGGTGCGGCTGGAAAACGCGGCCGGTGCGGGGGATCTGCGGGTGGAACAGGGCGAGATCGCGCTGCGCGATGTCAGTTTCGCCTATGGCCGCGAAATCGGCGGGGTCAGCGATGTCGACCTGGTGGTGCGCCCCGGCGAAAAGCTGGGCATCGTCGGCGCCTCGGGGGCGGGGAAATCGACGCTGGTGGCGCTGCTGCTGCGGCTTTACGACCCCGAGGAAGGGCATCTGGAAATCGACGGCCAAGACCTGCGCAGCGTCACGCAGGAAAGCCTGCGCCAACAGATTGGCATGGTCACGCAGGAAACCGCGATGTTCAACCGGTCGGCGCGCGACAACATCCTGTATGGCCGCCCCGATGCCAGCGAGGCCGAAATGATCGCGGCGGCGCAAAAGGCCGAGGCGCATGATTTCATCCTGACCCTGCGCGATCACGAGGGGCGCGAGGGATACGCGGCCTACCTTGGCGAACGCGGGGTGAAACTGTCGGGCGGGCAACGCCAGCGCATCGCCTTGGCCCGCGCGATCCTGAAGGACGCGCCGATTCTGGTGTTGGACGAAGCGACCAGCGCCTTGGACAGCGAGGTGGAGGCGGCGATCCAGACCGCGCTGGAACGGGTGATGGAGGGCAAGACCGTGCTGGCCATCGCCCACCGCCTGTCGACGATTTCGCAGATGGACCGGATCATCGTGCTGGATCAGGGCCGTATCGTGGAACAGGGAACCCATGACGAATTGCTGGTACTGGGCGGGCTGTACGCGCGCTACTGGGAACGGCAATCGGGCGGGTTCATCGGGTCGGATGCGGCGGAAGCGGCCGAATAGGGCTTCCGAAGCGGGCATTCGCGCGCTATTGGGCGCGCATGAGCGAATTCACCATCATACGACTGGGCCATCAGGGCGATGGCATCGCCGAGGGGCCGGTTTTCGCCCCGATGACCCTGCCGGGCGAGGTCGTCAGCGGAACGCTGGACGGCAACCGTTTGCGCGATTTGCGGATCGTGACGCCGTCCGGTGATCGCGTCGCCGCCCCCTGTCGCCATTACAAGAGCTGCGGCGGCTGCCAGTTGCAGCACGCCTCGGACACGTTCGTGGCCGACTGGAAGCTGGGTGTGGTGCGCCAGGCGCTGGCGGCGCAGGGGTTGGAAGCCGAATTCCGCCCCATCGTGACATCGGCCCCGAAAACCCGCCGCCGGGCGAGCCTGTCGGTCAAGCGCACCAAGAAGGGTGCGATGGCCGGGTTCCACGCGCGCGGGTCGGACGTGATCATTCAGATCCCCGATTGCCAGCTGCTGAATCCCAACCTGATGGCGGCGATCCCGGTGGCCGAAAAGCTGGCCACGATCGGTGGCAGCCGGAAGGGCGAACTGAGCGTCCTGGTCACCCTGTCCGAGGTGGGGCTCGATATCGCGGTGAGCGGCGGCAAGGAACTGGACGAGCCTCTGCGGCTGGCGCTTTCGGCCGAAACAGAGACGCATAAGCTGGCGCGGCTGGCCTGGGATGGCGAAGTGATCGGCCAGCGCGAACCGCCCGTTCAACGCTTCGGCAAGGCGCTTGTCGCGCCGCCGCCGGGCGCCTTCATGCAGGCCACGCCGGATGGCGAAGCCGCCCTGCTGGCCGCCGTGCGCGAAATCGTTGGGAATGCGGCGCAGGTGGCGGACCTGTTCGCCGGTTGCGGCACCTTCGCGCTGCCCTTGGCCGAACGGGCCGAGGTGCACGCGGTCGAGGGCGAGGCGGCGATGGTTGCGGCGCTTGACCTGGGATGGCGCCGGGCCGAGGGGCTAAAGAAGGTCACGCACGAGGCGCGCGACCTGTTCCGCCGCCCCTTGATGCCCGACGAGCTGCGCAAATTCGACGCCGTGGTGATCGATCCGCCGCGCGCCGGGGCCGAGGCGCAGGTCAGGGAACTGGCCGGCTCCGAGGTGCCCAAGATCGCCTTCGTGTCCTGCAATCCGGTCACCTTCGCGCGCGACGCCCGGATCCTGACCGAGGCGGGGTATGATTTGCAGTGGGTGCAGGTGGTGGATCAGTTCCGCTGGTCCGCCCATGTCGAACTTGTCGCGTATTTTACCGGGAAAGACGTCTGAGAACTCGATAACCGCTCCTCATTTCGGCGGATATGCTGTATAAATTAGCAAAAAAATAAAACGAGGCAGGCATGAAGCGGTTTCTGAAACTGTTGACGATGGGATTTGTCCTGTGCGCCGTGGCGGCGTGCAGTTCTAAGTTCAGATCCTATCAGGGTGCAGAAGTCACCGGCGTGGTCGTTCAGAAGGAAAAGCGCCTGTTGCACCTGATGCACGAAGACAAGGCGCTGAAAAGCTACCAGATCGGGCTGGGCAATGAACCTGTCGGCCAAAAGACCCGGCTCGGCGACGGCAAGACGCCCGAAGGCACCTATCGGATCAATCGCCGCAATCCCAACAGTCGCTTCCATCTGTCCTTGGGGATTTCCTATCCCGATGCCTCTGCCTGGCGGCTTGCCCGGGAAGCGGGCAACGATCCCGGCGGTGATATTTTCATCCACGGGCAGGGACGGGATTACGATCCGACGAAGGGCCGCGACTGGACCGCCGGATGCATTGCCGTGACTGACCGCGAGATCGAGCAGATCTATGCGATGGTCAAGGACGGCACGCCGATTACGATCTATCCCTGACGCCGGTCAGAGGTCGACCTGGGCATTCGCGGGGTGCCGCACGGGGGGCTTGGGAAACGGTACCATGCGGCAGGTTTCTTCGTCCCAGAGTTTCCAGCGCAGACATCCGAGCCCTTCGAGAAAACCGATCCGGACCGATCTGAAATGCGGCGACAGTTCCCGGTGGCAGCGTTTCAGGTTGTAGCAGGGGATATTGGCGTTCAGGTGGTGCAGGTCGTGATAGGCGATGTTGGCGGTGCACAGGTCGAAGAACCATCCGAAATCCAGCACCGCCGAGCCCTGCATCGCCGCGGTTTCGAAATCCAGATCGGGTTTGCGGCTCCAGTACACGGTTTCGAAATTATGCTGAACGTAAGGAATGATCACGCCGCAGGAGGTGCCGATCACCACCGACCCCAGCCAGACCAGCAGCGCGATCGGGCCGAAGCCAAGATAAAGCGCGGCCAGAACACCGGCCACCATAATATCATGCACGATCACGTCGCCGATACCGGAAGCGCGCGCATTGCGCGGCCAGCGGTACATCACGGCATAAAGCAGCGTCGGCCCGATGATGAACAGCACGAAAAAGCTGCGATAGATCCGATAGCCAAGCCTGCGCCACCACGGCGCAGCCTGATATTCGGCAACCGTCATGACGTAGATTTCGGTCGCGTCGCGCCGGTCGAGGTCGCCGATATGGGCGTGATGCAGATTGTGGTTATAGCGCGTCGCCTTGTAGGGCGTCAGCGTGAAGGGCGACAGGAAAGATCCGACAAGGTCGTTGATCCGGCGGGTGGTGAAAAACGAACCGTGGCCGCAATCGTGCTGCAGCATGTAAAGCCGTACCGCAGCGGTTCCGTTCACGCACATCAAGGGCAGGGCCAGCGGCCAGTACTGCGTTTTCGCCAGCAGGATCGCGGCGATCAGAGCCGCGATGTAGATGGCAAGCGTGACAACGACATTGACCGTGGCGATGGTGTTGTTGCGGTCGGTATATGCCCGGGTCAATTGCCTCAGGCTCGGCCCTTGACCGTTCCCCATTCCGATCTTTCCCTGTCCGTCTTTCGTCGTCGCGCCTGTTCCGGCAGCATTTTGAAAAAGGGTGCATGCTGACGGGCGGTGCACAAGTCCAAATTGCGGCATCCGCGCGATGGGGCCGGTCGAGTGTGGAGAACGCGCCACGCCGTGCGGCGGGGACGGCGTGGTTCGGGGTCAGGGATGGTTTCGCGACGGGCTGCTCAGCCGCCCATCACCAGGGTCCACCAGATCTTGCCATTGGGTTCCTGGTGCCAGGCAAATCCCATTCCGGTCGCCTTGGGATCGAGGATGACCCGGCGGGTGTCGGTCTGATCCATCCAGGCGCCGAGGGTTTCGATTTCGGTTTCATAGGTTTCCGAAATCGTTTCGCCGCGGAACTCTCCTGCGTATCCGACCCGCTTGACCCGATCCATCGGCGACGATCCATCGGATCCGAAATGCCACGGCCGGTTCTGCACCGACATGTCGCGGGCATGGGTGGCGGAGGCGGCGTTGAGCTGCGCGTTCAGTTCGACCGGAGCGGAGCCGGCGGCCTGGCGCAGGGCGTTGACCGAATCCAGCATCCTGTACTGGATTGCCGAGGTGTCGCCGGCCCGGATCCGATAGAGCTTTGGCAGTGGTTTGCCATCAGGGCCCACTGCCGGGTTCGAATCGACACAGGCCGAAAGCGACAAGACGGAGATGAGGACAAGACCGATAAGACGCAGCATTTCTTTCACCACACAAGGAAATCTGGAAAAGTCCTATATCGCCATGCGTTGCGATTCAAACCCACATAAGCGTGAGTTGACCTATTGACGGGTGTTTGATTTGCGACTGAGGCTTTCGCGCCATAATATGCGCGCTGTTGCGGCATATGCGGCGAGTGGAGACTATCGATGACTGAAGATCGCGTGAACAAGTTGAATCGGCGGGGATTCCTGGCAGGAACGGCGGCGCTTATTGGCAGCCCGGTCCTGGCCCAGGACGTTGACGGTGCGGACAGCGTCGAAGTGGAAAAGGACGTCTCCGCCACGGTGCGCCACAATATCTCAAGTTTCCGTTCGATGGACTGGCAGCCCTATTTCAGCAGCCTGAAAAACGGTGCGATCCTGGTCGATATCGACTCGCGGGCGCTGCATTTCTGGTCCGAGGATGGCGAGACTTACAAACTATACCCTTCCAGCGTGCCGCTGACCGACGAATTGACCCGCCGGGGACGCACCCGGGTGGTGCGCAAGGTCGTAGGGCCGGAATGGCGGCCGACGCCGTCGATGAAGAAACGCAATCCGGAATGGCCCGATTTCATCCCGGCAGGGCCGGAAAATCCGCTTGGCACCCACGCGCTTTACCTCAGCTGGACCTACTACCGCATTCACGGCACGCACGACACGCGCAAGATCGGCAGGCGGTCCTCCAACGGCTGCATCGGGCTCTACAACGAACACATTTCCGAACTTTACGGGCTGACAAAGGTCGGTACGCAAGTGTTGCTTATTTGACGCCAAACCGGCGAACTGAGCGGAATCTGGGTCAACTAGTATTTGCAATCTGGCGGATTTGCTTGTTAGAAAATAAAACAAGGCATGTCTTAGGTGCTTAGTGCCATAAATTGATGCGCGCTAAGCAATTAATTGGAGAGAATATCATGAAAAAACTCGTTCTGGCCGCTACTCTGTCCGTTGCCGCTTCGACCGCATTCGCCGGCAGCATGGCTGAGCCCGTCATGGAACCGGCCGTCATCGTCGAAGAAGCCGCAAGCTCGTCGAACGCTGGCATCATCGTGCCGCTGGTTCTGCTGGCGGTCGTTGCCGCAGTCGCAGCCAACTAAGCGATCTTCGCGATACGAATTGGAAAGGCGGTGGATTTCCACCGCCTTTTTCTTTTTCCGGGCATGCCGCTGACTGACGGTCAGTCGAGCCAGCCCTTGAGGTTTTCCTCGACCAGTTCGGCCAGCGCCTGCATGTGCATCGGATCGGCATTCAGGCAGGGGATGTAGGTAAATTTCTCGCCGCCCGCATGTTCGAAACTTTCGCGTATCTCTTCGTTGATTTCTTCCAGCGTTTCGATGCAATCGGCGGAAAAGGCCGGCGCGATCACCGCGATATGTTTCTTGCCTTCCTCGGCGGCCTGGCGGGCGACTTCCTCGACCGTGTAGGGGCGCAGCCATTCCTCGGTTCCGAACACAGATTGGAAGCTGGTGATGATCTGGGTGTCGTCCCAGCCCAGGCGTTCCTTCAAGAGCCGCGTGTTTTTCTGGCATTTGCAGTGATAGGGATCGCCCTGCGTCAGGTAGCGCTTGGGCATGCCGTGATAGGACACGACCAGCAGTTCGGGCTTTGATTCGGCGGCGGCGTAGGATTTTTCCACCGATTGCGCCAGGGCCTCGATATAGGTGGGGTGTTCGAAATAGTCCGGCACGGTGCGCGCGGCGGGCTGATAGGGTTCCTTCATCAGCGCGCGGAAGAACTGATCGTTGGCGGTGGCGGTGGTGGCGCCGGCATATTGTGGATACAGCGGGAAGAACAGGATCTTGGTGCATCCCGCTTCGACCATCGCGCGGACCTTGGATTCGGTCGACGGGTTACCGTAGCGCATGCAGAAATCGACCATCACGTCGTCGCCGTAGCGATCCGCCATCAGGTCGGCCAGCGCGGCGGTCTGTTCCTTGGTGATGGTAAGCAGCGGGCTTTCGTTCTTTTCTTTGTTCCAGATCGACCGGTAGGCCGCGCCCGACGTGAAGGGCCGCTTGGACAGGATGATCAGCTGCAGCAGCGGCTGCCACTTCCAGGCCGGAAAATCGATCACCCGCTTGTCGGACAGGAATTCGCTCAGGTACCGACGCATCGACCAGTAATCGGTCGCGTCAGGCGTGCCCAGATTGGCCAGCAGAACGCCAACCTTTTGCGCCGCGATCTTGGGGTGATCGGTCGGGGCGTGGGCAGGGCGTGTGGCGTTCTTCAAAGCATCCGGCATCTTGGGTCCCTTCATTGGTTCCTGAGTGGCGTTGAGCAGGAGATAACCGGTTGCCGCCGCAGGTCAATCCGGCAGACGCGTTTCGCGGGTTCCCAATGCCTCGGCGAGACGAGCGGTCGCACTTCCGGGGCGTAAGGGCTGCGGCTGGCTGGGATCGGGGGCCCAGCCGGTAAGGAAAATCAGTTCGAACGTGGCGGCGACGCGGTTTTCGTCGTCGGCATGGTGGGTTTGGTAAATCTCGGCCGCCCTGTGCAGCACCGACGGTCGGGTCGGGCGGCGCAACCGGCCTTCGAGCGCGTTGACCTCGCCCATCGCGCGCAGATCGCGCATCAGGTGGAACGGGGTCTGGTAACTGACATTGAGCGCCAGATTGTCGGCCACCGGCAGGGTCAGTCCGGCGCGTTGCAGCAGGGCGCCCAGATCGCGGATTTCCGCCATCGGTAGTACCCGCGGCGACAATCCGCCGCTGATCGCGATTTCGGCTTCGGCCAGCGCGCTGCGCAGCTGCGACAGGGTCTGACCGCCGAACATTGCGGCAAGGAAGAACCCGTCGGGGGCCAGCGCGCGGCGGCTCTGGATAATCTGGCCGACCGGGTCGTTGGCCCAATGCAGCGCCATTGCGTGGATCACCAGGTCATGCGCGCCCGGTTCCAGCGCCAGGACCTCGTCATCGGGCACCACGGTCGCATCGGGCAGGACACCCGACCAGAAATCGGGGAAGCCGGTCACGATGGCCGGTTTCGTAAATGTCCTGTTAATCATGGCCAGCCGATCCTGAAGCTCCTCGGCGGCGGTTTCATGCAGGAACAGGGCCGGATCGCGCTGGGCGCGGGTCCGGTTGCGTTGCAGCGCATGGCGATCGGTCAGGCGAGGGGCATCGGTCATGAGGCGTAAATAGAATGGCTTGGCAGAAGATTCAAACCGCGTTGCGGGTGATCTATCCGCCGCGCTGCCTGAATTGCGGCGACATGGTTGAAAGCGCCTTCGGCCTGTGCGGCCCCTGTCGCCGCGACACGCCGTTCATCGGCGGGCTGACCTGCGAAGCCTGCGGCGCGCCGCTGCCGGGCGAGGCGGGCGGTGATGCGGTGCTGTGCGACGATTGCCTGAGGGTCCCGCGCCCGTGGGCGCGGGGGCGGGCGGCGCTGCTGTATCAGGACAACGGCCGCAAGCTGGTGCTGGCGCTGAAACATGGCGACAGGCACGATATCGTCCGTCCCGCGGCGCAATGGATGCTGGCGGCGGCGGGCCCGATCCTGACCCGCGACATGCTGGTCGCGCCGGTGCCGCTGCATTGGCTGCGGCTGGCGCGGCGGCGGTTCAATCAATCGGCGCTTCTGGCCGAACGGGTGGCGCAACTGGCGGGGTACGAGTACTGCCCCGACCTGTTGCAGCGTTACCGGGCGACCCGATCGACCAAGGGGCAGGGGGTGGAGGAACGCTTCGCGACGATGCAGCGGGCGATCCGTGCCCACCCCCGCAACGCAGGGCGAATCGCCGGCCGGCATGTTTTGCTGATCGATGACGTGATGACCACCGGCGCCACTTTATCCGCCACGGCCGAGGCCTGCCTTGCGGCAAATGCAACGCAGGTTTCCGTGCTGCTACTGGCGCGTGTTGCCAAGTCTTCCTAAATAACAGACAACTCAACGGCCAGTTTCAGGAAAGACAAACATGCCCAAGATCGAAATCTACTCCTCGCCGCTGTGCGGTTTCTGCCACGCGGCCAAGCGGTTGCTGAACGAAAAGGGCGTCGAATTCACCGAATTCAACGTGCTGACCAACCCGGCGCTGAAGCCGCAGATGATCGAACGCGCCAATGGCAGCCGTACCGTGCCGCAGATTTTCATCGGCGAACGCCATGTCGGTGGTTGCGATGAACTTTATGCCCTGGAACGCACCGGCCAGCTCGATCCGCTGCTGGCGGGCTGATCGATGACCCGCGCCGCGCTTTTGCAGCTGAACGCCTCGGACGATCCGGAGGTTAACCTGCCCATCACCCGCGCCTTCCTGCGCGAGGCGGCGGAGGGCGGGGCGGATTTCGTTCTGACCCCCGAGGTGACCAATTGCCTGTCGTCCAGCCGCGGCCGGCAGCGCGAGGTGCTGCAGCGGCAGGAAAACGACATCACGCTTGCGGCGCTGCGGTCGGATGCGAAGGAACTGGGCATCTGGCTGCTGATCGGGTCGCTAGGGCTGAAGACCGACGACCCGGACGGACGGTTTGCCAACCGGTCCTTCATGATCGATCCGGCGGGCGACATCGCGGGCTGGTACGACAAGATCCACATGTTCGATGTTCAGGTTTCCGATGCCGAGACCTACCGCGAATCGGATGGCTATCGTCCTGGCAACCGCGCGGTCTGCGTGCCGACACCATTCGGAACGGTGGGCATGACCGTCTGCTACGACGTGCGCTTTCCCCATCTTCACCGGGCACTGGCACAGGCGGGCGCGACGATCCTGACGGTGCCGGCGGCGTTTTCGCAGGTGACCGGCGAAGCGCATTGGCATGCGCTGATGCGCGCCCGGGCGATCGAAAACGGGTGCTACGTGCTGGCCCCGGCACAGACCGGCAGCCATGACACCCATCGCGGGCAGCCGCGCCGGACCTTCGGGCATTCGCTGGCGGTAGCACCCTGGGGCGAGGTTCTGGTTGATGCCGGAACAGAGGCTTGCGTCACATTCGTTGATCTTGATACCAAGGCTGTCATAGATGCGCGCCGGAAGGTTCCGTCGCTGACCCATGACCGAAAGTTTGACGGCCCTTGAGTGACGACACAAATCCCCTTGCCATCGCGCTGTTCAGCGAACTGTTGACCGCCGACCAGCTGGTGCGCAACCGGCTGTCGAAAGTGCTGCCCAAGGGGATGGAAATTTCGCATTTTTCCGTGCTGAACCAATTGGCGCGGGCGGGCGATGAACGCACCCCTGCGCAACTGGCCAAGAGCTTCCACGTCACCCGTGGCGCGATGACCAACACGCTGTCGAAACTGGAATGGGCCGGTTACGTCCATATCCGCCCCGACTGGGACGATGCGCGGCGCAAGCTGGTGGCGATCAGCCCGGCCGGACGGCAGGCGCGCGACGCGGCTCTGGCGGCGATTTCGCCGATGATTTCCGAACTGGTTGGCGAGCTGGGCGAAGGCAAGGTGCGCGCCGCCCTGCCGATCCTGCGTGAACTGCGGGTCAAGCTGGAAGAGGATTGAGACGGTCGTCAGCCCGGCTTCACGCTGGCGGTGACGTAATTCACGCTCAGGTCGCGATCCGACAGCGACCATTGCCAGCTGATCGGGTTGAACACGAATCCCTTGCGGTCGACCGGTTCCAGCCCGGCCTTGGCGATCAGGTCGTAAAGTTCGTCCGGGGTGATGAATTTCGACCATTCATGGGTACCCTTGGGCAGCCACCGCATCACGAATTCAGCGCCCACGATGGCCACCGCGAAGCTCTTGGCATTGCGGTTGATGGTCGAACAGATCATCAGCCCGCCGGGTTTCAGCAATTGCTGGCAGGCGGTCATGTAGGCCATCGGATCGGCCACGTGTTCCACAACTTCCATGTTCAGCACCACATCGAACCTTTCGCCCGCAGCGGCTAGCGCCTCGGCGGTCACGTTGCGGTAGTCGATGTCGAGACCGGATTGCTGCGCATGGACCTGCGCCACCGGGATATTGCCCGCCGCCGCGTCGGCGCCCACCACCGTCGCGCCAAGACGCGCCATCGGTTCCGACAAAAGCCCGCCGCCGCAGCCGATATCCAGCAGCCGCAGCCCTTCGAACGGACGGTCCTGCGACAGATCGCGCCCGAATTCGCCCGCGATCTGTTGTGTGATATAATCCAATCGGCAGGGGTTGAGCATATGCAGCGGCTTGAACTTGCCCTTGGGATTCCACCATTCCGCGGCCATCGCTTCGAACTTTGCGACCTCGGACGGGTCGACGGTTGTCTGAGCGGTTTGCATTCTGCTCTCCATATGCTCTTTTGGGTCTGCGCCACTATATAGGACGATCATGGACAAATACTCGGGCCAAAAAAGCGCAGTTCATTACCTGCACCCGCCGGTCGACCCGTTCGATCAGCGTATGCTCGACGTGGGCGACGGTCACAAGATTTATCTGGAACAGTCGGGCAATCCCGAGGGCGTGCCGGTGGTGGTGTTCCATGGCGGTCCGGGCGGCGGTTGCAGCCCGGCGATGCGGCGCTATTTCGATCCGCGCGTCTATCGCATCGTGCTGTTCGATCAGCGCGGCTGCGGCCGGTCGATCCCGCATGCGAGCGTCGAAAACAACACCACCTGGCACCTGGTCCGCGATATCGAACTGATTCGTCAGGAGCTGGAGATCGATCGCTGGTACGTTTTCGGTGGCAGTTGGGGCGCGACGCTGGCGCTGATCTATGCCCAGGCGCATCCCGAAACGGTCAAGGGGCTGATCCTGCGCGGCGTGTTCCTCGCCACGAAGTCCGAGCTCGACTGGTTCTATGGCGGCGGTGCCGGCAAGTTCTGGCCGGAAACCTGGGCGCGGTTTGCCGACCTGATCCCGGAAGAGGAACAAGGCGACATGATCGCGGCCTATCACAAGCGGTTGTTTTCCGGCCACCTGCCGACCGAAACCAAATACGCCAAGGCCTGGGCGCAATGGGAAAACGCGCTGGCCTCGGTCTATTCCACCGGTCATGGCGGCGACAGCCCGGGTGATTACGCCCGCGCCTTCGCGCGGCTGGAAAACCACTATTTCACCAACGCGGCCTTTCTGGAACGCGACGGGCAGATCCTGCAGGACATGCACCGGATCATCCATATCCCCGGCGTGATCGTGCAGGGCCGCTACGACATGATCTGCCCGCCGACATCGGCCTGGGCACTGGCCAAGCGCTGGCCCAATGCCGACCTGAAGATGATCCGCAACGCCGGCCATGCGCTGTCGGAACCGGGGATCAGCGCCGAACTGGTCCGGGTGATGGATCAGATCGCCGAAGAGGGCGGGCTGGGCTGACGCTGGCGAAGATCAGCAATCCCCTTGCAACTGAGGCCGAACCGGCCTATATCCCCTCTCAACAGCGGCGCGTCGGACCTCTGACGCTCCACCGGGAAAGATCGACGGGCCGCGCGCCCGTTTTTTTGTGTTTGGATGATATGACCAACGACTTGATAGCCAAAGCCGCGATGGACCGTCGCCTCGCCGAAATCATCACCCCCGTGATCGAAGACATGGGGTTCGAGCTGGTGCGCCTGCGGTTGATGAGCGGCAAGACCGACACGTTGCAGATCATGGCCGAACGCCCCGAGGGCGGTATCGAGGTCGACGATTGCGCCAGGATTTCCACCGCGGTTTCCGCCGTGCTGGATGTCGAGGATCCGATCATGGATCAATACATGCTGGAGGTGTCCAGCCCCGGTATCGACCGGCCGCTGACCCGGCTGAAGGATTTCGAGACCTTCGAGGGCTACGAAGCCAAGATCGAAACCACCGAGCTGATCGACGGCCGCCGCCGCTTCAAGGGCGTTCTGGCCGGGGTTGAGGGCGACGAAGTCCTGATCAACATCGATCAGAACGGCGAAGAGGTTACCGTGGGTCTGAATTTCGACTGGCTGAGCGACGCCAAGCTGGTTCTGACCGACGACCTGATCAAGGAAATGCTCAAGGCGCGCAAGGCCGACGGCACCCTGAACGAAGACGCATTTGACGAGATTGAAACCGAATCCGGTTCCCAGGAGGACTGAAGACAATGGCAATCACCTCTGCAAACCAGCTGGAGCTGTTGCAAACCGCCGAAGCCGTGGCTCGCGAAAAGATGATCGACCCCTCGCTGGTCGTGGAAGCGATGGAAGAATCGCTCGCCCGTGCGGCGAAGTCGCGTTACGGCGCGGAAATGGACATCCGCGTGTCGATCGACCGCAAGACCGGCAAGGCCACCTTCACCCGCGTCCGCACCGTGGTCGAGGATGAGGAACTGGAAAACTACCAGGCCGAAATGACCGTCGATCAGGCGCGCCAATACATGTCGGAACCGAAAGTGGGCGACACGTTCGTCGAGGAAGTGCCCCCGGTCGAACTGGGCCGGATCGCGGCGCAATCGGCCAAGCAGGTGATCCTGCAGAAGGTGCGCGAAGCCGAGCGCGACCGCCAGTACGAAGAATTCAAGGATCGCCAGGGCACCATCATCAACGGTGTGGTCAAGCGCGAAGAATACGGCAACGTCATCGTCGACGTGGGCCGGGGCGAAGCGATCCTGCGCCGCAACGAAAAGATCGGCCGCGAAAGCTATCGCCCGAACGACCGCGTGCGCTGCTACATCAAGGATGTGCGCCGCGAAACCCGCGGGCCGCAGATCTTCCTGTCGCGCACCGCGCCGGAATTCATGGCCGAGCTGTTCAAGATGGAAGTGCCGGAAATCTATGACGGCATCATCGAGATCAAGGCCGTGGCCCGCGATCCCGGATCGCGCGCCAAGATCGCCGTGGTGTCCTATGACAACTCGATCGACCCCGTCGGTGCCTGCGTCGGTATGCGCGGCAGCCGGGTTCAGGCCGTGGTGAACGAACTGCAGGGTGAAAAGATCGACATCATCCCCTGGAACGAAGACGTGCCGACCTTCCTGGTCAACGCGCTGCAGCCGGCGGAAGTGTCCAAGGTTGTTCTGGACGAGGTCGCCGAACGGATCGAAGTCGTGGTGCCCGACGAACAGCTGAGCCTGGCCATCGGCCGGCGCGGTCAGAACGTGCGCCTGGCGTCGCAGCTGACCAACCTGGATATCGACATCATGACCGAATCGGATGAATCGGCGCGTCGTCAGAAGGAATTCGAAGAACGCACCCAGCTCTTCGTCAACACTCTGGACGTCGACGAATTCTTCGCCCAGCTTCTGGTCTCCGAGGGCTTCACCAACCTCGAAGAAGTCGCCTATGTCGAAATGGATGAACTTCTGGTCATCGACGGGGTGGACGAGGACACCGCCAGCGAATTGCAGGCGCGGGCCCGCGATCACCTCGAGGCGCAGGCGCGTGCGGCCATTGAAAAGGCCCGCGAACTGGGCGTCGAGGACAGCCTGTTTGACTTTGAGGGTCTGACACCCCAAATGATTCAGGCGCTGGCCGAAGATGGCGTGAAGACGCTGGAAGACTTCGCCACCTGCGCCGACTGGGAACTGGCCGGCGGCTGGACCTCGGTTGATGGCGAGCGGGTCAAGGATGACGGTCTTCTGGAACCGTTCGACGTGTCGTTGGAAGAAGCGCAGAGCCTTATCATGAACGCCCGCATCCTGCTGGGTTGGGTCGATCCCGCCGAACTGGAGACCGAGGAAGCGGTCGAAGAAGGCGAAGAAGACAACGCAGAGGAGGCCGAGGCCTGATTGCAGGGCCTCGGAAATCGGCCGCATGACACGCGGGGGACGCAATAAGGACCGGGAAAACGGTCCCGAGCGCAAGTGTATCGCCACTGGTGCGGTTCAGCCCAAATCCGGGCTGATCCGCTTCGTGGTCGGCCCTGACGGTCGGCTGGTGCCCGACCTGATGGAAAAACTGCCGGGTCGTGGGATATGGGTTTCCGCGGATCGCGCGGCGATCGACAAGGCGGCAAAGAAGGGACTGTTTTCCCGTGCTGCCAAACAGCAGGTGACGGTGCCCGACGATCTGTCGGATCTGGTCGAACGGGCGCTGGTGCGCCGGCTGGTCGATCTGGTCAGCCTGGCCCGCAAGGGCGGCGAGGCGGTGTCGGGGTTCGAGAAGGTGAAGGACTGGCTGATCAAGGATCAGGCCGAGGTGCTGATCCAGGCCTGCGACGGATCGGGCCGGGGCAAGTCGAAACTGCGTACGCCGGAAGGCGGATCGTTCATAGGCTGGATGACCGCGGATGAGCTGGGTCAGGCCTTTGGGCGACAAACTGTAATACATGTGGCCCTTGGCGCTGGCGGTTTGACCCAGCGTGTAGTAGAGGAAGCCGCAAGACTTAAGGGTATGCGACCCGGGGCGGCGACGATGACCGCCGGAAAGGATGAAGAAGCCAGATGAGCGACAACGACGGTAAAAAGACTTTGGGTGTACGTGGCGGGCCCCGTTCGGGCAACGTGAAGCAGAGCTTCAGCCACGGGCGGACCAAGAACGTCGTGGTGGAAACCAAGCGCAAGCGCGTCGTGGTTCCCAAACCCGGCGCTGCCAAGACGGGCACCGGCAAGGCCGGCAAGTCCATTGGCGATCCGTCCAAGCGCCCCGCCGGGATTTCCGATGCGGAAATGGAACGCCGCCTGAAGGCGTTGCAGGCGGCCAAGGCGCGCGAAGCGGAAGAAGCTGCGCAGCGCGAGGCCGATGAAAAGGCGCGCGAGGAAGAACGTCAGCGCCGCCGCGAGGAAGCCGAAGCCAAGGAGCGCGAAGAACGCGAGCGCGAAGAGGCGCTGAAGGCCAAGGCCGAGGAAGAGGCGCGCAAGAAGAAAGAGGCGGAAGACGCCGCCAAGCGCGCCGCCGCGGCCGCCGCCGCGCCACAGGCCACCGAACAGAAGGCCCCGGCACGGGCGCAGAAACCGGCACCGTCCGGTGGTGCCGCCGCGCCCGGCCGCAAGAAAGAACGCGAAGAGGATCGCAGCCGCAGCAAGGGCCGCGACGATGGTCGCCGCTCGGGCAAGCTGACGGTCAATCAGGCGCTTTCGGGTCGTGAAGGCGGACGGACGAAATCGCTGGCAGCGATGAAGCGGAAACAGGAACGTGCCCGGCAGAAGGCAATGGGCCAGCCGGTTGAGCGCGAAAAGGTTGTCCGCGACGTTCGGGTGCCCGAAACGATCGTGGTGTCGGAACTGGCCAACCGGATGGCGGAACGCGTCGCCGACGTGGTCAAGTCGCTGATGAAGATGGGGATGATGGTCACTCAGAACCAACCCATTGACGCCGATACCGCCGAACTGATCGTCGAGGAATTCGGCCACCGCATCCAGCGGGTGTCGGATGCCGACGTCGAAGACGTGATCCAGCAGATCGAAGAAGATGAAGCCGATCTGAAGCCGCGTCCGCCGGTCATCACCATCATGGGCCACGTCGACCACGGCAAGACCTCGCTGCTGGACGCGATCCGCAACGCCAAGGTTGTGTCCGGCGAAGCCGGCGGCATCACCCAGCATATCGGCGCCTACCAGGTGAAAACCGATAGCGGGTCGATTCTGACCTTCCTCGACACGCCGGGCCACGCGGCCTTTACCTCGATGCGGTCGCGCGGTGCGCAGGTCACCGATATCGTGGTTCTGGTCGTCGCCGCAGACGATTCTGTCATGCCGCAGACGATCGAGGCGATTAACCACGCCAAGGCCGCCGAAGTGCCGATGATCGTGGCGATCAACAAATGCGACAAACCGGCCGCCGACCCCAACAAGGTGCGCGCCGAACTGTTGCAGCACGAAGTGATCGTCGAAGAGATGTCGGGCGACGTGCAGGACGTGGAAGTGTCCGCCAAGACCGGTCAGGGCCTCGACGAACTGCTGGAATCGATCGCGCTGCAGGCGGAAATCCTTGAACTGAAGGCCAATCCCGACCGCGCCGCCGAAGGCGCAGTGATCGAGGCGCAGCTGGATGTGGGCCGTGGTCCCGTCGCGACGGTTCTGGTCCAGAAGGGCACCCTGAAGCAGGGCGACATCTTCGTCGTCGGAGAACAATGGGGCCGGGTCCGGGCGCTGGTCGACGACAAGGGCGAGCGGATCGAAGAAGCCGGTCCGTCGGTTCCGGTCGAGGTTCTGGGCCTGAACGGCACGCCGGAAGCGGGCGACGTTCTGAACGTGGTGGATACCGAAGCCCAGGCACGCGAGATCGCGGAATACCGCGAAAGCGCCGCCAAGGAAAAACGTGCCGCCGCCGGCGCCGCTGCGACGCTGGAACAGCTGATGCAGAAGGCCAAGGAAGACGAAAACGTCAAGGAACTGCCCATCCTGGTGAAAGCCGATGTGCAGGGGTCGGCCGAAGCCATCGTTCAGGCGATGGAAAAGATCGGCAACGAGGAAGTCCGCGTGCGGGTCCTGCATTACGGCGTCGGTGCGATCACCGAAACCGATGTCGGCCTTGCCGAAGCCTCGGGTGCCCCGATCATGGGCTTCAACGTACGGGCCAACGCATCGGCACGGAACTCGGCCAACCAGAAGGGCGTGGAAATCCGCTACTATTCGGTCATCTATGACCTTGTGGACGATGTTAAAGCCGCCGCTTCGGGCCTGCTGTCCGCGGAAGTCCGCGAACATTTCATCGGCTATGCCGAGATCCGCGAAGTGTTCAAGGTGACGGGCGTCGGCAAGGTCGCCGGTTGTCTGGTCACCGAAGGCGTTGCCCGCCGTTCCGCCGGTGTGCGCCTGCTGCGCGACGACGTGGTGATCCACGAAGGCACGCTGAAGACGCTGAAGCGCTTCAAGGACGAGGTCAAGGAAGTCCAGTCCGGCCAGGAATGCGGCATGGCGTTCGAAAACTATGATGATATCCGCCCCGGCGACGTCATCGAGATCTTCGAGCGCGAGGAAGTCGAGCGTCGGCTCGACTGATCTGCGGCCCATCATAGGCAATAAGAAAGGGGAGAGCGAAAGCTCTCCCCTTTTTCTGTTCCGGTATCATGTGCGTCAGGCGGCTTTGTTCGGCACCGGTTTCCCTGCGAATTCGCGATCGCCGACCCGGACGAGGATTTTCCCATCCGGAAGTTTCCGCACAAACGTCCCCTGAACGGAAATATAGTTCCCGATCACGATTGTACGCAGCATTGCTCGAGTCTCCCCAAGAGATTGGTTTGTTGAGATATTCAAAAGGTACAGGGTTTTGCCACAAATCCTATAAAAAAGTATGTGATTATCGAGTGACCTATATCAATTGGGAGCCTTGATCCCCGTTTCATCTGTCCGGGCGCGTCGGTTCCGGGTCAGAGCCAATCGCGCAGAATGGGGATCAGCGGAATGTCGGCGGGCGGCATCGGGTAATCGCGCAGATCCCTTGCATGCACCCATTTCAGCGTCTGGCCTTCCTTCGGCTGCGGAATGCCCTGCCATTTGCGGCAGGCAAAGAGCGGCATTAACAGGTGGAAATCGTCATAGCTGTGGCTGGCAAAGGTCAGTGGCGCGAGGCAGCTGGCCCAGGTGTCGATGCCCAGTTCTTCCTGCAATTCGCGTATCAGCGCGTGTTCGGGGGTTTCGCCCGGTTCGACCTTTCCGCCGGGAAATTCCCACAGCCCGGCCATGGATTTGCCTTCCGGCCGCTGTGCAAGAAGCACGCGGCCGTCGGTATCGATCAGCGCAACGGCAGAGACCAGAACGGTTTTCATCGCGCCCGCCTCAGGACCGGTAATCGGCGTTGATCGAGATGTAGCCGTGGGTCAGGTCGCAGGACCAAACCGTGGCCGTGCCATTGTCGAGGCCGAGATCGACTCGAATGACAATCTCGTCCCTCTTCATGTACGCGGCGCCGGCTTCCTCGGTGTAGGACGGGGCGACCCAGCCATTTTCAGCCACGAGAATATCGCCGAACCAGATGGTTAGCCGGTCACGCTCGGCACGCTCTCCCGCCTTGCCGACGGCCATGACGATACGACCCCAGTTCGGATCTTCGCCGGCCACGGCGGTTTTCACCAGCGGCGAATTGGCGATGGCCATGGCAACACGATGCGCGGGGCCATTGGCATTTGCGCCGGTGACCTGCACCTCGATCAGCTTGGTCGCGCCTTCGCCGTCGCGGGCGATCTGGATCGCGAGATCCTTCATCACCGCATGCAGCGCATCTCGGAAGACCCGTACGCGCGGATCGGCGAAATCGGTGATCGGCTCCATATCGGCCTTGCCGGTGGCGGCAACCAGAACCGTGTCCGAGGTCGATGTATCCCCATCCACCGTCACGCAGTTGAAGGTCGAGGCATTGTCGAGCCAGAGGCATTGCTGCAGCACCTCGCGTGAAATCGCGGTGTCGGTGAAGATATAGCAGAGCATGGTCGCCATATCGGGGGCGATCATGCCGGAGCCCTTGGCAAAGCCCGCGATCTTGACTTCGACCCCGTCGAGCGTGGCGGTTTCGGTGGCGCCTTTCGGGAAGGTGTCGGTGGTCATGATCGCGCGGGCTGCATCGGCCATATTGCCCGCGTCCTGGTTTTCGACCAGTTCTGCCACCTTGGCGGTGATCCGGTCATGCGGCAGCCGTTCGCCGATCACTCCGGTGGAGCTGGTGAAGACACGCTCGGCCGGCAGGCCCGTGGCCTCGGCCACCGCGGCGCAGATCGCCGCGACCGATCCTTCACCGGCGCTGCCGGTGAAGGCATTGGAGTTGCCGGAATTGACGATGATCGCCGCCCCCGCATCGCTGTCGCTGCCGATCTTGTCCTGGCAATCCAGCACATTGGCCGACCGGGTGGACGAACGCGTGAACACGCCGGTCATGGTGGTGCCGGGCGCCAGCAGCGCCAGCATCACGTCGGTGCGACCTTTGTATTTCACCCCGGCCTGGGCGGTGGCGAAGGTGACGCCTTCGATCACCGGCAGATCGGGGAAGCTTTCCGGCGCAAGCGGCGAAACGGGGATGTTTCCGGCCATCGATCAGTCCTCGAAAATCGTGCTATCGTTCAGGATGGCGGGATCAAGTGCATCGGCGGCGGCGCGGTCGATTTCGGCCTTTCCGGTCAGATCCTCCAGCAGGGCGCTGATGGTTTTTTCCTGCAACGTGTTGACCAGTTCACCGCGCACTTCCTCCAGTGCCGGGGCTGGCTGCATGCGAGTTTCGTTCAGCTTGATCACGTGCCAGCCGAACTGGGTCTGAACCGGATCGGAAACCTGCCCCGGTTCCATTGCGACCACTGCGTCTTCGAACGGCTTGACCATCATGCCCGGCCCGAACCAGCCCAGATCACCGCCATTGGGACCCGAGGGGCCGGTGGAGTTGGCCTTGGCCAGTTCGGCGAAATCGCCGCCGCCGCGGGCTTCTTCGGACAGTTTCTTCGCCTCTTCCTCGGTTTCAACGAGGATATGCGCCGCCTTGTATTCCGGGGTCGGTTCGGCGTTGGCAAAGCTGGCATCGTATTCGGCCTGCAGCGCTTCGTCGGTGATCGCGTTTTCCAGCGCCGCCTCGATGGCGAGGTTGGCCAGCGCGCTACGACGCTGGTTTTCCAGCGTGTACTGCGTTGCCAGCGGCATGCTGCCCTGAAGCGTCTGTTCGAGCAGGGTTTGCTGGATCACCTGATCGAGGAGGCCGGGATAGAGCACTTCCACGGGAAACTGCTGGTATTGCGCCGGCAGCGACTGACGGGTCTGCAGCAGGTGGCCCAGGGTGATTTCGGTCCCGTTCACCGTCGCGATGACGGTGTCCGCCTTCGGTGCGTCTTCGGCCATCGCGGGCAGCGCGAGTCCGACGGAAAGGGCCGCGGCTGACAGGAAAGTGAGGCGTTTTGACATGAGCTGGGTCCTTTGAAGGCGCGCTTCGGGCGCGTGACGTTGACACTGCACCAGCCGCCCCTTACATCGCCATAAGGCATTTGGACCGCTGGACTTCGCGCCTGTTTTATTCGGTGCGCTCGGGGGCGGCAAGCAAATGCCACGCACGATATCGTCAACGACCAGATCGGATAGAACATGCTGGGTTTCGGAACTCTCGCCAAAAAGGTCTTCGGCACACCAAACGACCGCAAGATCAAGGCGACGCGTCCATTGGTGGAACAGATCAACGCGCTGGAACCGGAATTCGAAAAACTGTCTGACGAAGGTCTGATCGAAAAGACGGAAGAACTGAAAAAGCGGGTGGCCGAGGGCGAAAGCCTTGATGCGATCCTGCCCGAGGCCTTTGCCAACTGCCGCGAAGCCGCCAAGCGGGCCCTGGGCCTGCGCGCCTTCGATACCCAGCTGATGGGCGGGATTTTCCTGCATCAGGGCAACATTTCCGAAATGAAGACGGGCGAGGGCAAGACGCTGGTCGCGACCTTCCCGGCCTATCTGAACGCGCTGACCGGGCGCGGCGTTCAGATCGTCACCGTCAACGATTACCTGGCCAAGCGTGACGCCGAATGGATGAGCAACGTCTACGGCGCATTGGGGCTGTCCACCGGGGTGGTTTACCCGCAGCAGCCCGAGGACGAAAAGAAGGCGGCTTACGCCTGCGACGTCACCTATGCCACCAACAACGAACTGGGTTTCGATTACCTGCGCGACAACATGAAGTCGGAACTCACCGACATGAACCAGCGCGATCACTATTTCGCCATCGTCGACGAGGTCGATTCGATCCTGATCGACGAAGCGCGAACGCCGCTGATCATTTCCGGCCCGGCGCAGGACCGGTCGGATCTTTATATCGCCATCGACAAGCTGATCCCGGAATTGTCCGACGACCACTTTTCGCTGGACGAAAAGACCCGCAACGTCACCTACACCGACGAAGGCAACGAATTTCTCGAAGCGACGCTGCAAAAGGCCGGCCTGCTGCCCGAGGGGCAGAGCCTTTATGACCCGGAAAGCACGACGCTGGTGCACCACGTGAACCAGGGCCTGCGGGCTCATAAGCTGTTCACCCGGGACAAGGATTACATCGTCCGCGACGGCAACGTGGTCCTGATCGACGAATTCACCGGCCGGATGATGGCAGGCCGCCGCCTGTCGGACGGGCTGCACCAGGCGATCGAGGCCAAGGAAGGCTGCCCGATCCAGGCCGAGAACGTGACGCTGGCGCAGGTGACCTTCCAGAACTATTTCCGGCTTTACGACAAGCTGGCCGGCATGACCGGTACCGCTGTGACTGAGGCCGAGGAATTCATGGAAATCTACGGCCTGGGCGTGGTCGAAGTGCCGACCAACCGCCCGATCGCCCGGATTGACGAGGACGATCAGGTCTATCGCACGGCAAAGGAAAAATTCGATGCCGTCGTGCGCACCATCAAGGAAGCGCATGAAAAGCAGCAGCCGGTTCTGGTCGGCACCACCTCGATCGAGAAATCGGAATTCCTCAGCCAGCTTCTGACCGAGGCGGGGATCAAGCATAACGTGCTGAACGCGCGCCAGCACGAGCAAGAGGCGCAGATCGTCGCCGATGCCGGCAAACTGGGCGCGGTGACCATCGCCACCAACATGGCCGGGCGCGGCACCGACATCAAGCTGGGCGGCAATGTCGAATTCAAGATCATGGAAGCCATCGAAGGCAATGCCGAGGGCGACCATCAGGCGATCCGCGAACGGATCGAAAAGGAACACGAAGCCGATGAACAGGCGGTGAAAGATGCCGGGGGCCTGTTCGTTCTGGCCACCGAACGGCACGAAAGCCGCCGCATCGACAACCAGCTGCGCGGCCGCTCGGGCCGTCAGGGCGACCCGGGGCGGTCGTCGTTCTTCCTCAGCCTCGAAGACGATCTGATGCGCATCTTCGGGTCCGAACGGCTCGACAAGGTGTTGTCGTCGCTGGGCATGAAGGAAGGCGAAGCGATCATTCACCCCTGGGTGAACAAGTCGCTGGAACGGGCGCAGGCCAAGGTCGAGGGGCGCAACTTCGACATCCGCAAGCAGCTGCTGAAATTCGACGACGTGATGAACGAGCAGCGCAAGGTGATCTTCAGCCAGCGGCTTGAGATCATGGAAGCCTCGGACCTGTCCGAGATCACCAAGGACATGCGCGACCAAGTAATCGACGATCTGGTCGACACGTTCATCCCGCCGAAATCCTATGCCGACCAGTGGAACACCGAAGGGCTTTACGCCGCAGTGATCGAGAAGCTGAACATGGACCTGCCGGTCATCACATGGGCCGGGGAAGAAGGCGTCGACGGCGACGTGATCGCCGAACGGCTGGAAGAAGCGGCCGACAAGATGATGGCCGAGAAGGCCGAAGCCTTCGGCGCCGACACCATGCGCCAGATCGAAAAGCAGGTGCTGCTGCAGACCATCGACGAGAAATGGCGCGAACATTTGCTGACGCTGGAACATCTGCGCTCGGTGGTGGGTTTCCGCGGCTACGCGCAACGCGATCCGCTGAACGAATACAAGACCGAAAGCTTCCAGCTGTTCGAATCCATGCTCGACGGTCTGCGGGAGGACGTGACCCTGAAACTGGGTCAGATCCGGCCGATGACCGAGGAAGAACAGCAGCAGATGATCCAGCAGATGGCGGCGCAGCAGGCCGCGATGCAGCCGCCCGCCGACCAGCCCGAACCTGACGAGGAAGCGTCGGGGGAAGCCCGCGAAGGGTTCGACGAAAACGATCCGTCGACCTGGGGCAATCCGGGCCGGAACGAGGCCTGCCCCTGCGGATCGGGCAAGAAATTCAAGCATTGTCACGGCCGTCTTGCCTGATCTGCGCTTGATCCGGAACGGGCGCGGGTCAGAAAGACTCCGCGCCCCTGCCATATGGATGCCCTTTTTCGAGTGTTTGATTAAAACTAATCAGACCCGTTCTGGAGGCAGCAATGGCAATTCCGAATCGTATCTTGATGGGCGCCGCATCCGTCTCTGCCGCTTTGGCGATCGGATTCGTGATGCAATACGGGCCGCAACCGCAGTACCAGCCCGCCGAGGTCGCCGTTTCGGTCCTGCCACAGGCTGAAGCGCCAAAACCGGAGCAGGAGCCTGCGCGCGTTGCTTCCGCCACCGCTGCAACGGACCGCATCGATCTGGACGCGATCGCCCTGACGGTCGCTGCTCCGATCGAGGAAGCGGCGCCAGCGATCCTGCCGGATCAGGAAGGCACGGTCGTCTATGCGGCGGCCACGCCGCAGCTCGATATTTCCCCGGTCGAGGAAACCCCGGTACTGGATCAGCCAGCGGCCTCCTGCGATCCGGACATGACCGCCCGGTCTATGCCCGCGGCCATGGTCGAACTGTCGGTCGAAGCGCCCTGCCTGCCGCAGCAGCGCGTCACCATCCATCATAACGGAATGATGTTTTCCGCGATGACCGATGCCGACGGAAAGCTGACCGTGCAGGTGCCCGCGCTGGCGCAATCGTCTGTTTTCATCGCCGATTTCGGCAATGACATGGGCGCGGTGGCCCATAGCGTCGTGCCCGATCTGGCCGGTTTCGATCGCGCGGTTCTGCAATGGCAGGGCGATGCGGGGCTGCATCTGCACGCGATGGAGTTCGGCGCGGGTTTCGGGCAGGACGGACATGTCTGGGCGGAACAGCCCGGAACGGTCGAACTGGCGCTTGCGGGGCAGGGTGGGTTTTTCACCCGTCTGGGTGACGCCGATCTGCAAGACGGCCACCACGCCGAAATTTACACTTTCCCTTCCGGGCAGGCGGCGCGCGTGGGCGACATCGCGCTCAGCGCCGATGTCGAGGTGACAAACGGCAATTGCCAGAAGGACCTGAATGCCGAGGCACTGCAGCTCAGCCGGGGTGGCGCATTGGCGGCGCGCGAACTTGTGCTTTCCATGCCGCAATGCGACACGGTGGGTGATTTTCTGGTGTTGAAAAACCTTCTGCAAGACCTGAAAATCGCCGCGAACTGAAAACGACGATCCGGGGTGGGTGCATGGCAATGCGATGTGCGGCGGTTCTCGCCGCACTTTTTCTTTTGGTAACGGCGCCGCTGGCCCGGGCGCAGGATGTCACCCTGATGTCGCGCGACGGGTCGGTTGAAATTTCCGGCACGTTGCTGGGATTTGACGGCGAATTCTACCGTGTCCACACCATCTATGGCGAATTGACCGTGGACGGGTCCGGCGTCAGTTGCGACGGCCCGGGCTGTCCCAACCTGACCGATTACGTCGCCGAGCTGACGATTTCCGGCGCCGGTTCGATGGGACGGGTGTTACTGCCGGCGCTGATCGAGGTTTTCGCGCAGAAATCCGGCCACGAGGTGACCCGGACCGGCATGGATGACGACCGTACCCAGTTCACCCTGACCGAGGCGGAGGGTGGCAAGGTCGCAGGCCGGTTCACCATCCGGCTGACCAACAGCGACGAAGGATTTGCCGATCTTCTGGCCGACGAGGCCGATATCGTCATGTCGCTGCGCGAGGTCCGCCCGGCCGAGGCGAAGCTGGCGCAGGAGGCGGGACTGGGCGACATGACCGGCCGCGGGCGCAGCAGGGTTCTGGCGCTCGATGCGCTGGTGCCGATCGTGGCGCCGGGCAACCCGCTGCGCCTGATCGGCACGCCGGACCTGGCCCGCGTGGTGGCGGGCGAAATCGACAACTGGGCCGAACTGGGCGGCCCCGACGCGCCGATCACCGTGCATATGCGCGACAGCCGATCCGGCATCTGGCAGGCGGTCGAGGACCGGTTGCTGGCCCCGGTCGGCAAGTCCCTGGCCGCGACGGCCATACGGCATGACAGCGACCCTGAACTGGCGCGGGCGGTGGAACGCGACCCGTTCGGGATCGGTCTGGCCAGCGTGACAGAGATCGGTAATGCCCAGCAACTGGCGCTGAGCGGTGAGTGCGGGTTCGCCCTTGCCGCCAGCCGCAAGACGATCAAGACCGAGGATTACCCGCTGACGGCACCGATGTTCCTGTACCTGCCGGCACGGCGGCTGCCGAAGCTGGCGCGCGATTTCCTGACTTTCACCCGTTCGACGGCGGCGCAGACCGTGATCCGCCGCGCCGGGTTCACCGATCAGCAGCCCGAGGAGATCGATATCGACAGCCAGGGCAACCGTTTCGCCAACGCGATCGCCCGGGCCGGAAACGAAGTCGGGCTTACCGAGCTGCAGCGGCTGGTGTCGGTTCTGTCGGGCCGCAAGCGGCTGACCACATCGTTCCGGTTCGAAGCGGGGGCGGCGCGGCTTGACGCGCAATCGCGTTCGAACGTCGAGCAACTGGCCCACGCGCTGGAGGCCGGAGCTTATGACGGCCGTGCATTGCTGTTCGTGGGATTCAGCGATGGCGATGGGCCGGCGCAGACCAACAAGGCGATCGCGCTGCGCCGCGCCAAGGTGGTTCTGGCGGCGCTGAAGCAGGCGGCGGAAACGGCGAATTTCGATCGGCTGGAGATGCAGGTGGAAGGGTTTGGCGAAGCCCTGCCGATGGCCTGCGACGACAGCGCGTGGGGCCGCCGCGTCAACCGCCGCGTCGAGGTCTGGCTGCGCTGAGCGCGTACCCGGCCTCACAGCAACCCTTCAGACCGGAAGCTGAGTTCGCGTGATTTGCCGATGATCAGGTGATCGTGCAGCGTCAGGCCAAGCGCCGACGCCGCCGATTCCACCTGCTGCGTCATGGCGATATCGGATTGCGACGGGGTGGGATCGCCCGAGGGGTGATTATGTACCAGGATCAGCGCGCTGGCATTCAGCTCCAACGCCCGTTTCACCACTTCGCGGGGATAGACCGGAACGTGATCGACGGTGCCCCGCGCCTGTTCCTCGTCCGCGATCAGGACGTTTTTCCGGTCAAGGTAGAGCACCCGGAACTGTTCGGTGTCGCGATGCGCCATGGCGGTGTGGCAGTAATCCACCAACGCGTCCCAGCTGCTGACCACATGGCGTCGCAGCACCCGCGCGCGGGCCAGCCGGTGCGCCGCGGCCTCGACGATTTTCAGCTCGGTGATGACGGCGGGGCCGACGCCTTCGACCTCGCACAGTCGCGGGATCGGGGCCGACAGCACCCGGTTGAAATCGCCGAACCGGTCGAGTAGCCGCCGGGCCAGCGGTTTCACGTCCTGGCGCGGAATGGCGCGGAACAGCACCAGTTCCAGCATCTCGTAATCGGGCATCGCACCCGCACCACCCTGCAGGAAGCGGGCGCGCAAGCGTTTGCGGTGATCCTTGATATAGGAAGGCAGCTTGCCGGCGGCGACCGGACGCTGAGGCGCTTCGTCCGCTGCGAAGAGCGGCAGGGTCTTTTCGGCGAAGGCGCGGCGCTTGGGCATGCCGCGAAGGGTGCCCGAGATTGGTTATCGAAGGGTTAAATGGGACAGGGAGGGGCGCTGCCCCTCTCCGTTGAAAATCCGCCGGATCTTCAACGCATTCACCCCGGGATATTTTCGAAAAGCAGAAGGAATGTGAAAAAGGGGAGCACGGCGGCCCCCCTTTTTCGGATTTCTGCGATGTGGCGGGTTCAGCCCTTCATCGAATCCCAGAAGTTTTTCACCGAGGAGAAGAAGCTGGAGCTTTCGGGGTTGTTGTTTTCCGAAAGCGCTTCGAATTCCTTCAGCAGTTCCTTCTGCTTACCGGTCAGGTTGACCGGGGTTTCCACCGCCAGTTCGATGAACATGTCGCCCTCGTGGCCGCCGCGCAGGGCCGGCATGCCCTTGCCGCGCAGGCGCATCTGGCGGCCCGACTGCGACCCGGCGGGGATCTTTACCCGCGAGCGGCCGCCATCGATGGTCGGCACCTCGATATCGCCGCCGAGCGCCGCCACGGCCATCGCCACCGGCACCCGGCAGAAGAGGTTAGTGTCCTCGCGTTCGAAGATTTCGTGCTTCTTCACCTCGATGAAGATGTAGAGATCGCCGGAAGGTCCGCCGCGCATGCCTGCTTCGCCTTCGCCGGCAAGCCGGATGCGGGTGCCGGTTTCGACCCCTGCCGGGATGTTCACCGACAGCGACCGGTCCTTGTGGACACGGCCCTGACCGCCGCAGCTTTTACACGGATTCTGAATGATCTGACCCATGCCCGAGCAGGTCGGACATGTGCGTTCAACGGTGAAGAACCCCTGTTGCGCACGCACCTTGCCCATGCCGGAACAGGTCGGGCAGGTCTGCGGTTCGGCGCCGCCTTCGGCCCCCGAGCCGTCGCAGGCGCCACAGGTCACCGAGGTCGGCACCTTGATGGTTTTCTGCAGGCCCGAATAGGCTTCTTCCAGCGTGACACGCAGGTTGTAACGCAGGTCGGCACCGCGTGCCGCGCGACTGCGTCCGCCGCCACCACGCCCGCCCATCATGTCGCCGAACAGGTCGTCGAACACGTCCGAGAAGGCGCTGGCGAAATCGCCCTGACCGCCGCCGTGGAACCCGCCACCGGGACGACCGCCGCCCATACCACCTTCGAAAGCGGCATGGCCGAACCGGTCATAGGCGGCTTTCTTTTCGGGATCCTTCAGGCATTCATAGGCTTCGTTCGCTTCCTTGAACTGGGCCTCGGCGTCGGGATTGTCGGAATTGCGGTCGGGATGCAGTTCCTTGGCCTTCTTGCGGTAGGCCTTCTTGATTTCGTCGGCAGAGGCCCCCTTGGCCACGCCAAGCACGTCGTAAAAATCACGTTTTGCCATTGGGTCTCCCCTCCATGAGGAACGTCAGGGGCCGGTCCGGCAAGGACCGGCCCCGAACTTTCCGGGAAAACGCTTACGAGCGTTTGTCGTCGTCGAGGTCTTCGAAATCGGCGTCGACGATATCGTCGTCGCCGGCTCCGCCAGCCGCCTCATCGACATCCGCAGGGGCCGCTTCGCCTTCTTCCTGGCTGGCCTTGTAGATGGCTTCGCCCAGTTTCATGGCGGCTTCGGTCACGTTCTGGATGCCCGACTTGATCTTGTCGGCGGCGATATCGTCTTTCTCGAGATCGTCCTTCAGGGCCGCGATGGCAAGCTCGATGGCTTCGATGGTGGTGGGATCCACCTTGTCGCCATGTTCTTCCATCGACTTTTCGGTCGAATGGATCAGGCTTTCGGCCTGGTTGCGCGCCTCGACTATTTCCTTGCGTTCCTTGTCCGCTTCGGCGTTGGCCTCGGCATCCTTGACCATCTGTTCGATGTCCTCGTCGGACAGACCGCCCGACGCCTGGATCGTGATGTTCTGTTCCTTGCCGGTGCCCTTGTCCTTGGCCGAAACCGACACGATGCCGTTGGCATCGATGTCGAAGGTCACCTCGATCTGCGGCATGCCGCGCGGTGCCGGCGGGATGTCTTCGAGGTTGAACTGACCCAGCAGCTTGTTGTCGGCCGCCATTTCCCGTTCGCCCTGGAACACGCGGATGGTCACCGCGTTCTGGTTGTCCTCGGCGGTCGAGAAGATCTGGCTCTTCTTGGTCGGGATGGTGGTGTTGCGGTCGATCAGGCGGGTGAAGACGCCGCCCAGGGTTTCGATACCCAGCGACAGCGGGGTCACGTCGAGCAGCACGACGTCTTTCACGTCGCCCTGCAGAACGCCGGCCTGGATCGCGGCGCCCATGGCGACCACTTCATCCGGGTTCACGCCCTTGTGCGGTTCCTTGCCGAAGAACTTGGTGACCTCTTCGATCACTTTCGGCATCCGGGTCATACCACCGACCAGAACGACTTCGTCGATGTCCGACGTGGTCAGACCGGCGTCTTTCAGCGCCGCCTGGCAGGGTTTGATCGAGGATTTGATCAGGTCGCCGACCAGGCTTTCCAGCTTGGCGCGGGTCAGTTTCATCACCATGTGCAGCGGCTGACCACCGTTCGGATCCATCGAGATGAACGGCTGGTTGATTTCGGTCTGCGAGGAGCTCGACAGTTCGATCTTGGCCTTTTCGGCGGCTTCCTTCAGGCGCTGCAGCGCCATCTTGTCCTTGGTCAGGTCGACGCCGTGTTCCTTCTTGAACTCGTCGGCGAGGTAATTGACGATCCGCATGTCGAAGTCTTCACCACCGAGGAAAGTGTCGCCGTTGGTCGACTTCACCTCGAACAGGCCATCGTCGATTTCCAGGATGGTCACGTCGAAGGTACCGCCGCCAAGGTCATAGACCGCGATGGTGTGGGTTTCTTCCTTGTCCAGGCCATAGGCCAGCGCGGCGGCGGTCGGTTCGTTGATGATCCGCAGCACTTCGAGGCCGGCGATCTTGCCGGCGTCCTTGGTGGCCTGACGCTGGGCGTCGTTGAAATAGGCGGGAACCGTGATCACTGCCTGGGACACTTCTTCGCCGAGGTAGGATTCTGCGGTTTCCTTCATCTTGCCGAGGATGAAGGCGGAGATTTGCGAGGGGCTGTATTTTTCGCCCTTGGATTCGACCCAGGCGTCGCCATTGCCGCCATCGACCACGGCGAAGGGCAGGTTTTTCTTGTCTTTGGCCAAATCCGCATCGTCGAACCGGCGGCCGATCAGGCGCTTGACGCCGAAAATGGTGTTGGAGGCGTTGGTGACGGCCTGACGCTTGGCGGCCTGTCCGACCAGACGCTCATCGTCGGTGAAGGCAACGATCGACGGCGTGGTGCGCGCGCCTTCGGAGTTTTCGATCACTTTCGGCTGCGAACCGTCCATGATGGCGACGCAGCTGTTGGTGGTCCCAAGGTCAATACCGATGACTTTCGACATGTTATTCGATCCCTCTATATTTCAAGGCGATGACACGAGGCGGGGACCCGTTTTGGCATCCTGCCCCGATCCGTTTGTGCGATGGCGGTGCACCATCACGCTTCCCGGCGTATATAGGGAGGCGGAAACAGCCCTGCAAGCACTGTGGACGGGTGGAAATCGCAATTCATATGCAAAAAATTGACGACGAGGCGATATCAGGCGTTTTGAGCAACGGAGGGCGATCATGACCGGACCGGTGAAGGTGCGGGGATTCGAAATCCATCCCGGCAAACTGGATGCGCAAGCGCAGCGCGCGCTGGTAGAGGACCTGCGCCGGGTGATCGCCGCCGCGCAGATGTTTTCGCCGCAGACATCCCGGGGCAAACAGATGTCGGTGCGGATGACCTCGGCGGGAAAGTATGGCTGGTACTCGGATCGCAAGGGCTATCGCTACGAACGCCGCCATCCCGGTGGCGGGGCGTGGCCGCCGATCCCGGACAGCGTGCTGGCGCTGTGGCACGAATTGGTCGATCCCGAGCGCGACCCTGATTGCTGCCTGATCAATTACTATGGCGAGGGCGCGCGGATGGGGCTGCATCAGGATTGCGATGAGGCCGACTTTTCCTGGCCGGTCCTTTCGGTATCGCTGGGCGACGATGGGCTTTTCCGCATCGGCAACGAAACCCGCGGTGGCCCGACCGAATCGATCTGGCTGCGTTCGGGCGACGTGGTGGTCATGGGGGGCGAAGCACGGCTGACCTATCACGGCATCGATCGGATCCGGTTTGGATCGTCGCGGCTGCTGCCCAAGGGGGGGGCGGATCAACCTGACCTGCCGGGTGGTGGATTGAATGCAGCCGCTACCAGGTCGTGCGGCCTTTCAGGGGGCGGGTTCCCCTGTCACCGTTTGCCTGAGAGCGCCGGTGCGGGACGCATCAGCGCAAACCTCGGGGATCGATCATGCGCCGGCGCTCAGTTCAAATCATCCGGTTGGGAATGATCGCCATCAGCGCCGGCCGACGTGCCGGATTTTCCCGTCAGGGCCTGCATGTCGCGCCATAGTTTTTTCAGCGTCGGTTTTTGATTGTCGTTGTCGCGATACAGGCGGATTTCCAACTGCTGTGAAAACTTTTCCGAACCGGCGATTTCCAGCAATCCCTTGGACAGTTCGCTCTTGCACAGTTCCCGCGGTAGCCAGCCAAGCCCGAAGCCTTCGAGGATCATCGCCTTCACCGAGATCGCGAGGGCGCTTTGACTGACGACAAGAGTCTTCGGGGCCTTGAGCTGTTGCCGGACGGAATGATCGACAACCGAACGCAAAGCCGAAACGGTCCCATAGGACAAAAGCGGCACCGATTTCTTGTCGCCCTGATCCAGGTGAAACAACGGCCCATCGGCGCCTGATTTCGAAACCGGGATGAAGTCGTCCCTGCCCAGGGTCAGGTATTCGCAATTGGCAACTTCCAAAGGCGACAGAAAATCCATCGCCGGATGCCAATAGGTCAGGATCACATCGCAATACCTCTGCTGAAGCGCCGACACGAACTGGCTTGCCGACCAGCTTGTCGAGTTCAGGTCGATTTCCAGACCGCCTTGTTCGACCAGGGGGGCGATATGTGTCTTGTAATGCGTCAGGTACAGCGATTGCGTGGTTGCGAACCGGATGACGTTTTCACCGGCGGCATCGACGGTTTGGCATCTTTCCAGCGTTTCTTCATAGGTTCGCAGAATCAGCCGGGCCTGCGGCAGGAAGACTTCGCCGGCTGCCGTCAGCGAAAGCGGCAGGGTCTGCCGATTGATCAGTTTCGCCCCGACCTCTTCCTCGAGCGCGCGGATGCGGCGGGAAAACGCGGGTTGGCTGACATTGCGCTCTTCCGCCGCGCGCGAGAAGTTTTTCTGCGCGACAAGAGCTTCAAAATCTCTGAGCCATAGAATTTCCACGGTGCGATTTCCGATCCTCCTAGGTTTCGGCGCTCAGCTAAACATCCAGCCTGTCTTCTTCAACAGCATGGCAGGCAACGATGCTGCCGTCAGGTTGCTTCAGCGGGCGCGGTTTTTCCAACTTGCACCTTTTGTCGGCAAATCCACAGCGGCTTTCAAACGGGCACCCGACCGGAAGATTGATCGGCGTCGGGATTTCGCCCTTGAGCCGGATGTGGTTGGGTTTGTCGTCCTTCAGCTGCGGAACCGCCGAAAGCAGCGCCTTTGTATAGGGATGCTTGGGCGCCTCGAACAGCGTCTTGGTGTCCGACAGTTCACAGACCGATCCCAGGTACAACACCACGACGCGGGTACCGAAGTGCTGCACCACGCTCAGATCGTGGGTGATGAAAAGATAGGTCAGCCCGCGCTCTTCCTTCGCTTCGAGCATCAGGTTGAGAACCTGCGCCTGAATCGAAACGTCCAAAGCCGAAATCGGTTCGTCCGCGATGATGAATTCGGGGTCCACGGTCAGCGCCCGCGCGATCGCGATCCGCTGCCTTTGCCCGCCGGAAAATTCATGCGGGTAGCGCGCGGCCCAGCTCGGATCGACGCCGACCGACTTCATGACCTCCCGCACCTTGTCACGGATTTCCGCGTTGCTGAGGTCCTTGTTGTGGTAGCGCACCGGTTCTTCCAGCGCCTGCTGGATCGTCATGCGCGGGTTGAGAGACGCATAGGGGTTTTGAAAGATCATCTGCATTTTCTTTCGCAACCCGATCAGTTCACGGCGCGAGCGGCCATCGATGCGTTCACCGTCATAGTGGATTTCACCGCCGCTCGGGTCGAGCAGCCCCGCTACCAGCCGCGCAACGGTGGATTTGCCGCAGCCGGATTCGCCCACGACGCACAGCGCCTCGCCCCGTTCCATTTCGAGCGAAACGTTGTTGACCGCGTGGACCTCGCGCTTTTCGCGCACCAGCCGCTTGTCTTTCAGCTTGATGGTTTCAAGAAATCCCTTGTCGAGCTCGAAGCGCTTCTCAAGGTTCTTCAGTTCAAGGATCGCCGGGCTATTGGACATGTCCTTCATGCGCTCTGTTCCTCGGATTGCGTTTCGTGCAGCCGGTTGACCTCGTGGCAGGCGACTTCCGCAGGGCCATATTTCACGATCTCCGGCCGGATTCTGCGACATTTGTCCGTCGCGTACTGGCAGCGCGGGCTGAACGGGCAGCCCTCTGGGATCGTCGTCAGCGACGGCATGCTGCCAGGGATCTGCTTCAGCTTGTGCCCGGGCAGTGTCTGCTGCGGCAATGCATTGATCAGCCCCTGGGTATAGGGATGCTGCGGGTCGTTGATGATTTCGCGGGTGGGGCCGGATTCGATGATGCGCCCGGCATACATAACCAGCGTCCGCTCGGCCATCTGGCTGACAACGCCCAGATCGTGCGTGATCAGGATCAGCCCGACCTTGTTGGATTGGCACAGCTCCAGCAGCAATTCCATGATGTCTGCCTGGATGGTCACGTCCAGCGCCGTGGTGGGTTCGTCCGCAATGATCAGATCGGGATCGAGCAACAGCGCGATCGCGATGATGATCCGCTGCCGCATCCCGCCCGACAGTTCGTGCGGATACTGGCGCAGGCGCTCCTGCGGCGAAGGAATGTAGACCTCGCGCAGTTTGACGATTGCGATTTGCTCCGCTTCGGCCTTCGACAGCTTGCGATGCGCCATCAGTGTTTCGATCATCTGCTGGCCGATGGTCAGGACCGGATTCAGCGTGACCATCGGGTCCTGGAAGATCATCGCGATGCGGTCGCCCCGGATCTTGCGCATCTGGGATTCGGACTTCTGCACGATGTCTTCGCCTTCGAACAGGATCGAGCCGTTGTCGATATAGCCCGGGCGCGACAGCAGGTTCATCAGGGCAAACCCGGTGATCGACTTGCCGGCGCCGGATTCACCGACGATCCCCAGCCGTTCGCCTTCGCCAAGGTCGAAACTGATGTTATCCAACGCCGTGACGTTCTGATCCCGCATGGCGAATTTGACAGTCAAATCGCGGACTGAAAGCATGGACATGCCAATTACCCCTTATAGAGTTTTGGGTTGAGGATATCGCGCATCCAATCCCCGAGCAGGTTGATGACGAGAACCAAAACAACCAGCACGACACCGGGGATGGCGGTGATCCACCAGCTGCCCGAGAAGATGTAGTCGAACCCGGACGAAATCAGCGACCCGAGCGACGGCTGGCTCGGCGGCATGCCCAGCCCGAGGAAAGAGAGCGAGGCCTCGGAAATGATCGCGTTGGCAACCTGAACGGTCGAGATCACGAAGATCGGCGACAGCGAATTCGGCAGGATGTGCCGCACCATGATGCGCAGCGGGCCGAATCCCAGCACCCGGGCGCTGTCGACATATTCCTTTTTCTTCTCGGCCAGAACGGTTGCGCGCACGGTACGGGCATATTGCGGCCACTCGGCGACGCCGATCACGGCGACAAGGAAGTAGATCGCATATTGATTGAACGTCTCGCTGCCGAACATCGCCTGGGTCACGGCGAGAAAGATGATGGCAACCATCAGGGTCGAAAACGATAGCTGAATGTCGGCCATGCGCATCAGCAGGCTGTCGATCCGTCCGCCGACATAGCCGGCGATCAGACCGATCGAAATCCCCAGGAACGCCTGCAAGGCGACGGCGCACAGGCCGATCATCAGAGACAGCCGCGTGCCGTACAGGATCGTCGACCAGAGATCGCGGCCCTGGTCGTCGGTGCCGAAGATGAATTGCGGATCCGAACCGTCAACCCAGACCGGGGGGTATTCCGAATTCATGATGTCGATCTGTGCCGGATCATAAGGATCGAACGGTGCGATCAGCGGCGCAAGCAGCGACATGATCGCGATGACGATGAACACGGCCAGCGATACGATCGCCACGGGGTTGCGGCGGAAGCTGTAACCCATGTTCGAGTTCCAGATCTTCGACCAGCGCGAGATTTCGGTATTGGTGCTCAGAGTGCTCATGCGCCCATCCTCGCAAGATTGACGGTGGGATTAACAAGGCCATAGATCAGGTCGACGATGGTGTTCGTCACCACGAAGATGAAACCCACGACGATCAGGTAGGCAACGATCAGCGGGGTATCGACGCGGTTCACCGCCTCGAGGAACATGAAACCCATGCCGGGCCACTGGAACACCGTTTCCGTCAGGATCGTATAGGCCACCATCGTGCCGATCTGCACGCCGCCCACGGTGATGACCGGCAGCAACGTGTTCTTCAGCGCGTGCACGAAATAGATGCGCCGGGGGCGGATGCCCTTTGCCTTTGCGTATTTGACGTATTCGCTTTGCAGCACTTCCATCATCTCGGCGCGGATCAGCCGCACGAAAAGCGGCAGCATGATCGACGCCAGCGCGATCGAGGGCAGGATGATGTGCATCCAGCCGTCCGCGGTGGCGAAGTTGGTGTCCCAGTACCCGAAGACGTGCACCACCTCGCCGCGGCCGTAGGACGGGAACCAGCCATAACCGACCGAGAAGACGAAGATCATCAGGATGGCGGTCAGGAAGACCGGGATCGAGATGCCCACGATGGACACGCCCATGACGATCTTGCTGAAAATCGTGTTCGGCCGGGTCGCGGTGTAAACGCCCAGCGGCACCGACAGGCCGATGATGATCAGGGTCGCGCCGGCGACCAGTTCAAGCGTTGCCGGCAGTTTCTTCAGGATGACATCGAGCGCCGGTTCCTTGAAGAAGTAGCTGGTCCCCAAGTCGCCCTGCAGGGCATTGCCCAGAAAGCGCAGATACTGTTTCACGAAGCTGTCATTCAGCCCCAGTTCATCACGCAACTGTTGGCGAACCTCGTCGGAAACCGACTGGCCGACAAGTTCACGCAGCGGATCACCGAGATTGTCCTGAATGGCGAAGCCGACCAGCGAGATGACAAACATCACCGCGATGGCCTGAAAGACGCGTTTCACTAGATAGGCGAGCATTTTCAGAACCCTGTTGTTTCTCTTGTTGATAGGCACGGCTGTCCCATGACCAGTAGGAACCGGCATGCCCATCAAGAAAAGAAAAAAAATAGGAAGGTAAAAAACCGGGGCGGGCTGAATTGGCCCGCCCCGGAAGGTCCGTCTTAGTCGACTACGAGGTCACCGAAGTACGGGAAGTTCAGAGCGTTCACGATAGCATCCGCGTGGACACCTTCGCGCGCACCCCAGGCAAGGTTCTGCCAGTGCAGCGGGATGAAGGCGGCTTCGTTATACAGGATGCCTTCCAGCTGCTTCAGCATCTCGGCGCGTTTTGCCGGGTCGGTTTCGCTGTTGGACGCGGCCATCAGCGCATCCGCTTCGGTGCTGCAGTAGTTGCCCGAGTTGTACTGACCGTTGCCGGTCTCTTTGCTCGGGCAGGCGCTCAGGAACTGGTGGAAGTTCGCGCTGTCCTCGGTGTCCGAGTGCCAGCCGATCATCATCATGTCCGCGGCGCGCTCGTCGAACTTGGGCCAGTATTGCGCCTTGGGCATCGCCTGCAGGTCAACCTTGATGTTGATCTTCGACAGCATCGAGGCCACGGCCTGAGCGATCTTGTCGTCGTTCACATAGCGGTTGTTGGGCGCCATCATAGTGATCGAGAAACCGTCCGCGTAACCCGCTTCGGCCATCAGGGCCTTGGCTTTTTCCAGATCGTAGCGCGGAGTCAGGGCCGGATCGTGGCCAAGGTAGCCAGCCGGCGAAGCCTGGGCTGCCACGGTGCCGAAGCCGCGCATGATGCGATCGACGATACCGGCGTTGTTCACCGCATAGTCGATGGCCTGACGCACGCGCTTGTCCTTGAACGCCTCGACCCGTTCCTGGTTCATCTGGAAGGTGATGATCCGGGTGCCGGGCATGGTGATCAGGTTCACGCCTTCAGCATCCTCGATCCGCTTGAGGTCGGTCGGCGGCACCGGTGCGATGAAATCCACGTCCCCGGACAGAAGCGCGGCCACACGGGTCGGGTCTTCCTTGATCGGGGTCAGGACGATCTTGTCGACATTGCCCTTGGACGCCTTGTCCCAGTAACCGTCAAAGCGGTCGAACACCATCTTCACGCCCTGCTCACGCTCGGACACGACGAAGGGACCGGTGCCCGACACGTTGCGCGACGCGAAGCTGTCGCCGTGCTTGACCAGTTCGGACTTGTCTTTGCCGTCTTCAGTGGTGCCGGTGTAGAAGGCGCTGTCCATCGGGAAGATGTAAGTCGCGGTGTGCAGCACCAGCGGATACGGTTCGGAGGTGATCAGGTCGAAGGTGTCTTCGTCGATCACCTTGAGGTCGCTGAACGGGCTGAAGATGCCTTTGAAGTCCGGGCTTTCCTTGAGCCGGTCAAAGGTCCATTCGACGTCCGCCGCGGTCAGTTCGTTGCCGCTGTGGAATTTCACGCCGTCGCGCAGATGGAAACGCGTGGTCGTACTGTCGATCTGTTCCCAGCTTTCGGCCAGCCGAGGTTCGAACTGCAGGTCCTGAGTCCAGCGCACCAGCGGATCAAACACCATATGCGACAGCTGCAGCGTACCACCGGAAAGCTGTTCATGCGGGTCGAGCGAAACAGGGTCGGCGTCATAAGCGACTTTGACCGTGGTTTCCGCGTTGGCGACGCCTGCGAACGCACCTACCAGTGCGACAGCCGCAGCCATACGTAACGGTTTATTCATTCCATTTCCTCCATGTAGGGCCAATATCTTTCCTCAAAGTTTGGTGGCGGGACCCTATTCCAATCCCTCGGAGGTCCACCAATGCCAATTTCATATTGCCCATGCAAAACGAACATGATGGAAAAACACATGTTCTTTCAGTTGCTTGCGCCTGCCTTTGCGCGGGTTTCGCATCTTGCGGCCCGGCAACGCATCCGGGTGCCGGGCATGGGTTCTTGAGATTTGTCGCTGAATGTCACGCCGAGTGAGGCCCGGTTTGCGGCTGAAGGCGCGGTCGCATCTGGCCCCGCGCGAACCGGTTCAGGCCTTCTCTGAAAACGGATCGGTTGGGGTGTTCAACCGCACATGCCGGATGAAGGCGCGCGCGATGCGTGGCAGCGGGCGCTGGTCGGAAACCGCGAAATAGCTGCGATAGATCATCGGCACGTCAAAAGGGCGGAAGGTCATTTCGCTGCCGCGATAATGGACCGCCGGGAACGGGTTGACCACCGACACGCCCAGCCCCTCCTTGGCCAGGTCCATCGCCGCGAAAGTGGTCGAAACCTCGGCGACGATTTCGGGATGCGCCCCCGCTTCGAGCAGGATCTTGTCGAGCTGCGCCCGGCGGGCGTGACGGTGGGTGAGCGCGATCATCCGGTGGCCGTCGAGATCGCTGGGCGAAATGGTTTCAAGGCTGCTCAGCGGGTGATCAGATGCCATCGCGCAGACCACCGAGGATACCCGGTAGGGGATCATGCGCAGCCCCGCGCGCGACATCTCGACCCTGATAATGCCGAGGTCGAAACGATCCTCCACCAGCCCGCGGATCACCTCGTCCGAGGTGTTCACCTCGAGGCTGACAAAGAAATGCGGATTGGCCTTGAGAAAGCCGGTCACCAGCGACACGAGGAAGCGATGTGCCAGCGAGGGCGGCGCGATCAGGCGCAGGGTTTCGCGCACCGCCGTGGGAGGAGCGTCGATCCGGTCCAGAGCCTCGAACAGCGAATCGAGGCGGCGGTTCAGCCGGATCGCTTCGGCGGTGGGGCGCAGCCGGCCGGCTTCGCGCTCGAACAGTATGCGGCCGGTGCGCGCTTCAAGGCTGGCAACCGCACGGCTGACTGCCGATTGCGTCAGTCCCAGCCGCCGCGCCGCCGCGGTGGCGGTGCCGCTTTCCATCATCGCACGCAACGCCTGATACTCCGACAGGCTGTGACCCGCATGGCGCGCCATATCGCCCTTCATTTTCTCTCATGGGTGTATGAGCATTACTCATGCTATTTCCGTTCGTCCATGATGAAAATGTCGCTACGCTGCTGTCTGTCAGTATCCCTGACCCGCTCACAAAACAGGAATTTCCGTGGCGCATCTCACCACTCCAGCCGTGTTCGACGGTCATAACGACGTTCTATTGAAACTTTACCGCGCGGGCGGCCCGGCGGCGGCCGACGGCTTCGTCACCGGCCTTGAGGGTCATATCGACCTGCCCCGCGCCGCCGAGGGCGGGTTCGGTGGCGGGTTTTTCGCCATCTATGTGCCCTCCGAGATCGACCTCGACGACAAGTTCGATCAGATGAACCAGCCCAGCTACGACTTGCCGCTGCCCGAGCCGATCGATTGGGAAGACGCCCTGCCGGTGGCGCTGAACCAGACCGCCATCCTGTTCCGGCTGGAAGAGCTGGGCGCGCTCAGGATCTGCCGCAGTGCCGCCGATATCCGCGAATGCCTGAATTCCGGCACCATGGCCGCCATCCTGCATATCGAGGGGGCCGAGGCGATCGACCCCCGAACTGAACACGCTGGATGTGCTGTATCACGCGGGCCTGCGCTCCATCGGGCCGGTCTGGAGCCGCACCACCCTGTTCGGCGAAGGCGTGCCCTTCCGCTATCCCAGCGACGGCGATACCGGCGGCGGGCTGACCGATCACGGGCTGCGGCTGGTCAAGCGCTGCAACGAATTGGGCATCATGATCGACCTGTCGCATCTGAACATGGCCGGGTTTTGGGACGTCGCGCGCCATTCCGATGCGCCGCTGGTCGCCACCCATTCCAATGCCCACGCGATCACCCCGCATGCCCGCAACCTGACCGACGATCAGCTCGACGCGATCCGCGACAGCGATGGCATGGTGGGGCTGAATTTCGCCGTGGCCTTCCTGCGCGAGGACGGCCAGATGGCGGATACCGGCATCGACCAGATGCTGCGCCATCTCGATCACATGATCGGGCGGCTGGGCGAAACCCGGGTCGGGCTGGGATCGGATTTCGACGGCGCGATGGTGCCGTCCGAAATCGGCTCGATTTCCGGGCTGCCCGCCATGCGCGCCGCGATGGGCGCGCATGGCTACGACGACGCGCTGATCGAGAAGCTGTGCCACGGCAACTGGCTGCGTGTCCTCGAAAAAACCTGGGGCGCTTAAGACCCCGGTGTCGAACTACCTTTTCAACAGGAGAGAACTGGAAATGAATGCTTTTACGAAATTGATGTCCGGGGCCGCGCTGGGTCTGGCGCTGTCCGTCACCGGGCTTCCCGGTTTTGCCGCAACGCCTGCCAACATGCTGGTGATCGCCAACCGGATCGACGACATCACCACGCTGGACCCGGCGGAATCCTTTGAATTCGCGGGATCCGATGTCAGCCGCAACATCTATGGCAAGCTGATCAACTTCGATCCGCTGAACCTCGACGCGGGCTATCAGCCCGACCTGGCCGAAAGCTGGGAAGTCTCGGAGGACGGCCGCACCATCACCTTCACCATGCGCGAGGGCGTCAAGTTCCATTCCGGCAATCCGGTGACCGCCGAGGATGCCGAATTTTCGCTGCGCCGCGCGGTGATCCTGAACAAGACCCCGGCCTTCATCCTGACCCAGTTCGGCTTCACCCCCGAAAACGTCGAGTAAACCATCCGCGCCGAGGGCAACAAGCTCAGCATCATCACCGACAAGCGCTACGCGACCTCCTTCGTGCTGAACTGCCTGACCGCCACCATAGGCGGCATCGTCGACAAGAAGCTGGTGATGGAACACGAGGTGGATGGCGATCTGGGCAACACCTGGCTGAAAACCAACGCGGCGGGTTCCGGCGCTTACAAGCTGGTGAGCTGGAAACCGAATGAAGCGGTGACGCTGCAATCGAACCCCGATTTCTATCTCGGCGCTCCAGAGATGGAGCGCGTGATCGTCCGCCACATCCTGGAAAGCGCCACCCAGCGCCTGTTGCTGGAACGCGGCGACATCGACATCGCCCGCGACCTCAACCCCGAGGATGTCGCCGGCGCGCGCGCCGAAGACGGGATCAAGATTTCCGACGAACTCAAGGGCCGGCTGATGTATGTGTCGCTTGGTCAGCAGCATCCCGATCTGGCGAAACCGCAGGTGCGCCAGGCGATCAAGTACCTGATCGACTACGAGGGGATGCAGGACAGTTTCCTCAAGGGGCAGTACACCATCCACCAGAACTTCCTGCCGCTGACCTATCTCGGGTCGGTCAAGGAAAACCCGTTCTCGCTGAACGTGGAAAAGGCCAAGGCGCTGCTGGCGGAGGCAGGCGTTGACGGGCTGGAACTGACCGCGGGCGTGCGCGAGGCGCAGGAACGCCTGGAAATCGCCCAGTCGCTGCAGAACACCTTTGCCCAGGCCGGGATCAAGCTGAACCTGACCGTCGGCACAGCCAAACAGGTCCTCGGCATGTACCGGGCGCGGGAACTGGACGTCTATATCGGCGCCTGGGGCCCGGATTACCCCGATCCGCAGACCAACGCCGGCACCTTCGCCTATAACCCCGACAACTCGAAAGAGGCGGGCCTGACCGGCCTTCTGGCATGGCGCAACAGCTGGAACACCGCCGGGCTGACCGAAAAGGTCGACGCCGCCGTGGTTGAGAACGACCGCGAAAAGCGGGCCCAGATGTATCACGAAATCCAGGCGACGTTCCGCGAAACCTCGCCCTTCGCCGTGATGTTCCAGAAGATCGAACAATCGGCGATGCGCGACAACGTGACGAACTTCTCCACCGGTCAGGCGATCACCGCGGCCTCTTACTGGCAGGTCACGAAGTAAGTGTCGCTGGCAGAGCAAAACACGAAGGGGCGCCGCCCGGCGCTCCTTCCCCGCTGGCTGAAGCGGCCGGCCTATATGCTGGGGTTGATCGCGATCACCATGCTGGGCCTTCTTTTCGTGACATTCCTGATCGGCAGGGTGATGCCGATCGATCCCGTCCTGGCCATCGTCGGCGAACGCGCTTCGGCCGAAACCTATCAGCAGGTGTTCGAGGATCTCGGCCTCGACAAGCCGCTGCTGGTGCAGTTCGGTTATTACCTGTGGGACGTGCTGCACGGCGATTTCGGCGTCTCGCTGCTGACCGCGCATCCGGTGTCCGAAGACATCGGCCGGGTCTTTCCCGCCACGCTGGAGCTGGCGACACTGGGCACCCTGATGGGGGTGCTGCTGGGCGTGCCGTTGGGCGTCATCGCCGCCGTCAGTCGCGACAGCTGGATCGACCAGATCGCCCGCGTGGTGGCGCTGGTCGGCTATTCGATGCCGATCTTCTGGCTCGGGCTGATGGGGCTTCTGATCTTCTACGGCATTCTCGGCTGGGTCGGCGGACCGGGCCGGGTGGGCATTTCCTATGCCGACGTGGTGCCGCCGGTGACCGGCATGATCCTGATCGACAGCGCGCTGGACGGCAACTGGGACGTGTTCCGCGACGCGTTGAGCCACATCGTGCTGCCGGCCTCGCTGCTGGGCTATTACAGCCTGGCCTATATCAGCCGCATGACCCGGTCCTTCATGCTGGAACAGCTGAGCGCCGAATACATCACCACCGCGCGGGTCAAGGGCATGTCCGAACGCGCGGTGATCTGGCGCCATGCCTTCCGCAACATCCGGGTGCAGCTGATCACAGTGATCGCGCTGAGCTATGCCAACCTGCTGGAAGGATCGGTGCTGACCGAGATCATCTTCGCCTGGCCGGGCATCGGATCTTACATCACCAATGCACTGCTGTCCGCGGACATGAGCGCGGTGCTGGGCGGCACCGTGGTGATAGGCCTGATCTTCATCATCCTGAACGTCGGTTCCGACCTTCTTTACCGTTTCCTTGATCCGAGGGCGAAATGAGCGATACCCAAACCGGCCTGCGTGACTGGCTGCTGACCGACACGCCGCGTTCGCGCCTGCAGGCGCGGCTGTCGGCGCTGTATCACGGCTGGCTGTCGTTCCGGTCGAATTCCCTGGCCATGTTCGGCCTTTCCATCCTTGTCGTCCTGCTGCTGGCGGCGGCGCTGGCGCCGTTGATCGCGCCGCATGATCCCTTCACCCAGGACCTCGCCAACCGGCTGAAGCCGCTGGGCGCCGAGGGCCATCTTCTGGGCACGGATTCGCTGGGGCGGGATATCCTGTCGCGGCTGATCTACGGGTCGCGCATCACGCTTTACATCGTCACGCTGGTGGCGCTGATCGCGCCGCTGGCGGGGCTTCTGGTCGGCACTATCGCGGGCTATGCCGGTGGCTGGGTCGACGTCGTGCTGATGCGGATCACCGACATCTTCCTCGCCTTTCCGCGGCTGGTGCTGGCGCTGGCCTTCGTGGCGGCGCTTGGCGCCGGGATCGAAAACGCGGTGCTGGCGATTTCGCTGACCGCCTGGCCGCCCTATGCGCGGATCGCGCGGGCCGAAACGCTGACCATCCGCAATTCCGACTTCATCAGCGCGGTGCGGCTGCAGGGCGCCGGGCCGATCCGCATCATCACCAAACATATCTGGCCGCTCTGCATCTCGTCGTTGATCGTGCGGGTGACGCTGGACATGGCGGGCATCATCCTGGCCGCCGCCGGTCTGGGTTTCCTTGTCCTGGGTGCACAGCCGCCGAGCCCGGAATGGGGCGCGATGATTTCCGAAGGCCGCCGCTTCATCCTCGATCACTGGTGGGTGGCCACCATGCCGGGGCTAGCGATCTTCACTGTTTCGCTGGCCTTCAACCTGCTGGGTGACGGGCTGCGCGACGTATTGGACCCGAAGGACACGAAATGACCGAACTACTGGACGTGAAAAACCTCTGGGTGCGTTTCCCCACCCGCAAGGGCGTGTTCGACGCGGTGCGCGGCGTGTCCTTCAAGCTGGGCCGCGAACGGCTGGGCATCGTCGGTGAAAGCGGTTCGGGCAAATCGATGACCGGCCGCGCCATCCTGCGCCTGATCCGGGCACCGGGCGAGGTCGAGGCCGATTACATCAAGCTCGACGGCGAGGATTTGCTGACGAAATCCGAGGCCGAGATGCGCAAGATCCGCGGCGACCGGATTTCGATGGTGATGCAGGACCCGAAATTTTCGCTCAACCCGGTGATGACCATCGGCGAACAGTTGATGGAGGCCTACCGGCTGCACGCCAAGGGCGGCAAGGCCGAGGCCCGCAAGAGGGCGCTGGAGATGCTCGAAGCGGTGTCGATCCGCGATCCCGAACGGGTCATGCGCGCCTATCCGCACGAAGTGTCGGGCGGCATGGGTCAGCGGATCATGATCGCGATGATGCAGATTCCCGATCCCGACCTTCTGATAGCGGACGAACCGACCTCGGCGCTGGACGTGTCAGTGCAGGGGCAGGTGCTGGAAATCATGGACAAGCTGGTGCGCGATCGCGGCATGGGATTGATCTTCATCAGCCATGACCTGAACCTGGTGTCGCAGTTCTGCGACCGGGTGCTGATCATGTATGCCGGCCGCGTGGTGGAAACCTGCGATGCCGACAAGCTGCACAAGGCGAAACACCCGTATACGCGCGGGCTGCTGAATTCGCTGCCCCGGTTCGACGCGCCGCAAAAGCGGCTTGAGGTGTTGCAACGCGATCCGGCCTGGGCCGAGGCGGCAAGCGTGGGGCCGGACACATGAGCGCGCTGAGTTTTCAGGGGCTGAACGTCTGGTTCGGCGAGGGGCGCGATCATGTTGACGCGGTGAAGAACGCGACTTTCAAGGTCGCGCGCGGCGAAAGCTTCGGTCTTGTGGGCGAAAGCGGGTCGGGCAAGTCCACCATCATGCGGGCGCTGACCGGGCTGGCGCCGCATTGGTCGGGGCAGATGTCGGTGAATGGCCGCCCCGTCGGGCACCGGCGCGACAAGACGTTCTACAAGACCGTGCAGATGGTGTTTCAGGACCCTTACGCATCGCTGCACCCGCGCCAGTCGGTCGACCAGACCTTGTCGGAAACGCTTCACCTGCACGGGTTCCGCGATATCGAACCGCGCATCGAAAAGCTGTTGGAGGATGTCGGGCTTGGCCCGTCTTTCCGTTTCCGCTATCCGCACCAGCTTTCGGGCGGGCAGCGGCAGCGGGTGGCGATCGCCCGGGCGCTGGCGCCCGAACCATCGATCCTTCTCCTGGACGAACCGACCTCGGCGCTCGATGTGTCGGTGCAGGCCGAGATACTGAACCTGCTGACCGACCTGCGCGCGGAACACGACCTGACCTTCCTGATGGTGTCGCATGACCTGGCCGTGGTCGCCCATATGTGCGAACGCATCGCGGTGATGCAGGCCGGCGATATCGTCGAGGTGATGAGCGTCGAGGACATGCGGGCGATGCAGCCCAGCCATCCCTACACCGCGCAACTTCTCGAGGCTTCGTTGGGTTACAGCCGCAGCGGCGCTGCAGGATAGCGGGGTCATCATGCGCTGGCCGGAGCGGGGAAAAGCGTTCCGCCGGGGCGCAAGCGATCGCCCGTTTCCGCAGCTTCGTCCTCAGCGGCGGGCGCTGAGGCTGATCGAGGTGTTCTTGCGGGCGTAGAATTCGCCCATCAACCCGATCATCAGGAAAACCAGGCTGACGATGATCGGATAGGTGATGGAACTGTTGCGCGGAACGTAGTTGATGAAGGTGAAGCCGCGGGCCTGGTCGATGCAGTGAAACAGTGGGTTCCAGTCGAACATGTTCAGCATGAAGGTCGGGAGGGAATTGGCCAGGAACATCTTGCCCGAGGCGATCATGTTGGCGCGCTGATAGACCAGGGTGATCATGTTGACGGCGGTAGGGAACCACGGCTTGATCGCCAGCAGCACCATCCCGATCGACAGCCCGGCGAACCAGGCCAGCATCAGCATGCCAAAGGCCCCGGCCGCATTGTCGATCTCGAAGTGCTTGAAGCCCACATAGTAGACGAACAGGATCAGCGATAGCGACAGGACCTGAACGTAAAGCGCGCTGAGCGCGGAGGACAGGATCGCGATGATCGTGTTCATCGGTGCGTGCAGCATCATCGGCGATGTCGGACCTTCGGACCCGACCACCGCGCCCAATGTCTTGGAGTGGGTCATGTAGAGGAAGATGCCCGACATCAGGTAAAGCAGGAAATCGCCGCGCACAGCCGAGGAGCGCAGCCCGAGCAGCGAAAACATCACGTAGAAGGCCAGCACGAAGATGACCAACTGCAGCAGGTTCACGATGATCGACATCAGCGCGTTGCTGTGCGTTTTACGGATCTTGCGGGCGATGCTGTGATAAATCAGCTCGGCAATCGTGAAGGCCGCCACGAAGCCGGAGTCTTTCCGGGAATTACCAAACATCAACGCACTGCCCCCGCATCTTGCGGTTATTGTCACGGCGCATTCTTGCCGTTTGCTAAGTACCGGATCATAAGGTGTGTGACTTTTCTTTTCAACAAATGCCCGCAGGGGCCGATCCAGGACGAGGAGTTTCAGTTTGGATTACCAGAAACTGACCGAGGTCATGCGCAGGCTGGCCTTGGAGGCCGGCGACAAGATCATGGAAATCTACAATTCGGACGATTTCGAAGTGAAGGTGAAATCCGACGACAGCCCGGTGACCGCGGCAGACGAAGCCGCCGATGCGCTGATTTCGGCGGGCCTGCGCGCGGCGTTCCCCGATGTCGTTCTGGTGACCGAGGAACAGGCGGCGTCGCATTCGGAAAAGGCAGATACGTTCCTGATCGTCGATCCGCTGGACGGGACCAAGGAATTCATCCACCGTCGCGGCGATTTCACCGTGAACATCGCCTATGTCGAAAACGGCGCGCCGACCCGCGGCGTGGTCTATGCCCCGGCCCGGAACCGCATGTTCTATACGCTGGCCGATGGCAGCGCGGTGGAAGAAACCGGTGCGCTGGACAAGGGCGTGATCGGTCATACCGCACCGATCAATGTATCGCAGGCCGACAATGATGCGCTTCTGGTCGTCGCGTCGAAATCGCACCGTGACCAGGCCACCGACGATTACATCAACAAGTACCGCGTCGCGGATTCCAAGAGCGCCGGGTCGTCGCTCAAGTTCTGCCTTGTCGCCACCGGCGAGGCCGATCTCTACCCCCGCGTCGGGCGGACGATGGAATGGGACACCGCCGCGGGTCACGCGGTTCTGCATGGTGCCGGCGGCAAGGTGGTTCGGTTCGACGATCACAGCCCCCTGGCCTATGGCAAGGACGGCTATGCCAATCCGTTCTTCATCGCCTACTCGCCCAGCGTCGATCTGAAAGAAGCCTGATTGCCCCGGCGGGGGCTGGTGGTCCATATGTCGTTGTGCCGGACCGTTCGCCGAAACGGGGCGATCGGGTCGGCGCCGGCAAGGCATGACGACCACGGTTTCCGCCCCGGCTTTCGCGACCCGATCGAGGGTGAAACCCGGATGGGTTGCAAAGTTCCGTCAGGATTGCCTAAAATCCGGGCAATAGCGTCACAAAATTGCTCCCCTCCTCTGGTAGTGGCGCATAACGCTTGTTGTCCTTGTCTTAAGGGAATGGCTAACATGGCGTTTATACTTTAAGTGACAAAGCTGCGGCTTGTTCGGTTCGAGGGTTTGAGATGAGAGCAAAAGTTACGAAGGCGATTTTTCCAGTCGCAGGGCTGGGAACCAGGTTCCTTCCGGCGACCAAGTCCGTGCCGAAAGAAATCATGACCTTGGTTGACCGTCCGCTCATTCAGTACGCGATCGACGAAGCCCGGGCGGCTGGGATCAAGGAATTCATTTTCGTCACCTCGCGCGGCAAGTCGGCGCTTGAGGATTATTTCGATCATGCGCAGCAGCTCGAATCCGAACTGCGCAAGAAGGGCAAGACCGAACTGTTGGAAATCCTCAAGGAAACCAACATGGATTCGGGCGAAATCGCCTATGTGCGTCAGCACAAGGCCTTGGGTCTGGGCCACGCTGTGTGGTGCGCGCGCCGCCTGATCCACAACGAACCCTTCGCCGTTATCCTGCCCGATGACGTGATCGCCGCCGAAAAGCCCTGCCTGCAACAGATGGTCGAAGCCTATGCCGAAACCGGCGGGTCGATGGTCGCCGCGATGGAAGTGCCGCCGGAGAAAGCTTCGGCTTATGGTGTGCTGGACGTTCAGGAAGACATGGGGTCCGTCGTGTCGGTCAAGGGCATGGTGGAAAAGCCCGCCCCGGAAGCCGCGCCGTCGAACCTGGCCGTCATTGGCCGCTACATCCTGAATCCGCATGTTCTGAAAGCCTTGAACAAGAAGGAAACCGGCGCAGGCGGGGAAATCCAGCTGACCGACGCCATCGCCAAGGAAATCGGCACCGAGCGCGGTGTCTATGGTTTCCGTTTCCGCGGCCAGCGTTTCGATTGCGGATCGAAAGCGGGGTTCCTGCAAGCCACCGTGTCCTTCGGCCTGTCGCGTGACGACCTGAAGGACGAGTTGATGGCCTATTTGCAAGAAGTTATCGCGTTGGATAAAGCTGCGCAGTAACAGCGGTTTTATCAGGGGGCTGACGTGAAATCCGTACTTGTGACGGGCGGGGCGGGCTATATCGGTTCGCATGCCTGCAAGGCTTTGAAAGCGGCTGGCTACCAGCCGGTCACCTTCGACAATCTTTCCACCGGGTGGGAACAGGCGGTCAAGTTCGGGCCGTTCGAAAAGGGCGACCTGATGGATCGCGCCCGGCTGGACGAGGTGTTTGTCAAGTATCAGCCCGTTGCGGTGATGCACTTCGCGGCGCTCAGCCTTGTCGGAGAAAGCATGACCGATCCGGGCAAGTACTGGCGCAACAACAGTTTCGGATCGCTGAATCTGATCGAGGCGGCGGTCGATGCCGGCTGTCTGAACTTCGTCTTTTCCTCGACCTGCGCGACCTATGGCGAACAGGATAACGTGGTGCTGAACGAAGACAGCGTGCAGCAGCCGATCAATTCATATGGCGGATCGAAACGCGCGATCGAGGATATGCTGAAAGATTTCGATTCCAGCCACGGGCTGAAGTCGGTGATCTTCCGCTATTTCAACGTGGCGGGCGGCGATGAAGACGCCGAGGTGGGCGAATTCCACCGGCCCGAAACCCACCTGATCCCGATCATGCTGGACGCGATCGACGGGCGGCGCGATGCGCTGACCATCTTCGGCACCGATTACGACACGCCCGACGGCACCTGCATCCGCGATTACGTGCATGTCTGTGATCTGGTCGACGCCCATGTTCTGGGCCTGAAATGGCTGGAGGACGACAAGGGCAGCCGGGTGTTCAACCTTGGCACCGGCGACGGGTTTTCGGTGCGCGAAGTGATCGATCATGCCCGCGCGGTGACCAACCGAGAAGTGCCCTATACCGAAGGTCCGCGCCGTCCGGGCGATTGCACCAAGCTCGTTTCCGGGTCGGTCCGAGCCAAGGAGGAGCTGGGATGGAAACCCACCCGTTCGACCCTGGACCGGATGATCGCAGACGCGTGGCGCTGGCATCAAACTGGCCATTACGACGCGTGATCCGAAGCGCGGCAGCGCGGTCAATTTGCTTGAATTCGCATGATCGCCTAAGCAAGGTGACCGGGGCGGCAGATGCTTCGGGGGATCTCTGGCGGTGGAATGACGGATGAACACACACAGAGCGGGACGGCGGATATTGCCTTCCCGGTTCCGTCCGGCTTGGACGCCTACCGCCTGAGACTAAAGCGCCGCCGGTTGCTTTGGCGGTCTTTCCGGGCGCGGCACCAGTTGCAAGCGGTCGCCGACCGGACAAGCCAAATTCATCCCGATGACCTTCTTGTCGTTGCGGTATTGCGCAACGAGATGAACCGCCTTCCCTACTTCTTGAAATACTACCGGGATCTGGGCGTTTCCCGTTTCCTTGTCGTCGATAATGCAAGCGATGACGGAAGCGCGGAGTATCTGGCTGCGGAATACGATGTTTCGCTGTGGCGCACGTCGCAAAGCTATCGGGATTCGCGCTTCGGTCTGGATTGGCTGACCTGGCTGCAAATCCGGTATTGCCACGGGCATTGGACCCTGGTCGTCGATGCCGACGAATTTCTGGTCTATCCCGGGCAGGACCGGCACGATCTGCGTGATCTGACCAGTTGGCTCGACGCGAAGGGGCGTTTGGGCTTTGGCGCCCTGATGCTGGACCTTTATCCGAAAGGACCGTTGGACGGACACGGCTATGCCCCCGGTCAGGATCCGCTGGACGTGCTTCAATGGTTCGATCCGGCCCCCTACCGGTCGGTGCGGCAGCGGCCGATGGGCAATCTGTGGGTTCAGGGCGGTGTGCGCGAACGGATGTTCTTTGCCGATGAGCCGCAGAAATCTCCGACCCTGAACAAGATCCCGCTGATCAAGTGGAACCGCCGCTTTGCCTATGTGAATTCCACCCATTCCGCTTTGCCGCCGCGTTTGAACGCGATCTATTCCGGCCCGGGCGGGGGGGAAGCGTCCGGCGCGCTGATCCATACCAAGTTCCTGCCCGAGATCGTTTCCAAATCGGCAATAGAAAAGCAGCGGGGTCAGCATTTCGCCAGGCCCGCCGAATTCGATTCCTATTACGACAGCCTCACCGGTGCGCCGGATTTCTGGACCACGCGGTCGGTGCGCTACGAAGGGCCCGAGCAACTGGCTGCCCTCGGTTTGTTACGCGGCCCCGACTGGGCGGATTGAAACCGGTCCCCGTCACAGGGGAACGTGCTTATCTGTATGGGCGGGAAGCCGTTTTCACAGATGTTGGCAGGATCATGCGTTCGTGACATATTGGCCGAAACATGTCGCCGGACGGCATGGGCCGCCTGTACTACGAGAGCGCGCCGCCGATAAAAGAGGTTGGGGTAGGTTTGGGTCTGTGGGATTCATATCGGATGCGGCTGCGGCGGAAACGCCGCATCATTCGGGCCGTGCGAAAGTCGCGCGAACTGACCCCGGTTCAGGATAACACCAACCGTATCCGTCGCGGGGATATCCTGCTGGTTTGCACCATGCGCAACGAACAGATCCGGCTGCCCTATTTCCTGCAGTATTATCGGGACATGGGGATCAATCATTTCCTGTTCGTGGACAATGGGTCGACCGACGGCACGGTTCCCTATCTGACCGGGATGCCGGACGTGTCGGTCTGGTACACCAATGCCAGTTACAAACGCGCCACCTTCGGCGTCGACTGGATGAACTACCTGAAGCGAAAATATGCGCATGGGCATTGGGTGCTGGTCGTCGACCCGGATGAATTCTTCATCTACCCATTCTGTGATACCCGGCCGATCCGCGGGCTGACGGATTGGCTGGACAATTCGTCCATTCGCAGTTTTTCGGCGATGCTTCTGGACATGTATCCCAAGGGGCCGATCGACCAGCAGCCCTATCGTGCGGGACAGGACCCGCTGGAGATCGCCAACTGGTTCGATTCCGGCAATTACACGATCAAACGGAACTGGAAATTCGGCAATCTGTGGATCCAGGGCGGGCCGAGGTCGCGGGTGTTCTTCACCGATGCACCGGAAAAGGCGCCTGCACTGAACAAGATTCCTCTGGTGAAGTGGGACAGGAAATATGCCTATGAAAGCTCCACCCACATGCTGCTGCCGCGCGGTCTGAACCTGGTTTACGACGAATGGGGCGGTGAAAAAGCCAGCGGGGCGCTTTTGCACACCAAATTTCTGGACACGTTCCATGCAAAGGCCGAAGAAGAATTGCAGCGCAAGCAGCATTATTCGGCCAGCGTCGAATACGTCGCCTATGCCGAAAGTCTGAACGACAACCCGGACCTGTGGTGCAAGTGGTCCGAAAAATACATCAACTGGCGTCAGCTCGAGATCCTCGGGCTGATGTCCAAGGGCAACTGGGCGTAAGGGGGCGCAGGTGGGGACCGTCGGGATCGTCATGCTGGTGCATACCGCACTGGGCCGCGCCGAACAGGTCGCGCGGCACTGGGCCGCCGCGGGCTGCCCTGTGGTGATCCATGTCGACCGCAAAGTCGACCGCGCCACCTTCACCGCGTTCCGCACGGCGTTGGCCGATCTGCCCGATGTGCGCTTTTCCAGCCGCCACCGATGTGAATGGGGCACCTGGGGCATCGTCGCCGCGTCGCAAAGCGCGTCGGAAATGATGCTGTCGGATTTCCCCGATGTGCGCCATGTCTACCTGTCCTCGGGGTCCTGCCTGCCGCTTCGTCCGGTGCAGGACCTGATCGATTACCTGGCCGACCGCCCGCGCACCGATTTCATCGAAAGCGCCACCACGCCGGACGTACCCTGGACCGTGGGCGGGCTGGATGAGGAACGGTTCACGCTCAGTTTTCCCTTCTCCTGGAAACGGCATCGGCAACTGTTCGACAGATGGGTGAGAATCCAGCGCAAGCTGGGGCTGAAACGGAAAATGCCCAACGGCATCGTGCCGCATATGGGCAGCCAGTGGTGGTGCCTGACCCGGCAGACCCTGTCGGCGATCCTGGAAGACCCGGATCGTGATCTTTACGACCGCTTCTTCAAACGGGTCTGGATTCCGGATGAAAGCTACTTCCAGACCCTGGCGCGGCTCTATTCCAGCAATATCGAAAGCCGGTCGCTGACCCTTTCGAAATTCGATTTCCAGGGCAAGCCGCATATCTTCTACGACGACCACCTGCAATTGTTGCGCCGGTCGGATTGCTTCGTGGCGCGCAAGATCTGGCCCCATGCCGATCGCCTGTACGAAGCGTTCCTGACCGATCCGGCGGGCACGATGAAGGGGGCCGAACCCAACCCCGGCAAGATCGACCGCATCTTCGCCAAGGCCGTCGACCGGCGAACGCGCGGCCGGCCCGGGCTTTATATGCAGAGCAGGTTCCCGCACGAGGGATGGGAAAACGGTGTGACCTCGGGGCAGTATTCGGTGTTCGAAGGCTTTTCCGACCTGTTCGAGGATTTCGAGGGCTGGCTGACGAAGGTGACCGGCACGCGGGTGCATGGCCACCTGTTTGCGACCGAGCGCGTCGAGTTTGCCGAGGGGCAGACCGTGATGAACGGCGCGCTGTCCGACAGCACGTTGCACCGCGATTACAATCCGCAGGCCTTCCTGACCAGCCTGATCTGGAACGCACGCGGCGAACGGCAGTGTTTCCAGTTCGGGCCGGGCGATGCGCAGGATATCGATTGGATTTTTGCCAAGGACCCCAACGCCCAGGTGTCGGTGATTTCCGGTGCCTGGGCGGTGCCGCTGTTCAAGTCGAACCGGAATTTCGCCGATCTGCGGAAAGAGGCGGCTCAATTGCAGAAGATCGAGGCGGAGCATCTGAAAGTGCTGCGGTCCCCATATGCCAAGGCGCGGATCCGGATCTGGACGATGGCGGAATTCATCGAAAATCCGATGGAACCGTTGCAGACGATCATCGACGAAATCGGAAACCGGTCGCGTCGCCGGCTGACCGAAGCCCCCAAGATGGCGGATTTGACCGGTTTTGGGCAATTCCTGCAGAACCTGAAAAATCAGGGCATGCATCCCTATCTCATGGGCGATTTCGCGGTCGAGCGCGGCCTGTCCAAGGGCGACCGCCCGAAACGAAAACCCTATCTGGTAAGATGACCCTAGATGACTGACAGGTTCGATTATTTTGTCGTGTTCGCCGAAATGCGCACCGGGTCCAATTTCCTCGAAGCGAACCTGAACGCCTTTCCCGGGCTGGTTTGCCACGGCGAAGCGTTCAATCCGCATTTCATCGGCTACCCGAACAGCACCGAAATCCTTGGCATCAGCCAGGACATGCGCGACGCCGATCCGGCGCAGCTGATCGAAACGATCCGGCGGCAGGACGGTGTTCTGGGCGGGTTCCGCTATTTCCACGACCATGATCCGCGCGTTCTGGACCTGTGCCTGAACGATCTGCGCTGCGCCAAGATCATCCTGACCCGCAATCCCGTCGACAGCTATGTCAGCTGGAAGATCGCGAAAGCGACCGGGCAGTGGAAACTGACCAACGTGAAGAAGCGCCGCGACAGCAAGGCGCGTTTTGACCGTGCCGAATTCGAACGCCACGTTGGCGCATTGCAGGATTTTCAGGTCACGCTGCTTAACGGGTTGCAGAAAACCGGGCAGACGGCGTTCTACGTCGCCTACGAGGACCTGCAGGATCTGGATGTGATGAATGGGTTGGGTCGCTGGCTGGGGCAGGGCGATCAGCTGGATGCGCTCGACGACAAGCTGAAGAAGCAAAATCCTGCGCCGGTGTCCGAGAAGGTGGAAAATTTCGCCGAGATGGAACAGGCGCTGGCGCGGCTGGACCGGTTCAACCTTGCCCGCACGCCGAATTTCGAACCGCGACGCAACGCCGTGGTGCCGAGCTATGTCGCTGCCGCGCAGTCGCCGCTTTTGTACCTGCCGGTGCGCTCAAGCCCGGAAGCAGAGGTGCTGCGCTGGCTGGCGGCGCTGGACGGTGTGACGGAAAGCGACCTGCAATCGGGATTCAGCCAGAAAACCCTGCGCCAGTGGAAAAAGAACAACACCGGTTTCCGCAGCTTTACCGTGTTGCGCCATCCCGTGGCACGCGCTCACGCCGCGTTCTGCGACAAGATACTGTCCACCGGTCCGGGCAGTTTTGCCAAGATCCGCAAGACGATTCAAAAGAACTTCAAGCTGCCGCTGCCCGACGTGGTGGATGAAAGCTACGACGCCGGCACCCACCGCACCTGTTTCATCGGCTTCCTGGATTTCGTGAAGGCAAACCTGGCAGGTCAGACCGGGGTGCGGGTTGATGCGGCCTGGGCAAGTCAGAGCCACGTGTTGCAGGGATTTGCCGATCTCGCGCCGCCGGATTTCATCCTGCGCGAGGACGAAATGGACACCATGCTGCCCTTCGTCGCCGCACGGGTCGGCCATGCCAACGCGCCCGTGCCGGATATTGCCGACAGCACGGCGCCGGTACCGCTGCAAGCGATCTACGATGACGAGATCGAGCAGCGGGTCAGCAATATCTACCAGAAGGACTATGTCAGCTTCGGTTTCGCGAGCTGGGCCTGATCAGGCCGCCTGCGCCCCCTGGGAAGCGGTCAGGATGGTGTAAAGCGTGCTGGGATCGTTATTGGCCCGCAGCTTGGCGCACAGGGCGCTTTCGCGCAGTGTCCGTGACACCAGCGCCAGCGCCTTGAGGTGTTCGACCCCGGCTTCTTCGGGGGCGAACAGGGCGAAGACCAGGTCGACCGGCTGACGGTCGATGGATTCGAAATCGATCGGTTTTTCCAGCAGGATGAAGGCGCCGACGACGCGGTCCAGGTCGGCCAGCCGGGCGTGCGGCAGGGCGACGCCGTGACCGACGCCGGTCGGTCCCAGCGTTTCACGTTCCAGCAGCGCTTCGACAGCAGCCTCGGGCTTGGCGCCGTAAGCCGAATAGGCCAGGTCACCGAGGTCATGCAACAAACGCTTCTTACTGGAGGCTGAGGCAATAACCTTTACGGCCTCCGGCTTGAGGATTGTGGAAAGTAACATTTAACTTACGTTGCTCCGCAGGTGGGGGTTTCCCCACCTTTACTGCTGTGGGTCGATCCAGCCGATATTGCCGTCATCGCGGCGATACACGACGTTTACCTCTTTTTTTCCCTCGTTTCGGAAAACAAGTACCGGCGCCCCGGCCAACTCCATCTGCATGACGGCTTCGCCTACGGTCAGCGACGGAATCTTGGTTTCCATCTCTGCAACGATGATCGGCTCCAGTTTTTCCGGTTCCGAATCCGACTCGTCGCTTTCAGGCGCGAGGATATACGCGGCTGCGCCGAATTGTTCAACCGGCTCGGTCCGGGCGCTGTGATGGTCCTTCAGCCGGCGCTTGTAGCGGCGCAGCTGCTTTTCCATCTTGTCGCAGCATTTTTCGAAGGAAGCATAGATTTCGTGGTCATGCGCCTTGGCCTGGGCCGTCAGGCCGGTGGACAGATGCACGGTGGCTTCGCACACGTATTCGTTGGCGGATTTTGAAAAGACCACATTCGCGTCGGTCGGTCGTTCCGCGTATTTCTTGACGGCGGTATCCAGCTCCTCCTTGACGTGAACCTGCAGCGCTTCGCCGATATCAATCTGTTTCCCACTGATCTGATAGCGCATCTTGTCTCCTTTACGTGACAAATCGGGTGCTTTGCCGGCCCGCATCACGCGACCGGTTCTTGTTATCCCCGAATGCTGGATTTCGACATCTCGTGGGTTTGGCCGCGATCAGGCCTTGGCAACAAGACCACAAGCATCAGCGCTGCGAGTTTCACGAATGTCATACTCACTATTTGAGGCGAGTCGGCGTCCCGATGTCAATCGACGTGTGAAAGAAAAGTGACGGCGCTTCGGCAGATCGGGCGGTTTTTCAGGAAATCCTGAAGCTTTCGCCAAGGTAGACCCGGCGGACATTTTCGTTTTCCACCACGTCGGTCGGCGTGCCCGACATCAGCACCTTGCCGTCATGAAGGATATAGGCACGATCGACGATTTCCAGCGTTTCGCGCACGTTGTGATCGGTGATCAACACCCCGATACCGCGCTTTTTCAGGTCAGCCACCAGATGGCGGATATCGTCGACGCTGATCGGATCGACCCCGGCAAAGGGTTCGTCCAGCAACAGGTATTTCGGATTGGCCGCAAGGCAGCGGGCGATTTCCACCCGGCGCCGTTCACCGCCCGACAGGGCCAGCGCCGGCGCGCGACGCAGGTGTTCGATGGAAAATTCCGACAGCAGCTCTTCGAGCCGTTCGCGCCGCTTGTGCCGGTCCTTTTCGGCAATATCCAGCACCGCCGAGATGTTGTCTTCGACGTTCATGCCGCGGAAAATCGACATTTCCTGCGGCAGGTATCCAATGCCCAGCTTGGCGCGGCGATACATCGGCAAATTGGTCACATCGCGTCCGTCGATCAGAACCTGGCCACCTTCGGGATAGACCAGGCCGCAGACCGCGTAAAACGTCGTCGATTTGCCGCTGCCGTTCGGCCCCAGCAGCGCGACCACCTCGCCACGGTTCAGTTCCATGCTGAAATCGCGAATCACCAACCGGGTTTTGTAGCTCTTGCGCAGATTTCGGATCACCAGGCCGGAATCGCCTTCGGTCACGGTCAGTTCGGGGGCGGCCATGCGATCAGTCCCCGGATTGCAGCGTGGTTTTCACGCGCCCGCCGACCTGGGCCGTGCCCGCGTCGAGGTTGATGGTGATCCGGTCGCCCGACATCACATTCGGCCCCTGGCTGAGCAGCACCGATCCCAGCAGCAGAACCGTGCCTGCGTCGATATCGTATTCGGCGCTTTGCGCTTCGGCCGCATCTTCGCCGCTGACCATGGTGATGCCGCCCGATGCTTCGAGCCGCGAAATCTTGCTTTCATCTTCCTTGTAGACGACCAGGACGCTTGGCGCGTTCAGGATCATGTCGCCCTGTGTGATGACCACGTTTCCGGTGAAGGTCGCGGTGCCGTCTTTCTGGCTGACCGACAGTTTGTCGGCGCTGACTTCCACCGGCAGGTCGCTGTCCTGCCGGGCCTTGCCGAACGCCACATCCTCGGCCAGCGCGGGCAATGCGGGCGCGGTCAGGAAAAAGCACAGGGCAAAAGTGGCAAGTCGTGAAAGTCGCACGGGATAAATCCTATTCTCGCGGTTGATATACCAGCTTTACGCCGTTTGTGAAAAGCAAATGGACATCACCGCCATCGGGATCGCTGGTCAGCAGCATTTTTCCCGCTTCGATGGTTCCGGGCGGTCCTTCGCCGGAAACTGGTCCGTCGGTTTCTGCGTCGATCGCGCTGATCCGGGTCCTCAGGTTTTCGCTGCGGATGGTGTAGCCGGTCGAAGACGTGATCACCACGCCACCGGTCAGTTCGGCCCTTTCGTTTTGACTGTCCAGAACGGCATCGGTGGCCTCGAAAGAGATATGCGTTCCGCTGGTCAAATCAATCTCGGCGTTGAGATTGCTGGCATGGGCGACATTGTCGATATCCGGATCGGGCTGTGCGGTTTCGGCGGTAAAGGTAATCAGGTCGCCCTGCGCGGTGGCCCCGGCGAAGCGCGGGGCGGAAATGACTTCTTCCTGTACGCGCTCCTGCAGGCCGATCTGGGAAAACGGCAGTTCGCCGCTGGTGTCGCGGCCCCGCGACAGCAGGAACAGAGTCGACAACAGCGCCAGCGCCGCCAGCGGCAGCAGGATTTTCAGCCAGGCGATAAGCCTTGAATAGAAACCGTCGCGCGATGCCATTTGTGTCCGCCGCTCGGGGCCCGGTGTCAGTGGGCGAAAATGTCGATTTCGGGCCAGCCGGCCAGATCCAGCTTGGCACGGGTCGGCAGGAAATCGAAACACGATTGCGCCAGCTCGACGCGGCCTTCGCGTTCCAGCATGCGGTCAAGTTCGGTTTTCAGCCGGTGCAGGTACAGAACGTCGGACGCGGCATACTCAAGCTGCGCCGAACTCAGCTCCGGCGCGCCCCAATCCGACATCTGTTGTTGTTTGGAAATATCGGTGGACAGCAGGTCTTGCAGCAGGTTTTTCAGCCCGTGCCGGTCGGTATAGGTCCGCACCAGTTTCGATGCTATCTTGGTGCAGTAGACCGGGGTGGTCAACGCCCCGAAGGCGTTGTACATCGCGGCGATGTCGAAACGCCCGAAATGGAACAGTTTCAGTACATCGGGGTTTTCCAGCATCCGGCACAGGTTCGGTGCTTCGGTCTGGCCCTTTTCGATCTGCACGATATGGGTATGTCCGTCGCCGCCCGACATCTGCACCACGCAAAGGCGGTCCCGGTGCGGGTTCAGCCCCATGGTTTCGCAATCGATCGCCACGACTGGACCAAGGTCCAGCCCGTCCGGCAGGTCATTCTGATAAAGATGGTTCGTCATGACTGTTCCTTCTGCGCCCCGCGCGGGGATGACGATTCGAAATCTGGATGGCATGGGGGGCTTCAGGGCCGAAACCGCCCGATTTGAAAGGGTTCTAGGGCATTTCGCGGGGCTTTGCCAAGCCGAGCCGGGGAATCGAGTCGCGAAACTCCGCCTTCGGGGCGGCCAATACCAAGGTCCTGACGGTAAATTGACGTTTTGCGTGGCGTGCGTCACGAAAATTTCAAAAACCAGAATGTTTCCTAAGTGACTGTTTGTACGTGAAATTAATTCCCAAGGCCCCGCGTAAGTCACGGGCTTTCTATCGAAAGTATGTGTCCCCATACCATTAACCGGATATCCGACGGGCGGCGCTTCAGGGTAAAACCGATACCAAGGTACTGGTGATGAGTTCCTTTGTTCTAAGTAAAGCGTAACGAGTAGTAACGAGTACAGGAGCGCGAGTAGAAAACACGTCTAGGCAGTCAACCGTTGTTTTCGATGTCCCCCATTAATTCTCGCGCTCCTTTTTTTCTCAATCACCGGTACTTCTCTCTTCGTGATGTCCTGGGATCCCGGTGCTTGTCGCCGGGATCATTTTTTCGCGGTGGGGCATGAAGCGCAAAGGATGCCATCGGGCGGGGCGCCAAGTGGCCGAGCGGTCGTCCTTATCGGCCTGAAATAAAAAATCTGATACGTGGATCGCCAGTGTTTTCGCGGAGGAAGCGGTGTGAATCAGACCAGACCGTAATCGCGCGCCAGCAGCGCCGCCTGGGTTCGGTTCTGCACGTTCAGCTTCTTGTTGATCAGGGTCACGAACTGTTTCACCGTGGTTTCCTGAATGCCCAGGTCGCGGGCGATATGCTTGTTCGTCTTGCCGGTGGCCAGTTCCCGCAGGATTTCGGTTTCGCGCTTCGACAGGTTTTCGAAGAAGGGGTTTTCCGGCTGGTCGTCGGGCGATTCGAACAATTCGTCGGGCAGATGCTTGCCCCCCATCGCGAGGTATTTAAGCGTATGGGCGAAATAGTCGGGCGTCGCGGATTTCGCGATGATTCCCGAGGCTCCCATGCGAATGGCCTCCAGCGCGTCGGCGCGCGGAATCTGACCCGACATCAGGGCAACATGCGCTGCGTTGGGGGCGGCCAGGACCTGGCGCAGGCCGGCCAGTCCGTTCATCCCGGGCATCATGTAATCAAGGACGACGAGGTCGTAATGCGCCCCTTTTTCGATGATCTGCATCGCCGTGGGCAGGGTTCCGGCCTTGTCCACCTTCATGCTTCCATCATGGGACAGAAACGTAACCAGCATTTCGAGGAGAAGAAGATGATCGTCGGCCAAGAGCACACGCATGAGCGATTATTTCCCGCCTTTCCTGATTACCAAGTAGAACTCTTTACCCGATCAGTTTACCGATTTCGCACAGTTTAAGATACTGTGTGGGTTCTAAAAAATTGTTCAGAATCAGGGTTATAAGTTCGTGTTCCGCTGCACTAAGTGATGGAGGGACACGACTTTAGGCTAGTTTTCTGTGCAAAAGGCAGAGCAGCCATCGGATGTGTCGCGCTCAGCGGTGTCGTGCTAAGCGCGAATCAATTCACCGTCCCCGGAACGTCGCGGGGCGTTTTTCGAAGAAGGCGTCGATGCCTTCGTTGAAATCCTCGGAGGTATAGAGAATCGCCTGGGTATCGCGTTCGGCAGCAAGGAATTCGTCGAAACCCATCGGCAGCCTCGCCAGCAATTGCTTGGTATAGCTGTTGGTCAGCGGCGCGCCTTCGGCGATTTCTTCGGCCAGCGCCAAGGCATGGGAAAGCGTCGCGCCTTCGTCGGCGATGTCTTCCACCGCGCCCCAGTTCATCGCGGTTGCCGCGTCGATGGTGCGGCGGGTGAAGGCCAGCCACTTGGTCCGGCCCATGCCGATCCGAGCGGTCAGCGTGTGCAGCGATCCCAGGTCGGGGATCAGTCCCAGCTTGCCGAAGGGCAGGGAAAATTTGGCATCCGGCGCCGCGACGACGATATCGCAGGCAGCCGCCAGCGACATGCCCGCCCCCACGCACCAGCCTTCGACGGCGGCGACGATGGGTTTCGGCCCCTGGATCATCACCCGCATCAGGTCGGCGGCATTGTTCATCCTCTCGCGCCCGGCGACCGAAGTGATGCCCTTCATCGTGGACAGGTCCCCGCCAGCGCTGAAGTTGCCCTGTGCGCCGCAGATCACGATCGCCCTGACCGTTTCGTCCTGCATCGCTTCTTCCAACAACGCCTTCAGGGCGCCACGCAGGTCCGGCGACAACGCGTTGCGTCGCTTCGGCTGGTTCAGCCAGATCAACCGCGTCGCGCCCAGCGATACGGGAACGCACAATCCGTCGTCGATACCGGGTTCATTGGGCGTGGAGGGCAGGGTCATGGCTGTATCCTTTTTCTTTGTGCGGGCATTGGTCGCATGGCGGAGGTGCGTGGTACAAGACCGTTCAACGCACCGGGGGGCGGCCGCCCAGAACCTCGGTCAGTTCATCGGCCAGCTTCATCACCACCGCGCCGGTTTCGGCCACCTTTTCAGGTGTCATCCGCGCCGCCAGCCCCGATACTGAAATTGCGCAGGCCGCTTCGCCCTGCGGGCCCCAGACCACGGCGGCAACACAGCGCAGGCCCAGCACGAATTCCTCGTCGTCCAGCGCGAAGCCACGTTCGCGAATCCGGGCGATTTCGTCATGCACGGCGTCGCGGCTGGTCAGGCTGTGCGATGTCATCGTGCGCAATCCGTGGCGGTCGATGATCCGGTCGATCGCGTCGTCTTCCCAGGTGGCAAGGATCGCCTTGCCCATGCCGGAACACATCACCGGCACCCGGCCGCCGGGGGGCGAAATGGCGCGCATGATTTCGCGGCTTTCCACCTGTGACAGGGTGACGACCTCGCCATCTTCGATCACGCCTAGATTGGCGGTTTCGCGGGTGATGTCGCGCAACCGGCGCAGGAAGGGCAGGGCGGGGGCCACGAAGCTGCGCTGCTTGGCATAGGCAGACCCGACGGCAAAGGCGCGCTGGCCGACATGCCAGCGACCGCTGGCGGCATCCGACTGAACGAAGCCGCGCTGTTCCAGTGTGGTCAGCAGGCGATGGGTGGTGGACACGGCCAGGCCCGCCTCTTTCGCAAGGTCCGACAGCCGCGCGCCGTCGCTGACCTGCGCGATTCGTTCCAGCAGTTCCAGCGCCCGGTGCACCGACTGAACGCCGCCTGTTTGCTTCTCTGCCATTGTCGCTCTTTCCATTTTCGGAAGATATTTTTCCACGATATGGAAAACTTTGACAAGGGGCGAGACGGCATCCCATGGTATTCTTATTCTGCGCGCAATCATGAAAGGAGAGTCGCGATGACTGATTACGTGACCCGCGCCGGGCTGCAGGTGGCCAGCGAACTGGCCGAACTCGTTGAAACGCAGATCCTGCCCGATCTGGGGCTGGAGGCCGAAGCGGTCTGGTCCGGCTATGCCAAGATGCTGGCCGAGCTGGCACCGGAAAACCGTCGCCTGCTGGAAGTGCGCGAAACCCTGCAGAAGCAGATTGACGACTGGCTGACCGCCCGCAAGGGACAGGACTGGGACAACGACGCCTATCAGGCGTTCCTGCGCGAAATCGGATACCTGGTGCCCGAAGGCGACGATTTCGAAATCACCACCGCGAATGCCGATGACGAAATCGCACGCATCGCCGGGCCGCAGCTGGTGGTGCCGGTGATGAACGCGCGTTTCGCGCTGAACGCGGCGAATGCCCGCTGGGGATCGCTCTATGATGCGCTGTACGGCACCGATGCATTGCCGGGCGCGCCGGAAGGGACAGGTTACGATCCCAAGCGCGGCGCGCAGGCCGTGGCATGGGCCGCGGATTTCCTCGACAAGGCGGTGCCGCTGGTCGGCGCGTCGCACAAGGACGTGACCGCGTATCAGCGCGAAGGCGGCGAGCTGCTGGCTCTGATCGATGCGCGCGAAGTGCCGTTTGCAGATCCGGCCGCTTTCGTGGGTTACACCGAAGACGGCGACAAAGCCTCCTACATGCTGCGCCACAACGGCATGCATATCGAGCTGCTGATCGACCCGTCGCACCCGGTGGGGGCGACCCATCCGGCCGGTCTGCGCGACGTGGTGCTGGAAAGCGCCCTGACCGCGATCCAGGATTGCGAAGACAGCGTCGCGGCGGTGGATGCCGAGGACAAAACGGATGTCTATGCCAAGTGGCTGGGCCTGATGAAGGGCGACCTGGCCGAGACCTTCGAGAAGGGCGGCAAGCAGATGACCCGCCGTCTGGCCGACGACAAGGTGCTGACCGCGCCGGACGGGTCGACGCTGACCCTGCAGGGTCGGGCATTGCTGCTGGTGCGCAACGTAGGGCACCTGATGACCACCGACGCGGTGCTGATGGACGGCGAAGAAACCCCCGAAGGCATGCTGGATGCGCTGATCACCGTCGCCTGCGCTATGCATGACCTGAAGAAGACCGAAGGCCCGCGCAATTCGCGCACCGGGTCGGTTTACGTGGTGAAGCCGAAGATGCACGGACCGGAAGAGGTGGCCTTCGCCAACACCATGTATGGCCGGGTCGAAGACATCCTTGGCCTGCCCGCCAATACCGTGAAACTGGGCGTGATGGACGAAGAACGCCGCACCTCGGCCAACCTGAAGGAATGTATCCGCGCCGTGAAGGAACGCCTGGTTTTCATCAATACCGGGTTCCTCGACCGCACCGGCGACGAGATCCATACCAGCATGCAGGCCGGGCCGTTCATCCCGAAGGGCGAGATGAAGGATGCCGGTTGGCTGGCCGCCTATGAGGACGGCAACGTCGATACCGGTCTTGCCACCGGAATGCAGGGCAAGGGCCAGATCGGCAAGGGCATGTGGGCGAAGCCCGATGCGATGGCCGAAATGCTGGAGGCCAAGATCGGCCACCCGATGTCGGGCGCCAATACCGCCTGGGTGCCGTCGCCCACCGCCGCGACGCTGCACGCCACGCATTACCATCAGGTCGACGTGTTCGCCCGGCAGGACGAGTTGAAGGGGCGCGAAGCGGCCAGCCGCGACGCGCTGCTTACCCCGCCGCTGCTGGCGGGGCGTAACCTGACCGAGGACGAGGTGCGCCGCGACGTGGACAACAACTGCCAGGGCATCCTGGGCTATGTCGTGCGCTGGATCGACCAGGGTGTCGGCTGTTCCAAGGTGCCCGACATCAACGATGTCGGCCTGATGGAAGACCGCGCGACGCTGCGGATTTCGTCGCAATACCTGGCGAACTGGCTGATGCACGGACTGGTGACCGAGGACCAGGTGATGGAAAGCCTCAAGCGGATGGCCCAGGAAGTGGACCGCCAGAACGCGAACGACCCGGCCTATACGCCGATGGCGCCGGGCTATGACGGCGTGGCCTTTGCCGCCGCCTGCGACCTGATCTTCAAGGGGGCCGAGCAGCCGTCGGGCTATACCGAGCCGGTGCTGCATGCCCGCCGCCGCGAAGCCAAGGCGCAACAGGGAGCGTAACGATGATTACCGTGACCAGACTGGATTGCGCCGACGCGCGCGTGATGATCGAAGGCGCCCGCGCCAAGGCCGACGAGATCGGGGTGCCGATGTGCATCGCGATCACCGACGAGGGCGGCAACCTGATCGCCTTCGAGCGGATGGATGGCGGCAAGGTGACCTCGAGCACCATCGCGATCGACAAGAGCTTCACCGCTTCGGGCGCGAAGAAGGCCACCCATGAATACGGCGCCGCCAGCCAGCCGGGCGCGCCGGCCTACGGCATCGGGTCGGCTATCGGCGGCCGCCTGATGGTGGTGGGCGGCGGTTTGCCGGTCTTCGTGAACGATGAATGCGTCGGCGGCATCGGTGTCAGTTCCGGCACCCCGGCGCAGGACACCGAGGTGGCCCAGGCCGGTGTCGATGCCTTGCTCGCCACGCTCTGAGCGGCGGGGCTGTTATCGGAATGTGCGCCCGGTCCCCGGGCGCGCACGATTTGCTTCGCCCGAGGCCGAAGCGGTGGGGGGCTTTACCCCGTCGCCTTGCGGGCGCTCGTCACTGAAATTGATTCACTGGATCAATTTCCGGGCCTTCCTCGCCCCCTGGGATATTTCTGAAAAGAAGAAGCTGCCGATTTTTTCTGAAAAGGCTTGTTGGTTACAAATGTAACCACTAGGCCCTTCTGCAAAGGAGGGCCTTAGCCATGAAAATCGAGAAGATTCACCACGTCGCCTATCGCTGCAAGGATGCCAAGGAGACGGTGGAATGGTACCGCGATATGCTGAACATGGATTTCATCCTGGCGATTGCCGAGGACCATGTACCGTCAACCCATGAACCCGATCCCTACATGCATATTTTCCTCGATGCAGGGGATGGCAACGTGTTGGCGTTTTTCGAATTGCCGACCAAGCCGGAGATGGGCCGCGATCCCAACACGCCGATCTGGGTGCAGCATATCGCCTTCAAGGTGAAGGACCGCGATGCGCTGATCGAATATAAGGAGCATCTTGAAGCCAAGGGCGTCGAGGTGCTGGGCGTCACCGACCATTCGATTTTCCATTCGATCTATTTCTTCGATCCGAACGGGCACCGGATCGAGCTGGCCTGCCCGGATCCGGAAGAAGACGCGATGCTGGAAAAGCTGAACGACGTGAAATGGGAGATGCTGGAAGAATGGTCGCGCACCAAGAAAGCCCCCAAGCACGCCGACTGGATGCACAAGAAGGAACTGAGCGGGGTGTGATCAGCCCGTAAAGGGCTGCGCCGCCAGGTCCGCCGCGATATCGTCGTCCAGCGGTGTGTCGCAGCTGTTCAGGATATAGCCGAGGGTGGAATAGAACCCCACCGTGGCGATCACGTCGAAAAGGCCCTTTTCGCCCACCAGCGCGATCAGGGCCTTTTGCGTTTCCGACGAAAGGCGCTTTGCAGTGAACAATTCGTCCACAGCGCCAGCGATGGTGGCGTCGTCCGCGTCCATGCCCGACAGCGGCCCGCGGATCGATCCGATCCGGGCGTCCGACATGCCGCAGACGCGGGCGCGGTGGACATGCTGGTTCCATTCATAGGACGAGCCGAGGTTGTGGCCGGTGCGCAGGATCGTCACCTCGCTCAGCTGTGCGCCGAGCGCGTTGTCGATGACCACGTGTTGGCGCAGCGGCGCCCAGGCCTTCAGCAGTTCGGGATTGTGCGCCATGGTGCGATAGACGTTCAGGCGGCCGGCGAAACCGTCGCGCAGATCGGCGACCTGATCGGGCCAGGCCGCGTCGGGGATCGGGGGGAAACGGAGCGGATCGGTCATCGCTTTTTCCTTGATAGAGGGGTTTTGGCGCCTTTCTAGACTGCACGAGGCGTGCGGATGCAACAGCGAAATTCGCCCCGGTGCGGCGTGCCCGAAGCGATTTTAACTCGGAATACGGGTGCTTAGGCGTTGTTTTCTAGGTTATCGATTCGTAAAGTTTCCCCGGATTCCGCCCATTTCTGCCCGCATTTTCAGCGACAAGTGTGGGCCACACCCGGTCTGTCCGCAGGCCGCGCTTCAGTTCAGACGCCCGAAAGGCAGTTATGTTTGTTAAATTTTTACTTTGCTCCGGTCTGGCTGCCGCGGTGAACCTGGCGGCGGGGTATCTGTTCTACGGCGTGCTGGGATTCAACGGCTCGCTGGGATACCCGGTTTCGGTTGCGCTGGCTTTTGTCATGGGGATGGGGGTCAGTTTCATTTTGAACCGTGCCTATACCTACGACCCGTCCGGTCGCCATCCGAAAGAGGAGTTGCGGGATTTCTTCTTCGTTTCGGTTTTCGGCCTGGCCCTGACCACGATGATGGCGCGCCTTTTCCTGAGCGGCCTGAAATGGCTGGCGGTCGGGCAGTGGGGCCTGCCGGTCGCACTGGAGGTCGCCGCGCATGTCATGGCGGTCGGCCTCACCGCCTTTTATTCTTTCTTCGCGCACAGGCATGTCAGTTTCCGCAGTGCCCGCGCCGAATCCAATTCTCCTTTCGCATAGGGATCACGAATGACCCAGAAGATCGCCGTCATCGTCGGGGCCGGCCCTGCCGGATTGACCGCCGCCTACGAACTTGTCACCCGGACCGATATCAAGCCGATCATTTTCGAGGCCGACAGCCAGGTCGGCGGCATTTCCAAGACCGTCAATTACAAGGGCAACCGGATCGATATCGGCGGCCACCGGTTCTTTTCCAAATCCGACCGGGTGATGGAATGGTGGACGCATATCCTGCCGCTGCAGGCGCTGAAGGACGGTGAGGAAGGGCTGACCATCACCTATCACAATCGTCAGCGCGAGGTCGCGGCGGGGCCGGGCCCCGATCCCGACGAGGCGGACGAGGTGATGTTGGTGCGCAACCGGGTGTCGCGCATCCTGTATGACCGAAAGATGTATGATTACCCGCTGAAGTTCAGCGTGCAGACCTTTGCCAACCTGGGTTTTCTGCGCACGCTGAAGATCGTGGCAAGCTATGCCAAGGCGCGGCTGCGCCCGATCCGGCCCGAGGTCAACCTGCGCGATTTCATCGTCAACCGATTTGGCGCGGAGCTTTATGCCACCTTCTTCCGCGACTACACCGAAAAGGTCTGGGGGGTTCCCTGCGAAGACATTCCCGCCGATTGGGGCGCGCAGCGGATCAAGGGCGTGTCGATCACCGGGTTGATCAAGAACATGCTGCGCAAGCTGAAGCCCGCCACCGGGTCGCTGTCGCAGAAGGATACCGAAACCAGCCTGATCGAACGGTTCCTCTATCCCAAGCACGGGCCGGGGCAGCTGTGGGAAGTGGTGGCGCGCGAAATCGAGGCGCGCGGCGGCGAGATTCATTACCGCAATTTCGTCGGCGGCATTTCCCATGACGGCAGCCGGATCACCGGCGCCACCGTGACGGGACCGGAGGGCGAGACGCGCGAGGTGAAGGCCGATTACCTGTTTTCATCGATGCCGGTCACCGAACTGATCGGCGGCTGGACCCCGCCGGCGCCGCCGGCGATACGCGAAGTCTCCGAGGGGCTGAGCTACCGTGATTTCATGACCGTCGGCCTGTTGCTGAAGCGGCTGAAGCTGGGCGGCGGCACCGATGCCGCGACCTTGGCCGAAAAGGTGTCCGACAACTGGATTTACATTCAGGACAACGATGTGAAGGTCGGCCGGTTGCAGATCTTCAACAACTGGAGCCCGTACCTCGTGGCCGATCCGGATACGATCTGGGTCGGGCTGGAATACTTCGTCAACGAAGGCGATGATTTCTGGACCATGGACGAGGACGCCTTGAAGCAATTCGGCGCGGCGGAGCTGGACAAGCTGGGCGTGGCCGATCCGGCCGACGTTCTGGATGCCGTGATTGTGCGCACGAAAAAGGCCTATCCGGCCTATTTCGGGACCTATGACCGGTTCGAGGAAGTCGAAACCTATACGAGGCAGTTTGAAAACCTGTTCTGCGTCGGCCGCAACGGGATGCACCGATACAACAACCAGGACCATTCGATGTTGACCGCGATGATCGCGGTCGACGGTATCGTCGAAGGCCGCGATGTGCGCGACGAACTGTGGGACATCAACACCGAAGAAGAATATCACGAAAGCAAGTGAGCCCGGGGTGTGGTGAGCGCAGGAACGGATGGCGGCGATGCAATCTGATGAAAAGATGTTTTTCGGCCATTGCCGGGGCTACCTCGTGGCCTTCGGCCTGGCCCTGCTGATCTATCTGAAACAGCAATACCTGCGGCTTCTGGGTGTTTGGAACTATCTGGAACTGCCCGACAACGACGATCAGATGCGGCTGGTGCAGGTTCGGGATTTCCTGAACGGGCAGGGTTGGTACGACATGGTGCAGCATCGTGCGATGCCGCCCGAGGGGTTGTCGATACATTGGTCGCGGCTGGTCGACATGCCGCTGGCGGGGCTGGAACTGTTGTTTTCGCTGTTCACCAGCGACGACCGGGCGTTGGCACTGACGGCCATCGTCTGGCCGGCGATGCTGTTCGTCGTGTTCCTGGCCGTCACGGGGTGGGCGGTGTCGCGGGTCTTCGGCTATGTCGCGGCAAGTTTCGCGGTGATCGCCGCCTCGGTGACGCCGATGATCGCCAGCAACGTGTTCTCGGTGGGCCGGGTCGATCATAACAACGTGCAACTGATCTGCATGCTGGTGGTGATCTGTTCGGTGATCGTGCCGGGGCCGCCGGTCCGGCGCGGCATCATCGCGGGTCTGACCGCTGCGCTGTCATTGGCGGTTGGGCTGGAAACGATCGTGGTGCTGGCCATGGCGGGTATCGTTCTGACCGTGCAGCATGTCCTGGACCGTCCCGGCGCCACCGATCAGTTGATGGGATATGGTATCGCATTGGGCGGTGCGGCTCCGCTGCTGTTCCTGATCCAGATCGACCCGGCGCTGTGGGCGGTGCCGCGTTGCGATCAGCTGTCGCGGCCCACGCTGGCGATCACCTCGGCGGCGATGGCCTTTGCGGTGATCACCTATCTCGGCCGCGAATCCGTTCGGTCGGTCCGTGGGCGCCTGATCATGGCCATGGTCATGGGCGCGGCGATACTTGCCGCGCTCTGGCCGGTGCTGAGCCCCTGCCGGGAAGGGCCGTTTTCGGTACTGCCACCCGAAATCCGGGATCTGATCCTGAGCCGCATCACCGAATCCATGTCGGCGATACGGATGTTCAACAGGGATCCGGGTCTTGCCACGCAACTGGTGTTGCCGCAGATGCTGCTGGCCGCATTGCTGGCTTGGCAACTGATCCGCAGCCCCGCCGGGCGCACATCAGCACCGGCGGTGTTGTTGGTTTTCGTGCTGATGGGGCTGTTGGGTTCGTTCTACCAGATTCGCACCGTCATCTGGGGTCTGGCGGCGATGCCGATGGCCTTTGGGGCTAGCATGCACTGGGCGGTGACCACCGACTGGCAGAGGTTGCGCCGATCGAAACCGGTGGTCCTGCTGATCGTGGCGTTGCTGGTTCTGTACCCGCATCTCGTCACCAGCAACCCGGTTTTCGGCAAGGCGCTGCAGCTGGCGGGGCAACCGCAGTCGGAGAACCAGAAACTGGGGCGTGCCGATCAGAACTGTAGTCGCCGCGATAAGCTGGCGGGGCTGAACGACCTGGAACCGGCAAGCATCCTGGCGCCGCTCAACCTTGGCACCAAGATCCTGCTTTATACCCCGCATTCGATCTTCGCCGCGCCTTATCACCGCGCGCCCGAGGGATACTGGAACGGCACCCTGGCCTTCAGTGGAACGGATATGGACATGGCGCTGCGGCTGCGGGCGACGCTGGCCGATTACGTGCTGGTCTGCGACGGCGAGGTCTATGGCGACAAGGACAGCATCGGATCGCGGCTTGCGCGCGGAGAAACGCCGCCATGGCTTAGCCCCGTCGATACCGGCGACGGGCCGATCCGGTTGCTGCGGGTGAACCGGGCCAAACTGGCCCCTTACGTGCACGGAAACTGAGGCCAGCCCGCTGCATCGGTCCGATCTGGTCACAGCCGTTCCCATGTGCGAACATCCGGTGCCAGTAAGCAGGGGAACGACAGGTGCTGGAAAAGATCAGGTCGCTTTACGAAGGGGACACCCCCCAGGCGCATCGGTTCCGCTATGCCGTTCTGACCTTTGATTTCATCACCGTCTTTTTCGTTGTCGCGACTTCGTTTTTCCAGCGGACCGCCATTTTGGAATTTGCCGATGCGGTTTTCGGCATCCTGATCCTGCTGGATTTCATCGTCCGGTTCTTGCTGGAGCGCGAAAAGGCCCGGATGTGGCTGCGGCTGGCCACCTGGGCAGATATCGCCGCCGTGCTGTCCTTCCTCGCGCCGATCACCGGCGAAGGTTTCGGATTCCTGCGCATTCTGCGCACATTGCGATTGCTGCACACCTATCAGCTGCTCACGCGGCTGCGCCAGGACTTCAAATTCTTCCGCGAAAACGAAGACGTGGTGCTGGCGTCGATTAACCTCGGGGTTTTCCTGTTCGTGATGACCGGGCTTATCTATGCCACCCAGGAAAGCGTGAACCCGCTGATCGGCAATTACGCCGACGCGCTTTATTTCACCGTCACGACGCTGACCACGACAGGATTCGGCGATATCACCTTGACCGGATCATGGGGGCGGATGTTGTCGGTGGGGGTGATGATATTCGGCGTCACCCTGTTCCTGCGGCTGCTGCAGGTGCTGTTCCGCCCCTCCAAGGTGCGCCACGAATGCGAGGTCTGCGGCCTGGTGCTGCACGATGCCGACGCGGTGCATTGCAAGCATTGCGGCACGGTGCTGCATATCCGTACCGAGGGCGAAATCTGAGGGCGCCCCGAGGGGACGGCCTTCACACGGTGTTTTGTCCAATTGTCGGGAACTGCGATCGAATGGTTTCGCGATCCCCATCCCCTTCAAGCGAATGTCCCGGGAAGTGAACCAAACGCTTTCCAAAATCGGGGCAGGTCCGTTTTCCGGCGCCGCCGAACTGACCCCGATGCGGCACATGCCCAGGGTTTGGCCGAGACGGGTGCAGGACATGCGTGGAAGGGTTCTGGGTCAATCTGGCCATATCCGGCCTTGATTGACACAGAACAAGGTACATTCTTCGCGAAGGGTACAAATTGTGGCTTATTTCGGTTTGTTCCCCGGAAGTCATCGTGATTCGCAGCGAGCGATAAATTCCGCGGATGAGAAGTGACACGGGCCAAGCCAGCGGAACATGCATTGCCTCTTGGGAGGGCCAAATGGATACACCCCTTGAACTGACATTCACCAACATGGACGGCACCCCGCAGCTCGAGGCGCTGGTCCACGAAAAAGTGGCGCACCTGGAAAAGTTCGCCGACCATATCAACAGCTGCCACGTCTATGTGAAAGCACCGCATCAGCGGCACAAGACGGGCAACCTCTATGGCGTGCATATCGAGGTCCGGCTGCCGGGCAACGATTTGTTCGTGAGCAGCGAAAAAGGCGATGAACCGGCACACGAACATCCCGAAGTCGCGATCCGCGACGCCTTTCACGCGATGGAGCGCGAACTGAAGGAGTGGAAGGACAGGGTGAAGGGCGAGGTGAAGCTGCATGAAGGCGCGCTCCAGGGCAAGATCGTCGAAATCCATTACGACGAAGGCTACGGTCAGATCATCGCCACCGATCACCGGCTGATCTATTTTCACCGCAATAGCGTCGTGGGCGGGGCCTTCGACGATCTCAAGCCCCGTGACGCGGTGGAGTTGGTGGTGCAGACCGACGAAAGCGACATCGGTCCGCAGGCCAGCACGGTGCGCCCGATCGGCCCAATGAAATACAACCCCGAGTAAGGCAGCCAAGTCCGACATGTCCGCAAAGGGCGGCAGTCTGACAGGGCGCGGTGTCAGCACCGGCCCTGATACTCGGCGAAGCGCCCCGGGCGGATGGCAAGCAAGGAGTACAGGGTGTTTTCAAATCGCATCGAGCTGTTTTCGATCCTTGGCTTCAGGGTCAGTGTTGACCTGAGCTGGATTATTCTTGCGGTTCTGATCACCTGGTCGCTCGCCACGGGTTATTTCCCGCGGATCATCGACGGGGTGAGCCCCGTTGCCGCGTGGTGGCTGGGCGCGGCCGGGGCGGTTGGGCTTTTCGCGTCGATCATCCTGCATGAATTCGCGCATTCCTGGATCGCGCGGCAGTTCGACATGCCGATCCGGGGCATCACGCTCTTCATTTTCGGCGGCGTGGCCGAAATGGAGGACGAACCGCCAAGCGCGCGGGCCGAATTCTTCATGGCGATCGCCGGCCCGCTCATGAGCTACGCGCTGGCGCTTCTGTTCTACGGGCTGTCCGGGCTTCTGCCCGTTGAAATGCTTGCAGCGTTGCTTACTTATCTGGCGACGATCAACACGATGCTCGCTACGTTCAACCTGATCCCGGCCTTTCCGCTGGATGGTGGACGCGTGTTTCGCGCCGCGCTGTGGTGGAAGACAAACGATTACGCCAAGGCGACGCGGATCGCGGCATCACTGGGGCGGTTTTTCGGAATGGTCCTGATCATGTCCGGGGTCCTGAGCTTGGTCGCCGGAAATCCCATTGCCGGTATTTGGCAGGGGCTGATCGGCTTCTTCATCATCGCAGTTGCGAACTCGTCCGAATTTCAGATGACCCTCAAAACCGGGTTCGAAGACAAGACAGTTGGCCAGATCATGGTGCGCGATCCAGTGTCCATACCGGCAGATACGCCGCTCGAGGATGTGATCGAAGACTACTTCTACCGCAGGCATCACAGAGTATTCCCGGTGGTGCGCGGCAGTACGCTTCTGGGCTGCATCCGGGTCGAGGACGTCGGGCGGATCGCGCGCGAGGAATGGGCGCAGAAAACAGCCGGAGATGTTCTGCCCACAGCGGGCAAAATCGGCACAGTCACCCCGGAAACACCGGTGATGGAGGCCTTGAAACGGATGCGGGAGCTGGAAACGAGCCGCCTGATGGTCGCCAAGAACGGTGAGCTCAGGGGGATGCTGACGCTGCGGGACATCATGTCCTACCTGACGATCCGGCAGGAGTTGAACGCCAGCGGCCGACAGCACCGCAGTGCCTAAACTGCCCGATGATCAAGGGAGAGCATGCGGGGCCCCCGGTGCGAACGAAACGAAGAAGGGCGTTGAAACATTCAGATTGGCCGGCAACCCGGTCGCGCAACCCGGCCGGAAGAGGCTGGAAAGCCGCGGCGCCCATGTGATTTCGCACGGATGCCCCCTGCCTTGCTTGGGGCGAAGGCGCCCAATCCGCCAAGATCCGTCAGACAGGCAAGTTCAGACGGGCGCCGCCAGTCATGCTGCGGTCACCACCGCTTCGATTTTGTCCACTGACAGATTGGTCAGATCCTTGGCGATTTCGCCCTGAAGACGCGCCTTGGTCTTGGCGCCATAAGCGGCCCGCAACTGTCCCAACGAATGCGCGTCGGCGATGATCACGACCGCCTCGTACAGGCCCTTGTCAGCAAAGGTTTCAAGCTGTTCGGCCAGATGCCGTGCGAAGCGTTCCTTTTCGATCTGGTGCCAGTCGGTTTCGGCCCACACGCTTTTGCCGCCTGGACCCGCGTCATGCATCCGGCCGGAGCGATCCGAGGAATGTTCATGCGCGGGCGGGTTTTCGATTTCCTCCGAGCCGATGACTCGAAGATCGATGAACTTGCTATCCAGATTGTTGCGCAAAAGCAGATATTTCTGGCCGTCGGCCACGACGACCCAGGTTCCGTGTTCAAGCTTCATTGCAGGCTCCTTTTCCGTTTTCTCCGGCAGTAACCACCGTAATTGTATCACGCTCCGCGGCGGGGCTGACAATCACCCCTTGACGCAGACCAGCGGCGCCAACCGCGCCACCCGGCGGGCCAATCCCGCCCGCTCGGCGCTTTCCACCACCCGGGTCACGTCCTTGTAGGCCCCGGGGGCCTCCTCGGCGATGCCCCGGCGCGACGGGCTGGTGACGATGATGCCGCGCGCCGCGAGGTCTTTCCGAATGCCGCTGCCGGTCCATGTCCGGGCGGCCTGGTGGCGGCTCATCGCGCGGCCCGCGCCGTGGCAAGCCGAACTCAAAGCAACCGTTTCGGACCGGTCATCGCCAGCCAGGACCCAGGATTCGGTGCCCATGCTTCCGCCGATCAAAACCGGCTGCCCCACCTTGCTGAGCGGCGGGGGCAGGTCGCCCATGCCCGGCCCGAAGGACCGTGTCGCGCCCTTGCGATGCACGAAGAGCCGCCTTTCCTCGCCATCGATCTCGTGCAGCTCTTCCTTGCAGGTGTTGTGCGACACGTCGTAGAGCAGCGGCGCCTTGCAGCCGGGGAAGAACCGTTCCAGAACGTCGCGCGCCAGATGGGTCAGGATTTGCCGGTTGGCCAAAGCACAATTGATCCCCGCCCGCATCACGCCCAGATATCGCTGCCCCAGTTCCGAATCGATCGGCGCGCAGGCCAGTTCGCGGTCGGGCAGGGCGATGCCATAGCCGGGCGCGGCCAGCGCCATTTCGCGCAGGTATTCGGTGCCGATCTGATGGCCCAGCCCGCGCGATCCGCAATGGATCGTCACCACCGCCTGACCGGGGCTCAGCCCGTAGGCCAGCGCGGCGGCTTCATCGAAAATATCGGTCACTTCCTGCACTTCGAGATAATGGTTTCCCGATCCCAGCGTGCCCATTTCGTCGCGCTGGCGCCGCTTGGCCCTTGCCGACACCATATCGGGCGTGGCGCCCGCCATTTGGCCCTGTTCCTCGATCCGCGCCAGGTCCTCGACCGTTCCGTATCCTTCGGCCACCGCCCAGCGGGCGCCGCCCGACAGCATCGCCGACATCCCCGCGTCGTCGAGATGGATATGTCCTTGGCTGCCGACCCCGGCGGGGATCGAGCGTGACATTTCATGCGCGAAATCCTGTTGCTTGCTGCGGATCTGGGCGGCAGTCAGATCGGTCGCAAGCATCCGCACGCCGCAGGAAATGTCGAAACCCACGCCACCCGCCGAAATCACGCCGCCCTGATCGGGATCGAAGGCCGCCACCCCGCCGATGGGAAATCCGTACCCCCAATGGGCATCGGGCATGGCATAGGCGGCGCGCACGATTCCGGGCAGGCAGGCCACGTTGGTGATCTGCTGGCGGACCTTTTCGTCCATGCCCCTGATCAGATCCTCGTCAGCGATGATCTCCGCCGGCACCCGCATGTCGCCGGTCTGCGGAATCCGCCATTCGTAGGGGGAAATCCTTTCCAGTGTCGTCGGATCCAAAGCGCCCCCCTTTCAGACATCCACCACGCATTGCGCCAGCCACAGCCCGTCGGGCTGCTGTTTCACGCACAGTTCGGTCAGCGTTGCGCCCTTGGGTTCGACCGAGGGTTCGTGTCGCGCACGATCGACCGGTTCGCCGCGCATTTCGCCTTTCAGCACATCGCCCGAGATGCGGACATGGAATTCGCCGAACAGCATCGATCGCGTCGCCATCGCGTAGGTCACCTCGTTCAGCCAGTCGAGCAGCAGGATCGACGGATCGGTGGCGCGGCAGCTGACGGTGACGCTTTGTTCGGAACGGATAGACGCCAGCGGCGCGACGACTTCGGTCAGCGCCCGGGCGGCGTTTTCAAACGCCTCGGCCATGCTGCGCCCGATCCCGCGCACCCCCACATCGCCCTGATGCGGGAAATGGCTCCAGCCCGGTGATCCGGCGTCATCCGCCATATTGCAGTCCTCCTCGCTGGCTAGCTTTGCCAATTCTGGCGCCGGGCGCCTTGAGATGTGTCAAGGTAAGAGGCCGCCGCCTTGCCTAAGTTGTGTCGGGAAGGGGGATCGGATCATGAACGATCATGAGCTTCTGAATGCCATCCAGGACGCGTTTCGGCGGGAACCGCGCCTTGGACCGGATTTCACGCCTGAGAAGATGGAATTCGGCCCGGACGGGGCGCTGACCGTGATTGCCGAGGTGGAAAGCGTCGCCGCCAAGAAGCGCGCGCTGGAACTGGCGGCGGCACCTGAACAGGTGCGCGCGGTGGTCGACCGGGTGCGGGTTGCGGCCGCCACGCAGATGAAGGATCGCGACATCTACAAGCATCTGCGCGAATTTTTCTGTGATGAACCGGCATTCCGGGATTTCGCGATCTTTGAAGCAGGTGGCGGGCCCGAAGCGCCGGTCTTCACCCAGGTGTCCGGCCCGACCGACGCGGCGCGCGGGCGGATCGATTACGAGGTGCATGACGGCGTGGTGATCCTGAACGGAACTGTGCCGGGGCTGGTGTCGCAGCGGCTGGCCGGGGCGATGGCCTGGTGGGTGCCGGGCGTGCGCGACGTGGTCAACAGCCTGCAGCCCGACCCGCCCGAGGAAGATGCCCCGATCCGGATCGAGGAGGCTGCGCGCATCGTTCTCGACCGCGATCCTTATGTCGACGATACCCAGATCCGTATCGGCGTGCGCGGCCGGGTGGTGCGCCTGACCGGCATCGTGCGCAGCCCGGCCGAACGTGCCATGGCCGAGGCGGATTGCTGGAGCATTTTGGGCGTCGATGACGTCATCAACGACATCAAGGCCCCGGCCGAGAGCAAAACAGAAACGGAGTGACGGCATGACAATCACGCATGACGAGGTGAAGCGCCTGTTCGGCGATATCAACGACCACATGATCGTCGAGATCATGAACAGCGGCGCGACGATGGTGGAACTGGAAGAGGTGGTGGCGCATCTGGCACAGGAAACTGACGTGATGGGCGAATTGGAACGCCCGCTGGATGGGCGCGCCCTTCAGATCTACAACCTTCTGCGCCGCGCCGACGAGGCGTGGGAGGAGGATCGCTGATCCGTTGCCACTGATCGGCCCGGCGGTCGCATAACCGGTGCATTGCTTGTGGTTTGCGCGGTGAACGACAAAAAAGGAGTGCGCTTCCAGCGCTTCCTGCTCAGCAAGGGTGTGCGATTTTCCATGGCTCAATCTGCCAAGTCGAGCACACGTCCTGATGATGTGCGGTCGAAAACGGCTGCTGCGGGCCACTTCTCCTTTTTTGCGACGCGCAACTTCATGCGCGCCGCGTAATTTTATCCGCTTCCCTACAAGCGATCAGAAATCGAGGTTTTCCACGCTCAGCGCGTTCTGCTGGATGAATTCGCGGCGCGGTTCAACCACGTCGCCCATCAGCTTGGTGAACAGGTCGTCGGCTTCGGTCATGTCCTCGATCCGGACCTGCAGCAGGGTGCGCGCCTCGGGGTCCAGCGTGGTTTCCCACAGCTGATCGGGGTTCATTTCGCCCAGACCCTTGTAGCGCTGCAGCGTCAGGCCCTTTTCGCCTTCCTTCAGGATCGCCGTCAGCAGGTCCAGCGGCCCGTGGATTAACACGCTGCGGTCCTTGCGGATCAGGGTGGCGGGCAATTCGTAGACTTCCTGCAGCGACCGGGTGAAGCTGCCGGTCTTGCGCGCCTCGCCCGAGCGCAGCATCGGGCCGTCCAGGGTGCGGACTTCTTCCACACCGCGCAGGATGCGGGCCAGTCGGATACCGTGATCCTGGGTGATCCGGCCCTGCCAGCCGCGTTCGTATTCCAGCGCGATGTCGTCCAGCCGTTTCGCCACCTTATCGGCGACGCCCTGCAGGTCGGCATCCACCGCGCCGGGCACGAAGGCCCCGGCGATGGCGGCCTGTTCCAGAATGTGGCGCGGGTAATGGGTCGGGAAGGCATCCAGCACGCGCTTGAGCTGGCGGGCTTCCTCCACCACGCGTTTCAGGTCGGCCCCGGCGATTTCCATGCCGCTGCCCAGTTTCAGCACGGTATCATGAGTCCCCTGTTCGATCAGGTAATCGTCCAGCGCGGCCTGGTCTTTCAGGTAGACCTCGGATTTGCCGCGGCTGACCTTATAAAGCGGTGGCTGCGCGATGTAGAGGTACCCGCCCTCGATCAGTTCCGGCATCTGCCGATAGAAGAAGGTCAAAAGCAGGGTACGGATGTGGGCGCCGTCGACATCCGCATCGGTCATGATGACGATCTTGTGGTAGCGCAGCTTGTCGATGTTGAATTCGTCGCGCCCGATCCCGGTGCCAAGCGCCATCACCAGGTTGCCGATTTCTTGGCTGCCGAGCATCTTGTCGAACCGCGCGCGTTCCACGTTCAGGATCTTGCCGCGCAGCGGCAGGATCGCCTGGGTGCGCCGATCGCGGCCGGTCTGCGCCGAACCGCCGGCGGAGTCACCCTCGACGAGGAAGACTTCGGTCTTGGACGGGTCCTTTTCGGAACAGTCCTTCAGCTTGCCGGCCAGGAAGTTCACATCCATCGCCGTCTTGCGCCGGGTCAGTTCGCGCGCCTTGCGGGCCGCTTCGCGGGCCAGCGCCGCCTCGACGATCTTGCCGACGATCATCTTGGCTTCGTTGGGATTTTCCTCGAACCATTCGGCCAGCTTTTCGCCGGCAAGGCTTTCCACTGCCGGGCGCACTTCGGAACTGACCAGCTTGTCCTTGGTCTGCGAGCTGAACTTCGGGTCGGGCACCTTGACCGACAACACGCAGGTCAGGCCTTCGCGGGCGTCGTCGCCGGTGAAGTTGACCTTTTCCTTCTTGGCGATGCCGCTGTCCTGGGCGTATTTCGACAGCGTCCGGGTTAGCGCGCCGCGGAAACCGGCCAGGTGGGTGCCGCCGTCGCGCTGCGGGATGTTGTTGGTAAACGGCAGCACGGTTTCGTGGTAGCTATCGTTCCACCACATCGCCAGTTCCACGCCGATATCGTCCTTTTCGCCGACCACGTAGATCGGTTCATCCATCAGCGGGTGCTTGTGACGGTCGAGGTACTTGACGAATTCCTTCACACCGCCGTCGTAGTAAAGTTCCGTCTTCAGCGGTTCGGCGGGGCGTTCGTCTTCGAGGATGATGCGGACGCCGGAATTCAGGAAGGCCAGTTCGCGCAGGCGCTTTTCCAGTGTTTCGAAAATATAGTCGAGATTCGAAAACGTATCGGTGGAGGCTAGGAAGCGCACCTCGGTACCTTTTTCGCCGTTCGCGTCGCCGACCACGCGCAGATGTTCGGTGCATTCGCCATGTTCGAACTTGGCGTAATGTTCCTTGCCGTTGCGCCAGATGCGCAGTTCCAGCCACACCGACAGCGCGTTCACCACCGACACGCCGACGCCGTGCAGGCCGCCGGACACCTTGTAGGAGTTGCTGTCGAATTTACCGCCGGCATGCAGCTGGGTCATGATGACCTCGGCCGCGGAAACGCCTTCTTCCTCGTGGATATCGACCGGAATACCGCGCCCGTTGTCGCGCACCGACACGCTGTTATCGGCGTGAATCTTTACCCGAACGAAATCCGCGTGACCCGCCAGCGCTTCGTCGATGCCGTTATCGACGACCTCGTAGACCATGTGATGCAGGCCCGATCCGTCATCGGTGTCACCGATATACATGCCCGGCCGCTTGCGAACGGCTTCCAAGCCTTTGAGAACCTTGATAGAATCTGCGCCATATTCCTGCGAGTTTTGCTCGGTTTCGGACATTCCGCCCATCCTTTGTTATTGTCAGGAATATATACGAAACCTTGCGAGGATTGTCACGTCCCGCACAAGATTTCGCGGTCCCCGGGCAGGCGGGATTTTCAGAGCGATTTCAGGCTTCGGTCAGGCTGGCCGGTTCCTGGGTCACCGCCGGATTCTGTTCGACCCAGCGGGTGACTACGGCGCGGGCGGCTTCGGTGTCGCAGGCTTCGATCGCGGCGCGCAGTTCCTTCAGCGCGGTGGCCATTTCGATCTCGGACAGGAAGCCTTCCTGCGCCCTCAGGATTTTCGGGTGCGGCGTGGTCAACATGTCGGGGCTGATCAGCAATTCCTCGATCAGCTTTTCACCCGGCCGCAGGCCGGTGACCTTGATTTCTATGTCGCCGTCGGGGTGGTCGTCGTCTTTTATCGTGAAGCCCGCCCCTTCGATCATCTGGCGCGCCAGTTTGCGGATTGGCACCAGGTCGCCCATGTCGAGCACGAACAGATCGCCGCCGCGAGCAAAGGACCCGGCCAGGAGCACCAGCCGCGCCGCTTCGGAAATGGTCATGAAATACCGCGCGACGTCGTTATGGGTCAGCGTGACCGGTCCGCCGCGGGCGATCTGTTCCTCGAACAGCGGGATGACCGACCCCGAGGATCCCAGAACGTTGCCGAACCGGACCATCGAATAAAGCGTCGTCTGCGACCGGGTCGCCAGATCCTGCACCACCAGTTCGGCCAGGCGCTTTGAGGCACCCATGATATTGGTCGGCCGCACCGCCTTGTCCGACGAGACAAGGATGAAACGCTCGACCTCGGCAAGGCGGGCCGCCTCGGCAACGGTGCGGGTGCCGATCACGTTGTTGCACAGCCCGACAAGTTCGTTCTTTTCCACCATCGGGACGTGTTTGTAGGCCGCCGCGTGAAGGACGATGTTCACCGAATAGTCGCTGAAGACCCGTTGCAGCAGGATCGTGTCGCACACCGATCCCAGTACCGTCGTCAGCTGAACGTTGGGCGCAAGGTCCTGCAATTCCTTCTCGATCGAATAAAGCGCCAGTTCGCTGTGGTCGAGAAGGATCAGGTTCTCCGGCTCGCAGGCCACGAGCTGGCGGCACAGTTCGGATCCGATCGATCCGCCGGCGCCGGTGACAAGGATGCTTTGCGATTTGAAGGTATGGGCAACGGTGGGCAATTCGCTTTCCAACCCGTTGCGGCCCAGAAGGTCACCGATCGACACCGGTGTGCTGCGCTTGGAAATGTCGCGATCAGTGATCAGTTCGGCGAAGGAGGGAAGCGAATGCACTTCGCAACCCATCGCGCGCAGGCGCAGCGCGATACGGGCCTGAACCGATGGCGCCGCGGTTGGCATGGCCAGGATCACCCGGTCGATCGCCTTGCGCGCGATCAGATCCTTCAGCCGGCTTGGCGCGTAAACCGGCGCGCCGCCCAGGGTCAGGCTTTGCAGTCGCGGATTGTCGTCGACGAAAGCGACCAGTTCCAACTGGTCGTCGGTGCGCAAGGCGGCGGCCAGCTGCTGCCCGGTTTGGCCCGATCCATAGATGATGACGCGGGTATGCTTTCGGCCGCGGCGGTAAATCGTCCTGACGATTTCGCGCAGCACCATGCGGGATGACACCACCGCGATCAGGTAAACCATCCCGAAAACTGCCAGAGAAGCACCGGGAAGCGGACCGCCGAGCACGATATTCAGGGCCAGGCCCGCAAGCGACAGGATGCTGGCCAATCCGGCGGTCCGGTGTATCCCGCCGGTTTCGAAAGCGTTCAGTCGAATCCGCGGCAGTCCGAGCGTCTGCGCGATACCCGGGGCCAGCAGGGTCAGAATCGTGGTCAGCGCGATCAGGCCGGTAGGGAGCTGGCCCTGGATCAGATCTGGGTGGCTCAGCAGCAGCGTGATGCCCAGTGACACGGGAACCAGCACCATGTCGATGAACAGAAAGATGAGAGCTTTGTGCCAATCCTTCAGGCTGATGGCTAAGCTAAACAAGGACATTATCAGCCTCCAGGATGGCCGGGGTATTCAAACAGGACGCAACACACTGAAAGCATATGGGACACAAGTGAAAAAGATGCCGGTCAATTGTAGGCGTGACCAGCAAATCCAATTTGACTGTATTTTTCGCATTCAGGTCGCGCAAGGCTGGAATCCGGTACATGCATGTTTTTAGGCGAGTTATTGCCGTATTTGCCTACTTCAGCGGGAGTTTTCGGAACACCGTTTTCAACATGAGCAAAAAATCCAGGCACAGATTCCGATGGCGCTGATAAATCAGGTCCAACGCGGCCTTGCGGGGAATGCAGCGGCGGATATAGGCATGTTCGGTTTCTTCCGGGGTTTGGCATTTGACCAGTATCTTTTCTTCGTGCCGGTGAAACAGCACGGTGGCCAACCCGGTGATGCCGGGGCGCGATTGCAGCACCCGGCCATAGAGTTCGGGGAACATTTCGACATAGCGGCGCAGCGGCGGCCGGGGGCCGACAAAGGAAATATCGCCGCGCAGGATGTTCCACAGCTGCGGAATTTCATCAAGCCGGTACCGGCGCATGAAGGCCCCGGTCGGTGTGATCCGCGCCGACTTGTCGCCGCCCGATACACCGCTATCGTGATCGACCACCGTCATGGTGCGGTATTTCCACAGCATGAAGGGTTCATCGGCGGTTTTCATCCGTTCCGAGATATACAGCACCGGGGGGCCATCCCGGATCAGGATCAGTAGCGTCAGAACGATGATCAGCGGCAACAAGAGAATGGCGAGAAACAGCGCCACACAGAGGTCGAACAGGCGCTTGGACAAGGTCATGCGCGCGCCCTCCATTTCAGCCAGTCCGCGACGATCCGGCCCGGGTCTCCGTCGTCGTGGCGCTGCGCGGTGATGCGGTGCAGGCGCTCGGTATTCAAAACGGCAATCTCGCGCGCGCCCTTCGGGGCCGGCTGCCATTCGAAGGGGATCCCTGCCGCTGTCAGAAGCGCATCCATCGTGACGGGCTGGGATGCCCCGACATTCAGAACCTCGGGCAGCTGTGCCAGCGGGCAGCGCAGAAGCGCCTCAATCGACCCGGCAAGGTCGGATGGGGCGATATAGCTGCGCGCGGGACCCTGCCCCGATGCGAAACGGTGCAAGGTCAGCGGGGTTTTGGCCTTTGCCGCCAGATAGGTGTCGACCGACGCGGCGAGGCTTTCCGCCCCTGCCACAGACCCGATGCGCAGGCAGCAGCTGCGCGGGTCGGATTCGGATCGCACGGCCGTTTCCATCGCTGCCTTGGCGGCACCATAGGGATTGATCGCGCCGGTAGGGTCGTTTTCGCCAAGCGGGGCATCCGATGGCGCATAGACCGCGATCGAGGAGGCATGCAGCACCCGATCGGCACCGGTGGCGCGTGCGATCCGCATCGCCTCAAGGGCGAGGTCGGTGTTGGCGGCCAGCGCGCGGTCATCGCCCGAGGTTACGCCCCAGAGCGACAGGATCGCATCGATCCGGCCCAGCCCGCCAGCCGGATCGCCGGGCGTGAAGCGGATGCAATTGGGGCTTTCGGGCGGGGTTTCGCGGAACTGATAGATCACGCGCAATCCGGCCGGCGGCTCGGCCGTCCAGATGGCACGTAAAAGGCGCCCGACCTTGCCGGACGCCCCCAATACCAGAACTGTTTTCGTGTCTTGGACCGTCACCGGCGATGATACCCTTGCCGCATTTGCCTGAGGATTTAGGTATCACCGCCGCCGCGCCGTGAACAGGCCTGATCAATCGCTCCAGTAGGGCGCGCGCAATTCCCGTTTCAGGATTTTCCCGATCGAGGAACGCGGTAGCGTATCGCGGATTTCCACCTGCGACAGCCGGTGGCTTTTGCCCAGCTGCGCGTTGGCATCGGCCAGGATCGCCTCGGTGGTTTTTTCCGATCCCGGTTTGCGCACCACCAGGCCCAGCGGCGTTTCCCCCCACTGCTCGGACGGAATGCCGATAACCGCGGCATCGGTGACAGCGGGATCGCGCAGCAGGATCAGTTCCAGGTCATTGGCATAGATGTTCAGCCCGCCGGAAATGATCATGTCCTTTTTTCGGTCCGACAGGATCAGGAAACCGTCTTCGTCGAAATGGCCCATGTCGCCGGAGCGGAAATACATATCCCCGTTTCCATCACGCCAGATGTAATCGGCGGTCAGGTCATCGCGCCCGAAATATCCGGCCATCATCGCCGGGCTGCGGCCGCAGATTTCGCCGATCTCTCCTGTCGGAACCTCCTTGCCGCCGGGGCCGATCAGCTTGATCTCGGTGCCCGGACCCGGTTGTCCCACGCTGTGCAGCTTGTCCGTCATTTCGTCGGCGACAAGAATGGTCACCCCACCGCCCTCGGTCAGGCCGTAGTATTCGATCAGCTTGCCGGGAAAACGCGCCAGAACGTCCGCCTTCACATCCGCGCGCAGCGGCGCTGAGGTGGAAAACTTCACCCGCATCGAGGACAGGTCGAAGCTGTCGAAATCCGGCACGTCCATGATGCGTTTGTATTGCACCGGTACCAGCATCGTGTGAGTGATCTTTTCCTTTTCGACGATTTCGAGATACCGGCGCGCATCGAATTTCGGCATCAGGTGGACGGTGGACCCGCCATAGAGCGTCGGCAGGAAGGAAACGATGGTGGTGTTGGAATAAAGCGGCGTCGACAGCAGCGTGCGCGCATCGTCGCAATAGCCGCTGGGTTCGGCGCGTTCCATCTGCACCGCGCGCATCCAGTGGTCATGCAGGATGCCCTTGGGCGTGCCGGTGGTGCCGGACGAATAGATGATGTTGAGCGGATCGTCCCAGTCGACCGGGACCATCGGATCGGTTTCGGTCTGATCGGCCAGCAGGGTTTCGTAATTGTCGAAACCCGGGGCGTCGAAATCCAGCGCCACGCAATGCGCCGCGATTCCACCGAGGAAAGGCGCGGCGAGGTCGCGGTAGTGATCGGCGAGGAAAAACACCTTGGACCCGCTGTCCTTCACCATCTTTTCCAGCGCCTCGGACGAGGCCATGGTCGACAGCGGCACGATGCAGGCCCCGGCCTTGAGCGTGCCGATGAAGATCTCGGCATAGGCGGCGGAATTCGGCGACAGCACCGCAACGCGGTCGCCCTTGCCGACGCCGAGCGCGATCAGCGCATTGGCGACGCGGCTGCTGCGGGCGTCGAATTCGGCCCAGCTCAGCCGGGTATTACCGCAGACGATCGCCTCTTTTCCGGGGGCTTCCTTGGCCCGTTCCCGGATGGCGTCGGTAACGGTTTTTTGTGGGTCTTCTGCTGGCTTGGCCGGTGTGACAAGGCCCATGCGCGTCCTCCTTCGCGTTGGTCGCGCGCAGTATCGATTGTCCGAAATGCGAAATCAAGTTCCGCTTTGCGGTTTAATCCGCAATCTGGTGTAGTTCGGAGATTCCGTCACGTTCCCGTACTTCGATATACTGTGCGCGATCGCCCAGAGCGTCGAACAGTTCCGGCCCGGTGCCGGTCATCCAGGCTTGCGCGCCGAACCCCACGATTTCATCGTAAAGCGCCGCCAGCCGCCCGGCATCGAGATGCGCCGAGACCTCGTCAAGCAGCAGGATCGGCGGCATGCCGATCCGGTCCGACAGGGCGCGTGCATTGGCCAGGATCAGCGACACCAGCAGCGCTTTCTGTTCGCCGGTCGAACAATCCTTCGCCGGTACCCCCTTGGTTTCGAAGACACCGTAAAGGTCGGTGCGGTGCGGCCCGACGAGGCTGCGCCCGGCGGCGAGATCGCGGAACCGGCTTTCGGCCAACGCGCTGCGCAGGTCCTCTTCGGTTTGCGGCAAATCGCCTTCGCTCTGCACCAGTTCCAGCGTCGCGGTCGGAAAGGCGGTTTCGGCCCGCGCCTGCGCCTCGGTCAGGAAGTCGAGCGTGGCGACGCGATGGGCGTGAATCGCCGCGCCGCTTTGCGCCATCTGCGATTCCAGCGCGCCATACCAATGCGCATCGCGGACCTGATCCTTCAGCAGCCGGTTGCGTTCGCGCATCGCCTTTTCATAGGTCAGCGTCGCGTCGGCATGGGCGGGAAAGAATGACAGCGCCATCCGGTCCAGAAATCTGCGCCGCCCGTCGGCGCCCTCGATCCACAGCCGGTCCATCGAGGGGATCAGCCACAACACCCGCGACAGCCGGGCCAATTCAAGTTGCGCGGCCGATTTGCCGTCGATCTTCAATTGCCGCGCGGCCCCCTTGTCGGACCAGATTTCGATCTCGTGCAGGCGCGATCCGGTCTGCAGCACTCCGGTGATTTTCCAGCCCAGCGTTTCGGGCCGGCGCATCATTTCTTCGGCCGAGGCGCGGCGCAGCCCGCGGCCGGGGGAAAACAGCGATACCGCTTCGAGGATGTTGGTCTTGCCCGATCCGTTGGCGCCGTAAATGGCGACCGGCCGCCCGTCGCAAGTGATCCGGCCCGTTTTATGGGACCGGAAATGCGACAGGGTCAGTTCTTTGAGCGCAAGATCAGCCATTAGGTGCCCGCGTTTTCCGGCACAGAAAACGCGGTGGAATTCGTGTCAAATTCCGCCGCGCCTCAGACGCGCATGGGCATGACCACGTAAACCGCCGAGGTGTCATTGCCTTCGCGCATCAGGGTCGGGTCGCCGGCGGAATTGAACAGAAAGACGGCGTTTTCGCGGTCCACCTGGCTGGCGATTTCCAGCAGGTACTTGGCGTTGAACCCGATTTCCAGCCGTTCGTCGTTATAGGCCACGGCCAGTTCTTCCTCGGCCGCACCGCTGTCGGGGGCGTTCACGGACAGAACAAGCCTGTCTTCGTCCAGCGACATCTTCACCGCGCGCGACCGTTCCGACGAAACGGTTGCAACCCTGTCGACCGCGGCGGCGAATTCGGCGGCGTCGACTTCCATCTTGCGGGTGTTGCCGACCGGGATGACCCGGCTGTAATCGGGGAAGGTGCCGTCGATCACCTTGGAGGTGAGCGTGATGTTCGGGGTGGCGAAGCGGATCTTGGTCTCAGAGACCGAGACGGCGATTTCCATCTCGTCATCGTCCAAGAGCTTGCGCAGCTCGCCCACGGTCTTGCGGGGCACGATCACGCCGGGCAGTTCCTCGGCGCCCATCGGCAGGTCGGCATCGATCCGGGCCAGCCGGTGACCGTCGGTCGCCACCGCGCGCAGCACCTTGCCACCATCGGCATCGGCCACATGCAGGTAGACGCCGTTCAGGTAATAACGGGTTTCCTCGGTCGAGATGGCGAATTTGGACTTGTCGAAAAGCCGCCGCAGCACCGGCGCCGGGGCGCTGAAATTCGACTGGTATTCCGAGGTCGCCATGACCGGGAAATCTTCTTTCGGCAGGGTGGCCAGATTGAAGTTCGACCGGCCCGCTTCGACGGTCAGCCGGCCGGCGACGCCGTCATCGGTCAGGGTGACCAGCGCGCCATCGGGCAGTTTGCGGACAATCTCGTGCAGGGTAACGGCGGACACCGTGGTGGCGCCGGCCTTTTCGACCTGGGCGGGAACCTTGTCGACCACCTCGATATCCAGGTCGGTGGCGCGGTACGACACGCTGTCGCCTTCGGCTTCGATCAGGACATTGGCGAGGATCGGGATCGTGTTGCGCCGTTCGACGACCGACTGCGCTTGCGACACGGCTTTCAGAAGCGTCCCGCGTTCGATGCTGAATTTCATTCCCTCGCTCCTATCCCTGTTCCGGCGCATGCCCGGGGGTTTGCAACCTAGCGAAATCCCCAATCGGCTCAAGCCTTTTATTGGTTTGTCTGTCGGAAAGGGAAGGTCGTCAAGGGGAAGGGCGCCGCTCCGATGAAGGAGCGACGCCAAACTGTGCGTTTCCGGTTACGCTTCGAGCGCGCGGCGCAGCATTTCCAGATCTTCGGCGATCTGTCCGTCCTGCTGGCGCAGTTCCTCGATCCGTTTCACCCCGTGCATGACGGTGGTGTGGTCGCGGCCGCCAAAACGGCGCCCGATTTCGGGCAAGGACCGGCTGGTCAGTTGCTTGCACAGATACATCGCGACCTGGCGCGGACGGGCATAGGTGCGCACCCGCTTCGGGCCGATCATGTCGGACAGTCGGATGTTGTAATGCTCGGACACCTTGCGCTGAATTTCCTCGACCGTGATCTTGCGTTCGGAGGCGCGCAGCACGTCGGCGAGGCAATCCTGGGTCAGTTCCATGGTGATCGGACGGCCGACCAGCGAGGCGAAGGCGAACAGGCGGGTCAGCGCGCCTTCGAGAACGCGGACGTTGGTGCTGATCCGGTGGGCGAGGAATTCCAGAACGCCGGGCGCCAATTCCAGTTCGGGATATTGCTGGCGGTGCTGTTCCACCTTCGACTGCAGGATGCCAAGGCGCAGTTCGTAATCGGTCGGGTGCAGGTCGACGACCAGCCCGCATTGCAGGCGCGACTTGATCCGGTCTTCCAGATCCTTGATTTCACCGGGCGCACGGTCGGCGGAAATGATGATCTGCTTGTTCTGATCCACCAGCGCGTTGAAGGTGTGGAAGAATTCTTCCTGGGTGCTGTCCTTGCCGGCGATAAATTGAACATCGTCCACCATCAGCACGTCGACCGAGCGAAACAGTTGCTTGAAATCCATCATCTTGCGATCGCGCAGCGCCTGCACAAAGCGGTACATGAATTGTTCCGCCGACAGGTAGACGACGTTCAGGTCGGGCCGCTGGGTCTGCAATTCCCAGGCGATGGCGTGCATCAGGTGGGTTTTACCAAGACCGACGCCGCCATAGAGGAACAGCGGGTTGAAGGTGACCGGTCCGCCTTCGGCAACGCGGCGCGCGGCGGCATGGGCCAGTTCGTTCGGTTTGCCGACGACGAAGGAATCGAAGGTGAAGCGCGCATCCAGCGGCGCGCCGGGAACGGTGTCTTCGCGCGCAGCCTGCGGGGCGGCGGCTGCGGCGGCGGGTTCGTCTTGTTTCAGTACTTCCTTCGGCGTCTCTTTCTTGGCAACCGGTGCAGGCCGTTGGGTCAGGTTGGCAGCAACGCGGAAGTTGATCCGGCGCACGCTTGCGCCGACCTCGGTCAGCTGATGCAGGATCAGGTCACCGAAATTTTGCGATACGTAATTCCCCAAAAAGGAGGTCGGAACCTCGAAGATGGCAACGCCATCATTGATCTCAAGAAACTCCAGCGGCTCTATCCACGTAGTGTAATTATTCTTGCCAACCGTGGTGAGAAGGTTTTGCTGCAGTTTGCCCCATTGTTCTTGCGTCATGTTCCCCATTCCAGCCTGTCATCGACTATTCATCAGCTCTTTTTGCGGCATCCTGCACATTTGCCGCATGACTTGTGACCTGTATTACCGGCACAAAACGACCCTCACCGTTGCAAGCACATGCAACAGTTATGCCGTCCCGTACCGGACCGAACCAGCGCCGGAACAGCAACGCGTCGACGTGACCCCAACGCAACAGCAAGGGGTATCGAAGGTTGCGCCACCGAGCGCGTAAAAAACTTGTTGGACTGGCGTGGGAAAATACCCACCGAGCCCGTACAGAATGCATCCACCGCATGGAATGCGTCCGTACAGGAACTTCGAACCTGCCGTCCCGTTGCGTCGCGTGAACGGTTCGGCGCGCCTGTCCCCCCAAGGCGATGTGAATCGCTGGACTGAAGCTAGCAAGACGGCTGTAGAGGGGGCAACTGATCTTCGGGGCTTGACTCGGAGAATCCGAAAAAGAATCTCTTCGGTCGAATTTTTCTGCAACACATGCGTCAGGATTGCAGAACCAAAATGCAAAAAGGCGCCACCATTGTGACGCCTTTTAATAAGCTCTGTCTGAACTCCGGGGTGCCGGAATTAGCCCAGTGCTTTGACGCGGGCCGACAGGCGCGACATCTTGCGCGATGCGGTGTTCTTGTGGAACACGCCCTTGGTGACGCCACGCATCAGTTCGGGCTGAGCGGCGCGCAGTGCTGCTGCGGCGGCTTCCTTGTCGCCTGAAGCGATGGCTTCTTCGACTTTCCGCAGATAGGTGCGGATGCGCGAACGACGGGCTTTGTTAACTGCGAAGCGCGCTTCGTTCTGACGGGCGCGTTTTTTTGCCTGGGGCGAATTTGCCATTTCGAATCTTCCCTTGGGTTCGGGGTTGCATGTGTTTAACGCGCTTCCCCACCGGACAGTGCATTCTGTCGGGAACGATTCGTGCCTAGGCGGGCTTCACGCGCATGTATCGCGCCCTTCTAGCCAAGATTTGCGGAATTGCAACTGAAAACGGGCGGAAAACCCCGCCCGTTTCCAACCATACCGGCTGTGATCCTCTTACTTGTCGCGGAATTGCGGTGTGCGCTTGTCGATGAAGGCGGCCATGCCTTCCTTCTGGTCCTCGGTCGCGAACAGCGAATGGAACATCCGGCGTTCCATCAGCAAGCCCTCGGACAGCGGCACTTCGAAGCTCTTGTCGACCGCTTCCTTGATCAGCATGACCGAGATCATCGATTTCTCGGCAATCTTGGCGGCGGCGGCCATCGCTTCTTCCATCAGCTTCTTGGCGGGAACCACACGGCTGACGAGGCCCGAACGTTCGGCTTCCTCGGCATCCATGAAGCGGCCCGTCAGGTTCATGTCCATCGCCTTGGCCTTGCCGATCGCCTGGGGCAGCCGCTGGGTGCCGCCGATGCCGGCCATCACGCCCAGGTTGACTTCGGGCTGGCCGAACTTGGCGTTGTCGCCCGCGATGATGAAATCGCACATCATCGCCAATTCGCAACCGCCGCCCAGGGCATAGCCGGACACGGCGGCGATGATCGGTTTGCGCACGCTCTTGATTTCAGCGATTTCGGCGCCGAACAGGTCTTCGGTCAGGACCTCGGTATAGCTCTTCTCGCTCATCATCTTGATGTCGGCCCCGGCGGCGAATGCCTTTTCCGAGCCGGTCAGCACGATGCAGCGCACCTTGTCGTTTTCCTGTGCCGACTTCATCGCGTCGGCCAGTTCGGTCAGCAACTGATCGTTCAGCGCATTCATCGCGTCGGGGCGGTTCAGTTTCACCAGCGCGATGTGGTCTTCTATTTCGACGATGATCGTCTCATAGGCCATGAATTTTGCTTTCCCTTGTTGCAGTCAGTCCCGATTGATGGCCAATCCGGGCGCCCGGATCAAGCTATCTTTGACAGCTTGGGCAGTAAAAACTCGACCGGCCCGACTGCACGATGCGGCGGATCTGCGCGCTGCAGCCGTCGCCGTGGCAGGTTTGTCCTTCGCGGTCGTAGACATCGAATCGGTGTTGAAAATAACCCAACTCGCCGCCTGCGCTGCGGAAATCCTTCAGGCTGGATCCGCCCGCCGCGATGGCATCGGTCAGCACGTCGCGGATGATCGGCACCAGCGTGGCCACCCGTGCAGCGGCAATCTGCCCCGCCTTGCGCTTGGGGTGGATGCGCGCCCGGTAAAGCGTTTCGCAGACATAGATATTGCCCAGACCGGCGATGATTCCCTGATCCAGCAGCGCCGATTTGATCGGCGTGTTCTTCCCCCTGAGCGCCGCCACCAGGTAGGATTCGGAGAATGCATTGCCCAACGGTTCGGGCCCGAGAATCGACAGCAGCTTGTGATCCTCCGACGTGGCGGTCTCCAGCAGGTCCATCGCCCCGAAGCGGCGCGGATCGTTGAAGGTGATGCGCGCACCGTTATCCATGTCGAAGACCACATGGTCATGTTTTTCCGGCGCGGGATGGTCATGCACGAACTGCCCCAACGGATCGCCCGACACCAGCATCCGGCCGCTCATCCCGAGATGGATCAGCAGCGTTTCCCCCGAATCGAGATCGGCCAGGATGTATTTCGACCGCCGCCTGAGCGACAGCACCCGGCGGCCCCTCAGCCGCTCAGCCATCCCTTCGGGGAATGGCCAGCGCAGATCGGGGCGGTTCACCTGCGCGCTTTCGATCACGGCGCCTTCCATCGACGGGGCAAGGCCGCGGCGGACTGTTTCGACCTCGGGGAGTTCAGGCATTCGCGTTTCGCTTATCGTTACCAGTGTTTCGGAAGTTGATCGTACATATAATCATGATCGTAGAACTCGGCAGCCCTTTCGAGGATATGTTTTGTTCCCGTCATGTGCGCATTCAGATCGAGGGATCGTTTACCCATGAAAGCAAGGCGGTACGTTCTTGGGGACATGCCGTCAACAAGGTCGACGCCTTTGCGTTTGCTGATCTCGGCTAACGGGTAGGGTCCCTTGCGGTTCCTGGGCCTGATGCCGCCGGAGGATTGAATTTGACCATCTCTCAGAACGATCCGGAAGCTTGCGAAATGCGCGACGATTGCCGCCCCGGAGAAAAGCATGACGGAACCGATGGATATGACGAGACTTCGTTCCCGGAGACCCGGCGCGCTGTCCCACAGGAACAAACCTTTTCCCAGTAGGGCGAACCCAATCACTGCGGGGATCAGAAAAAACAGCGCGTGCCCGATTGGGTAGCGGGACACGATGCTATCGTCAGGTTCGATCGGGTCAGTGTCCGCGCCGATCCATCCCAGACCTGTTGTCCATAGAATGGTCCCAACACCGATCAAAACAATTCCAAGCGCCGCGATGAAGCCGTCATAGGATCGGGCTATTAGTAAGCCGCTGGCGAAAAGCGTAACTCCAATCCCGAAACGCTTTGCGAACCTGTCTTTGAACAATGCTGCAATCATTTTCCCTGCTTCAATATGCTCGGATTGTCATCCGGCCCCCGACATCTATAAAGAGGCGAAGTCAAAGCTAGGCGATCATCATGACCGATAAAACCACCCATTTCGGATTTGAAACCGTGCCCGAGTCGGAAAAGGCCGGGCGCGTGCAGGGGGTGTTCGGGTCGGTCGCGTCGAAATACGACGTGATGAACGACGCGATGAGCATGGGCATCCACCGCATCTGGAAAGACGCGATGATGGATTGGCTGGCGCCGCGTCCGAATACGAAACTGCTGGATGTGGCCGGAGGCACCGGCGACATTTCCTTCCGTTACCTCAAACGCGCCGGCAAGGCGCACGCCACGGTGCTGGACCTGACCGAACCGATGCTGGTCGAGGGCCGCAAGCGGGCCGAGGCGGCGGCGATGGCCGACAGCCTCGATTGGGTGGTGGGCGACGCGATGAACCTGCCTTTCGCGGACAACACCTTCGACGTTTACACGATCAGCTTCGGCATCCGGAACGTGACCCGGCCGCAAGAAGCGCTGAACGAAGCCTACCGCGTGCTGAAACCCGGCGGCCGCCTGATGGTGCTGGAATTCAGCCAGATCCCGAACCACCTGATGCAGAAGGTCTATGACCTTTATTCCTTCAACATAATTCCGCGTATGGGGCAACTGATCGCCAATGATCGCGATTCCTACCAGTACCTGGTCGAATCGATCCGCAAGTTTCCCGATCAGGAAACCTTCCTTTCCATGGTGAAACAGGCCGGGTTCGAGAATGCCAAGTACCGCAACCTGACCATGGGTATCGCCTGCTTGCATTCGGGATGGAAAATCTGACATGCGCGGACCTCACAACATCTGGCGGCTGATCCGCACCGGCGCCACGTTCGAACGTTCGGGCGCGATGCGCGAAGTGCTGGACGGGATGGAGGCGCCGCGCTCCATCCGCATCGCGGTGCGGGTCCTGGCCTGGCCGTTCCGGTTCCTGGGCTACAAGGGCGATCCTTCGATGCCGCCCGCCACCCGGGCGCTGACCGCGCTTGGCCCCGCCTATATCAAGTTCGGCCAGATCCTTTCGACCCGGCCCGACGTGGTGGGCGAGGAAATGGCCCGGCACCTGCGCGTGTTGCAGGACAAGCTGCCGCCGTTTTCCGTCGAGGCGGCGAAGAAGGCTGTCGAGGCCGAACTGGGCCTGCCGGTGGACGAGCTGTTTTCGGAATTCAGCGAACCGGTCGCGGCGGCCTCGATCGCGCAGGTGCACCGGGCGCGACTGCGCGATACCGGCGAACTGGTGGCGGTCAAGGTTTTGCGGCCGGGGATCGAGAAGGCGTTCCGCCGTGATGTCGACGCCTTCTATTTCGCCGCCGACGTGATCGAGCTGCTGTCCCCCGCCTCGCGCCGGTTGCGGCCGCGCGACGTGATCGAACATTTCGAAGGCGTGGTGAAGGGCGAATTGGACCTGCGGCTGGAAAGCTCTTCGGCCTCGGAATTCGCGGCCAACACCGCGAACGACCAAGGGTTCCAGCTGCCCGAGGTCAAGTGGCACCTGTCGGGCCGCCGGGTGATGACCATGGGCTGGGCCGATGGCGAACCGCTGGGTGACAACGACGCGCTGGATGCGGCGGGCCATGACCGGCGGGTGCTGGGCGAACGGGTGCTGCAATTGTTCCTGAGCCACGCGTTGCGCGACGGGTTCTTCCATGCCGACATGCATCAGGGCAACCTGAAGGTCGCCGCCAACGGCGATATCATCGCCTATGATTTCGGCATCATGGGCTATATCGACGAATATACCCGCCGGGTATACGCCGAGATCCTGTTCGGGTTCATCCGGCGCGACTACAAGCGCGTTGCCGAGGTGCATTTCGAGGCCGGTTATGTGCCCGCGACGATGGATGTCGATGAATTCGCCCGCGCCCTGCGCGCGGTGGGCGAACCGATCTTCGGCATGGATGCCAGCCATATCTCGATGGGGCGTCTGCTGAATTACCTGTTCGAGGTGACCGAACGCTTCGGCATGGAAACCCGGACCGAACTGATCCTGCTGCAACGCACCATGGTGGTGGTCGAGGGCGTGGCGCGGTCGCTGCACCCGCAGATCAACATCTGGGAAGTCGCCAAGCCGGTGGTCGAGGATTACATCAAGCAAAGCATCGGGCCAAAGGCCGTGCTGGGCGATCTGGCGAAAACCGCCGCCGTTCTGGGCCGGTTCGGGCCGCGCCTGCCCGGTCTGGTCGAGGCGATCCTGATCCGCCAGGCCGCGGAGCCGGCGGAAGTGACTGGAAACGGTTGGGTCGGGCGGATCGCCTTGCTGCTGGCCGGGGCCGGGCTGGGCGTCGCCGGGGCCGTTCTGGCGGTGATGCTGGGGTAGGCGCCGCTTCGTTCAGAGGAAATCCAGGCCCGGAACGAGGCCGTCAGGCCGCCGGGCCTAAACCGTCAGCGCCGCGATCTCCAGCGCCCCGGCCGCTTCGTATTCGGCGCATCCCTGCGCCGCTTTCCACGCGCAATAGGCCGTCATGCGCCAATGATGCCACAGGGCGAGGGCTGCAATACGCCCCCGTATGTTCGCATCGCCATAGGCATCCAGGAAGGCGGCTGTCTCCGCTTCCGAAAGCGGTTTGCCGCGATAGATTCGCTGCATCGCGGGGGACAGGAAGATCGCCATATCCTCCACCGGGTCGCCGATCGCCGGGCACTGCCAATCGATCAGGGTGACCCGTGATCCATCGACGATCACATTGCCCGGCACCGGATCGCCGTGCAGCAGGGCCAGCCTGCGTGTGGGCGGAACCGATCCTTCGGGCCGCAATGCAAGCAGGCGTTTCTGGTCCAAACCGGGTAAACAGGCGATGATCCGTTCGGTTTGCGCGGTCAGGTGTTCCGACCCGCCTTCCAACCGCCGCAGCCCGTCCGGAACTTCCTGCCGGTGCAGCAGCGCCAGAGCCCGCGCAGCGGCCGCAGGTTCGGCGTGCCAGGGCGCCCCTTTGGCATGGTCATAGATCAGGCAGGGCCCGTGTGGTGTTTCCACCTCGTCGATCAACCGCGGCGCCAGGCCGACGGGGCCCAGCAGGCGCAGCATCCGCGCCTCGTCCCGGGCGGAATTGGGGAAAAGCGGATTGTCGTCCTGCCGGGCAAACAGCTTCACCACCCAGACCGCGCCATCGACGCGAACCCGCCAGGACCGGTTGGTCTGCCCGCCCGGCAGGGCAACCCAGGTTTCGGGCGCGGGTAGCCGGTGCCGTTGCGCCAGCAGCGCGACCAGGTCCTGCGGCGGGGGGTGCATAGCGTCTCCGTTCCGTCTGCGGCGAAAATCCGGCGGACGCTATGCGCTTTGGCCCGATTGGGCAAGCGGTCAGGCGACGCGCTTGCCCTGTACCCAGGTGCCGCGCAGCACCGGCGCGCCGCCGATCCGCGCCACGCGGATCATGTCGGCCCGTTCGCCAAGCGCGATGCGGCCCCGGTCGGTCAGGCCGGACGCATCCGCCGGCGCCTTGGTCACCGTGGCGATGCCGCGCGCGATATTGCCCCACATGTCGCCCAGCAGCAGCGCCGAAGACAGCAGCGCCGCCGGCACGTAATCCGACGACACGATATCCAGCAGGTCCAGTTCGGCCAGTTCCCCGGCGGCCACGTTGCCCGAATGCGATCCGCCCCGGATCAGGTTCGGGGCGCCCATCATCACCGCGATACCGTGATCGTAGCAGGCCCGCGCCGCTTCCACCGTGGTGGGGAACTCGGCCAGCCTGATGCCATATCTGGACGATGTCGCCACGTGATCGCCGGTGGTGTCGTCATGGCTGGCCAACACGGCGCCGTAGCGTTTCGCCTCGGCAACCGCGACGGCTTCGTGTCGGGCGCCGTTGCGGTCGCGCATGTCCTTCAGGTTGGCGACGTGATCGGCGAAATCGTCCTCGCTCATGTTGTTCTTGCCCATTACATAGGCCTTGAGCTTGCTGATGTCGCGAAACTGCCGCTGCCCCGGCGTGTGATCCATCAAGCTGACGATGCCGACCCGGTCGTCGGGGCCGAATTCGGCCATTTCCTCTTCCAGCGTTTCGGAACAGACCTCGGCCCGCAGGTGCAGGTAATGGCTGATCCTGAGCGCCCCGGCTTCGCGCAGGCCCCACAATTCCTTGGACAGCGATCGCGCGTATTTCAGGTAACGGCCCTTGCCCGACGGGATCGAACCGACGCGCATCGCGTCGAACACGGTGGTGATGCCGATCCCGGACAGTTCCGCGTCATGCGCCACGATGGCGGCGGCATGGGGCCAGTCGACCTTGGGGCGCGGCTGAATATGGCGTTCGAGGTTGTCGGTATGCAGCTCGATCAGACCGGGGCAAAGCAGGTCGCCTGCCATGTCCTCGGCCCCGGGCGCGACGGTGTCGCCCTGGTCAATGGCGGTGATGACGCCGTCGGTGACGGTGACCGCGCCACGGATCACCTCGTTTTCCAAAACCACATTTGCGTTCGCAAGGATAAGCTGATTTGTCATTGTCCTGTTACCTTTGGGCGTCATGCCGCCCCGCAGAGAAGATCAGAGGCTGCCCCGTGACCCATTTCAAACGTTTCGCGATTTACTACGCCCCCAATCCCGGGCCGTTTGCCGATTTCGGCGCGTCCTGGCTGGGCTGGGACCTGACGGCGGGTACGCCCGTGGCCCATGCGCGGGTCGAGGGGCTGGATGTCGCCGCGCTGACCGAAACGCCGCGCAAATACGGGCTGCACGGTACGGTGAAGCCGCCGTTCCGGCTGGCAGACGGCACCGATTTCGACGGGCTGTCGGCGGCGGCGGAAAGCCTTTGCGCGGGGCAGGCCCCGGTGGTGCAGGACGGTCTGGCGCTGACCCGGCTGGGCGGGTTCCTGGCGCTGACCGTGACCGGCGATACCGCGGCGCTCGTCGATCTGGCGGCGGCGATTGTGCGCGGGCTCGATGGCTTCCGCGCCCCGGCCTCCGAGGAGGAACTGGCGCGCCGCCGCAAGGCCAACCTGAGCACCCGGCAGGAGGCGCTGCTGCTTCAATGGGGATACCCCTACGTGATGGAGGAATTCCGGTTTCACATCACCCTGACTGGCAAGTTGGGCAAGGACCGGGCCGAAACCGTGCGGCAGCGTCTCGACCCGCTGGTCGCGCCGCTGCTGCCCGCGCCCTTCGCGATCAACGACCTGTGCCTGGTGGGCGAGGATGATGACGGCATGTTCCACCTGATCCAACGTTACGCCCTTTCCGGCTGAAGCGCGGCGCTGAAGGCCGCGACGGCCTCGTCCAGGGTGCCGTCATTGCGGATCACGACCGGGTTCAATCCCTCGGCCAGCCGGAAATCGGCGCGTTGCAGGCGCTTGGCCTGCTCCTCGGCCGTTTCGCGCCCGCGCGCGGCCAGCCGCGCCGCCAGAACCTGCGGCGATGCGGTGATCGAAACGATCATCGACCGGTCGAAGCGCTTTTCCAGTTCGGGCAGCACCGCGCGCGACAGGTTGGCCAGCACGTCGCGCCCGGCGCTCAGCTCGGCATCGACCGAGGCCGGAATGCCATAGCGCATCCCGTGTGCCTGCCAGTGCAACGCGAAGTCGCCGCGCCGGACCTGTGCCTCGAATTCCTCCGGCGTGACTGCCTCGGCGTCTTCGCAGCCGGCTTCGGCGCTGCGGGTGATCACCCGGCGGACCCGGCGGATTTCGGGATGGCGGGCGCAGACCGCCTCCATCACCGTGTCCTTGCCAACGCCCGACGGGCCGACCACCGCTATGAACCGGCCCGGGATCATGCCGCCATCCCGGGGGTGAAGCCGGTCACGTCGATTTCGCGGTCACAGACCCGCTCGCGCGCCGCCTCGTCGTGGAAGATGCCGACGATGGCCGCGCCGCGCGCCTTGGCGTCTTCGATCAGGCTCAGCACCACTTCGCGGTTGGTCGCATCCAGGCTCGCCGTCGGTTCGTCCAGCAGAAGCGCCGGGAAGGTATGGGCGAAGCCGCGCGCGATGTTCACCCGCTGCTGTTCGCCGCCCGAAAAGGTCGTGGGCGACAGCGACCACAGCCGTTCGGGAATGTTCAGCCGTCGCAGCAGCTCTTCGGCCCTAGCCTGGGCCGCCTCGCCATCCACGCCGACCTGCAGCAGCGGCTCGGCCACCACGTCGATCGTCGCCACCCGCGGCACCACGCGCAGGAACTGGCTGACATAGCCCAGGACCTCGCGCCTGAGCGCTAGAATCTCGCGCGGTTCGGCCTGGGCCACGTCGACGCCACCCACAACGATGCGCCCCGCATTGGCAAGGTAATTGCCGTAAATCATCCGCATCAGGGTCGATTTTCCCGCCCCCGACGCGCCCACCAGCGCCACGCATTCGCCGGGCGCTACCTTCAGCTCCGCATCCTGCATCACCGGGATCACCGCCGACCCCTGGTTATGCAGCACGAAGCTCTTCGAAACACCGCTGATCTCAATCATCTCATCTGCCTCTTTTTCTTGGCACAAATACCCCGGGGGTGTGGGGGCAGCGCCCCCACGATCACACCTGCAACACCGAACTGACCAGCAGCTGGGTATAGCCGTGCTGCGGATCGTCCAGCACCTGGTCGGTCAGACCGGTTTCCACCACGTGACCGTCCTTCATCACCATCAGCCGGTCGGCCAGCAGCCGCACCACGGCCAGGTCATGGGTCACGATGATGGCGCTCAGTCCCATTTCGCGCACCAGCCCGCGCAGCAGGTCCAGCAGCCGCGCCTGCACCGACACGTCCAGACCGCCGGTGGGTTCGTCCATGAACACCAATCGAGGCCCGGTCACCAGGTTGCGCGCGATCTGCAGCCGCTGCTGCATGCCGCCCGAAAAGGCGCTTGGCCGGTCGTCGATCCGTTCGGCGTTGATTTCGACCCGGCCCAGCCAGTCGATCGCCTTGTGCCGGATATCGCCGTAATGGCGCGCGCCCACGGCCATCAGCCGTTCGCCGACATTGCCGCCCGCCGAAACGCCCATGCGCAGCCCATCGCGGGCATGCTGGTGCACGAAGGCCCAGTCGGTGCGGCCCAGCATCCGGCGTTCCGGTTCGCTCATCGTCACCGTGTCGCGCATGCCGTCGGCGCGGGTGTCGAACAGAACCTCGCCCGCATCCGGGGCCAGGTGGCCCGCCAGGCAGTTCAGCAGGGTCGATTTGCCCGACCCGGATTCGCCGACGATGCCCATCACCTCCCCGGGGTAAAGGTCGAAGGACACGTTCTTGCAGCCGATCCGGTTACCGTAGAATTTGGTCAGATTCTTGACCTGGAACAGCGGGGTCATGCCGCATCCTCCTCAAATGGGACGCCCTGCGCGCCGACATGGCCTGCGGCGCGGCGCGAATGGCAGAAATCTGTGTCGGAACAGACGAACATTCGCCCGCCCGCGTCGTCCATGATCACTTCGTCCAGATAAGACGTTTCCGACCCGCACAGATCGCAGGCGTGATCGGCCTTGCTGGCCTCGAACGGGTAATCCTCGAAATCCAGGCTGACGACCTTGGTGTAGGGCGGCAGCGCGTAGATCCGTTGTTCCCGGCCCGCGCCGAACAGCTGAATGGCCGCCATTTCCAGTTTCGGATTGTCGAATTTCGGGATCGGCGAGGGGTCCATCACATAGCGCCCCTCGACCTTCACCGGATAGGCGTAGGAGGTCGAAATCGCACCGTTTTTCGAAATGTCCTCGTAAAGCTTCACATGCATCAGCCCGTATTCTTCCAGCGCATGCATCTTGCGGGTCTCGGTTTCGCGCGGCTCCAGGAAGCGCAGCGGTTCCGGGATTGGCACCTGATAGACCAGGATCTGGTCTTCGCGCAGGTCCTCCTCGGGGATGCGGTGGCGGGTCTGGATCACGTCCGCTTTCGCGGTTTCCTCGCTGGTCGCCACGCCCGCCGTCTTCTCGAAGAACTTGCGGATCGACACCGCGTTGGTGGTGTCGTCGGCGCCCTGATCGATCACCTTCATCGTGTCCTCGGGCGTCAGCACCGAGGCGCTGACCTGCACGCCGCCGGTGCCCCAGCCATAAGGCATCGGCATTTCGCGCGACGCGAAAGGCACCTGGTAACCGGGGATCGCCAACCCCTTGAGGATGGCGCGGCGGATCATCCGCTTGGTCTGTTCATCCAGATAGGCGAAGTTATATTCTTGGTTCATTCCGCAGCCTCCGGCATCGTTTGGGCCTGTGCTTCGGCCCGCATTTTCCGCACCAGTTCCAGTTCCGACTGGAAGTCGACGTAATGGGGCAGCTTGATGTGTTCGAGGAACCCGGTTGCCTGGATATTGTCGGCGTGATACAGCACGAATTCTTCGTCCTGCGCGGGCGCGCCCATGTTGTCCTCGCCCATTTCCTTCCAGCGCAGCGCGCGGTCGACCAGCGCCATGGAAATCGCCTTGCGCTCGGTCTGGCCGAAAACCAATCCATAGCCGCGGGTGAATTGGGGCGGCTCAGATTTCGATCCGGCGAACTGGTTCACCGTTTCGCATTCGGTCAGCTCGATTTCCCCGATCTCGACCGCGAACCCCAGTTCCGGAATGTCCATTTCCACCGCGCAGGTGCCGATGCGCAATTCGCCGACAAAGGCGTGGTTGCGGGCGTAGCCGCGCTGCGTCGAATAGGCCATGCCGAGGATGAAACCCTCGTCGCCACGGGTCAGAGATTGCAGCCGCAGCGCCCGGTCGGCGGGCAGTTCCAGCGGTTCGCGGGTCAGATCGCGCGGGGTTTCATCGCTGTCCGCCTCGGTCTGGATCAGCCCCTCCTTGTTCAGGAAATCGGTGATATGCGGTACCGGTCCTGCCTGCGTCTCACGCCTCGGGGCCTCGGGCGCCTCGCCATCGGCGGCCAGTTTGAAATCCAGCAGACGATGGGTGTAATCGAAGGTCGGGCCCAGGATCTGACCGCCCGGCGCGTCCTTGAAGGTCGCGCTGATGCGGCGGTCGCACTGCATCGCTTCGGTGTCGACCGGGTTGGTGGAACCGAAACGGGGCAGGGTGGTGCGATAGGCGCGAATGAGGAAGATCGCCTCGATCAAGTCGCCGCGCGACTGCTTGATCGCAAGCGCTGCGAGATCGGGATCGTAAAGCGATCCTTCCGCCATCACCCGGTTTACCGCCAGCGTCATCTGTTCGCGGATCTGTTCGACCGACAGTTCGGGCACGTTCACGTCGCCGCGCCGTTCCTCGGCCAGCCATGCGTGAGCGGCATCGATCGCCTTTTCGCCGCCTTTGACTGCTACATACATCAGGCCGCCTCCACTTTCGTGCTGCGCGGCAGGGCCGCGATGCGGTCGCCGCAGGTGAAGAAGAAATCCAGGCCCAGCGGGAATTGCATCGCGTTGGCCTGCAACGCCGCCGGATCGGGTAGGTTCAGCGCCGCGGTGTCCTTGATGCCCGGCCCGCGAAGCGTGGCGCCGGTCGTTTCCAGCGCGGGCATTTCCACCACCAGGGTGGTGCCGCGGTCGGGATATTCGGGATTGCCGATCGGGTAGCCATTGAGCGGCAGCAAATCGTCCCATTCGCCGAAAGCGAAGGCGGCGTGTTCGCGTCCGGCAAAGGGCGCGCCGGTGTGGAAGGTGATCCAGTCGCGCAGGTCGGGACAATCCAGCGCCCCGGCCAGATGCACCGGCGTGTTGCCGTCAAGCAGGGTCAGCGCCAGCGTTCCGGCGGCACGGGACATCGGCGCGGGCGGTTCCGCGCCAGTCAGAACCTCGATCAGGCCCGGCCGGGCCATCACGTTCATCACCGCGCGAAAGGCGCGGGCGGCATCCTGCGGCGCTTCGGCGAAACCGCCGGTCAATGCGGTGGCGTGCATCAGTCTTCCCCTCTTACCATGGTGAAAAAATCGACCTTGGTCGCTGCCGCCTTTTCGGCGCGGTCGGCCTTGGCCTTGGTCATCTCGGCCTTCAGCGGGGTCAGGATCGCGTCGCGGATCGCCCCGGCGGCGCGGGTCTGCATCAGCGCGTCGATCAGCGCGGCGGTTTCCGCCTTCGCCTTGTCGCGCCCCTGCACGTAGCCATGGCCGACCTCGCCACTGTCGAGCCGTACAGAACAGCGCGTCACCGTCATTTCGCCAAGGTTGAACGGCGCGCCGGTGCCGCCCATCCGTCCGCGCACCATCGCGCCCCCCACTTCGGGGGCGCGCAAATGGGTGAAACCGGGCCTTTCCGCCGCCGTTTCCCACAATGCCGCCAAACGGTCTGCCGGCGCCTTGGCCAGCAGGCCGATCCAGCCTTTTCTCTCTTCGATCTCGTGCATCTAGACACCTTGTCGATTTGTCTATTTAACTATACAACTAGACAAATCATACGCCGAGTCGCGGCGGAAAAGAAGACGCAGAATTGTGAAACATTGGTGACGACATGCCGAAGACCCCGGTCTGGAAATCGATTGCGACGGCCCTGACATCGGAAATTGCCGCCGGGCATTACCGTCCCGGGGACAAGTTGCCGACCGAATCGGAACTGTCGGCGCGCTTCGGTGTGAACCGGCACACGGTGCGCCGCGCCCTGCAGGACATGCAGGAAAAGGGCCTGACACATGCCCGCCGCGGCGCCGGGGTTTTCGTGTTGGCGGAAGCCACCGACTATCCCATCGGCAAGCGGGTGCGGTTCCACCAGAACCTCGAAGCGGCCGGACGGATGCCGGCCAAGCGCATCCTGACCTTGCAGACCCGCCCCTGCGACCGTGACGAGGCCTCCGCGCTGCAGCTGAAATCGGGCGATCCGGTACATGTCTACGAGGGCCTGTCGCTGGCCGACAACGTGGCGGTGGCGCTGTTCCGGTCGGTTTTTCCCGCTGACAGGTTTCCGGGGCTGCTGGAGGATCTGGATCACATGCGGTCGGTGACCCGGGCCCTGGCGGCCGTGGGGGTAAAGGACTACACCCGTGCCTCGACCCGGCTGACGGCCAAGACAGCGACCGCGACGCAGGCGTTGCAGCTCAACATCGCCGAAGGCGCCCCGATTTTGCGGACGGTGGGGATCAACGTGGATACCGATGGCTGCCCGGTGGAATACGGCCATACCTGGTTTGTCGGTGATCGCATCACCCTGGTCGTGGAGGACTAGAAGCAAAGATCTTTGTCATATGCCCGATACAGACGGGCCGTAAAACGCCACTGACCGTTTCGAGGACGGAGTGGATTGATGTCGCAGATTTTACCCCCCCTGCGCCTGACCGGGGCAACGGTTCTGCGCGACGGGCAGATGCAGGACCGGTCGGTTGTGATCGAGCACGGGCGCATTTCCAAGGGGCCACAGCCCGCCATCGACCTGTCAGGATACTACATCCTGCCGGGGATCATCGACCTGCATGGCGATGCGTTCGAACGCCACATCGCACCGCGCCCCACCGCGCCGTTCCCGATCGAAACCGGGCTGCGCGCGACCGACCGCGAAGCGGCGGCCAACGGGGTGACAACGGCCTGGCTGGCGCAAAGCTGGTCCTGGGAAGGCGGCAGGCGCGGCCCGGATTTCGCCGAAGAGGTGATGCAGGCGCTGGAACGGTACAGATCGCAAGGCCTGATCGATCTGCGGCTGCAACTGCGCTATGAAACCCACATGGTCGAAAGCGAAGACCGGCTGCTGACCGCGATCCGTCGTCATGGCATCGACTACGTCGTTTTCAACAACCACCTGGACGAGGCGTTGGAAGCGGTGACGAGCAATCCCGCAAAGATCGCGCACTGGGCGTCGCAAAATGGCCGCACGCCCGCGCAACATATGGACATCGTGCGCGTCGCGGCGGCGCGCCGTGCCGAGGTGCCGCGCCACCTGTGCAGGCTGGCCGAGGCCTTCGACACGATGGGTATCGCTTATGGGTCGCATGACGATGCCACGGCGGAAGCGCGCGAACACTTTGCGATGATCGGTGCGCGGATTTGCGAATTCCCGACCAAGCGGGCCCCGGCGGCGGCCGCCGCCGCAATGGGCGATCCGGTCCTTATGGGCGCGCCCAACGTGGTGCGCGGCGGGTCGCAATCGGGCAATATCCCGGCCGCGCAGCTTGTGCGCGAAGGGCTCTGCGACGCGCTGGTGTCGGACTACTTCTATCCCGCGCTGGCGCAGGCGGCCTTCCGGCTGGTCGATATGGGCGTGCTGTCGCTGCCCAAGGCTTGGGCGCTGGTATCAGAACGCCCGGCGCAGATCCTGCGGCTGGCCGATCGCGGCGTGATCGATTACGGCAAGCGCGCCGACCTGGTGGTGATCCACAAACGCACCCGCGCGATCGAGGCGACGATCAGTGACGGGCGTCTGGCCTACCTCGCCGGGGAAGCCGCACACCGCTTCATGTCGCGGACCAACCTGCTGCGGATGGCGGCCGAATAGGGAACCTTCGTTCCGCGATTGCGGCCTATTCGTATTTTTCCAAAAACGCCTCGACGCTCATTCGCCGGAAATCCGTCAGCGCGTCATGCGACCAGTCCCACCAGGCCAGCGCCATCAGGGCGGTCCGCGATGGCGGCGGGAAACCGTTCCCGGATCGGCTGCGCCGGGATGCCCGCGACGATCATGTAGGGCGCCACGTCGCGCGTCACCACCGCGCCCGAGGCAACGATGGCACCGTGCCCGATGGTCACCTCGGGCTTCACCTGCGCGTTATGGCCGATCCATGTGTCATGGCCGATCACCGCGCGGCGGCCGTGGCGATGGGCGAAGAATTCGGCGTCGTGTTCGACGTCGTCCCAGTAATCGGCGCTGCGATAGAGGAAATGATGCAGGCTGGCGCGGTCCATCGGGTGATCGGTCGCGCCGATCCGCACGAAGCTGGCGATATTGGCGAATTTGCCCACCTCCGCATTGGCGATATCGGCGTAGCGGTCGCAATAGGAATAATCGCCGATATGGCTGTGGCCGATCCGGCTGCCCTTGCCGATCTCGCAATAACGGCCGAAGGTCACCTCGGTCAGCGATACATCGTCATGAATCACCGGTTCATCCGCGCGCAGTTTCGCCATGCGCTTATCCTTTCGTTCGTTCATTGGTTCCGACCGGCGGCTGCCGGCGGGTTATCCCTTGATCAGCTTGCGCCGGAGCAGCCCCGAGAACCAGTCCATCAGCATCACCATCAGGATGATCAGGACGATGTAATAGCTGACTTCCTCCCAATCCTTCTGGGTGATGATCGCCTGAGTCAGCAGCAAACCGATGCCGCCGCCGGTGATCGCGCCGATGATGGTGGCCGAGCGAGTGTTGGATTCAAGGAAATACAGAACCTGGCTCAGCAGCACCGGGGTGATCTGCGGGATCACGCCGAAACGGTAGCGCTGCAGCGGCTTGGCGCCGGTGGACTGGATGCCCTCGATCTGCTTGCCGTCGACGTTTTCCAGCGCTTCCGAGAACATCTTGCCGAAGCTGCCGGTATCGGTGATCAGGATCGCCAATGCCCCGGTCAGCGGCCCGGGGCCGAAGGCGCGGGCCAGAACGATGGTCCAGATCAGAGCGTCAACGCCGCGGAAGAAATCGAACAGGCGGCGCGCGGCAAACCTGATCGCCATCAGCGGCGCGAAGTTGCGTGCCGCGAGGAACGCCAGCGGCAGTGCCACGAGGGCCGCGCCGAAGGTGCCGAGGAAAGCCATCAGGATGGTTTCGAACAAGGCCCAGGCCACGTCGGCGTGGCGCCACATCTTGTTGTTCCAGACATCCGAAACGATCGCGCCGGCTTCGCCGTTGACGGCGCGAGACAGCAATTCGCCCGCGCCCATGCCGTGATAGGGGCTTTCGAGGGTGAAGAAGAACAGTTCCCAGCCCAGGCTGTATCGGAACACTTCCGACCGGTTGCGGGTGATGGTCAGGCGGCCGGCATCGGTGGTGATCGCCAGACGGTTCTTGGACGCGTTGATCCAGTCGGGGACGTCGCCTTCGGGCAGCACCGCCTGCACGCCGCGGCGGCCCGGTTCAGCGGTGATCAACCCATAGCCGGGAATGTCGTAGCTGACGGTGGTTTCGCCGAAGGTCACGACATGTCCGTCGCCCAGATCGATCACCGTGTCGTTGCCCAGGCTCACCCAGTCGGGGGCGGCGCTCGGCGCATAGGCGCCCTTGCGTTCACCTTCCACCGCGATGGTGACATCGCCGCTGCGGTTGTCGCGGGTGACATGGGTCTTGTAGCTGTAACTGTCACGGATCAGCGTCTTGCCGTTTTCCAGATCGGCCCGTTCGTTGAGCCCCGGCATGTCGAAGGCGAAGAAGATATAGCTCAGGTAGGCGAGGATCAGCACGGGCAGGCCGAAAGCGGTCAGGCGCTTGCGCTGGAACAGGGCGTCGGCCTGACCCTTCAGTTCGGCGTTGGCAGTCATGGTCATAGCGTGGCCTCCATATGCGCGCCATGGGTCAGGCGGTGGCGCAGGATGGATGAGATTTGATCGACGAGGATGATCGCGCCGAACAGCAGCAGGAAGATCGCGGCGGCTTCGTCATATTGGCCCTGGCCCCAGGACATGGCGTTTTTCAGGTCGTAACCGATGCCGCCCGCGCCGACGAATCCCAAGATGGCCGAGGCGCGGATGTTGATTTCGAACCGCAGCAAGGCGTAGCTGAGGTAGTTCGGCGACACTAGCGGCATCACCCCCAGCACCATCCGCTGTGCCCAGCTGGCGCCGACGGATTGCAGCCCCTCGACGGGTTTCAGCGAGGCGTTTTCGTTCACCTCGGAAAACAGCTTGCCGAGCGCGCCGCTGGTATGGAAAGCGATGGCGATCATCGCAGGCACCGGGCCGCCGCCCAGTACGAAGATCAGCACCAGTGCGATGACGATTTCGGGGATCGCGCGCATGATGTCCATCATCCGGCGGAACACGGGGATCAAACGCGGCCAGCGCGCCAGCCCGTTGGCCGCCAGCAGCGACAGGAAGATCGCGATGATCGCGCCCAGAAGGGTCGAGGCGCCGGCGATATTGATCGTCTCGATCAGCGAGGGAAGGAATTTTCCGAAATGCGCGGGCATTTCGGCCAGCTTGCCACTGGCTTCGCCCAGCACCTCGGCGGGGAAATCGAACAGCTGGTGCAGCCCGTCCCAGAAGCCGCCTGCGTTGCGATCGTCGGCAGTCACGAAGCCCGCGGCCATCAGGGCCACGAAGATCGCCAGCATGATGGCGTTATAGGCCCGCTTCTTGCGGGTCATGTCCATGTAGTCGGATCGGACATCGCGAGCGGCGGGATGGTTGGTCAGGTCGGGCATTGGTACCTCGGGCAGAAAAACAGGCCCCGGAATCGGGGCCTGTTCAAATAAGGTGAAGCGATCAGTTCGACTTCAGTTTGCGCGCTTCGACGATCACTTCGTAAGCGTCGTGGGTGATCGGCATGAAGCCCTTGGCTTCGCCCGCGGCGACGCCGTAGAAGCAGTCTTCGTCCATCGACTTCAGCGAAGCCATCAGGCCGGTCATCTTCAGCTTCACGTCTTCCGGCAGCGCCTTGCGCAGAACCACCGGGCCTTCCGGGATCGGCTTCGACTGCCAGATCTGGACCAGGTCGTTCATATCCACCAGCCCTGCATCGACCGCCTTGCGCAGCGCGCCCGAGCTGTAGCCGTCTTCCCAGTTGCCCAGCCCGTCGGCCCAGGTCACGCCGCCGTCGAAGTCGCCGTTATAGACGCCGACGATGGTCTGTTCGTGGCCGCCGGAGAATTTCACTTCGCCGAAGTAATCGCCCGAGGTCATGCTGGCGCCGGTGGCCTGCGGGATTTCGATCGACGGGATCAGGAAGCCCGAGGTCGAGTTCGGGTCGCCGAAGCCGAAGACCTTGCCCTTCATGTCTTCCAGCGAGGTGATGCCGCTGTCCTTGCGGGCAAAACCGATCGAGTAGTAGCCGTAGCCGCCGTCGTTGTTCACCTTAACCAGGATCGGTTCGACCGCTTCGGGGTCCGACAGGAAAGTCTTGGCATAGCCCGATGCGCCCAGCCATGCCATGTCGATGGTGCCGCCCAGCAGGCCCTGGATCACGCCGTTGTAATCGGCCGGGGCGAACAGCTTGGTTTCGACGCCCAGCAGCTCTTCGGTCTTGGCGCGCAGGCATTCGTTGTTGTTCATGCGGTCCTGGGCGTTTTCGCCGCCCAGGATGCCGATGCGGAATTCTTTGATGTCTTCAGCCATGGCCGGGGCGGTCAGGGCGGTGGTTGCCAGAACGGCGGCGATCAGTTTTTTCATCAGTCTCTCTCCGGTTTGATGAAACCCGCGGCCTCACCGCCGCGGGCGATGGTGTGGGCGTCAGGCCAGTGCGGCCTCGCGCTCCAGTGCGTCGAGGCTGGTGCTGGTCGCGGCCTCGCTGAAACTTGCGTCGGCGCCATAGATGTCGCGGGCAACGCCGGTGGTCAGTTGTTCGGGGGTGCCGTCGAACACGATGCGACCCATGCGCATGCCGATCACCCGGTCGCAATAGCGCCGCGCGGTATCCAGCGTGTGCAGGTTGGCGATCACCATGCGGCCGTCTTCGTCGTGGATGCGGCGCAGGTCGTCCATCACGATCTGGGCGTTCATCGGATCGAGCGACGCGATCGGTTCGTCGGCAAGCACGATTTTCGGGTCCTGCATGATGGCACGCGCAATGGCGACGCGCTGCTGCTGGCCGCCCGACAGTGCCTCGGCCCGTTTGGCGGCATGGGCGGCGATGCCCAGCCGGTCCAGGATGTCGATGGCGCGGTGGATGTCCTCGGCCGGGTAGAGGTTGAACATGGTGGCCAGCGTCGAGCGCTTGTTCAGCGTGCCGTGCAGCACGTTCGATACCACGTCCATTCGCGGCACCAGGTTGAACTGCTGGAAGATCATCGCGCAATCGCGCTGCCAGCGGCGCTTGTCGGCGCCTTTCAGCCCGGTGATATCCCGACCTTCCACGGTGATCCTGCCGCTGCTGGCGGTTTCAAGCTGGTTCAGCATCCGCAGCATGGTGGATTTCCCGGCGCCGGACGCCCCGATCACGCCGATCATCATCGGGCGGTCCACCGTGAAGCTGATATTGTCGACAGCGTTCACCGATCCGAAGGTCTTGGTCAGATTTTCGATTTTAAGCATAGAGCGTCCCATCCATTCGGGGCTTGGCTTAGGGCAGCACAGAATCGTCAATTTGACAGTTTGATTAACGTTTTGTGACGGCGGGCCTCGCAACCGGTACCGCCAAAATTAGAGAACAGTCAGAAAACGCGGGAAAATTCCCAAATCCTTTCGGATTTCTGACGCATTTGGCTGTATGGTTCACCTGCGGGTGCCCTCGCGGCACGCTGAAAAATCAATCGGCGGGTTCCGCCGCAACCGGAACTGAACAACAAGAATGATTTCGAGCGGATACAGGCCTGAAATCGATGGATTGCGCGCCATCGCCGTGTTGTCGGTGGTTTTTTACCACTTCGGCGTCTTCGGTATTGCCGGCGGCTTCGTTGGCGTCGACATCTTCTTTGTCATTTCGGGGTTCCTGATCGGCGGTTTGCTGTGGTCGGAACAGGACCGTACCGGGCGGATATCGCTACGCCATTTCTACCTGCGCAGGTTCAAGCGGTTGGCGCCGGCGTTTTTCGTCATGGCCTTGGTCGTGTCGGCGGTGGCATGGGTTGTCCTGCTGCCGTTCGAATACCGCGAATTCGGCAAGAGCCTGATCGCCGCCACGGTCTACCTGTCCAACGTGCAGTTCTACCGCGAAGCGGGTTATTTCGACGCCGCGGCCGAGGAAAAGCCGCTGCTGCACACATGGTCCTTGGCGGTGGAGGAACAGTTCTACCTGTTCCTGCCGATGCTGATCCTACTGGTTGGACTGATCGGTTGGCGCAGGCAGTTGCCACACCTGTTGCTGGGCCTTTTCCTGCTGTCGCTGTTTTCCTGCGTCTTGCTGACGGCCGACAATCACACCGCGACTTTTTTCCTGTTTCCGTTCCGGGCCTGGGAATTGCTGGCGGGTGTTCTACTGGCGGTTTGGGGATACCAGACGCGCAGCGATTGGAACCTGCACCCGGCGCTGTCCTATGCCGGGATGACGTTGGTGATCTGCGGCGTCGTCTTCGTTCAATCGGGGCCGGGATTCCCCGGCGCATGGGCGGTGATCCCGACATTGGGTACGGTTCTGATCATCCTCAACGGGCAGCACGACAATTGGATCAACCGCGTGCTGCGTTCCGGTCCGGCGGTGTTCGTCGGGTTGATTTCCTATTCGCTCTATCTCTGGCATTGGCCGGTGGCGGTGTTTTCGACATACCTGCGTGAAACCTATGCCAGCCCGCTGGAAGCGGCGGCATGGATGGCGCTGTCGGGCCTGTTGGCCGTGCTGTCGTGGCGTTTCGTCGAACGGCCCACGCGCCATGCCAGGTGGCCGGGTCTGCCGCTGACACTGGCGGCGGCCGGCGGGGCTTCGGCGCTGACACTCGCGATCGGTGGGGCGGCGTTCGTGCGGAACGGTTTCCCCGACCGGTTCCCGGTCGAGATCCGTGCGCATATCGACGCCTCGGGCGATTTCCTGCAGGATTGGAGCCGCTGCGAAACCGCCGATAGCGGTGCTCTGGCCGGGGTCGAAACCTGCGCCATCGGGCCTGCGGGCAACCCGGAGGTCCTGTTCTGGGGTGACAGCCATTTGCGCGCGCTGATGGACGGGATCGCGGCCGAGGCGATGCGGATGAACACGCCGGGGCGGATCATCTGGCACGCGGGATGCCCGCCGGTTTTCGGCGTGAAGAAACGCGAAAGCGCCGCCACTCCGGCGCAGGATGCCGATTGTCGTGCAGACAATGCCCGTATCCGGCAGGCGCTGCCGTCGCTGGGGCTGCGTGAGGTCGTGCTGATCGGGCGGTGGAGCTACTACGCGGAGGGTCAGGGTGTTGGGCTCGATGAGTCGAACAAGATCAGACTGTTGCCCGAGGGCAAGGCACAGCCCGAATTGTTGCGCGATCTGCTGCGGGAAACGGTGCGTGAAATCGGGTCTTACGCGCGGGTCCATATCCTGCGGCAAATCCCCGAAGTGCCGTTCTACGAATCCTGGAGGAGCGCGCGCCGGTTGGCGCATGGCAAGGCCGAGGGGCTGGAGCAGAGCTTTTCAACCCCATTGAGCGCGGTCGAGGACCGGCAGGCCAGTTCGGACCCGATGGTCACCGAACTGGCCAGAACGGAAAACGCCTCGCTTCTCGATCCGCGCCCGTATCTGTGCGATTCCGAAATCTGTTCGGTCTGGGCCGGGGACAGGGTGATCTATTTCGACAACAATCACCTGACCAATGCAGGCGCGGCCGTGGTGGCACCGGTGTTCAGGCCAGCGTTCGGGCGGGTGTTCGAAAGGGCGGAGCAATGACATTGGAAGATGCCCTTGGCCGCGACTGGGACGTCATCGTCATCGGCACCGGGATCGGTGGCGGCGTGGCCGGGCGGCGGTTGGCCGAACGCGGGCTGAATGTGCTGTTCCTGGAACAGGGGCCGGCGGGATACCGGGCCGAACAGACCGCGCTGAATCCGGACATGTTCGATCCGGTCGCACGGCAGGTGCGCGGGGCGTGGCCGAAGCCGATGCAAGCCCGGATCGATGGGCGCGACAGCGAATTCTTCGGTCCCATCGGTGGCGGTGTCGGCGGATCGTCCGTGTTCTATGCCGCGACGCTGGAACGGCCCGCGCCGCATGATCTGGACGACAGCGCGGAACATCCACACCCAACCGGTGGCTGGCCGGTGTCCCATGCCGATCTGCGACCCTATTTCGACTTGGCGGAGGACCTGTTCCATGTCAGCGGCGACCCGGATCCACTGGCGGGCTTCGCCAGTACCTCGCTGCGCGAACCGGCCCCGATGTCGGCAGCCGATCAGGCGCTGCAATCGCGGCTGAGCGCGAACGGGCTGCACCCTTACCGACTGCATACGGCGCTGCGCCGGGTCGAGGGGTGCAGGAATTGCCTTGGTTTCAAGTGCCCGAAGCGGTGCAAGATGGACGGTCGCTCCGCCGGGGTGGAACCGGCCTTGGAAACCGGTCGCGCGGCGCTGTTGGATCGTTGCGCGGTCCGGCGGTTGGTCGCAGAAAAGCGGCGGGTGACGGGGGTGCAGGCGGAAAGGGACGGGCGGGCAGTGACATTCAGGGCGCCCATCGTGGTGCTTGCCGCCGGGGCCTTCGGGTCGCCACGGCTGCTGCTGGGATCGGATCAAGGCGGTCTGGCAAATGGCAGCGGCATGGTGGGGCGCAATCTGATGTTCCATCTGAACGAGATGATCGCGGTCTGGCCGGGCAAGGCCATTGCCGCCGGGGGATCGGGCAAGGCGCTGGGATTCCGCGACCTTTATCACGCGGGCGGCGAGCGGCTGGGCATGGTGCAGGCGATGGGGGTCGAGGTGCGCTATGGCGAAATCGTGCATTACCTCAACCAGTTGCTGGAACGATCTGTCCTGCGGCGGATCAAACCGCTGAAGCAGCTGACGTGGATACCGGCGCTGATCGCAGCAAAGCTGTTCGGCTCCGCGCAGGTCTTCGTCGGGTTGATGGAGGATCTGCCCTACCCAGAAAACCGGGTGGTGCTGGACCCCGACGACGCGGGTGCGATCCGCTTCGAATACACCATATCCGGCGAAATGCGGGCGCGGCGGCGCAGGTTCCGCCGGTTGATCCGCGCGGCGTTCAGGGGGCATCGCCGCATGTTCCTGGGATTCCAGCCCGAATTGAATTTCGGCCATCCCTGCGGCACGCTGCGTTTCGGGCATGACCCGCGGACCAGTGTTCTGAATGCCGATTGCCGGGCGCATGAGCTGGACAACCTCTATGTCACCGACGCCTCGGTCTTCCCGACCTCGATGGGTGTCAATCCCAGCCTGACGATCGCCGCCAATGCCCTGCGGGTGGCCGACCGCATCGCCGATCAGTTCGAAAGGAAAGCCGATGGCGCGTAATGATCACAGACTGACCGATGGCGTCGCTGTCGTCACCGGGGCCGGGGCCGGTTTGGGCCGGGCGCTTGCCATCGAACTGGCGCATCGCGGGGTGCGGGTGGCCGGGATCGGACGCGGCGAGGCAGGGCTGCAAGAGACCGCCGAGCTTGCCGCAGGGTCTTTCTCCCCGGTACAGGCCGATGTGTCGGAATACGCCGCGGTCGAGGCGGCTTTTGAGAAGATCGCGCGGGATCTGGGCGATCCTGCGCTGCTGATCAACAACGCTGCCGTTTACCCGCGCCGCGACCTGCTCGACGAAACTGCGGACAGTTTCATGGCGACCGTATCGGTCAACCTGGGCGGTGTGGTGGCCTGCACGCAGGCGGCGCTGCGCGGCATGGTGCAGACCGGGTTCGGGCGCATCGTGACTGTTTCGACCTTCGCCGACATGCACCCGTTGCCCGCCAGCGCGGCCTATTCCGTGTCCAAGGGCGCGGCGCGGATATTCACCCGCGCGGCGGTGGCCGATCTGTCCGACCGGTTTCCCGATATCGTCATCAACGACTGGATGCCCGGCATGCTGGCCACGAAAATGGGCATTCCGGATGGTCTGGCCCCGGAACATGCGGCGAAATGGGGGGCGGATATGGCGCTGTGGCACGACCCGTCGCTGACCGGCACGGTGTTCGAGATGGATCGCGAAATCCCGCCTGCCCGCGGGCTGAAGGGGCGGATCAAGGACGCGCTGCTGTTGCGCCGGGCGGCGGGGCGGCGGCTATGATTGTTTGCGCGTCAGCGACCGGATGACATGACCCGGCAGGATGGCGAAATTGCGCGCGTAGCGCCCGGCCAGACGTTTCGGGCTGGACAGCAGCCTCCACAACCATTCCAGCGCCAGCCTGCGCACCCATCGCGGCGCGCGTACCTGCGACCCGGCAAGGAAATCCAGCCCAGCCCCGACCGAGGCGAAACCAATCCCCGGCGCCAGGTCCCGCCCCAGTGCCGCAAAGTTTTCCTGTTTCGGCGCGCCGAGCGCCAGGAAACAGAGCCGCACGCCCGAGGCAGCGACGTCCTGCAGGATCGCCTTGGCCTCTTCGCCCGCAGGATCGAACCCGAAAGGCGGCGCGATGCAGCGGGCGATCTCCAGCCCCGGCGCCTCGCGGCGCAAGACCTCGGCCGCTTTATCAAGGCTGTCTTCGGTGCTGCCCACCAGCGCCATCGGCACGTCCTGCGCCGCGCAAAGCCGGGCCAGCGGCAGCACGAGGTCGGAACCGGGCATCAGGTCGACCGGCCGTCCGGCAAGTTTCGACATCCAGACGATGGGATTACCGTCGGCCACCACCAGATCCTGCGCGGAATAGGCGGCGCGAAACGCGCCGTCACGGCGCAGCTTGTCGAGGTGATCCATGTTCAGCGTGGCAAGGGCAAATCCCTGACGGGCAGCAAAGCGATCCGTTACCGCCTGCTCCAACCCCGCCCGATCGGCGATATTGATGTCGATTTCATAGGCCCCGACCCAGAATTTCATGCCAAATACCTAAAAAATGCCTGGAATTGCCCGAATGGCTTAGTGAAATGGCTAACAGGCAATTCCGCTTTTGCACAGATGGCATTTCCTCGGCAACGCTATAGGCGCGACAAATTCTTGACACGTTCCTATGATCGAACCGGCGGCATAATGACAGGCATTTGAGCACGATGAGCAGCACTAAAACAAACGGCCCGGCGGTGGCATTGATCGGCTGCGGCTTTGTCGCCGACCTTTACATGCGGTCGCTGCAAAGCGTGCCGCAGGTGCGGGTCGTTGGGGCCTTCGATATCGACGCGGACCGGGCAGGGGCGTTTTGTACCCATTGGGGGGTGCCGCAATGTTCCACGCTGGATGACCTGTTCGCGGCGCTGCCGCGCGACGGCGTGGTGCTGAACCTGACCAATCCGGGCGCGCATTTCGAGGTGAACCGGGTCTGCCTTCAGGCCGGGTTCCACACCTATTCGGAAAAACCTCTGGCGTTGGATATGGATCAGGCCCGGGCGCTACACGCCTTGGCGGCGGAAAAGGGGCTGATGCTGGGCTCTGCCCCCTGCAGCGTGCTGGGCGAGGCGGCGCAGACGCTGGCTCACGCCGTTCGTAACGAAACCGCAGGGGTCCCACGGGTGATCTATGCCGAACTGGATGACGGGTTCATTTCGCAGGCTCCGGTCGAACACTGGAAAACCGAAAGCGGCGTGCCCTGGCCCTATGAGGATGAATTCCGCGTTGGCTGCACACTGGAACATGCCGGATATTACCTCAGCTGGCTGATCGCCATGTTCGGCACCGTACGCCGGGTTGTGGCGGCCTCGGCCGAGGTGATCCCGGACAAGAAGGGTGTCACCGGCACCGCGCCGGATTTTTCCGTCGCCACGCTGTTTTTCGCGGCTGGTCCGGTGGCGCGGCTGACCTGTTCCATCGTGGCGCCGCATGACCACCGTATCCGGGTGATCGGCGACAAGGGCGTGTTGCAGGTGAAACAGGCCTGGGCCAACGGCGCGCCGGTGAAGTTCCACAAACGCTTCCGCCTGCGCCGGCGGCTGATCGACAGCCCGTGGGGGCGGCGGGTGACGCTGCCGGGGCCGACCCATCCGATGGTGGGCCGGTGGGGCGCGGCGTCGATGAACTTCGCGCTTGGCCCGCTGGAAATGCTGCAGGCGATCGCTGAAGAGCGGCCCTGCCGACTGTCCGCCGATTTCGCGCTGCACCTGAACGAGGTGACGCTGGCGATCCAGAACGCGGGCGATCACGCCGGGGTACAGGATATGACCACAAGATGCGATCCGATGGAGCCGATGTCATGGGCGGTCTGAACCTGTTGATCACCGGGGCGTCCGGATTTCTGGGGAAGCATACGGTATCGTATGCTGTGGCGGCGGGGCATCGGGTGACGGCGGTCATACGTGACCGGACCGCGCTGTTGCAGGACTGGCCGGAACAGGTGCAGGTGATCGCAAGCGACCTGAACGATCTGAAGGTGCTGCCGCCGGATATCGACGTGGTGGTCCATCTGGCCGCATCACTGGAAGGCGACGATGCCGCGCAGCAAAGCGATACGGTCGATGCGACCAAGGCGTTTCTGTCCGCCTGCCTGTCGCTTCCGAAACCGCCCGCCATTGTGCTGGCCAGTTCGATGTCGGTCTATTCCAGCGCGCTGGTCAACGAAGGTGATCTGATCGACGAAAACACCCCGCTGGAGGACCGGGCGGATCAGCGCGACGCTTATTGCCGGGGCAAGATTGCGCAGGAAGTGCTCTGTAGCACTGTGGCTGCCGATGCCGGTTTGCCGCTGCAGATCATGCGCATCGGGGCGCTCTACGGTCCGGGCCGGGTGTGGAACGCGCATATCGGGGTCGGTCTGGGGCCGTTGCTGATCCAGGTCGGCAAGGACGGGGAAATCCCGCTGTCCCATGTCCGCCACGCGGCGCAGGCGCTAGTTTTGGCCGCCGAAGAGGCGGCGCAGGAGCGGTCCGGCGTGGTGAACGTGGTCGATGACGACCTGCCCGACCGCAAACGTTTCGTCAAAGCCCTGAAATGGCGCGGCTGGCCGAAAATCACCATACCGTTGCGTATGGTGGAATTCGCCGCGCGGCGGCTGGGCCGCTGGACAGCGCGGCCCGGGTTGCTTCGCATGCCCGTTTTGCGGGCGCGGCTGATGCCGCTGCGCTATGACAACCGGCGCCTGCACGATATCGGTTGGCGGTCCGAGGGGCGTTTCGAGGACTTGATGCGGCAAGCGCGGGAGCCCGTCGATGACTGATCCCGTCCGCATCGCCTATCTGACCGGCGAATATCCCCGTGCCACCGATACGTTCATCCAGCGCGAAGTGGCCGAGCTGCGCAAGCAGGGGTTCGAGGTCGAAACAACTTCAATCCGCCGCACTGGATTGGAACACCTTGTCGGGCCGGAACAGCGCGAAGAGGCCGCGCGCACCTTCTACGTGCTGCGCGCCGCGGCGAATCCGATGATCAGCCTGCGCGCCCATCTGCGCGCGCTGCGAAATCCGGGCGCCTATTTCCGGGCGCTGCGGCTGGCGTGGCAAACGTCGCCCGGCGGGTTTCGCGCGACGCTCTACCAGCTGTTCTATTTCGCCGAAGCGGTGGTTCTGGCGGCGTATCTGCAGGACAGGGGCGTGCTACACCTACATAACCATATCGCCAAGGCCAGCTGCACCGTGGCGATGCTGTGCCATGAAATCAGCGGCATTCCCTACAGTTTCACCCTGCACGGGCCGGATATCTTTTTCGAGACCATACGCTGGCGTCTGGATGAGAAAATCGCGCGGGCCGCTTTCACCGCCTGTATCAGCGATTTCTGCCGCTCGCAGGGGATGGCATTCGCCCATCGCGACCACTGGGAACGGATGCATATCGTGCATTGCGGCGTGGAACCGGGGCGTTATGCCGGCGCCGGCGAGCGGGCGGGAAATCGCCTGCTGTTCGTCGGGCGGCTGGCAGCGGTGAAGGGGTTGCCGGTGCTGTTCGAGGCGCTGAAAGCGGTGATCGCGCAGCGCCCCGATGTCCATCTGACGCTGATCGGCGACGGGCCGAATCGGGCTGTGTTAGAAACCGAAGCGCGCTTTATGGGCCTGTCGGATCACGTCACATTCGCAGGGTACAAATCGCAATCCGAGGTGGCCGGGGTGCTGCAGACGGTCGATGCGCTGGTGCTGCCGAGCTTCGCCGAGGGCGTTCCGGTGGTGCTGATGGAGGCGATGGCAGCGGGCCTGCCGGTGGTGGCGACGCAGATCGCGGGAATCCCGGAACTGGTGGAGCAGGGCGAAAGCGGCATCCTGGTGCCGCCGGGCAATGAAAAGGCGCTGGAGGCGGCGATTTTGCGGGTGCTGGCCGATCCGGCGAAAGCCTCTGACATGGGCGCGCGGGGGCGGGTCAAGGTCGCGCGGGAATTCAATATCGAATCTGAGGCGGGCTGGCTGGGCCAATTGATCCGCGGCTATCTGGATGGCGCGCCGCCCAAGGTAAAACGGCCGGAGGGCGGGGCATGACGGGCACTGTCGCGGCGGTCGCGATCGGCCGCAACGAAGGCGAACGGCTGATCCGCTCCCTGACCACGCTGACCGATCAGCTGGACCGCGTCGTCTATGTCGACAGCGGGTCATCGGACGGATCGGTGCAGGCCGCCCGCGATCTAGGGATCGAGGTGGTGGAATTGGACAGCGCGCAACCCTTCACCGCCGCGCGGGCGCGCAATGCGGGGTTCGCGGCGCTGAAGAAAAGCGGCCTGCCGGATTTCGTGCAATTCGTCGATGGCGATTGCGGCGTCGAACCGGGCTGGATCGCGGCGGCCCTGGCCGAGTTCGGCAAGCAAGAGGGCCTGGGCATCGTCACCGGCTGGCGGTTGGAAATCCACCCTGATGCCAGCATCTACAATGCGCTGGCCGATTTCGAATGGCACCGCCCGGCGGGCGAAATTCTGGCCTGCGGCGGCGACATGATGGTGCGCAGCGACGTGTTCGATGCGGTGGGCGGATTCAACCCGACCGTGATCGCGGCCGAGGATGATGAGTTCTGCACAAGGGTGCGCAAGGCGGGGCACCGGATTATCCGCCTGCCCCTGCCGATGACGCGGCACGACGCGGCGATGACCCGGTTTTCGCAATGGTGGCAACGCGCGGTGCGCAGCGGCCATGGGTTCGCCCAGGTCGGCGACCTGCATCCCGATTATTTCGTCCAGGAACGGCGCCGGGTGATGCTTTACGGGTTCTTCTTGCCCGCGATGGTTCTGACCGCGCTGTTGGTCGGGTTTTACCTCGTGCTGATCACGGCTCTTGCCCTTTATGGCCTGTCCTACCTGCGTACTGCGCAGGGATTGCAGCGCGAAGGATTGGAAAGGTCGATGGCGCTGCGCCAGTCGGTTTTCCTGAGCCTGTCCAAGTTTCCAAACCTGATCGGCATGGCCCGCTATCACCTGCGAAAATGGCGCGGCAGCGCCATGCGTATCATCGAGTATAAGTAGGGAAAGATTTTCGTGACCCATTCCCCGATCCGAGTAGGCATCATCGGTGCCGGTTACATCGCCAACTGGCACGCTGACGCGCTGCGCGCGGTGAAGGATGCCGAACTGTCCTGCATCTGCGACGTCTCGAAGGGGGCGGCGAAAGGTTTGGCCGATGCCTATGGCGTACCGGCCTTCGGATCGGTCGAGGAGATGGTCGCGGCAAAGACCTGTGATGCGGTGCACATCCTGACGCCGCCGGATTTTCACAAGGATATCGCGTTGCAATGCCTCGGGGCGGGCCTGCACTGCCTGGTGGAAAAGCCGGTCGCCCTGTCGGCGGCGGACACGGCGGAAATGCTCGCGGCGGCGGAAAGGAACGGCGTGCGATTTGCCGCCGGGCATAACTTCCTCGGGTTGCCGGCCTATCGCCGCCTGAAAGCGGCGCAGGAGGCGGGCAGGCTTGGCCGGGTGTCGTCGGTGGAAATCAACTGGTGTTTTCCGCTCGCGCCGCTGCGATCAGGGCCATATGGGATCTGGCTGCTGCGCGAGGCGAAGAACCTGCTCTTGGAACTGGGGCCGCACCCGTTTTCATTTGCCGTCGATCTGTTCGGGCCGCTGGAGATTCGCCATCTGGAACTGGGGCAGCCGATCACCCTGCCGGGCGGCGCGGTGCGGCATCAGTCGTGGCGGGTGATTGCCCGTGCGGGCGACGTGGATGTGACAATCAACCTGTCGCTGGTGGAAACCCATGATGACCGGTCGGTCACCCTGCGAGGATCCTCGGGGGTGGCGCGGATGGATTACGCTGCCGACACGCTAATCATTTCGCAGGACAATGCCGCCGACCTGGTGCTGAACCCGTTCCTGAAGCAGATGAACCTCGCCGGGCAGCATCTGCGCGAAGGCGTGGTGAATGCCGCGCGGCAGCTGGTGTCGCTGAACCAGAAATCGCCCTATGGGCTGAGCTTCCGCGGCACGGTCGGGGCGGTTTACGGCGCGTTGCGCAGCGGCGCGGCGGAAGATCCCCGCTATGCAGGTAAATCGGTGGTGCAGGTGATGCAGGCCATCGACGACACGCTGGCCCTGATGCCCGCCCCGGTCGAGGCGGTGCCCGCCAAGGGCAAGCCCAACCCGACCGTCATGGTGATCGGCGGCACCGGGTTCATCGGCCGCAACCTGACCCGGGCATTGGTGGCGCGCGGATACGATGTGCGGGTGCTGAGCCGGGGCAGCTACGGTCCTTTTGCCGATATCGCCGAACACGTGGAAACGGTGTCGGTGCCGCTGAAGGATGACGAAGGGCTGCGCCGGGCGATGGACGGAATCGATGCGGTGTTCAACCTTGCCAAGTCGATGGACAAGACGTGGGATGCGGCGCTGGAAAACGACGTGGGCGTCGCCGTCAGGGTGGCCGAAGCGGCGCTGGACGCAGGGGTGAAGCGGTTGATCTATACCGGCACGATCGCGTCCTACGACATGTCGGATCCGGACGTCACGATCACCGAGGACACCGATTTCGGCGACATGACCGAGCGCAATCTTTATGCCCGGTCCAAGGCCGAATGCGAAACGCGGCTGATGCGGATGCATGCCGAAAAGGGCCTGCCTCTGGTCATCGCGCGGCCCGGCATCGTGATCGGCGAAGGCGGGCCGTTGCAGCACTGGGGCATCGGACGCTGGCACGGGGCGGGCGCGGTGCGAATCTGGGGCGATGGCAAACTTATCCTGCCCTTCGTCCTGGCCGATGACGTGTCGGATGGCTTGATCGCGATGATGGAACAGGACGCGGCGGTGGGCGAAAGCTTCAACCTGATCGGCGATCCGATCTGGTCGGCGCGCGGCTATTTCGACGCGATCCAGCGGAAAATGGGCGCGCGGATCAAGGTGCGGCCGGGCAACCTGACCGCGTTCTGGATCGCGGATGCGGTGAAATACGCTCTGAAAACCAAGGTGCTGCGCCGCAAGGGCGTGGTGCGCCCGTCGCTGAGCGACTGGAAATCGCGGGCGCATTTTTCCCCCTTCGACAACAGCCACCCCAAGACGGTTCTGGGATGGCAGCCCGAAACCGATCCGGATCGTTTCGCCACCCGCGGCATCGTTGAGGCGAACCTGTTTGGCCTTTAGCCCCGGGGGAGGCTTAATTTTGCCAATTTCTTGGGTTTTCCTGCCTCCAAGCATAAGTGTGATTCATCGAATCGCCGAAAAGTCCGTCCCGGGTAGTCGGGGAAAGGCCAGATGGTAGAGCAGTCGAAACAATTCCGCCGCAAGTCGCGGGCGCAGAAGGATAGATCGCCGGGATTCCCGCGCCCCCCGCGCGTGCCCGAGGCCGAGGTCGAAGCCCAGGAGCGCGCGCTGCGTGAAGCCTTCGCATGGGGCGAACCGGGCGGGGAACCCGATCAGTATGCCGAAGGGCACGAAGACCGGGGAGAAGATATCGCGGTGCTGGACCTTACGCCGGAATTCTGGGCGGACCTGCCGACCATTCCCGTTGATCCGGCCGTGCTCGACCGCAACCTGATCGTCTCCGCCCGGCGCAAGGATCCCTCGCACGCGGCTTTCGATGTGTTGCGGGCGCGGTTGATGCAGGTTCTGACGGAAAATGGTTGGAAACGCGTGGCGATCACGTCGCCAACGCGGGATTGCGGCAAAACCTTCCTGTCTCTGAACCTCGCCATCGCGCTGTCGCGCTATGAAAACTGCCGCACCGTGTTGATGGATCTGGACATGCGCAACCCGAGCGTGGCCAAGACGCTGGGCCAAAAACATGTCGGCAGCATCGGCGATTATCTGCGCGGGCTTGATCCGCTGCGGGAACATTTCTTCAAGTTCGGGGCCAACACCCTGAACATCGGGGCCAACCTGGCCATCGCGATGAACGACCGGGTGGAGCAGTATTCTTCGGAATTGCTGCAGGAACCGACCACCGCCGATTCCCTTGTGGCGATGGAAGAAGCCCTGAAGCCCGATGTCATCCTTCTCGACCTGCCGCCGGCCCTGGCGCATGACGACGTGATCGCGTTCCGTGATAATTTCGATGGTGTGCTGGTGGTGATCGACGGCACGCGCACCCACGGGGCGCAGGTGCGCGAAGTGATGCGGCGACTGGGCGAGGATTGCCCGCTTCTGGGCGTTGTGCTCAACAAGGCCGAAAACGCCACCGGTGAAGAATACGGATACTGATCGCGATCAGGCAGCGCGCAGCCCGAGCTTTCCGCGCCAGCCGGTCTGTGGCTTTTGCAGCACCGGGATGATGACCACGGGGCGCAAGCCCAGTTCCCGTTCGACCTGTTCGCTGGTCCGCAAGACGGGGCTGAACCATTCGAAGATGAAGCCCAGCCCAAGCCCCACCAGCAGCGATGCGATGGCGCCGGCCAGAACCATCTTTTTCTTGCCCGAGGATACCGGGTATTCCGGCACCAGCGCGGTTTCCAGGACTTCGAAGCGTTCGAACTGGTTCTGGCTTTCCAGTTGTTGTGCCATCGCGGCTTCGGTGCGTCGCGTGGTGATGGTTGAGTACTGGCCCTGCAATTGTTCCAGCTCCCGTTCCATCATGCGGTAAAGCCGTTCGACCTCGGGCGCAGCGGCAAGGGCCTTTTCGATATCGGCAATGCGGGTTTCGACCAGCGACAGCTGTTGGCTCAGCAATTCGGACTGACGCTGCCGTTCCTCGGCCCGCAGCCGGCTGCTGTTGGTTTCCAGTTCGACGAAACGGTTTTCGAATTCCAGCTGCGTTTCTTGCAACCGTGACAGCTGATCTTGCTGCGCTTCGGTATTGCCGGGCAGCGACGCCGCATTGCGTTCCTTGAAACGGGCGAATTCCAGCGACAGGGCTTCGATTTCGGCGCCGATCCGCGCCTCTTCCGTTTCGAAAAACGCCAGCGTCTGCGACGCGCGGATTTCACTGCGTTTCTTTCCCTCGGCCAGGACCTGCGCCAGCAGTTCATTGGCTATATCGGCCGCCTTTCGGGCGTCGCCCAGCCGAACGGTGATCGACAGGCCCGAAGGCTGCACATCCGGGCGCCACGCCTGCGCCGGGTCGATCAGTTCGGTGATCTGCACCGAATCCCGGAACAGCCCGACCCGGATCGAATCCGAAGGCGCGGCGTCGCCGCCGAACAGGTCGAATTTTTCGATCACCGCCAGGATGCTGTCGCGCGACATCAGTTTCTGTTCGATCAGTTTCAAACGGTTTCCGCTGGTCGTGGTGACGGTGGCGCCGCTGGCCAGATTGGTCGTGACCTTGGGCGCCTCGATCTGGATGACCGCGGTGGCCTCGAAAACGGCGGGGCGTTTGATCGCGAACAGAAGCGCCATGATGGTTCCGCAAATGAACACCGTTGCAATCAGCAGCGCGCGCCGTTTCAGCGCGCGTCGCAGACTGGAGAGAGAAAGAAGACTGTTCATTGCGAAAACCGTTCAGAAGCGAGAGAGAATTTGGCGCCTAATAGAGCCAGAAATTTGCCTTGATTGCGCCACAAATTACCATTTTCGCCTTATTTTTTCCAATTTTTACGCCACATTTTGCGGAAACAAACTATTTCGAAAACGGGATTTTGCGCCACATTTTCGCCATATTTTCATGAAGTTGCGATGATTTCGGCGTGTTTGTCCTACGGAAATGCACCCAACGGCGCCAATTGCGCCGATATGCATGGGATTGTGCGCGTTGTGGAACCAAGCGGCTGGAGGGGACTTCACCTAGGGGCGAGGGGAAAGGCAGGGTTATACAGCAAAATGTGGCGGATCGCCCGAAAATGCGAATCGCGAAAAGGTCGGAATTCAGGCTGAAATGTGGCGGCGCTGCGATCAGGCGTTCGGGAGGATCGCCCCGGCGACGAAATGCCCGTCTGCTTCGAAAAAAACGCCTTGGATTGTAACGCCATTTCGGAACGGCGGAACGTCGCGACGGAACTCGGCGCGGAAGCGGTGGCCTTTCAGTTCAACCGCCAATGTCTGGAAATCGAAAATGGTTTTGCTGACGGGATACTGCGCCTTGTAGGCCGCTTCCTTGATGCAGAAGATCAGCTTGCCGTGATGGCCGCGCTTTTCCTGCGGCAGGTGACCGACCGCCCGTAGTTCTTCCGGGGTCAGGACGATGTCCCAGATATCCGGCGACAGCGGGGTGGTCGCTTCGGCATCCAGCCCGATCGCCCGCCAATGCGGTGCATCCGACACCACCGCGAGGCAAAGCTCATCGGTATGCGAAATCGACCCGGAAATACCCCCGGGCCAGACCGGGCTGCGATCTGCCGCCACCGGTATCGCGGGTTGCTGCAATCCCAGTTCCGCAAAGGCCGCGCGGGCCGCTGCCCGTCCGGCGGCGAATTCGCGGACGCGTTTCGGCACTGCCTTGGCCACCGCCGCCCGTTCCCCGGGCCGCAGCCGGTGATCGGGCGATGCCGGATCGGTCAAGCCGATGCCGATGCGGCCGCCGAAAACCTGCACCAACCCGGTTCGGATGGCGTCGCGCGTCATCGCGTATGGCGCGCCATCCGGCGGGCGCGCATTTCCTTGCGCCGCGACATCGCATCGGCGCGCGCGGACGTGTCGGGCGCTGGCCCGGCCTGTTCCGGCCTGGGCCGTCCGAGCGTTTCCGACACCCGTTCGGACAGGGATGACAACACCGGGAAGCGGAAGATATCAGTGATGCCGAGTTTTGCCGCGCCCAGCTTTTCGCGGATTTCCCGGTGCGCCTGCACCGCCAGCAGGGAATGTCCGCCCAGTTCGAAGAAATTGTCCTTCGACCCGATATTCTGGACCCCCAGAATGCGCGACCAGATTGCCGCGATATCCCGTTCGACCGAATTGGTCGGGGCGACGAAGCCGGTGCTTTGCACATTGGCCTGACGTTCCTCGGGGGCCGGTAGCGCGTTGCGATCCACCTTCTTGTTCGGGGTCAGCGGGAAGGCATCCAGCGTCACGAACTGCGCCGGCACCATGAAGTCGGGCAGGGCATCCGACAACCGCTTGCGCAGCGCGGGTTCATTCACAGGACCGTTCGCGGTCATGTAGCCGACCAGCCGGGGCGCGCCCGGTGTGTCTTCGCGTGCGATCACCACGGCGTGGGTGACATGCGGATGATCCGTCATCACCGCTTCGATTTCGCCCAGTTCGATCCGGTAGCCGCGCAGCTTGACCTGATGGTCGGCCCGGCCAAGGAAATCCAGCTTGCCATCGGCGCGCCAGCGCACCAGATCGCCGGTGCGATACATCCGTGCCCCGCCGGGGGCGGTGGTTTCGGGTTTCACGAAAGGGTCGGCGACGAACCGTTCGGCGGTCAGTTCGGGCCGCTGCCAGTAGCCGCGCGTCACCCCGTCGCCGCCGATGTAAAGCTCGCCCGGAACGCCCACCGGCACCGGCCGCAGGTCATCGTCCAGCACATAGACCTGCGTGTTGGCGATGGGGCGGCCGATATTGACCACGCTGTCGCCCGGTGCGGCGGTTTCGGTGGTCGACCAGATCGTGGTTTCGGTCGGCCCGTACATGTTTTCGATGCCCGCGCGGGTGATTTCGGAAAATTCGCCGACCAGAGCGCCGGGCAGGGCTTCGCCGCCGATCATCAGGTGTTCGATCCGGTTCAGCGCGGTGCGCGCTTCGTCGTTCATCGAAATCATCCGCGCCATCGACGGGGTGCATTGCATGTGCGTCACACCGTGGCGCACGATCTGGGCGGCGATGGAAAAATCGTCTTCGTCCAGCTCAACCTCGGTATTGGCGCCTTTCAGCACCTCGGCCAGCAGGTGAAGGCCGTTCAGGACCGTCTGTTTCTCGATCCCGTAGTCGATCAGGCAGGCGATTTCGTCGACGCCGATCCGTTTCAACTGTTCAACCCGGTTCAGGCAATCCTCGACCGTGCCGAACAGCCCCGAATCCTCGAAATAGCGCAGGAAGGCGAATTCGAGGATCGCGTCCAGTTCTTCGGCATCCAGCGTGCCGAGGTCCAGTTCGAAAGGATTGTTCACCCCTTCGGGCCGTTTAAAGGCGGGGAAGGCCCAGGCGAATTGCTTGATCAGCCCGGCGGCGGAATTGAGGTAATCCTTCATCGGCCCGCGCGCGATTTCGCGGGCCTGTTCGCGATCCTCGGCCACATAGGTGTGCAGCATCAGCGTGACGGTGAAATCTTTCGGATCATGCCCCGCCTCGCGCAGCGCCGCGTGGTAGAGTTTGATCTTGTCTCCCACCTCCGCGATGCTCTGGCCCAGAAGGTGGGTCAGCACGTTGGCACCGATCCGGCCCGCTTCCTTCCAGGTTTCGGGATTGCCAGCGGTGGTCACCCAGATGTTGAGTGTCTTCGACACCGGGCGCGGCTGGGTGACCAGGCCGTGCATTTCGCCGTTAGCCATCGGGAATTCGACCTCTTCCCCGGCCCAGAGCTTGCGCAGGGTCTCTATGGTTTCCAGCATCGCGGGCTTGTTGTTGGGCGGGCTGTTTTCCGGGCGCAGCACGAAATCGTGCGGCTGCCAGCCCGAGGCGATTCCGATCCCGGTGCGCCCGTTGGTCAGGTTGTCGATCACTGCCCATTCCTCGGCGATCCGGGCGGGGTGGTGCAACGGCGCGACGCAGCTGCCCGCGCGCACGGCCAGGTTCTTGGTCAGTGCGGCAACGGCGGCGCCGGTGACCGACGGGTTCGGGTAGGGGCCGCCGAAGGCGTGGAAATGGCGTTCCGGGGTCCAGACCGCGCAGAACCCGTTCGCATCGGCGATTTTCGCGCCTTCGAACAGCAATTCGTACTTGTCGCGTCCGACGCCATCGTCGTTGCCCCAGTAGAAGAGGCTGAAATCCATCCCCTTGCCGGTCATCGGCATCCGGCCCTTCGACACCAGCGCGCGGTTATCGTCGCTCGAAAGCACCAGCTTGAAGCCCCGCGCCAGCGTGTAGAACAGTTCCAGCACCGAGATGTCGAAGCTCAGGCTGGTCACAGCCAACCAGACGCCGCCCTGCGCATGATCGATCCGGTCGTCCATTCCGGTGAAGAAATTCGACACGTTGCGGTGTTCGACCATCACCCCCTTGGGCCGCCCGGTAGATCCCGAGGTATAGATCATGTAGGCCATGTCATGGCCCTTCGCGCGGCTGTCGATATTGTCGGTGGGCGCCGACAGAATGCGCGGATCGGTATCCAGTGCCAGCACCTGCGCGGTGTGATCGGGCAGGCCGACGGCCATCGCCTGTTGCGTTACGATCACCGGGCAGGCGCTGTCTTCGATGTAAAGCGCGATGCGGTCGGTCGGGTAGACCGGGTCAAGCGGCACATAGGCGCCGCCTGCCTTGAGGATGCCAAGCGCCCCGATCAGAAGGGACGGGCTGCGATAGGTGTAAAGTCCCACCAGTGTGCCCGGCTTCACACCCATCTGCGTCAGAATATGCGCCACCTGGTTGGCGCGCGCGTTCAATTCGGCGTAGGTCAGGCTTTCGCCATCCACCACCAGGGCTTCTGCCTCAGGCGTTCTGGCGACCTGCCGTTCGAACATCTGGTGGATGCACAGGTCGGGATCGTAATCCGTCTTGGTCGCGTTCCAGTCGTAAAGGATCAGCTCACGTTCGGCATCGGGCAGGATGTCGAGGGTTTTGATCTGTGCCTGCAGGTCGGCACTCGCGGCTTTCTCGATCCGGGCCGCCATCAGTCGCAGGAACTCGGGCGAGACCTTGGCCGCATCGCCCAGCAGCTTCACCGCGCCCCCGGCGGTGCAAAGCGTGATCGCCGTGCCAGGGATTAGCGCGGCCTGATCGCTCAGCCCCAGTTGCGGGGTGTCGATCCGCGCCTGCCCCGGCAGGCGGGCGGGCATGTCGGCGGGCGCGGGCCCGTACCGGCGCGCGGCGGCGAGAGAGTTATGGAACCCGGCAAGGGCGGTTTCGACGCTGGCGGAGGCATCCAGCCGGACCGGAGCCCACGGCATCAGGTATCCCTCGGGCGCCGCAGTCGCGGTGCCCCACGCCAGATCGACCGTGCTGGTCGCCGCCAGCCGCCCGGCGACCAGCGCCAGCGAATTCACCGCGCTGTCCGCGTCCAGCGACAAGGGCTGTTCCAGCACCCCTTCGGATGCCGTGGCGACCAACGGCAGTTGCGCCGGGGTGAAGGTTTCGAACAGGGCGCGATAGGTCGGTTCGCCCTTGATTGCCTTCTGCATCGCCGCGTCCAGCGTGTCGCTTAGCGCCGCGTCGGGGCTGGGCAGCAGGTCGCTCTTGGAAACGAGCTTGGGCAGGTTCACCCCAGACCCGTCCGGCGCGCTGAATCCGCGAAGTTCCACCGCGCCGTCACCGCAGGCCACGGTGAGGTGGTCGCCGGTAATCTCGATCACTTCGCCGGGTTGACCCGTCGCTTCCGACGGGGCGGATTTTCCGACCAGAACCAGCTTCCCGCCGACGTCGATCTTGGCGCAGAACAGCGGGTTCCAGTAATCGCCGTGATCCAGCGCCCGGACCAGCGCGTCGACCTCAGCCGCGGGTTTGGTGAAATCCAGCCGTCCGGCCGCTGTGGGGCGATGCAACAGGCCGAAATAGCTGCGTTGCGACAGGTCCTGTTGCTGCCGTGCCGGTGCGCCGCTGGCCAGCGCATCGGCCAGTTCCGAGAAACTGCCGATCGCCGCCTCGTAGCAGCGGGTGTTCAGCGTCAGCGCAGTATCGGTCGGTGCGATTGCAAAACGGCGCTGGATCAGGATATCGCCCTCGTCGATGCCGCCTTCGATCATGTGCCAGGTGATGCCGTGGCGCGGTTCCTGCGCGGCCACGGCCCAGACCGGCGCGTTCAGCCCGGCATAGGCGGGCAGCGGTCCGTCGTGGAAATTCACCGCGCCCTTGGCGGGCATCGTCAGCACGTCGCCCGGGATGATGTCGAGATTGGCGATGCTCAGCAGCCAATCGAATTGCAGCCCACCCAGCCGAGCGCCCAGATCGTTGCCCGGCGCTTCGACCCGCAGCCCCGCGCCCGTCGCCCATTTCGCGATGTCCGCGTTGCGGGTGACCACGGCGGCAATCCCGTGCTCCTTGCCGCGCAGGATTTCCCCGCACTGGATCACTAGGGATTCGTTGCCGATCAGGACGCTGGAAAACTGCGACATGGGATTACTCCGATACGAACAGGGACCCGTCCGGCCGAGGCAAGTCTTCGGTCAGGCGGGGAACGGCCGCGCGGCGGCGGGGTTTGAACATCGCGGCCAGGTCATGGCGCAGCAAGGTTCGCAGGAAATGGGGCGGGTCGGCCGGTTTGCGGCCCTGCAGGTATTGCCGCATCCGGTGCAGAACGCCGCCTGCCAGATGCGACAGGGTCGCCAGCGCGGCGTAAAACGCGCCGTGGTTCTTGGCATAATAATACGCCCTGGAATCGAACCAGTAATTGGGTACCCGGCGCCATTCCTTCATGCCGGTGCTGACCGATCCGATATGGGTCACGTCGCTTTCGCGCACGAAAACGGTCTGGTACCCGGCACGATGCGCGCGCAGGCACAGGTCGGTTTCCTCAAAATACAGGAAAAAGGTTTCGTCGAAGAGCCCGATTTCATCGAGCACAGACCGCCGCATCATCAGGCTGGCCCCGGCCAGCCAGTCGACCGGGCAGGTATGATCGGGGATGTCCACCGGCATGCGTTTGCGGGACAGCGCCCTGCTGACGATGCCGAGGCGGATCGCGCCTTCGAATTCACTGGCGATCGAGGGAAAGCGGAAGGTGGTCAGGTGCGGATCACCTTCGGGGCCGTGGATGTAGCTGCCCGCGAACCCGGCCTCGGGATGGATTTGCAGGTAATCGAGAAGACGCCGGATCGCATCCGCTGCGGGAAAGGCATCGGAATTCAGAACATAGATGTAATCGGGCTGGCTGCCGTCGCTCAGCCCGGTCTGGATGCCGAAATTGTTGCCCGCCCCGAAACCGCCATTGCGGTCCGACAGCAGCACCCGGACCCGGTTGCCATCGGTCCATCCTTTCGCCTGCGCATGCTTGGAAAGCCGCTCAAAGGACCCGTCGCCGGAATCGTTGTCCACGACCACGATTTCGCCGTCGATCCCCTCCATCGCGCGCAGCGCCGTGTCGACCGATTCCACGGTCATGTCGGGCGTGCGGTAGTTCAGGATCACGGTCAGAAGGCGCGGGCTGTTCATCGGTTCACTCCGCGGCCTTGTCGTGGACAAGGGCTTGGTCCGGTCGGCGTTCCGCCGCTTCGATCCCGGCCCGGATACGGGCGGCCAGCACCCGCACATTGGGTTCCAGAACCATCGAATCGTGGTCGCCCGGCACCTCGAAGACCTGCAGATCCGGAACCCATTGGGTCCAGTCGTTGTCGGGCAGCACATAGGCGCGTTCGGAATTCACCAAACGGTCCGGCGCCACCTGCCATTTGCCCCGCAGCGGCGGGCGGTAGAGATGCAGCGGCCCGTTCCAGGGCTTCAGCTGGTAGCCGGCGACGGCCTGCAGGAAGGCGGCCTCGATCTCGGCATTGTGGAACTGCGCCGGGCCGTCGCCGGTTTCCGCGCCCTTGCGCCGCCTGGCGAATTCCCAGCGGATGCGGTTGGCCGCCCATTGCAGCGGATAGGCGGGGCCGCGTTGCTTCAGTTCCAACCACTGGATCATCGCCCGGTCGCGTCTGGTCAGCGGCCGACGCACCGGCAGGGGCGTGTCGAGCATCACCAGAATTGCCACCTCTTCGCCTGCCGCTTTCAGCTGCTGCGCGATTTCATACGCGGTGATGCCGCCGCCGGAAAACCCGCCCAGCAGGTAAGGCCCGTGCGGTTGCAGCTGGCGCATTTCGGCGATGTAGTCGCGCGCGGCGTCTTCGATGGAACTGTGCGGATCGGCGTCGCCGTAAAGCCCGCGCGCCTGCAACCCATAGAACGGCCGGTCGGTGCCCAGAAGATGTGCCAGGTGGCGCAGGTTCAACACGTTGCCGAACATTCCTGCGACAAGGAAGAAGGGCGTTTTCGGTCCGCCTTCGCCCTGATGCATCGGCACCACATGGGTGAAACGGCGTTCGGGGGCGGCGGGTTTCGCGGCATCCCCGGCCGCCGTTCCCTGATTAGGGATCATCGCGGCGATCTTGCGCACGGTGGGGGCTTCGAACAGGACCGAGATCGGGAAATCGGTGCCGAAAGCATTCTTGATCCGGGCAAACAGCCGCACCGCGATCAGCGAATGACCACCCAGATCGAAGAAACTGTCGTCGATGCCGACCTGATCGACGCCCAAGAGTTCCTCGAAGAACAGGGCCAAGCGCTTTTCCACCTCGGTTTCCGGCGCCGCGTAATCCTGATCCAGCTCCGGGCGCTGGAATTTCTGCTCCGCGCTTTCGGATTGGGTTTCCCCGGCCTGATCGATTAGGCCGTGCAGGTCGAGCGAGGAGACCACGATCTGCGACTGCCCGCTGGCCAGGGCGCGGAAAAACGCCTCTGCCCCCTCGGCGCGGCGGATGCCCTGCGACAGGTTGTGCAGCAGCCGCTCCTCGGCGGGCGACAGAGGGCGGTGTTCGGGGGTGGTTGCCTGCGCTTCGGTCCGGGCGAAGGCTGCATTAGCGTCCAGCTTGCGGATGGAAAACCCTTCGATGTCCAGCAGAACGGTACCATCCGGTGCGGCGATGGTAATGTCGAAGGTCGCCATCGGCCCGGCATCGGTGTTTTCCCCGGCGTTGCGGACCCAGCTGATCACCTCGCCCTGCAGCGGCGCGAAGACGCTCAGACGGTGATAGGATACCGGCACCCAAAGCTGCGCCGCCGCGTATCCGTCGATCAGTTCCATCGCCCAGCCGGTCGCGATGTCGAGAAGCCCGGGATGCAGCGTATAGGTATTGAGATCACCGCGGAACTGCAGCGGCAGCGCCAGCCGGGCGATGCCTTCGTTCACGCCATACGATGCCGTATTGAGAACCCGCCAGCGCGGTCCGAAAATCAGGTGCTTTTCTTGCGGCGTTGTCAACGACCCGCCCTCGGGGGCTGTTCGCGGGGCGCTGCAACGCGCAGCGATGGCGCTCAGGTCCAACTTGTCCGGGGCTTGCAACGGCAGCAGCGCAACCGAACCCTGTGCATTCAATTCGAACCGGTCAATCCCGGCCTCGGCGCTTTGGATTTCCACTTCGTAGCCCTGATCGCTGCGCGGCAGGCGCAGGCGCATCTGGCGCTCGCCCTGCGCGGGCACTTGCATCGGCGACAGGAAGAACAGGTCGTGGACTTCGTAAGGCCCCGTTTCGCCCTGTGCCCTCAGCGCCTCGTCGATCAGTTCCAGATAGCCGGTACCGGGCAGCAGGATATCGCCCTGCCGGGTACGGTGTTCGTTCAGCACCCAACGGTCGCGGGGGGCCAGCGTGCTGGTGAAAGTCCGGGTGCCATCGGCATCGAAGCATTTCTGGTCCAGCAGCGCCTGCCCCGCCGGTTCCGGGTCCGCCCTGTTCGCTGCGCCGGTCCGCGTTGCCATCGCATCGGCGGCCATGCCCGTATCGGCCCATATGCCCCAGTCGATCGCCATCACGCGCGTCTTGCCCCCCGCCCGCGATTTGGCGAAGGCGTTGAGGTATTCGTTGGCGGCGACGTAATCGACCTGACCGGCGGGCGCCGTCGCGGTCGAGCTGGACGAAAACAGCACCATGAAATCCAGCGCCCCATCGGGGAACAGCCCGTCCAGAACCTGGGTGCCGTGGATTTTCGGGGTGAATACGTCCTCGATATCGGACAGCGATTTGCCCAGGATCGGCGCGTCGGCGATGACGCCGGCGGCATGGATGACGCCGTTGATGCCGCCGAATTTTTCGGTCGCGATCTGCACGGCGCCGCGCATGTTTTCGACATTGCTGACATCGGCGGGCAGGACCAGAACCTGACCCCCGGCCTGTTCCAGGCTTTCAACCGCCCGGATGCGGCGCACCACCGCGTCGTTCGGCGCGGTCTTCATCAGGATGGCGTCCCAGTCGGCCCGGTCGGGCAGGGGCGTGCGGGCCAGCAGCACGATATTGGCCCCGGCGCGGGTGATCAGCGCCTTGGCCAGTGTCGTGCCGATGCCGCCGAAACCGCCGGTGATCATGTAGGTGCCGCCCTGCCGGATCGGCAGGTCTTCGGTCGCCTCGAACGGGGCTTCGGCGAAATCCTGTTCGAACCGCTTGTCGCCCCGGATCGCGGCGATGGTGTTGGCGGGCGTTGCCAGCGCCTCTTCCAGCAGTTGATCGGCGATCCGCGCATCTTGGGGTTTCCTGCCCTCGCGCGGCACATCCAGCACCGAACAGGTGATTCCGGGGAATTCGCGCGGGATCACCCGGGCGGGCCCCATCACCGTGGCCTTGTCGGGATAGCGCAAGACCTCGTCCCGCACCTGCGCCGCGTCCGAGGTTACTACGGTGATATGCAGCGGCACGGGCGCGTTCTGTTCGCTGATCGCCTGCGCGAGGAACAGCAGCGAATAGAAGCCGTGTTCCTGATTGCGGTGGAAGAAGCTGGAACCGGGGCGGAATTTTTCGTCCTCGGTCAGCAGCCACAGATGCAGGATGCGGCTGGGTAATTCGCCCCGCGCCGACAGGTCCTGCAGCAACTGGTCGTATCCCGTTCGCCCCTGCTCGGGCGGCAGGACATAGCCGGTTTCGGTGCGCGCAAAGGCATCGCCGGGCCGGACCGACGTCACCTTATGCCCCGCCAAACGCAGGCGTTTGGAAATTTCCGCACCTGCGCCGGTATCGTCTTCGAAGATCAGCCAGGTTTCCTTCGCGGCCCCGGACAGATCGCCCGCCACATCCACCGCGCAATCGGCATAACGCGGTTTCCAGACCGGGCGATAGGCCCATTCGTCCATGTCGTCCTGCCGCATCAGCCATGTGTCGGCTTGGGGGGCGCCTGCCTCGGCCGGTTCGATGAAATATTCCTGCTGCTGGAAGGCGTAGGAAGGCAGGACCACGCGGTTGCGTTTCGCCTCGCCCCAGATCTGGTGCCAGTCGAAATCGACGCCCACGGCCCAGGCCCGCCCCAGCATCGCGGCGAAATACGTATCGTCGGCGATATTGTCCTGCGGGTGGTGCAGGGTGCCGATCACCTGGTTCGAGGACACGTCCGGGTGCTGCCCGGTGAGCGAAGACAGCGCCTTGCCCGGTCCGACCTCAATGAACACCTTGTCGCCGGTGGCGGCCAGCGTACCGATGCAGTCGGCGAACATCACCGTGTTGCGCAGGTGGCCGACCCAGTAATCGGGGTCCGTGGCCTGATCGGCGGTGATGAATTGACCGGTGCGGTTCGACGTGAAAGGGATCTGCGGCGGGTTGAGCTGGATCGACTTCAGATAGGCGCGGAATGGGTCGAGGATCGGGGCGAGCATCCGGCTATGCGCGGCGATGTCGATCGGGATGCGCTGGCAGTCCACGTCGCGCGCTTTCAGCTCGGCTTCCAGCCGGTCCAGCGCCGCCTGCGGGCCGGAGGCGACGGAGAGGCCGGGCGCATTCACCCCCGCCAGGTCCAGATCATCGCCCAGCAGCGGCTTCAACTCCTCGGCGGGCAGCGATACGCTCAGCATCCCGCCGGCGGGCACCGTGTCGAACAACTGCCCGCGCAGATGCACCAGCCCGATGCAATCCTCGAAGCTCATCACGCCGGCCAGACAGGCGGCGGTGTTTTCGCCCATCGAATGGCCGACCAGCGCCGAGGGCTTCACCCCCCAGCTGATCCACAGCTGCGCCAGCGCATATTCCACGATCATGATCAGCGGCAGCTGGATCGAGGGCGTTTTCAGCTTTTCATCCGCCGCCTGTTCCTGCCCCGGTTCGGGTAGCCACAGCGCGCGAATGTCGTAATCGATCTTGGCCTGCAGAACCTCCAGCCCCCGGTCCATCCATTCGGCGAACACCGGTTCGGTTTCATAGAGGTCATGCGCCATGCCCGCATATTGCGCGCCGCCGCCGGGGAACATGAAGACGACCTCGGGGCGGTCGCCCACCACCTGATGGGTGAAAACCCGGCGGGGATCATTCGCCTCCAGCAGGTCGGCGGCTTCCTCATGAGTTTCCGCCACCACCACGCGGCGGCGTTCGAAAGCCCGGCGGCCTTTCTTCAGGGTCCAGGCGACATCGGCCAGCGGCTGTTCGGGATGGGCGCGCAGATGCGCGGCGAGGTTGGCGGCGTTGGCCTCCAGCGCCGATTTGGTGCGGCCCGAAACGGTCAGGATCTGGAATGGACAGTCGCTTTCTTCCGAGGCCGCCCGTTCGGGGGCTTCTTCCAGCACCACATGCGCGTTGGTGCCGCCGACACCCAGCGAATTGACCCCGGCGCGGCGCGGTCCCTTGTGCGATACCCAGTCGGTCAGGCGGTCGTTCACGATGAACGGCGAATGGTCGAAATCAATCGCCGGGTTGGGTTTTTCGAACCCGAGGCTTGGCGGCATCTGCTTGTTGTGCAGCGCAAGGCTGGCCTTGATCAGGCTGGCCACGCCTGCCGCCGTGTCCAGATGGCCGATATTGGTCTTCACCGACCCGATGCGGCAGAACCGGGTCTCGTCGGTGGTCTCATTGAATGCCTGGGTCAGCGCGGCGACCTCGATCGGGTCGCCCAGATAGGTGCCGGTGCCGTGGCATTCGACGTAATCGATGGTGTCGGCGCTGACATCCGATAGCGCTTGGGCCTCCGCAATCGCCGCCGCCTGTCCGTCGACCGAGGGCGCAAGGTATCCGGCCTTCGCCGCGCCGTCGTTGTTGACCGCCGAACCTTTGATGACGGCCCAGATGTGATCGCCATCGGCAATCGCGTCTTCCAGCCGCCGCAGCACCACGACACCCGCGCCGGACCCGAAAACGGTGCCCTGCGCGCGGTGGTCGAAGGCGTGGCAATGGCCGTCGGGCGACAGAATCTCGCCCTCCTTGTAGAGATAGCCGCGCCCCTGGGGCAGTTCGATCGTCACGCCGCCCGCTAAGGCCATGTCGCATTCGCCGTTCAGCAGCGACTGGCAGGCATAATGGGTCGCCACCAGCGATGTGGAACAGGCGGTTTGCACGTTGACCGACGGGCCCTTGAGGTCCAGCACGTGGCTGAGGCGCGTGACCATGAAATCCTTGTCATTGCCGGTATGACGCAGAAGGAACATGCCGGTGCTGTCGACCAGATCGCGGTTGGAACAGATGTTGAAATAGAAATAGCTGCCCATGCCGCAGCCGCCGAAAACGCCGATCGGACCGTCGAAGTTTTCCGGCGGATGTCCCGCATTTTCCAGTGCTTCCCACGATACTTCGAGGAAGTGCCGGTGCTGCGGGTCGAGGATCGCCGCCTCTTTCGGGGAAAAGCCGAAAAACTCGGCGTCGAATTCCTTGAACCCGTCCAGCGGCGCGGCGGCGGGGACGTAATCGTCACGCTGGATCAGGTGCGGGGCTTCGCCGGCGGCGAGCAATTCTTCCCTCGACAGATGCCTGATGGATTCGATGCCGTCGCGCAGGTTGGTCCAGTATTCCTGCACCGATTGCGCACCCGGAAGATGCGCCGCCATGCCAACGATGGCGATGTCCGCCGCGTGGGGCGGCGCAGGGTCCCTTGTTTCCGACATTAAAACAAACCGTTTCCTTTAAACACTTATAGTAACGATACGGGCAGATTTGGGTAGTTTTGAGGCTTTGTACCGGCTTTTTGGCCTTAATCGCCGTTTCCGGCCCCGAATCCGTCAACAATTCATGGCAGCAGTTTTTGCACCTCGCCCCAATGGAGCCACAGGATCGAGGTTGCCGCCACCAAGGCGGTCAGCGCGAAGATCGTGTCGTGCAGCGGATCCCACGCACCCTGGTGGCGCGACAGCCAGACCACCACCGGGTAGGCGCAGACATAGGCCGCGCCCAGCCCCAGCAGCGCCCCCAGCATACCGGCCAGTTCCAGCCCGATCAGCAGTCCACCGAAGATCAGGATCCCGCGCGCCGCCGCCAGCACGAAAAACCGTTTCGAATCCCCCGCCGCCAGCGCCGCCTGATCGTAGGTCAGAACGATGATCTGCGGCATCTGCATGCAGGCCAGAACCACCACCACCGCGCCGGCGCGCTGATATCGCGGATCATAGAGCAGATCGACCAGCCACACCCCCAGCAGCGCCACGGCGATCACCATCGCTAGCAGGAGGGCGGTGGCATAGATTCGCATCTTGCGCAGCCGCAGGAAGTTTTCCAGCGATTCACGGGGCGGGTTTTCGCGATAGATCGGGATCAGCACCTTGCGGGTGACCATGCCGCCCAGAAGCAGCGGGAAGGAGGCCAGGAAGAAGCCGATATTGTAGACGCCGAATTCGTCCAGCGACAGGTATTTGCCGATCACCAGCTTGTCGCTCTGGCCAATGAAGAAACCGCAGATGGTGCTGAGGAAAATCCATTTGCCGAAATGGATCAATTCGTCCGCCGCCCGCTTTTCCCACCGCAGCCGGTTCGGGTTGCCCGGCAGGAAATGGGCCAGGAACACCACCTGCGCGACGGCGCTGGCGATGCCGCTGATCACCAGCGCCCATACCGATCCGGTGATCCAGGCGGCGGTGACGGCGACGATCAGCCCGACCACCTGCACGCCGATGTCGATCAGGGTGACCCGCCCGGCGCGCAGATGACGGTTCGCGGTTTCCAGCTTGGTCGGGTTGAAGCCGTTGATCAGCAGGGTCAGCCCCGCCACCGGCAGCAGGTAAAGCAGCTGCGGTTCTTCGTAGAACAGCGACATCGGATAGGTCAAGGCGCAGGTGGCGATCCAAAGCCCGGTGCCGCGGATGATCTGGATCGTCCAGGCGGTGTTGAGGAAATCTTCGTCGTCGCCGCGTTCGCTTTGCATGATCGACGGGCTGACGCCCACATCGGAAAACATCGCCAGCCCCATCATCACCACCGACACCAAGGCCATCAGGCCGAAGGCTTCGGGGAACAGGATACGGGTCAGGATCAGGTTCGAAAGCAGCCGCAGGAATTGATAGGTCACGAACCCCATCGAGGTGATCGTCGAACTGCGCAGCGCACGTTCGGTCAGGCTACTGCCGAGGCTGAAGCGGCGAATGGCGTTGATCATGCGGGGGAAACCTTTGAACAGGGCGCTGTCATCTTCCGCGGCTCCAACCGGAATTGTTCGGGCCGATTTTCACCACCAGCGCAACGAGCGCGTAAACGGCAAAGCCCAGCGGATGGCGCAGGATCGTCGCGATCAGCCGACCCGTTCCATAGCGTCGCTTGTCGTCGTTGCGCAGCAGGTCGGGGTATTTCGTGGCGATCTCGGCGACGCCTATATTCTGCCGGCGCCGTACTTTGACGAGGTTCCCGAACCCTTCCACCAGCGGCCAGTCATAGGGGGCGGGCACCAGCACCCGTTCTTCGGGCGCGAAGGACAGGCGGGCGAAGGTATCGTCGGAAATGATGTCGGGAAACGCGTCCCAGCGGGCACGTCCCGCCGCGTTCATCGCGAACAGCCCGCAGCCCGGCACGCCGTCGGTCATGAAGGGGACGGTCAGGTAGAAGGCGCGATAGGCGCGGCTTGCCCCGCTTTCCGGCATCGGGATGCGGACTTGCCCGCTGGCATAGCGCGGCGCGTCGGTGTCCAGCGCTTCGGCGATCTGGCGCATCAGGTCCGGGCTGACCGTGACATCGGCATCGAGATAGGCGCGGCTGGACCCGGTGGCGACCAGATCGCCCGCGTTGAGCGCGCCGAGCTTGCAGCCCTCGGCCATTTCGATCACCTCGAAACCCCATCCCTTGGCCCGTACTTGTTGCGAGAACGCCCGCGCTCTGTCCGCGGTGTCGTCGCTACAGCCATTGGCGACGACGACGATTTCCATCCCGCCTTCGGCCATGTCAGACGCCAGCAGGCTGGTCAGGCAGGCGCCGATCAGCGGGCCTTCGTTGTTGGCGGGGATGATTATTGAAATCATCAGCTTATCCGAATGACCTTCCCAATGGGCCGCCTCTGCCCGGATGGGCGGCGGAAGTTGAATCAATATTGCAACAGCGCCCAGCCGATTGCCAGCGCCGCCGATGTTCAGCAACAGTTTGTGGTTTAACTTTGTCCCTGCCGTGGATTTCTCTGTGTTAAAGCCGTTTTACGCAGGGATTTGACGCAGAAAGGGACCGGACGTGCCGCGTATTTCCAAGCTTGGATATCTTGTGCCGCAATTCCCGGGGCAGACCCATATCTTTTTCTGGCGCGAAATCCTGAAGATCGAGGAAGCCGGGACCGAGGTCTGCCTGTTTTCCACGCGTCCGCCGCCGCCGGGTCTGATTTCACACGCCTGGTCGCAGGCGGCGATGAACCGGACCATATACCTTGCCAGCAGGTCGATCCCGGATTTGCTGGCAACCCTGCCGCGCCTGCCCTTGGCCGAGCTTTTGCGCGATGGAGCGGGACGCGCATTCTGGCGCGACGTCCTGATTTCGCTGCCGGCGGCGCGAAAGCTGACGCAGCACTGCAAGGCGCAGGGTATCACCCATGTCCATGTCCATTCCTGCGGCCGCGCGGCGATGATCGCGGCGCTGGCGCACCGGCTGTACGGTCTCAGCTACAGCCTCAGCCTGCATGGGCCTTTGGAGGATTACGGACCGGGACAGCGTTTCAAATGGCGCGGGGCGAAATTCGCCACGGTGATCACCGAAACGCTGTTGCAGGACATCCGGCCCAAGCTGGGCGCGGCGCTTCCCGACCGGGTGGTGATCCAGCCCATGGGCGTCGATACCGACCGGTTGCGCCGCGATGCGCCCTATGATCCGCCGCGTCCGGGCGGGGTACTGCGCCTGTTCACCTGTGCGCGGCTGCATCAGGTGAAGGGGCATCTGGAGGCTTTGCAGGCCATGCGGCTGCTGCTGGACCGGGGGCTGGACGTGCGGTTGGAAATTGCTGGCGAAGACGATGTCGGCGGTGGCGGGTTCCATGCCGTGCTGGATCAGCGGATCGCGGAACTGGGCTTGCAGGATCACATGACGTTGCTGGGTGCGGTGCCGGAAGAAACCGTGCGGGACAAGCTGCTGGGCGCGCATCTTTTCGTGCTGGCGAGTTGGAGCGAACCCCTAGGAGTGGCCTATATGGAGGCGATGAGCTGCGAGGTTCCGGTGATCGGTACCGATGCCGGCGGGGTGCGCGAATTGATCAGCGACGGGCGGGACGGCGTTCTGGTGCCTCCGAAATCGCCCGAGGCCCTGGCCGATGCGATCGCGGCGCTGGCAGGCGATCCCGAGATGTGCCGCCGGTTGTCGCGGGCGGGGCGGCAAGCCATCGTCGATCGGTTCGGCGCGGGCCGGGGGGCGGATACGCTGATCCGCGAAGCGTCGCGGGAATAAGAACCTTGGATCAGCCCTTCGGCGTCACCGCATAGAGCTGGCCCGGATCGCTGTCGAATTCCAGCCGTTCCACCGACAGCATCTTCACTTCGCCTTGGGGGCCATCCGCCATCAGGAACGGCCCCATCCAGCTGAACCGGTAGTCGGTGAACGCACCGGGCAGAACGGCCGTGTCGGTGCCGTCGCCGCCATGCATCGCATCGGCGCCACCGTTGCCGATCATCCAGTCGTCGCCGCCCCGCCCGACCAGGACATCGCGCCGCGGCGTGCCCTCCACCAGGTCCTGACCGGATCGGCCGCCAAGCGACAGGCCGTTGCTGAACGCCGCGCCCGGGCGCGGATCCCAATCGGCAGGCCGTTTATGGTTATAGTGCATCAACGCGTCCCAGCGGGGATTTTGATCCCCAAGGTGGCGGCGTGCCCCCCAGCTGCCCCATTGCGACGCGTTGGCAACATCGACAAAGGCGTTGAACAGGGTGCCGCCCACCTCCGTCCATGCTGTCATCACGTCGCGGTAAAGCGCCGCCACTTCGGGGCTGTAGTTGAAGCGTTCGTAGAAAGCGGTCAGGGCTTCGTCATTGATCCAGGTGCCGTGGCCCACGACATGGGTGCCGCCCTCGTACATCACCAGATCGAGACCGTGTTCGTTGGCGACCTTGGCGTGATAGGGGAAAAGATCCTGGGTCAGTTCCCGCACCGATCCTTGCTTCAACGCCTTCAGGGTCTGTGCGATCGCTTCGTCTGTCCCGGCCCGAAGCCATTTCTTGATCCGTGGCGCGAAATCGTCGCCGCCCATCTCGTATCCGAAGTACCCGGTCACCGCGTAGGCGTCGAAATACCCTGCCGGTGGCTTGATGCCCTTTCCTTCTTGAAGCCAGAGCGGTGCCTGCAGCAAAGCCTCTTCCAACCCCGGCCATCCGGTATGGGTGGCGATCACCCGCACCAGCCGGTCCTTGGTTTCATCGCCGAAAACGTCAGTCCAGATACCGGCCACCTGCGCCGCACGCATCCCGGCGAATTGCATCCAGGCATCCTTGGCCTTGTTCCCCGGCCAGCGTTCCGCCGCCTGTTCCTGCGCCCAGCGTGTCTGTGCAAAGCCGAAATTCCACAGCTCGTTGGAATATTCGACATAGGCTTTCAGCCCCGGTTTCAGCCCCGCCCTGACCGTTTCGGCGAATTGCCGGACAAAATCGTCATCGGCCTTGTGCGGCATGTTGAACCACGGATCGGCGCCGATTTCATTCGCCAGCCGCAGCATCAGTTCCAGCGGCACGCCGCGGCGGACATAGGTGTAATCGGACAGCGCCGGGCGGTCGTCCCAGCCCACGACGGGTGAGGCGTTGGTATCCATCCAGTCCATGAACCGTACCGCGCGCAGATCGCGGATCAGGGCGATCCAGTCGGGATTGAACACCTCGCCCAGATCATGAAACGGGATGTGGTTTTCATGAATGACCCGGATGTCGCGGATCGGGTCGTCCGGGTCGATCGCGGTCAGCGACAGCGCCACCAGGCCTTCGCCGGGGGTGAAGGAAAACCAGACCTCACCGGGCTTGGATACCACATCCCTGGCCCGGCCAAGCAGTTGCAGCTTGGCCTTGCCGCGATAGGTCAGCCGGTAGCGGCCGCGAAAGTTCGCCGCCTGTTCCAGCAGGTCGGACAGGATGAAGCTTTCCAGCCGGTTGACGCCATCCGGCAGACGCAAAGGCCAGCCGTTTTCGCCAAGGTACCCTTCGGCCTGCAGCCGGTCGGCATCCCAGCCGCCCCATTGATCCGGCAGGTGGCCGATCCACGGGCGGGCGGTCTTCATCACGTCTATGAACGGGTATTCGGTCGACCAGTCGGCGATCCCGTTCAGCCCCATGGCCAGAGCCGGTATGCCGGGGACCTCAGGTGCGGCTGCGGGCACCTGTTCGGGCATGACCGATGCGGTATGTCCGCCGGACAGGGCCGCCGCGATGGCCTTGAAATTCTGCCGCACCAGCCGGTGGATCGACGCAGGCAGCTCCATCGCGTCCGGCAAACTGTCCCCGAACAGCGGGCCATAGGTGATCAGGGCGGCGAGAAAATAAAGCGTCGGCGTGCCATGCGGCGCATCGTCGGTGAAAAGGTCCCGTGCCGTCAGCCCCGACAGCGCGGTATCGTTAAGCAGGTCGGGCAGGGTCGAGGCGACCGGGATCAGCGTCAGGTCCAGATCGGGTCGGGCGTCGCGGACAGCATCTGCATAGGCTTCGTGCCAGCCGTGATGGCTGCCCTTGTTGGCTTCTAGATAGGTCCTGAACCCGGCGTCATCGGGGGGGAAGGAACGTACCTTGCCGGCCATTTCCGTCCAGCCTTCATAGATGAAGAACCGCGCTTCGGGGGTGTGCGCGGCGGCCCAGTCGAACACGTCCAGCGTCGCGCTCAGCGGGCTTTCGCCACGCGGGTTGTCACCGTCGAATTCGGCGGTCGGCGGCTGGTACTGGATGAAATTGGCCGTGTTGATCACCACCGCGTCGAAGCCGGCGGCGGCGAAGCTCTGACGTTCGGAGTTCCATGCATTGGGCAGGGTTTCGAACGACCAGTTCGGTTCGGGCGGCAGATTGGCGCTGAATTGCCGGAGGAAGCCCCAGGTGCCGTCGACGGCGAATCCCCGGCCGCGCGCCTTGGCGATTTCATGCAGCCAGTGCGGCACCGAGGTTTCCGGACTGTCGCTGAGATGCTGGATCAGGGAATTGCCGAAGAAGAACACCTTGAAATCGCTGTCCTGTTGCGCCCGCAGCGGCGCGGCGATGAGCAGGAAAAGCAGGCTGAAAAGGGGGGCAAGTCTCATCCGGTGTGGTGTCCCGTGTTGTCGTGGCCGTCGAACGGGGCCGGTTTGTCGTCGCGTTTGCCGAGCACCCAGTCATAGACTGCCAAGACCTGTCCGGCTTTTCTATCCCAGGTGAAGTATTCTTCGGCCCGCGCACGGGCGTTTTCGCCCATTACGGTCAGTGGCGCGGGGGCGTCGGCAAGTTCTGTCAGCTTGGCGCGGAACCTTTGCACGATCTCATCGCGGCTGCCGATCGGTATCTTGAAGCCGGTTTCCCGTGTCACCAGTTCCGCCGGCCCGGCGTAATCGACGATCAGCGGCACCAGCCCGAGCGCCATCGCCTCCAGCACCACGCCGCCGCCGAATTCACGCACCGAGGGGAAAGCAAGCAGCCGTGACCGGGTCGCCACGTCCTGCACCTGTTGGTGGTCCAGCCAGCCGTGGAATGTGACGGCATCCTCGCTTTCGTGGCTCTGGACGAAAAACTTCAGTTCCGGCATCAGTGGCCCGTCGCCGATCAGGTCAAGATGCAGCTTGCCCGCTTGCAGCAACGGCAGGGCGGACTGCAGCAGCATGTCGGGCCCCTTGTATGGGACCAGACGACCGATGAAACAGGCGCGCAAAGGAGTGGCCGTCGTGGTGGCGCGGGCGTTGAACCGGGCCGGGTCGATGGCGTTTTCGGGGATATAGATCGTCTTGGCCTGGAACCGGGCGGGGATTTCCGACCGGGTGTGGCGCGATCCGACGATGATCGCGGAGGCGTGTCGCAGCATCGCCCGCCGCCCCGGCAGCAGCTTGTAAGCCGCGCGCAGGTAGGACAGCCATTCGCGTTCCCGCCGCCGTTCGGCATCGAAGCCCTTCGGCCAAGGCACTCCGCCATTCAGGGGGCCGACGACGAAGGGTATGCCAGCGCGGGCGCATTTGCGGGCGAGCGGGCTGGAAATCGTCGGGCTGAGCGGGGTGACGCGGTGCACCACATCGTAGAACCCCAGCCGCAACAACGGGCCGAACCGTTTCCAGATCAGGCGCTCGAAATAGGGATAGGACAGCGCGTTGATCAGCTGCAGCGCGGTCCATCCCTTGCCTTCGCCCATCCGCAACAGCTTGCCCAGCGACCAGAGCGGCCGGGCGATCGCCTCGGAATCCACGGCGGTGAAATCGCGCCCCTCGACCAGACCCGCGCGCAGGAAGGCGTCGCGGTTGCGAATCTGGGTGACGATATGGATATCGACCCGCCGGCCGATGGCGCGGGCCAGCGACCAGCCCACCAGCGGCACGCTGACCCATTCGGGGTTGGCAGCCTCGGCAATAATCAGAACGCGCAGGGGGCGTTGGGTGGGGCGGCGGTCGGGCGTCATGGCTACATCAAGCTTTGCAGTGTCATCTTCGGCGCCTTGTGTTCGACCGTCCCTTTTTCCGCATAGCCCAGCAGCGCTCCGGCCAGCAGCCAGGTTATCGGCGTCAATGTCGCGTTGGGCAGGAGGTCCAGGACGTTGATCGCGAGAATCAGGCACATACCTCCAACATAGCTGGGAATGATCGCCGTCGGGTCGGCGCGGAATTTTGTCCAGACCAGGAAGATCGGCGCGGTCAGCAGCAGGAACTGCGCGAAAAACCCGGCCCAGCCGTAGACGCCGAAGGTGATGACCCACAGCCCGTCGGTCACCGTTTCGGTCCGACCCGTGACCGGGTCCAGGATGTGGTTGCGGCCCCAGCTGCCCCAGCCAAAGAGCGGACGTTCCAAGGCGTGTTCCAGCAGCACGTTTTCGTTCTCGAGGCGGAACCGAAGCGATCCGGCGCGTTCCTCGTCGATCTTTTCGGCCTGTTGCACGATGGCTTCTTCCGGCACCAGATCGACGGTTTTCAATGTCGGATAGGCGATGGCAAGCACGACCAGAACCATCGCGATCCGGATCTGCAGCCCGTTCGGAATGAACAGCAGCAGCGGCAGCAGAAACAGCGCATAAAGGATCGATCCGACCGATTTGCAAAGAACCAGAACCACCGCCATGTAGATCATGGCGAGCATCAGCATGCCCTTCCTGCCGCCCTGTTCCGCGCGGAACAGGATGGTGATCGAGGTCAGGGTGATCAGGGCGAAAAACGCCACCCACAACCCGTGATACAGGAACACGATGGGCCGGAACCCGCCATAGCGCACCATCTGTTCGAAACTGTGCTGGAAGTAGCCGTAAATCCAAACATTCAGTTGCGGGCTCAGCCGGACCTCCAGCAACATCGGCAGGGAATAGACCAGACCGGCAATGACAAGCGCGTAGAGCAGGTCTTTCAGGTCCTGTTCGCCGGTCATGAAGGCGCGGGCCAGCAGCATCGGCGCAGCCAGCAGGAATTGATTCAAGATCAGCGAAACGATGTCCTTGATGCCCATGCCGGGCAGGCCGACCTGGCCATAGAAGACCGGGTCGAGGTTGGTCAGCCCGGTCAGGATCGGAACGAAGATGAAGACCAGCAATGCACCGGCGGCCAGCTTGCTTTCGGGGATCAGCCGCAGCTTGCCGCGAAACATCACCAGGCAGATCAGAACCACCGACAGGCTGGGCAGGGTTTCCTTTGTCAGCGGCGGAACCAGCGGGAAATCGAAGGCGGCGGGTTGTGGCGGCAGGAACAGGTAGGCAACGATCAGGCTTGCCAGCAGGGCGCGCCAGGCGGACAGGCTGCGAAACAGTCCGACCGATACCAGCGGCCACAGCGCCAGAACCAGCAATGCAAAAGTGTTTGGCATTCAGCGCCTGTTCGTTCCCTTGGGTCCGACGTCACATTCTGACCCAGTTTCTTTCATATCAATTACGCGATCCGTTTATAGTCACGTTAGGGCATAATGATGGCGTTGCCGCGGTTTTTAAGAAAGATTTCGCATTTTCCGCTGTGTTACCATCAGGATGCCGCTTTAGACATGATTGACAGACCCTGTTCAGACAAAGCCCGGTGACCTTGGAAAATCTTGCCCCGAAACGCCCGATCAGGATCGCATATCTCTGCGATGCCGATCCGCGCGACCGGAACCTGTATTCGGGGGGCAACGCCCGGATTTTCGACGCGCTTGGCACGCGGTTCGACGATATCCATGTCCTGCCGCTGGGCTGGGGATGGGCCGAACCGCTGCGCCGGTTGGTTCTGAGGATGCCGGAACCGATCATCCTGCGGGCCAAGTGGCGGCTGCACCTGCTGTTTTCACGGTTCATCGCAAGGGCGGTGGCGAAAGAGCTGAAACGGCAGCAGTTCGACGTTCTGTTCTGCGCCTACAGCTTCCATTCGCTGTACCGGCTGAAACTGCCCTACCAGATCACCACCGTCTTCACCTCGGACGCGACGCCGACGGTTTACAAGAATTCCGAGGTCGGGCAGGCGTTCGACAACTTGTTCAGCCTGTCGCGCCGCTTCGATCCCCTGATCCGGCGGGCCGAGTCGGAGGTCTTGCGAAGCACGGAACTGCTGCTGTGGCCGTCGGACTGGCTGAAGGCGGAAACCGAAAGCTGGTTCGGGCTCGATCCGTCGCACGGGCAGGTGGTGCCCTGGGGAGCGAATATTCCCGATCCCGGAACGGGCAGGGAGGCGCCACGGATCGAGGCGGGCCAGCCGGTGCGGATACTGCTGGTGGGGCGCGATTGGTTTGCCAAGGGTGGGCCGGTCACAGCGGAGGCGGTGCAGCTGCTGCGTGACAGCGGGGTCGATGCCCGGTTGACCGTGGTGGGTTGCACCCCGCCCGAAACCGGTTTGGGTGAGGCGCTGACCGTTTACCCGTCGCTGGACAAGTCGATCCCCGAGGAGCTGGCCCTGTTCCAGGATCAGTATCGGCAGGCGCATTTCATGATGATGCCGTCCTTCGAATCCTACGGTTTCGCGTTCTGCGAAGCCTCGGCCTTCGGGTTGCCGTCGCTCTGTCGCAAGGTGGGCGGGGTGCCGGTGCGCGACGGCGTGAACGGGTTTGCCCTGCCGCCCGATGCCGGGCCGCAGGCCTTTGCCGATGTCGTGCGGGATCATATCGCGGCGCCGGAACGCTATGACGCGCTCAGGGCGTCGACCCGGCGCGAATACGAACAGCGCCTGAACTGGGACGCCTGGGCGGAAACCACCGCGGAGCTGATCGAGGCGGCGGTGAAAAATCGCGGCGCGTAGCTGGTCCGGTTACCGGCCAGTCGCGGCCAGCACCACCGAAACGGTCGCCAGTATGAGCTTGATATCGGTCACCAGCGACTGGTCACGGTGATAGGCGGCGTCGAAACCGGCGCGTTCGCTGAAGCTGCTTTCGTTGCGGACCGAGGTCTGCCAGTAACCGGTGATGCCGGGGCGCATGTCGTAATACTCGGTGCCGGGGTACAGCACGCGCTGTTCGCACATCATCGGGCGCGGGCCGACCAGTGACATCTCGCCCTTGAGCACATTCCAGAGCTGCGGCAATTCATCCAGCGAGGTGCGGCGGATGAAACGGCCGAAACGGGTGATCCGGGGGTCGTTGCTCAGTTTCTGATTGTGGTCCCATTCGCGGCGGGCTTCGGGGTTCTGCTGCAGGTGATGTTCCAGCGCGTCGTCGGCATTGTGGATCATGCTGCGCAGTTTCCACATCCGGAACACGCGGCCGTCGCGGCCGACCCGCATCTGGGCGTAGAAGGGCGATTTTCCGTCCATCGCGATGATCGTTGCAAGAACAACAACCACAAGTGCAACGGACGGGGCCATCAGGAACACCAGGGCGAGGTCCAGGACACGTTTGCCGATCGAACGGTACAGCTTGACCGGCGCGCGTTTGGTCAGGGTGTTTGCCGGGACCATCGTCGCCATATCGATCTTGGCAGTGTCCATGACCGCATTAACTTGCATGTTCATCGCGTACCCTCCCCAGGGTCGTCAGAGCATCGGGCGTGGTCCTGCCATTTCAGCGGCGTGCAAATACCCATCCCATTGCCGTAGGCGTGGCAACGAGCGACATGACCAAATTGTATTTCTGGACCGCGGGCAGTTAGGCAGCGCCTGCCCGGCAGCAAGTTTTTGGAGCTCAATTCGCTGCCGCACCTCTTTCCCAGAGGCTTCTGCACTCTTCAAATTCGAGTGGAGTTTGGCGAAAAATTTCCGCGAATTTGAACCAATCAGTAAGGCCTTTTATGCCCAGCAAACCGAATTCAGTCAACGAGATCAGGGCATTTGCAACTCAGGGGAGACCTTAGGCGGAAAGTACTGGTATTCGCCTTATTGTCCTGTTTTGCGGTGTGTTTCGGCCTGTGGCCTTCGCTTGGTTCAGAAACGTATTGCGCTTTGTGACGGCCTCTTGTTGCCGGCTCAAATCCGATGAATGACTAAAAAATTGACGCTCTGTGCGTCGTAACTGTCGCGTAATTGGGGGCAATATGGCGCGTTATAAAGCAATTGATGAAGGTGCATGTACAGTAGCACTCCTTTCAGGTTTGGCTTTCGTTCCCGTCTGTTTTGCCCGGCGAAGGCGAAATATTGACGGGAAATGTCAAAACCACCGGTCGCGTCGCATGTTTCCGAAGGGACGGGGGCAACCGGACTAACCGTTTGGTATGGCCAAAAGGCGGACAAGATAATGACACATTTGGTTAAAAAACAACTCTAAGTCGATGTAAGTTGATAAACAGTGGGCTTAATTTCATTAGATTGTCCGAAATGTGGGGCTGAATTTCTCGAAAGGTGATTCGAAAAACATCCAAAAGTGTAGATTTTGGGGCCGAAATCAGGCCTGATTCGCTCCGACTGCCTATATGTGGCGGAAATGTGGCAGGCTTGCCCAATTGCGGCGCCGCCAGCGGGGAGGGGGCTGTTGATGCCGCCGCTCCGCAACGGGATGCGCCCGCGCCGGGGCGGGGCGCATCGCGACCGGCAGACCCCGCTGCACTCAGGCGCGTTCCAGGCCCCGACGCAATTCGTAGTCGGTGACGGCGTTGTCGAAATCTTCCTGCTCGACCTCGGCGGCGCGGGTGTAGTGGTCGACGACCCAATCGCCCATCGCCACGCGCAGCATCTTCGAGTCGCGGAAGATCGTGGTCGCCTCGCGCAGGCTGCGCGGCACCTCGGGTACGTCGTCGCGTTCATAGACGTCCCCGGTGATCGGCGGGGCCAGGTCCAGGCCTTCCTCGATCCCGGCCAGCCCAGCGGCCAGAAGTGCCGCGGTCGCAAGGTAGGGGTTCAGGTCCGATCCGCCGATCCGGCATTCGATCCGCACCGATTTCGATCCCTCGCCGCAAAGCCGGAAACCGGCGGTACGGTTGTCCACCGACCAGGAGGTTTTGGTAGGCGCGAAGCTGCCTTTCTGGAACCGCTTGTAGCTGTTCACATAGGGCGCCAGGAACAGTGTGATGTCACGGGCATACTTGATCTGACCGGCGACATAGCTGCGCATCAAATCGGACATCCCGTGTTTGGCATCCGCATCATAGAAGGCGTTCGTCCCGTTACGCCAAAGCGACTGGTGAACGTGGCTTGCCGATCCGACCCGGTCGGCGCGCCACTTGGCCAGAAAACTGGCAGCATGGCCGTTTTGCCATGCGATTTCCTTGGTGGCATGCTTCGCGATCGAATGGTGGTCGGCCGTTTTCAGCGCGGTGCTGTACTTGATGTTCAGTTCCTGTTGGCCGGCCTCGGCTTCGCCCTTGGAATTTTCCACCGGGATGCCGGCGGCAAAAAGGTGATTGCGCACCGGGCGCATGATCGCCTCTTCCTTGGTGGTCTGGAAGATGTGGTAGTCTTCGTTGTAGCCGGAAATCGGGGTCAGATCGCGAAACTCGGAATCGGTGATGTCCTGGAAACTTTGTGCGAACAGGAAAAATTCCAGTTCGGTCGCGGTAAAGGGCGTCAGGCCCATCGCCTCGGCCCTGGCGATCTGTTTCTTCAGCACCGTGCGCGGGGCGTGTTCGACCTCTTCATGGCTTTGGTGGTCCAGCAGGTCGCACAGCACCATCGCGGTGCCCTCCAGCCACGGCACCGGCCGGATCGTGCCAAGGTCGGGCTTCATGATGTAATCACCGTACCCTGCCGCCCAACTGGTCGCGGCATAGCCATCGGGCGTCGCCATTTCCATGTCGGTGGCCAGCATGTAATTGCAGCAATGGGTTTCTTCCCAGGCGTCGTCAATGAAGTGCTGGGCATGGAAGCGCTTGCCCATCAGGCGGCCCTGCATGTCGATCGTGCAGACCAGAACGGTGTCGATGTCGGCATCCGCCACGGCAGTTTTCAGTTCGTCGAATGTCATCAGGCCTGTCATTCCGGGGTCCTCGCCTTTTGTCTTATGTCGCGGTCCGGGGCAAAGCGCGGGCGCGGCGGCCTGCGCTGTCGGCCCGGGGCCGCGATTTCGTGGCAAGACTTTCCCAAGGGTCATGGGGTGTCAATCCGGACCGGGTGTAATTTGATCAAAAAATTCGGATTGACGAATTTTCGCGTCACCTGGACCGAATCCGGAATGAAACCGGGGGCGCTTAAGGCTTCCCTGTCGCCCGTTTATATGCGTCGCGCGACCGCATCGCCTTGGCATAGGCGGTCAGCTTTTCGGGCGCTGCGGGGAATTTCGCGGCGAAGGCCCAATTCAGGCAGTTGGTCAGTATGATGTCGGCGATGGTCATCTTGTCGCCCATCACGAAGGGTCCGACGAACCGGTCGGCGATATGGCCGATATTGCGTTCGTATTCCCATTTCAGACTATCGATGACGGCAGGCACCCGGCGGTTTTCGGGATGGATGATCTTGTGCCGCGTCGCCATCCACAAAACGGCGTCAAGCTCATCGATGATCTGATGTGTCGCCGCATCCTGCCGCGCCCGTTCGATCGTTCCGGCGGGATAGGTCAGTTGCCCGTGCTTGTCGGCCAGATAGGTCATGATCGCGGTGGAATCGGTGATCACCTGCCCATCGATACGCAATGCGGGGACCTTGCCCGAGGGGTTGCAGTCCAGCGCTTCGGGCGAATGCGGCTTGGCGGGGATGTTGGTATAGGCCTCGCCCATTTCTTCCAGCATCCACAGAACCCGAAAAGCGCGGCTCGATGGATGACCAATCACTTCATACATGCCATTTCCTCCCTGTTGGGAATCAGCAGACCGCAAATCGGCCGGGAAATCCACCCGGACGCTTCGTTGCATTCAACGCCGCGCCAGCATCGCCAGGCGGATCAGCATCCGTTCGACCAGCGCCATCGCCGGGGCGCGTTGCCCGGCGGACCGCAGTTGCAGGTCGGTGTCGGTCAGCAGCGTTAGCGCGGTTTCCAGTTTCGGCGCGCCCCAGGCTTGGGCCTGCCGGATCATCCGGTCGCGGCGCGGGCCATAGATCGGGGGCCGCATCCGCGCCACGCCCTGCGCTGCGCCGCCGGGATCCGCGGCGGCGGCATAGAGCGTACGGAAATGCCGGGTCGCGTTGATGCACAGGCTGACCGCGTTGACGCCCTGCGCCTGCAGCTTGTTCAGGATCGGGCCGATCTCGGCCGTTCGTGCCTCGGCCACGATGTTCAGGATGTCATCCAGCGCGGCCTCGGACGTGGCGGGGGCGCAGGCGGCGACATCGTCGGAACTGGCCGGGTCGGGATCGTTCAGCTTGTAGAGCGCCAGTTTTTCCAGCGTCTGGCGGAAATCGCCCGGCGACAATTCGCGCGACAGGGTGGTAAGGTCGGTCATCGCCTGCGGATCGACTTGCGTCAGGCCGGACCGGGCCAGTTCGGCCTCGATTTCCTCGCGCGTTGGCGGATCGTCATACAGGCCCACCGCATAGGCGTTGGGATGGTTTTCGAACAGCTTGCGCAGTTTCGAACTGGCCTTGAGCTGCCCGGCGGTCACGATCACCTGGGCGTCGCCATCGGACCAGTCCTGCAGCGCGTTGGCAATGGCCGGGGCGCTGGCATCGGTCGCGTTTTCCACGAAGGCCACGCGCGGGCCGGGGAAGAAGCTGATCGATTTGACCGCGTCCAGCAGCATCGCCGGATCCTTGCGCAGTTCGCCGCCGGGGATGCGGGTCAGGCGCATTTCCTCTTCGCCGTTGGGGCCCAGAAGCGCCTCGATCACTTCCTGCCGTTTCAGCGCCACCCGCATCGCGTCGGCGCTGTAGATCAGCATCCCGGTCCGCGACGGATCGGGTTTGGCGAAATAGCGATTGGCGTCGCGGCTGGTCAGTTTCATGGGGTCAGCCCCGGCGATGCGGCGATCAACCGGGTCACGATCTGATCGGCGAGAATCTTCGCCAGCCTTTCATGCGCATCACGTTCGGCGGCCAGCGTCGCCACCGTGGTGCCGGTGGCGGAATAGCCGGTAAACTGATCGACGCTTCCCTGCGCCATCACCGCGCCTGAGCCGGCATCGGTCAGCGTGTATTGCGCACGGCCCACGAGGTTGAAGCGCGTGGTGATGTTGGTGGCTGAAATCGCCATCCGTTCTTCGCGGATGTCGAGCGTGTAGCTGAGCGCATAGCGCGTGACCGCTGGCCGCCCCAGCCGGGTTTCGATTTCCCGCACGAGGATCTGTTCGTCACGGGTTTTCGGCGCCTCCACCGCGATGGTGCCCAGCAGCGCCTTGCCCGCCCCGTCGGTGCCATAGACCGGCGCGAAGCCGCAGCCCGTCAGGGCCGCGGCTGCAAGTGTCAGAAGAAAATGTCTACGGTCAGACAACCACATTCACGATCCGTCCCGGAACCACGATCAGCTTTTTCGGCTGGCCCCCGTCGAGGGCCTTCACCACAGCTTCGTGTTCCAGAACCAGCTTTTCAACCTCTTCTTTGGCCATGTCCTTGGCCACGCTGATTTCCGCACGGCGCTTGCCGTTGATCTGGATCGGCATGGTGACGGTTTCATCGACCATCATCTTTTCATCCGCCACCGGCCATGCGGCCTTCGCGATCAGGTCTTCGCCGCCCAGAATCCGCCAGCATTCCTCGGCCAGGTGCGGGGTCATCGGCGACATCAGCTGTGCCAGGGTCTTGGCCGCTTCTTTCTTCGCAGCGGCACCCGCCTTGGATTTCGCCAAGGTGTTGGTGAAGCCGTAGAGCTTCGCGATCGAGGTGTTGAAGCCGAAGCTGTCGACGCCGACGGTCACTTCGTGAATCGCCTTGTGCATCGCGCGCAGCAGCGCTTCGTCTTCCTTGGCGTTGTCTGCGGCATCGCTGGCTGCGATTTCGGAACAGATGCGGTAAACGCGGGCCAGGTGCTTGCTGGCTGCCTCGGCGCCCGATGCGGTCCATTCCACGTCGCGTTCCGGCGGGCTGTCGGACAGCACGAACCAGCGCGCGGTGTCGGCGCCGTATTGTTCGATGATCTGCACCGGGTCGACCACGTTGTTTTTAGACTTCGACATCTTGGCCGAAGGGATGATTTCCACCTCGGTCCCGTCCTTCAGGAATCCCTTGCCGTCGCGCAGTTCCACGTCTTCGGGATAGTGATAGACCGGACGGCCATCGGCGCCCTTGGTCTGGTAGATCGCGTGGGTCACCATGCCTTGGGTGAACAGCGCGTTGAACGGTTCCTTCGATTTCTCCGGCAGGTGGCCGCAGATATGCATCGCGCGCGCGAAGAAGCGCGAATAGAGCAGGTGCAGGATCGCGTGTTCGATCCCGCCGATATACTGGTCGACATTCATCCAGTATTCAGTTTCGGCCGGATCGGTGGGCGTTTCGGCATGCGGTGCGGTGAAACGGGCGTAATACCAGGACGAATCGACAAACGTGTCCATCGTGTCGGTTTCGCGCTTGGCCGGGGCGCCGCATTTCGGGCATTCGCAATCGCGCCATGTCGGGTGCCGGTCAAGCGGGTTTCCGGGAATGTCGAAGCTGACATCGTCGGGCAGTTTGACCGGCAGGTTTTCTTTCTTCTCGGGCACCACGCCGCAGGCGTCGCAATGCACCACCGGGATCGGACAGCCCCAGTAGCGTTGACGGCTGAGGCCCCAGTCACGCAGGCGGAACTTGGTCACGCCCTGGCCGATGCCCTTGGATTCGCAGAAATCGACGGCGGCGTTGACTGCATCGTCGCCGGTCTGGATTTCCTCGCCGGCGAAGCCCTTCACGTAACGCACCTTTTCGGTTTTCAGCGGTACGTATGCGGCGTCTTCGGGATACTCGCCCTCGACCGGCTCGAAGGTCGGGATGATCGGCAGGCCGTACTTGGTGGCGAATTCGAAATCGCGTTCGTCATGGGCCGGGCAGCCGAAGACCGCGCCGGTGCCGTAATCCATCAGGATGAAGTTGGCGATATAGACGGGCAGTTCCCAGCTGTCGTCGAACGGGTGGCGCACCCGCAGCCCGGTGTCGAAGCCCAGCTTTTCCGCCTTTTCCAGCGCTTCCTCGGTGGTGCCGCCCTTGCGCGCCTCGGCGCAGAAGGCGGCGACGTCTTCACGCTCGCGCTCCAGCGTCTTGGCCAGCGGGTGATCGGGGGAAATGCCGACGAAGGACGCGCCCATCAGAGTGTCGGGACGGGTGGTGTAAACCTCGACCCGGTCGGCGCCATGCGGGCCGTCGATCAGCGAAAAGGCGAATTGCAACCCGCGCGATTTGCCGATCCAGTTGGCCTGCATCAGCTTCACCTTGGCCGGCCAGTCGTCCAGCGCGTCCAGCGCGTCGAGCAGTTCTTCGGAGAAATCGGAGATCTTGAAGAACCATTGGGTCAGTTCACGGCGTTCCACTTCGGCGCCCGAACGCCAGCCCTTGCCGTCGATCACCTGTTCGTTGGCCAGAACGGTCATGTCGACCGGGTCCCAGTTCACCACCGCGTTCTTGCGATAGACCAGCCCTTTTTCGATGAAGTCGATGAACATCGATTGCTGCTGACCGTAATATTCCGGGTCGCAGGTGGCGAACATGCGCGACCAGTCGAGCCCGAATCCCAGCGGCTTCATCTGCGCGACCATCGTGTCGATGTTGGAATAGGTCCAGTCCTTGGGATGACCGCCCGATGCCATCGCCGCGTTTTCGGCGGGCATCCCGAAGGCGTCGAAGCCCATCGGGTGCAGCACGTTGTGGCCGGTCGAAATCTTGTAGCGCGCGATCACGTCGCCCATCGTGTAGTTGCGCACATGCCCGATATGGATGCGGCCCGACGGATAGGGGAACATTTCCAGCACGTAGTACTTCGGCTTGTCCGCGCTGCGCACGGCTTTGAAGATTTCGGCCTTTTCCCAGGCCTCTTGCCACTTGCCTTCGATTTCGGCGGCCGAATAGCGGGTCATGTCGTATTCCTTGGCTTTGAGCATCGCATCGTCGCAACGGGTGATATGCGGGCTTTATCTTGCGGTCCAGTGGGTAACCGCAAAAATGCGGGTCTTTGCTGTGGCAAAAGGCGCGGTATAAAGGTCGAAAGCATTACAGGCGAACAGATGAAGATCCTTTTCATTCACCAGAATTTTCCCGGTCAGTACAAACACCTCGCCCCCGCCTTGGCGGCGGCCGGGCATCAATGCGTCGCGCTGACACTGCGGGTCAAGGAATCCCAGACCTGGAAGGGCGTGCGTATCCTGCCCTACGGCATCAAGCGCAAGCAGGGCGCGGGCATTCACCCTTGGGTTCTGGATTTCGACACCAAGGTGATCCGGGCCGAGGCCTGTTTCCACGCGGCGTGCAACCTGCGTGACCACGGGTTCACCCCCGATATCATCGTGGGGCACCCGGGTTGGGGCGAAACCCTGTTCCTGCGCGATGTCTGGCCCGAGGCGCGGATCGGGCTTTACTACGAACTTTACCACCTGTCCGATACCGCCCACCTGGGCTTCGACCCCGAATTCCAGCCGCGAACGGGCGAGGCCGAAAAGCTGCGAATCCGGCTGAAGAACCTCAACAACCGGGAACATTACAAGATCGGTGACCTCGGCATCAGTCCGACCGAATTTCAGGCCGGGACCTTCCCGGCGGAGTTTCGCGAAAAGATCAGCGTGATCCATGACGGGATCGACACCGATCACGTGGTGCCGAACCGGGACGCCGCGCTGGAATTGCCCGACGGGTCCATTGTGACGCGGAACGACGAGGTGGTCACTTTCGTCAATCGCAACCTGGAGCCCTATCGCGGCTACCACATCTTCATGCGCGCGTTGCCCCGGCTGTTGAAGGAAAGGCCCAATGCCCGGGTGCTGATCGTTGGCGGCGACGAGGTGAGCTATGGAGCGCGCCCGCCGCAGGGGCGGACCTGGAAGCAGATTTTCATAGACGAGGTGCGCGGCCGCATCCCGACGCCGGACTGGAACCGGGTGCATTTCCTGGGCCGCATTCCCTATGACCGGTTCATTTCGCTGCTGCAGGTCAGCCGCGTGCACGTCTACCTGACCTATCCTTTCGTGCTCAGCTGGTCACTGTTCGAAGCGATGAGCGCCGAGGCCGCGATCGTTGCCAGCGATACCGCGCCGCTGAAGGAAGCGATCCGGCATGGCGAAAACGGCCGGCTGGTGGATTTCTTCGATGGTGACAAGCTGGTCGAGGAAGTTTGCGGCTTGATGGAGGACGCGGAAATGCGGGCGGAGCTGGGGCGTGCGGCGCGCCAGCACGTGGTCCGGAACTACGATCTGGTCAGCAGCTGCTTGCCGCGGCAGATGGAATGGATCGAAAGGCTGGCAGCGATGAGGGCGGGCGTTGTCGGAGACTGAAAAAAGGCGCCGCGAAACGGCGCCTTTGTCTGTCGGGTCGATCCGAATCTGATTCAGAACCTACCGTCTTTGATCCGCAGCTGGCGCGCGCGGGCCAGAATCGCGTCTTCGATCGCGCGTTGGGTGTCAGCGCTGACCGGGCGCCCGCCACGGGTTTGCATCGCCACCACCAGCGACCGCGCCTCAAGCGCCGGATCCTTGATATAGACGGTCGCGCGATAGGCCCGGCCACCGCCCGGCGGCGTGCCATATCCCATCACGATCACGCCGGTGAAAGGATCGACCGATTGCACCGGCAGAAAGTTGAGAACTTCCAGCGACGCGTTCCAGATGTAACGGTTCACCGAAACTTGCAGGTCGCCGTCGGTGCGACGAAACAAGTCGAAGAACGAAGAGCCGGTCGTGCGCATGGACGAACGCCCTTCGAGCGGCATACCCGCTTTGTCGTAATTGCTGTTCTCTGCCGGAACTTCGGTTCCCGGGGAGCCGCCGAGGCCGATGCCCCCACCGCCGCAGGCCGCCAGTGATGCGAGTGCCAGCCCTGCAATCGTGGTTTTGATCGCGCGCGAATAAATCATGTGCGGCCTTACCCTTCTGAAAAATCCATCTTCGTCCTACCCAAGCGCCGGGGCGCGGGCAAGGGATTAGTTATTTTGCCAAGCGGGCGGCGCGGCGGGGCGAAGACAGGACTGTGGCAAAGCTGCACCATTTTCAGCACGCTTTGCGGATAGGCCGGCCACATTGCTTGCAAAAGCCCCCCCAAAAGAGTGAGAGAGTTGCCATACCCAAATCGGATTACCCGTTTTGGGGCGCTTGATTGAAAAACCGAGGGAACAACGATGAAAAACTTCATTCTCGCAACGACCGCTCTGGTTGCTACCGCAGGCGTGGCTGCTGCAGACGTGTCGATCAGCGGCTATGGCCGTTTTGGCGTTAGCTACAGCGACAACGCTGATGACTGGACCACCGCAAGCCGTCTGCGCCTGCAGTTCGACATGTCGACCGAAACCGACGGCGGCATCACCTTTGGTGCGCGCCAGCGTTTCCAGACCGAAGAAAACGCAGCCAACGCCGGCGGCAACGGTGCACGCTTCTACATGACCACCGGTGGCTTCACCCTGGCCATGGGCAACATCCTGGGCGTCGTCGAAGCCGCTCCGAACCTGTACATGCCGACCAAATCGGCAGGCGTTGGCCTTGAAGGTAACGGCTTCCACTCGCTGGCAACCAACACCTCGTCGAACGCGGCGCTTGGCGATCCCAATGCCTACTTTGGTTGGACCGCGTACAGCTCCGCAGGTGCCGGCGCAACCGACGGCGTTGAAGTCCTGTACAGCATGGGCGGCCTGGGCCTGCACGCGCACAGCACCGACACCAGCTATGGTATCGGCGCGAACTACGAGTTCTCGGGCTACACCGTGGCGGCAGCCTACGAAGAGTTCGACAACGACGACACCGTTCTGTTCGCAAGCGTTGGCGGTAAGCTCGGCGCGGCAAACGTTGCTCTGGCCTACGGCGAAACCGAATTCGATGGCGTTTCGGCTTCGAAGTGGTCGCTGAAAGGCGCCTACGACGTGAGCACCGCTCTGAACGTCTACGGCTTTGTTGCTTCGGAAGACAACGGCGCCAACGAATCCTACGGTCTGGGCGCAAGCTACGACCTCGGCGGTGGCGTTTCGCTGGAAGGCGGCATCACTCAGACCGACGACAACTCCGACGACACCGTCGTTTCGATGGGTGCATTCTTCTCGTTCTAATTCAGAACGGAAATTGCAGGGAAAGGGCAGGTCGTTTGACCTGCCCTTTTCTTTTTGATCCGCAGGTTATTTTCTTGCTGCGAACAGACAGGAGGCATGAAAATGGGTCTTGAAGAGATTTGCGCCCGCATTGCCAAGGCCGAAAAGAATGCAGGCCGCGAAGCCGGCAGCGTCAAGCTGATCGCCGTGTCCAAGGTGCAGCCCAACGAACGGGTCGAGGCGGTGCTGGAAGAGGGCCATCGGCTGTTTGGCGAAAACAAGGTGCAGGAAGCGGCTGGGAAATGGCCGGATTTCCGCGAACGGTTCGAGGGGGTCGAGGTGCACCTGATCGGCCCGCTGCAGACCAACAAGGCGCGCCAGGCAATGGAACTGTTCGAGGTGATCCATTCGCTGGACCGCCCGAAACTGGCCAAGACGCTGGCGCGGCTGGCGGATGAACTGGGCCATTGCCCGGATCTGTTCATCCAGGTGAATACCGGCGAAGAGGACCAGAAGGCCGGGGTGATGCCGGGCGAGGCGGATGCCTTCATCGCCGAATGCCGCGACCTGGGCTTGCCGGTGATCGGGCTGATGTGCATCCCGCCGGTGGACGAGGAACCGTCGCTGCATTTCGCCTTGCTGGCCAAGATCGCCGAACGCAACGGGCTCAAGGGACTGTCGATGGGGATGAGCGGCGACTTCGAAAAGGCGATCGCCCAGGGCGCGACCCATGTGCGGGTCGGATCGGCCATTTTCGGAGAACGCGATTACGGCTAGGCGTCAGTTTTCCGGGCCGGGCTACAGGCCGGAAAACATGTCATTTTCCGGCCTTGTAGCTTTCGCCCAGCCTGGGCGAGGGGTGGTCCAGTTTCAGCTCGGCATCCGAGAACCGGAAGGGTGAGCGGATACCGGGCACCCCGTCAAGTTCCACCTGCATCCCGCGCGCCTGCACATGCGGATCGGCGAACACATCGGCCATGTCGTTGATCGGCCCCGCCGGAATGCCGCGTTCCTCGCAGCCTGCCAGAAGCTCGGCCTTGCTGCGCTTGCGGGTTTCGCCCATCAGCAGTTCGATCATGCGCGGGCGGTTGGCCACCCGGTCGGCGTTTTTCAGGAATTCCGGGGCCTCGGCCATCCAGTCGAGCCCCAAGAGCGCACAAAGCCGCTGATACTGGGCATCGTTGCCGGTGGCGATGATGATGTAGCCGTCGGCGCAGTCGAACACCTGATAGGGCGTCAGGTTCGGGTGGTAATTGCCGGTCCGGCCCGGCGGGGTGCCGGTGGACAGGTAATTCATCCCCTGGTTGGCGGTGACCGAAACGGCCACGTCCAGCAGGGCCATATCGATATGCTGTCCCTTGCCGGTGCGTTCGCGCTGGTAAAGCGTGGCCAGGATGCCCGCCACCGAATAAACCCCGGTGAAGATGTCCGTCACCGCGACGCCGACGCGCTGCGGCTGACCTTCGGGATCGCCGGTGATCGACATCAGGCCCGACATGCCCTGAATGATATAGTCGTAGCCGGCGCGGTGGGCGTAAGGCCCGTCCTGGCCGAACCCGGTGATCGAACAGTAGATCAGCCGCGGGTTCACTTCTTTCAGGCTGTCATAGTCGAGCCCGTATTTCTTCAGCCCGCCGCATTTGAAATTCTCGATCAGGATATCGGCGTCCTTGACCAGCTCGCGCACCTGCTGCTGGCCTTCGGGCGTGCGGAAATCGACGGTGATCGAATGTTTGCCGCGATTGCAGGAATGGAAATAGGCGGCGGTCTTGTCATCGCCCCGTTCGATGAAGGGCGGGCCCCATTGGCGGGTATCGTCGCCGGCAGGGCTTTCCACCTTGATCACCTCGGCGCCAAGGTCCGACAAGGTTTGACCGGCCCAGGGGCCGGCCAGGATACGTGCGAGCTCAACGACTTTGAGCCCCTCAAGCGGTGAGGTCATTACATTCCCAGTTCTTGGTCCAGAATCTTCTTCAGATCTTCATAGGACATGTTGGAGTATTTTTCGCCGTTGATGAACAGGCTCGGCGTTCCGGTGATCCCGTCCGCCTCTGCGTTTTCCTGTGCCCAGGTGTAAAGCGCCTGGGCATTCACGTTGTCCTTCAGGCAGGCGTCGAGCTGTTCCTTCGTCAGTCCGGCCACCAGGCCGATCTTGCGCAGGTTCTTTTCGATGTCGCTCAGGTTGCCTTCACCGATCCAGCCGCGCTGATCGGCATAGATCAGGTCGGCGATCCCGAAGAACCGGTTCGGATCGCAACGCGCTACCATCGCTGCCCAAAGCCCGGGCCGGTCGAAGTAAACATCGCGGTAGATGAAGCGCACCTTGCCGGTGTCGACGTATTCTTCCTTAACCCGTTTCAGCGGCCCGTTGTGGAAATTGGCGCAATGCGGGCAAGTGAAAGACGCGTATTCCATCAGTGTCACGGGCGCGTCTTCGGCACCCATCGTCATTTCGACGATGCCCGATGTATCCACCTTGCCGCCTTCCGCGAAGGCAGCCCCGATACCGGGCAGACCCGACTGTCGCGGCAGTAGCGAAAAGGCCCCGGTGGAAATCGCTGCGGCTCCGATGAGCCCCAAGGCATATCTGCGGTTCATGTCGAACACCTTTCTTATCGTTTTGTCTTGGATAGAACGTTCTGTGCCAAGGCTTCAAGAGCGGCACGCAATGACTGGTCTTCGGCACCCCGGGCGATTTCGGCCGCTTCGCGCCGGATTTCGGGGTCGGGCCGGGCCGGCTCCGGGGCCGACTTGCTGGCATAGCTGAAATCGGCCTGGCCCTCGGCAAAGCCTGTCGGCGCGGTCTGGGTGACGCGGATGCGGGAAATGGCGCTATAGCCATAGACGCTGTTGACCTTGTCGCGCAGCTGCTCCTTCTGCATCTCGACCATCGGGGCCTGGGCGCCGGTGGTCAGGATGGTCAGCGTCGCGCCGAAGCCCTGGCGACCGTACTTGACCTCGACCGGGCGGGCGATGGCGGCAAGGTCTTCGCCGACGATTTCGGGCCAATGGGTCAGCAGACGGGTAACGGCGAAACCACGCGATTCCCCGGCCTTGCGAATCTGCTTTTGCAGAAGCGAAGCGGTGCGCGAAAATCCCTTCGTGGTGCTGCGTCTTGGGGTCATGCCTTGCATCCTAGTTTCGCAGGCTATTCTAGTAGGGCACGGGCAGGACGCCAGCGAATTGGACAGTATGGGGAATAAAGTTTGCGTGACGCGGAGATGAACCGGCCCAGAGCCGAAGATTTGTTGGCCTGGTACGATGCCAATGCGCGGGATATGCCATGGCGCGTCGGCCCGTCGGCACGGCGCGATGGCGTGCGGCCCGATCCCTACCGCGTCTGGCTGTCCGAAGTGATGTTGCAGCAGACCACCGTGGCGGCGGTGACCGATTATTTCCACCGTTTCACCACCCGTTGGCCCACGGTCGCGGACCTGGCGGCGGCGGAAGATGCTGACGTGATGGGGGAATGGGCGGGGCTGGGCTACTACGCCCGCGCCCGCAACCTGCTGAAATGCGCCCGGGCCGTGGTCGGCGATCATGGCGGCGTCTTTCCGACGACGCGCGAAGGGCTGCTTGGCCTGCCGGGCATCGGCCCCTACACGGCGGCGGCGATTTCCGCGATCGCCTATGACCTGCCCGAAACCGTGGTGGACGGCAATGTCGAACGGGTGATGGCGCGGCTGCATGACCTGCATGTGCCGCTGCCCACTTCGAAGCCCAAGCTGACGGAGATGGCCGCCCGCCTGACCCCGGACGCCCGTCCCGGCGATTACGCCCAGGCGGTGATGGATCTGGGCGCCACGATCTGCACTCCGAAATCTCCCGCCTGCGGCATCTGCCCGTGGCGCGACCCCTGCGTGGCGCGGACCAAAGGTACCGCGCCGGAACTGCCGAAGAAGCTGCCGAAGAAACCGAAACCGGTCCGTCTGGGCATCGCTTATGTCGGGCGGCGTGCCGATGGCGCCTTCCTGCTACAGCGTCGCCCCGACAAGGGGCTGCTGGGGGGCATGCTGGGCTGGCCCGGGTCGGACTGGGCCGAAACCCCGCCGCAGGACGCCCCGCCGGTTGCGGCCCATTGGCGCGATGCGGGGGCGGAGGCGCGCCACACCTTCACCCATTTCCATTTGCGGCTGGCGGTCCGGGTGGCCGACCTGCCGATGGATGCGCAGCCCGATGAGGGGGACTTCCTGGGCCCGGGGCAGTTTCGTCCGTCGGATTTGCCCACGGTGATGCGAAAGGCGTTTGACCTGGCCTGTGCTTCGTTCGAAGATCGCCCCTGACGCGCGAAACCTGCCTGCGACCGGGAATGGAGTGTCCGGATGATCCCCGCCGAAAATCTGCGCCGATTCCGCAACGCTGCGCCGTTCTGGCTGTCGCTGAGCCTGATCCCGGTGGCGGTGTTCAGCGCCGGGATGGGCGGGTACTGGGCGTTGCTGCTGCCGCTTTGGGCGTGGTGGTTGTTCACGCTGCTGGACGCAATCCTGGGGCTGAACCTGGAAAACGCCGATCCGCAAACGCCCGACGCCGATCTGTTTTGGTACCGGCTGATCACGATGATCTGGTTCCTGGTCCAGTTCGCGGTGATCTACGGGATGATTTATTATGTCACCCGCGCGTCCCATCTGGGGTGGACCGAAAAGCTGGTGCTGTTTTTCGGGGTCGGGGTGATTTCCGGCACGGTCGGCATCGTCTACAGCCACGAGTTGATGCATCAGAAAAACAGGCTGGAACGGTGGCTGGGGGACCTGCTTCTGGCCACCGTTCTTTATTCGCATTTCCGCTCCGAACACCTGCTGGTGCATCACCGCCATGTCGGCACGCCGCGCGACGCGGTGACGGCGCGCTATAACGAAGCGTTCCACCGGTTCTTTACCCGGGTGCTGCGGGAGTGCCCGAAATCGGCGTGGGAGGCGGAGAAGGCGATGCTGGGGCGGCGCAAGCTGCCGGTTTTGCACCGCTCGAACCCGTTCTGGCGCTACGGCGCGCTGCAAATGGCTGCGGTCGCGCTGGCCTTGGCCATCGGCGGCTGGGAAGGGGTTGTGCTGTTCGTGGTGCAGGCCTTCAGCGCGGTATGGCAGCTGGAGCTGACCAATTACGTCGAACATTACGGCCTGACGCGCAAACATCTGGGCGATGGCAAGTATGAGCATGTCAAGCCGCATCACAGCTGGAACGCGGCGCATAAGGCGACCAACTGGCTGATGATCAACCTGCAGCGCCATTCGGACCACCATTACAAGCCCGACCGGCGGTTTCCGCTGTTGCAGAATTACCAGGAAACTGAAGCGCCGCAATTGCCGCATGGGTATCCGCTGATGGCGTTCATCGCGATGATCCCGCCGCTATGGCGGCGCCGGATGAATCCGAAGGTGCGCGCTTGGCGGCGGCAATACTACCCCGAGATCGAGGATTGGGGGGCCTACAAAGCCGGCACGCTGCCACTGCCGCGGCTCTGACCGGGCGCTGGCAAATTGGCTGCGCTGTCGTGCAGTCATGATGTGCCACGTATTTACCTGCGGCAAATACGTTCCGGATTTTCGCCTCCGGCGGGGGTATTTCAGCCAAGGAAAAGGCTTCTTCTTTTCAGAAATATCCCGGGGGAGTCGTGGCTTGCCACGACGGGGGCGGCGCCCCCTCACGCTGACAAAAATGCCCCGCCGGATGGGCGGGGCAAGTGAGTGCCGTGCGTCAGGTCACAGGCACCAGCGGTAACTTGTGATCTTGGGATGGATCAGTGGCCCATTTCCGAGCGGATCTGCTGGCGCAGCAGGTCGATGGGCACTTCCTTGTCGTCGCGCTTGATGCTCCAGTAGGTCCAGCCATTGCAGCTGGGCGCGCCTTCCAGAGCGGCGCCGACCTGGTGGATCGAACCCCGGGTGTCACCGGCGATCAGGGTGCCGTCGGCGCGCACCTTGGCGGTCTTGCCGCGCGGATTGACCAGGGTTTCGCCCGGGCGCAGCATGCCGCGTTCGACCAGCTGTCCGAAGGGGATGCGCGGCTGGGCGCGTTTGCTTGTCGAAACCTGCAGCGCTTCGCGGTCGTATTTGCGCGTCGCGGCCAGGCGTTTCTCGGCAACCTTGCGGTAAGCTTCTTCGCGTTCGATGCCGATATAGTCGCGGCCCAGCATCTTGGCCACGGCGCCGGTGGTGCCGGTGCCGAAGAACGGGTCCAGGATGACGTCGCCGGGATTGGTGGTGCCCAGGATCACCCGGTGCAGCAGCGATTCGGGTTTCTGCGTCGGATGCGCCTTTTCGCCGTCCTCATTCTTCAGCCGTTCGCCGCCATTGCAGATCGGCAGCACCCAGTCGGACCGCATCTGGATGCCTTCGTTCAGCGCCTTCAGCGCTTCGTAGTTGAAGGTGTACTTGGCGCCTTCGGATTTGGAGGCCCAGATCAGCGTTTCATGGGCGTTGGTGAAGCGCTTGCCGCGGAAATTCGGCATAGGATTGGATTTGCGCCAGACCACGTCGTTGAGGATCCAGAAACCCTGATTTTGAAGCTCGGCGCCCATGCGGAACACGTTGTGATAGGACCCGATCATCCACAGCGCGCCGTTCGGCTTCAGCAGCCGGCGGGCCGCGGCAAGCCAGTCGCGGGTGAACCGGTCATAGGCGGCGAAGGACGAAAACTGATCCCAGTGATCGTCGACCGCGTCCACCTTGGAATTGTCCGGGCGGTGCAAATCGCCCTTCAGCTGCAGGTTATAGGGGGGATCCGCGAAAATCAGATCGATCGAGTTCTCGGGAAGACTGTTCATCATTTCGATGCAGTCGCCAGCAAGAATCGTGTTTAGAGGGAGCGCTGCCGCGCCCTTTTTCTTGTTCATTGTTGTCATTCTCTGCCTCAATACCCGGCGCATTTTTGCGCTCTGTGGTTGGGGACAAAGATGAGTTAAACCGGATTCGGGGTCAATTTCTTTTTTGAATCAGGCACTTACATTTTACTCTTGATACAAGATATTGTGCACCGGCTTGAAGGAACGTCTATGATGTGGGGTCACGCCCAGATTTCGGAGCGCGTCGCGATGCGCTTGGGTCGGATAGCCGGCATTTGATTCCCATCCATATCCGGGAAACTGTTGCGCCAAATCCCACATCACCTGGTCGCGCCTTATTTTTGCCGCAATTGAGGCCGCCGCGATCGACAGCGAAAGCGCGTCGCCCTTGATCACGGAGCGGGCCGGCAGACCCAGCCCCTTCGGAATCAGGTTGCCGTCGATCAGGGCGAGATCGGGCGGGTTCTTCAGCCCTTCCAGCGCGCGGATCATGGCGATGTGGCTGGCGCGCAGGATGTTGTGTTCATCGATTTCCGCCACGCTGGCATGGGCGACGGACACGTCGGCGTGATCCAGAAGCTGTTCCAGCAGGGCCTGCCGTTTCTTCGCGGTCAGTTTCTTTGAATCGTTCAGCCCGTCGGGAATGTGGTCGGGGTCCAGCACCACGGCGGCGGCGGTCACCGGGCCGGCCAACGGCCCGCGCCCGACCTCGTCAACGCCGGCAACGCGCAGGTATCCCTGCGCGTGTGCCGATTGTTCGATCGTGTAATCCGGTTTGCTCATCCTGTCTGAGAAAGCCTGCTGCGTCGGATTTTGCAAGCCGGATCATTTGCGGCCGATTTCATAGCCATGCCTTTTTAGGCACCTGATCGAATAGCCGCGTCGGCCGTGACCGGATTTGTTGCCGGTGGTGATCCGGCATTGTTTCGGCAAATCGCGCGCATGGGCATAATTCTGGCGCAGGCAGCGCCGGTCGAGGAAGCGCATGCGGCCCTGCTGGGTCCAGATCGACGACCGACAGTAACCGGGCAGGACGCGTTTGCGCGAATCCCGGTGCCAGCGGTCGCGATCGTGGCGGCCGTCGTGGCGATGATCGTAGTCGTGGCGGCGGTCATAATAGCGATCACGGTCATTCGAAGTGCTGGCCCGCGCCGGTTTGTCGCTGAGCGCCTTTCCGATGATGAATAGCGTGGTGGCGCCGGCCAGGAGTTTGACCAGGTCGTCTTCACCGGCCTGCGCCGGTACGGCGGAAATCGAGGTCACGGCGAGAGAGGCGGCAAGGACGGTTGCGATGAATTTGCGGGACATGGGGCATTTCCTTTTGCTTTTTCATGTAGCATTCGCATCGGCCGGAAAAGGCCGCGAAACTTGTGCCGCCACGATCGGCCCGCCGCCATAAGACAGGCAATAACGCCTGCCTGTTATTGGATAACAGCGGGCGCAAACCCCTTTGGTTATTGAATAACGCCGCGGTAAAGCGCATGTTGGGCGGCATGAAACAGATCGTCTTTACATCCCTGGTCACATTGGGCTTGGCCCTCGTCGCACCAGCCCATGCACGGGCCGAATGCTATGCCGATTACAAGGCCAAGCAGGATGCACCGCTGCGCCTGCATTACGGCGTGGCGCAGATCCCCGGCGATTGCAGCAAGGCCGCGGCCAAGGCCGCACTGAAACCCCGGTTGGCCGCCGAGGGCTGGATACTGCTGAATGTCCTGTCGGTCTTCGGGGCCGATGGTTTGGAGGAAAGGAAGGCCAGTGCCGGAAAATATTTCCTCCGCTACTGAGATACGCCGATCCGGAACCCGGCTCGTTGTCGCGGGCATCGCCGCCATCGTGGGCATTTTGCTGACGGCGGCGCTTGTGTTGTTCTTCACCCTGCCGGACGCCAATGCGTTCAACGCGCGGGTGGAGCGGATTTTCATCGAAAATGACGACCTGACCACGGCGGCCGAAATCAAGCTGCTGGAAATCCTGGCGCAATCGGGCACCGCCTTTGCAGACACGCTGACCAGTTACCGCATGGTGATCTTCGTTCTGTTGATCTTTGCCACCGCGATGCTGATCGCGGCCTTGGTGTTTCTGGTCATGCTGGTGGGGATGAACCGCCGCATGGCGCAGATCGAACAGGCGGGGATTCAAGTATCGTCCTTGCTGATCAGCCGCGACGAAAACACGGTTTACCTCAACAACATGGGTTTCAAACTGACCGCTGCGGCGATGGAAACCCTGTCGGTGCTGGCCGAAGCGCGGATGGACGAAGACGTGCTGTCCGGCGCCGAGATCGAAGCGATGGTGTCAGGCCGCGACATGACAGACTGCGAAGAGGCCGCCGGCGCCACCCGTATCAAGCGGTTGCGCGACACGCTGGGCAACCAGATGGTCAGCGAATTGCTGGTCAAGAATATCGCGCGCAAGGGTTACATGCTGGCCGTCGACAAGGACGTCATAAGGATGATCTGACCCGCATCCCGCCTGAGGCGTTTGCGTAATGCCCTCGCCGCGCCTGTGAACGCCGCTGCGCGAAACAGGTGGATCAGCCCCGCCGCAGCGTATCGCCGAAGCTGATCGTCGGGGTCAGTTCGACCTGGTCGTCGACCTCCGCTTCCGGGTTTTCGGTGCGCGCCACGATTATTTCGGCGGCGCGGCGGCCGATTGCCGCCCGGCAGGCATCCATCGTCGCCAATTTCAGCGGTAGTCCCTGCAGCAGTTCGACCCCGTTGAAACCGGCCAGCCCGATCTGACCCGGAATGTCATAGCCCTTTTCGATCAGGTAAAGCAGTCCGCCGGCGCCGATCATGTCGTTGGAATAATACAGGAAATCCAGATCCGGGGTGCGTTTCAGCATGGCCTCGGTCATTTCGCGCCCCTTGGCCAGCGCCGATCCGCCGGAATAAAATTCGTGATCCGCCACTTCGATCCCGCCCTTGGCCAGGGCCTGGGTCATGCCTTCGAACCGTTTGCGGGCGCGGTGATCGAGCGGCATTTTAGTGCCCATGAAACCGATGCGCTTGTACCCCGCCTTCAGGATCGCCTCGCCGATTTCCTTGCCCGCGCGGCGATGCGAAATGCCCACCACGGCGTCGACCGGATCGCCGTCGACATCCATGATCTCAACCACCGGGATTCCGGCGGCGCGCAGCATCGCGCGCGAGGCGTCGGAATGTTCCAGCCCGGCGATGATCACCCCCGACGGCCGCCAGGACAGCATTTCGTACAGAACCTTTTCTTCCTTTTCGGGAAGGTAGTCGGTGATGCCCACGACGGGTTGCAGATCGGTGTTTTCCAGAACCTTGCTGATGCCGGTCATCACCTCGGGGAACACCATGTTGGACATCGACGGAATGATGACGGCGACAAGGTTCACCCGCTGGCTGGCCAGGGCGCCGGCGATCTTGTTGGGAACATATCCCAGCTGCTTTGCCGCCCGCAGCACCTTTTCGCGCGTTGCTTCGGACACATCGCTGCGGTTGCGTAGCACGCGGCTGACGGTCATTTCCGAAACGCCCGACGCTTCGGAAACATCGCGCAGGGTCAGGGGGCGGGGGGCATTGCGGCTCAAATCCGGTGTCCTGAAATGGAAAAGAATACCTAACAGTTAGCGCGAAGCACGGGACTTGTTCAAGTCACACGACCGGGCTAAGACGGTTCCGCGCGGCCCCGTGGCTCAACTGGATAGAGCAGCCCCCTCCTAAGGGGCAGGTTACAGGTTCGAATCCTGTCGGGGTCGCCAGTCAGCCGAGGTATTGCCAATGAGGCATAAGAGCGCAGGTTTAACGGGTTTATGCACCCCCACTGTCAAGAGGATTCTGCCTCGCGCCCGCAAGAATATTGCGCGGGATCGATATTGCAAGATGAGACGCGGCCGATCGTCGTCCTTAGCGTAGGAGATATCCAGTCAGTTACGACCATCTTCCGTGTCGTCGTAAATATTTACGAACTGGTAGAGACGGCCCATACCGGCCTTTCCTCTGTCTTGCGGCGAATGACCGCTCCCAGCCCGAAGCGGTCAACTCACGTGGCGCGCACACCGACACAAGCGGACATGGAATGGGCCGGGGTTGCGTGACGGAGGTGCGGACCAAACGGCAATTTGGGAACCTCTGAAACTGATAGATTTGTTGCCGGACCCATTGGCGCTGGTCGTCCGCAGCTATTCCATCCGGAACACACCTCACTAGAAGACTATATCCGCATACGCGGTACGTCATTCGGTTCCAGACGCAGCTCGATCAAGAGTGGTTTGTCACGGGTTTCAATGGCCCTGATCGCGTTTTCGAGGCCCTCAGCGGAATTCACCAGAACACCCTGACCGCCTAATGCGGTCCCGATCTGCGCGAAGGAGGGCCAGTCGAACATCGAAAGGCCCGGGTCCATTGTAAGCGCCTCGGCGATCCCCTCCTGCCGCTCTGAGGCTATCTGTGCGAGTCCTGTTGTCGAGATGAGGCATAGGAC
>NZ_JADMKU010000040.1 GCF_018219815.1 Thalassovita aquimarina
CTTGTGCCGTTTCCTAGCCATTCTGGTCCTCCATTTCCTTAAACATAACGGCGGACCATTTCAGTGGGGGAAGACCACCAAGATTGACGAACTCCATCAATAAGCTCGCCTAAAACGAGTAATTAGTAGGCAAAAACCATCTTGCAGCTAACGCAAGACGCAGATTTATCACCAGGAAACTGGCGCAACAGCCACAGGTTCCTGAAATTTCATATTAATTATAGACTAAAGTGTATATTCTTTGGCACTACTAATAAAAAAACGAGCAGTCCATGAACCAAGCGATAGCGCCTGTCCGCGTTGCGTCTTCGCGCACCGCGTCAGCGGCTTCGGTCTTTCCGGAGCTGGAGCAAGTGACAGTGTCAAAATACCGTCGCGCCGCGACGTCAAAAAGTGTGCTCGGTTTCTTGGATGGCGTCAGAAATGCTGCCCAAGAGCGCAAAAATCACGTCCGCACCACGGTAATGTCCTTCCGCAACATGCACGAGTACGGGGACCTTCTGGTCAGATACCTTGAGACAAGAAAGTCGGTATTCATCGATCGGCTGCATTGGAATGTGCCTCAGGCCGACGGAATGGAATTCGATCAGTACGACACGCCGTTTTGCCGCTGGGTCGTGCTGCATGAGTTCGGAAAAATCCTAGGTGCTGTCAGGTTGCTGCCAACAACAGCCTCTTGCGGTGTGTATACCTACATGCTGCGTGACGCACAAAAGGGGCTGCTGGCCGATCTTCCGACGGACGTCTTGTTTTTCGAGGCCCCGCAAAATCCTCGCATATGGGAAGCTTCGCGTTTCTTCATCACCGATGCGGTTTCTTCGGCGGTCAGATCGCAAGTTCAAAAGAAGTTGTTCGAGGCGATGGCCATCACAGCGCGAAACAACGGCGCGAGTTCCATTATCGGCATTGTGCCATCAGTCTGGTCCCGGTGGGCCCGGCGTTTGAATGTCGGCGCAACTCCAATCGGATCTCAGTTCAGTATCGAAGGTACATCCAGCCAAGCGGTGCTTTTCCAGACGCGTAGTGTCAAAGCCACCTGAACGCCTGAAACCGTGGCAAGTTTGTTGTGTCGGCCGACTACAGGTTTAGCGCTCCGGCGCTTTCCCGAGCGAAGTTGGAACGGTGGTGTTCCTAGCCCTCGGCGCTGAGTTTCATTGCGGCACTCTGGACCTTCCTAGGGGACCGTTCGGGAGTTTGTCTTCGATACAACCTGGGTGAGCGCTCATTCAGCGCTGTCTTGCCAGGAGCCCCAGCTTTTCCAGTGAATTTTTTCTCGAGCGGGAATCACATGTCGAATCCCTGCAGTTGCAAAATACCTGAATTGTGAACAAACGCCGGCGTTAATTGCTGATTGAGCATCAAATGGAAACCACGGGCATAATATCGCCACTATCTTGCCTTGGCATCGAGGTTTCGACGGGTGTTCCGTCACGTTTTTGACCCAGTTTATGGATATTTTTACATCAAATCGAACGAACGGCACCCACCAAACGAACGGCATACATACGAACGGCATGTAAGATGAAGCAGGTTACCCAAAGTACAGACCGATTCACGCAGAAGCTCGCTCAGCGCGCCCAAAAGCGTGCCAATCTGAGGGTGCTTGCCGTCGATGACGAGCCCGGCATTTTGGAACTGCTAAGGACTGCCTTCGTCGCCCTCGATAATTACGACATCTCGGTCGCAAGCTCAGCGCCCGCCGCCATCAAAACCCTCGAAAATGCGGATAAACCGTTCGACTGCCTGCTGATTGATATTCAAATGCCGGGAATGAACGGAATAGAGCTTCTGCGGGAAGTCCGCACGATGCCCGACTACACCGAAACACCCGTCATCATGTTGACGGCGATGAGCGATCGTAAATATGTCGACGAAGCCTTTCTGGAAGGCGCAACTGACTATGTCGGCAAGCCGTTCGAATTGATGGACCTCCGCGGACGGATGCACGCGGCCTATCGCTTGGTTCAGGAAAGGCAGCGGACGCAGCAAAGCCTGCAATCTGCCAAGCTCTTGCAAGACGAACTTGATTACGCCCAGCAGTTCAGTTTCGATGACCCGCTTTCTATTGAAGGGGTGGAACGGGTCCTGCGCTACATGGAGTTTGACAACTACATCGGGCAACTGTCCCGGGGCCGATTGTTCAATTCACAGGCTATTGCCGTGAAACTGCAGGATGCGGAATATTGCTACGACCTGAGCAGCTGCAGTGAATTCCGTCAGGTCGTGCACGATATCGCCTATGGCATCGACAAGGCGGCGCGCGACATCGACTGCGTGTTTTCGTATCGGGGGAGCGGAATCTTTTTGGTCGCCATGCATAAGCGAAGCGGGACGGACACATTCCCGAGCGAAAAGCGGCTGAATGAGATCGTCGGGACGCTGCTTGGTCAGCGACGGGCTTCCCGTTGGGGGCATGTGCTTGTCGGCGAACCGGTCTCGATGCGCTCTCTGTCCCGCTCCGGGGCCATGAACGCATTGAGCAAAGCCGAAGACAACGTGAACGCGCTGGAGGTTTCCTTGCAACAAGATCTGGACTCAGAGGCTTCGAAAGTCGGGGAATACGAGCATCCAGAGGACAAGGGCATCCGCCGCAAGGTAGTCTATGAGCGGGTTCTGATGGAATTGTTCGGCGAAGAAAGCTACCTGGCGGGCAAATAACGCACTAAAAACTGCATTCTTAACGCGTGTGTGCCGCCGGTGACACGGATCGTACTGCGTCCTTGATCAAACCGGATAGCAGTCCAGAAGGATCGGACCTTCGGGCCTCATCGTGAATGTCAGAATCGGGCGGGGGATAGGCGCATCGGCCATCTTGAAACCGACGGCACGCAAAACCGACGCCATCAACACCATGATCTCGGTTTCAGCATACTGCGCTCCGATGCAAATCCTTGGACCGTCTCCAAAGGGGATGAACTGACCCCTGGGTAACGGGTCTCCCAAGAAACGGCTGGGTTTGTACATGCCCGGTTTCTCCCACAACTGTGTATTCCTGTGCAGCGAATACACAGGGAAAAACAACGCGTCGCCTTTCCTGAATTCGATCCCTTTGATTGTAAGGTCGCTCGCAGCATCCCGGGCGAAAAACGCCGCAGAGGGATAGAGCCGCAGGGTTTCCCGCACGTGTGCTCGCAAGACAGGCATGCTCTGCACATCCTCGAAGGACACCGGGCCTTCGGGGCGGATCGACACGATCTCCTTGCGGATCAGAGCTTGCATATTTGGAGCAAGCGCAAGCAGGTAAAAGCCCCAAGCCAACGCGTTGGCCGAAGTCTCATGCCCCGCCACAACAAACGTGAGAAGATTGTCCACCGTCGTTTCGATATCCTCGAAATCTTCTTCGAGAGCCGCGATCATGAGGTCGAGGAAATCCTGAGGAACGTCTCTGTTTTCTTCCCGTCGGCTTTCGATCACCTGCCTTGCCAGTGCTCTCATTTCGGAGACGGGGGCGGCGCTCCGAAACCACTTTTTCCTGGGTAGCCATTTTGGCAGTCCCATGACATCAAACAGGGAAATCTTCGAAATATACTCGAAATATCTAATCAGGCCCGCGCGTATCTGTTCCGCGCTGACCTCCTGGTTGCCGGAAAACATGACACGCGAAATATTGGTCAATGTCGATGCCGGCGCCATTTGTGCCACATCCACCCGCCCCGGATGAGCCCGCAGAGAAGCGGCAATCTCCATTCCCGTTTCGGCGAAATGTTCCGCCAGCAAGGGCAGATTGCGAGCAGCGAACAGCGGCGAGTATCGACGACGCTGTTGCCGCCACTTTTCCCCTTCGGAAAGGATAAGGCCGTTGCCGACCGCCGATCCAATGATATCCTTCGTAAACTTTGCCTTTGGATTATTTCGCCCCGCGCCGACAAGCAGTTCGGTTATGATCTCGGGGTCACAGATGTAGTGAATGTTGAGGGGGCCGCGCAAATAGGTCTGAGTGGTAGTTTCGGCCGGGATGACCTCAAGCATGTTGCGGCCTGCAAGTTGGGCAAATTTCAGTAATCCAACGGGCTCTTCCGCCAATCTAGCGGCAATCGGTATGACTTTGGCCAAATCGGCATCGTTCATGTCTGCTTGTTCTCCGATGAGCCGCTTTTCTGCCCTGGTGGTTTCACTGAAACTCTACATCCTGAACGACACACATTGAGGCGCGTGAGTTCTTTGACAAGATCACTGTTGGCCAGAGGATAAAAGATATTCTGACGTGTTCCCGCTCAACGACTGCAGGCCTCTGCCAAACACTAGGCTGGCCATACCTAATCCGGCCATTCTCATTTTTTTCAAGTCTACACATAAACCTTACCATACCGACCTTCTGTGACAACGCTGCTTTCAAAAGCACCGATGATCAGTCTTGATGGTTTCCGCACGCCCTCAGTCCTGGCCGATCCTGACCGTATACACCGGCCCCAGTTAGAGACTGTTTGCCGTCCCTGGATCTCAGTCAACGCCTTCCAAGGCATGCGTCCCTCAACTTCCAAGGTTTGACCACGATTTCAACAAGATTTTCGGCCATTACGAACTTCGGAACAACGAATGAGGCTGAAGATGCCAATGCGCGATAGCCATCCAGAGTGTAGCGGAACGGAGCCGGACGATCTTAAGACGCACTCCGCGCCTCGGATCCGTCTCCTTGTGGTAGATGACGAGCCCAGCATTCTGGAGTTGCTTAAAACCGCGCTAGAAGCAATCGGACGCTACGAAGTTCATCTGGCGCAGGGATCCGTCGAGGCGTTGTGGATGTTGGACACCATACCCACGCCTTTCGACGCTATTTTGCTTGATATCCAGATGCCGCAAATGACCGGAATCGAGCTTTGCTCGGTGATCCGAGAGCGTCCTGGCTATGACCACATTCCGATCCTTATGCTTACTGCAATGAGCGAACGGGAATATCTGGGCGATGCCTTCAAGGCGGGCGCAAGCGACTATGTTGCCAAGCCTTTCGACTTTCTGGACCTACGGATGCGCATCAGCAGGTCGCGCCAACTGGAACGGCATCGAAATCGGCTTGATGCAGAACTGCGGGCGTTGAGCGGAGTACCGGGCCGAAATCGGCAAGACGTTCCACATAGTTTGGAGCATAGAATTCGACTGAATGGTGTGGAAAGGGTTATCGAGCCCAACGCCTTCGAAACCTACGTGACGCTGGCGTCGCGACGTAAAGGCCGGCCTCTACTGGCAAAAGCCATCAAGATCCAAGATGCAAAGCGGCTTTTTGACAGCATGTCTGATGTCGAATTCCTCTCTGTGCTTGAGGAGGTCTCAAAGGCTCTGTCGGAAACGACGAAAGAGGGCAAGGACCTGATTTCGTACCGCGGAAACGGAATTTTCCTGTGCGTATCTTCGAAGCGCGAAAGCATGGACTACGCTTCGTTGCACAATTCTCTGCGCAGAAACCGTTTCCTGAACGACATCGCATCGACAGCAGGCGTTGCAGTAAATGTCGTCATAGGCGCCGAGGTCACCTTGGATCGGGCTCCGGAGGGTCAGGCTCTTTTTGTACTCAATGCCGCGATTGAGGAAGTCGAGCGCTCTGATCCTCAGACGGATAGCTGGTCGACTTACGCACAATGGAAACGCTGGAAGCAATCGCGCCACAAGGAGACCGCGCATATTGAACGCAGGGCATACGAGACTTTGCTGCAGGATTTCCTTCTTGAACAAAAAAGATCAACGCATTGACCACTTTCGCCGAGAGTTTTTCCATCACCCAATTGTCGGCTGAATGTAGTCTCATTGCTTCCCCAAATCTCTGCAATGTTGTGCGGACACAAGATAAAAAACAGGTAGGGACATGACTCTGTCCGAGGCAACACAGCCGATCATGAATGCTTTTCCGGCCAGCGACCGGCTACTGCAGAATCTGAAAGATTACACTGCCATGAGCACAGAACTGCTCTGGCAGCGTCAGTTGATTTTTCTGTCGGCTTCGGTGCTGACCGGTTTCTATTTTTCCCCTATTGCCGCAGCACTCTTCTACGGCACCATTATGCTCTGCGAGGTTCAGGATCTTATCCTCGCACGGCGTGCGAAACGGCTGTCGAGCGAGGATGGAAAAGCCATCTTTGTTACCCTGGTTTGGATTCTGCTGAACACTCTACTCAGCGCTAGCGCGATTTGCGTCTACGCGGTATCCGTTGCCTTAATGCAAGACGCGGGTGGGCATTTCACGCCCTTGTTCTTCCTGTTTGCAGCCGCTCTCTTTGCAGCGATGAATAACCACCAGATCGTTCTGGCCTTGGCGCTGCGACTAATCCTTTATGGTATTTCGTTTATTTTCATAACGATCTGGGACCTTTGGCACGAACGGCCCGGCTTAGAATCGGAACTGTGGCTGCACTTTTTCACCGTCGTATTCGTTATGTATTTTCTAATCGACAGCTCTGCCGCGTACCTCCGCCTCTATCGCCGCAATCTGGCCCAGTTGGAGACGTTACGGGAGGAACATGAGCGAACCAAGATCGCCTACATCGCCAAGTCGCAATTCATTTCAACCGTTAGCCATGAATTGCGAACGCCGCTGACGTCGGTCAAGGGGTCGCTCGATCTGATCAACTCCGGCGCACTGGGGGCCGTTCCTGAAAAGATGCATGGGCTGATGGAAATTGCTGGTAAGAACGCCCAACGCCTGGCAACCCTCATCAATGATGTACTGGATCTGCAGAAAATCGAAGCGGGCGAAATGGAATACCGTATCTCGGTGGTGAACGCGCAGGCCTTGGTTTTCGAGGCAGTTGAAAGCACTATTGGATATGCGGACCTTCACGAAGTGCATCTCGAATGCGCCAACGAAAACGCCGAACCGTTCTTTGTCGAAGCAGACGAGTCCCGTCTGATGCAGGTCATGGCCAACCTGATTTCGAACGCTGCGAAGTTCTCATTCAACGGGGGGACGGTGACCGTAGGCTGTAAACGCATGGGCGGCAAGGTTCGTATTTACGTCAAGGACGAGGGCATAGGTATCCCCGAGGGCGTGAAGGACAGGGTGTTTGAACGTTTCACCCAGCTCGATTCGTCTGACCAAAGGCACGCGGGCGGCACCGGTCTGGGCCTGAATATCACGAAAGAAATCGTCGAGCATTTCGGCGGCACCATCGACTACGAAAGCGAGGTCGGCGAAGGAACGACTTTCTTCGTCGATCTGCCAGAAAAATTCGTCGATCCGATACCCTAGGTGAAGCAAGCTGGATGCAAGCCGACGCATCGGTTTGATCTAATGTCCATTTGGTCAACGCAATCGACGTTGATACAAATCGCATCGAAAGCCCACTTTCCGCACGAACTGGATGTGCGACCTGGGGCGGCCCCCGCCGGTCAACGGGCAAGGAGACCGCCTAGGGCTGAGAGCGGGAATTAGACACCAAAGGCACAAACGACCGCAATTATCCGTTCTCGACACTCGAATTTCTCTCAGTGTACGATCCGCGAACATTGATCCAAGCCAATTGGATGCATTTACGTTGTGACTACATATACGCACTTCACGCTGATTTCTCTCTCAGAATTTGGATGGATTGAAAATCCTCGTGTCGGTGGTTCGTTTCCGCCCCCGGGCACCATTTTATCATCCAGTTGCGTCCAGAATTGACCGATAGTAGCCTGTATTCGCAGGGTTTATTCTATCGGATCGTCCGATGTTGTCCTGCCACGTACGCTACAATCTACCCCCAAATGGGGTACCGACCTGGGGTACGTGTCATACGGTAACTGGAGGGTACCCCCATGCCGGTCTTGAGCGACGCACGGATTCGGGCTTTGAAGCCGAAGGAGAAGCCCTACAAGCAGTCCGACTTCGACGGGCTCTATCTGCTGGTCAAACCGAACGGGTCGAAACTCTGGCGCTTCAAGTATCGCTGGCACCAAAAGGAAAAGCTGCTGGCGCTGGGTAAATATCCCGAGGTGACACTGGCCGACGCGCGACGCAAACGGGACGACGCCCGTAGCCTGATCGCGAATGGCGAAGATCCCTCCAGCGTTCGCAAGGACCAGAAAGCCAGGGAAGCGGCGGAGCAGGATGCAACCTTCTCCAAGCTGGCGGCAGAGCTGCTGGAGAAGAAGCGCCGGGAAGGTCGGGCAGAAGCCACCTTGGCAAAGACAGAATGGTTCCATCGGCTTCTTAGCGCCGACATCGGGCAGATGCTGACCTGCCACTGAACTTTCAACCAGTCGGAACCGGAGCCCTTTGGATTGATACGCCGATTGGCGCAGGTGGAGCAA
>NZ_JADMKU010000041.1 GCF_018219815.1 Thalassovita aquimarina
AGGTGCCCGAAGGTCTTCCTCTCCGCAATCGCGCTCGCTGCAACCGTCATCTATTGGCTATGAGTCCTGACCCTAGATGTCGCACCTGATAACTCAGGCAGTGAGTGGTTTCCAATTTGCCCCTGGTGGAGGAATTAGTCCTCGCTCCGAATCTCGATCTCCTGAACCAGCGTTCCGGTCTCGCGGCTGAACACCAGGATGCGGTCGTCGCCAGTCACCACCGCGTACCACAGCTTGGTCTGGGTGAAGGCCTGCGCCTGCGTCCCGCCGGGCAGGGTGATCGCTTCGGGAAAATCGGTGCTTTTGTCCCGGAAGCGGATGACAATCAGCGTGATGATCACTAGAAGGCCCACAATCATCGTTCCGGCCAGCACCGTCACCAGCAGGCGCAGGAATTTCAGGTTCGCCGGCAATTCCGGTTCAGGGGTTTCATCCATGTCGTCCACGCGCCTCACTGTCACGATCCAGGCCGATCCGCCCGCCCGCCTTGATAAGGCGCTTTCGCGCGATGTGCCAGCCGAAGCGTCGCTGTCGCGCACCCGTCTGGCCCGGCTGATCGCCGACGGTCAGGTGACGCGCGGCGACGCGCCCGTGACCGACCCCAAGGCCAAGGTGGCCGAGGGCGACGTGATCGAGATCACCGTGCCGGTGGCCGAGGACAGCCATATCGGCCCCGAGGATATCCCGCTCGACGTGATCTATGAGGATGACGACCTGATCGTGGTGAACAAGCCAGTGGGCATGGTGGTGCATCCGGCGCCGGGCACGCCCGGCGGCACGCTGGTCAACGCTTTGCTGCATCATTGCGGCGATACCCTTTCGGGCGTCGGCGGCGCCAAGCGCCCCGGCATCGTGCACCGTATCGACAAGGACACCAGCGGCATCCTGGTGGTGGCGAAATCCGACCGCGCCCATCACGGGCTGGCCGAACAGTTCGAAAAGCACACGGTCGAACGCTATTACAAGGCGGTCTGCTATGGCGTGCCGGATGCCTACGATCCGCGCCTGCGCGGGGTGCGCGGCGTCAGCTTCGAGCCCGGCAACATCATGAAGATCACCACCCACCTGGCCCGGCACAAGACCGATCGGCAGCGCCAGGCGGTGCTGTTCGAGGGCGGCCGCCACGCGGTGACACGGGTGCGGATCGTCGAACCCTTCGGCACCCCGGCGGTGGCGGCGCTGGTCGAATGCTGGCTGGAAACCGGCCGCACCCACCAGATCCGCGTGCACATGGCCCATGCCGGCCATTCCCTGATCGGCGATCAGACCTATGGCGGGCGGCGCAAGTTGTCGGAAAAGGCGGTCGGCGTGGCTGGCGCGACCGCCGCACGCGCCTTTCCCCGTCAGGCCTTGCATGCGGCGGTGCTGGGCTTCACCCATCCCGTGAGCGGTGAGGTGATGCGTTTCGAGGCCGCCATGCCCGAAGACATGGAGGCGCTGATCGCGGCGCTCAGGTCTCAGGCAAGCTGAACCTGTCGGGCAGGGCCACGCAGCAACCAGATGCAGAACCCGGTTTCGGCGAACAGCGGCAGCGCATAGGCCAGTTCCATCGCCGCGTTGAAGTCGGGCGCGATGAAGCGGGTCAGACTTCCGGCAAGGTAAACCACGCCCGACGCGCCGAGTGGCGCGGCCAGCCAGACCGGGAACAGCCCCGAACGGCACAGCAGATAGGTGGTGATCAGGGTGTTCACGCCGAAGAACAGAAGCCCGAGATCGTAGGCGGCGGCGTGCCGGGCCAGCGGGGCCAGGATATCGCCGCCGGCCGCCATGACCTGTTCGGCCTGAAACAGGTACATCGCGCTGCCGCCGACGATGGCCATCTGCATCAGCCGGAAAATCATCGCCATCAGCGCCATCGTCTCGTCCACCGGGCGCAGCATGCGGTACAGCAGCACCGCCAGAATGACGTCGCAGATCGCCATGATCATATCGGCGCCGATGGACAGGCGGTACAGGTCCAAATGGCCGGAAATCGCGCTGGCGGTGGCTTCGGCGCTGGTCCAGTCGATCAGCGTGCCACGCAAGCCCATCTCGGCGGAGATGCCAAACAGGATGATGAGAAGATAAGCTACGCCCGCCGGGCGGGCATAAGATCGAAATGAGTCGTGCAGCTGATCGGTCATGGGAAGAGTCCGTAAATTGATGAAGGAAGATGGAATGTGGTATAAATTACATGGGAAACGTATGATATTGGCGAAAATCGCCAATATCATATGCAAATATGCATGAATACATGGTGGCGGCACGCCAAACCGGCTGTCACAAACTGCACATGGCTGTGAGCGCGCTGACACAAAGGTTTTTTACCGACGGAACCGCCCCGATATGGCGTAGAACACTATAAGCGGCCCTTGAAAGCGCTCAGGCGGCTTCCTATGTGAATGTTAAGCTCGTAAACATTGAGAGTTGGAACAGGGAACAATGAGTAATTACGCAAACCTCCCGGCCCCCACCCCAGAAGGCGGCCTGAACCGCTATCTGCAGGAAATCCGCAAATTTCCGATGCTGGAACCGGAAGAGGAATACATGCTCGCCAAACGTTGGGTCGAGGAGCAGGATACCGAGGCCGCCCACAAGATGGTGACCTCGCACCTGCGCCTGGCGGCCAAGATCGCCATGGGCTACCGCGGCTACGGCCTGCCCCAGGCCGAGGTGATTTCCGAGGCCAATGTCGGCCTGATGCAGGCGGTCAAACGCTTCGACCCCGAAAAGGGCTTCCGGCTGGCGACCTATGCGATGTGGTGGATCCGCGCCTCGATCCAGGAATATATCCTGCGCTCGTGGTCGCTGGTGAAACTGGGCACCACCTCGGCGCAGAAGAAGCTGTTCTTCAACCTGCGCAAGGCCAAGGCCCGCATCGGCGCGCTGGAAGAGGGCGACCTGCGTCCCGAAAACGTGGCCCGCATCGCCCATGACCTCGGCGTGACCGAGGACGAGGTGGTCAGCATGAACCGCCGGTTGTCGGGCGGCGATGCCTCGCTCAACGCCACGATCGGGTCGGAAGACGGCACCATGGAATGGCAGGACTGGCTGGAAGACGAAGGCGCCGACCAGGCCGGTGACTATGCCGAACGCGACGAACTGGACGCGCGGCGCGAAATGCTGACCGAGGCGATGGAGGTTCTGAACGATCGCGAACGCGACATCCTTGTGCAGCGCCGGCTGTCGGATGAAACCGTGACGCTGGAAGACCTGAGCGGCCAGTACGACGTCAGCCGCGAACGCATCCGCCAGATCGAGGTGCGCGCCTTCGAGAAGCTGCAGAAGCGGATGCGCGAACTGGCAGCGGAAAAGGGCATGACCAGCGCTGCCTGACGGGCGCCGAGCCCAATTTGCCCAAGATCAAATTGCTGCCGCCCGAACCATGCTAGGTTCGGGCGCATCAAAACCTTTATTTCATTGAAAAAGGCGGTATTGAAATGGCTGAAGAGTCCAAAATCCCTGAAAATGATGGCCCGGTGACGCTGGACGAACCGGGGCCCGAAGAAACTGCCGCAACGGCCGAGCGCAAAGGTGTCTGGCTGCGGCTGCTTTTCATGATCATCTTCGCGGTGCTGTTCGGCATCGCCGAAACTATCCTCGCGGTCGGCGCGGTGCTGCAATTCGGTTTCCTGCTGTTTACTGGCAAGCGCAACGAATCGATCGCTGATTTCGGCGTCAAGCTGGCCGACTGGATGCGCGACGTGGCCAGGTTCCAGACCGTGGTCACCGAAGACAAGCCGTTCCCGTTCTCGGGCAACTGAACCGGGGGCAGGGGGGGGGCGTTTCCTGACACGGAAAACGCCCCGCCGCTCATTTCAGCCGCGCCCTGAGCACCCGCAGCATGTTGCCGCCCATCACCTTGCCGATCTGTGCCTCGCTCAGCCCGGCAGCCAGCAGTTCGTGGGTTAGTGCCGGCAATTCCGAGGTGTCGAAGGCGGTTTCCACCGAGCCGTCGAAATCCGATCCCAGCGACACGTGATCCTCGCCCACCGCCGCGACCGCCGCGGTGATCATCTTCGCGATGCCCTTAGGCGTGATGTCGTCGCAGGCCACCTCGGCCCAGTAGCCGATGCCGATCACCCCGCCGGTCGCGGCGATGCCCCGCATCAGGTCATCGGGCAGGTTGCGCTTGACCTGGCAATGGGAATGCAGCCCCGAATGGCTCAGCACGATCGGGATATCGGTCATCGCCAGCACGTCGCGCACCACCCGCGGGCTGGAATGCGCCACGTCGATGATCATGTCGCGGCGCACGGCCTCGCTCACCACCTGGCGGCCGAACTTGGTCAGCCCGTGATTGCCTTGCCCGTGCAGCGACCCGCCCAGTTCGTTGTCGAAGAAATGCTGCAACCCGATCAGCCGGTATCCGGCCGCTTCCAGCTTGTCGAGATTGGCCAGTTTGCCCTCCAGCGGGTGACCGCCCTCGATGCCCAGGATGCCCGCGGTGATCCGGTCGCCGCGCGCCCGCGCTTCCAGAACCGCCTCCAGATCGGCGCGGCTTTTGATGATCTTCAGGTGATCGGGCGCCTTGGCCTCGAACCCGTGCAGCTTTTCCGACTGGTACAGCGCGCGTTCCAGCAGGCTGTCCCAGGCGCGGATCGGCCAGAGCTGGCCGAAGGCCAGCAGGGTGATATTGTCGAAGGCCTCGGCCGAGTTGTGATCGTAATTCTGTCCCGCCGGGCTCTTGGTGACGGCGGTGAAGACCTGGATGGCGACATTGCCCTCGCGCAGCCGCGGCAGGTCGACCTGGCCATAGCTGCCGCGTTCGGTCAGGTCGCGGTTCCACAACAGCGGGTCGGCATGCCAGTCGCCGATGGTCAGCCGCTCGTGCAACGCCTGTGCGTCCGCCGACACCGGGTAGGGATCGTGGGGGATCACGGCGTTGCGGTCCTTTTCCACGATTGTCGGGGCAAAGCCCCAGAAGCCAGCCAGCCCGGCCGCCGCCAAGAAGACGACTGCCAGAACGAGCCGCCCCAGCCATTTCCCGAATATCTGCATCACGTCCCTCCCTGTTTGGCGTCAGGTTAGGGGGCAGGCGGCGATTCAACCAAGGGTGACGTCGGGGCGGGCCGGAAAATCCCACGGGACAGCGGGGCAGGGGCCCGAAATGCAAAACGCGGCCCCTTTTCAGGGACCGCGCGTCGTTCCGATAGGATCGGAAAGCGTTAGGCCAGTGCGATATTCACGGCCGATTCGCGACCGTCACGGCCGGCTTCGATGTCGAAGGTAACCTTCTGATCATCGGCCAGGCCGGTCAGACCGGAACGTTCCACAGCCGAGATGTGCACGAACACATCTTTGCTGCCGCCGTCGGGTGCGATGAAGCCGAAGCCTTTGGTGGTGTTGAACCATTTTACGGTGCCAGTGGCCATATCCGTAGTCTCCTGATTTATGCGGCCCGCGTAGGTGCGACCGCCCGGCGTCGTAGGTCTGGATCGAAAGACTGAACGCCGTTGGAAGGGAGACAGTTGGTCGACAAAGAAAAACGTATGCAAGCCCCATATGAGGGCGCGGGGCGGATATTACAAGGATATAATGCAAATCAGGCAAATCTTCACGCCCGGCGATCCGGCGCGGGCCACTTGCAAGAGGCGCGTCTTGCGCTACCCTGTCAGCATCGAAGGAGGCATGCCATGGCCGGAGGATGGGCGCGCGACGGCGCGGTGAGCGAACAGATCGAGGCCTCGATCAGCGGCGAGTTGAAGCGGATGCAGGCGCGCAAGGCGCCGGTGGGTGAAAGCCTGACCCATTGCGCCGATTGCGAGGAGGAAATCCCGCAGGCCCGGCGCGAAGCGATCCCGGGCGTGAAATTGTGCATCGATTGCCAGCAGGACCGCGACGGCACCTACAAGGCGCGCGGCGGCATCAACCGGCGCGGGTCGAAGGACAGCCAGTTGAAGTGAGAAGGAGGCTATGCCGGATGACTGGTTGGAGCCCATTCCACCCAATGCTGCCATGGGCATGAGCGGCGGCTATCGCGAGTGGCCAAAAACGTGACAAACCCATATCTTCTTTTTCGAAAGGGTTGTGGCACAAGATTTATCATCCGAAATTGATCAGCGGTTACGGCAGGTACTTAGGATGGGCACCCTGAAAGTATATGCCCGCAGGAGTGGAGCTTCCATCCTGCCGCTGCCCTGACTTGGTAAAGAACGTAACTCTGAAGGTCATTGGTACGCCATTCCTGGTCCAGATGGTCTTGTTTCGTTTTCCTTTGAAAGGTTTGAAACCCATGCGTTGAGCTTCCTTCTCAATCAACTTCTGGACCTGCAGACTTGTCATGTTCGTTATGTAGGCGTCGGTGGTCTTGACCGTGTCACTCGTGGTGATGTTGCAAGTCCAGTATTTGACATCATCCGGCTTTCTTCGATTCCTGTCGATCTCGATTGCAGGGCCAAACCGCTCCTTTGCGAATATGTAATCGCCCTCTTTGATGACGTGCTGTGCTTTAAAAATAAAAGTTTCGTCTCTACTGATCGAAAATCCCATTTTCAGTAGCCGGTTCTTGTCGATCTTAACTGGGTGGCCGGTTTGCTGCGCGAAATGCGCCAAACAATTTTTTACCAGAAATTTCATTTCACTAGGGTCAGGACTCATAGCCAATAGATGACGGTTGCAGCGAGCGCGATTGCGGAGAGGAAGACCTTCGGGCACCT
>NZ_JADMKU010000042.1:0-2500 GCF_018219815.1 Thalassovita aquimarina
TTTTGGTTGCGGGGGCAGGATTTGAACCTGCGACCTTCAGGTTATGAGCCTGACGAGCTACCGGGCTGCTCCACCCCGCGACGCTTACCTGGACGCTTTTTGCCCGAGGCGTTTGCCTCATTTAACTGAGTTGAGGCTATTTTGATTTCATCGTTTGAGAGATTTTGAGGTTCCTTATTAGGTTTGGCGGTGACCTACTCTCCCACGTCTTAAGACGCAGTACCATTGGCGCTACGGTGCTTAACGGCCGAGTTCGGGAAGGGATCGGGTGTTTCACTCGCGCTATGACCACCAAACCGAATAAGGAACCTATCGTCGCCGTTGCGGGGCGACGTTACCAAGTCAAGTATGTGTTGTGTATGCTTTTGATCAGTAATGAGCGCTACCGCTTCGCTACTTGAGCGCTGCTGCAGCCTTGCTGTTACTGGATCAAATCAAGCCTATCGGACAATTAGTACCGGTCAACTGAACGCATTGCTGCGCTTACATCTCCGGCCTATCGACGTGGTGGTCTACCACGGTCCTCAGGGATACCTTGTTTTGAGGGGGGCTTCCCGCTTAGATGCCTTCAGCGGTTATCCTGTCCGTTCATAGCTACCCAGCACTGCCGTTGGCACGACAACTGGTCCACCAGTGGAACGTTCACCCCGGTCCTCTCGTACTAGGGGCAACTCCTCTCAAGTATCCTACACCCACGGCAGATAGGGACCGAACTGTCTCACGACGTTCTAAACCCAGCTCACGTACCTCTTTAAACGGCGAACAGCCGTACCCTTGGGACCTGCTCCAGCCCCAGGATGAGATGAGCCGACATCGAGGTGCCAAACACTGCCGTCGATATGGACTCTTGGGCAGTATCAGCCTGTTATCCCCGGCGTACCTTTTATCCGTTGAGCGATGGCCCTTCCACGCGGGACCACCGGATCACTATGGCCGTCTTTCGACTCTGCTCGACTTGTCAGTCTCGCAGTCAGGCTGGCTTCTGCCATTGCACTCAACGAGCGATTTCCGACCGCTCTGAGCCAACCTTCGCGCGCCTCCGTTACTCTTTAGGAGGCGACCGCCCCAGTCAAACTACCCGCCACGCAGGGTCCCGGATCCGGATAACGGACCGCGGTTAGACATCAAGAGTGCGAAGGGTGGTATCTCAAGGGAGGCTCCACCGAAACTGGCGTTCCGGTTTCAAAGCCTACCACCTATCCTGCACATCACAATCCTGATGCCAGTGCGAAGCTGTAGTAAAGGTGCACGGGGTCTTTCCGTCTAACCGCGGGAAGCCTGCATCTTGACAGGCAATTCAATTTCGCTGAGTCGATGTTGGAGACAGCGGGGAAGTCGTTACGCCATTCGTGCAGGTCGGAACTTACCCGACAAGGAATTTCGCTACCTTAGGACCGTTATAGTTACGGCCGCCGTTTACCGGGGCTTCAATTCGACGCTCTCACATCTCCTTTTAACCTTCCGGCACCGGGCAGGCGTCAGACCCTATACGTCGTCTTGCGACTTCGCAGAGCCCTGTGTTTTTAGTAAACAGTCGCCACCCCCTGGTTTGTGCCCCCAGCCACTAGTTGCCTAGAAACTGGGCCTCCTTCTCGCGAACTTACGGAGGTATTTTGCCGAGTTCCTTCAACATCGTTCTCTCAAGCGCCTTGGTATTCTCTACCAGTCCACCTGTGTCGGTTTAGGGTACGGTCTTAAAGAGGGGCTATTTCCAGGAACCGATCAGCAGCCCAGACAATCCGATAAGCCTGAACTACCCTCACGATCCGTCACCACCTCACGGCCCAGGAATATTAACCTGGTTCCCATCGACTACGCCTTTCGGCCTCGCCTTAGGGGCCGGCTTACCCTGCTCAGATTAGCTTTAAGCAGGAACCCTTGGACTTTCGGCGACAGGGTCTCTCACCCTGTTTGTCGCTACTCATGTCATCATTCTCGCTAGTGATCTCTCCACCGGATCCCTCACAGGCCGGCTTCACAGAAAGTTCCTTGCGTCCAATACTCCCGAAGGAGTTAAGGACGCATGGAACTATGTCACACTACGCTCCGCTACCATGCACTACGTGCATCCTCAGCTTCGGCTCATGGCTTGAGCCCCGTTACATCTTCGCCGCAGGACAACTTATTTAGACCAGTGAGCTGTTACGCTATCTTTAAAGGATGGCTGCTTCTAAGCCAACCTCCTGGTTGTTTTGGTCGTCCCACCTGCTTTCCCACTTAGCCATGAATTGGGGGCCTTAGCTGGAGGTCAGGGTTGTTTCCCTCTCCACCGTGGACGTTAGCATCCACGGTGTGTCTGCCATCTAGTACTCCCGGGTATTCGGAGTTTGGTTAGGATCAGTAAGCCTGTGGGGCCCCATTACCCATCCAGTGCTCTACCCCCCGGGGTATTCGGATGACGCTCTACCTAAATAGATTTCGCGGAGAACCAGCTATCTCCGAGTTTGATTGGCCTTTCACCCCTAGGCACAACTCATCCCGACCTTTTTCAACAGGTGTG
>NZ_JADMKU010000043.1 GCF_018219815.1 Thalassovita aquimarina
AACCGCCGCGCTACCTGCGCCCCGGCGACGTCATGGAAGTGGAAATCGAAGGGCTGGGCAGCCAGCGCCAGGAAACCGTCGCGGCGGACTGAGCGGCGCGTATCAGAGGACGACCAATGCAATCGAAATCAATTCTCGTGATCGGGCTGGGCTCGATGGGCTTCGGCATGGCGGGCTCTCTGCTGCGGGCCGGGCACAAAGTCTATGGCGCCGACATCGACGCGCAGAAGGTGCGCGATCTTGGCGCCAAGGGCGGGCTGTCCGTCGAAGACCTGGGCGATGCACGGGTGGATATCCTTGTCTCGGTCGTTCTCAACGCGGCACAGACCGAAACGGTGCTGTTCGGCGCACCGGATTACGCCGCACGGCTGGCGGAAGGCGGGGTGATCCTGTCCTGCGCCACCGTGCCCCCCGCCTTCGCCTGCGACATGGAGGCAAAGGCACAGGCCAAGGGGCTGCTCTACCTCGACGCTCCGATCTCGGGCGGGGCAATCAAGGCCGCAGCGGGGCAACTGTCGATCATGGCGTCGGGCAGCGAAGCGGCTTTCGAGGCCGCCGCCCCCGCGCTGGAGGCGATGGCCGAAACGGTGCATCGTCTGGGCGATGCGGCGGGGCCGGGTTCGGCGATGAAGGCCACCAACCAGTTGCTGGCCGGCGTGCATATCGCCGCGATGGGCGAAGCGCTGGCCTTCGGCCTGACCCAGGGCCTGACGGTCGACCGGATCATCGAGGTGATTTCCCAGTCGGCGGGCACGTCGTGGATGTTCGAAAACCGCGCCCCGCATGTGCGCGACGCCGATTATACCCCGCGTTCGGCGATCAATATCTGGCCCAAGGACCTTGGCATCGTGTCGGAAATCGCGGACAGCGCCGATCTGGACGTACCGATCACTGCCGCCGCGCTTGAACTCTATCGCCGCGCTGCCGAGGCCGGGCTGGGCCTGCAAGACGACGCCGCGATCACCAAGATCTATGCCGCGCAGGCGGGGCTCAAACTGCCGGGGGATGCTTGATGCTACTGGGCTGTATCGGTGACGATTTCACCGGGTCGAGCGACCTTGGCAACACCCTGACCAAATCGGGAATGCGCACGGTGCAATATGTCGGCGTGCCCGACATTCCTGCCCTACCCGATGTCGAAGCCGGCGTTGTCGCGCTCAAGTCGCGCTCGATCCCCGCCCGCGATGCCATCGACCTGTCGCTGAAGGCGCTGGACTGGCTGCTGGCGCAGGGATGTGAACAGATCCTGTTCAAATACTGCTCGACCTTCGACAGTACGCCCGCAGGCAATATCGGCCCGGTGGCCGAAGCGCTGGCCGATGCTTTGAGCGCGCGCAAAGTGCTGGTCTGTCCCGCCTTCCCCGCGACGGGGCGGACGATCTATCAGGGTCACCTGTTCGTCGGCGACCGGCTGCTGAGCGAAAGCGGGATGGAAAACCACCCGCTGACCCCGATGACCGATCCCGACCTGCGGCGCTGGCTGGCGCGGCAGACGAAGGGAACCGTAGGGCATCTGCCCGCCAGCGCGATCTGGGGCGGTGCCGATTCCGCCGACGCTCGGCTGACAGAAGAAGATGGCAAGGGGCACCGCCTGATCGTGGCCGACGCGGTGCGCGACGACGATCTTCTGGTACTGGGACGGATCGCGGACGGGCTGCCGCTGATCACCGGCGGGTCGGGCATCGCCCTGGGCCTACCGGAAAATTTCCGCGCCCGCGGATTGCTGGCGGGCAATGCCAGTGACTGGCGCGGCCAGACCGGCAAGGTGGCGGCGCTGTCGGGATCCTGCTCCAATGCGACGCGGGCGCAGGTGGCGCTGCACCGCGAAACCAACCCGGCCCGCGAAGTCACCGCCGAGGCGGTGATGGCTGGCGCGGTCAATGCGGCGGAGTTAGCCGATTGGGCGCTGGCACAGGACGGTATCCCGCTGATCTATTCCTCGGCCGACCCGGACGTGGTGCGTGCGGCACAGGACAAGTTCGGCACCGACGCCGTGGCGGGACGACTGGAGGCGCTTTTTGCCGACACCGCCAGCGCGCTTGTTGCGGGTGGAGTCACGAGGCTGATCAGCGCTGGCGGCGAAACCTCAGGCGCGGTGGTCGAAGCGCTGGCCCCCGACGCGATGCAGATCGGCCCTGAAATCGATCCCGGCGTACCGGCCATGCGGGCGGGCGAAAACCTTGTCCTGGCGCTGAAATCGGGCAATTTTGGTGCCGAGGACTTCTTTTCCAAGGCCGCCTGGCGGCTGGAGGCCGACGCATGACGAACGACAGCAAACTTCGCGAGGACATTTGTTTCTGGGCTCGCTCGATGTTCGACCGCGGCCTGACCGGCGGCGCGTCGGGCAACATATCGGCCCGTACCGAAGACGGCGGGCTGCTGGTCACGCCCACCGGCAGCAGCTTCGGCAGGCTTGATCCGGCCCGGCTGAGCCGGTTCGACGCGCAGGGACGGCATGTGGACGGCGACAAGCCGACCAAGGAAATGCCTCTGCATTCGGCCTTTTACGAAACGCGCAAAAGCGCAGGCGCGGTGGTGCATCTGCATTCGACCCATTCGGTGGCCGTGTCGATGCTGCCCGAAACCGATCCGGACAACATGCTGCGTCCGCTCACCGCCTATTCGATCATGCGGCTGGGCAAGGTGAAGCTGCTGCCCTACTTCCGCCCCGGCGATGCGGCGATGGGCGACGCTGTGCGCGGGCTGGCCGGGAAACGTTCTGCAGTGGTGCTGGCCAATCATGGCCCGGTCGTGGCGAGCAAGAACCTGGAAGCGGCGATCTTTGCCATCGAGGAACTGGAAGAAACCGCGAAACTGACCCTGCTGTTGCGCGGCAGCGACGCGGTGGAACTGACCGACGCGCAGATCGCCGACGTGGTAAAGACCTTCGAGGTGGACTGGGATTAAGGTGCGCCGCGGCGGGCCGATACAGCCCGCCGCAGCCTTTTTCGTCAGACTTCTAGGATCGTCGCGCCGGTGGTCTGGCGCGCTTCCAGCGCCCGGTGCGCGTCGGCAACCCGGTCAAGCGGGAACCGCTGATCGATGTGGATCTTGACCGCCCCCGACGTCACCTTTTCGAACAGGTCCTGCGCCATCTGCTGGCAGGTGGCGTGATCGGCGATATGGGTGAACAGCGTCGGTCGCGTCAGCTTGATCGATCCTTTCGCTGCCAGCATGCCGACATCGACCGGCGGCACCTTGCCCGAGGCATTGCCAAAGGTGATCATCATGCCGAAGGGCTTGAGACAGTTGGTCGAGCCCTCGAACGTGTCTTTGCCAATCGAATCCATCACCACGTCGACGCCCGCGCCGCCGGTGATCTCCTTCACCTTCTCCTCGAAATTCTCGGTCCGGTAGTTAATCACATGGGTGGCGCCGTTTTCCTTGGCCAGTGCGCATTTCTCGTCGGTCCCTGCGGTTCCGATCAGGGTTATCCCTTCGGAGCGCGCCCATTGGCAGGCGATCAGGCCGACGCCACCCGCCGCCGCGTGGAACAGAACCGTGTCACCCTTGGCGATCGGCGTGGTGCGGCGGAACAGGTACTGGACGGTCAGCCCCTTCAGCATCATTGCCGCGCCTTCCTCGAACGAGATGCCATCGGGCAGCGGGCAGACCTGCGCGGCGGGCATCACCCGCGCCTCGCAATAAGACCCCGGTGGCATCGAGGCATAGGCGGCGCGGTCGCCGGGCTTGAGATGGGTCACCCCCTCGCCCACCGCCTCGACCACGCCGGCGGCTTCCATGCCCAGGGGCGTGGGCAGTTGCAGCGGGTAAAGGCCGGTGCGCTGGTAGACGTCGATGAAGTTCAGGCCGCAGGCCTTGTGGCGGATGCGGATCTCGCCCGGACCCGGCTCGCCGACCTCGCGTTCGGCCAACTTCATCACCTCGGGTCCGCCGAATTCCTCAATAATGACTGTCTTCACACTGGTCTGGCTCATCTCGTCGCCTTTCTATTGTTTCTGTCTTGCCGGCGATGCCAGCTGTTGCGCGGCATAGCGCGCTTCTGCTGCCTTCATGTCTGTTTGAACTGGCTTTTCACAGCGATTGTAACTTACTAATGATAAAATGGTATACCATTTTCAATCACCCCTATGGCCACTTAGGAGAAGACCATGCCCGACCCGATCCGGCTTGAAAACCGCAAACTGACCGAAGCGCAGAAGGAACAATACTGGCGCGACGGGTTCCTGTTTCCGCTGCAGGTCTTTCCCAAAACCGAGGCCGCCGCTCTGCGCGCCGAACTGGAAGGGATCGAACGTGACTGGCGCGGGGCCGACCTGCCCCACCCGCTGCTGCAATACAAGCGGATCAATTCGAATTGCGTGATACCGCTGGCCGCGCGCATGGCGATGGATCCGCGCGTGCTGGACGCGGTCGAGGGCGTGCTTGGCCCCGACCTTCTGATCTGGTCGGCGGAATTCTTCATCAAGGAACCCCACACCACCCATATCGTCGGCACCCATCAGGACCTGACCTATTGGGGGATGGGCGAAACCTCGGACCAGGTGACCGCCTGGATCGCGCTGTCGCCCGCCACGGTGGAAAGCGGCTGCATGGATTTCGTCGCGGGCAGCCACAAGAACCCGATCCTGCCGCATGTCGACACGTTTTCGGAAAACAACCTGCTGTCGCGCGGGCAGGAAATCGCGGTCGAGGTCGCCGATGAGGACAAGACCCATATCGTGCTGCAGCCGGGCCAGATGTCGCTGCATCACGGGCTGACCATTCACGGATCGGGGCCGAACAGTTCCGACGACCGCCGCATCGGCTTCGCGATCCGCTATCTCAACCCGAACGCGCGGCAGCATCAGGCCAAGCGCGACTACGCGATGCTGGCCCGCGGCGTCGACCGAACCGGAAATTTCCTGCATTTCGCCCCGCCAACCGAGCTCTTTTCGCCCGAAAGCCTGACGCTTTTCGATGAAATCCGCGCAGCGCGGGCCGAGGCGCTTACGGAAGGAGCAGACAAGACGGTCGGTCTTTATTCCGGCAGCAGCAAGGACTGAACTCCTGGCAGCTTGTCGGAACGAAGGCTCGTCAGGTTCTGCGCCGTCGGACCTCTTTACCGGAACCTCTCCGCAACCTGACGAAGCACGGCTTCAACAGCGGATTGCTCCGAGTTCGATCGCACCTTCGGTGCCGACAGGGATTGATACGTCGGGCAATAGCGTTGGGCCTCGGCGCCAGCCTTTGGGATAACGTCCCCTCGGCTCCAATCGCCGCAATGCTTTCATCCCTGAAACGAAGCAATACCCGCCCCATATCCCCCTGTCGGGTCAGCCGCCCAGCCAAGCATTTGGGCCTTGGATTTACACTTTATTATAAACTCCAACAATATCCTATTCAACTTATGGGATAAAATTGACAACTAATCAGCCGATAGTTCTATGACCTAATTTTCAACCTGAATCGCCACGAAATGGCATGGACAAGTTTTGCCTAGGGTCAGGACTCATAGCCAATAGATGACGGTTGCAGCGAGCGCGATTGCGGAGAGGAAGACCTTCGGGCACCT
>NZ_JADMKU010000044.1 GCF_018219815.1 Thalassovita aquimarina
GTCAGACATTTTACCGCTCGTTTTTCGAACGGTGAATCACGCCACCCGGCGGAAATCAATGGGTCCTGACCCTAGGCCGTTAGGCCGCCGGGCCAGCGCCAGTCCGCCCGGACGGACTGGCGCTTTGGTGAGACCTGTTCTGTCGTTGATAACGAGCGCGGATGTGGCTGGCATAAACTGCCATGCTCAGAGCTGTGGAGCGCCATCCCGCGGACTGGCGCTGGCCCGGCGTTCGCTGGCTATGCCTCAGACGCCCGTTCTGGCGATGTTGTCGCGCATCTCGACCAGCTTCGGGCCCAGTTCACCCACCAGCCTCTCGCGCGGCAGGATATAGGCCGGGCCGCCGAGGTTGAAGGCCAGCATCGGCGTGTCGCCATGCATCGACCGGTAGGGCACCGACACCGCGTGCACGTCGGATTGCCATTTGCCCAGGCTGACATAGAAGCCCTGTTCGCGGATCTGTTCCTGCGCCTCATAGATCTCGTCGCGGATTTTCGGCCAGTCCTCGGGGCCGTAGCGGTCCTCGGTCAGGTCCATGATCTGTTTGCGCTCGGCCTCGTCGGTTCCGGCGATATAGGCGCGGCCCATCGCCGAGCGGGCCAGCGAAATGCGCGACCCGACATTGAGCTGCAGCGAAATCATGCCTTGGGCGGCGCGGGCGCAGGCGATATAGGTCATCGCGTTGTCGTCGCGCCCGCCAAGCGCCACCAGAACCCCGTCGCCGCATTCATCGGCGAGACGCTGCATGAAGGGCTGCGCGGTTTCGCGGATTTTCATGCCGCCGAGGCAGGCATAGCCGAGGCTGAGCACCGGCACGCCCATCTTGTAGTGGCCGGTGCCTTCGTCATAGCTCAGGTAGCCCAGTTTCAGCAGCGTGTAGGTCAGCCGCGACACTGTCGAATTGGGCAGGTTGGTGCGTTCGGCCAGTTCACGATTGCCCAGCCCGTTGACGTCGGACGGACGGAAGGCGCGCAGGATTTCCAGCCCGCGATGCAGGGCGGTGACGAACTGACGGTCGCCGCTATGTTCGTTCTCGGTCAGTTCGGCTGCCGTATCCGCTGTTCTCTTTCTCACGCTACTTCCCCGATATGGCTTGTTTTCTTGGCCTTATTCATTGACTCGGTGGTCCTACTTGAACCGATCCGCGCCGGTCAAGCGGGGCAGATGCCTCAGACCGCCGCTTTTTGCTCTTTACCTTGCGTTTCCTGTTCCTGCTGCTGCAATTCACGCCACAACACCTTGCCGCTGCCGGATTTCGGCAGGCTGTCGACGAAGGTGATGTCGCGCGGGCATTTGTAGGCGGCCATTTCGCCACGGCACCAATCGATGATCTGTTCGGTGCTGGCATTGGCGCCCTGGGCGCTGCGTACGACGTAGGCCTTGACCGTTTCGCCGCGGCGCGGGTCCTGGGCGCCGATCACGCAGGCTTCGGCCACGTCGGGGCATTTCAGCATCAGCATCTCGACCTCGGCCGGCCAGACCTTGAAGCCGGCGGCGTTGATCATCCGCTTGACCCGGTCGACCATGAAGAAATAGCCGTCCTCGTCGTAATAGCCGATGTCGCCGGTGCGCAGGAAACGCTTGCCGTCATGGGTGACGAAGGCGTCCCGGGTGGCTTTTTCGTTGCGCCAGTAGCCTTGGAATACCTGCGGCCCCGACATGATGATTTCGCCGGTTTCGCCCGGGCCGAGTTCGTGGTCGTCGCTGACCGCGAGCACCCGGCAATCGACATCGAAGACCGGAATGCCGAGGCATTGCCGCTTGGGCGCGTCCGTCGGGTTGATATGGGTCGCCGCGATGGTTTCGGACATGCCATATCCTTCGATGTAATCGAGGCCGGTCATGTCCTTGAGCTTCTTCGCGATCTCTTCGGGCATCGCCGCGCCGCCGCCGCCGATGGCCTCCAGGCTACTGAGGTCGTAGCTGTCGAAATCGGGATCGTTGACGAGGTCGATCGCCATCGTCGAGATCGAGCGCCAGCGGGTGATCCGGTAGCGCTTGATCAGCTCGGCCGCGATGGCGCGGTTCCAGCGGGTCATGATCACCATCGTGCCGCCCGACAGCAGCGGGCCGTTCATGCAGGCCTGCATCCCGGTGACATGGAAGAACGGCAGCACCGACAGGCTGAGGTCGTCGCTGTCCATCTGGTTCCAGACGATGCCGCCATAGGCGGTCACCAGAACGCTGCGATGGGTGTGCACGCAGCCCTTGGGCTGGCCGGTGGTGCCGGAACTGTAGGGGATCACGGCCAGATCGTCGTGGGTCGCCTGCATGGCGCCGGGGGGCAGGCCCGCGGCGATCGCATCGGACCAGCGGGTGACGCCGGGGCCGTCGATGTCGGCGGGATGGAGCATTCCCAGCGGATCGGGTAGCGGGATGTCGTAATCGGGATCGGCCAGTTCGCCGTAATGGCCGGCGATGACGGTGGTGATCAGTCCTTCCTCGGCCACGGGACCCGCGAATTGCAGTAGTTCCTGCCCGGTCAGCATCACGGTGGCGCCGGAATCGCGGGCGTAGTGCTGCAATTCGGCGTGGCGGCTCATCGGGTTGACCGGGATCACCACCGCGTCGGCGCGCAGGATGGCGTAATAGGCGATCACGTATTGCGGCGCGTTCTGCATGTAGAGAAGCACCCGGTCGCCTTTTTCGACGCCACAGCGCTGCTGCAGGTAACCGGCCATGCGTTCGACCTGATCCCAGAATTCGCGGTAGCTGATGGTGCGGCCGTGATAGATGATCGCCGGGCGGTCGCCCTGTTCCGCGGCCCTGTCGGCCACCAGTCGGACCATGGTTTTTTCCGGCAGGTCGAGGTGATGCGGCACGCCTTCGGGCCAATGTGCGAAATGTCGGTCGAACATGGAAACCTCTCGTGATTCAGAATTTCATGCCGGGCATGTTCAATGATGCGGTGTTACCGCCGTCGGCGGCCAGCGCCTGACCGGTGACGAAACTGGCGTCGTCGGAGGCGAGGAAGGCGATGACGGACGCGATTTCGCTTGGCTTGCCATAACGGCGCAGTTCGGCGCGCGATCCCAGCTTGTGTTCCTTGTCCTTGTCGCGGGCGTAATCGAACACCGGCTTGGTCATGCCGGTTTCGATCAGCCCGGGGCAGACCGCGTTGACCCGGATGCCGTACTGGCCCAGATCGCAGGCGGTGGTCTGGGTCAGGTTGATGACCCCGGCCTTGGAGGCGGAGTAGGCATTGCCGCCCGCGCCCGAGCGGATGCCCGCGACCGAGGCGGTGTTGACGATGGCGCCGCCGCCCTGCGCGATCATCGGCTTGGCGCCGTGCTTGATGAAATATATCTGGCCGAACAGGTTGACCTCGAACACGCGCTTCATCCGGTCGCTGTCCAGATCGGTGATCGGATCATGGGTGCAGATCATGCCGGCATTGTTGCAGATCACGTCGATCCGGCCGTACCGATCCAGAACCGTGTCGATGCAGGACTTGACCGCGAGCTCGTCGGCGACGTCGCAGACGATCGTCATGTGCGGTCCGCCGGTCGCGGGCAGCGCCTGTTGCAGCGCGTCTTCGTTGATGTCGACCAGAACCACAGATGCGCCGTCTTCGGCCAACCGCTGCGCGGTGGCCTTGCCGATGCCGCTGGACGCACCGGTCACGATGGCGGTTTTCCCCCCAAACCTCACTCGGATATCCTCCCGTTTTATTCGCAGAGTGGCACAAAGACCCGGGGCGATCAATAGAATGCGGAAAGTCATTCCGCACTGTGGGAATTGGAGCGCCTCAAAGCGCGCAAAGGGCGGGCAATAAGGTCGCAAAACCCAATTGGGGCATTCAAATTCGCGCCAATCTCTGAAATAGCCTGTGGGGCAAGTTACAATTGCCCCCAGTTGCCCCCAAGTTGCCCGGAGCGGATATCCACATGACCACGCAAGCCACCGTAATCGCCCCTGACCTGATCCCCGAAGCGCTGTACCCGACGCTGAACGCGCTGTGCGCCGTGTCCATCGACGTGGCCGGCGTGATCGCGCGCGGCGCGCTGGGCGGGGCGCTGGCGGCGCAGGTCGGCGAAAACACCGATGGTGACCAGCAGAAGGCGCTGGACGTGATGGCCGATGAAATGTTCGAGGCGGCGCTGCGCGGCGGCGATGTGCGCTGGTACGCCTCGGAGGAACAGGAAGCGGCGCTGCAGACCTCGGAAACCGGCCGCTACGCGCTGGCGATCGACCCGTTGGACGGGTCGTCGAACATCGACGTGAACGTGTCGATCGGCACCATCTTTTCGATCTTCGAAGCCAAGGACGGCGCCGAGGAAAGTTTCCTGCGCCCGGCCAGTGAACAGATCGCGGGGGGCTATATCCTGTACGGCCCGGCGACCTGCCTCGTGGTGACCTTCGGCAATGGCACGCTGCAATATGTGCTGGACCCGGCGAAGCGCGAATTCGTGCTGGTCGAACAGGCGATGCAGGTACCGCAGACGTCAAAGGAATTCGCCATCAACGCGTCGAATGAGCGGCACTGGACCAAGCCGGTGAAGGCCTATATCGACGCCTGCCTGGCGGGCAAGGACGGCCCGACGGGGATGGAACACAACATGCGCTGGGTCGGGTCGCTGGTGGCCGAAACCCACCGTATCCTGACCCGGGGCGGGGTGTTCCTATATCCCGGCGATTCGCGGCCCGGCTATGAAAGCGGACGGCTGCGGATGGTGTATGAATGCGCACCGATCGCGATGGTGATCGAACAGGCGGGCGGCAAGGCCACCGATGGCGCCACCCCAATCCTGGAGCGGCAGGCCGACGGGCTGCACGCGCGGGTGCCGCTGGTCTTCGGCAGCGCCGAGATGGTGCAGCAGGTGACCGATCAGCACGTGATGGACCACTAACCGGCAGCGTTTTCCGGTAGGGAAAACACCCACGGAATTCGATCCAAATTCCGCCCCTCAAAGGAGAGACCTGAGATGACTTTCGACCGTTCCCTGAAGATCGCGCCGTCGATCCTGTCCGCCGATTTCG
>NZ_JADMKU010000045.1 GCF_018219815.1 Thalassovita aquimarina
CCTATGCCTCATCTCGACAACAGGACTCGCACAGATAGCCTCAGAGCGGCAGGAGGGGATCGCCGAGGCGCTTACAACAAAGCTTTCCTCCACGATCCGGATTTTATCCGCATCGCTCCAGTGCCGCCGACGCGGGGCATCCGCGGCGGAAAGGACTTCGATCTCGGGTCTGAACTTAAGGTCGGCCATAAGGTCGGATTTATCACCAACGTCGAGATCCCGTCAGACGGCCCCCGCCGGAGGGATACGATTTGGTTACAAATCCTTAATGACTTTGGCTACCTCGATCTTTCCAGTTATAGCTCCCAAAGTGTCAGTTGCATCGATAGGTGAAACGAACCCTTGAATGAGAGCATATTCTTGGTGGATCAATCGGCGTGTGCTTTGTCCTACGCTATTGAGTTCGAGAGCAAACTTTTCGACCATGTCGTAGCCTTGCCGAACGCACGCGCTCAGAGTTTCCAGTCCTACTGGTGATCTGGTGTCAGCTCCTTCGTGGATTTTCATAGCTTTGAAGACGAGATTAGGAAGCCCATAAATATATGCCAACTCGGGCACTATTCGCAGGACGAATTCGCGGGCTTTCTCACAGGTTTTGATAAGGTGAGGCTTGGTCCCGTACTCGACTTCCAGCTTTGATAGGGGTTCTCCTTTCATCCATAGCGAAAGAAGTGGACTTAGTTTTTGACTTGCTAACTGCGCTCTCCTATCGAACGAAGCTGTTCGTTTGAATTGTGTCCCCATAAAATTTTCGAGCGTCTCTGATCTGACTAAGGTTAGAAAATGTCGTGGGTTGTTGGCTAGCCAGTCGGAAAACCACTCGAACCAATCTGACGTAGGTGCTTCAAATTTCAATTCCACGTTTAATTTTTCTGCAAGCTGGTTGACGATTTCGACGGGAATTCCGGCAGAAGCGGCGAGCTTTTCTTTCCATTGGTCTTCCTTCTGTCTACCTACACTTGCGGCTCGTAGAGCATTGATACGCTCAGCCATCCACTGATTCTCATTGCGTTTTCTTGCTTGAAAAGCCGCGAATGATTTGTTCAACAAAACGCTTACGCCTTCTACCTCTTCTGACGCAGGATCAAGGCTGAATTGAAGCCTTCCCAGGAGATATTCAGACATCGGCGAATCTGCAGCGGAATGAGCATGGATGTGGTCAAGTATTGGCATAAGTGGGTCTTCAATGGCTACGCATTGGTCACTCTGCGAGAATATCCCTTGAAGTTCAGTCCAGTATTTGTGGATGGTGCTGGTTTCATTGTTGAAGTGCACAACTTTGCTGGGGACTACCAGCACAAAGCCATGCGAGCGATCACCCGCACGGCCTGCGCGACCCGCTGCATTGAGAAGCTCGTGTGCCTCGAGTTGTTCCATTTTTTCTGCTTCGAGATCAAACCTGCTGTCACCACCGATCAACACTATATCGCTGGGCAGGTTCATTCCCTGAGACAGAGTCGACGTCGCAACCAGAACGTTTACGCCATCCGAGCGCTTGAAGATTGCTTCGTGCAAACGTCTCTCTAGCGGAAGGAGGTGGCCATGATGGCAAACGCTCGAGTTGGCGGGATGATCGGAGCCCTTTGAAAGATGCAGATATGTGTGAGCAGCTCCACCAACCTCTTCTTCGACAAGCGCTAGTAGTTGCTTCTCGTCATCGGTTAAGTTCAGAGTGTCGGCATCGAGACGTTTACTAACCGATTTGTCGGTCGAGATCGCGTTAGGGATGGTTTGTACAAAAACAATTGTTTTTAGGTCTCTCTTTGCGCTCGCTTCAGCTAGATCGGCAGAGACTTGAAGGCCATTAGGTGTAAGATACCAACGGTAGTCTGTGTTTTCTGCTAGCTCAGGGTTTTCCGCGAGATCATCAGGAAGAATTTTTCCTGTCCCAAGTGTGACATTTTCTTCTAGTAGCGGGATGAGTGAATAGTCCCCTCTGTTTTTTGACTGCCACTTTTGGTGAAGGCAAAAAAAACCGAATGGCTCCGCTACCATCTTCCTTTGTGTAGCGACCGGAGGCCCCTTCGTTTCCGAGTTTGCTCTTGCAGTTTTGAGAGTCGCTTTGAGCGCGTTAATTTCGTTCTGACCATAAACGACACACCCTCTCACTTGCCTTGTTGGTTTCCATTGAAGGTCCAGCGATAGGCATTTTCGTCCCGTTAGCTCTCCTAGCCACTCAGCGATCTCTGAGGTGTTTTGCATCATGGCTGAAAGAAACAAGAAGTCAGCATCTGGGGCCGAATTTCTTAAGTTTAGAATGCAAAGCATCGCATCCACGGAGCGACGACTTTTATCTGCTTCTCTGGGGTGAAGTAGATGGCATTCATCGAAGACAACAAGACCAACGTCCGAAAAAAGCTCAGGCTGGAAGTTCAAAAGGGCCAAGCAGCGTTCCGGAGTTAACACCGAAATCGGGTTTAGCGTAACCATGTCAGTTTCCAAGGTCAGATCAAGGGACTGCTCTCGAAAGATTTCTTGGTCTGGGAATGATGCCTCAAGCGCCCTCGAAGTTTGGTCAACTAATGCTAGGGTAGGTGCCAGGAAGACGACCTGTTTGCTACGTAGTAAAGCGGTGGCGATCTTTAGTTCTGAAAGTGTGGACTTACCTGCACCCGTAGGAAAGCTGATGGCGGAGGAGACTTCCGGCTCCAAGTAGCCTTCAGTTACCGCCTTTCGATGGTTCGGCCAAAGGAAAGGACGTTCCTTAGCAATCTTTCTAAGAATCGAGTGCCATTTGCCCGGTTCGATGCCGTTTGGCGCATCAATGTTTAAGAGTGCAGACTCCGGTAGATCTCTTTGAGCACAAAACAACAGCGAAGCCAAATGCAAAGGACCCGAAAAAACAGAACTCTGCGCCTGTGTCGTTCCTTCAATTCCGGCTTCAAGAGGCGCGGAACAAAGGGCGATGACTTGCTCAATTAAAGCGGTAGGATTTCCCTCATCCATTCCTGCACCTTCAACTTGCAGAATTTGAGCAGCAATTGCTCGAACACATTGAAGGAGACGCAGGTAGAGCGCACGGGCGGCAGTTTCTTCAGAAAAACGCCCATCAATCAAGGCACCTACGGGCGGAACGATTTCCAGAACCGCATGCAAATCTCCCGAACATAGGCAAGAGATTGATCGAATAAGTGCAATTTCAATTGGGCCTTCGGATGGCTCCCGAAACTGCTTGACCATTTCCGCAGCGTCCGCGGTTGCTTCTGCCGTTAAAAACAATAGCGCAGCTGAAACCTCAGGTGAGATGAAATGACTGGTGAGCTGTGTTGGTTCCTTTTGGCCTTCGATTGCCTTAGCGTAAAGAACGCGGGCGTGGTGAGCAGAACCTGCAACAAAAGCGGCAGATGATCTGTTTTCGCGATCCCTTGATGTCGCTACAAACGCCTCATGCGTTGCAGCTAGTCGGCTCAAGAGACCGATATTACTTTGAAGAGCTTCAAGGTCAGGATCTTGGCCACCGAAATCCTTTAGGCGAATTCTGGCAGCAACGATTTGTGCGTAGGCCTCGGTCAGAAGCTTTGGAATATCGGCCTGGTTGATGCCGTCCAGCTCAGGCGCACCTGACATCAGTTGCAACGTAACCGGATCAAACATCGTTACAGGCCTTTATTACTTCACTTTTCGCCCTTTCAGCGAGATCACTTAGCCAGTCGCGTAAGTTCTCAAGGTGTAGAGTTTCTGCTTGTCGGCGATTAAGGTTTCCGTCGACCACCTCATCGTAACCTTTAAACAGACGTTTTCTCCCGTCCTCTGTAGAGTGAGTTGCTCCAACCGTGATGCTAACACGGTAGCCGCGTGTTTCATGCCAGATGATGTTTTCGATGGCTTGATCGATATCAACGCCCGGCACGGTTTGAAGTAGCGAGGAAATTTTGTCCGTAAGTAAGGGCTGCCTATTCCCCGCCTCAATGTCGCGAAACTCATCCCAAACCGCCACGCCTTTCCCTTTGGCGTCTTTTTTTGTTGCGATGGTTGGCCGTGGATTTGTTGTGGCTTTGTCCTCGAAAATTACTACTGACGCAATTGATCCACTGTGCTGATCAACCACAAGCTTCAGGCCGTCAAATCCTTTCGCGGCATGTTGCATGTGAGGTGAATCATAGATGCCGTTCGGGTCTTGTCTAATGGCTGCAATGTAAGAGATGGTTTGAAACAGCCAACCATCTCGGTGTGACGGATCGGTACCTTCAACCGTAAACAAATCAATTGCACCGGCTTCACTGCTTACCGCCGATGCTGGGATAGGAACATTTATGCCGTCTAGAATTTTTTTGATGTGTCGAGAGTAACCTAAAGCCACACGGGCGACTTGTTCCGCTAGTTGCTGCTTGTCGTCGATTTTCCAAGTTGCGCCGTAGCACAAGTTTTCGCTGGTAAATGGTGTGACTGAAATGCTCATTTCATCTTGTTTTCAAAATTTTTTCTATTTTATGTAGACTATATGGTGTGATGCTACAATTTAATATTTGACTCAAAAAGTAATGCTGCAAGAAGAATTCGCCTCTTAGTCGCTAATCGAGCATTTTACCTTCATGCCCTCGCGGCGAGCCAAGACAAATGTGTATCAAGCCATTCTCCAACTAACTGGCTTGATTAGGGTCAGGACTCATAGCCAATAGATGACGGTTGCAGCGAGCGCGATTGCGGAGAGGAAGACCTTCGGGCACCT
>NZ_JADMKU010000046.1 GCF_018219815.1 Thalassovita aquimarina
CCTTCGACCGGGTGATCCACATCTGAGCGGGACCACCCCGGCAAAAAGAAACGGCGCGGAAATCCCGCGCCGTTTTTTTGTGTTTTGTCCGCAGGACCATGATGCCCGCCGGGCCATCATCCTGCGCCAGGTCTTGGGCGCAATCGCCCAAGACCGCGTTGCAGGTCCCGATTACACGGCTGCCTGGATTGCAGCCTGGTCGTCCTTTTCGCGGGCAAAGATCCAGACCAGCGCCGAGGTGGCGACCATTTGGCCCATGATCACGAACGCGAAGATGACGTTGTGACCGCTGAGCGCCGCTTCGCCGATATTGATCGCCGCCGAGTAGATCGGAATGCTGGCTGCGCCAAGCGCCAGAATCAGCCCCAGCAATTTCTTGCTGCCACGGTAGTAGTACCAGCAAAACACACCCCAGAGCGTTTCCAGCACGAGGGCAGGCAGCGGCAGGTTGGAATAGAGTCCGGTGCCGAACTTGGGCGAACCGATAAGCGGGGTCAGCGCGATGTCGGGTGCGTGGACGAGGAGATCGAGCACGATATGGGAAAAGACGCCAAGGCCGATCGCGATCGAAACGGCGGACGCTGCTTTCCCGCTGCGCCAGAACACGATGAGACCGACAAGGGCTGCGATGATCACGCTGGTCGCGATGGAATGGGAAAACGGCATATGCACAAGGTGAACATCCGCAACCGACTTCATAGGTGTGTCCACGATGGTTTTTTCGACACCGATGATATTAAGGCCGACCCAAAGGTATTCGACCGCTTCGGTGGCCAGGATAAGTCCCATCAGCGGTGCGGATGGGAATTTGCGTTTGAGGATGAGCGCAGTGGCTGCGTGGTTGATAGCTTGCATGGTTGATCTTCCGAGATTCAGGTCAGGGGAATGATACATTCCCTGTTTCTAGGGTGGTCATGCCCGCGCCTGGCAGGGGGCGGGCCGGGGATGGGCAGGGTGGTGTTGGGGTTTCAGGTGTCTCCTTTCGAAACGGGTGAAGCGGCGGGTTTGTTGTGTTACGAGGTAAGCAAACGCTAACTTCGCGGGCAAAAAAGGGGCTCTAGGCGAGGCCCTTTCTCAAAATCTTCTCCACTTCATTGCAGTGAACGGAAATGGGGCCGACAAGTTCGCCCAGAAACTGTTGGCGGATCGTTTGGCTCAACATGCCGGTAACAAGGATAAGCTGCATCGGCAGGCTGATATCATCGGACACCAAACCTTCCTTCTTGCCCAGGCTCAGCAATTCCCGTGTGTGGGTCATGATCGTCTGGCCGTGAAAAGCCTCGGCAACCTGGGGCCAAAGCGCTGGCAGATTGTCCGATACGAAGATCGCGGCGTCGGGGCAGTTGTCGTAAAATGCTGCGAAGGCAGAGATGTAGGCGGAAAACTTCATCTCGAATCCGTCGGCCCTGCTTGTCGCCAGAGCGACCTGCCGGGCCATTTCCCTGTAGGACCGTTCGAACAAGGTGATGGCCAGCGCATCCTTGGACTTGAAATGCTTGTAAAGCGCCGGGTTGCTGTACCCGGTCGCCGCCGCGATATCCCGGATCGAGGTGGCCGACAGCCCGCGCGTCGCGAACAGGTGAAGCCCGTCTTTCATGATGCGCCGCTTGGCCGGGGAATCGTCGGGCGAGATGTAAAACAAGTCCTGTGTCATGATGGATAAGTTAGCGATCGCTACCCTTGCTGTCAATCCCCTTGTTCATGCGCTCGAAAACGTCGCGCTGTCGGGGATGGATTGGACGGAAAGCAATGACTCAGGGCGCACTAGTCATCCGTAGGTCTTCCCTGTCCCTTGCGAGTTCACGCCCGAATGTCCGGATCGCGATCGCTTGAATGCGCGGCAGGTGTCAGGCTCGGTTCGCACCAGTGCCAAGGGGGGGCGGCAGGTATCTGGGCGAGGATTTGGGAGGAAGGACGATATCGATATCAAGGAGATGGAGCCGTGACAGGGCTTCAGGAAACCCGCCCGAGCTCAAATATGGGCGATAGTTACCGGGCGCGGTGATCTCGCTGTGCCCGGTTTTGTCCGCCCGGTTTGAGAAAGATGGAGGTTAACGTCTTTATTCTGAAGGGAAATGGTGCCCCCACACGGACTCGAACCCTTATCTTACCCGGTCGGCTCCGTGTGTGTGTAAAATGGTGCCCCCACACGGACTCGAACCGCGGACCTAATGATTACAAATCATTTGCTCTACCAGCTGAGCTATAGGGGCAATCTTGCTTCGTCGCCGCGCATAGCATCTTTCTAGGCTATACCTCAAGAGGCCGTATCACACGCTACTCAGAACCAAAATAAAACCGTATCTAAGTACACTATAATCAACAGGTATCAAAGATACTTCACACTGGTTAATTTCTTCCTCTAGTTCAGGTCTAAAGGCTTCGCAACAAGAACGTTTACATTTTCGGAAAATGGGCCGAAGGTTCGCCGTAAAATTGTATCTTGCTATGGTGCCGACGCAACGCGCGTACTCTATGAGATGCGTGCAACCTCCTTTGAAAGCATCCAATCTATAAACGGACCAGCTAGGCTCCAGACCCATTAATCGGCTTGCGGCTGATTTGGTTGCGTGATTCACGTGCCCTCAAAAACAGAGGGCATAATGAGCAATCTTTTCTGGCTGAGCGACGAGCAGATGGCGCGGCTACGGCCCTATTTCCCGAAGAGTCATGGCAAGCCACGCGTCGATGATCGGCGCGTGTTGAGCGGCATTATCTTCATCAATCGCAATGGGTTGCGCTGGTGCGATGCGCCGAAGGAATACGGGCCGCCGAAGACGCTCTACAATCGCTGGAAGCGCTGGAGCGAGATGGGCGTGTTCGCCCGGATCTTCGAGGGGCTGGCCTCCGAGGCGGCGGACCAGACTACCATCATGATTGACGCGACTTACCTGAAAGCCCACCGCACGGCCTCCAGCCTGCGGGGCAAAAAGGGGGGTGTGGCCGCCTGATCGGGCGCACCAAGGGCGGCATGAACACGAAACTGCATGCCGTGACCGACACCAACGGCCGCCCATTGCGGTTCTTCATGACCGCCGGCCAGGTCAGCGATTATACCGGTGCGGCGGCACTGCTGGATGGTCTGCCGAGGGCCGAATGGCTGCTGGGAGATCGCGGATATGACGCAGACTGGTTCCGCGAGGCCCTGAAAGACAAGGGGATCAAGCCCTGCATTCCGGGCCGGAAATCGCGCGGCAAGCCGGTCAAATACGACAAGCGCCGTTACAAGCGCCGCAACCGGATCGAGATCATGTTCGGCAGGTTGAAGGACTGGCGCCGTGTCGCGACGCGTTACGACAGATGTCCGGAGGTCTTCCTCTCGGCCGTCGCTCTCGCCGCAACCGTCATCTTCTGGCTGTGAAAATCAATGAGTCTGGAGCCTAGGGTCAGGACCCATTGATTTCCGCCGGGTGGCGTGATTCACCGTTCGAAAAACGAGCGGTAAAATGTCTGA
>NZ_JADMKU010000047.1 GCF_018219815.1 Thalassovita aquimarina
CAGACATTTTACCGCTCGTTTTTCGAACGGTGAATCACGCCACCCGGCGGAAATCAATGGGTCCTGACCCTAGAAAGAGAAGGGTATTTCCCCGATTTGGTGTAACCATCCGGCGTAGGCCGCGGATTGTGGCAGTTCTCAGGTCGTACCCTTGGGAGCTTTGGGTTTGCGGGGCCGCGGGGTCCATTCCTTTGCAAGCAGTTCAAGTCGTTGGACGATCCTGTCGATCCGGGCATCTTCTGGATCGAAGGAACCACCTGACCATAGCTTCATGTCCTCGTGTTGCTCATGATCAGGATCGGCGAGGGCTTCGAGGAATTCCTCGTAGCCCCAGGCGCCACCGACGTCCTCGGGTGGGCAGGCGCCGGTGGCCTTGAGGAGCCGTGGATAGATCATGCCGGGGATGGCATCGTTGACTCGCTCGATACGTATGCTGTGGTCCCAGTCATCGCCGAAATCATAGACATACTGGATCGTCCTGACGCCGGTTTCCTCGAGTACCTTCTCCAGCGTCGTCTTCTTCGCGGACATGGGACCATCGTAGAACCCATCCGGATCGGGCAGGCCCCAACTGGCGTCACCGGCGCGGAACTCGTAGAGATGGGTGTCTGTCCATCCCATGGCCGCCTGTATAACCTCATGCAGCCGGTCGAGCCTGATCTTCAGCGGCACCTCGATATGCCGCATCGGTTGCGGGTCGACGTCGTTCAGGATGATCCGAAGGCGGGCGATCAGGGTCATGCGGCTATCCTTTGTTCAGCCTGGGACCAGTTCCAGGGCAGGAGATCCGGCACCTGGGAGACCGTCGTGTTGGGCAACCGGGCGAGGACATCGGCGAGCCAGGCTTGGGGGTCAACATCATTCATCTTGGCGGTGACGATCAGGGAATACATGAAGGCGGCGCGGTCGCCACCACGCTCGGAGCCGGCGAAGAGCCAGGACTTCCGGCCGAGGGCTACGCCCCGCAGGGCCCGTTCGGCAGCATTGTTCGTCAAGCAAATACGGCCATCGTCAAGGAAGCGGCTGAAGGCTGTCCAGCGGTCCTTCGCGAACATGTAGCTGATCGCCTTGGCGACCGGGCTATGCTTCGACATCCTGTCGCGTTCCGTGCGCATCCAGTCGTGCAATGCCTCGACCAGAGGGCGGGACAGTTGTTGCCTGGCTTCCTGCCGTTCCGCAGCGGTCAGGCCATTGATGCCGCGTTCGATGTCGAAGATCGCATCGATCCGCGTCACCGCCTCCAGCGCCACCGGTGATATGTCATGTGCAGGTTTGCCCTTGCGGACAATTCCCTTGATGTCGGCAAGCTCGAAGAACTTGCGCCTGGCGTGGCTCCAGCATAGCGCGCTCTCGACCGGCCCCGGGCCACGGTCGGCGCGGTAGAGGTCGTTGTAGCCCCCATAGGCGTCGGCTTGCAGGACGCCCTGCCAGCCGACGAGATGTCGGTTCGGGTTGGCCATTCCGCGGTCGCGGGAGAAGTGGAACAGGGCGGCAGGTGGGGCCCCGCCGCCGAAGGGACGATCATCCCTGACATAGGTCCAGAGCCGGGCGGTTTTTGTCCCGCCCTTTGCCAATAGCGGCACCGTCGTGTCATCGCCGTGCAAACGTTCTGCCTCGAGGACATGGGCACGGATCAGCGCATGGAGGGGCTCCAGCGCGGCGGCGCATGCCCCGACCTGATCGGCGAGCGTCGAAAGGCTGAGATCGACACCTTCCTTTGCGTAGCGCTCGGCCTGACGGTTCAAAGGCAGATGCTGTCCGAACTTCTCGAACAGGATCATCGCCAGCAGGTTCGGCCCCGCCCAACCGCGCGGTGTGGGGTGGAACGGCGCCGGCGGCTGGCTGATCTTCTCGCACTGCCGGCAGGTGAACTTCTCGCGGACTGTCTGGATCACCTTCCACTGCCGCGGGATCACCTCCAGCGTCTCGGTTATATCCTCCCCCATCTTCACAATCCGATCCGAGCCGCAGCAGGAACAGGCCGCGGGGGCCGCGATCACCACCCGCTCGCGCGGCAGATGGTCCGGAAAGGGCTTGCGGGTCGTGCGGCGGCGGTCGAAGCCTGCGACGGTCGTGGTCTTCGCCAGCCTCTCTGCCGCGATCTCGTCCTCGGTGGCCGCTGCTTCAAGCTCCTCGAGTTGCAACTCCATCTGGTCGATCAGGCGGGTCCGCCGTTCCGAGCTGTGGCCATATTGTTCGCGCCGGAGCTTGGCGATCTCGAGCCGGAGGTGCCTGATCATTGCCTCGGAGGTCGAGACCACCGCGCGGACCTGCGCCAGTTCGCTTTCCGCGGCCTCGGCACGGGCCTCCGAGGCCGCGAGCGCGGCGCGCAATATGGCAATCTCGGAAGCGGTATTTGACATGGTCGAGACCTACCACACCGGCATCGGAAAGCCCATGCAAATAAGACTGAACAGGTCGATTTATCCCGCCTTTGCAGGGCGTTGTGTCCAACGTGGATTACGCCAGTCGATGCCCTCCAGAAGGTAGCCGAGCTGGGCTGCGGAGATCTGCACCGCCTCACCACTCCGGCTGACCGGCCAGATGAACTTCCCGGCCTCCAGCCGCTTGGTGTAGAGCGACATGCCGACCCCATCGTGCCAGAGCAGCTTGACCAGATCTCCCTTGCGCCCGCGGAAGCAGAAGATCTCGCCCGCATGCGGATCGCGCCCGAGGCCCTGCTGCACCGTCAGCGCCAGGGTGTTCATGCCGCGCCGCATGTCGGTGACCCCGCCCGCAATCCATACGCGCACCCCCGCCGGGAAGGCGATCATCGACTGTCCAGAACCGGGAGGAGCCGCGCCAGAATCTCCAGGTCCACCGTGGAGGGGACAAGGAGCCGGCGCCCGTTCCTCAGCACGATCTCGAGCCGGACATCACTGGCGCCGGACTGCACCACTGGTGCTGTCGCGGGCGCGGGCGTCCCAGGCGAAAGCGTCAACGGAATGAATGCCGGCGCTGTCTCGCCACCAAGCTCGCCGTCCCGATACTGGCGCCGCCATACCGTCAGCAGAGAGCGTGACACACCGTGCCGCCGGGCTGTTGCAGCTACCTGGCGGTGCCCAACAAAGCGTAAGCGCCTCGGCGATCCCCTACGCGGCGCGGCTTGACGCGACCGCGAAGTTCCAGGGCATGAGTTCGTCGATGC
>NZ_JADMKU010000048.1 GCF_018219815.1 Thalassovita aquimarina
GGTGCCCGAAGGTCTTCCTCTCCGCAATCGCGCTCGCTGCAACCGTCATCTATTGGCTATGAGTCCTGACCCTAGAATTCCGTCACTTGTCTAACGTCAGCGCCAGCAGGGCGATTTAGGCGATTTGATACAGGCACCATCCAGTGGGTAACGGTCTTTCTGTTTGTTTCATTCTGCGCTCTCGCATTTCGCAAACGGACGGAGTGGTGCAGCCCTGTTCGATAGCACTCCTTTTGACGTCTACTTGTCCCTGGATTTGTGTAACAAAGCCTTATGCGGTGCGAATAGAGAAGCGTACCTAGAGGGCATTGTTGTACTCCGTTTATTGCAGCCTTCTGAAAAGGCATTGCCAAGTTGTCGGTCATGGATTGCGACAAACTTAATTTCGAACAATCAAGCCGTCATTTCCGCAGTATAGCCACCCCAGAGGCAAACGTGTCTGCCTAGGCGTGGGATTGTCGGCGTGGCTTTAATGATCACCCGCTATCCGGGCGTAACACCGCGATCAACTTGACAATGCCGTTCGCTTGACTACAGCGCGTAAGGCCATTCTGCCGGGACGAACTTATAGCCCAAGTTCTCGGTTGCAATGTGCCCGACGGCAGGGAATGGCATATGCATGCCAGCGATCAGCAACCGATCTGCGGCAGACATATCCAAGGCGCGCTTGCGGGAATTGGCAGCCATCTCGGGATCCACATCGAAGGCTGGTCCCCATTCGGGATGCGCGAGTTGGTAGGTTGCATTATGCACGGTATCGCCCCAAATGAAGAGAGACGCATCTCCCGAGTTCAGAATGTAACCGGTATGTCCGGGCGTATGGCCCGGCAACGGGACAGCCTTCAGAGCGCCAAAAACGTCCGCCTCGCCCGATATTTTTGTCGTTCTGCCTTCATATGCCTTTGCAGCCAGCCGTGCGCCCTTGAAGAACGGCTTGAAGGCGTTCGGTGCGGCGCTCATGCTGGCATCATCATGCCAATAGGCGAAATCTGCTTCCGGTACGATCATCTCGGCGTTCGGAAAAACGGCATTGCCGTTGGCGTCGATAACCCCTGCAATGTGGTCGGGATGCATGTGGGTCAGAAGGATCGCGTCGATCTGGGCGGGACTGACTCCGTTCGCGGCAAGAGCTTCAGGAAGTCTGCCGAGTGTAGGCCCGAACGAATTCGCCGCGCCCGTATCGATCAGCACCAAGCGATCACCAAGATTCACCAGAAAGGCGTTGACCGGGCTCAGGTTCGGCTCGCCCCCCTTGAACTGTTCCGTGGCAAGTCTTGCAGCTTCATCCAACGGCGCACCGAACAGCTCGGGGGTCATTTCCAAGTAGCCATCGAGCAACGCTGTAACCTCGAGCGAGCCTACACGGCGGCGGACAACACCTGATTGATGCGACGTCGCCAAAGGCGCTTTCGCTGTCGCTATCCGTGGAAGCGAGGACGCTGCAAGCGCAGCCGCGGCACCGGCAGCGCCGGAAAATAGGGTTCTACGAGAGAGAGTCATTGTATTCCTCATGCTGGATTTGATGTTGGATTGAATGGACACGTGAGCCGCCTGCAGCTTTACCAGATCAAGCGGAACGTGCAGGTCATCCCGGAATCGCATTTCGAAAGCGTCGCCTGGTAGGCAGGCGAATTGCACCAAGCCATTGCCTTTTCGCGGTCCGGAAATCGAATGATTGCTCCGTTGGGCAAACGGGCGTCGCCAGTCAAAGCTGTCTAGGCTCCACCGACGATTAACTCACCGCCAAATTCCTTGATGACCGGACCCGCAGCGGCGGAATAGCGATCCTTTGTAGCAGCATCTTTAACGGCCAGTTCGACAACGACATATGCACTCATTATCGTTCCTTTAATTTATATAACGGACATTATATATTTCGAGCAGACGAAAGGTGCAAGCAATTCTGTATCGATCATTAAACAATGAGGTAATGCAAAGTGGAGCAGACTTCGAACAAGCGTCCCCCCGGTCGACCGCGCAGGTTCGACAAGTATGCGGCGCTTGACAAAGCCGTAAGGTTGTTCTGGCGACACGGCTATGAGGCCACATCCATGTCGGACCTTGTCGCCGCAATGGGTATCGGCGCGCCCAGCCTTTATGCCGCCTTCGGTAACAAGGCCGACCTGTTCGCTGCAGTCGTGGACCGCTATGGCGCGACATTCAGCGCGACCCTCTACGGGCCGATCAACGATCCAGACCTAACGGTCCGCGAGGCCGTTGAGGGGTTGTTCGACCGTGCAGCACGGCTGTTCACAGAACCGGAAACTCCAGCAGGCTGTTTCATGTATTCGGCAGCAACTGCTGTGTCCCCGTCTTCCGGATCGATTGAAAAATTGTTGCGGGAAAGGCGCCTGGAAGCCGAGGCCCACCTCGCCGAAAGGCTCCAGAATGGAGTAGAGGCAGAGCAACTTCCCTCGGATCTGGATCCCGTTCCGCTGGCTAGATTCTTCAATTGTGTACTGGAGGGTATGTCGATGCAGGCTCGCGACGGCGCGACCGAGGAAGATCTACGAAAAATATCGTTACAGGCCATGAAAGCTTGGCCCGACTACGCGTAAGTTTGGACAAAATTTTCGTGCGCCAAATCAGGCTTTTGATGTGCAGTGGGAACATTTTCTTCACACGGGCGTTTTTCAGCGAATTGAAGTCTGACGTTGGCATGTTCGGCGCACAATGCAAAAATTCACAACACTGTGCGCCGTTATAATTTCGTTAACTTCAGCTCATGCGGTTTTCGATCAGGTCGTCGACCACCGACGGATCGGCCAGGGTCGAGGTGTCGCCCAGGCTGCCATAGTCG
>NZ_JADMKU010000049.1 GCF_018219815.1 Thalassovita aquimarina
CGTAAGCGCCTCGGCGATCCCCTACGCGGCGCGGCTTGACGCGACCGCGAAGTTCCAGGGCATGAGTTCGTCGATGCGGCTTCTGGGATGACCGTCAAGCAACGCGCGCAACGTGTCGGAGAGGTAGCTGACCGGATCGACGTCGCACATCTTGCAGTTCGCGATCAGGCTGGCGAGCAATGCCCAATTCTCTGCGCCGACCTCGTGCCCGGCGAAGAGGGCGTTTTTCCGGGTCAGAGCAATCTTCCTGATCTGGTTCTCGACCGGGTTGGTGTCCAACTCCAGACGGCCGTCTTCAAGGAACCGTGTCAGGCCGGGCCAACGCGCCAGGGTGTAGCGGATGTCCTCGGCCAGCTTTGACGAACGCGGGATGCGCGACAGCTGCGCCTCGAGCCAAGGGCGGAAGGCGGCGATGATCGGTGCGGAGAGTTCGCGCCGGGCGGCAAGCCGGTCTTCGGGACCCAGGCCGCGCACGGATTTCTCGACGGCATAGAGCTCGGCGATCTGGCGCAGGGCTTCCTCGGCAATCGGTGAGCCGTCCTTTTCCAGGCGCTTCACGAACCTCCGACGCGCATGCGTCCAGCAATGGACGAGGATCCATGGGCCCTCAGGCCGGTCGACCTTGGTGAGCTTGTCATAGGCTTCATAGCCGTCGCATTGCACGAACCGCCCGCGATAGCCCTCGAGGAATCGAAGCGCATGCACGGCGCCGCGGCCGGGCGCGTAGTGGAACATCACCACGGGAGGGCCGGCACCGCCGTGACCCCGGTCGTCGGCGACAATGGCCCAGAAGTAGCCGGTTTTCGTTTTCCGCCGCCCGGGATCGAGCACCGGCGCACGGGTTTCATCCATGAACACCCGGTCTGCGCGTTTCAGCCGCTCCTTCAGGTGATCGGCGATCGGGCGCAGATGGAAACAGGCGCGCCCCACCCAGTTGCCGAGCGTCGCCCGATCCAGGGTGATCCCCTGCCGGGTATAGATTTCGGCCTGGCGGTAGAATGGAAGGTGGTCGCCGAACTTGGCCACCATGACCTGCGCGATCAGCGCCTCGGTAGGCAGCCCGCCGGGCACGACATGTTCCGGGGCATGCGCCTGCACCACCGCGCCGGAGCAACGCCGGCAGGCATATCTGGGGCGCCGGGTGACAAGCACGCGGAGCTGGGCCGGCACCACGTCCAGCCGCTCGGAGACATCCTCGCCGATCCTGGCCATCTCGCCGCAACCGCAGGGGCAGAGCGTGCTTTTGGGTTCGATGACCCGTTCGATCCGGGGCAGGTGTTTCGGAAGATGGCCGCGGTTGCGTTTCGGCACGCCGCTCTCGGCAGCACCTTGCCCCTTCAGTGCGCGTCGCGCCTTCTCCTGCGCCGCGTCCAGCACGCCCTGCGCCAGCTCGACATCTTCGAGCGGCAGATTGAACTGCTCCGGGTCGAGCTTCTCGGACCTCCGCCCGAACTTCTCCCGACGCAATTCGCTGACGATGCTTTCCAGCCGCCGCTGCGCCTCGACCGCATCCGCCAGCGCCGCCTCGGTCTCGGCGAGGCGGGCCTTCAGAAGCGCGTTCTCTTCGGCCAGGGCGGTGTCAGTCATGGCTGCGATCAAGCACACGGGCGGGATCGCCACCACTAACAAATCATCGCCGAGTCACTCTGCCGCAGCTACCCGGCCAGTTCCGGCCGCCGCACAGGTTCGGGGCGGACAAGCCGCCAGTCGAGGCCTTCGAACAGCGCCGAGAACTGCGCGGGCGACATCTTCATCACTCCGTCCTGAACCTTGGGCCAAACGAACTTCGCGCCTTCCAGGCGCTTGTGGACCAGCACGATGCCGGTCTGATCCCAGACCAGCACCTTGATGCGGTCCGCGCGCTTGGCCCGGAACACGAAGGCTGCGCCGCTGAACGGGTCGAGGCCCATCACCTCCTGAACCAGCAGCGCCAGGCCGTCTATGCCCTTCCGGAAATCCGTCGGGCGCGTGGCCACGTAGACGCGCAGCCCACCAGCCGGCGAGATCATTGCGATGCCGCCCGGATCGCGCGGATCATCCGGGTCAACTGCGCCTCGTCGATGTCCGGCGGCACACGCAGGGTCACGCCATCGACCACCATCTCGATCTTGCTGGACCTGGTCGCGCCGCCGCGCCGTTTCGGGCCGGGTGCAGGCCGGGCCGGCTTCGGCTCCACGACAAGCGCCGCGAACATCGGTTCGTCAGTTATCCCGGCGGGCAGAGCCAGCGCGCCGGCCATCAGCTTCTTGCGCCAATCGTAGACCTGCCAGCGGGTCACGTCATGTCGCCGTGCGACATCCGTCACCTTCGCCCCGGGCACCAGGCTCTCGGCCGCGATCCGCGCCCGTTCCGCCTCGCTCCGCATGCGCCGGCCCGACCGGCCTTCCAAAACCTCGATCCGGCCCGCGTAACCATCCGTTGAGCCGTCTAAAGAGCCGTCCATTTTGCCGTCCAGTCCTATGCCTCATCTCGACAACAGGACTCGCACAGATAGCCTCAGAGCGGCAGGAGGGGATCGCCGAGGCGCTTAC
>NZ_JADMKU010000004.1 GCF_018219815.1 Thalassovita aquimarina
ACAGGTGCCCGAAGGTCTTCCTCTCCGCAATCGCGCTCGCTGCAACCGTCATCTATTGGCTATGAGTCCTGACCCTAGAAACGAACCTATCATTGTACCATTTCAAGAGCCACTACTTTGAGATCAAGCCCTCCCCCGCAAGGGCGCCAATTCGAAATTCCTGCCTCCTGCCAGCACAAAAGAAAAAGGGCGGGGAAAACCCCGCCCAATTGAAGCGTTTTACCGCGTGTTTTTTTACTTCAGTCTCACCGCGTGAACTTCTTGTACTTGAGCCGTTTCGGCTCCAGCGCGTCCGGGCCGAGGCGGCGCTTCTTGTCTTCCTCGTATTCCTCGAAGTTGCCCTCGAACCATTCGACATGGGCGTCGCCCTCGAAGGCGAGGATGTGGGTGCAGATCCGGTCGAGGAAGAAACGGTCGTGCGAGATGACCACGGCGCAGCCGGCGAAATCGACCAGCGCGTCTTCAAGCGCGCGCAGGGTTTCGACGTCGAGGTCGTTGGTCGGTTCGTCGAGCAGCAGGACGTTGCCGCCTTCCTTCAGAAGCCGCGCCATGTGGACCCGGTTGCGTTCACCGCCCGACAGCAGCGACAGTTTCTTCTGCTGGTCGCCGCCCTTGAAGTTGAACGACGAGCAATAGGCGCGGGAATTGACCTGGGCGTCGCCCAGTTCGATCAGCTCGGCGCCGCCGGAAATCGCTTCCCATACGGTGTCGTTGTCGTTCAGGTCGTCGCGGGACTGGTCGACATAGGACAGTTTCACCGTGTCGCCGTATTCCACCGTGCCCTCGTCGGGCTGTTCCTGGCCGGTCAGCATGCGGAACAGGGTGGTCTTACCGGCGCCGTTGGGGCCGATGACGCCGACGATGCCGCCGGGCGGCAGGTCGAACGACAGATCCTCGATCAGGAGCTTGTCGCCCATGTGTTTCTTGAGCCCGTTGACCTCGATCACCTTCGATCCCAGACGCGGACCGTTGGGGATGACAATCTGGGCGCGGGTGATTTTTTCGCGCTCGGACTGGTTGGCCAGATCGTTATAGGCCGCGATCCGGGCCTTGGATTTCGACTGCCGCGCCTTGGCGCCCTGGCGGATCCAGTCGAGTTCGCGTTCCAGCGTCTTCTGCCGCGCCTTGTCTTCCTTGGCTTCGTGCGACAGCCGCTTGGCCTTCTGTTCCAGCCAGTTGGAATAATTGCCCTCGTAGGGGATGCCGCGGCCGCGGTCGAGTTCCAGAATCCAGCCGGTGATGTCGTCGAGGAAATAGCGGTCGTGGGTGACGATCAGGATGGTGCCCTTGTAATCGATCAGGTGCTGCTGCAGCCAGGCGATGGTTTCCGCATCCAAGTGGTTGGTCGGTTCGTCGAGCAGCAGCATGTCGGGCGATTCCAGCAGCAGCTTGCACAGGGCCACCCGGCGCTTTTCACCGCCCGAGAGCGAGGTCACGTCGGCATCATCGGGGGGGCAGCGCAGCGCCTCCATCGAGATATCGACCTGGCTGTCCAGATCCCACAGGTTCTGGCTGTCGATCTCGTCCTGCAGCTTGGCCATCTCATCGGCGGTCTCATCCGAGTAGTTCATCGCCAGGTCGTTGTAGCGATCCAGGATGTCCTTCTTCTCGGCCACGCCCAGCATGACGTTGCCGCGCACGTCGAGCGACGGGTCGAGTTCCGGTTCCTGCGGCAGGTAACCGACCTTGGCCCCTTCGGCGGCCCAGGCTTCGCCCTGATAATCCTTGTCGATGCCGGCCATGATCCGCATCAGGGTCGATTTACCCGAGCCGTTGACGCCGACGACGCCGATCTTGACCCCGGGCAGGAAGTTCAGGTTGATGTTTTCAAAACATTTCTTGCCGCCCGGATAGGTCTTGGAGACGCCGGACATGTGGTAGACATACTGGTAAGAGGCCATCAGGGTCGCTCCGTTGCAGGGAATTCACGTTGGACGGTGTGATAGCTGAGTGCAGGGGTGGGGGCAATGCTTGCCATACAGTGGCACAAAGGGACGACTATGACTGATAGTATCGAATTTTTAGAGATGCATTTAACGAGTGAAGACAGGAAAAAACTCGGCAAAGAAGTAACCTCAGCCTTCCTTGTGTTAGCTCTAGCAGCAGATGAAATAATGCAACTTCAACATCTGTGGCTCATGTCGATGGAACCGCATCCGGATCATCCCGCTTTCCGCAAGGTGGCAAGGGCCAGATCGCATATGCTGCTTAGAATGCTGAACCTAAAAGTTGTAGAAGCGGTCAATGCCCAAGGCGGGTTTCAAAAAGCTTTAGGGCGTCGATACAATAAGAAGCCACTAAGTGAAATAAAAACAAGCATATCCGAAATCTGGCGACGGAGGACGAAGCAGTTTACCGATAGCGAATATTTTGTGCTGGCAAAGTATATGAGAAACCACCTTGGTGGTCACTGTCCAACATCTGAGGTTGAGAAATGGCTGGATAATATTTCAAGTTCCTCGGAAGAACGCTTCCTATTTCACCGAACGAAAGCAAATTCGGTTTTTCCCGCTGTGGATGATATGGTGTTCGGAGCATTCTTGAACACCCAATTTGTTGAGGCCTACGGTTCAGGAACACCTCAAGAAAAGTTCGAGGGCTACCTAAAATGGCTAGCACCTGCTGCGAACCACGTGGTCAACGCATTCCATGAGATGGCTGGTGAAATTTTTATAAGGCTTCTCAACAAAGCACGCGACAACTTGGTACAGTACTCTTGTGACGAGGAATTTATCGCTGACTCAGCGAAAATGAAACTACCCTTAATGTACTTGAGACAAGATGACCGCTAGTGAATCCGCTTGAATTTATGGAGTCTCCTTAGACTTTCCTCTCACAACCGCTTCTCGAAGAAATGATCCGGGTAGGGGTCGTCGTTGAAGCGCTCGATCTCGGTCCAGCCGGTATTGCGGTAGAGCGCCACCGCCTCGGGCAGGGCCGAGTTGGTGTCGAGCCGCAGAAGCGCGATGCCGAGGTCGCGGGCGGCCCCCTCGGCGGCCTCCATCAACCGTCGGGCGAGGCCCAAGCCGCGCGCGGCGGGGGAGACCCAGAGCCGCTTGATCTCGCCGTAGCCCTTGTCGGTGCCCTTCAGCCCGACGCAGCCCAGCGGCAGCCCGTCGGAACGGGCGATCAGGAAGCTGCCGCGCGGGGGCATCATGTCGGTGGCGTCGGGGTCGCAGCTGAGATTGACGTCGAAGCCGGTTTCGAACCGGCGGCTCAGTTCGGCGTAGTATTCGCCGAGGCAGTAGACGGCGTCGTCGCTGCGCGGATCGGCCTCGGCCAGGGCTATCCGGTCGCGGCCAAGCGCCGAGGCGACGAGATCCATCGCCGCCAGCAGCGCCTCGGGCTTGGGGTGGCGTTCCAGCAGGGCGCGGGCGCGATCATCGGACAGCGCGTTATAGGCGGCCTGTTCCGCCCTGCCCTTTTCGGTCAGCCGGGCGATGCGGCGGCGGCCATCGGCGGGGTCCCTGTCGAGTTCCAGCAGTCCTTCTTCCTGCAACGATTTCAGCAACCGGCTGAGCAACGCCTTTTCCAGATCGAGGTAATCGCGGATCGCTTCCAGATCGGTGCCGTCCGGGCCGATGGCATGCAGCACGCGGGCCGGCCCGAGCGGGCGGCCACGCCCCAGGAAGGATTGATCCAGCGCGCCGGTTTCGCGGGTGACGGCACGGTTGAAGCGGCGGATGCGGGCGACGGGGTCTTGCGGCATGTTCGTTGACTCGAGTAAACTATTTTTAATTCACCTAAAACAACCATTTCCGCCCGTCAAGCCGCGCATGGGCGGTTGACAGCGCGCGCCGCGAAAGGCCAAGGAAACGCGATGCGTTACGAATTGCCATATGCGCGCGCCGGACAGGTGATCGGGCTGCTGGGTGGGTCTTTCGACCCGGCCCACGAAGGCCATGCCCATATCACCCGCGAAGCGCTGAAACGGTTCGGCCTGGACCAGGTGTGGTGGCTGGTCAGCCCCGGCAACCCGTTGAAACAACAGGGTCCGGCGGATTTGCGGCGACGCATGGACCATGCGCGGCAGGTGATGGATCACCCGCGCGTCGCGATCAGCGATTTCGAGGCCCAGACCGGCACCCGCTATACCGCCCAGACCATCGCGCAACTGCAGCAGCAGCGGCCCGACCTGAATTTCGTCTGGCTGATGGGGGCCGACAACCTTGTGCAGTTCGACCAGTGGCAGGACTGGCGGGACATCATGGCGCGGGTGCCCATCGGCGTGCTGGCGCGGCCCCGGCAGCGGATTTCGGCGCGGGCGTCGAAAGCGGCGCGGGTGTTCCGCGACTACCGGCTGCCGGCACGCGACAGCCGCAGGCTGGGCCGCTGCCCGGCGCCGTGCTGGTGTTTCCTCAACGTGCCGATGGTTTCCGTGTCATCAACAATGATCCGCGAACGGGGCGATTGGGGCTAATTTGACGACGGCGCGTGGTTTGCGGCGCTTGTCCCTGAGCCGCGGCTGGGGTTAGGCTCTGTTGCATGGTTCAGACGGTTTCACGACGCAGTTTCTTCGCCCTGCTCGCCGCGTTTTCGGCGGGTCCGGCGCTGGCCGCGCCGCCAGCGGCATCGCTGCGGCCCGTACTGCGCCCGAAGGGATTGCACAAACAGGGGGTTCCGGCCGCCGAGGCGCTGATCCGCGCCTCGGGGCTGAGCGGACAGGTCGGTTTCGCGGTGGCTGACACCGGCACCGGCAAGGTCCTGGAAACCCGTGTCGATACGCTGGGATTGCCCCCGGCGAGCGTGACCAAGTCGATCACCGCGATGTACGCGCTGGAAAGGTTGGGACCGGAACACCGGTTCGAAACCCGCCTGATCGCCACCGGACCGGTGGAAAACGGCGTCCTGAAGGGCGATCTTGTGCTGGCGGGCGGCGGCGACCCGACCCTGGACACCGACGGGTTGGCGTCGATGGCGCGGCAGCTGAAGGCGGCGGGGGTGCACGAGGTGCGCGGCAATTTCAAGGTCTGGGCGGGCGCCCTGCCCTATATCCGCACGATCGACAACGGCCAGCCGGATCATGCCGGCTACAACCCGGCGATCTGCGGCCTGGCGCTGAATTTCAACCGGGTGCATTTCGAATGGCGCCGGGCTGGGTCCGGCTGGGGCGTGACGATGGATGCGCGCAGCCGCAAGTACCGCCCCGAGGTGGCGGTGGCGAAGATCGCGGTGAAGAACCGCAAGGTCCCGGTCTACACCTATGAACAGCGCGGCGGCACCGATCACTGGACCGTGGCGAGCGGGGCCCTGGGCAATGGCGGCGCGCGTTGGTTGCCGGTGCGGCGGCCGGACAAATATGCCAGCGACGTGTTCCGCACGCTGGCCCGCGCCCATGGCATCGTTCTGAAGAACGAAAGCGTGTCGGCGACGCTGCCCGAGGGACAGACGCTGGTGAGCCACGAGAGCCCGGCGCTGCGCGAGATCCTGCGCGCGATGCTGAAATATTCCACCAACCTGACCGCCGAAATGATCGGGATGACGGCGACGACGGTGGCGGGCGACAAGCCGGTTTCTCTGGAAGCATCGGCTGCCGCGATGAGCCACTGGGCCAAGACACGGCTGGGCATGAAGAACGCGCGGTTCGTCGATCATTCCGGCCTTGGCGGCACGTCACGGATGAACGCGGGCGACATGGTGGCGGCGCTGAACACGCCGCTGGCGAAGGAGCAACTGAAACCGATCCTGAAACAGATCCCCCTGCGGCACGAGGACGGCAAGCCGAACAAGGCGCATCCGCTGACGGTGGTGGCCAAGACCGGGACGCTGAATTTCGCCAGCTGCCTTGCCGGGTATGTCACCGACAGGAACGGGACCGAGCTGGCCTTTGCCATCCTCACCGCGGACCAGCCGCGGCGCAACAAGCTGAGCAAGAGCGAACGCGAACGCCCCCAGGGCGGGCGCAGCTGGAACCGCAAATCGAAGCGGCTGCAGCAGAAGCTGCTGGAACGCTGGGGGGCGATGTACGGGGCGTGAGCCGGGGCGGCGCCAGTCCGCGGGATGGCGCAACCACCCTTTTAGAATGGCAGTTTATGGTCGCCAAACCCGCGCGTCCCATCAGCATCCGAGCAAGTCCCTCCAAAGCGCCAGCCCGGGGGGCGGACTGGCGCTGGCCCGGCGGCCTTCGGCCTTGTTCCGGGCCGTGGCTCTACTCGGAAATCAGCCGCTCAGGTGGCGGGCACGGGCGCCGCGTTCGATCGCGGCGGCATGCAGCCGGTCGATATCCAGCTCATAACGGATTTCTTCGAGCAGGCGCAGTTCCGCTTCGGGGATCATGCCGTCGGCGGCCGCCACGTCGCAGGCCAGCGCATAGCCCGTTTCATAGAGATGTTCCGGCAGGTTGTCGCGAATCAACCCGAACAGCGCGTCGAGGCCGTCTTCTTCCGAAAACAGGTCGAACACGGTCTGCGCCATCTGCTGCATCCGGTCGATGTCGTAAGCGGCGAAGACCGGCAGGTGGTTGACCGCGTTCTGGATCTTCAGCAGTTCGGCGGTCCGCATGTTTTCATCCGAGGCGGACATGGCGATCATCAGCGCGACGAGGCAGTCTTGGGGACTGAGCGGATGAGCGATCGGTTCGGTTTTCATAGTCTACGCCTTCCAGGGACACATGTTGCACGGGCAGAATATTGACTGCGCCGCGCCGCCGCAATAGGAAGCGTCGGTCTGCCGCGCATGGGGCGCGGGCGGACCCTGACCTGTTGGAGATAACCGATGTCCGAATTGCGTGACGCCGCCCTGAAATCGAAAGCCTGGCCCTTCGAGGAGGCCCGCAAGCTGGTGAAGCGTTACGAGAAACAGGCACCCGCGAAGGGCCACGTTCTGTTCGAGACCGGTTACGGACCCAGCGGGTTGCCGCATATCGGCACCTTCGGCGAAGTGGCGCGCACCACGATGATCCGCCGCGCCTTCGAATTGATCAGCGACATCCCGACCCGGCTGATCTGTTTTTCCGACGACATGGACGGCATGCGAAAGGTACCGGAAAACGTGCCGAACCAGGAACTGCTGCACGAAAACATCCAGAAACCGCTGACCGCCGTGCCCGACCCGTTCGGCGAATACGACAGTTTCGGCGACCACAACAACGCGATGCTGCGCCGGTTCCTCGACACGTTCGGGTTCGAATACGAATTCTACTCGGCCACCGAATTCTACAAGTCGGGCCAGTTCGACGAGGTGCTGAAGCGCGCCGTCGAACGCTATGACGACGTGATGAAGGTGATGCTGAAGAGCTTGCGCGAGGAGCGCCAGCAGACCTATTCGATCTTCCTGCCGATCCACCCCGAAACCGGCCGCGTTCTCTACGTGCCGATGAAGGAGGTGAATGCGACCGACTACACCATCACCTTCGACGACGAAGACGGCCGCGAATGGACCCTGCCGGTCACGGGGGGCAACGTGAAGCTGCAATGGAAGCCCGATTTCGGTGCCCGCTGGGCGGCGCTGGACGTGGATTTCGAAATGTACGGCAAGGACCATTCGACCAACACGCCGATCTATGACCGGATCTGCGAAATCCTCGGCGGCAAGAAGCCGGAACACTTCACTTACGAGCTGTTCCTGGATGAAAACGGCGAGAAGATTTCCAAGTCGAAGGGCAACGGGCTGACCATCGACGAATGGCTGACCTATGCCTCGACCGAGTCGCTGTCCTATTTCATGTACCAGAAGCCCAAGACCGCCAAGCGGATGCATTTCGACGTGATCCCCAAGGCGGTGGACGAATATCACCAGCAGCTGCGCGCTTTCGAGGGTCAGGACGCGGCGCAGAAGGTCAACAACCCGGTCTGGCACATCCATAACGGCAACCCGCCGGCATCGACCATGGTGGTGCCGTTCTCGATGCTGCTGAACCTGGCGTCTGTTTCGGGGGCCGAGGACACCGAAACCATGTGGGGCTTCATCCGCCGCTACGCGCCCGAGGCGAGCCCCGAGACCAATGCCGATATGGATCAGGCGGCCGGCTTCGCGGTGCGCTATTACAACGACTTCGTCAAACCGACCAAGGTGTTCCGCGCGCCGACCGATCTGGAACGCGAGGCGCTGCAGGAACTGCGCGACAAGCTGGCCGTCTGGGACGGCGGTCTGGATGCCGAGGAACTGCAGGGGCTGGTGTTCTCGGTGGGCCGCGAACGGTTCGACCCGATGCGCGACTGGTTCAAGGCGCTGTACGAGGTGCTGCTGGGGGCATCACAGGGTCCGCGCTTCGGCGGCTTCATCGCGCTTTACGGTGTCGAGGAAACCATCGCACTGATCGACAAGGCGCTGGCGGGCGAGCTGGGCTGAGCCCGGCACCCTGCCGACCACACCTCCTTCCCGGACCCAAGCGGTGCGCCCTTACAGGGCGCGCCGTTTTTGCTCCGCCCAGGGGCGAAGCGGATTGGGGGCCTGCCCCCAATCCGCCGGGGTATTTTCGCCAAGAAAAAGCGTGAAGGCGCTTACATGCTTGTTCTTGGCCCCGATACTCCCGCCGGAGGCTAACTTCTCCGTATCAGCAGTTCCAGCGAATTCCCACGCCTTTTAAACCTGGTTTAATCCCAGTGGATTAGGGTTCGCACGGCTTCCCACAAGGTTTCGGGAAGCCTTGAAGCTGCATGTAGATACGGAGGTAGATAAAATTTGAGACTTTCAAACAGGCTGACAGCAGCGGAGGTGAAGAGCCTTCCCTCAGGGAAGTACGCGGACGGCGAAGGACTATGGCTTGTCAAACGGCCCGATGGCGGTGCGCAATGGACGTTTCGATTCACACTATGGGGCCGCTCCCGAGAAATGGGTCTCGGTTCTCTCCGTCACGTGCCCCTGCGAGAAGCCCGTTGCGCGGCAGAGGATGTTCGCAGACAGGTCAGGTCCGGGATCGATCCGATTAAAACCCGAAGGATCGAGCAGGGCAAACTGAAGCGCGTTGAAAGCACGCTTGGCGCCATCGCCGAGGCGGCCTACGGGGTGCATCGCAAGACGCTGAAGCACAATGGCGATGACGGCAAATGGTTCAGTCCGCTTCGGCTCTACATCCTGCCCAGATTGGGGAAGATGCCAATTGCGAAGATCGACCAGCACGATCTGAAGGATGCTTTACAAAACATTTGGCACGATCGGCGCGAAAGCGCGCGCAAGGCTCTGTCCCGATTGACGGTGGTCTACCAGCACGCGGTCGCGCAAAATCACGATGTCGACCTGCAAATTATCGAGAAGGCCAGGATCCTTCTCGGTAAACCAGCACAGCAAAACCGGAACATCCCTGCAATGCTCTGGAGTGAGGTTCCAAGCTTTTACAGGACGCTTAGCGACACCAGCGCAGTGGAGCTCGCCCTTCGCATGCTGTTCCTCACCGGCGTGCGATCCGCTTCCGTTCGCTACATGAAGTTCGAACAGATTGAAGGCAGTGTCTGGACGATCCCGGCTAAGAACGTCAAAGGCCGTCGAGGCCTGACGAAACCATTCGATGTTCCCTTGAGCAATGAAGCCTTGCATGTTCTGTAACTGGCACGTTCCATCGCCTCAGGGGAATTTGTGTTCTCTGGTCCGGACGGGAACCCGATCGGACCAATGGAAATGCGCAATCTAATGGTGGAACGCCATCTCGCGGCCCGTCCACACGGGTTTCGAACCTCTTTAAGAACCTGGCTGTCCGACGAAACGAATATCCAGCGCGAGGTCGCCGAAACCATTCTCCAGCACGCAGTCGGACCCGAAGTCGAGCGGGCCTACAATCGCACGAGCTACCTCGAGAAGCGGCGAGAACCAATGAAAGCATGGGCGAGGTTTGTGACGGGTAAAACCGATAAAACTTAAACCCTGCCGAAACCTCAATTTGCTAGATTTTGCTCATCATTTGATAAGGAAAACAGAAAATGAATGATCGAATTTTACGACGGCAGGAGGTTGAGGGCATCACAGGCCTTAGTCGGTCGAGCATCTACAGACTTCTGGATTGCGATCGCTTTCCAGCACCGATCCGACTGACCGAGCGCAGGATCGGTTGGCGGCAAAGCGCCATCGAAGCCTGGATCAGGGAGCGAGAAACCATCTGATTGGTTTGCGATGCCTATCATGGATTAAAGCCGGATGCCGCGGTCGCGTCATCCGGCTTTCTCTTGTCTGGCGGATCATTGGTTTCTTTCTCAACCGTTAACGGAAGCTATGAAGAAAGCCCTACCCGTTACCTATTCTTGATCACCCCTCTCCGCGCTTTGGAAACGGAATGACAGTGCCCGCCGCGGTTCCAGGAGGGCCGATTTCATTCGCGAAACTCGACATCAGGGCATCCTGAATCGACATTAGCTGCTCCAGCCTTTCGCTCTTGAGCTCACGTTCTTGGATAAGCGCAGTAGCGATCAGTTCGACCGCATTGATCTTCTTCATCAGGATGGCACGGGCCTGCGCTGACGCGTCGGACAGATGCTGCTGAATCCTGGGACGCAGCCAGGGGATGAGAGCAATGAGCCTGTCGGATTGCGACGATTGCCACACCAATCCGCCTTTTCCGAATCCAAATTCGGTTTCCATTTTGCACGCCAACATGGTCGCTTGAGCCAAGTCACTGGCGGGACCTTCACCCGCCCCACTCGCAGCCGCTCCGAATAAAAGCTCCTCCGCCACGTGGCCAGCCAGGAGAGTGCGGATTCGGGCGAGCGCGGTAGCACGGGTGTGGAAGGGAGGCTCTCGGAAAACCACCTCTCCGCCGGTTGGCGAGAGCCGGGCCACTTGAGACTTGGGCGAGCTGGCGCACCTGCTTCTCTAGGACTGCGAGTTCCTGGCGAAGGGAGGCCCTGGCTCGTAGCATTGGCCCTGTTGCGGTCTCCAGCATGGTGTCACCATCCGCCAGTTCTCGAATGCGGCTCTCGAACCTGCCACGAGAGATCGCGCCAACCTTGAGGCCGAAGTTCCGTAACAGGCCCCTCAGCGACATTTCCAAAGCGATCATGCCCTGCTGGATGGGCTTCCGGGCCCCGAGCACGGCACGGACCTCTTGCGCCGCGACTGACTTGCAGTGAACCGGACGGAACCATCCGAGGTGCAGCAAGCGCGCGATCCCTTCGGCATCGCGGCGGTCTGTCTTGATCGGCATGGCTTTCAAGGCGCCCTTCACCTGGCGCGTTTCCATGAGGACAGCATCCAATCCCGCTTCGGCCAACCCACTATGTAGCCATTGCGACAACGGGCCTGCCTCAAGGCCGATCGCGGCAATGCTTCCGTCCAGATCGCCCAACCAGTGCGCCAACGTCTCGGGTTCACTCGCAGCATCAGCCTCCTTGATGATCTTGCCGTGTTCGCTGACCACGCAAATTGCGGTCTTGGCCAGTGACGCGTCCAGTCCGAATCACACGATAGAAACCGCCGGGCGAAGTCGACCTGGGTCGTTGTCTCATGTTGCGCCTCACGCCCGGGCTGCGAGAGATGTCAGCCGAACCAGTATCAGGGTCCCTGCTGCCGCTGCGATGGCTGACCCCGAGAGAATCCCGAGCTTCGCGGCGTTGAGCATCGCCGGCTCGAACGCCAGGCCCGCGATAAACAGCGACATCGTGAAACCAATTCCTGTGAGAAAGGAACCGGCCACGACAAAGGGCCACGACAGACCGGGCCCGAGCACCGCCAGGCCGGAACGGACGGCGAGCCAGCTGAACCCAAGAACGCCAATCGGTTTTCCCAACACCAGCCCGACAATGATCGCCAAGGAGACCGATTGTCCGAAATCGGCGCCGTGAATCGTGATACCGGCGTTTGCCAGCGCGAAGATCGGCATGATTGCAAAGCCCACCCACGGGTGCAGCATCGTTTCGAGCCGTTCTACAGGCGAAAGGGATTCCGAGACCGCTCTGCCGGCCTGAAGGAGATCATGGCGGTCTGCGGTGTCTCCGCTCCAATGCTCGCCGGACGGATAGGCCAGCACACGTCCCAAAATCGCGCGCAAACGTGCATCACTCACCCAAACGCGGGTTGGCGTCATCAGTCCAAGGATCACACCGGCGATTGTCGCATGAATGCCGGAGGCGTCGAAGCTCAGCCAGATCGCGCCTCCCAGCAGGAAGTAGATCGGGACGCTTCTGACCCCAAATCGCGAGAAGCCCGCGACCACGCCAATCCCCAGCAATCCGAGCCCGAGCGCCGACCAATTCATGGTTTCTCCATAGCCGAAAGCGACGACGAGTATCGCCCCGACATCATCGAAAATCGCCAAAGAAAGCAGGAACAGACGCAGGGTTGGAGGGATCCGCCCCCCGAAAAGCGCAAGGCATCCGATCACGAACGCGGTATCGGTCGCCATCACGGTTCCCCACCCGTGGATCCCGGGTTGTCCGGTCATCAACGCGAGATACAGAGAGGCCGGCACGACCATGCCCCCCAGGGCGCCTGCGAAAGGAAGCGCAGCCTGTCGAGGATTTCTCAGTTCTCCGAGAACGATCTCCCTCTTGAGTTCGAGTGAAAGTACGAAGAAAAAGAAGGTCATCAGCCCGTCGTTGATCCAGTGGCGCAAGGAGCGGGTGAAATCCAGCGAACCGAATGTCAGGCCAATGGGCGTCTCCCAGAATGCCAGGAAAGCCTCTGCCCAACGCGAGTTGGCCAGTGCCATCGCGAGCAGCACGGCCAGGAGCAGGAGCCCACCCGCCGCCGCTTCGATCTTCAGAAAGCGGGCGAAGGGCTTCGTTATCCTGTCGGCGGCCTCATGGGGCAATTTTGCGTCCTGCTGATCGACCATGGATACTTTGTGCCTTTTCTTGTTTGCAATGGTTTGGGCCACTCTGAGCCTGAGTGCCCGGGGAGCGTCCGAGGCAACGGCTCCAACCTGCTCACCGCCTTCGAAATGAGTTCCCGCCGGCAATATTCCGGTTGATCAGTTCGGCGACGGCTCGGCGCATCTTCCTCTCGGGATCCGTGCCGAAGGCGTTCTCGTGCGTCGCTGCGGCGTCCCGGAGGATGCCTACGATCTCGCTCTCGGGAAGAAGCTCGTGATCGCTCAGGGCAGGCAGCGGCGCTTCGCGGATCGAAAGTGCAGCCAAGCCCGAATAATCCGTATGATCCCGCATCGGGGCAGTCCTTTCAACTGAAATACCTTCAGGATACGGCGGGCCTGACGAACTTCACCACCCTTTCAGAAAATGCGATATTCTGGATTGATGGCAAGCAGCCGTCGCACCGACGTTTTCGTGCATCAACAACAGTGCGGGAGAGGCCAATCAGCGCTTCCACGGCGTTCGTGGTGTATTTGATCTTCCGGATTGCCGGTTCGAAGGCGAAGAAAGGGATGACCTCTTGCCACGCCCGACGCCAGGCCGGGCCGATCGAGGGGTATTTTCCGGCCCATTTTTCTTCGAAGGCATCGAGTTTCCGGGCGGCTTCCGCAGCGGTCGGGGCCTGGTAGATCGAGCGCAAATCGGCAGCGACCGCCTTGCGATCCTTCCAGCTGCAGAAGTTCATCGAATGCCGGATCAGATGCACGATGCAGATCTGGACCGTGGTTTCCGGGAAGGCCGCCGAGATCGCCTCCGGGAAGCCCTTCAGCCCATCGACGACGGCGATCAGGATGTCCTGGACCCCGCGGTTCTTCAGCTCGTTCATCACCGACATGATCGTGTCGCGGTCCGGCCCGGGCCGGGCCAGTTCCACGAAGATGTGCGCGAACGCTCCCGTGCGCGACCAGCGAACAAAACGGTTGTAGAGCATATTGGACGGGCCATGAACCGAAGGCGCGTCCTTCCACTGTAACCCATTCTTCTTGACGTAGATTATCTCGCTCAGAACCCGCCGGTCATCAACTCGTGGCCTGCCTCGCGACTTCGGGAAGAACGGCCTCAGTCGCTCAATCTGTTCGTCCGTCAGCCAGAAATGCCGCTCATCTTGCCCCCTTCGTTTGGGGGCTTGAACCACGCAGACAGGCGGCCTCAAGCAGATTCGTTAGTCCTGCTCCTAATGATCAAACCGGACCAGCAAATGGGGGCTGACCAGGGGCGCAGCCGGACACATGATCCGTCCATTGCCCGGCAGGGCATTGCGAAGCAATGTCCCGAGAGGGTTCAGCCAGAGCCGTCCCTTCTTCGGTTGTTTCATTGGCACCTTTAGCCCCTCTCGCCGCCATAGGCGCTCGACGCGCTTGTCGTTCACCTCCCAGCCCGCATCTCTCAGCAGAGCCGCGATGCGACGATAGCCGTAACGGCCGAACTGGCGTGCCAGCTCAATCATGTCCGCGACCAGCCGTGCTTCGTCGGCCCGGCCTTGCGGAACCTTCCTCTGCGTGGATCGGTGCCGCCCCAGGACACGACAGGCGCGTCGCTCGGACAGACGGAACCGGGCGCGGAGGTGATTGATGCAAGCACGGCGGCGAGCGGGGCTCAGGGGCTCCGCCCGTTCCGGCCTGAAACGGTCCACTGGACCGTTTCCGAGACGGCCCTCACTCCCTTTGCTGCCTCTGCCAGGATCAGCTTGTCTAGCGTCAGATCCGAGACGGCCTTTCTCAGCCGTTCATTCTCCTTCTGGAGGCGTTTGAGTTCCCTGAGCTGGTCGGTTCCCATACCGCCATATTGCTTGCGCCAACGGTAATAGGTCTGTTCTGCTATGCGAACTTCGCGCATCGCATCCACGCGTGTCGCTCCCTGTCCGACAAGTACCTCAACCTGCCGCAGCTTCGTGATAATCTCTTCTGGCTTGTGCCGTTTCGTAGACATTATGGTCCTCCGTTTTCCTAAACATAACGGCGGACCACTTCAGTGGGGGAAGACCAAAATGACCCGAGCAGTTCGGTTAGTCTGACGATGCCCGGACGGCGCCTTGCGCTTCCCCCTCCGTCGTCGCCTCTTCAGATTTCTCATCCATGATGGCACCGTAGCCCGAGACGATGTCGAGCAGTTCCGAGGTGATCGCCTCCTGCCGGATCCGCCGGTGCACGATGTGCAGATCATCGATCTTCTCGGCAATGCTGTGGTCGGCCGCCTGCATGGCCTTGAGACGCTCGGCATGTTCGGCCGTCTGAGACTGGATGATCGCGGTTGAGACGCGGGCAAACAGGAGCTGGCGCACCAGCACGCGAAAGAGCGCCTCCGGCGCACCGACTGGGACAGGCAGGCGGCGCGACGGCCAGCGGCGCATGCGCAGCCCGGCAAGCCAGACCGGATCGAGTGGCAGCAGGGGGGCCTGCACCGGCGTAACCGCCCCGTTATCGCCAGGGCGGTGGTGAAACAGCACCAGCCGAACCACGCCCTCGCTCTCCTGCCAGTGATCGAGGCGGGTCAGCACCGCATCCACCGTGCGCGAGAGCGCCTCCAACGTCGCGGGGGCCTGCTCATGGCCGTCCGGCGGCTCGGCCTGGGCGCGCCAGCTTGCATCTGCACGCGCCCCGATCGTCAGTACGAGGCGATTTTCGGCCGCGGTGTCGGCCGTGGCAAGGTTGCTCAGTGCGAAATCCACGAGCTTTTCGTTGAAAGCTCCGCAAAGGCCGATTTCGGAACCAACCAGCATCACCGCGGTGCGGCCGTGCCCGCGGGCGGGAGGTTCGGCCTCGGCACCGTCGCGCGCGCGTAGGACGACCTGCAGGCCCATCTCAACCGTCTCCAGGTAGCGCGCCATCGCCTGCTCGGCCAGTTCGTAGCGGCGGATGGCCACCGACGAGATCGTCTTCATCGTGCGCACCACCGATTGCAGCTCCTCGGCGCTCTCGATGTGACGGGACAGTTCCTCGAGCGTGGCCATCACACCTCCTGGCCGAGGGCCGCCCGCGCCGCGGACAGGATTGCCGCCCGCCGCGCGCCTTCGAGAGGGGCGCCGGCCGCGATCTCTCCGGCTTCCCCGGTTGCGTTCACCGCATTGGTGACATGAGCGGCGGCCGCCTCCATCCCGTCGATGGAAACGGAATCGAACACCCCCTCGGTCACGGCCAGCAGCAACGCGATCTGATGGGCGACGGGCAACGGTGCCGCCTCGTTCTGCTTCAGCGCCTCGCGCACGCGCCGGCCGCGTTCCAGCTGGCGGCGGCTGTCGTCGTCCAGCCTGGCTCCGAACCGCGCAAAGGCTTCAAGCTCTTCGAACTGGGCATAGGCGAGCTTGAGCGGCCCGGCCACCGCGCGGAAGGCGGGCAGTTGCGCCTTGCCGCCGACGCGCGAAACCGAGCGGCCGACATCCACCGCGGGCAATTGCCCGCGCCGGAACAGCGTCGGCGAAAGGTAGATTTGCCCGTCGGTGATGGAAATGAGATTGGTAGGGATATAGGCCGACAGGTTCTGCGCCTGCGTCTCGATGATGGGCAGCGCGGTCAGCGACCCGCCGCCGGCACTGTCGCGCAGTTGGGTGGCGCGTTCCAGGAGCCGGGCGTGAAGGTAGAAGATGTCGCCCGGATAGGCCTCGCGCCCCGGTGGGCGCCGCATCAGGAGCGACAGCTCGCGATAAGCACGCGCGTGACGGGTCAGGTCGTCATAGACGATCAGCACGTCGCGCCCCGCGCGCATGAAGCTTTCGGCGATCGCGGTCGCGGCATAGGGGGCGATGTATTGCAGGCCAGGCGGCTCCTCGGCGGCCGCCGTCACCACCACGCAGTTGTGCATGACGCCGCTTTCGCTCAGCCGGGCGACCACGCGCGCGACCGCGTCGCCGCGCTGGCCGATCGCGCAATAGACCGAAACGACCCCGGTCCCCGCCTGGTTCCGGATCGTGTCGAGCGCTACCGCGGTCTTGCCGGTCTGACGGTCGCCGATGATCAGTTCGCGCTGGCCGCGGCCGATCGGGACCAGGGCGTCGACGACCTTGATCCCGGTCTGCAGCGGACGGGCGACAGGCGCGCGCTCCATGATCGCGGGGGCCGGCCGCTCGACCGGCCCGGTCCGGTCGGTGGCAACGGGTCCACGCTCGTCAAGCGGCCGCCCGAGCGGATTGATCACTCGACCCAGAAGCGCGTTCCCGGTCGGCACCGAGGCCACGCGCTTGGTCCGCATTGCATGGTCGCCGGGGCGCAACCCCCTCGGGTCATCCAGCAGAACGATCCCCACCTGTTTCAGCGTCAAATCCAGCGCCAGGCCTGTCGCCCCGCCCTCGAAGGCGATGATTTCGTTCGAGGATACCTCGGTGAAGCCCTCAACGTATGCCACCCCGCGCAGCACACGGGTGACGGTGCCCCGTTCCAGAGAAGACAGGCGCGGGGCACGGGCGCTTCGGCTCTCGATCTCGTCGAAGAGCGCGTCAGCAATTCCCTGCAATGTCATGTCTCGTCCCCCGGCGTTACGCGGGTGTCAAGCAGGGCAGCGACATCGGCTTCGAGCATGTCGAGATGTTCACCAAGGGTCCAGCCGATATGGCGCGAGCCGACCGCCAGGACGATGCCGCATTCCAGTTCTGCCTCTTCACGGAAGTCGATGTCGACATCCTTGTGCAGCACCCGGCCGACCGCCTCGGCCGCCAGCGTCCGCGCCTCGGGCGACAATGGGAAGGAGGAAAGGACGAGCGGCGTATCGCCGTGACCGGCTGCGGTTTGCAGATGCTGCAACTCGTCGGCGTCGAGGGTGGAAAGGCGCCGGGCAAAGACCCGCGCGATCCGATCCACCAGATCCTCGTCGGCCATCTCGGACAGGGCGCGGCGGGCCAGCGTCACGAAGGCCTCGCTGGCGCGGCGGCGCAGCCGGTCGAGAAAGGCGGCCTTTTCATCTGCGAGTTGCTCCTGCCAGGCCGTGCGGCGCAAGGCAAGATCGTCGCGGACCTTCACGGTCATCTCGGCCTTCAGGATCTCGGCCTCTTCCTCGACCGCCTCCAGGCGGGCGGCCCGCGCCTCTTCTATCTGCTGCAGGGCTTCGCGATGCGCCTGCGCCTCGGCGTCGGCTTCGGCGCGCGCGGCTTCGGCCTCGCGCAGGCTGCGACCGACCTCCTCCTCCCGCGCCTTCAATGCGCGGCCCAACGGGCGGTAGAGTACGCGCTGGAGCAGCCAGATCAGAACCAGGAAGTTCACGATCTGGGCGGACACCGTGAGCCAGTCGATCTGCACTGATCAGTTCCCCCCGGCAGTCTTCGCGGCCTCGATCACCCAGGTCCAGAACGGGTTGGCGAACAGCAGGATCATGGCCACGACGAAGCAGTAGATCGCCGTCGACTCGATCATCGCGAGGCTGACGAACAGCGTCCGCGTGATCGTATTCGCCTCGTCCGGCTGATGTGCGATGGCTTGCAGCGCCTGCGCGGCGGTCCGCGCCTCGCCCAGGGCCGGGCCGATCGAACCGATCGCGATCGTCAGACCGGCGGTCACAATCGAAACGGCAGCGATGATGGTTATGGCATCCATTCAACGTTTCCTTTCCGTAGGTGTATCATGCGGGCCGTCTCCGTCTGCGGCGGGACGGTTTTCGGCGGCGCCGGGTTCCTGCCCGCTGGCCGAGACGATGTAGACCATGGCGAGAACGGCAAAGATATAGGCCTGGATCACGCCGGTCAGCAGGCCGAGCAACTGAAGCACGACCGGGAAGAAGAATGGCACGACCGACAGCAGGATCGCCACCACCACGGTGCCGCTCATCACGTTGCCATAGAGGCGCACGGCCAGCGCGATCGTCCGCGAAATCTCGCCGATCACGTTGAACGGGGCCATCAGCGGCGTCGGCGTGATGTAACGGCGCAGATACCCCAGCACACCGTTGTCGGCGATCCCGTAAAGCGGAACCGCGACCAGCACGCACAGCGCAAGCGCGACCGTGGTCGACAGCGAACCGGTCGGCGACATGAAGCCGGGAATGACGCCCAGCAGGTTGGAGACCAGCGTGAACAGGAACAGCGTTCCGATGAACGGCAGATAGCGCCCGGGATCATCGCCGCCGATCGCCCGGATCTGGTTGCGGATCATCTCGATGAACAGCTCCACCGCCAGCCGCCACCGCGAGGTCGGAGTCGCCGGGCCGATCCGCCAGGTCGCCAGCCGCCCAGCGATCACCAGAACGGCCATGACGATCCAGCTGTTGACGATCGTCGCCGAAACCGGCAGATCGCCAAGCGGGCCGGCCGGCAGCAGGAACAGGATCTGACTGTCTGGCGAAATCTGCATCGCGTCACCTCCGGGTCCGCTGGACGCGCCGAAGGATCAGGGTACGGGCCAGCGCAAAGCCGCACAAACCGGCGACGAGGGCAAACCCCGGCTGCGGCGCCAGCCAGGCCACCGCGGCAAAGCCGGCCAGGACGAGACCCAGCCGCAGCACCGCACCACCGAGCAGCGCACCGACGCCGCCACCCTTTCCCAGCCGTTCCGCGGCGCGTCGCAGCAGCATCAGATGCAGCGCGGCAAGCGCCATGCCTGCAAACACTCCGAATATCAGTTCGCCGCCGGTCGCCAGTGTCATCGCGCGTCTCCCCCGCCATTGCCGTGCCCGCCGCTGCGGTTCACCCACCACCACGCATTCAGGCATCCCAGCCCCACGCCGGCCAGGAGCCCCATCACCGTCCAAGACGGCGCACCGGAAAAGACCTTGTCCAGCCAATGCCCCAAGGCCACGCCCGCAAGTGTTGGAACCGCCACCGCCCATCCCACAAGCCCGAACATGCCGAAACCGAACCAGACCGTGTGCCGGCCTTCCTGCCGCGCCCGTTCGTGCCGCTCGGCCTTGCGGCCGACCGTCTCCTCCAGATTTTCGTCGGACTCGCTCATCGCTCGAACTCCAGCATATGGCGGATGGCCCCGGTCTCGAGCCGGGCAAGCGCGGTACGGGCCTTGCGCTCGTGGTCGTCGAGGTCGACAAAGCGATCCGCGATCTCGGCCCGGAGCGAGGTCAGGTCATCGCTCTCGAAGGCAGCGAGGACCGAGACATGTACATTGATGCCGCACTTGACCAACACGCCCTCATCGATGCCCAGAAAACGTTCCTCGCCCGCGGCGGTGACATAGACCAACAATCCCGGCACCAGCGCTGCGGCGATGTCGAGATGGCGCGGCAACAAGCCAAAGTGCCCCTCCGGTCCTTCGGCCACAACCTTGGCTGCGGCGGCGTTCACCAGCCGCGCGGTCGGGACGAAGACTTCGAGGTGCATGTGCTTGGGGGGCAGGATCATTCGTCCCCCCTGACGACTTCTTCGATCGGTCCGATCATGTAGAGATGCCGTTCGGGCAGGTCATTGAACGCCCCCGACAGGATCTGGTCGCAGCCCTCGATGGTATCCTCCAGCCGCACCCGGCGGCCCGGCGCGCCGGTGAACTGTTCGGTGGCGTGAAAGGGCTGGGTGAGAAAACGCTCCAGCCGCCGTGCCACCGCGACGGTCCGGCGGTCATCGACCGAAAGCTGTTCAAGCCCCAGCATGGCGATCATGTCCTTGAGGCTTTCGTATTCCGCCAGCGTACGGCGCACCGCGCGAGCGACCCGTTCATGGCGCGCGCTGACGACGCCGGGGGTCAGCATCTTCGAGGTCGATTCCAACGGATCGACCGCCGGAAAGAGCCCCTGCGCAGCCCGCTTGCGCGACAGAACGACCGAGGCCGAGAGATGACCGAAGACATGGGTCGCGGCGGGGTCGGTGAAGTCGTCGGCGGGCACATAAACCGCCTGGATCGAGGTCATGGCGCCCGAAGGCGTAGAACAGATCCGTTCTTCCAGCTCGGCGATTTCGGTGGCGAGCGAGGGTTGATAGCCCACCCGCGACGGGATCTGACCAAGCAGGCCCGACACCTCCATCCCCGCCTGGACGAAGCGGTAGATGTTGTCGATCAGCACCAGCACATCGGTGTTCATCTCGTCGCGGAAATGCTCGGCCACCGTCATCGCAGCGTGGCCGACGCGAAACCGCACTGCGGGGCGCTCGTTCATCTGGCCGAAGACCATGACGGTGTTGTCCAACACCCCGGCCTCGCTCATTTCACGGTGGAACTCCTCGGCCTCGCGGGAGCGTTCGCCGATGCCGCAGAAGAGGCTGACGCCCTGATAGACGCCCGACATGTTGTAGATCATCTCGGCGATCAGCACCGTCTTGCCGACGCCCGCGCCGCCGAAAAGCCCCGCCTTGCCGCCGCGCTCGATCGGGCAGAGCAGGTCTATCACCTTGATCCCAGTCTCGAAGATCTCCGCGGTGGTGATCCTTTCGCTCAGCGCCGGCGGCGCCTGCTGGATCGCGCGGCGGGGCGCATCCGTCAGGGGCGGCCCGCCGTCGATCGGTTCACCGAAAAGGTTGAGCATCCGCCCGAGCGTTGCCCGCCCCACCGGCATCTCTATGCCGTGACCGACGGCCTGCAACCGGGCACCAAGAGCCACCGCGCGCCCGGCGGACAACACCAGCCCCCGCGCCACCCCGCCGCCGGGAAGTGCCGCGATCTCGACACGCAGATCGGGGTCATCGAGCCCGGTGAAAAGGTCTTGCGCCCTGGGGGGCTGCCCGTGGAACCGCAATTCGACGATCTGCCCCGACACGCGGATGACATGTGCAGCGGCGGCGTCAGCCGCGCTGGCGATCGCAGTATCCGTCGCAGTATCCGCCATTTCCGTCGTCGCCTTTCCAATGGCTTTGTTCGTCAGCCCTTTGCCGCAACAGCGCGCCCGGACGGGGAACTGGAGAGGATCGATCGCCTGGTAATCGACGCAACGTCTGGCCAGCCGTATCCCGATTGCGCCCGGCACTGGTTTCGGCCGACATGAACAGGGTGCACATATCTTGCCCGTTCGATACAGCCCCCTTGGCCCGGCCTCCGGCTTCAATACCCTCATCATAGGCAAAATTCGCGGCACCTGTCACGCAGCCATTCCGGCAAGCGCCATGCTGGTTGATCACGGAACCGCCTGCGCCACCCGAGTGCCTCGCCACGGTCCTGACCGGCCCGGTGGCGTTAACCCCCACCGTTCTCGGAAAGTCTGTGTGACCTTCACCGGGGTCAGCGGTTAGGTGTAACGCCCGCAACTGGACAGATGGCCATAATCCGCAACGATGGTCTGACACTCAGTTCACCCCTTGCGCCGGCCGAGCCGTCGACAGCTGACAGCGCTACCGTCACCGAACGCGGGTCCAAATGAACGTCTCTCCCCATTCGGGGAAGATAACGTAGGCCCGCACGCACAACGTGCTATCGTCCTGGATCGACATCTGCGCTCCGTAACTCCGGCCATCGTCCGGGTTGTAGATTCGACCGCCCGTCCATCTGTTTTCGCCGGTATGGCGAAGGTTGCTGAGGACGGTAAGCCCCAGTAGGGGCCGCGAGCGTAGCGCTGGATCATCGTTCTTTAGATCGGTCAGCGGCAGGCCTTGCGCGTCGTTGGGCCATCTGAACCAGACGATTTTCCCGCACAGCCGGTTGTCGCAGGGAAAAATCTCGACCTGAATGCGCTTGTTTGCGTGCAGCCAGACGCCGACCGGCGTCTGACGTTCTTCCCCTACCGAGACTGTCGCCAGCAGCGCGAAGAGCAGAGCCGTGCACAACCAAACCAACATATGCCCGCAGGTCCGTTGCCCCCTCAGCGCCATTGTCCTGATCATGTTCACCCCCTTCGTGTCAGCACGATCATTCCGACCAGTATCGCCAACAGAACCACCGAAAGAACGATGGAAATGCGCGTGGCTTTCACGGCCCGATCCTTCTCCCACCAATTCGTCGGTTTGATGCCTTGCACCAGAAACGTCGTCATACCCGCCAGATTCACGCATATCAGATTCACCAGGAACAATAAAAAGGCACCCGTGGCCAGGCTTGGATGTCCGCCGCCAAGCAGCAAACCCGACGTCACCAGCGGCGGCAACAATGCAACCGCAACCATCACACCGATCAATGTTGCCGAGACCCCTGCAGTGAACGCCAGCGCGCCGGCGCAGCCCGACGCCAGGGCCAATACTATATCGCCCAGGCCCACCCGGGTGCGCGAGGCCATTTCGGACAATGTCGGATCCACGTCCAGCAGCACCCCGATGAGTACGGATAAAACCAGCGCCGCCGCAATCCCTGCCAGTGCCGTCAGCATCCCCTGCCGAAGCAGCGACAGGTCACCCAACGTGATTCCCAGCGACAACGCCACGTTCGGGGCGAGCAGAGGCGCAATCACCATGGCCCCGATGACGACCGTCACGTTGTTGTTGTACAGGCCAATGGCCGCCACCACTGTGGATAGTGCAACCATCGCCAGATAGACTCGCGACAGTCGCGCGCCGCTCTTGATGTCCTCGTACAGTTCCTCGCGACCGATCCGCTCGGGGGTTTTCTCTTTAGGCGGTTCTTCCCCGGGTGGCAATTTTTCGGACGGCGCAGCCGATTCCGGTTCTGGCTCGACCGGGGCGCGTGGCAATGTCGCTTCGATAGGCACCACCACCACCCGGTTGCCCTCCTTCCCGGTATAGCGCTTCTCCAACAAATCCAGCACCGGCTCGCTCTGTTCGGAATCCAGCAGGATGCGCACCAGAACTTCCTCGTTCTCTAACCGGATCTGCCGGTGTTCAAGCACGTTGTAGTCCTTCAGAAGCGCGCGAAGGTCGGCACTATCCTCCTCGTGCAGCACCAATTCTATCAGGCGGAGCGCCATCGGGTGTCATCCTTTCCTCGTCCGGTCACGCCACTTCGTCAACTGCGCGCCAGTCTTGTCGCTGGGCCCCGTCACGCGCCGGGGCAAGCCTGATCGCGCTACTGTCCCAGACGCATTCTGCGCATTTGGAGATACCGCGCCTGCATACGGCATCACCGTATTTGTACCCGCTTAAGCAGTTCCCAAACCGGCACTGCTGTTACGCCGCCGACCATCCCGCTCAGATAGCTTGGAATGTCCGTGTTGAAGAGCCAGCGCCACGAAAGGCCGGCCAGAAAACTCGTCACCAGCATGGTTGCGACCGTGATCAGTAATCGTTGCCAGAGCGGCATGTCTTCGCTCCTTAGTTTGTCGGGACCTCATCGTTGACGTCCCTTGCCCAAATAACCTTTTTCCTTTGCCCGCGCCTGACAGATCAAAGCCGACCCATCAAGACCAGGACCACGAGAACGATTAGGATGATACCGATGATACCGATGCCGCCATGCCCGAAGCCGTAGCCGTAACCGCCAAAACGGCCGCTGAACCCGCCAAGCAAAAAGATGACAAGGATGATGATGAGAATGGTTCCAAGTGACATAGTCGATCTCCAATTAGGGCATGCAGCCAAACAAAATGTTCCTTTAATGCTCGAATTGTATAGCACTTGATGGGCGCTCGACGAAGAACTTATGCCGATCCGGGTTCCGAACCGGCCATGATGTGATCCCCGAAAACGCCCTCGATTTTGGCTAGAGTTTTCCGTGACGAATCCTTGGCTGAGAGAGGAGCGGAAACGCATGAAAGCATCGAAGTTCACGGACGCGCAGAAAGCGTTCATCATCAAGCAGGGCGAAGAAGGCGCGCCGGTTGCCGAGATATGCCGAAAGGCGGGGATCAGCTAGGCGACCTATTTCAATTGGAAGAGGAAGTACGCGGGGATGCTGCCCACGGACATGAAGCGGCTGCGCGCGCAGGCAAGCTTTGCTTTCGCGGGCGGTGTTTCCAGCGCGGCGATACTGTCTCGCGGGCCATCAATGGCCGTGGACCCTTGTCACGAACTCTGTCATCCTTGTCGTGTTTCGGACCCGGTAAAGTGTTGAAAGGCAATCGCGAGAAAGCATGGACGTGACCCTTCCAGACCGGATCGTCGTGGCGCAAGTCGATGCGCTACGGGCGCAACTGGCGGCGGCAGAGGCCTCGTTGGACGTGACTTTCGATCTGTCGCCGGTCAAGGTGCTGGACACGGCCGGGGCTTGGCTTCTGATCGATCTGCAGGCGCGGATCAGGAACGCAGGAGGCCGCTGCGATATCGTCGGCGCCTCGGAGGTGCACGCGGATCTGCTGGAGGTGGTGCGCGGCAACATCCCTGCCCCACCGGACGCCCGCCCCAGGCATCACGATCTGTTCGATTGGCTGGAAACCCTCGGAAAATCGACCTGGGAAGGGATCCGGAGCCTGGTCGAGATCCTGGGCTTCCTGGGAACGGTGGTGGCGCGGTTCGGCGGGCTGCTGCTGCATCCGGGGCGGCTGCGGTTCACCTCGCTGGTGCATCACATGCACGAAATCGGGCTCAAGGCGGTTCCCATCGTGTCCCTGATGGCGTTCCTGATCGGGGTGGTAATGGCGTTTCAGGGCGCGGTGCAACTGCGCCAGTTCGGGGCTGAGGTTTTCGTCGTCGACCTGATCGCGATCTCGGTGCTGCGCGAACTGGGGATCCTGCTGACCGCGATCATCGTCGCCGGCCGGTCCGGCGCGGCCTTCACCGCCTCCATCGGGTCGATGAAGATGCGCGAGGAAATCGACGCGATGCAGACCTTCGGGCTCGACCCGGTCGAAGTGCTGGTGCTGCCCCGGGTCCTGGCGATCGCGATCATGCTGCCGCTGCTGGGGTTCGTGGCCGATGTGATGGGGCTGTTCGGCGGCGCGCTGATGTCGTGGATCGAACTCGGCGTGTCGCCGGGCATGTTCCAGACCCGGCTCTATGATTCCGTTGACGTGTGGCATTACGCCGTCGGCCTGATCAAGGCGCCGTTCTTTGCCGTCATCATTGGCATCGTGGGCTGTTACGAGGGCATGAAGGTCGGCGGCAACGCGGAAAGCCTGGGCCGGCTGACATCGACATCGGTGGTGCTGTCGATCTTCCTCGTGATCGTGGCGGATGCGATGTTTTCGATCTTCTTCTCGATTGTCGGGGTGTGACGATGGACGCGCGCGAACCAATCATCGAGGTCCGCGGACTGCGCACGCAGTTCGGCGATCACGTGGTGCATGACGGGCTCGACTTGGATGTGTACCGCGGCGAGGTGCTGGGCGTGGTCGGCGGGTCGGGCACCGGTAAATCGGTGCTGCTGCGCGCCATCGTCGGCTTGCTGCGGCCCCAGGCGGGCCGCGTCGCGGTGTTCGGCACCGACATGCTGAGCGCGTCCGAAGAGGTGCGCCAGAGCGTCGAACAACGCTGGGGCGTGATGTTCCAGGACGGTGCGCTGTTTTCGTCGCTGACCGTGCGGGAAAATGTCGAGGTGCCGATGCGGGAACAGACCGACCTGTCGGCGGCGACGCGCCGGGCGCTGGCCGATCTGAAACTGTCGATGGTCGGGCTGCCGCCGAATGCCAGCGACAAGTACCCGTCGGAACTCTCGGGCGGGATGCGCAAACGGGCCGGGCTGGCACGGGCGCTGGCCCTCGATCCCGAGATCGTGTTCCTCGACGAACCCACCGCCGGGCTGGATCCGATCGGGGCGGCCGCCTTCGACGCGCTGATCACGAAACTGCAAACCACGCTGGGTCTGACGGTGTTCATGGTGACGCATGATCTGGACAGCCTGCACGCGATCTGTGACCGGATCGCGGTGCTTGCGGAAAAGCGGGTGTTTGTGACGGGCACCATGCGGGATATGTTGACGGTGGACCATCCGTGGGCTCACGAATACTTTCATGGGCCCCGGGCGCGGGCGGCCGGTTTCGGGGATTAAGGGTTTTAAATGGAAACCAAGGCCAATTTCGTTCTGATCGGCGCCGTGACGGTCCTCGGCGTGCTGGGGCTGCTGGGGCTGCTGGTCTGGTTCGCGAAGGTCGAGATCGACCGGCAATACGCGCAGTACGAGATCCTGTTCGACAGCGTGTCGGGCCTGGGGATGGCGGCCGACGTGCGGTTCAACGGGCTGTCGGTGGGGCAAGTGATCGGACTGGAACTGGATGCCGAAGGATCCGGCAAGGTACGGGTCAGGATCGAGGTCACCGCCGACACCCCGGTCAAGACCGACAGCACCGCGCAGCTGAATTCGCAAGGCGTGACCGGCGTGTCCTTCGTTGCGCTGACCGGCGGCAGCCCGGGGGCTGCGCTGCTGCGCAAGGTGGCCGCTCCGACGCAGATCCCGCTGATCCCCTCGGAACGGTCGGCCGTTCAGGCCCTGACCGAAGACGCCCCCGACCTGGTGGCCGAAGCGGTGGACGCGATCCGCGAATTCCGCAGTTTTCTCAGCCCGGAAAACCAGCAATCGGTGTCCAACCTGCTGAGCAACCTGGATCGTGCGTCGGGGCAGCTTGACCAGGCGCTGACGGATTTTTCAGACATTTCGACGACCGTGTCAGAGGGCACCGCCGAGATTTCCAAGTTCACCGGTCGGCTTGACGAGATCGGCGAGACGGTGCAGGTCTCTTTGCTCAAGCTCAACGACACGCTGGATGCGGCGAAGCTGGCGTTGAACGAGGTGGAGCCGACGATGCGGTCGGCCACCGCCGCCTTCACCTCGGCTGAAACCACGATCAACGGCGTCGACAGCTTCGTCCAGAACCGCGTGCCGCAGATCGCGGACGATCTGAGCACCGCCATCCGGTCGATCGACACGGCCACCAACGATGTGCGGGTCCAGCTGGACAAGGTGCTGGCGCAGCTCGGCGGATCGGCCGACGCGGCGACGCAGCGTTTTGTCGAACTGGAAACCACCATCGCGACGCTCGATGCCACGCTGGCCGAAGCGCGCAGTTCGCTGGCCGCGGTCGAAAGCGCATCGGTGAATTTCCAGGGGCTGGTGGACGGCGAGGGCACCGCGCTGGTGGTCGACGCGCGCGCGACGCTGAAATCGGTGCAGGACTCGATCTCCGGGATCGACGCGGTGTTCCAGAAGGACATTCCTGAAACCGTCACCGAAATCCGGGACGCGGTCACCGCCGCGACCCGCGTGATGGACCAGGTTTCGGCAGATGTCTCGGCCTTTACCGACCGGATCGATCCGTTGGTCGACAGTGGCGACGAAACGCTGAAGGCCGCGACCGAAACCTTGCAGAACGCCAACCGCACGCTGGCCAACCTGGACAGCGCGCTGGCGGTGACCGAAGAAACGCTGGACGTCGCCAAGCGCACCTTTTCCCAGGCCGAGACGGCCATCACGTCTGACCTGAGCCCGGCGATTTCGGATATCCGCACGGCGGCGGGCCAGTTCGAAACGACGATGGCGACCCTGGCCGAGGACATCCCTGCCGTCACCGGCGACCTGCGCGAAGCCACGGCGCGCGCGCTCGACGTGATCGAGCAGATCGACGCCACGGTCAGCGCCAGCACGCCGCCGATCCGCAGCTTTGCCGAAACCGGCCTGCCGGAATTCACCAAGTTCGCGCGCGAGGCGCAGCAACTGGTCTATCGGTTGGAACAATTGACCAAGAAGATGGAACGCGACCCCGCGCGGTTCTTCTTCGGCAACAACATTCCCGAATTCAGGAGATAGGCCGAGATGACATTTCGCATCGCTATTCGTACCGCCGTGTTCGGACTGGGGGTTCTGGCCCTGGCCGGGTGCAGCGGCCTGGCCGGCATCCAATCGGCGTCAAAGCCGCTCAACACGTTCGAACTGACGCCGCTGCCGGCGGAAACGGTGCCCGCGCCGCGCGGCCGGCGCCTGCTCGAAGTCGCGTTGCCGACCGCGACCGGGGCGCTGAACAATGACCGCATCGCGATCAAGCCGACGCCGCTGGAAATCCAGTCGCTGCCGGGGGCGCGTTGGGTCAACGAGGCGACCGAGCACGTCCAGTTGCTGCTGGTGCGATCGCTGGCCAATTCGGGCCGGTTCGGTCTGGTGTCCGCCGCGGGCACGGGTCCGTCGCCGGATTATGTCTTATTGACCGATCTGCAGGCGTTCCAGGCCGAGCTTGTCGGCGAAGAACCGATGGTGGTCATTCGCATGACCTTGACCCTGCTGCGCGGCTCCGATGGGTCCGTGGTGTCGTCGCGCGGCTTCAGCAACGCGGTGGCGGTCACCGGCACCTCGGCGGAGCTGATCACGACCGCCTTCGATGCGGCCATGACACAGCAGTTGACCGATGTAGTCACCTGGTTGGTCCGGAAAACGGGGGCGTGACGCGAGTGGTCTTACCCGGATTTAGTGGAGAGCGTTTAGCTCACTTCGCGAGCCCCGCGCAGGAATGCGATAGGGCTTTTGAAGCCAAGCGATGAATGTCGCCTGACTGGGTTATAGAACCCGTCGATGTATCTGGCGATGGCGTTTTCAGCCTGTTCCCGGGTTTGCCAGGCGACCGGCCGGATCAGTTCCGACTTGATGGTCTTGAAAACTTGATGGTCTTGAAAAAGGTCTCGACCATCGAATTGTCGTAGCAGTTCCCCTTGCCGCTCATCGAGAACAGAATGCCGCGTTTCCTAAGCTCGGCTTGGTTACCGACAGAGCAATATTGGCTGCCACGGCCGCTATGATGACCCAACCCGGGTGCGGGATTGCGGTTCACGATGGCGTGCCGCAGAGCCTCGACGGCGAGGCTGCGCTTCAGCCGGTCACTCGTCGCCCAGCCCACGGCCCGCCTCGAGTAGAGATCAATGACCACCGCGAGGTAGAGCCAGCCCTGCGCCGTCCAGATGTAGGAAATGTCAGCGCCTCATTTCTGATCTGGCTTCTCGGCCCGGAAGGCCTGGGCGATCAGGTTGAGGGCGACCGGCCAGGCATGCTGGCTGTCCGTCGTCCGCTTGAACCGCCGCTTCTGCCTTGCCACGAGGCCGTTCTCGCGCATCAGCCGGGCCGTTCGGTGACGCCCGATCCGGTGCCCGTCGTCAATCAGATCCCGGTGCATCCGCGGGTTGCCACAGGTGCCGTTCGACAAAGCGAAGGCCGTGCGGATAAGGGCGAGGCAGACCATATCCTGCCGCTGGCGCTGGTAGGCCGGGCGTTCCCGCCACGCAAAGAAGCCGCTCTGGCTGACACCTAGAGGCTGGCACATGCGGCTGATGGGAAAGCTGGCCCTCTCCGTTTCGATGAAGGCACAGCTCATCGACTTGCGTCTTTCGCGAAGAAGGCTGCGGCTTTTTTAGTATGTCGCGCTCCTGCTTCAGCACCACATTCTCCTTGCGCAGCCGCTTCAGCTCGGCCCGGAGATCGGCCTGGTCTTCCGCAGGCTCCTCGGCATCGCGATCCTGCCTCCCCCAATCGCGTCAGCGTTGAGAGGCCAATGCCGAGATCATCTGCGATTTCACGTCGTGTGCGTCCGCTGGTCAGCGCCAACCGAACTGCTTCACGCCGAAATTCCGGCGTCGGTCGTTTCCAACGGGACAAAGAACACCTCCTGGTTCCTCAGTTGGTGCTCTCCACTTTTTCCGGGTAAGTCCAATCCCGAGTGTGGATCATTGAGTGGATAGCCGTTTCAAAGTGTACCATATCAAATTGAAGAAAAAAGACTTTCTCGATTGACGATACTCCCGCCGGAAGCGAGGTCCGAAGGAACATTCTGGAAGCGTTTTTCCGAGGGATGAGGCCTTCGCCAAAGGCGCGGATGATCCGGCGGCCGCCGCCGGGCCTTGCCCGGGCGCGATGAACCGGCCACTCTGCGGCAGTCCCGAGGGAGACCGCGATGACCGTCTATGACCCGCTCAACACGCTGAAACCCGTGGCCCCGGACCTGTGGCTGATCGACGGGCCGGCGATCCGGTTCTACGGCATGCCGTTTTCCACCCGTGCCACCGTGGTGCGGCTGGCAGATGGCGGGCTCTGGGTGCATTCGCCGACCCTGATGACCGAGGATTTGCGCGCCGAGCTGAACGCGCTTGGCCCGGTCCGGCACCTGATCGCGCCGAACTGGATCCACTACGCCTATATCGGCCAGTGGCAGGCGGCGTTTCCCGGGGCGCTGGCCTGGGCCGCGCCGGGAGTACGGGAACGGGCGGCAGGGCGCGGCATGGAATTGCGCTTCGATCGCGATCTCGGGCCGGACGCGCCAGAGGACTGGGCCGGGCAGATCGACCAGATGATCGTCGAGGGCAGCAAGGTCCATCGCGAGGCGGTGTTTTTCCACCGCGCGTCGCGCACGCTGATCCTGACCGACCTGATCGAGAATTTCGAGGCGGCGAAACTGCCCTGGTGGATGCGGATCGCCACCCGGCTGGCCGGGATACAGGACCCGGACGGGCAGATGCCGCGCGACATGCGGCTGACCTTTGCCGGGCATCGCGACCGGTTGCGCGACGCGGTGGAACGGATGATCGGCTGGGGCCCGGAGCGGATCATCCTGGCGCATGGCCGCTGGTACGACCGCGACGCGGTGGCGGAACTGCGCCGGGCGTTCCGCTTCGTGCTTTGAGTCGGCCGTTTCGGCGCGGTGGTCTCATCCGCCGTTAACCCCTGCCCTGCTATCCCGCTGACCGCGTGAAAGGGCCAGGGGAAAGGACCAAGGATGAACAAGGCGATTACCGACGGTGTGGTGTTCATGCCCACCGCATTCGAGGCCGGGCTGGACGTCTGGTCGAGCGGCGACGGCACGCCGGGGTCGGACACTTACGAAAACGCGGCCAACGCGGCCTATGTGCCCGCCGATGCCGATTTCTCCGGCTGCCTGGAACTGCAGAAAACCGCGGCCACGCAGAAACTGCGCTACATGGGGCAGACGCCGCTTTTCCCGGGCACCTACCTGCGGATCACCGCGCGGGTGAAGGCGATCAGCGGCAACCTGCCGACGGTGCGCATCGCGGGCTGGGCGGGGGATGGCGGCGGCGCCCATGTGAGCGGGCTGACCGAAACCGGCCCGGGCGTGACGCTGAGCGATTACGGCCGGGTGGTCGAGGTCAGCGCCATCGTCGGGTCGGGCAATCGCGGCGGCGTCGACATGGTCTGGGGCAACGTGCCGGTGTTCGGCCATTTCGGGCTGGACCTGACCGGGGCGAACGGCGGCGTGGTGCGGATCGACGACATCGCGATCGAGGATGTCACCCAGGTGTTCCACCGCAACCTGATGAACTGGGTCGACGTGCGCGATTACGGTGCGGCGGGCGACGGCGCCACCGACGACGCGGCCGCGTTCGAAGCCGCCGACGCCGCCGCGCAGGGGCGCCGGGTGCTGGTGTCGGCGGGAAGCTATTACCTCGGCTCCAGCGTAACGCTGGAAAACCCGGTGCAGTTCGAGGGCACCGTCACCATGCCCGACAGCGCCATCCTGTCGCTGACCAAGAGCTTCGATCTGCCCACCTATATCGACGCGTTCGGCGACGAGATGCAGGGGTTCCGCAAGGCGTTCCAGTCGCTGCTGAACAATTCCGATCATGAATCGCTCGACCTCGGCGGCCGGCGGATCAGCGTCGACGGACCGATCGACATGCAGGCGGCGGTGCCCAACCGGACCCAGTTCGCGCAGCGCCGCCATATCCGCAACGGCCAGTTCTACTGCGAGGCATCGAGCAACTGGGACACCGAGGTCTTCACCTCGACCGCGAGCTATGTGGCGTCCGATCCGCTGCGGCTGAGCAACGTCGCCAATATCGCCAACATTCCCATCGGCGCGCTGATCACCGGCAATGGGGTCGGGCGCGAGGTCTATGTCCGCGACAAGAATGTGGCGACCCAGGAAATCACCCTGTCGGCGCCGCTGTTCGATGCGGTGGGGACGCAGAGCTACACGTTCACCCGCTACAAATACATCATGGATTTCAGCGGCTTCGCGAAGCTGTCCAAGTTTTCCATGTCGGATATAGAGTTCCAGTGCAACGGCCGGGCCAGCGGTGTCATGCTGGCCCCGGCGGGATTGATTTTCCACCTGAAGGATTGCTTCTTCACCTCTCCCAAGGACCGCGCCGTCAGTTCGATCGGCGAAGGCTGCCAGGGGATGCTGATCGACCGCTGCCAATTCCTGTCGAACGAAACCGGGATGCGGGTGCAGGACCGCACGACGGTCGCTCTCAACGCCAATTCCAACGACGTCAAGCTGCGCAACAACCGGGTGACGCAGTTCCGCCATTTCGCGGTGCTGGGCGGCACCAGTTCGATCATCACCGGCAACCACTGGTTCCAGGGCGACGACGAGGACGAGGGCGTGCGCACCGGCGGGCTGATCCTGACCAGCCCGCACAACCGCGCCACGATCAACGGCAATTACATCGACAACTGTTCGATCGAATGGACCAACGAACACGATCACGAACCGGCGTTCAGCAACGAATATTCCTTCAGCGCGCTGAACATCACCGACAACATCTTCCAGTCGATCGGATCGGCGCCCTGGTTCCGGTTCATCGTGGTCAAGCCGCACGGGACCGGCCATTTCATCAGCGGGCTGAACGTCACCGGCAACATCTTCCGGTCGATCCACGGCACGCTGAACCGGGTCGATTATGTCGACACCAGCTATGCCGATCTGGATTACAGCCGGATGCGCAACATCACCGTGCAGGGCAACATGTTCAACGCCATCGGCCAGGGCATCGCCAACCCGGCGGTGGTGCAGCATGCGCAGAACACCGTCGCGGGCAGCTGGACGGTGGATTGCGCAGGTCCCCTGCCCTTCGGCGGCTATGCCCAGAACGTGCAGGCACTGGTGACCCGGTCGAAGATCAAGAACGCCGCCAACGTGGCGAATTACGATCAGCCCTACGTGGCGGTGGAACAGGGAGCGGGCCGCGATCAGGTCACGCTGCATTGGTCCGAGCCGGTCAGCGGCGACGTCTCGGTCACGGTGCGGATGGATAATGTTTGATCTGCGGTGGTCGGAGGAGGGCCCGACCGCGCGGTCGGGCCTTCGCCCGGTGCGCGCCGGGGGGCGGCGCTATCCGGAACTCAGGCCGAGATCGCTGGGCGTCAGCGTGAAGGCCTTGCCGAAGCCGCCGTTCAGATAGGCCCGCGTCACCTCGAACAGCACGAAGGAAAAATCGGCGAAGCCGATATAGAGCTTGGCCTTGGGATGGCCTTGCAGGTAGTGCGCGGCCAGATCCTCATGCCCGTCCTGCCCGTGGCGCAGGAACCGGGCGGTGGCCTGCAGCGTCAGGCGCGGATGGATCAGCGGATCGCCCTTTTGCCCCGGTTCGCCCGGCAGCAGCGAACAGGCCGGATTGGCCTGCAGCGCGCGGGTGTGATGGGCGAGATCCGACACCAGGCTGAGCGGCCGGCCAGCGGGCGAGGTGCCGACGGCGACACGCGCCACCAGCGGCAGGCCGGTTTCGGCTTCGGTCACGCCGAGCGCGCCGAAACGGGCGGCGTCGATCAGGGAGCGGGCCAGCGCGCGGGCTTCGTCATCGGTGGGGCGGATCAGGTCGGGCATGGCGGCAAGCTAGGCGCCAGCGGCCCGGATCGCAAGCGGTCCGGCAGAGTAATCATCGGCGCGAAGCCGGGCCCTGCCGAGGCTCAGAATTCTTTCCACAGGCCCAGTTTCAGCCCCCGGTCCTTGCTGCTGGTCACTTCCTGGGCGAAGCCGAATTCGATCTGCCAGCCCCGGCCGATGTCCCGGGTGATCGAGGGCACGAGGCGCAGGAAGGCCGGATCGCCCGCCGCCTTGCCGCTTTGCACCTGCATGAGCAGCTTGTCGCGCCTGCCGCGGTTCAGCCCGAAGGTCAGGTCGGCCTTGTAGTCGGTCAGGTTGGTGCGCAGGTTCAGTTCCGCCGCGGTTTCCAGCGACACCCAACCACCCCCGAAACCATAACCGTAGGACAGGCCGGGCCGGAAGGTCGGGTTGCCCGCAATTTCGCCCAAACCGGCTTCGATCGCGAAACGGTGCGCCCCGGTCGCGGCCCCCAGCGGCCAGCGCAGGAAGGCGATGGATTTCGTATCCCCCGACACCCCACGCCCCAGATCCAGCCCGGCGGTCAGGCGCGGGGTCATGCCGTATTCAAGGTAGATCCCGGCATAGTTCTGTCCGCCCGACCCGGTTTCGAGAAGATAGGCGCTGGATGAATAGAACCCGCGGCCCTCGTCGCGCAACCATGCCCCTGCCAAGGCCGGAACCGGCAGCAGACATAAGATGAATGCGAGAATGCGGTGCATAATATTCATGATAGCACCAGCTTGAGAAAAATTTTAAAAAAATATCCGATTACCACCGGCAGATTTTGGATTACCCGCGACCGGTGCTAGGCTGGAGGGGCTTAGGGGAGGACACCACATGCCCACGATTTCGCAAAACAGTGATTTCCAGACGGTCATCACCACCTTTGAAATGACGCCGGGCACCTGCCAGGATCTGCTCGACGCGCTGTCGGATGCCTACGAGAATTTCATTTCGAAACAGCCCGGTTTCATTTCCGCCGGGTTGCATGTGAACGACGCGCAGACGCGGATTGCCAATTATTCGCAATGGCGCAGCCGCGAGGATTTCCAGGCCATGCTGCGCAGCGACGAGATGCGGCGGCGCAACCGCGAGATTTCTGGCCTGTGCAAGACGTTCGAACCCGTCATGTACGACGTGGCGCGCAGTTTCGACTGAGCAACGCGCCTTTCGGGCTGCCCGGTGCAACACAGGGCCGCGCCCTCCTTCGGGTAGGCGCATCGGACCTTCGTGTTTGTCAGTTTATCCTGCCGCCCCCAACGACGTCCAAGCCGCATCCAACGTCACCAATGCGCCCTCCCAAGGGGGGGCGGGAGGGCGCGGCCCGGCGGCGCGAGTCGCCTTGTTCCGGGCCGGTCAGTTCCAGACGTATCAGACCGCTTTGTGAACCCAATCGACGATGGCCGGGGCCGGCATCGCCCCGGATTGCCGCGCCCGTTCGCGCCCGCCGGCAAAGGCGGCCATGGTCGGGATGCCGCGGATGTTGTAGGCGGTGCCGGCCTTGGGGTGGGCTTCGGTGTTCAGCTTGACCAGCCGGGCCTGGCCGTTCAGCGCCCCGGCGGCCTTGGAAAATTCCGGCGCCATCATCCGGCACGGGCCGCACCAAGGCGCCCAGAAATCCACCACCAGCGGCAGGTCGTCGTTGCGGGCGGCTTTCTGCAGGGTGGCGAAGTCGACCTCGACCGCCTTGGCAGGGATCAATTTGGCGCCGCAGGTGCCGCATTTGGGACCGGCGGACAGCTTGTCATCTGGGACGCGGTTGACCTGGCCGCAGTCCAGACAGGTGATTTTCTTCGACGCCATGACGGGCTCCCTCAAACACATCTTGTCTTGCGCATATAAGAGGCAACAACCTTGAAACAAGAGCAAATCTCAACATCGCTCTTGCCATGAATCAGATGTCGCCCCATATTTTCAACTGCGACGTTACTCTCTATCGACCACGGCCATTTACCGGCTCAGTTATTCGATCTTGTACTGACGAGCCGGGCTGCCGCACTTCCGCGGGCAGCAAAATAAAGGAGACTACGGAATGCCCACTGGCACCGTGAAGTGGTTCAACACCACCAAAGGTTATGGTTTCATTGCCCCCGACGATGGCGGCAAGGACATTTTCGTTCACATTTCGGCGGTCGAGCGTTCCGGCCTGACCGGCCTGGCCGACGATCAGAAAGTCAGCTACGAGCTGCAATCGGGCCGCGACGGCCGCGAAAGCGCCGTGGACCTGGCGCTGCTGTAACGCTCAGGCGTTACCGGAGATCGAAGCCGCCCCAAGGGGCGGCTTTTTTATTGAGGCCCGCAGCAGTAACGCCGGGCAGCGCCCGACCGCGGGTGGGCGCGCAAACCTCAGTGTTTGGCAGTTTATCCATCCGCCACATCAAACGTATCTGCGTCGCACGAACCGTGAAGAAGCGCCCGCCCGTGTGGGCGGTCGGGCGCTGCCCGGCGGCGCGGAGCGCCGCTATTCGGGCGGGGAAAATCCGGAAGGTCAATCCAACCGTTCGATCAGCTCGATCACCTTCGGACCCAGCCCCTCGACGATCAGCCGCACGCCGTCGGCATTGGGGTGAAGCCCGTCGGGCTGAAACAGGTCGCCCAGCATGGCCGGATCGGTTTCACCCAAACCCTCGAAGAAGCTTTCGGCGTAGAGCGTGCCGAACTCGGCCGACAGTTCGGGCCAGATCGCGTTGATTTCGCGTTGGTAGTCGGGCCCGAAATTGCCCGGCGCGCGCAGACCCACCAGCAACACCTCGACCCCCTTGTCCTGCGCCACTTGCAGGATGCCGCGGATATTGGCGCGGGTGACGGCCGGATCGGTGCCGCGCAGCACGTCGTTGCCGCCAAGCGCCAGGATCATGCCCTGCACGTCCGCGGTCAGCGACCAGTCGATCCGCGCCAGCCCTCCGGTGGTGGTGTCGCCCGACACGCCCGCGTTGATCACCCGCGCCTCGGCGCCGTGATCGGCCAGCCAGGCGCGCAACTGCGGCACGAAACCATCCTGTTCGATCAGTCCGTAGCCCTGGGTCAGGCTGTCGCCGAAGGCGATCAGCGCCGGCGGCGCGGCAAGGACGGGGTGCGCCGATATCAGCAGCAGGCTCGCCAACACCTTGCCCCGCAGGCGCCCGGCCCCATATGACACTAAAGTTTTCAATGAATTGCAGAACCGCATGTCTGACCCCATTCTTTCCCTTACAGATGCAACTCTTTCGCTCGATGGCAATGCCGGTCGGGTGGAAATCCTCCATGGCATCACCATCGATGTCCAGAGCGGCGAAAGCCTCGGGCTGGTGGGACCGTCCGGGTCCGGCAAGTCTTCGCTCCTGATGCTGATGGGCGGGCTGGAACGGGCGACATCGGGACAGGTGCAGGCGCTTGGCCATGACCTGACGGCGATGGACGAGGATCAGCTGGCCCGGTTCCGCCGCGACGCGATGGGCATCGTGTTCCAATCCTTCCACCTGATCCCGACCATGACGGCACTGGAAAACGTCGCGACACCGCTGGAACTGGCCGGCCATCGCGATGCATTCGACCGGGCGATGGAGGAACTGAAGACGGTGGGGCTCGAGGCGCGGGCCGACCATTACCCGTCGCAGATGTCGGGCGGCGAACAGCAGCGGGTGGCGCTGGCGCGCGCCAGCGCCCCGCGGCCGCGCATCCTGCTGGCGGATGAACCCACCGGCAACCTGGACGAAGCCAACGGCGCTGCGATCATCGATCTGCTGTTCGGGCTGCGCGACCGGCACGGCGCGACGCTGGTTCTGGTCACCCACGCGCCGGAACTCGCGCGGCGCTGCGACCGGGTGGTGCGGCTGCGCGACGGGCGCATCGACGGCGAGGCCGCGGCATGAGCCTGGGCATCGCCGCGCGGCTGGCCCGGCGCGAACTGCGCGGCGGTCTGAAGGGGTTCCGCATCTTTTTGGCCTGCCTCGTGATGGGCGTGGCGGCGATCGCCGGGATCGGCAGCATACGGTCCGGGATCGAGGCCGGGCTGGCGCGCGAGGGCGCGGCGCTGCTGGGCGGCGACGCGGAGATGGAATTCACCTATCGTTTCGCCAGCGAGGCGGAACGCGGCTGGATGGAGGCGCGGGCGCTGGCGGTGTCCGAAGTGGCCGATTTCCGGTCGATGGCGGTGGCGGGCGAGGCCCGCGCGCTGACGCAGGTGAAGGCGGTCGACGATGCCTACCCGCTGGTGGGCGCGGTGGAACTGGCCCCTGAAATGCCGCTTGAACAGGCCCTTGCCGGTCGGCAGGGCCTTCCCGGCGCGGTGCTGGACCCGCTTTTGATTTCCCAGCTTGGCGTTGAAATCGGCGACACCTTCCGGCTGGGCACGCAGGACTTCGTGCTGAGCGCGGCGCTGACCCGCGAACCGGACGGGGCGGCGGACGGGTTCATGCTGGGGCCGCGGTCGCTGGTGCGGTCGGACGATCTGGCCAATTCCGGCCTGCTGGCACCGGGGACGCTTTATTCCACCAAGTACCGGCTGGACCTGCCCGAAGGCGCCGACCTGCCGGCGCTGGAGCGTCAGGCGAAGGCGTCTTTCGAAGACAGCGGGCTGCGTTGGCGCGACGCGCGCAACGGCACGCCGGGCATCGCGACCTTCGTGGACCGGCTGGGCGCGTTTCTGATCCTCGTCGGTCTTTCCGGGCTGGCGGTGGGCGGTGTCGGGGTATCCTCGGCCGTACGTGCCTATCTGGCGGGCAAGACGCAGGTGATCGCCACCCTGCGCAGCCTCGGGGCAGATCAGAAGCTGATTTTCCAGATCTATTTCCTGCAGATCGGGGCGCTGTCGGCGCTTGGCATCGTACTGGGAGTGTTGCTGGGCGGCGGCGTTCCGATGTTGCTGGGGCCGCTGATCCGCGCGCAATTGCCGGTTCCGGCCGATTTCGCGCTCTACCCCGCGCCGCTGGCCGAGGCGGCGGTCTATGGAGCCCTGACCGCGCTGATCTTCACCCTGTGGCCCTTGGCGCGCACCGGCGAGGTGCGCGCGGCGACCCTGTTTCGCGACGCGATGGCGGGCGCGCGGGCGCTGCCACCGTGGCGTTACGTGCTGATCACGGCGGCGCTGACCGGGGTTCTGATCGCGGTGGCAATGCTGTTTTCGGGCACGTGGACACTGACCCTGTGGACCGCGGGCGGCGTGATGCTGGCGCTCTTCGCGCTGGCGCTGGCGGCGGCGGGGCTGCGCCGCCTTGCCCGTGCATGCGCCCCCCTCGCGCGCGGGCGGGCGGCATGGCGGTGGGCGCTGGCCGCGATCGGCGCGGCGCGGGACGAAGCGACGCCGGTAGTGCTGTCGCTGGGGCTGGGCCTGACCGTGCTGGCCGCCGTGGGACAGATCGACGGCAACCTGCGCGGCGCGATTGCCCGCGACCTGCCGGACAAGGCGCCGTCGTTCTTCTTCGTCGATATCCAGAAGGACCAGGTCGGCGGCTTCTTGACCCGTTTGCAGGGCGACGATCAGGTCAGCCGGATCGAACACGCGCCGATGCTGCGCGGGGTGATCACCAAGATCAACGGGCAACCGGCGAAGGACGTGGCGGGCGATCACTGGGTGCTGCACAGCGACCGCGGCGTGACCTATGCCGGGGCGCAGCCGGAAAACACCAAGGTCACGGCGGGCGAGTGGTGGGGCGCGGATTATACCGGTCCGCCACAGATCAGTTTCGCTGCCGAGGAAGCCGCCGAAATGGGGCTGGGCCTGGGCGACAACATCACGATCAACATCCTTGGCCGCGACATCACCGGGACCGTGACGAGCTTCCGCGAGGTCGATTTTTCCACTGCCGGCATGGGGTTCATCCTGGCGATGAACGAAGCCGCGCTGGCCGGCGCGCCGCATAGCTTCATCGCCACCGTCTATGCCACCGAAGCCGCCGAGGCGGCGATCCTGAACGACCTGACATCAAGCTATCCGAACATCACCGCGATCCGGGTGCGCGATGCGATCGACCGGGTGTCGGGGCTGCTGGACGGGATCGCGGCGGCGACGTCCTGGGGCGCGGCGGCGACGTTGCTGACCGGGTTTTTGGTGCTGATCGGCGCGGCGGCGGCGGGCGCACCGGCGCGGCGTTACGAGGCGGCGGTGCTGAAAACGCTGGGCGCGACACGGGGCAGGATCCTGACGAGCTTCGCCCTGCGCGCGGCGCTTCTGGGCGCGGGCGCGGCCTTGGTGGCGCTGGCGGCGGGGATCGCTGGCGGCTGGGCGGTGATGCATTTCGTGATGGACACCGGGTTCGCCGTGATCTGGCCCTCGGCGCTCGGCATCGTGGCGGGGGGCGTTATGGCGACGCTGCTGGCCGGGATCGGGTTCGCCTGGGCGGCGCTGAACGCACGGCCGGTGGCGACGCTGAGGGGGCGGGAATAGTCCCCTATCGGAACGGCGTGAAACGGGCCGCCTTGACCTCCTTGCCATCCGTGGATTTGATCCGCAGCTCCATCCATTCCCCCCTGGCGAAATCGATCGCTTCGAAGCCGGGGATTTCCGGCGTCCAGTTCCCCGCCTCGTCGATCCTGAACCGGTATTGGGCATCCGGGATCGGGGCTGGCGGCAAGCCGTCGGCTTTCATCCCCATGTCCTGGAACCACAGCTGGTAGGACTTGCCGGTGGGCGCGCCTTGGATTTCGAAGCGGAAGGCGACGGTCTTGACCGGTTGTCCGGTAGTGCTGCCCGCGATCCGGATCAGGTTTCCGGCCGGGGCACGGCGCAGGATGCGAACCCTGATGGTGACCTCCTGCGCGACATCGCCCGCCACCGGCTGCACGGTTGCGTCCGCGCCGCTGCCGGGGACATTGCCGGACGGCGTTTTGCCGCCCGAACCCAAGGGCGAGACGAGAAGCGCGGTAAGAAACAGGATACCCGCCATGCCTGTCATTGTCGGACCCTCCCTTGCTCAGCGGTCCGGTCCATTCAACTTTCCGTGGCCGTCACCCACAATGACCTGCATCAAGCCCCGGCCACGTCGGATTTTGTATAATGAACGAAATGCCTTAACATCACCGCACATGGCGGATGCCGCCAAGCGGCGGGCCGGTTTGCGACACGGGAACCAAGGGGGCCGGAATGTCGGGTTCGCGCGCTTGCGACTCGCCGCCTCACCTGTCACCCATGCGGCACCTGTCCGCTCACCCCCGGGAGACCGATCCGATGACCGATCACAGCACCCTTCCCCTGCCCCTCACCGCGCTCACCCAGGCGCAGCAGCAAAGCCTCGTCAATATCGTGCGCCGTGCGGCGCGGGCGGAAATCCTGCCGCGGTTCCGCAACCTCAGCGCCGGGCAGATCAGCACCAAGTCGGGGCCGAACGACCTTGTGACCGAGGCCGACACCGAGGCCGAGAAGATGATTGCGCGCGGCATCCTGCAGATGTTCCCCAACGCCCATGTGATCGGCGAGGAAGCCGCCCATGCCCGCCCCGAGCTGCGCCACGAGGCGGCCAAGGCGGAACTGGCCTTCATCATCGATCCGGTCGACGGGACGTGGAATTTCGCCCACGGGCTGCCGGTGTTCGGGGTGATCCTGGCCGCCACGCGGTTCGGGCGGCCGGTCTTCGGGATGCTTTATGACGCGATCATGGACGACTGGATCACCGCCGACAGCGAAACCGGCGCGATGATGTTCGGCGCGCGCGGGCCGCACCGGCGGATGCGGACGGCCAAGGGCGGGCCCCTCGGCGATCTGTCGGGCTATCTGCATTTCTACCTGATGGACAAGGACGTGCAGCCGAAACTGGCCGAGGCATTGCCCGATTTCGGCCGCACCGGCACGCTGCGCTGTTCGTGCCACGAATACCGGATGCTGGCGCAGGGCAGCGTCGATTTCTGCCTGTCGGGGGTTCTGAACCCGTGGGATCACGCCGCCGGCGTTCTGATCTGCGAACGCGCGGGCGGCTATGTACAGATGCTGGACGGACGGGAATACGATATCGCGATCAGGGACGGTTATCTGCTTGCCGCCGCGAACGAGGACGTGTGGAACACGGTCGCGGACCGGCTGCGCATGCTGAAGGGCTGAACCGATGACAGCGCAAGTACGCTACCGGGTGATCGGCATGGATTGCGGATCCTGCGCCGCCAAGGTGGAAAAGGCCGCCCGGGCGGCGGGCGCGCGGGATCCCGAGATTTCGCTCAGCACGCAGGAATTGCACCTGAGCGACGCGGCCGAGCCGCTCCTGAGCCGGATAGAACAGAGCGTGACCGAGGCGGGCTACGGGCTGGAACGCCTGCAGGGCGCGGGCCCGGCGCATCTTGACCCGGCCTATCGGCGGGCACTGTGGATCGTGGTGATCCTGAACCTCGGCTACGGCGTGGCCGAGGCGATCGGCGGTTACATCGCCGGGTCGCAGGCGCTGAAGGCCGACGCGCTGGATTTCGTGGGCGACGGGCTGATCACGCTGCTGGCGGTGATCGCCACCGGCTGGCGGCCCGCATGGCGCGCCCGCACCGCGCTGATGCAGGGGATATTCCTGGCCCTGATGGGGTTGGGCGTGATCGGCAACACCGCGGTGAAGGTCTTTACCGGCGCCCCGGTGGAGGCCGGGATCATGGGCGTGATGGGGCTAATCGCGCTGGTGGTCAACGTCGCCGCCGCGCTGGTTCTGATGCCGCACCGCCAAGGCGACGCGAACCTGCGCGCGGTGTGGCTGTTTTCACGCAACGACGCGATCGGCAACGCCGCCATCGTGGTGGCGGCGCTGGCGGTGGGCTGGACCGGGCAACGCTGGCCCGACCTGATCACCGCCTTCGCCATCGCCGGGCTGTTCCTGCATTCCGCCTGGATCATCATCCGGCACGCGAGGCAGGAATTGCGCAGCGCCGGGTGATCACGGCCGCCCGCCCCCAGTAGCAAAAAGCCCCGCCGGAGCGGGGCTTTTCTTTTATTCCGCGGCTTCCGCGTAGTCTTCCATCGGCGGGCAGGTGCAGACCAGGTGACGGTCGCCATAGACGTTATCGACCCGGTTCACCGGCGCCCAGTACTTGTCGACGCGGAAGGCGCCCGGCGGGTAGCAGCCCTGTTCGCGGGTATAAGGCCGGTCCCAGTCGCCGACCAGGTCCTCGACCGTGTGCGGCGCGTTCTTCAGCGGATTGTTTTCCGCGTCGATCCGGCCCTCTTCCACGTCGCGGATTTCGGCGCGGATCGCCAGCATGGCGTCGCAGAACCGATCCAGTTCGGCCTTGGTTTCCGATTCCGTCGGTTCGATCATCAGCGTGCCGGCGACGGGCCAGCTCATCGTCGGAGCATGGAAACCGCAATCCATCAGCCGCTTTGCGATGTCGTCGACGCTGATCCCGGCGCTTTCGTCATAGGGACGGGTATCGATGATGCATTCATGCGCCACCCGGCCCGACGGCGCCTTGTAGAGAACGTCGAACGCCCCCTCGAGCCGCTTGGCGATGTAGTTGGCCGACAGGATCGCGACGCGGGTGGCCTGGGTCAGGCCCTCGCCGCCCATCATCAGGCAATAGCCCCAGCTGATTGCCAGGATCGACGCAGACCCGTAAGGCGCGGCCGAAACCGGCCCCTGTTCGCCGCCGGTTTCCGGATGGCCCGGCAGGTGCGGCACCAGGTGCGATTTCACCCCGATCGGCCCCATGCCGGGGCCGCCGCCGCCATGCGGGATGGCGAAGGTCTTGTGCAGGTTCAGGTGGCTGACATCGCCGCCCAAATCGCCGGGGCGCGACAGCCCCACCATCGCGTTCAGGTTGGCGCCGTCGATGTAGACCTGGCCGCCATGTTCATGGGTGATGGCGCAGACTTCCTTCACCGTTTCCTCGAACACGCCGTGGGTCGAGGGATAGGTGATCATGCAGCCGGCAAGGTTTTCGCTGTGCTCGGCCGCCTTGGCAAGGAAATCGTTGAGGTCGATGTCGCCGTTTTCCATCGACTTTACCGGCACCACCTTCCAGCCGACCATGTGGGCGCTGGCCGGATTGGTGCCATGCGCGCTCATCGGGATCAGGCAGACATTGCGGTGCCCCTGCCCGTTGGCGCGGTGATAGGCGGAAATCGTCAGCAGCCCGGCATATTCCCCCTGCGCGCCGGAATTCGGCTGCATCGAGAAATCGTCGTAGCCGGTGATATCGCAGAGCTTCGAGCTCAGGTCGTTGATCATCTCGTGATAACCGGCGGCCTGATCGGACGGAACGAAGGGGTGGATATCGGTGAATTCCGGCCAGCTGATCGGTTCCATTTCGACCGCCGCGTTCAGCTTCATGGTGCACGACCCCAGCGGGATCATCGCACGGTCCAGCGCCAGGTCGCGGTCGGCCAGACGGCGCATGTAGCGCATCATCTCGGTTTCCGCCCGGTTCATGTGGAAAATCTTGTGATCGAGGATCGTGGTTTCGCGCAGCGCGTTGTCGGGCAGCCGCCAGTCGCCGGGCTGATCGTCGGCACGGGTGATGCCGAAGGCGCGCCAGACCGCCTCGATGGTTTCGGGCACCGCCGCTTCGTCCAGCGTGATGCCGACCTTGGTGGTGCCGACCGGGCGCAGGTTGATGCCCTCGTCGACGGCGGATTTCAGCACCGCCTGCTGCAGCGGGCCGACCTCGACCGTGACGGTGTCGAAGAAGGTTTCCGGTTCCACCTTGAACCCGGCCTGTTCCAGCCCCTGCACCAGACGAACCGCCTTGCGGTGGATCTTCTGCGCGATCGCCTTCAGCCCCTGCGGGCCGTGGAACACGGCATACATCGAGGCCATCACGGCCAGCAGCGCCTGCGCGGTGCAGACGTTCGAAGTCGCCTTTTCGCGGCGGATATGCTGTTCACGGGTCTGCAGCGCCAGCCGGTAGGCGCGGTTGCCGCGCGCATCAACCGACACGCCGACGATCCGGCCCGGCATCGCCCGCTTGTAGGCGTCGCGGCAGGCCATGTAGGCCGCGTGCGGGCCGCCATAGCCCAGCGGCACACCGAAACGCTGGGTCGAGCCCACGGCGATATCGGCGCCCATCGCGCCCGGTTCCTTCAGCAGCACAAGCGCCATCGGGTCGGCGATCACGATCCCCGCCGCCTTGGCTTCGTGCAGCGCGTCCATCAGGCCGGTGAAATCGCGCACGTGGCCATAAGTGCCGGGATACTGGAAGATTGCGCCGAACACCTTGTCGGCCTGCAGATCCTCGGGCGCGCCGACGATCACCTCGATGCCCAGCGGCGCCGCGCGGGTCTTCATCACCGCGATGTTCTGCGGATGGCAGTTTTCATCGACGAAGAACACCTTGGCCTTGGATTTGGCCACCCGCTGCGCCATCGTCATCGCCTCGGCCGCCGCCGTCGCCTCGTCCAGCAGCGAGGCGTTGGCGATCTCCAGCCCGGTCAGGTCGCTGACCATGGTCTGGTAATTCAGCAGCGCCTCGAGGCGGCCCTGCGAAATCTCCGGCTGGTACGGCGTGTAGGCGGTGTACCATGCGGGGTTTTCCAGGATGTTGCGCTTGATCGCGGGCGGCGTCACCGTGCCGTGATAGCCCATGCCGATCAGGCTGGTCAGAACCTTGTTCTTGTCGGCCACCTCGCGCATGCGGCGCAGCATCTGGCGTTCCGACAGCGCCTTGCCGAAACTCAGCGGCGCCTGCTGGCGGATCGTTTCGGGCATGGTTTCGCTGATCAGCTGTTCCAGCGTGTCAACGCCGACCACCTTCAGCATCTCGTCCATCTCGATGGGCGACGGGCCGATATGGCGGCGGTTGGCAAAATCATAAGGCAGGTAATCGGTTGGCTGGAACGGCATGCCAGGCTCCTCGGTTTGCGCTTGCGGGCTTTTTCTTGGCGGCAAATACCCCCGCCGGAGGCTGGCACCGCCCCCCTCCGCGGGGGGCGCGGTGCCATCATGTTTCCAAGGCGGCCTTACTCGACCATCGCCTTGTATTCGTCCTCGGTCATGAAATCGTCGAGCACGGCAACGTCGTCGATCTTCATCTTGAAGAACCAGGCCTCGCCAAGCGGATCCTCGTTCACCTTGCCGGGTTCGTCGACGATCGCTTCGTTGACCTCGACGATCTCGCCGTCGACCGGCGCGACGATGTCGCTGGCGGCCTTGACGCTTTCGATCACCACGATCTCGTCGCCCTTGGCGACCTTGGTGCCGACCTCGGGCAGTTCGACGAAGACGACGTCACCCAGCGAGGTGCTGGCGTGTTCGGTGATGCCGACGACGACCAAGTCGCCATCGACCTGCAGCCATTCATGATCTTCGGTAAATTTCATTGGCCTGGTCCCTTTTCTGTAAGCCTAATCTTATCTCTTGAAACGCGCCGGTACGAAGGGCAGCGACACGACCTCGACAGGTAGCCGCTTGCCCCGCACCTCGCCATAGATAACCGTACCGGGGGCGGCCAGATCAATGGGCACGTAGCCCATCGCGACCGGTCCCTCGACCGACGGTCCGAAACCGCCCGACGTAATCGTGCCGATGGGCGTTTCCTTCTCTTCGCCGGCGAACAGCTCCACCCCTTCGCGCATCGGCGCGCGGCCCTGCGGTTTCAGACCGACGCGGGCGCGTTCGGCGCCGTTATGCAGTTCCGACAGGATGTGGTCGGCGCCGGGGAAGCCGCCTTCGCGGGCGCCGCCCGAACGGCGGACCTTCTGGATCGCCCAGTTCAGTCCGGCCTCGACCGGGCTGGTCGTTGTGTCGATATCGTGACCGTAGAGGCAAAGACCGCCTTCCAGCCGCAGGCTGTCGCGGGCGCCAAGCCCGATCGGCATCACCCGGTCATCGGCCAGCAGCGCGCGCGCCAGCGCCTCGGCGGCCGCGACGGGGACCGAGATTTCGTAGCCGTCTTCGCCGGTATAGCCCGAACGCGAAACCCAGCATTCGGCGCCTGCCAGTTCGACCGTGGCCACATCCATGAATTTCATCTCCGCGACCGCCGGGTTCAGCGCCGCCAGCACCGCCTCGGCCTCGGGCCCCTGCAGCGCCAGCAGCGCGCGGTCCGCGATCACCTCGAGCGTCACGTCCGATGGCAGGCCGGCGCGCAGATGGGCGATATCGGCGTCCTTGCAGGCGGCGTTCACGACCATGAAGATGTGATCGCCGCGATTGGCGAACATCAGGTCGTCGAGGATGCCGCCCTCATCATTGGTGAAGAAGCCGTAGCGCTGGCGGTTTTCGGCCAGCCCGGCCACGTTGACCGGCACCAGCTTTTCCAGGGCCAGCGCGGCGGTCTCAAAGTCGGCGGCGCGCAGGATCACCTGGCCCATGTGGCTGACATCAAACAGCCCGGCATGGGCGCGGGTGTGGAGGTGTTCCTTCATCACGCCCGCGGGGTATTGCACCGGCATGTCATAGCCCGCGAAGGGCACCATCTTGCCGCCCAATTCGCGGTGCAACGCGTCCAATGGCAGGGAAATCAAATCGCTCATGGCCGTTCCGATCCTTGTCGCTTCCGGTCCGGCGATGAAAGCCCCGTTCCGGCATCAATTCTGCGCGGGGCGGGCCCTCGCGCGTTTCGATGCCCCCTCTGTCCTGTTGCCTGAGATCGCTATCCCTTCGGCGGACGCCCTTGCGGCGCCACTCTCCAGAGTTTGTCGGTCCGATCGGTCCCTTGGGCCTGAGAGTTTCCGGGGCGGTTGCTCCTTCGGCACCGGCAAAGCCGGTTCTCCCGATCGGTTGTCCCGTGATTAGCCCAGACGTTTTCTTTCGGCAAGAGGTCGTTTTTGAAATCTTGGCGGTCAGTTTCACCGCCCCGCCGCCCGTTCAGGGGCCGTCGCAGGCATCCGGATCAGAGCCGGACAGAGGCCCGCACTCTTTTTCGGGCGGATTGTCAGCGATCGCAGGTAATAGGCGACATGATCTGGAGCAGGTGGTCATTGCCGCAGACCAGAGAATCCAGCGTGATCGTGTCGAGATGCTGATAGAACGCCTCGGCCGCGTCGGCGATGGCCAGCTTCAGCCGGCAGGCATCGATCAGCGGGCAGGTGTTGTCGTCATCGGCAAAGCATTCGGCCAGCGGCACCGACGCCTCCAGTTCCCGGAAAACGTCGCCGATATGGATTTCCTGGGGATTGCGGGCCAGCGTGATACCGCCGTTGCGCCCCCGCTGTGTCCTCAGATACCCGAGTTGACCAAGCTGGTTGATCACCTGAGCCAGATGGTTTTCCGAGGCGTTGCACCGTTCCGCGATTTCCGATTTCGTGACCAGCCGGTCGCCATGGGCCGAACAAAACATAAGGATTCGTATCGCGATATTCGTGCGCTTGGTGATCCGCAAACTTAGCTCCCTCCTCCTCTGCGGCGACTGAGTGACCTCCGTCAGTACCGCCGCAGAATGAATTCGATCAAGCGATCGATCATTTCCCACCGGTATTTAGATTCGATGGATTGAATTTGATCAACATCTGAATAGGTTAATCGGATGACAAACGCATTTTTCTTTGGCTATGGGTCGCTCGTTAACCGCAAAACACACTCTTACGGGGAGGCTCATCGCGCCTGCGCTACCGGGTGGCGAAGGGTTTGGCGCCACACCGCGTTGCGCCCGGTCGCCTTCCTGACCGCGATTCCCGATCCCGGCGCCCGTATCGAAGGCCTGATCGCCGGGGTGCCCAACGGCGATTGGCGGGCGCTGGACGCGCGCGAACACGCCTATGACCGGGTCGATCTGAGAGATCTCGACGATCATCCGCTGCCCTTCGCCCCCAAGGCCGCGATCTATTCGATCCCCGAGGGCAAGCATGGTGCGCCGTCGATGGCGCATCCGATCCTGCTGAGCTACCTCGACGTGGTGGTGCAGGGATATTACCAGGAATTCGGCGAAGACGGCGTAGACCGGTTCTTCGCCACCACCGATGGCTGGGACGCGCCGATCCTCGACGACCGGGCGGCACCGCAATACCCGCGCCACCAGGCCCTGTCATCTGCGGAAATCCGGCTGGTCGACCGGAAGCTGGACGATATCGAGGCGCGGCGCGTGCCGCTGACCGCCGCCCATACCGAGGTCCTGCACCGGGCCCGCGGCGAATAACCGGTACGGCGACGCGCCGGCATCACCCCGTAAGTTGGCCACCCCCGCCTTTTGCTGCGCCACCCCATACCAATGGGCCGGTCAAGTTCATGCCCGGCCCGCCGTTGTAAATAGTGGGAAAGCGGGTACCCGGATCGATTTTCGAAAACTCCGCATGATTTGAAGAAATCAGAGAAGGCCAATCGGCGCCGACCTGCCACACAAGGCGCGAAGGGTTTTCCGAAGGGGGTAAGAATGGCCAAGAACAAGATGAAGACCGTCCAGCAGGTGATCCGCAAGCGCCGCCTGTTCGCCGTCTCGGCCGACGACATGGTGCGCCAGGCCTGCAAGATCATGAACAATCGCGAACTCGGCGGGCTGCCGGTGATCGACGCGCAAAACCGCCTGCTGGGCATGATCAGCGAACGCGAGGTCGTGCGCGGCTGCATCGGCGAACACCGCCGCGCCGCCACCACCCCGGTGGGCGAGGTGATGGAAGCCAATCCCGCCTTCGCCGAACCCGATGACAGCATCATGATCGCGATGGCCAAGATGATGCAGAACAATGTCCGCTATCTTCCGGTGGTGCGCGGCGGCATCGTGACCGGCTGCATCGGCATCCGCGAACTGGTGGACGAACTGAGCTACCTGGCGATGCAGAACGTCGGCATCATCGACAAGGCCCTGCCCCAGCTGCACGAAGAACTGGTCTGATCCGGGCGGATCACCCGCCGCGACATTCACGGTTCGGCCTGGGTCTGCAGCAACGGCCATAGCCCCCGTTTTGGCCCTGCTGCCTTCCACCCAGTGCCGAAAAAAGGAAAGCCCCGCATCCTCCCAGGAATGCGGGGCTTCTCCGGTTCGGAAATTCGGAAGATCAGTCGCGGGCGCGCACCACCTGCAACAGCGGCATCACGTCGCCCATGTCCGGACCGTGGCTCTTGCCGGTCAGCGCCTTGCGCAGAGGCATGAACAGGCCCTTGCCCTTGCGCCCGGTGGCGGCCTTCACCTCGGCCGTCCAGTTGCCCCAGGTGTCGCCGTCGAACGGCCCCTCGGGCAGCAGCTTCATCGCCTCGGCGATGAAGTCGCGGTCCTCGTCCTCGATCACCGGTTCGGCGCCGTCGCGGAACAGCTCCCACCATCCCTTCAGGTCGGCGCGGATGGTGATGTTTTCCCGCGTCACCGCCCAGAACCGCTCGGCCAGATCGGCCGGCACGCCAAGCGCCGCGATCTCGTCGGCCACCGCCGCATAGGGCAGCGTCTGCAGGTAATGCGCGGTCAGCGGGAACAGGTCCTGTTCGTCGAACTTGGTCGGCGCCGCGCCGAAGCGGGAGATGTCGAAGCCTTCGATCAGTTCGTCCATCGATCCGCGCAGCTCGACGGGGTCCGACGACCCCAACCGCGCCATCAGGCTCAGCAGCGCCATCGGCTCCACCCCCTGCTCGCGCAGGTCCTTGATCGCCAGCGTGCCCAGCCGCTTCGACAGCGCCTCGCCCTGCGGGCCGGTCAGCAGCGAATGGTGGGCGAATTCCGGCACGTTACCGCCAAGCGCGCGGATGATCTGGATCTGGGTCCCGGTGTTGGTCACGTGGTCCGATCCGCGCACCACGTGGGTGACGCCCATTTCGGTGTCGTCCACCACCGAGGCGATGGTGTAAAGCACCTGCCCGTCGGCGCGGATCAGCACCGGGTCGGACACCGAAGCCGCGTCGATCGAAATGTCGCCGAGGATGCCGTCTTTCCATTCGATCCGTTCGTGATCGAGCTTGAAGCGCCAATACCCGCCGCGGTCCGCCCGCAGCTTGTCCTTTTCTTCCTCAGACAGATCCAGCGCGGCGCGGTCATAGACCGGCGGCTTGCCCATGTTGAGCTGCTTCTTGCGCTTCAGGTCCAGTTCGGTCGGGGTTTCGAAACATTCGTAGAACCGGCCGATCTCGCGCAGCTTGTCGGCGGCCTCGGCGTAACGGTCGAGCCGTTCCGACTGCCGTTCGATCCGATCCCAGGTCAGGCCCAGCCATTCCAGGTCGCGCTGGATCTGGTCGACATATTCCTGCTTCGACCGCACCGGGTCGGTGTCATCGATGCGCAGGATGAAGGTACCGCCGGCCTTGCGGGCGATCAGGTAGTTCATCAGCGCGGTGCGCAGGTTGCCGACATGGATGTAACCGGTCGGCGACGGGGCGAAACGGGTGGTGGTCATGGCAATCTCCTGTTGCCCGGTCCCATGTCACAGGCGCGGGCGTTTGTCCAGAATGGCGCGCATGCCGCCCTCCCATTCACGTTCGCGTGAAATCAAGAGGAACAACCGGTGCGCGCGCTATCGTTGCCGTCATCAGCATCGTTTCAGGGAGAGATCAGAATGACCACATCACTGACCCGCCGCAATCTACTGACCGGGGCCGCAGCCCTGCCTCTGGCAGCCGCCAGCGCCGGGCCGCTTTCCGCCGCCGCCGATATGCTGGGCGCCACCCCGCCGCGCTTCAACCGCTTCCGGCTGGGCGGTTTCGAAGTCACCACTCTGCTGGCAGGCACCCGTACTGTGCCCGAGCCGCAGAAGATCTTCGGGTTGAACGTGAGCGAAAAGGAATTCGCCGAGGTCTCCGCCGCCAACCACATCCCCGCCGACATGGCGCAGTTCTTCTTCACCCCGACCGTGGTGAATACCGGGGCCGAGCTGATCCTGTTCGACACCGGGCTGAATCCGGAAGGCATCACCGGCGCGCTGAACGCGGCCGGTTACGACGCAGGCCAGGTCGACAAGGTAGTGATCACCCATATGCATGGCGACCATATCGGCGGGCTGATGGGCGAAGCGGGCGAAACCTTCGCCAACGCGACCTATGTGACCGGATCGACCGAATTCGACAGCTGGGCGGCGATGGAAAACGAAGGCTTCGAGGCAAAGGTGCGGCCGCTGGCCGAAAAGGCCACCATGCTCGGGGACGGTGGCAGCGTCGCCGGCGGCATCACCGCGATGGCCGCCTTCGGCCACACGCCCGGGCACATGGCCTACATGCTGGAAAGCGAAGGGAAACAGTTGTTGCTCGGTGCCGATTTCACCAACCACCATGTCTGGTCGCTGGCCTATCCCGACTGGGAGGTGCGCTTCGACCGCGACAAGGCGGCGGCGGCGGCCACGCGGCGGCGCCTGCTGGGCATGCTCTCCGCCGACAAGATCCCGTTCATCGGCTATCACATGCCGTTCCCCGGACTGGGCTATGTCGATCCCCGCGGCGACGGGTTCCGCTACATCGCCGCCAGCTATCAACACATGCTGTAACCCCGGGTTCCGAGACAGCCCCCCGCCTGCCCTGTTTCCTCCCCTTTCAGATGTCGCGGGCGGGGGCGTTTTATTCTTTTCACCGGCTGGCCGCCGGGCGCGCGCGGCCAATCGGCCCTTGGCACGGTGGCACCGCCGGTGCCATGTTGCATGCGAACCAAGGGATCGTTGCATGCAGGACATCCTTACCATCACGCTCAACCCGGCGCTGGACATGGCCACCGCCACCGACCACGTCTCGGCGGGGCCCAAGCTGCGTTGCGACGCCCCGCGCAACGATCCCGGCGGCGGCGGCATCAACGTGTCGCGGGTGATCCGGACGCTGGGCGGGCAAAGCCGGGTTCTGGTGGCGGTGGGCGGACCGCTGGGCGACACGCTATGCGGCTTGCTGCGGCACGAAGGGCTTGACCTGCTGCCCATCTCCGCGCCGGGAGACACGCGGCTGGATCTTGCCGTGACCGACCGGTCGAGTGGCGGGCAATACCGTTTCGTGATGCCCGGGCCGGACTGGACCGGGGCGCATCTGACCGACCTAATGGGAATGCTGGCCGACACCGTGCCGGACCGTGGCTTCGTGGTGCTGAGCGGTTCAATGCCCCCAGGGGTGCCCGATGATTTCCCCGACTGCCTGGGCGATGCGCTGGCGCATCGGCGCGCACGGCTGATCGCCGATCTGTCCGGCACCGCACTGAAGACGATTTGCATCCCCGCCGCCCGGCCGGTCACGCTGCTGCGGATGAACCGGTTCGAAGCGCAGGACATCGCCGGGCGCGCCCTGACCTCGCGCGCTGCCAGCGCCGGTTTCGCCGCCGGGCTGGTGCAAAGCGGTGCTGCGGAAATCGCCGTGGTCGCCCGCGCCGCCGACGGGTCGGTGATGGCCACGGCCGAGGGTTGCTTCCACTGTGGCGCCCCCGAGGTTCCGGTACGCAGCAAGATCGGCGCCGGCGACAGTTTCGTCGGCGGCTTCATCCTGGCGCTGGCCCGCGGCCTGCCGCCGGAAGAGGCGCTGCGCCACGGCACCGCGGCGGCCACGGCGGCGGTGATGACCGAAGCGACCGAGCTGTGCACCCGCGCCGACGCGGACCGGCTTCTGCCCCTGTGCAAGGTTGAACCGCTAACGGCGGAAACCGCCTGATTCCTTCTTCCTTTCGATAAATATCCCGGGGGAATCGGTGAAAATTTCTTGGGATTTCCACAGACGGGGGCAAAGCCCCCCAGCCCGCTACCTGAAGGCGGGGCCGTGCGCCCAGATCGTCAGCGAATGCCGTTCGCCGCGCGTGACCGGCGTCACCCGATGCAGTAGCATCGAGGGGAACAGTGTCGCGCAGCCACGGTTGCGGCTGGCGGCCACGACATGGGCACTTGGCATGACTTCCAAATCGCCGCCATCATAGTCGTCGGAGGCAGACAATTGCACCACCATGGTCAGCTTGCGCTTGGCCGCCAGCGCGCCGTCGCCGATATCGGAATGCCATCCGAAATGGCCCTCCCTTTCGGCGCCGTAGCGCGCCACCTGCGGGCTTTCGGCGAATTCGCGCAAATCGAAATCAAAGACATCGCGATTGGCCGTGCGCACCAGGTCGATGATCCGGTCCATCACCCAGTCGGCTTCGGGCACGTCGTCCAACCAGACCAGGTCGGCGCGGCGGATATTGTGATCGCGGGTCAGCCCGACCAGCCGCGCGTCATTGGCTGGCTGCTGTGCAACCAGGGATCGGACACGGTCGCATTCATCGGGCGAAAACGCCCCGGGGATCGAATGCACGTTCAACACGGGAATCACCTTTCCTAAACTTCCGAAGGGTGACATGGCTAAACACAATTCGCATCCCGCGCGCTGGCCGGATCGCGACCTCGTGGTCGTTTTTGAACCGCCTGCCTAGGACGGATCGCGCCAGCGATTGACGATCGGGTAGCGCCGGTCCAGCCAGAACGCCCGCGGGCTCAGACGGGTGCCCGGCGCCGACTGGAACCGCTTGTATTCGCTGATGTAAAGCAGGTGCTCGATCCGCTTGACCGTGTCGCGGTCATAGCCCGCGCGCACGCAGTCCTCGACCGAGGCCTCGGCATCGACCAGCAGCATCAAAATACCGTCCAGCACCTCGTAGGGCGGCAGGCTGTCTTCGTCCTTCTGGTCCGGGCGCAGTTCGGCACTGGGCGGCTTGTCGATGATCGACACCGGGATTACCTCGCCCTCGGGCGCCTGCATCCAGTCGCGGTGATTGGCGTTGCGCCAGCGGCAGCAGTCGAAGACACGGGTCTTGTACATGTCCTTGATCGGGTTGTAGCCTCCCGCCATGTCGCCATAGATGGTGGCGTAGCCGACCGCGACCTCGGACTTGTTGCCGGTGGTCAGAAGCATTTCGCCGAACTTGTTGGAAAGCGCCATCAGCAGCAGCCCGCGCAACCGCGACTGGATGTTTTCCTCGGTGATGTCGGCGTCCCGGCCCTCGAACAGCGGCGCCAGCGTGTTGGTGACCGCGCCGCGGCTTTCCGCGATCGGCACGAAATCGTAACGGCAGCCGAGGTTTTCCGCGACCTGCTTGGCATCGTCGAGCGATCCTTGCGACGTGTATTCCGACGGCAGCATCACGCAGCGCACGTTTTCCGGCCCCAGGGCGTCGGCGGCGATGGTCGCCACGATGGCGCTGTCGATGCCGCCCGACAGGCCCAGCAGCACCTTGCCGAACCCGGTCTTGCCGCAATAGTCGCGCAGGGCGGTGACCATGGCGCGGTAATCCTGCTCCATGTCGTCTGGAACATGCGCCTTGGCGCCCGGTTCGATGCGCCAGCCTTCGTCGCCCCGCACAAGGTCGACATGGGCGATATCTTCATCGAACAGCGGCATCTGCAGTGCCAGTTCACCGCCCGGGTTCAGCGCGAAGGTGCCGCCGTCGAAAACCTGATCGTCCTGCGCGCCGGCGAGGTTGAGATAGATCAGCGGCAGGTCGGTTTCGACCACGCGGGCCACCATCAGGTTCTGCCGCACTTCCAGCTTGTTGCGGAAATAGGGCGACCCGTTCGGCACCAGAAGGAATTCCGCCCCGGTCTCGGCCAGCGTTTCGGCCACGTCCTCGTACCAGCTGTCTTCGCAGATCGGGCTGCCGATGCGCACGCCGTTCAGCGCATAGGGCCCCGCCAGCGGGCCGCTGTCGAAGATGCGGACCTCGTCGAACACGGTCTCATTCGGCAGGTGATGTTTCAGCACCCGGTGCGCCACCTTGCCGTGCTTCAGGATGAAGTAGGCGTTGTAGAGCTTGCCGTCGTCCACCCAAGGGCCGCCGATGCCGATCGCGGGACCGTCGGCGCAGTCCTCCGCCAGCTTGTCCACCGCGTCCATAGCGGCGCGGTGGAAGGCAGGTTTCATCGCCAGGTCCTGGGTGTTGTAGCCGGTGATGAACATTTCCGGGAACGCCACCATGTCGGCCCCGGCGTCGCGCGCGGTTTCCCAGGCGTCACATGCCTTGGCGGCGTTGCCGGCCAGATCGCCCATCGTCGGGTTGAGCTGCGCCAGCGTGATGCGAAATCTGTCTGCCAATGTCCCGTTCCCTTGCGGCCTTTCCCCCGATTTATCAGATCGGTGAGCGAGGGAAAGCCGATTTGCGCCAAAACACATTGTCACCCCGGGGGCTGTCCTCTAGTTTCCCAACTGTTTCAACGGGGAAACGGCAAGCGCGTCGGGAACAGCAGATGGCGAACATGACGAAGAAGCGGATCGTTTTTGCAAGTCTCTTCAGCGGTGCGGCGCTGCTCGCGTCGCCGGGTGCGGCGCAGGACGGGCAGGTCCTGAGCAAGCAATATGACGATGGCGGCGTCTATGAGGGCACCTTCCGCAACGGGCTGCAGCACGGCACCGGCACCTACCGGCTGCCCAACGGCTATGAATATACCGGTCAGTGGGTCGATGGCGAAATCAAGGGCAAGGGCGTGGCGCGCTTTCCCAACGGATCGGTCTACGAGGGCGATTTCGAGAAGGGCAAGCCGCAGGGGTTCGGCAAGATCGTGTTCGCCGACGGCGGCACTTACGAGGGCGAATGGCTGGCCGGCAAGATCACCGGACAGGGCATTGCCGTCTATGCCAACGGCGTGCGCTACGAAGGGGGTTTCCGCAACGCGATGCATCACGGCCGCGGCACGATGCAATCGCCCGGCGGATACGTCTACGAGGGCGACTGGGTCAACGGCGTCAAGGAAGGGCTGGGCAAGATCACCTATCCCGATGGCGCGGTCTATGACGGCCAGGTCCGGCGCGGCACCCGCGAGGGCCAGGGCACGCTGACCATGCCCGACGGGCTGGTTTACACCGGTCTGTGGAAAGATGGGCAGATCAACGGCAAGGGCAAACTGACCCAGCCTAACGGCGACGTTTACGAAGGCATACTGGCCGGAGGCCGCCGCGAAGGCGAAGGCATGGTCACCTATGCCAACGGCGACACCTATGTCGGCGCCTTCAAGGCCGACAAGCGCCACGGCCACGGCGTGTTCACCGGCAGCGACGGATACCGTTACGAAGGCAACTGGACCGCCGGTCAGATCGAGGGCGAAGGCACCGTCACCTATCCCGACGGGTCGATCTATACCGGCCAGTTCCGCGACGGGCTGGCCGACGGGATCGGCAAGATCACCTACCCAGATGGCGCCACCTATGAGGGTGACTGGAAGACCGGGGTGATCGACGGCCAGGGCAAGGCCACCTATCCCAACGGGATGAGCTATGAAGGCGGTTTCGTCAACGCGCGCAACGACGGGTTCGGCATCATGACCCATGCCGACGGGTACCGTTACGAGGGCAACTGGAAGGACGGCCAGCGCCATGGCGAGGGCACCGCGACCTATCCCGACGGCACCGTCTACAAGGGCCAGTTCGCGGGCGGCAAGCGCGACGGCATGGGGACGCTGACCATGACCGGGGGCTTCCGCTACGAGGGCGAATGGAAGGACGGCGAAATCTCGGGGAGAGGCATCGCCACCTATTCCAACGGCGATGTCTACGAAGGTCACTTCCTAAACGGCAAGCGTCAGGGCGCAGGCACGATGCGCTATGCCACCGGGCAGGAAGCGACCGGCACATGGCAGAACGGCGCTCTTCAGGCGGAAGGGACAGAACCGCAGCCCGAACCGGAAACCCAGCCGACGGAGTGACACCGGCAGCGTCCGGGAAGCCGCGACGCGGGCGACGCTTTGCCGTTCGGCAGGCCTTTGTTAAAAGCGCGCACCCTATCCGTCCCGCAGCCCGCGCGCCCATGCCAGCCCGGCCAGCATCACCGCGAAAGGCAGCAGCCAGATCACCCGGCTCTGATACCGGTCATCCACGCCCGACAGCCCCCCGGTCACCGCGGCATTGAGCATCAGCCCCACAAGCACAAGGATCACCAGCGCGACCGCTTCGCGCGCGGGACCGCGATGTCGCGCCACGCCCAGTAGCAACGCCGCAGCGGCCAGCGCGATGCCGGTGCTGATACGGTAAACCCGGCTGAGCCTGACGGGCTCATAGGACAGCCCCGGCAGCGATGCCAAAAGCGGGGCAGGATCGATCAGCGGGGCATCGACGAAACGGACGGGTTGCAGCGCGCCGATTTCATCGACACGCCAGCGGAAGAACTGGGCCACCGTATTCGACAGCCCCGCCCCGATCACGCCGGCAGGATCGTGACGCAACACCGCCACGGCGAACCGCATCTGTTCCTGCGACAGCCGCGCCCGGATGTCGGGACCAGCGGCTTCATATATTCCCCTGTGCGGGTCGTCCGACCACAGCAGAACGTTGCTGTACCAAGCCGCATCCCGTGCGCGCAGCCTGGCGGCGGGCATCCGGTCGACAAAGCCGCAGATCGCGAAGGCGGGATCGGCGCAATGTGAGGACAGGTAGTCGAAGCCCGGCCCGTCGGCCACCAACCGCGCGGTCAGGAAGGGCGGGCGCAGCGGTGCGGCGCCGTAATGGCGCTCCACCAACCGGGTCACGCTGCCCTGCCCGGCTGCGAAAACCAGCACCGCCAGCAGCACGGTGATCAGCCCGCGCGCCGGGAAACGGCCGGTCAATAGCCGGGCCAGCCCCGCCGCGACCAGCGCCAGGCTTCCGGCGACCAGAACGTGGCTCGTGTGAAACAGCATGGTTCCCGTCAGCAGCACCGCCCAGACCACCCGCTGCCCCCATCCGATGCGCGCATCGAACGCCATCAGGTTGACCACCGCAAGGATCGCCACCCCGGCGGATAGGTCGGGCATCATGTAATCGGTGTATAGCGCCAGCGGCGTGACCGCCGCCAGAACCATGACCAGATAGGGGGCGCTGGTTCCGGCCCCCGGGACGTTGCGGGCCGTCAGCGCGATCACCGTCAGCACGACCAGCGCCTGAACCAAAGCCGGCCCCGCCCCGTCGGCCAGCAGTACCGATCCCAGCAGGAAGCCCCCGAACCACGGCGACCGGGCAGAGGAAACGGATTGATCCTGTTTCGTTGCCGGGGACGTTTCGACGGCGGTTTCCGCCGCGACCGGGCCGCCGGGATCGGATTGCATGCCTTCCGCGACCAGCCCGGCCTCGATGCCCAGCACCACCCGCACCCCGGTGGCGGCACCATTCAGGTAGGGCTTGGTATCGGAAAAGGCGATCGGCCCCTTGTAAAGAAACAATGGCCACAGCAGAAGCAGCAAGGCCCCGAGCCAAGGCAGGCCAGATCTCATCATCGTCATGTTCCTTCAGGATGGCCCCGGAGCCAGGATCAAAAGGCCTGCGTCATCAAAATCATCGCACGGAGCGTAGGCGGCGTAAAAATGCCTGTCAACGCATCGGGATAGCGCATGCCCGAGCGCCTTGCCAACGGCCCGGCCTACTGCAAAATCCGTCCCCGCGCCTGCATCGGGGTCATGCCGGTCCAGCCCTGGAAGGCGCGGTAAAATGAATTCGGATCGCGGAAAGCCAGCAGGTAGGAAATTTCCTCGACGCTCATGTCGCCCTGCGACAGGTAGCGCAGCGACAATTCCGACCGCGTCGCGTCAAGCAGCGTCTGGAACGTCTCTCCTTCAGCCTTCAGGTGGCGCTGCAGGCTGCGCTTGCTCATGTTCAAAAGCGCGCTGACCGCATCGGCCGAGGCAACGCCACTGGGTAACAATTCGACCAGCGTCGCGCGCACCCGATCCGCGATCGATACCGGGGCGTCACGTTCGGGCAGCTGCCGGCGCAGGTCGACCTCCAGCATCGCCCAGAAATCATCATTATGCGAAATCAGCGGCCGTTCGGCATCCGCCGCGCGCAGCACCATCCGCGCCGTGTCCCCCGGTTGCGGCGACACGCCGAAGAAATCCTCCAACCCTGCTCGCGGCCCGCCACCATCGGGCATGTGAATGGCCAGCGGCACGATATGTTCTGCGGTGAAGCGGCGGGCGCATTCGAGGAAATAGACCAGTTCGAACGCAGACACGCCGGGGGGCATCGGCGCATCCGGGTCCGACGACCCGATATCCAGCGCAACCGTGTCGCCCGCGCGCCGAACGCGCAGCCGGACCGGCGCGACCAGCGGTTTGAACAGTGCCAGCCGGGTCAGGCCGATTTCGATATTCGGGCTGCAGGAAAAGGCCAGGATCGCCGGCACGTAGGGCGCCTGGGCGAATTGCCGGCCCAGGCTCAGCGCCAGGTCTTCGCGGCGGACCTCGTCGAACCCGGCCTGCCACAGCGCGTAGAATTCCCGCGCCGTCACGCCCTTGCCTTCGTGATCGAGGAAATCCGGCGCCAGGCCGACGCGGCGCAGCAGGCGGTCTTCGTCGATCTTCAGCATGGCGCAGAATTGCCGCGTCATCTTGGCGACGGGATAGCGTTTTTTCTGGCTCATCGGCGCTCACATTCCACAGGTTCATCAGCCGCAACCAGCGACAGGATAGGCAATGCCGCCCCCCGCGATCCATACAGCGCCAGCGCGTTGGCGCCCTAAGTTATAACTTTGGCACGATCCGCAAGTTTAATAAAGCGATTGCAGCGCTATCTTGAGGGGAATTGACGGATTAGCGCGGGAGAACGCGGATGAAACTGGTGGTGAACGGGACTTCGCACGAGGTCGATGTCGAGGCCGAGATGCCTCTGCTCTGGGTACTGCGCGACGAGATCGGGCTGACCGGAACGAAATACGGCTGTGGCGTTGCCGCCTGCGGCGCCTGCACGGTGCATATCGACGGGGTGGCGGTGCGGTCCTGCCAGACCCCCGTCGGCGACGTTACGGGGGCCGTCACCACGATCGAGGGGCTGGGCGATCCGGCGGCGCTGCACGCGGTGCAAGAGGCCTGGGCCGAACACCAGGTGGCGCAGTGCGGCTACTGCCAGTCGGGCCAGATCATGCAGGCCGCCGATCTGCTGGCGAACAATCCCGATCCGTCCGACGCCGATATCGACGAGGCGATGTCGGGCAACCTGTGCCGCTGCGGCACCTATCCCCGGATTCGCGCAGCGGTGAAAACCGCCGCGACCAAGATGCAGGAGGCCTGAGATGAGCCGTGTTGGAAAAATCGCCCGCCGCAGCTTCCTGATCGGGTCGGCCGCCATCCTTGGCGGCGTGGCCTTCGGCGTCTACCGGGTAAAAACGCCCTATGCCAATCCTTTGGAGTACGGGCTGGCCGAAGGGTCGGCCACCTTCAACCCATGGGTTTTGATCGATGCTGAAAAGGTCACGCTGATCACGCCCCATGCGGACAAGGGCCAGGGTGTCGCCTCAGCCCAGGCGGCGCTGATCGCGGAGGAGTTGGATATAGAGTTCGGCCAGTTCGAGATCAGTTTCGGCGCCCCGGACAAGGCCTATTGGAACACCGCGATGGCCGCCGAGGGTGCGCCCTTCATGGCCAGCGACGACAGTTTTCTAGCAGAAACCACGCGCGGCGTGATGGGCGGCGCGATCAAGCTTCTGGGGATGCAGATGACTGGCGGGTCCAGCGCCATGCCCGACAGTTTCGTCAAGCTGCGCGAAGCCGGCGCGGTGGCGCGCGAAACGCTGAAGCTGGCGGCCTCGAAACAGACCGGCGTTCCGGTGGCGCGGCTGAAGACGGCGAACGGCGCGGTGCAACTGCCCGACGGGACAGCGCTGAAATACACCGAACTGGCCGGTATCGCCGCCGGGCTGGACCCGGTGCGCAATGTCAGCCTGCGTGCCCCGTCCGAATGGCGGCTGATTGGCAAGCCGATGCAGCGGCTGGACATGCTGGCGAAGGTGACCGGCACGCAGGGCTATGGCATCGACTTGCAGATCGACGGCATAGTCCATGCCACGGTCCGGATGAACCCGCGCCAGGGCGGCGCGATCAACGGCTATGACGACAGCGCGGCAAAAGCCATGCCTGGGGTGAAGGCCATCCTGCCGATCACCGGCGGCGTCGCGGTGGTGGCCGACAACACATGGCGCGCCTTCCAGGCGGCGGATGCGATAGACTGCGACTGGGGCCCCGCGCCCTACCCCGCCGAACAGGACGATCACTGGGCGGAGGTCGCGGCGTCGTTCACCAAGGACCAGCTCGACAAGACATGGCGCGACGAAGGCGATGCGGCGGCGGCGACGGCCCAAGGCGCGTTCGAAGCCGAGTACCGTTCGCCCTACGTGGCGCATCAGCCGCTGGAACCGTTGAACGCGGTGATCCGGGTGACGGACGAGGCTGTCGATGTCTGGTCCGGTCAGCAAGTGCCGCGCCTGTTGCAGCAGATCGTGGGCAAGGTGACCGGCCACAAGCCCGCTCAGGTGCGATTCCACAACCAGTTCATCGGCGGCAGTTTCGGCCACCGGCTGGAATTCGAATACCTCAAGCAGGCGGCCGAAATCGCCAAGCAGATGCCCGGCACGCCGGTCAAGCTGACCTACAAGCGCGAGGAGGATTTCGCCCATGACTTCCCCCGCCACATCGCGATGGCGCGCGGCAAGGGCACGGTCGCCGACGGCAAGGTGGTGGCGATGGACCTGTCGATCGCGTCGCCTTCGGTGATGACGTCGCAGATGGGCCGGGCCGGCATTCCGGTGCCGGGGCCGGACATGCAGATCGTCGCCGGGGCGTGGAACAACGCCTATGCGCTGCCGAACCTGCGGGTGCGGGGCTATCGGGTGCCGGAACTGGCGCCGGTATCGTCCTGGCGGTCGGTCGGGGCGGCGGGGGCCGGGTTCTTCTTCGACAGCTTCCTCGACGAACTGATCCACGAGGCCGGGGCCGACCCGATGGCGGAACGCATCCGGATGATGAACCACGACCTGTCGCGCAAGGTTCTGGAAACGGTGGCCGAGATGTCGTCATGGGGCGGCGAATTGGCCCCGGGGAAGGGCCGCGGCGTCGCCTTCGTGGAAAGTTTCGGCGTGCCCACGGCGGAGGTGGTCGAGGTCACCAACACCGATGACGGCATCCGCATCGACAAGGTCTGGGTCGCTGCCGAGGTGGGCCAGGTGGTCGACCCGGTGAATTTCGAAAACCTGGTGCAGGGCGGCGTCGTCTTCGGGCTTGGCCATGCGATGAACAGCCGGATCACCTATGCCGACGGCATGGCGGAACAGGCCAATTTCTGGGACGCGGAAGGTATGCGGAATTACCAGTGCCCCGAGATCTTCGTGAAGGGGCTGGAAAACGGCAGCAAGGTGCGCGGCATCGGCGAACCCCCGGTGCCGCCCGCCGCCCCCGCGCTGGCCAACGCGATCTTCGCGGCGACCGGCAAACGCTTGCGCGAAATGCCGTTCAACCAGTTCGTCGATTTCGTCTGACCATCGCGGCCCGGCATCACGCCTTGGGGCGTTCGGATTTGGGATCGTACATCGGGGCGAGGCTTGCCTCCGCCTCGACGATCCGGCCCGCGACGTCGATCTGGTAGGTCGATCCAAGCAGGTCATCGGCCTTTTCGCCCGGGGTGCGGCAGGGCACGTAGCCCATGCCGATCGCGCCGCCAAGCGCGTGACCGTAATTGCCCGAGGTGACGAAGCTGACGATCTTGCCGTCGCGCAGGATCGGTTCATTGTGGAACAGCAGCGGTTCGGGGTCCTTCAGGCGGAACTGCATCATGCGGCGGCCCAGCCCTTCCTCGCGCTTGCGCAACACCGCGTCGCGGCCGATGAAATCGCCCTTCTTGGTCTTCACCGCGAAGCCCAGGCCGGCCTCCAGCACGTGGTCTTCGTCGGTGATGTCATGGCCGAAATGGCGGAACGCCTTTTCGATCCGGCAACTGTCCATCGCGTGCAGCCCGCACAGCTTCAGCCCCAGCGGTTCGCCCGCTTCGACGATGCTTTCCCAGACATGGGCGGCCTGATCGGAACTGACATAGATTTCCCAGCCCAGTTCGCCGACATAGGTCACGCGGTGGGCGCGGGCCAATCCCATGCCGATCTCGATCTCGCGCGCCATGCCGAAGGGGTGGGCTTCGTTCGAGAAATCGTTGGGCGATACCTGCGCCAGAACATCGCGCGCCTTCGGCCCCATCAGCGGCAGCACGACTTCGGACGCGGTCACGTCGAGGATGGTGACCGCCGCGTCGCCGACATGGCGGCGCAGCCAGGCGAGGTCGCGCTGCAAGGTGGCGCCGGGCACGACGAGGAAGAAGGAGTTTTCGGCCAGCCGCGTCACGGTCAGGTCGCATTCGATGCCGCCGCGCGCGTTCAGCATCTGGGTATAGACGATGCGGCCCGGATCGACATCCATCTGGTTGGCGCAGACTGTCTGCATAAAGGCCAGCGCGTCGCGGCCATCGACGCGGATCTTGCCAAAGGAGGTCATATCGAGCAGCCCGACGCCGGTCCGCATCGCCATATGTTCGGCGCGCTGGTTGTCGAACCAGTTCTGCCGCTTCCAGCTGTAGCGGTATTCGCGTTCCTGGCCCGGATCGGCGAACCAGTTGGCGCGTTCCCACCCGGCGGTTTCGCCGAAAACCGCGCCCTTGGCCTTCAGGTGTTCGTGCAGCGGCGAGCGTCGCACCCCACGCGCGGTTTCGGGCTGCCGGTAGGGAAAGTGATCGGCATAGAGCAGGCCCAGCGTTTCGCTGACCCGTTCGCGCAGGTAACGGCGGTTCTTCTGGAACGGCTGGGCCCGGCGGATGTCGATTTCCCACAGGTCGAACGGCGGTTCGCCGTCGTTCATCCACTGGGCCAGCGCCATGCCCGCCCCGCCCGAGGACACGATGCCGACCGAATTGTACCCGGCGGCGACCCAGTAGCCTTTCAGTTCGGGCGCCTCGCCCAGGTAATAGCGGTCGTCGGGGGTGAAGCTTTCGGGGCCATTGAAGAAGGTGTGGATGCCCGCCTCGGCCAGCATCGGCATCCGGTTGACGCCCATTTCGAGGATCGGTTCGAAATGATCGAAATCCTCGGGCAGCTGATCGAAACAGAAATCTTCGCTGATGCCGTTCATGCCCCAAGGCTTGGCGACCGGTTCGAACGCGCCAAGCATCATCTTGCCCGCGTCTTCCTTGTAGTAGGCGCATTCGTCCGGCACCCGCAGCACCGGCATTTGGGCCAGGTCGGGGATGTTTTCGGTCACGATGTAGAAATGTTCGCAGGCATGCAGCGGCAGCGTCACGCCGTTTTGCGCCGCCAGGTCGCGGCCCCACATGCCGCCGCAATTGACCACCATGTCGGCGGCGATATGACCCTCGTCCCCGGCGCTTTGCCAGTTGACGCCGGTCACCCGGCCGTTTGCTTCGGTCACGCCGGTGACCTTGACCTGTTCGACGATCTTCGCGCCGCGCGCACGCGCGCCCTTGGCCAGCGCCAGCGCGATGTTGGCCGGATCCGCCTGCCCGTCCTTGGGCAGGTGCACGCCCGCGACCACGCCGTCGATGTTCATATGCGGGTAAAGCGCCTTGACCTCGTCGGGGGAAAGTTCGTTCACCTCGACGTCGAAGGCACGGGCCATGCTGGCCTGACGCAGGATTTCTTCCTTGCGTTCCTCGGTCAACGCAACGGTGATTGACCCGCATTGCCGGAACCCGGTGGCCAGCCCGGTTTCGGCTTCCAGCCTTGTGTAGAGATCGGCGGAATACTTCGCCAGCCGGGTCATGTTCTGGCTGGCGCGCAATTGACCGACCAGACCGGCCGCGTGCCATGTGGTGCCGGATGTCAGCTGCTTGCGTTCCAAGAGGACGATATCGGTCCAGCCCAGTTCGGCCAGATGATAGGCGACGGAGCAGCCGGAAATACCGCCCCCGATGATGACAACGCGGGCCTTGGTGGGAAGATCAGTCATGGGCGCACCCGTTTTTTCGGCAAACCGCCGGATCTGTTGGAAATTTCAGGGATCGTCAGGTCCGGAAAAAGTGTCAGGCCCGGCGATTCCTGTCTAGATGCATTCACCGCCATCGACGACCAGCGCGTGACCGGTCACGAAGGTCGACATGTCGGAGGCGAGGAAAACGATCGCATCGGCAATTTCGCCGGTGGTGCCCCAGCGGCCCATCGGAATCGTGTCCGAGATATAGCTTTCCAGCGCGGCGCGGCCGCCCATTTGCACTTCGAACCCGGCATTGAAGGGGGTGTCGATGAAACCCGGACAAAGCGCGTTGAAGCGGATGTTGTCACCCGCATAATCCGCCGCCATCTGCCGCGTCATCGCCACCGCCGCGTGTTTGGTGGTGGCATAGGCGATCATTTCGCGGTCGTATTGCACGCCGGAATTCGACGCGGTGATGATGATGCTGCCGCCGCCCTGTTTTCTCATCGGGCCAATCGCCGCACGGGCGGCCACGAAATGGGCGCGCACGTTCAGGTTCCAACTGGCATCCATGTTGCCGGGCGCCACCTGTTCCAGCTTGCCCTCGATCTGGATGCCGGCATGAGAATGCAAGATATCGAGCCGGCCATGCTGCTCCGCCGTCTGCAGGATCGCGGCTTCCAGCGCTGCGGAATCGGTCACGTCGACCCCCTGTGCCGTGGCCATGCCACCCGCTGTGGCGATCTCTTCCGCGGCCTCGCGGGCCAGCGATTCGTCGCGGTCGGTCACGACCACATGCGCCCCGCACCGGGCCATTGCCAGAGCACCGGCGCGCCCGATCCCTGACCCGGCACCGGTGACGAAGGCCACGCGGTCTTGCAGCGAAACCATCTCGGCCGGCGTTTTCACTCTTTCATGAACGCTCATGTCTTTCTCTTTTCTCCACGCCGCAGCAGGATCTGCGCGGTCACCAACATGATCAGCGACGCCGCCAGCACCAAGGTACCGATGGCGTTGATTTCGGGCGTCACACCGCGCCGGATCGACGAGAACACGTAGATCGGCAGCGTGGTTTCGGACCCGGCGACGAAAAAGGCGATGATGAAATCATCGAAGCTGAAGGTGAAGCTGAGCAGGAACCCGGCCAGGACGCCGGGCAGGATCAGCGGCAGCGTCACCTGCCGGAAGGTGGCCATCGGCGTGGCGTAGAGGTCCGAGGACGCTTCGGTCAGCGACCGGTCCATCCCCGCCAGGCGCGCCCGCACGATGATGACGACAAGCGCCATGGTGAACATCGTATGCGCCGCGATCAGAGATCCCATGCCCATGCTGAGCTTGGGCGCCGTCACCCCTTCGGGCCAGACGGCGGCGATGGCCGGGTTGATCAGGTCGAACAGCGTCACCAGCCCGATCAGCGTGGCGATGCCGATGACGATCCCGGGGATCATCACCGCGATGTAGATCAGCCCGTCGAACACGGTGCGCAGCGGCCCCTTGATCCCCTGCAACGCCACCGCCGCCATGGTGCCGAACAGGCTGGCGAAGAGGGCCGAGAAGAAGGCCACGGTCAGGCTGGTCTGCAGCGCGTCCATGACGAAGGGGTTGTTCAGCGCCTTGCCGTACCACTGGGTCGAAAACCCCTGCAACTGGCTGGCATGGCGGCCGGCGTTGAAGCTGAAGATCGCGATCACGCCGATCGGGATATAGAGGAACAGGTAGACGAAAATGGAATATAGCCGCATCACTCAGATCCTCACATCAACGACACGTCTTCGCGCTGCGCGCCAAGTTTGCTGATCAGCCGCATGTAGAGCGTCACGCTGATCAACATGATGATCACCAGCGTCGCCGCCACCGCCGAGCCGAAGGCCCAGTTACGCGATTGCAGGAACAGGTCGACCAGGGCGTTGCCGACGAAGAACACCTTGCCGCCACCCAGCAGCGCGGGGATCAGGTATTCGCCCATTAGCAGGATGAAGACCAGAAGGCTGCCTGTGGCGATGCCGGGAAGCGACAGTGGCAGCGTCACCTGCAGGAAGGTCCGGATACGGGTCGCGCCGAGGTCCGAGGACGCTTCGAGCAACCTTTTGTCCAGCCGGTCGAGACTGACGAAGATCGGGAAGACCATCAGCGGCAGGTAGCCATAGACGATCCCGACCAGCACCGCGAAGGGGGTGTTGATCAACCGCACGTCCTCGATGCCGATCATGGCCAGCAGCGCCGGGATGCCGCGGCCGCCCAGCAGGAAGATCCAGGCGTAGGAACGGATCAGGATAGAGGTCCAGAACGGCACGATGACCAGCACCAGAAGCATGGTCTTCCATTTCGGGCTGGCCAGGACGGCCAGGTAATAGGCCAGCGGATAGGCGATCACGAGCGCCGCCAGCGTACCGACCGGCGCCAGTATCAGGGTATTCTTGAACGCCGCCCAGCGAGCCGGCAGGTTGGCATATTGTTCCAGGGTGAACGCGGGGACATATCCACCGGAGGCCCCGCGTTCGCCGAAGCTGAAAACGAGAACGACCGTCAGCGGCACGATCAGCATGACCAGAAACCAGGTTCCGGCAGGTGCCAGCAGCAAGAGATTGCGGGTGCGTTGTGTCATGTCGTTCTCGTCGTTTTCAGATCAGGCCGATTTGAAGCGGGCCATCAGTTCGGCCCGGTTCGGGTCGGTCAGCGTCACGGCCGCGCCGAATTCCAGCGCATTCAGCAGTTCTTGCGCCGGGTAGAGGATCGGATCGTTCAGCAGTTCTTCGGGCAGCAGCGCGTTGGTATGCGCATCCGCCGACGGGTAGCCATGTGCCAGAACTTCCTTGGCGTTGACCTGCGGATCGAGCAGGAAGTTGATCAGCGCGTAGCCTGCGGCGCGGTGCGGGGCACCCTTGGGAACGGCGTAGTAGTCGCTCCAGATTTCGCCGCCTTCCTTGCCCAGGACATAGGCGATTTCGGGCATGTCGTTGTTCAGCTGCTTGCCGTCGCCGGTCCAGGCCATCGACATCCAGGCATCGCCGTTGCGAATCGACGGCTGGTAGTCCGACGAGATTGCGAACAGGTGCGGTTTGCATTCGATCAGCAGCTTCTCGGCGTCGGCCAGTTCCTTCTCGTCCACCGAGTTGAAGGAATAGCCGAAATATTTCAGCGCGTTGCCGATGGTGGTCAGCTGGTAGTCATGCACCATGGTACGGCCGGAGAATTCGTTCTTGGTCATGTCGAAGAACTGTTTCCAGCTGTCGACCTTCACACCGTTGGTATGCTTGGTGTTGACAACGAAACCGGTGGTACCCCAGTCCTTCGGCACCGCGTAGAGCTTGCCGTCGACCGATCCGGCATCAGAGAAGCGCGAGTCATAGGCCTTGGGATCGTAGTTCGGAATCAGCGAGGTATCGAGCGGTTCGATCAGGTCTTCGCCGACATAGGTGGTGATAGTGTAGTTGGTGGGCACGAAAACGTCCCAGCCGGTGGCGCCCGCCTGCAGCTTGGCCAGCATTTCTTCGTTCGACCCGAACACGTTGACCTGCACATAGGCGCCGGTGGCTTCGGTGAAGGCCTCGAAGTTTGCCGGGTCATGGTAGTTCGGCCAGGTCGCAAGCACCACGCGGTCGCCGATATCGCCGGCGGCGAAGGCCGGGCGCGGGCGCAAGCCGGGAACTGCGGCCCCCATGACGGCGGTGGCCATGCCGAGACCGGTCACGCCAAGGAAATGACGACGGCTGACCGACCCCTTCTTGTAGCGGTACAGTTCTTCCATGAACTGCTTCTTGGTGATTGGTTTATCATCGCGTTGCATTTGGATACTCCCTGTGAAGAGTTTTTATTGGCTTTAGGTATTTTCCAGAACGAGCGCCGCGCCGGGATCCCAGAAGGCCCGTAGCACGTCACCCGTATTGAACGGCCCTTCGTTCAATTCCGCGATCCTGGGAGCCAGCACGAGGAATTCTCCAAGGCTGTCATGCCGCACCAGGTATTCCGTGTGTTCGCCGAGGAAGATCCGGTTCAGCACCGTGACCTGAAGGCTGTCTTCGCCGGCCGTGGCGCTGAGGCGGATCTGTTCAGGACGGACGCTGACCGTTACGTCCTGACCGGGGCGGACGTCATGCACCGCCTCGCCGGTCACGTCCTGGCCGTTGCTCAGCGTGACCGTCGCGACCTGCGCGGAAACACCGGCAACCTTGCCGTCGAAGAAGTTGGTCGAGCCGACGAAGCCCGCCACGTAGCGGTTGCGCGGCCGGTCGTAGAGGTCCTGCGGCGATCCGATCTGTTCGATCTTGCCCGCCCGCATGATGCAAACCCGATCGCTCATCGACAGCGCTTCTTCCTGGTCATGCGTGACGAGGATGAAGGTGATGCCAAGCCGGCGCTGGATGTTCTGCAACTCGATCTGCATCTCCTTGCGCAGCTTGCGGTCCAGCGCGGCCAGAGGTTCGTCGAGCAGCAGGAGCTTCGGTTCATTCACCACCGCGCGGGCCAGTGCGACACGCTGTTGCTGGCCCCCGGACATTTCCCAGATGCGGCGGTCCTCGAACCCCTGCAGCTGCACCAGTTCGAGAGCATTGGCCACCTTTTCGGCGATTTCGGTCTTGGGCAGGCGCGGACGGCGCTGTTTCAGGCCATAGCCGATATTCTGCGCCACGGTCAGGTGCGGGAACAGGGCGTATTGCTGGAACACCATGTTCACCGGGCGCAGATGCGCGTCGAGCGTGTTCACAACCTCACCGTCGATCAGGACCTCACCTTCGGTCGGGGCCTCAAATCCCGCCAGCATCCGCAGCGCGGTGGTCTTGCCGCAGCCCGACGGACCGAGGAAGGACAGGAATTCGCCCTCCGCGATCGCCAGGTTCAAATCGTCCGCCGCCAGCACCGCGCCGAAGCGCTTCGAAACGCCCCGCAGCTCGGCGATGATTTTCTTGCCGCCCGTGTCGCGGCCCGGGGTATATTCACCCTTGTCCATTTTCTTGATTGTTTCCCTGTTGGGTGGCATATCATCTGATTTGAGAAAATCGTAAGAAAATCCCGTTTCATTGTATATACCACGAATTAGGTAGTGCTTTTTTGATAGCCGGGATGGAGGGAGGACCGCAGTGACCACTTGGGCCGAGGCAACCGGCGACTTGATATCGGCGATCGACACCGATGACTTCGCGGCAAAACTTTCCAATTCTTTGAAAGGCATAGCCCCCTTCGACTACACGGTCGTGTTCGGCTACCTCGGCTCTGCCCGGCCGCTGGACCTTTACGACGACTTCCCGCGCGGCAAGCGGCGGGCGTTCGTCGAGGATTACCAGGCGGGGCCCTATCTGCTCGATCCGTTCTACCTTGCCAGCACGACGCCGGTGGATTCGGGGCTGTACCGGCTGCGCGATCTGGCGCCGGACCGCTTCTATCAGGGTGAATATTTTCGCAACTATTATGTCCAGACGGGACTTGCGGAGGAAATCGGGTATTTCATCAACCTGCCCGACAACGCGGTTGTGGTGGTTTCGCTGATGCGGGCAGAAAAGGCGTTTTCGGCCAAGGAAGTCCGTGAATTGCGCAGCTACTGGCCGGTGGTGAACGCCGCCTGCAGCAAGCACTGGCGCGGGCTGGCTGAAAACTTCGGTGTCCCCGGCGGCAAAACGACCGAATACGGACTGCACAAGAGCCTTGAACTGGCGTTTCAGACCTTCGGCAAGGGCGTCTTGACCCCGCGCGAACGCGAGGTGGTCGAGTTCACCCTGAAGGGCCATTCCGCCGAAGCGGTCGGACGGATCCTTGAAATCGCCCCCGGCACGGTGCGGATCCACCGGCGTAACATCTATTCCAAGCTGCATATCCGGTCGCAGGGCGAATTGTTTTCCGAATTCATCGACACCCTGATCGAAAGCTCGACCTGATCCGGGCGCGCGGCGCCCGCCACACTCAGGCATCCTGCAGCCCCAGATGCATTTTACGCTTTCGGAAGGTCGTCGGAGACACGCCGCAACGGGCCTTGAAATGCTTGGCCAGATGGCCGGCATCGGTGAAACCGCAGCTTACCGCCACCTCGATCAGCGATAGATCTGTCGTGTCGATCAGCTTCAGCGCCTTGTCCAGGCGCATGTTGATCAGGAACTGGTAAGGCGTTGTATCGAAAGCCTTGCGGAATTTGCGCTCCAGCGCCTTCGGGCTGATCCCCAACTGCCGGGTCAGATCGGCAATGCTCATGTCGGTATCGAAGTTCCGTTCCATCACCGTGATCGCCGTTTTCAGCGCCGGGTCGAACGGGCCGAGCGTGGTCGAACGCGGGCTGATCTGCAGCATGTCGCCGGGGCGGATGTTGTCATGGAGAAAGATCGCCGACACCGTCCTGACGATCACTGGCGCGACATGGTCGGAAAGCAGGTTCAGCATCATGTCCAGCGTCGCCGACATGCCCGCCGCAGTGATCGTGCCGTCGTGGCTTTCCACCAGCCGGTCGGAAATGTCGGCCCCGGCCAACTGTTCGACAAGAACCGATTTGTTTTCCCAATGCGTCGTCATCGGGCAACTGGCGCCTCGGTTTTGGAAAATAAATTCGGCGGCGGCCTCGGACAGCAGGATGACCTTGGCGTGGGATTGCCGCGCCGTGCGGATACGGGCCAGGGACGGCCTGTCGAGGAAGCGATGCGCACGGTTGCCGGCAACGATCAGGTAATCCGGCACGGCGGGCAGATCGTCGAACGCCACCGCGTTCACGCAAAGCCCCCCTGCCCCTTCGATGCCGCCTTCCTGCGTCGAACAATAGGTCCAGCGAAACAGTTCCCTGCCGCTGACCCGGTTGCAGACCCGCAGGGTGTCGACGACCGAGGCGACCTCCGTCGCGACGAAACCGGGCTGGACCAGCACGTCGATTGCGATGGGCCTTTGGGGTGAGACGGATTCGCGTACCTTGGTTTCCTTGCCGGGGAAGCCCAGGTTGGCGACAATCGCATTGGAGCCGGTCATATCAGATAACTCCTTGGTTGGCACTCTCGGCGATCACGTGTCGAGAACGGCGAAGTATTTCTTGACGTATGCCTTGATATTCCAGCTGCAGACCGCCCCCTTGGGCACGAAGAAACAGTCGCCCGCGCGGAAGGTCTGGGCGGTGCCGTCTTCTGCGGTGATGGTGACCTCGCCTTCCAGCATCTGGACGAATTCATGCACCGGGAAGGGCTGCATCTCGCTCACCATCGCATCGCTTTCCCAGACCCCCACGGACATGTTGCCCGCATCATTGGTGAATTCGATATGTGCGCGCTGCACCGGCCGGGGGCCGATGATGGTGAACGGCGCAGTGCCGTCCAGCAGCATCAAAGGAACCTGCGGATCCATCACCCGCACGCCGCCTTCCGCGCTGTCGATTTGCGGCGTATCGGCCATCGGGTCGAGGTAGGTCATAAAAAATTTCTTCAGGTACCCATCCTGTTTCCAGCTGATCGGAATCGCGTTGCGGAAAAGGGCGCTTTGACCCTGCTTGACCCCGACCGCCGTGCCATCGCCATCGATCATCTCGAATGCACCCTCCAGCACCCAGATGAATTCGTCGCCGGGATAAGGCCCGAAGGTTTCCTGCATTGTGGTGGTATCCCAGACGCCGACGGTCAGCCCCAGGTCTTCGTCGCTGAAATAGACATGCAGGTGCTGGGTCGGCAGCGGCGATTGGAAATCGGCCGGGTCGCATTCCATTTCCGCCAGCCAGATTCCGGGCGGACCGTTCGGTTCAAGAAGAATGACTTTCCGGCTCGCTGTCATGTTCTGCACCCTCCCAAGGCCGCCCTGCGGTCGCACAGCGCGCATCTGACGGACCTGTCCGGGTGACATCCGGCGCCGCGACGCATTTGATCAAATCCTGACTTGACTTGCGGCAAAAATCAACACAACGATTGAATGATCATTCAATTGCTAGAGTGCAGAAGCGATTATTGTCCAAATGGCATTCGTTCCGCGACAGCAGCGCCTTGCAGCGCCGGACCGGCATGACGGAAGGAATTTCCGGCGCCATTTCAGGGGCCTGAGACCGGACCCGACCGCCCAAGGCCCCTTCTTGTAACCTTCTGACGCCGCCGTAAAACAAAAGGACCGACATGCTCCGCGACCCCCGTTACGACATCCTGTTCGAACCTGTGAAGATTGGTCCGGTGACCGCCAAGAACCGATTCTACCAGGTGCCCCATTGCAACGGGATGGGGCACCAATACCCCTCCAGCATGACGGCAATGCGCGGCATCAAGGCCGAGGGCGGCTGGGGCGTCGTCAACACCGAGGAGGTGGAGATCAGCCACACCTCGGAACTCAGCCCGATCCCCGAGGGGCGGCTTTGGGATGACAGCGACATCCCGGTCCTGGCCAAGATGGTCGACAAGATCCACGCGCATGGGGCGCTGGCCGGGATCGAACCGGCGCATCTGGGTGGCGGGGCATCGAACCTTTACAGCCGCGAGGTTCCGATGGGCCCCTCGGCGCGCCCGGTCGACCTGATAGACCCGATCCAGGTCCGGGCGATGGACAAGGCCGATATCAGGGCCTTCCGCAAGATGCATGTGGAGGCGGCGTTGCGGTCCAAGAAGGCGGGGTTCGACATCGTCTACCTGTATGCCGGGCACGACATGACCACCTTCACGCATTTCCTGTCTCGCAGCCGCAATGACCGGGGCGACGAATATGGCGGGTCGCTGGAAAACCGCGTGCGACTGCTGCGCGAGGTGCTGCAGGACACCAAGGAAGCGATCGGCGACACCTGCGCGGTGGCGATCCGACTGATGGTGGACGAACTGCGCGGGTCCGGCGGGCTGACCTGCGACGGCGAGGGGCGCGACATCGTCGAGATGCTGGCCGACCTGCCCGACCTGTGGGACGTGAATATCAGCGACTGGGCCAATGACAGCGCACCGTCGCGTTTTACCGAACAGGGGTTCCAGGACAGCTATGTGTCTTTCGTCAAGAAGGTGACGAACAAATCCGTCGTGGGGGTGGGCCGCTATACCTCGCCCGACGCGATGGTGTCGCTGATCAAGAGCGGTGCGCTGGACCTGATCGGCGCGGCACGGCCGTCGATCGCCGATCCGTTCCTGCCTAAGAAGGTCGAGGAAGGCCGGATCGAGGATATCCGCGAATGCATCGGCTGCAACATGTGCGTCAGTGGCGATTACCTCGCCGTGCCGATGCGCTGCACCCAGAACCCGACCATGGGCGAGGAATGGCGGCGCGGCTGGCACCCCGAAAAGATCAAGGAAAAGACCGCCGAGGAAACCGTGCTGATCGTCGGTGCCGGGCCTTCGGGGCTGGAAGCCGCCCGCGCCCTTGGTCAGCGCGGGTACACCGTGACCCTGGCCGAGGCCGGGATCGAGGCCGGCGGCCGGGTGGCGGTGGAAAGCCGCCTGCCGGGCCTGTCCGAATGGCGGCGGGTGGCAGATTACCGGCAGTACCAGATCAGCCAGATGGCCAATGTAGAGCTGTTCTTCGACAGCCGCCTGACGGCCGAGCAGGTACTGGAATTCGACGCCGATCACGTGGTGATCGCCACCGGGTCGAAATGGGTGCGCAGTGGCATCGGGCGCGCCAACCGCCGACCGATCCCGGTCGATGCGGATGCGGTGGTGCTGACCCCGGACGAGGTTTCGGCCGGTCGGCGGCCCGAAAAAGGCCCCGTCGTGGTGTTCGACGACGACCATTACTACATGGGTGGGCTGATGGCCGAAAAACTGCGGCTGGAAGGGTTCGACGTGACCTATGTCACCCCAGCCGCCGATGTGTCGCACTGGACCCACAACACGATGGAACAGGGCCGGATTCAGACCCGCCTGATCGAGCTGGGCATCAAGATCGTGCCGCTGCACAACCTCGCCGCCATTCAGGCCGACCGGGTCGAGCTGTCCTGCGTCTTCACCGACAAGATGCACCCCCTGGCCTGCACCGCGGTGGTGATGGTGACCATGCGCGAAGCCGTGGACGGGCTGTACCACGACTTGACGGCGGATGGCGTGTCGGGGCCGAAATCTGTCACCCGGATCGGCGATTGCCTGGCCCCGGGGACGATTGCCGCTGCCGTCTATGCCGGGCATCGTTACGCCCGCGAACTGGGCGAACCGGTTGCCGAGGGCGTGCCGTTCCGGCGCGAACTGCCCGCCTTGTCGAACGACTGATCCGCAGGAAAGGAACGAAAAATGGCCCGCGACCCGCGCTGTGACATCCTGTTCGAACCGGTGAAGATCGGGCCGGTGACGGCGAAGAACCGGTTCTACCAGGTGCCACACTGCACCGGCATGGGCTGGCTGCGCCCGCGCACGCTGGCCGAAATGCGCGGCGTGAAAGCTGAGGGCGGCTGGGGCGTTGTCTGCACCGAATACAACTCGATCCATCCCAGTTCCGACGACTTGCCGCATCCGTCTGCCTCGCTCTGGGATGATGGCGATATCCGAGCGCATGCGCTGATGACTGAAAAGGTGCACGAACACGGCGCCCTGGCCGGGGCCGAGCTGTGGTATGGCGGCGCGCGCACCGCGAACCTGCATACCCGGGAAGTGCCGATGGATATCGGCAGTTTCCCCAACCTCGCCGGACACCCGTTCCAGACCCGCGCGATGGACAAAACCGATATCCGCACCCTGCGCCGCTGGCACCGCAAGGCCGCCCTGCGCGCCCGCGATGCCGGGTTCGACATCGTCTATGTCTACGCCACGCACGGCTACCTGCTGTCGAATTTCCTGAACCCGCGGGTGAACACGCGCGGCGACGAATATGGCGGATCGCTGGAAAACCGCACCCGTCTGGTGCGCGAGCTGATCGAGGAAACCAAGGACGCGGTCGGCGACCGCTGCGCCGTGGCGGTGCGCTTCGCGGCCGACGAAAAGACCGGCGAGGACGGCGTACCGATCCATGGCGAACGCCGCGACATGTTCGAGATGCTGGCCGAACTGCCGGATCTGTGGGACATCAACATCGCCGATTATTCGCTGGAAATGGGGGTGTCGCGCTTCGTGAAGGAAGCGCCGCTGGAACCCTACATGGATTTCGTCAAAAGCGTGACCTCGAAACCGGTGGTCACGGTGGGCCGCTTCACCTCGCCCGACACGATGGTTTCCCAGGTGAAACGCGGGGTGACCGACCTGATCGGGGCGGCGCGCCCGTCGATCGCCGACCCGTTCCTGCCGAAAAAGATCGAAGAGGGCCGGCCGGAAACGATCCGCGAATGCATCGGCTGCAACATCTGCTATTCCGGCGACACGATCGGGGTGCCGATCCGCTGCACCCAGAACCCCACGATGGGCGAGGAATGGCGGCGCGGCTGGCATCCCGAAAAGATCGCCCCGAAGACATCGCAGGCCAAGATCCTGATCGTCGGCGCCGGGCCGACCGGGCTGGAAGCCGCCCGGGCGCTTGGCGCGCGCGGGTACAAGGTGATGCTGGCCGAGGCGTCGCGCGATCTGGGCGGGCGCGTCACCCGCGAAAGCGCCCTGCCGGGGATGAGCGAATATGCCCGCGTGCGCGATTACCGCGAACAGGCGCTGCTTGATCTGCCCAATGTCGAGGTGTTCCGCGAAAGCGCGCTGAGCGCCGAGGATGTGTTAGATGTCGGCGCCGATCACGTCGCCATCGCCACCGGCGCGACCTGGCGACGCGACCGCTTCGATGGCGAGCGTTTCGTTTCCATCGCCGCGCCGGGAACCACGCCGGAAATCCTGACTGCCGACGATATCATGGCGGGGCGGATGCCCTCGGGGGCCACGCTGGTTTACGACGAAGATAACTATTACCTCGGCGGGGTGATCGCCGAGCGGGTGAAGCAGGCGGTGGTTCCGGTGACGCTTTGCACCCCGTCCGATTCCGTGTCGGACTGGGCCGGGAAGACCTCGGAACGCTGGCGGATACGCAGCCACCTGATGCGTGCAGGCGGCGGGATCGAACTGGCCCACAGCCTGACCCGCTTCGACGGTCAGCATGCGGTGTTGACCTGCGAATACAGCGGCGCCGAAAAGGAATTGCCGGTGTCATCGGTGGTGATGGTGACGCAGCGCAGGCCCAATGACGGGCTTTATCACGACATCCTGTCACGGGCGGGCGGCGATCCCGACGCCCTGCCCTTCACCCTGAAGCGAATCGGCGATTGCGAAGCGCCGGGCATCATCGCCGCCGCCACCCACGCCGGGCACCGCTATGCCCGCGAGCTGGACGCGGCGGTCGATCCGGACGAACCGCTGAAACATGACCGCGTCGATGTGGGGTAATTGAAAAGGGCGGGCCGCTTGGCCCGCCCGGATCGCGTTGTCAGGTCTTGGCGATGCGATAGATCGCCGGGATCACCAGCACCGTGAAGGCGGTGGAGGACGCCAGTCCGAACAAGAGCGAAATCGCCAGCCCCTGGAAGATCGGGTCGAACAGGATCACCGCCGCCCCGATCATCGCCGCGATGGCGGTCAACAGGATCGGCTTGAACCGGGTCGCCCCCGCCTCGATCAGGATGTCGATGGTGACCCGTCGTTCCGGGTCCGCATGACGGATGAAATCCACCAGCAGGATCGAGTTGCGCACGATGATCCCCGCCAGCGCGATGAAGCCGATCATCGACGTGGCCGAAAACGGCGCCCCGAACAGCCAGTGGCCCAGCATGATCCCGAGGAAGGTCAGCGGCACCGGCGTCAGGATCACCAGCGGCAGGCGGAAGCTGCCGAACTGCGCCACCACGAGGATATAGATCCCCAGAAGCGCCACCCCGAAGGCCGCCCCCATGTCGCGGAATGTGACCCAGGTGACTTCCCATTCGCCGTCCCACAGCAGCACCGGCTGATCGGTGGTTTCCGGCTGGCCGTTCATCCGGATCGTGGGCTTGTAACCCTCGGGCCAGTTGACCGCGTCCAGACGCTTGGCCACTTCCAGCATACCGTAAAGCGGCGCCTCGAAGTCGCCGGCCAATTCGCCGGTGACCATGATCACGTCATAGCCGTTGTGCCGGAACACCGGGAAGGAGGCACGCTCCTCGGCGATGTCCACCACGTCGCCCAGTTCGACCACGCCGCGGTTTCCCGGCAGCGCGTTGGCCGGAACCGGCGTCGATAGCGCCTCGGCGTCCATCACCCGGTCCGATTTGGCGCGCGCCATGACGATCGGGATCGGCCGGCGGCCGTCGCCGCGATGCGAATACCCCACTGTGGTTTCCCCGTTCAGCATGCGCAGCGTGTCGAGAGCGTCGCTTTCCTGAACGCGGTAGAAATCCATGTCCGTGGGGCGCAGTTCGGCCCGCAACCGGCGCGACCGTTCGCCATAGCTGTCGTCGACGTCCACCACGAAGGGGATGTCTTCGAACGCCTTGCGCACCAGGCTTGCCACTTCGCGCCGGACCTCGGCGTCGGGGCCATAGATTTCGGCCAGCAGGGTCGCGATCACCGGCGGGCCGGGCGGCGGTTCGACCACCTTGACCACGGTGCCCTCGGGCACCTCGACCTGATCGGCCAGCAATTGGCGCAGTTCCAGCGCGATCTCGTGGCTCACCCGGTCGCGTTCGCCCTTCGGCAACAGGTTGAGCTGCACATCGCCCTGTTCGGGCAGCCCGCGCAGATAGTAATGCCGCACCAGCCCGTTGAAGTTGAACGGCGCCGCGGTACCGGCATGGACCTGGGCCGAAATCACCTCGGGCAGGTCCATCGCGACCCGCGCGGCGCTTTGCAGCACGGCATCGGTCGCCTCGACGCTGGCGCCTTCGGGCAGGTCGACGACGATGGCCAGTTCCGACTTGTTGTCGAAGGGCAAGAGCTTCACCGTCACGTCCTTGGTGAAAAGCGCGGCAAGCGACCCGAAGGACAGCCCCACCACCACCAGCAGGAACAGCGCGGAACGCCCCTTGGAGGCGATCACCGGCCGCGCGATGGAAGCATAGAACCGCCCCAGACGACCGCCGGGAAATCCGCCCTCTTCGTGATGCAAAGGCGCGCGGCCTGCGACCTTGAGCATCAGCCACGGCGTGATCATCACCGCCACGAAGAACGAAAAAATCATCGCCGCCGAGGCATTGGCGGGAATCGGGCTCATGTAGGGCCCCATCAGCCCCGACACGAACAGCATCGGCAGCAGCGCCACCACCACGGTCAGTGTGGCGACGATGGTGGGATTGCCGACCTCGGCGACCGCGGCGACCGCGGCGCCGAAGCGGCTTTGGTCTTCGCGCTTCATGCCCCAGTGGCGGGCGATGTTTTCGATCACCACGATGGCATCATCGACCAGGATACCGATCGAGAAGATCAGCGCGAACAACGACACCCGGTTCAGCGTGTAGCCCATGATATAGGCGGCAAACAGCGTCAGCAGGATGGTGACCGGGATCACGATGGCCACCACGATCGCTTCGCGCCAGCCGATCGCCAGCAGCACCAGGATGACGATGGACACGGTGGCCAGCGCCAGGTGGAACAGCAGTTCGTTGGCCTTTTCATCCGCCGTTTCGCCGTAATCGCGGGTGACCTCGACCGCGACGCTGTCGGGGATCAGTTCGCCCTGCATCTCGTGCACCCTGTGGAGGATTTCCTCGGCCACGGTCACCGCGTTGGCTCCGGCACGCTTGGCCAGCGACAGCGTCACCGCCGGTTCGCGGCTGATATTGCCGTCCTCGTCCCGTTCCAGAGTGGTGACATAGTGTTCTTCCTGCCCGGTGACGAAGGAAATGTCGGCCACGTCGCGGACATAAACGGTGCGGCCATCCCGCGCGGTCAGTTCCAGATTGCCGATTTCCGCCGGGGTCGCCAGCGTCTTGCCGATCACCAGCGGGATCTGTTCGCCGCCGTCGCGCAACCGCCCCGCCGGGGCGGCGGAATTGGCGCCCTGCACCTTGCCCGCCAGCTGCTGCAACGTGATGCCTTGCAGCGCCAGCTTTTCGGGATCGGGCGCGACGCGCAGCACCTCGTCGGTGGCGCCGGTCAGGTAGGTCAGGCCGACATTTTCGATCTGGGCCAGCTTCACCTCGACCTCGCGGGCGATCCGCGTCAGCTGCGCAGCATCGACGGCCCCGGCATCGGCAGCGGCCGAGAAGGTCAGCGACACGATGGGCACGTCGTTGATGCCGCGCCCGACCACCAGCGGCTGCGGTATCCCCACCGGGATCCGATCCAGGTTGGCAAGGATCTTGTCGCGCACCCGCAGGATCGCGGTATCGGCGGACACGCCAACCATGAAGCGCGCGGTCACCATGACCTGATCGTCACGGGTGTCGGAATAGACGTGTTCGACCTGGTCGATCCCCTTGACGATGGTTTCTAACGGTTCGGTCACCAGTTTCACCGCATCCTCGGCGCGCAGCCCGTCGGCCTGCACGTGGATGTCGACCAGCGGCACCGAAATTTGCGGTTCTTCCTCGCGCGGCAGGCTGATCAGCGCGATCATCCCCACGGCCAGCGAAGCCAGCAGCAGAAGCGGCGTGAGAGGCGAGGTGATGAAACCGCGCGTCAGCCGCCCGGCGATCCCCAATGCGCCCGAAGGGGCCTGACCTGAAGGTTCACTCATGTCCATCCACCACGATCACGTCGCCCGCATTGAGGCCGGTCAGAATTTCGCGCCAAGCGCGCCCATCCCGGACAACTAGCCCCCCGGGAACGACTGCCCGCTTCAGCACCCCCTGCGCGGTTTCGACCTGTACCAGGTCGATGCCACCGACCCGTTCCAGGGCCTCGTCGGGCACCAGCAGCGCCTCGCGTTCGGCCACCGGCAGCCGTACCGGCAGCCGCCTGCCGACAAAACGGGTATCCAATCCGTCGACTTCCACATCGGCCTGCACCCGGCCGCCTTCGATAAGCGGGTAAAGCTTGACCAACTCGCCCTGCCGGGCTTCGCCGTCCTGGCCAATTTCGATCACATCGCCCTCGGCCAGCGCACCGGCGAACCGTTCCGGTACGGCGAGACGCAGGAAAGCGCCGCCACCGCCGATTTCCGCCACGGCCTCGCCCGGTCCCACAACCGATCCACGCGCCACCGGCACCCGCAACACCACCCCGGTTTCAGGGGCAAGAACCGCGCCCTCCGTGATCTGTTGTTCGATCACCAGCCGTTCCGATGAGAGGCTCGAAATCTCGCCCTGAAGCACCTGAACCTGGGTCCGCAGCTGATCCATCCGCTGGGTGGTGATCACGCCACGTTCCAACAATTGTTCGCCGCGGTCCAGATCGGTCTGCGCGGTGGCAAGCTGGGCACGCGCCGAGTCGAGCCGGGCATCGATCGCATCAATGCGGAAGGCCAGCTTGTCATCCTCGATCACCGCGATCCGCGCGCCCGCCTCGACCCGGTCGCCTTCGGTCACCAGCAATTCGTTGATCGTGCCGCCGATCCGTGCCCGCGCAGGCACCCTGTCGCGGGTTTCGATTTGACCATAAACGGGTTTCCATTCCGTCACGGTTTCCGGCGTCACTTCCAGCGTCTCGGCTGAAAGCGGTGCCGCAAATAGGCAGAATAGAACGAAAAATCGTTTCATCATGTTTCCCCTGAATGCAGGTTTGGGCGTCCCGTGGACGCTATCGCCAGCCCCCGCACATTTCTTTGACATAACGCAAACTCACGCTGCATCGCTTCTGAGGGCCGTGCACCGGAACAAAAATCCGGTGCCGATCCTTCTGGCCTCCGAACATGAAGCGGCGACAAAACGGGCGCAAGCACTCCACCCGGTCCTGACGCTGGTGCAAGAGTGTTTTTCTATAATCGGGCTTAATCGTTCGAATGCTGCGTTGGATTCATGCGCCCACCCTTTTTCAGTCAGCAGGCATCGATGAGTTGTTCGGCCCTTCCTTTCCTTCCCGGTTCGGCCCTGTGCCCGACGGTGCGCGCCTGACCGATCCGACCCACCGATGACCGACAGCCGCAGGAGCGCGCGAAATGAGCACCCCAATAGCAATCGATTTCTATCACGACACCGTCTGCGCCTGGTGTTTCAACCTTTCTTCGCGCTTGCGCCTGTTGGCGCAGGAGTTCGAACTAGACATCCGCCACCGGACCTTTGTTCTGCAGGCCAGCCGCAAGGAAATGGCGATGCGATGGGGCAGCCCGCAACAGGCCCGCGATACGATCCTCGGACATTGGCACCATTGCCGAGAAGCCAGCGACCGGCCCGAGCTGATCAATATCGACGCCATGCGTGCGGCACCCTTTGACTATCCGCATGGCATGACGGCGGCGCTGGCCTGCAAGGCGGCCGAGGTGTTGGGCGGCCAGGAACGGCACTGGGACATGTTCGACCGCATACAGCTGGCGCATCTGAGCGAAGCGCGCAACATCGCCGATCCGAAAGTGTTGCTGGACCTGGCGCAGGAAATTGGGCTGGAGCCGGAAACGTTCAAACGGCTGCTGAACGATCCGGCGGTCGCCAAAAAGGTCGAGGCAGACCGCCGCCAGGCCTATCTGGATCGGGTACAAGCCGTGCCGACCCTGATTGTCACCGCGACGGGCACGCGGCTCATGACCGGATCGATTGCGGAATTGCGCACCCATATCCGGGCGGTCAGCCGCCACTTGGAGCACCTTTGAGGCCACCGCCCGCCCCGGCGCAGGGCCGCGCAGCAGGCAATGGTTTGTGAAGCGGCGGACATAGTGTTTTATGGGCACGTACCAGTGGAGCAAACTATGGACAAGCTGAGCGTCATGCGGGCCTTCTGCCGGATCGTCGACCGGGGCAGCATCGCCCGCGCGGCCGAAGATCTTGGCGTCTCGCCCAGCCTGCTAAGCCGTGATCTGAAGCTGCTGGAAGAAAGCCTTGGCTGCGGCCTGATCACCCGCACCACCCGCAGCATGTCCCTGACCGGACATGGCCGGCTGTATTACGAAGAGGCCGACCGGATTCTCCAGGCGGTCGGCCTGGCCGAGGAACGGGTGCGTTCGGGCGCGCAGGTGGTGCGTGGACTGTTGCGGATCAATGCGCCCCATTCCTTTGGCACCACGGTTCTGGCCGGCCTGTTGCCGCGCTTTTCCAAGCAGCATCCCGACGTGCAGTTGTCGCTCATTTTCGATGACAATGTGCTCGACATGGTCGAAGGCGGCTTTGACGTAGCCATTCGCATCCGCGCCAAGCTGCCGGATTCCGGTTTGATTTCCAATAAGATCATGCCGGTGCACCAAGGCATCTTTGCCTCCCCGGGCTATCTTGCCGATCATGGCAATCCCGAAACCCCGCAGGATCTGAAGGCGCATACCACGCTTTGCTACAGCCTCGCCGAAACGCCGCTGTCATGGGACCTGACGGGACCGGAAGGGCAAGTTTCCGTTCCCATATCACCGCATCTGCGCCTCAGCAGCAGTCTGGTTCTGCGCGACATGATCGTCGCGGACATGGGCATTGGCACCCTGCCGAACTTCCTGTCCGACCCGCTTGAGAAACGCGGCCTGATCAAGCGGTTGCTGCCGGAATGGCGGCTTCCCGAACGCACGATCTACACGCTGGCGGCCTCGCGGCTGAGCACGGACGCCAAGGTTTCCGCCTTCATCGGTTTCTTGGCGCGCGAGCTGTCAACGCATTCCTGACACAGGCGTAAGAGTGTCTTTCGACGGCCCTGCTTAAACCGATCCCATCATAGCCACACAGTGAAGCCGGTTCTTACCAGCAACAGGAAGTTATGATGATCAAGACAACACTTTTCGCCGCCGCAATGGGTCTTTTGCTCGGTGCGCCGCTTCAGGCCGCCGGCACGGCCACCGTCGGTCAAAGCCCTTGGGGACCACAGGATGAACTGGGTGCCCTGAACCTGATGACCGAAGCGTCCCGCGCCGCGATCCTGTCGCGCGTTTCAGGCGGAGAAGCCTACGACCTGTCGGTGGAATATTTCATCGGCATGCCCGGCTGGCACGCGGCCGGCGATCCGCGTTACCAGATGTGGATGACCCATACCCCGCGCGGTACGGTCAAGTCGGACCCGATGCATCTGGGCGAAGAGATGAACGCCCATGTCAGCTATACCGGCTCGGCGATTTCGATGTATGCGCATACCGGAACCCATATCGATGCGCTGAACCACTTTGGCCTGAACGGCGAGATCTACAATGGCTTCCGCGCCGACGACCATCTGGGCGATACCGGCTGGAACGTGACCGGCGCCGAAACCATCCCGCCGATCATCGCTCGGGGGGTGCTGATCGATGTTGCCGGCGCCAAGGATCTCGAGATGCTGCCCGACAACTACCGCATCACCCGCGCCGACCTCGAAGAAACGCTGGCCGCTCAGGAAGTCACCCTGCAGAAGGGCGATGTGGTGCTGATCCGTACCGGCCGTATGGCGGCGTACGAGGATGCGGACGCCTTTATGAATGCCGCGCCGGGGCTCGGCATGGAGGCCGCGGCGTTCTTGGCGGAAGAATCCGGCGCGATGATCGTGGGCGCCGACAATCTCAGCTTCGAGGCTTTCCCGTCCGAAATCGAAGGCAACTATGTGCCGGTTCACACCTATTTGCTGGCGCAGCAGGGCGTTCCGATCATGGAACTGGTCTACCTCGAGGAGCTGGCCGCACAGGACATCCACGAATTCGCCTTCATCGGAGGGTCTTTGAAACTGCGCGGTGCCGATGCGGCCCCGATGCGCCCGATCGCGCTGCCGATCAAATGACCTGGACTGCGGAAAGCCGTTCGTTTCTGACAATTCGCGCACCTTTGGCCGCGCGATGAAGCGGGGCCTTCCAAAGGTACCGGCTTGCCGGGGATGAGCGGCATGCACGGCCAGGATTCGCATAAACGGAGCCTTGGCCGTGCAGCACGGCGACAACCAGAAAACACCAGCCCCGAACAGCCCGTCGGCATCCCGGCCGACCGCATCCTTGTCAAACGCGTCGCCACAGAAATTTCGCAGTGACGCATGCGCTTGCCCCCGATCCCAATTTGCCAGTCCGAGCGTCTACAAATACTGGGGGCTGCTGAGAATCAGCTCCCGACGGGCGGATCATGTAAGGCTTTCCGCCCGCCTGGGGCCGCGCCGCTCTATCCCTTCGAAAACAGCCCAGTCAACGCCCGCGACACCAGCGCCGACACTGACGGGCGACGCTTGCGGGCAAATGGCAGCGGGCGGCAGACCTCCATCGCGGCCACCCCCACGCGCGCGGTCAGCGCGCCGTTGACCACGCCTTCGCCGAACCGGCGCGACAGTTTCGACATCAACCCGCCGCCGGCCAGAGACCCCAGCATATCGTCGCCGACCGCAACGGCGCCGGTCGCGACCAGATGCGCCATGACGGCCCGCATCAACCGCCAGCTACCCAAGGTGCCCGACCGGCCGCCGTAGATTTCCGCCACCCGCCGGATCATCCGCAGGTTCGCGGTCAGCGCCGCCGCCACGTCGGCCAGCGCCAGCGGCACCAGCGCCGTGACCGTCGCCACCTGCCGTGCCGCGGCCTGAACCTCGGCCTGCGCCGCCTTGTCCAGCGGCGCCAGAAGCTCGGCCTCTGCCAGGTCCATCAGCGCGGAGGCGTCGAATTGTTCACCCTGCCTCTCCTCGAACCGCGCCCGGGCCCAGTCGAGATCGGCCCGCGACTGGTATAGCCGCATCAGGCTGCCGCCTACCTGCCGCGCCTTGTCCAGATCGTCCTGCGCCAGCGCCTCCTCGGCCTGTTTGTGCAGCTTGTCGATCCGCGCCAACCGCGAAAACGCCGCCAGTTCGCGGATCACCGCGACCGCCACCGCCAGCAGCAGGGCGATGCCCAGAAGCGCCACCGCCGTGCCCAGCACCGGCGATCGCGCGATCAGCCCGGTCACGAAATCCCATGCCGCCACCGATACCACCGCCCCGATGAAGGACAGCGCCAGCCCCCAGATCCACCGCGCCAGCCGCGACGGTTTCCGCCCGGCCGTGCTCAGCACCGAATGCATCGCCGCCGCCTGCGGCAGACCCTCGTCGCCAATCGGCGGCGCACTGTCGGGGCCCGGCGCCTCGGGCGCGTTTTCCAGATCGATCAGGATCGGTCCGTTCGTCATGCGGTGGTCTCCTTGCGCCAGATCATCTGGATGTCGGGCAGGTTTTCATCATTACGCGTCCCGTCGCTGCGGCCACTTTCGGTGAAGCGTTCGCGGGCATAGAACCGCCGCGCGCCCGTATTGGCCTGAAACACCCAGAGCTGCAGGGTGTCGCTTGCGGATTTCGCCGAATCGAGCAACCGCCTGCCGACCGCCTGCCCGGTTTGATCCGGCCGCAGGTAGAGCGAACAAATCTCAATGCCGTCACGGGCCAGGAACCCGATCACGCGGCCATCGCGTTCCGCCACCGTGACCCAGCCGCGATCGATCATCGCGCCGCAAAACGCGATGGTTTCGGCCTGCGAATGCAGCTTCGGCATCCAGTCGGCACCGCTGTTGAACAGATGCAGGATCTCGCCGGTCTGCCCGGCATCGAGGGCACGCGCGGGACGCAGGACGACGCTCATAGCCGATCCCCGATCAGGAACTGCGCCGCCCGGTCGAGCCGGATATGCGGCGGTCCCTCGCCCGGCTTCAGGTTCAACGCCGCAGGGGCGAATTTCATCACCTCGTATTCGGCATCGAGCCACGCCCCGGCCCCCTTGCGCGCCGGCGACAACAGACGCGCCGGGTCCTCGGGCAAGGCACCGGGATAGAACGCCGCCTGCTTGCCGGTTTCCAACAGCCGCCCACGCACGCAATCCACCTGCCGGCCGTCATGGGTCAGCGTTTCCTCGGTGGTGGCGCGCAGCGCGGCGATCGCCATCGCTTGGGTGTCGGCCCCGGCGAAATCGGCGCGGTCGCGCGCCTCGCGCAGCAACGCTTCCATGATCGCGGTCAGGCGGGCATGCTGGCTGTGATGCAGATGGTCGGATTTGGTGGCCGCGAACAGGATCTTTTCCACCCGCTTGCCCCCCAGGAGCCGCGTCAGCAATGCCGCCCGTCCGGGCCGGAACGCGCCCAGGATATCGCCCATCGCCAGCCGCAGGTCTTCCAGCGCGCGTGGCCCGGAATGAATCGCCCCCAAGGCATCGACCAGAACCACCTGCCGGTCGATACGGGCGAAATGATCGCGGAAGAACGGTTTCACCACGCGCGATTTGTAAGCCTCGAACCGCCGTTCCATTTCCCGGTGCAGCGATCCCCGCTTGGAGGCACCATCCACCGGCAGCGGCGCGAAGGTCAGAACCGGCGATCCGGCCAGGTCGCCGGGCAGCAGGAACCGCCCCGGGGTGCAATCGGAATAGCCCTCCGCCCGCGCCTGGTGCAGATAGTCGGTGTAGGCGCGCGCCAAATCCTGCGCCACCACCTCGTCATGCGCGGCCTCGGGTTCCACCGCCCCGATCCGGTCCAGATAGGTCCGCGCCGAATCCCGCACCGCCAGCCGGTCCAGCATGTCCCGCGACCAGTCGGCGTAGCTTTTCTCCAGCAGTCCCAGGTCAAGCAGCCATTCACCTGGATAGTCGACGATATCCAGATGCACCGTGCGCGGCCCCTGCAGCCCCGACAGAAGCCCCGTGGGCCGCACCCTGAGCGACAGGCGCAGTTCGGATATCGTGCGGGTGCTTTCGGGCCAATGCGGGTCCGGCCCGGTCAGCGCCGCCAGATGGGATTCGAAATCGAACCGCGGCACCGTGTCGTCGGGCTGCGGCTGCAGATACGCCGCCTCGATCCGCCCGTCGGCGGCGGCGACCAGCTGCGGCATCCGCCCGCGATCCATCAGGTTGGCAATCAGAGAGGTGATGAAGACGGTCTTGCCCGACCGCGCCAGCCCGGTCACCCCGAGCCGGATCACCGGTTCGAACAGGGTTTCCGAAATCGCATCGCCGACCGCCTCAACCTGCCGGGTCAGGCTGTCCGCCAAAGTGGTGATGACCAAGGGCCCTGCCTTTCAAATCTCTCTTTCGTTCCAACATAAGTACACAGCAGCGCCGGCAAAACCACCTGCGTTTCATCTTGGCAAAAAACACCCAAACTGCCCCGCCGCTTCCCAAGGCGAAGAATTTGCGGTAAGGGCGCGCCATGCCCAGATTTGCCCTCGAAGTCGAATATCACGGCGCCCCTTTCGCCGGCTGGCAACGCCAGGCCGATCAGCCCTCGGTACAGGGGGCGATCGAGGATGCGCTGGCCAAGCTGGAACCGGGGCCGCACACCATCGCCGCCGCCGGGCGCACCGATGCGGGCGTGCATGCGATCGCGCAGGTGGCGCATTGCGACCTGCAAAAGGACTGGGACCCGTTCCGCCTGTCCGAGGCGCTGAATTACCACCTGAAACCGCAGCCGGTGGCGATCCGCCGCGCGGCGCTTGTGCCCGACGACTGGCATGCGCGGTTCTCGGCGCTGGAACGGCGTTACGTGTTCCGGCTTCTGATGCGCCGCGCGCCCGCCACCCACGATGCCGGGCTGGTCTGGCAGGTGTCGCAACGGCTCGACCCGGACGCGATGCGCCAGGCCGCCGCCTATCTGATCGGCAAGCACGATTTCACCACATTCCGCTCCTCGATCTGCCAGGCTGCCAGCCCGGTCAAGACGCTCGACGAGTTGACGATCGAAGAGGTCGATGGCTGGTCCGGCCCCGAACTGCGTTTCTTCCTGCGCGCCCGGTCCTTCCTGCACAACCAGGTGCGCAGCTTCGTGGGCACCTTGGAACGGGTCGGCGCCGGGTCATGGGCGCCCGAAGACGTGCGCGCCGCGCTGGAGGCGCGCGACCGCGCCGCCTGCGGCCCGGTCTGCCCGCCGCAGGGGCTTTATCTGGCCGGGGTGCAATACCCCGAAGATCCGTTCGGCTGAGAAGGGCGTATTCCGCCCGTGCTCGCCTGACCAATTCACGCCCTGAACCGGCCCGGATCATAGGGTGACATGTCGATATTGGGGGGCTTGCCGCCGATCATCTGCGCCAGCAGACGCCCGGTCTTCGCCCCGCCGGTCAGCCCGACATGCTGGTGCCCGAATCCCATGAACACCCCCGGATGGCCGGGAGCCGGGCCGATCACCGGCACGGAATCGGTCAGCGTCGGACGGTGGCCCATCCATTCGGTTGCCCGATCCCACGTCAGCCCGGGCATCGCGGCCTTGACCTGCTTCATCTGCAATCTGAAGGGCGCCCGCGACGGTCCCGCTTCAAGCCCGCCGAATTCGACAATGCCTGCCAGGCGCAAGCGGCCCTCCATCGGGGTGATAACGAAAGATCCCGTCGTCATCATCACCGGCGACCGGGGCATAACAGACGGGTTCCACAGTTCGATATGATAACCGCGTTCGGTTTCCAGCGGCATTTTCAGCCCCAGGGCACTGGACATCGGCCCTGACCATGCGCCAGTGGCGATCAACACCGCGTCGCCGCGCAGCGGGCCTTCGCTGCTTTGCACGCCCACGACCCTGCCGCCGTCGCGGATCAGCCCGGTCACGTCGGCGGTGACCAATTGCCCGCCCCGATCAACGACATGCGCGGCAAGATCCTTTACATACTGGCCGGGATCGGAAATCCGGCCATGATTGGGCATCGCCGCGCCGAACCCCATCGTGTCACCGAAGGCCGGGTCGTATGCGCGCAAGGCATCGCCTTCATATTCGACCGGTGCGAAGCCGTATTCGCGGTTGAACTTCCATTCGTAGGCATCGGCCAGATAGTCGCGGCGCGACCGATACAGATAGACGAAATCGGCCTCCGTGATCCATTTCTCGGCCCCGGTCCCTTCAGCCAGCGCCCGGTGATCGGCCAGACTGTCACCGACAATCGGATAGAGCGCCTTCGCCGTGCGACGCACGTCGCGATCGTTGGCATGACTGAGATACCGCGCCAGCCAAGGCAGCATCCGGGGCAGGTAGGACCAGCGCAGGAACAGCGGGCTGTCCGGGTCCAGCACCATGCGCGGGGCTTTCCGCCACAGCCCCGGCGTCGTCACCGGAACGACCGATGCAGAGGCCAGCACCCCGCCATTGCCGAAAGACGCGCCCTCGGCCGGCCCCGCGCGATCGACGAGAACCACCTCATGCCCGTCGCGTTGCAGCCACACGGCCGTCGATACGCCGACAATCCCCGCCCCGACAACGATGATCCGTTTTGCAGCCATGCCTTACCCTTTCGATTCCGCCCGAAGCGTAGCGGCAAACCCCGGCGGGCGAAATACGGGCGACACGGCGGGCCGGATTTTTTCGCCTGAAGCGAAAACTTGGCACGTGACTTGCTTGGCACCCCCCGCAGCAAGGATGCTACGCGCTTGGCCCCGGCCTGATCCGTCTCTTGCGACCGGTCCTTCCTCTCTTTCTCTCCTAAACGGGGGATCGACGTGGGGGAACAGACCGCAGGTCACGCGCGTCATCCACTGTTTTGCATTCGCATCCGGGATGCAATTACTCAGCGTCCTCCTCGACCATGGCCTGCAGCTCGTCGAGGAGGCCCCTTTTTGGCGAAAATTCCCCGCAAAGTGCCGGTTGTATCCGATCGGAAAATTCCGACGCGCTTTATTCTGGTAACAACCGCACATCGCCCCCGAGAGGGACATTTCCACGATTGTCGTGCCAAACCGCGCCCTTTACCACGAAGGCCGATCCCAAACAGCGGCCCGCAGGGCCGGAAACGCATGGACCCCAGATGACCGATTACGCCCTCACCGTGAAATGCAAATCCTCGCGCGGTATCGTCGCGTCGATTGCCAATTTCCTGTCCGACAACGGCTGCAACCTGACCGACAGTTCGCAATTCGACGACGCGGAAACCGGCAATTTCTTCATGCGCGTCAGTTTCCGCAGCGAAAAGGGCAAGGAACTGGAAGAGCTTTCCCAGTCCTTCCAGAGCGTCGCGGACGACAAGGGCATGGCCTATGACTTCCACGACGAAAAGCGCAAGATGAAGGTCGTTATCATGGTGTCGCGCTTCGGCCATTGCCTGAACGACCTGCTGTATCGCTGGCGCATCGGCGCGCTGCCGATCGATATCGTGGCGGTGATTTCCAACCACATGGAATATCAGAAAGTCGTGGTGAACCACGACATCCCGTTCCATTTCATCAAGGTGACCAAGGACAACAAGGCCCAGGCCGAAGCCCAGCAGATGGCGATCGTCGAGGACACTGGCGCGGAACTGATCGTGCTGGCGCGCTACATGCAGGTGCTGTCGGATGAAATGTGCCAGAAGATGTCGGGACGCATCATCAACATCCACCATTCCTTCCTGCCCTCGTTCAAGGGCGCGAACCCCTACAAGCAGGCCTTTGAGCGCGGGGTGAAGCTGATCGGGGCAACGTCGCATTACGTCACCGCCGACCTGGACGAGGGGCCGATCATCGAACAGGACATCGTCCGCGTCACCCATGCCCAAAGCCCGTCCGATTACGTGTCTTTGGGCCGCGACGTGGAAAGCCAGGTGTTGGCCCGCGCGATCCACGCGCATATCCATCACCGGGTGTTCCTGAACGGCAACAAGACGGTCGTTTTCCCGGCCTCGCCCGGGTCCTACGCGTCGGAACGGATGGGTTGATCTTCGGCGCGGGGCGGGCCACAACCCGCCCCATGATCCGCCATATCGTCTTTTTCACCGCCCGCGATCCGAAGGACCGCGAAACCGTTTTCGACGGCCTGTCCCTGCTGACGCAGATTCCGCACAAGCGGCATTTCGAAATCGGCGCAATGCCAAATCCGACTTCATCGCGGGACCGGAGCCGGATTTCGTGGTCTATGGCGAATTCGACGACGCGGCGCAGCTGGCGGCGTTCAAGGCGCATCCGCTGTATCAGCGGTCGATCGACATCGTGCGGCCGCTGCGCGACATGCGGATCGCGGCGGATTTCCTGACCGATCAGGCGTAGCTTGCCGTCAGCGCCGGGTGATCCAGCACCGTCTTGACCTGTTCCTCCGTCGGTCGGGTGCCGTCGATCCGCAGCACTGGGTAACGAAGCGATTGCAACCAGTCTTCGTGCCGCCCGCGGTTGCGGCCGGAAAAACCGGGATCGTCATAGCGCGCGGCCCAAGCCATGAACCCCGCATGAATGGCGGCCATGTCGCCGCCTTCCTCGATCCTGTCGCCGAACCGGGCCCGTTCGCGGGCGCGCAGGCGGGCCAGCCGGATGCCCGTCGGAGCGGTGACGAACAGTACCAGGTCAACCTGTGACAACAGCGGGTCGCCCCAGCGGTCGAACGATCCGCTCAGCACCCATCCATCATGCTCCAAGGCACGCCGCAGCAAGGTCAGGCGGTCATTGACGCGGCGTTTCTGAGTGAAGGGAGGATCGGTCGGCAGCCAGTAGGAATCATCGACATCGGCATGCGGCAGGTTCAGCGCCCGCGCCAGCCCCTGCCCCAAGGTGGTCACACCGGCCCCCGATGCACCGGTGATATAGATCCTTCGCCCCATATCCGTGTTCAGCCCCAATCCTTTGTGCCCCTTGGGGTTTCAGGCTAATGCTGCACCTGCAAAATGCTCAAACTGTTTTTACAGTTCCCTTGCGAAACATGCACATTCCCCGGCGATTTCAAAGGGAAACACACGCCAAAGTCGCGAGAGACGCGGGAAGCAACCGTGCAAGTGCAGCATAGCCAACACACGCCTCTCTGTTGATTCGGGCCGTTTTCAGTTCCGCCCGCGTTCGTCCAATCCCAATCCGCGGCCGATGATTTCGCGCATGATCTCCGAGGTCCCGGCATAGATCCGGCTGATCCGCGCATCACTGTAGAGCCGGGAGATTTCGTATTCGTCCATGAACCCCGCACCGCCATGCAGCTGCAGACATTCGTCCACCACCCGACCTTCGACCTCGGAGGTGTAGAGCTTCGCCTCCGCCGCCATTTCCGCGCTCAGCTCGCCCGCCAGATGTTCGCGCGCGCAATGATCCGTCAGCGCCCAGGCGGCATCCAGTTCGGTCCGCATCGACGCCATCTTGAAGCGTGAATTCTGGAACGTCCCGACCGGTTGGCCGAAGGCGCGCCGCTCCATCACGTAGTCCTTCGTGATGCCGAAGGCGTATTCGGCCCGCGCCACAAATCCCAGTGCGCCGATAATCCGTTCCTCGGCCAGGTTCATCATCATCGTCTTGAACCCGCGCTTGGGGTCGCCCAGCACGTTTTCCTTCGGAACCTTGACGTTGTCGAAAAACAGCTCCGCCGTGTCCTGCGATTTCAGCCCCATCTTTTTCAGGTTGCGGCCGCGCTCAAACCCTTCCATGCCCTCCTCGACCAGAAACAGCCCGATTTCATGCCCCTCGCCGGTGCGCGCGGCAACCACGACCAATCCGGCCAGCAACCCGTTCGAGATGTAGGTCTTGGACCCGTTCAACAGCCAATGATCGCCCATGTCGGTGGCGCGCGTCTTGACCCCGCCCAGATCCGACCCGGTGCCCGGTTCGGTCATCGCGATGGCCAGAACGGTTTCGCCCGACACGATACCCGGCATGAACCTTTCGCGCTGTTCCTCGCTGCCCAGCTTGTGCAGGTAGGGACCGACAATGCGGTTGTGCAGCCCGATGAAGAACCCCGGTTCGCGCGGGTTGATTTCCTCGCACAGGATCATGTCATAACGGAAATCGTCCAGCCCCAGCCCGCCGTATTTTTCATCCGCGTACATGCACAGGAATCCCTGTTCGCCGGCCTTGCGCCAGACCTCGCGGCTGACGCAACCGGCTTCTCGCCATTCCTCGATATGCGGAAACACCTCGGCCTGGGCCCATTTGCGCACCGAGTTACGGAAAATTTCATGTTCTTCGTCGTAAAGGGTCCGTTTCAGCACCGGATGCCTCCTGCCTCGTCAAGTTTGTTGTTGTGTGTGGGAAAAGGGGCGGGGCGACATACGCCCCGCCGGTCAGACCTTCATTCGATGGTCTTGATCAGTTTCCACGATCCGTTTTCGACCGCCGAGACATAGATCGAGGTTGCGGCAACGTGGTTTTCGGGGCTCATCGAAACCATGCTGCCAGCCACCACATCATCATAGCTCAGCCCTTCCATCGCCTTGATGAAATTCTCGCGGGTCAGGTCGGGTCCGGCCGCTTCCAGCGCGCGCACCATCAACTCCGCCGCCGAACGGCCCAGCAAAGCGCCGGTACCGGGGAATTTTTCACCCGTTGCTTCGGTATAGGATTTGACCCAGCCGGCCACCGCCGGATCGGACAGACGCGCTTCGAGGTCCTGCCAGCCGGCCCCGGCATAGACGCCCCCCATGACACCCTGTCCCGCCAGCCCCTTGGCCACCACGGTATGGAACCCGGCCGAGGACAGCAGGAATTTCAGGTCGCTCATGCCCAGCTTGTTGGCGGTTGCGATCACGTTGATGACCTGGCTGACACCCAGCGCGAGCCCGACGGTATCACAGCCGCCTTCGCGGATCTTGCCAAGCGCGCCCGAGAAGTCGGTTTCGTCCGGTTTGTGCTTGGTTTCGACCCCATAGGAGGTACCCGAGGCGGCGGCACCGTCGATCAAGCCTTTCTGAATTTCCACCCCGAAATCGGTCGGCAAGTACATCAGGCAGAAGGTTTTCGACCCCTGCTCGGCCGCCATGTATTCCGTGGTCGCCTTCACCGCGTCGAAATAAGCGGCGGTGCCGGCAAATTTCCACGGTGCCGGCGGATCGACCATCTGCCGCGCGGCGGTCAGCGGGCTGACATTCGGCACACCCTTGGGTTCCATCAGCTTGAACATCGCGATGTTATGCGGCGTGCCGAGGCTCAGCAGCATTGCAAAGACGCCGTCGCGATTGATCAGCTTGTTGGCGGCCTGAACCGCCTTGGGCACCTGATATCCGTGGTCTTCGACGGTATAGGTGATCTTGCGGCCATGCACGCCGCCAGCGGCATTGATTTCGTCGAAGTAAAGCTGCGCGGCTTTCACCGCGGGAACCGAAAACGGCGCGAAGATGCCCGACAGGTCATGCGCCCCGCCGATCTTGATCTCACTATCCGTCACCCCGGTTTCGGCCCGTGCCGCCGGTGCCGACAGCCCCAGCGACAGCGCCGCGGCGGCGGCAATTCCTTTCCAGATCTTCATTGGTCTTCCTCCCTTATCGTTATTCGAATAACCGGCCCGACCCTCCCCGGCCGGATCAGTACATGCTCTCGATCAAGGCGGCGTGACGCGAGTTCACGAAATTCCGCTTGAGCTTCATCGTCGGAGTAAGTTCCTCATCTTCCGCCGTAAGCAGAATATCGATCAAGCGGAAATCCTTGATCTGTTCGACCTGGGCGAAGGATTTGTTGACCTCCTTCACCACGTCGCCGATCAGGTCGACCACTTCCTTTGCACGGGTCAGAGAAGCGAAGTCGGCATAGGGAATCTGCCGGTCCTGCGCGAAACGTTCGACATTTTCCTGGTCGATCATGATCAGGCAGGTCAGGTATTTACGCCGATCCCCGATCACCACCGCGTCTGAAATGTAAGGCGAAAACTTCAGTTTGCTTTCGATCTCGGCGGGAGTGATGTTCTTGCCGCCCGCGGTGATGATGATGTCCTTCAATCGCCCGGTGATTTTCAGCGCGCCGTGATTGTCCATCATGCCGACATCGCCGGTTTTCAGCCAACCGTCCTCGGTAAAGGTTTCGGCGGTCTTTTCCGGCTTCTTCCAGTAGCCGGCAAAGATGCCCGGTCCCTTAAGCTGAATTTCCCCGTCCGGCGCGATGCGCACCTGCGTGCCCGGCAACACCTCGCCGACGGTGCCGACGAAGTTGGAGGCCAGCGTGTTCACCGTCGCGACACCGGCGGTTTCGGTCATGCCGTAACCTTCAAGCAGATGCACGTCGATCGCTTCGAACCAGCGCAAGAGATCGGGCGAAATCGGCGCCGCCCCGGTGGTACAGCGGCGGGTCCGGCCCAGCCCCACCAGGTTGCGCAGATTACGCAGCACCAGAAGATCGGCCAGCGCGAGGTTCAGGCTGTCGAACGCGCCAAGCCGCCTGCCGTCTTCCTTGGCCTGCGCTTTCTTCATGCCTGCTGCCACCGCCCAGTCGAAGGCGGTGCGCCCGATCCATCCGGCCTCGGACCGCATGATGCTGATACGGCTGTAGATCTTTTCCCAGATCCGCGGCACCCCGGTAAAGGAATGCGGGCTGACTTCGCGCAGGTTGTCGAACACCGTTTCGGGGCTTTCGGCGAAATTCACCTTGCACCCCGACAGGATCGGGAATTCGACCGAAATCAGCCGTTCCAGAACGTGACACAGCGGCAGGAAACACAGCAATTCGTCGGTGGGATAGAATTCAAGCGTCTGTTCGCCTGCAAATCCCTGATACATCATGTTGCGATGGGTGATCATCGCGCCCTTGGGCGGCCCGGTTGTGCCCGAGGTATAGATCAGCATGCGCGCGTCGTCGGGCTTCACCGCCTCCAGCGTCGCCTCGAACTTCTTCGGGTTGGCCTGTTCCTCGGCCTGCCCAATCGTCATCAATTCGTCCCAGAACATCACCTGCGGGTCGCTGAACCCGGCCAACCCGTCCCGATCGAACACGATGACCTTGCGCAGCCCCGGCATCTGATCACGGACTTTTAGGAACTTGTCGAGCTGTTCATCGTTTTCCACGAACAGGAACGGCGCACCGGAATCGTTGATCAGATAGGCCAGTTGTTCGGCGCTGTCGGTGGTGTAGACGCCCGACGGGATACCCCCGACAGCCGCCACGCCCAGATCGACGTAAAGCCATTCGCGCCGGTCCTCGGACAGGATCTGCACCGGCTGGCCCTTTTCCAATCCCAGCGCCAGCAATCCCAGCCCGGCCCATTTGCCGCCCTGATAGTAATCGGTCCAGCTATAGGCCTGCCAGACGCCCAGTTGCTTTTCCCGGTGCGCGGTCTGATCGCCCAGTTCGTGGCACCGCTTCGCCCACAGCTTCACCACCGTGTCGCAGCCATCCATCGCGATGGGCGCGTCGTCGGGGATGATCATGTCTGTCGTCATTTCAACCATGCCCGTCACCTCCACGTCTTGCGCCGTTTCCAGCGTTTCTGCCCGCGTTGGGTTTCTTCCTGCCGGCCGAGGTAGAATTCCTGGATGTCATCGCTGGCGCGCAGTTCCTCGCAACTGCCCGCCATCACGATCCGGCCCATTTCCAGCACGTACCCCTTATGCGCCGTGTGCAGCGCCACGTTGGCGTTCTGTTCCACCAGAAGCATGGTCACGCCCTGTTCGGTATTCAGCCGCTTGATGATGGCGAAAATTTCCTGCGTCAGCAGCGGCGACAGGCCCAGCGAGGGTTCGTCCAGCAGCATCAACTTGGGCCGCGCCATCAGCCCCCGGCCGATGGCCAGCATCTGCTGCTGCCCGCCCGACAGGAACCCGGCCGACTGGGCGCGGCGTTCCTTCAGGATCGGGAAATAGCTGTAGACCATGTCGATATCGTCGCGAATATCGGCGCCGCGGCGGGTATAGGCACCCATGCGCAGGTTTTCCTCGATCGTCAGGTAGGGGAACACCTCGCGCCCTTCGGGCACATGGGCCAGGCCCATCGCGACGATCTTGTCCGGCTCCATCCCGTCGATCCGCACCCCGTTGAAATCGATGCTGCCCTTTTCGGGGTCCATCAGGCCGGAAATGGTTTTCATCAGCGTCGTCTTGCCCGCGCCATTGGCGCCGAGGATGGTGACGATTTCGCCCTGCTCCACCGTCAGCGACACCCCGCGCAATGCCATGATCGCGCCGTAGAAGGTTTCCACATTTCGGATGTCCAGAACGCTCATGCATCCACCTCCGTCCCCAGATAGGCGGCCTGCACCTGCTTATCGGCCTGCACTTCGGCGGGTGTGCCCATCGCCAGGGATTCGCCATTGGCCACCGCCAGAACCCGGTCGCTGACCTGGTTCACAAGGCTCATGTCATGTTCGACCATCAGCACGGTCAGCCCCATGTCGCGGCGCATGTCCTCGACCCAGTAGGCGACGTCCTGGCTTTCCTCCACCGACAGGCCGGAGGCCGGTTCGTCCAAGAGGATCATCTTCGGCCCCATCGCCAGCGCGCGGCCAATCTCGACCACCTTGCGCACACCGTAAGGCAGGCCGGCGATCAGCTTGTCGCGATAGGCTTCGAGTTCGAGGAACTCGATCACCTCCTCGACCTTCTGTCGATGCCCACGCTCGGCCCGGCGCACCTTGGGCAGGAACAGCGTGTCCTGCACCCAGTTGGTGGACCGGTGCGTGTGGCGCCCCATCAGCAGGTTGTCGAGAACGGTGGAATGATCGAACAGTTCGATATTCTGATAGGTCCGCGCGATGCCCAAGGGCGCGATCTGGTGCGCCGACAGGTGGGTGATGTCCTGCCCATCGAAGCGGATGGTGCCGCGCGTCGGTTTGTAGAAGCGCGAAATCAGGTTGAAGATGGTCGATTTCCCGGCCCCGTTCGGACCGATGATGGAAAACACCTCGCCCGCCTCGACGCTGAAGGACACGCCGTCGACCGCCTTCACCCCGCCGAAATGGATGGCAAGGTCTTCGACTTGCAAAAGGCTCATCGCATCCTCTCCGTCTTCAGGTATGATTTCTGGCGGCGGAACATGTCGCGCCGGGCCAGCGGGAACAGTTGGAACCAGACCCGGGTTTTCAGCCAGCGGCCATAAAGCCCGGCCGGTTCGTAGATGATGAAGCCCACCAGGATGGCCGAGAAGATCAGCGTATCGAGACCGGGGACCGAGCCAAGGTCGATCCCGGTGGTGCTGTTCAGCCCGTCGCGCAAGATCGCGATCAGCTGCGGCACGGCGGTGATCAAGATGGCACCGAAAAACGCCCCCTGGATGAAACCAAGCCCGCCAATCGTCACCACCAGAAGCAGGTTGATCGAGATGAAGATCGAGAACAGTTCGTAATTGAAGAAGCTGATGTAGTGCCCCATCAGCGCCCCGGCCAACCCCGTCATCGCGCAGCTGAGGCCGAAGGCCAGCGCCCGGGTGCGGGTCACGTTGATGCCAAGCGCCCGCGCCGACACCTCGCTGTCACGCACCGCCAGGAAACTGCGCCCGGTCGGGCTGCGCAGCAGGTTGGCATAGGCCCAGGTGATCCCCACCACGCAGGCCAGGCACAGCCAGTAGAAATTGTTCAGGCTGGCGTATCGGTCGAAATCCACCCCGGCGATGGTGATCGAAGGGGCAAAGATGCCCCCCACCCCGCCGGTGATCGGCTCCATGATGATGATCATCTCCTCCACGATGACGAACAGCGCCAGCGTGGCGATGGCCAGATAGATGCCCGACATCCGCACCGCCGGGATCGCCACCAGCGCCCCGAACAGCCCCGCCGTCAATCCCGCCAGCGGGAAGGCGACGATCCACGGCACGCCCACATTCATCAACGCCGCGTCGGTATAGGCCCCGATCGCCATGAAGGCCGCGTGGCCAAGGCTGACCTGCCCGGTATGGCCGACCAGCACCATCAACCCCATCCCCGCCAGCGACCAGATCAGCGTATTGGTCGCCTCGGCCAGGTAATATTCCCCCACCAGAAAGGGCAGCACCGCCATCACCGCAACCAGCGCTATGATCTTGCCGCGGTCCCACCAGTCTTCGTGCAGATCGATATCGTTGTCGTAGCTTGTCTTGAAAATCACTCTCATCGGCTCAGACCTTCTTTGCGTAGATCTGGGCGAAAAGCCCATTGGGACGGGTGATCAGCACCGCAAGCATGATGATGTAGGGGCTCATCTGGCTGATGCCGCTGGGCAGGTAACGCGCCGCGACGGGTTCGACCACGCCGATCAGGATTCCGCCCAGAAGCGCGCCGGGCAGGCTGCCGAATCCGCCGATCACGGCTGCGGCGAAGGCCTTGATCCCCAGCAACCCGATATTAGGATCGATCGCCCCATTTGAGGCATAAAGCACCCCCGCGATGGTCGACACCGCGCCGGAAAGCGCCCAGATCGTCGAATTGATCCGCCGCACCGGCACGCCCACGATATAGGCCGCCATCTGGTTCTGCGACGCGGCCTGCGCCGCCAGCCCGATCCGCGTGTACTGGAAAAACAGCCACAACCCAATCGTCAGAAGCGCGGTCACGATGATGGTGACGAGATCCTCGTAACCGATGATGACGCCGCCGAATTGCAGGCTGCGCCCGGCAAACGGGGTTTCCAGCACCAGCGGCGTGAAGCCCCAGATCGCGCCTGCGGCGAAGCGGAACACGAACCCCATCGCGATGGTCAGTATGACAAGCGCGAATTGCGGCTGACCGAAAATCTGCCGCACCACGAAGCGGTCGACGCCATAGCCGACCCCGCCCATGATCGCGGCCGCCAGTATGACACCCGGTATGAATGGCAGCGCCGAATAGTCCGAATTCACAAGGCCAAGCGCAACGAAGGCGCCCAGCATCATCATGTCGCCCTGGGCGAAGTTCACCCCTTCGGTGGCCTTGTAGATCAGCACGAAACCAAGCGCGACCAACCCATAGACGCACCCGGTGGCGATCCCACCGATTACCAGCTGAATCAGTTCCATCCGATCCCCTTCCCCGTCGCAGCTCCGGCGGCCGCCTTAACGAAAAGGGCGTTTGACACATTGCCCCGCATGCGCGGGATTGGGGCCGTCCGGGCCCCGGCGCAGTTCGCATCCATGCCGTCTCCTCCCTTGACCGAATGAACGCTGTTGACATTATCTAAACACGGGTGTTCAATTTCTGTCAACTTCAATGATTGATCCCCGATGAAAAACGTCAAATCCCGCATCATCCACGCCGCCATGCGGCTGTTTGCCGAACAGGGCACCATGCAGATCGCCATCAGCGACCTGGCGAAAGAGGCCGGACTGTCGCGCGGCACGATCTACAACAACCTGGAAAATCCCGACGAATTGTTCCGCATCACCTGCGGGATGCTTTTTCAGGAATTGCGCGACAGCATCCGATCGCTTTCGAACGCGGATGAAGATCCCGCGCTCAGCATTGCCACGCTCATGCGCCAGTTGATCAGGCGGGTGCATGATGAACCCGATTGGGGCCGGTTTATCGCGCTCTTCGCGATGACCGAACCGCAGCTTGGCAAGATATGGGCGCTGGAACCGGCCGACATCCTGCTCAGGGGGCAAAGAAGCGGCCGTTTCGATTTCCCGCGTGACCAGATTCATTCGATCACGACGCTTGGCGGCGGCGCGATGATGGGATCGATTTCGCAGGTGCTGCAAGGGACAGTGACTTGGCGCAAGTCCAGTTCCGAAATCGCGGAACTATATCTGCGAGCGATGGGAATCGGCCGGCGCGAAGCGCGCCGCCTGGCATCCGTGGATTTCGACCCGCTGCCGCGACTGGATTTTTCAGACGTGGCGCAAGGTCTTGCACGGCCGGAAGCAACGGCCTGATCTAACTAGGTTTTTGGGAGGAGAACCCGATGGCGGAAACCGCTTACATATACGATGCAATCAGAACCCCCCGGTCAAAGGGCAAGGCCGATGGTTCCCTGAACGAGGTAAAACCGATCAACCTCGTCACCACGCTGCTGGATGAAATGCAGCAGCGTCATGATCTGGATACGTCGCGCGTCGACGACGTGATGCTGGGCTGCGTGTCGCCGGTCATGGAACAGGGCGCGGTGCTGCCCAAGGTCGCGCTGCAGAAGGCCGGATGGGCCGAAAACGTGCCCGGCGCGCAGGTCAACCGGTTCTGCGCCAGCGGGTTGGACACCTTCAACACCGCCGCCGCCAAGATCGCCAGCGGCTGGGAAGACGTGGTCTGCGCCGGCGGCTATGAAAGCATGAGCCGGGTGCCGATGGGCGCCGATGGCGGGCCGTTCGCCGAAGACCCCGAAACCTCGATCCAGACCGGATTCGTGCCGCAGGGCATCGGCGCCGACCTGATCGCCACCATCGAAGGCTGGACCCGCGACGATGTCGACGCCTTCGCTGTAGAATCGCAGAAACGCGCCGCCCATGCCCGCGACAGCGGCTGGTTCGACCGCTCGGTTGTGCCGGTACGCGACGAAAACGGCGTGGTGATCCTCGAAAAGGACGATTTCATCAAGCCGGGCACCGACATGCAGAAACTGGCGGCGCTAAAACCCAGCTTCGCCATCCCCGGCCAGATGGGTTTCGACGCGGTCGCGCTGGCGAAATACACCGACGTGGAACGGATCGACCATGTCCATACCCCCGGCAATTCGTCGGGCATCGTCGACGGTGCATCGCTGATCTTGCTGGGCAACGAACGGGCAGGCAAGGACCTGGGCCTGACCCCGCGCGGCCGGGTCGTGTCGATCGCGCTGACCGCGACCGATCCTACCATCATGCTGACCGGCCCCGGCCCCGCGTCAAAAAAGGCGCTGGCCAAGGCCAGCCTGACCATCGACGACATCGACCTGGTGGAAATCAACGAAGCCTTCGCGAGCGTCGCGTTGCGGCTGCAGCGCGATCTCGACGTGCCGGACGAGAAACTGAACGTGGTGGGCGGCGCCATCGCCATGGGCCACCCGCTGGGCGCGACCGGCGGTTGCCTTGTCTCGACCATGCTGGACGAACTGGAACGGCGAAACCAGAAACGCGCGCTGATCTGCATGTGCGTCGGCGGCGGCATGGGTATCGCCAGCATCATCGAACGGGTCTGAGGGGGACGGACATGACTGATTTCATTTACGAAAAAGATGCCGACGGCATCGTGATCGTCACCATGGACATGCAGGGCCAGTCGGCCAACACGATGAACGAACGCTACGTGCCCGGCATGGACGAGGTTCTAACCAAGCTGCGGGCCGAAGACGACCTGAAAGGCGTCGTCTTCGCCTCGGCCAAGAAAACCTTCTTCGCGGGCGGCGATCTCCGCCTGATCCTCGGGATCGAAAAGGCGGACGCCGAGACGTTCCATTACATCGAGGAAAACAAGCGCCCCTATCGCGAGCTAGAACAGCTGCCCGTACCGGTCGTGGCGGCGATCAACGGCGCGGCCCTGGGTGGCGGGTACGAACTGTGCCTGGCCTGCAACCACCGCATCATCGCCGATGTGAAGGGCGCCGTTGTCGGCCTGCCCGAGGTGACGCTGGGCCTGCTGCCCGGTGCCGGTGGCGTGGTGCGGCTGACCAAGCTGCTGGGCCTTGAAAGGGCACTGCCCCACCTGACCGAGGGCAAGCCGGTGAAACCGGCCAAAGCGCTGAGCGAAGGCATGGTCGATGCCGTGGTGGACAGCACCGACGACCTGATCCCCGCCGCCAAGGCCTGGATCAAGGCCAATCCCGACGCCCATACGCAACCGTGGGATCAGAGGGGTTTCCGCTATCCGGGCGGCGACGCATTGCACCCCAAGGTGCGGCAGGTCGCGGTGGCCGCGCCTGCGGTGCTGTATCAGAAAACCCGTGGCCTGCTGCCCGCGCCTGCCAAGATCCTCGACATCGCGGTGAATTCAATGCGGATGGGGTACGACGCGGCGCTGCGCAACGAAAGCCGGGGCATCTGCGCGCTTGCCGTCACGCCGGAATGCAAGGCGGCGATCACCACCTTCTTCTTCGGCATGCAGGCGATCAAGGGCGGCAAGGTCCGCCCCGAGGGCGATCATTGGCGGGCCTCGTCCGCCGCCATCCTCGGCGCCGGCATGATGGGCAGCGGCATCGCCTGGGCCCATGCCAATGCGGGCCTGCCCTCGGTGCTGAAGGACATGGAGATGGACAATGCCGAGAAGGGCAAATCCTACACCGCGATGCTGGCCGACAAGCGGATCAAGCGCGGCCGGATGGATGAGGCCAGGAAGAACGCTCTGCTCGACCTGATCACCCCGGCGACCGAGGACAGTGCGTTCGAGGACACCGACCTGATCATCGAGGCGGTATTCGAGGACATCGCCCTGAAGGAAAAGGTCATCCCCGAGACCTTCAAGATGCTGGGCGAAAACGGCATTTACGGCTCGAACACCTCGACCCTGCCGATCTCGATCCTCGCCGAATCCTGCCCCGACCCGAGCCGCTTCATCGGGCTGCATTTCTTCAGCCCGGTGGACAAGATGAAGGTGGTCGAAATCATACTCGGCGAAAAAACCAGCGAGGAAACGCTGCGCAAGGCCTACGATTACGTGCAGCAGATCGGCTACATGCCCATCGTGGTCAATGACAGCCGCGGGTTCTTCACCTCCCGCGTGTTCGGCACCTATCTGGATGAAGGCATTTCGCTGATGGTCGACGGCATGAACCCGGTGGCGGTGGAACGCGCCGGGTGGCTGGCGGGGATGCCCGTCGGCCCCTTGGCCGTGCATGACGAAGTGTCGCTGGTGCTGAGTCAGAAGGTCGCCAACACGCACAAGGCTCTCGACGAACGGCTGCATGTCGACAGCGGCTTCGGCAAGCACAACACCGCGTCGAAAACCGTCTGCGACGCGATGATCGAACAGGGACGCGGCGGGCGGCATTACGGCGGCGGGTTCTACGAATACGCCGCCGACGGGTCGAAAGCGCTGTGGTCCGGGCTGGATCAGTTCGCCAAGGGCAATGCGGACATAGATGTGCAGGACGCCATCGACCGGCTGCTCTATCGCCAGGCAATCGAAACCCTGCGCTGCCTGAATGAAGGCGTGCTGAGGACCGAGGTCGAGGCCAACCTGGGCGGCATCTTCGCCATCGGATTTCCGGCCCATACCGGCGGCGCCATCCAGTTCATCCGGGGCATCGGCATCGATGCCTTCGCCGCCCGCGCGGCGGAACTGGTCGACCGCTACGGCGAACGCTTCGCGCTTGATGCCGACGCATTTGACATCCTGCGCGGCAAACAGGCCGTGGCGGCATGAGCGGACCTCTGAAGGGCATGGAGGTGGTCGAGATGGAAGGTCTCGGCCCCGCCCCCTTGGCCGGGCAGTTCCTGTCCGACCTGGGGGCCGAGGTGACGCTGATCACCCGCAAATCGGGCAAGCCCGACCCGACTGACATCAACAACCGGGGCAAGCGATCCGTCGCCCTGAACCTGAAGGCGCCGGAAGGGATCGAGGCCGCGCTGCGGCTGATCGAACGGGCCGATGTGCTGATCGAAGGCTTCCGACCCGGCGTGATGGAACGGATGGGGCTGGGGCCCGATACCTGCCAGACCCGCAATCCGGGGCTGGTCTATGGCCGCATGACCGGCTGGGGCCAGACCGGGCCGATGGCGCAGATGGCCGGGCATGACATCAACTACCTGGGCCTGACCGGGGTGCTGAACGCCATCGGCAAGAAGGATGAACCGCCTATCCCGCCACTCAATATCGCCGCCGATTACGCAGGCGGCACGATGTTCCTGCTTCTGGGCATCCTGTCGGCGCTGTTCGAACGGCAGTCGTCGGGCAAGGGGCAGGTGATCGACGCGGCGATGGTCGACGGCGCGCCGGCGCTGCTGGCGCTGGTCCATGCGATGATCGCGCGCGGCCGCTGGGGCGAGGAACGCGAAAGCAACTGGCTCGACGGCGGCGCACCGTTCTACCGGACCTATGAATGCGCCGACGGCAAATACGTCTCGGTCGGGCCGCTGGAGCCGCAATTCTTCTCCCAGCTGGTTGATCTGGGCGGATTGCCGGAGCATCACAAGGCGACCCAATATGACGAAACGTCATGGGCGCAACGGCGCGAAAGCTATGCCAAACTGTTCAAGACGAAAACGCGCGACGAATGGACCGCGATCTTCGACGGCACCGACGCCTGTGTCGGCCCCGTGCTGAGCTGGAGCGAAGCCCCCGGGCACCCGCACATGCAGGCGCGCGGCGTCTTCACCGATGTGGGCGGCGTGACGCAGGTCACCCCGGCGCCGCGTTTCGACCGGACACCGCCGGGCCCGGTGGGCGCCCCGCCCGCCCCCGGCGCCGATACCGACAGCGTTCTGGCCGAACTGGGCTATGACGCCGACACCATTGCCGGCCTCCGCGACAGCGGCGTGCTGACCTGAGGAGGAAAAGATGAGCGACGTGATCCGCATCACCCGTGACGGGGCCATCGCCACCGTCACCCTGACCCGCCCCGAGGCGTTCAACGCCATCAACGCCGACATGCGCAAGGCCCTGATCGACGCGGTGGCCGAAATCGACGCCGACGACGCCATCCGGGTGGTGATCCTGAAGGGCGAAGGCCGCGGCTTCTGCGCCGGGGCCGACCTGAAAGGCGGGCTCGACCCCAAGGTCGACAACATGCTGGAAACCGAATACCGCCCGTCGCTGGAAGGCATCGCCAGGTCGCCGAAGATCTGGATCGCGCAGGTGCATGGATCGGCGGCCGGGATCGGGGCTGCCTATGCAATGAATTGCGACATGGTGGTGATGGCCGACAACGCTTCGCTCTACATGGCGTTCGCCGCGATTTCGCTGGTGCCAGATGGCGGCAACACCTGGCTGCTGCTGAAGGGCATGGGCTATCACCGGGCGCTGCAGGCGATCATCGAAGGACAGAAGATCCCTGCCGCCGATTGCCTGCAATACGGTCTGGTGAACCAGGTCGTGCCCGAGGATCAGCTGGAAGCCGAATCCCGCGCCCTTGCCGACCGCATCGCCAGCGCCGCGCCGCTGGCGGCGCAGGCAGCGAAACGAATCCTGCGCACAGTCGGCGAAGGGTCGTTCGGCGAGGCGTTCAGCGCCGAGGCGCGCGAACAGCAGGCTTTGACCAAGTCAGACGATTTCCGCGAAGGCGTTCAAGCCTTCATCGAAAAACGCAAACCCGAATTCCAAGGCAAGTGAGATACCGATGACCCTGCCCGCCCAATTGCAAAACCTGCGGATTCCGCTGATCGGCAGCCCGCTGTTCATCATTTCCAACCCCGACCTGGTCATCGCCCAGTGCAAGGCCGGGATCGTCGGGTCCTTCCCGGCGCTCAACGCGCGCGAAAAGGACGGCGATCCGATCCTGCTGGAACAATGGCTGACCCGGATCAATGAGGAACTGGACCGGCACAATCAGGCCAACCCGGACAATCCCGCAGCGCCCTACGCGGTAAACCAGATCGTGCACCGCTCGAACGGGCGGCTGGAGCGCGACATCGAGATCTGCGTCAAGCACAAGGTGCCGGTCTGGATCACCTCGCTCGGCGCGCGGGTCGAGGTCAACGAGGCCGCCCATTCCGTGGGCGGCATCACCCTGCATGACGTGATCAACGATAAATTCGCCCACAAGGCGATCGAAAAGGGCGCCGACGGGCTGATCGCCGTGGCCGCGGGCGCCGGCGGCCATGCCGGGGCGCTGTCGCCGATGGCCTTGGTGCAGGAAATCCGAGCCTGGTTCGACGGCCCGCTGTTTCTGTCCGGATCGATCGCCACCGGCGACGCGCTTCTGGCGGCGCAGGCGATGGGTGCGGATGGCGGCTATGCCGGGTCGGCCTTCATCGCCACCGAGGAAGCCAATGCCGAAGACCGCTACAAGCATATGATCGTCGAAAGCGGCGCCTCGGACATCGTGTATTCCGACCTGTTCACCGGGGTCTGGGGCAACTACCTCAAGCCGTCGATCGCGGCGGCAGGGATGGACCCCGAGAACCTGGAACGCTCGGACCCGTCGAAGATGAATTTCGGCGAGAACCGCAAGAAGCCGAAAAGCTGGAAGGAAATCTGGGGATCGGGCCAAGGCATCGGCGCTGTGAAGGACGTGGTTCCCGCAGCCCAGCTGATCGACCGCATCGCCACGGAATATTTCGCGGCGTTCGAGCGGCTTTCCGGGCAGGTCGGGCGATATCGCTGACGGCGCCGGGGGCTGGGGGGCTCTACCCCCCGCTGTGCGCCCCCCCTGGGGTATTTGCACCAAGAAGGTATTTGCACCAAGAAAAAGACCCGTTCAGGTTTCGGGACCGGTCGCCAGGTCAGCCGATATCTTCGAAGCAGCGGATGGGTTTCGCAGGCAGGCCCGACCGGTGAGCCACATCACCGATAACCGATATATGTGCAGTTTCCTTTTCGTGGCTCTGGCGGGGGCGAAGTGCAGGCGCAGCGCTTAAATGGCGTCGCTGATGCCGACCGAGACCAAAGCGGCGGGGTTCGAAGTCAGCCGTCCGGGACAGCCAAAGCGGTGTTTCGGACACACACCGGAAACCGCGCCGGAACCGCGGCGCTTGACTTTGCTGCAACAATCCATAGATAGGGTCCATCGCTGCGCTGCCGCGTGAGCACGCCGCGCCAGGTCATCGATACCTCGGGCGCACCAGCGATAAACCAGTTCCCATCACGCAGGGTTCTCCGGACGGGCCGGGTCATACGGGAAACGCCTGTGTGATCCCGCGGCACCGCCGAACCCCGATTGGGGCCGCAATGCGTGCGGCCTGTGAAACCCGGCGCCGGGTCGTCCGAGGACGTCTGCGCGCTCCGAAAGGACATTACTTGTCAGATTTCAATTCGCTGGGCCTTGGCCCGACGCTTCTCAAGGCGCTTGAACGTGCCGAATTCACCCAACCCACCAAGATTCAGGAAAAGGCGATCCCGCTGGCGCTGGACGGCCATGACATCATGGGCCTGGCCCAGACCGGCACCGGCAAGACGCTGGCCTTCGGTCTGCCGATGATCGACCGCCTGCTGGGCGAGCCGGGCAAACCGGCGCCGGGAACGGCAAAGGCGCTGATCCTGGCCCCGACCCGCGAACTGGTGGGCCAGATCGCCGACAACATGCGCCCGCTGATGCACAACACCCCGCTGAAGATCATGACGGTGGTGGGCGGCCAGTCGATCAACCGCCAGATCAACGCGCTGTCGCGCGGCACCGATATCCTGGTCGCGACGCCCGGGCGGCTGATCGACCTGATGGATCGCGGTGCGGTGGACCTGTCCACCGTGCGTAACCTTGTGCTGGACGAAGCCGACCAGATGCTGGACATGGGCTTCATTCATGCGCTGCGCAAAATCGCCCCCAAGCTGGGGTCGCCGCGCCAGACCATGCTGTTTTCCGCCACCATGCCGAAACAGATGGAAGAGCTTAGCCGCAGCTACCTGAGCAATCCGCGCCGTGTCGAGGTCGCCCCTCCGGGCAAGACCGCCGACAAGATCGAACAGTCGGTGCAGTTCATGCCCAAGGGTGACAAACCGGGCCGGCTGCGGGAAATCCTCTCCGAAGATCCCGATGCGCTGACCCTCGTCTTCATGCGGACCAAGCACACCGCCGAACGGCTGATGAAGAAACTGGTCGCCGACGGTTACAACGCCGCCTCGATCCACGGCAACAAAAGCCAGGGCCAGCGCGACCGCGCCATCAAGGCGTTCCGCGCGGGCGAGGTCACCGTTCTGGTCGCCACCGATGTGGCAGCACGCGGGATCGACATTCCCGGCGTCGCCCGGGTGATCAACTTCGACCTTCCCAACGTCGCAGAATCCTACGTGCACCGGATCGGCCGCACCGCCCGCGCCGGGCGCGAAGGCGTGGCGATTTCCTTCTGCAGTTCCGACGAACGCGAGTATCTGCGCGACATCGAAAAGCTGGTCGGCCTGCGCTTCGGCGCCACCCCGCCGGAAGGCAGGGGATCGGATCGCGGCGGCGCGCAACCGGATTCCGCCAAACCCTCCGCGCGGGCCGTGAAACCCGGCGGCAATTCGCGCAACCGTAATCGCAACCGCAACCGCCGGGGCGGCAAACCCGCCGCGGCCAAGCTGCAATCGGCCTGACGCGACGCGCGGGAAACCCCGCGGACCTGACAAAGAAAAACGCCAATGCTTCTCAAGCATTGGCGTTTTTTATGTCTTCAAGGCAGGCGGGATATCCCCTAGCGCACAGTGCCTTTTTCCCCCGTCCGGGTGGGTACCAGCGCCCGCACCAGATCTTTCATATGCAGAATACCGACATCTTCGCCGTTTTTCTGCACCTTGAAGTTATGCGTCGTGTCGCCGCCAGACAGTTCGATCAGCTTTTCGAGGTTGTCGTTCACGTCCACGACGCCGGCAAACGCGGTTTCCCCGTTCAGCGGCGACATGACAGAACGCACGCGCAGCACACGCGCGCGGTTGATGTCGCTGACGAAGTCCTCAATGTAGGGATCGTTCGGATTGAGCAGGATATGCTGCGGTTCGCCCTGCTGCACCACGTAGCCGTCCTTCAGGATCACGAGGTGATCGGCCAGCTTCAGCGCCTCGTCCAGATCGTGGGTGATGAAGACGACGGTTTTCTGCAATTCGTTTTGCAGTTCCAGAAGCAGATCCTGCATATCGGTACGGATCAACGGGTCGAGCGCGGAAAATGCTTCGTCCATCAGCATGATATCGCTGTCCGAAGCCAGCGCCCGGGCGATCCCCACCCGTTGCTGCATGCCGCCCGAAAGCTGGTGCGGATAGTGGTCTTCGTACCCATCCAGCCCAACCCGCTGCAGCCACGGCCTGCCATGGCTTTCCGCCGTGGTCTCGTCCTCGCCGCGCACCAGGCGCGACATGCCCGCGTTCTGCAGCACGGTGCGGTGCGGCAGCAGCGCGAATTTCTGGAACACCATCGACATCTTTTCGCGGCGCAACCGGCGCAGCTGTTGTTCGTCATAGTCCAGCACGTTCTCGCCGTCGACGATGACCTCGCCGGTGGTCGGTTCGATCAGCCGGTTCAGGTGGCGGATGAGGGTTGATTTGCCCGACCCCGACAGCCCCATGATCACCGTGATCTCTCCGGCCTGCATGTCGACATTGATGTCCTGCAGGCCCAGCACGTGGTTGTAGGTATCCAGCAGCTCGGGCTTGCCCATGCCGCCATGGACATGCGGCAGCATCGCTTGGGGATTCGATCCGAAGATCTTGTACAGTCCGCGGATCGAGACTTTGGGTCCGTTGCTCATGTCCCTCTCCTTACTGTTTCTGGGTGACGTTGATGCGACCAAGCGATGCCTTGGTCACCCGGTCGAGAAGAATCGCCAGAAGCACGATGCCGAAGCCCGACACCAGACCGACGCCTAGTTCCAAATTGCGGATACCGCGCAGAACCAGCACACCCAGACCGGGGGCCGATACCAGGGACGCGATCACGACCATTGCCAGGCTCATCATGATGGTCTGGTTCACGCCGGCCATGATGTTGGGCATTGCCAGCGGGATTTGAACGCCGAACAGCTTCTGCTTGTCGGTCATGCCGAAAGCGTCGGCGGCTTCGATCACATCCTTGTCGACAAGCCGGATGCCCAGGTCGGTCAGCCGGATCACCGGCACGATCGCGTAAAGAATGATCGCGATACCGTAGAGTTTCGATTCCGTCACCGAAAACAGGAAGATCAGCGGGATCAGGTACACGAAGGTCGGCAGCGTCTGTAGCATGTCGAGCACCGGCAGGGACACCCTCTGAAAGCCATCGCTGCGGGACATCAAGATGCCTATTGGCACCCCGAGCAACACGCTGAAGCCGGTACAGACGAAAATGATCGACAGGGTCTGGATCGCAGGCACGTAATGATCGATGAAGGCCATGAACAGGAATGAAATCGCGACAAAGGCGACCAGTTTCCACGATTTCGTCGCGCCCCAGACCGCCAGCAGCAAGAGCGGGATCACGATGAACCACGGCACCGTCTGGAACAGCCACAGCGACCCGTCCAGCGCCCAGCTCAGCGGTTGGGAAATCGGGTCCAGCACCACCTTCAGAGGGTCCTTGATCGACAGGAACAGGTTTTCCACCCAAGACGTCATGTCCCGGGTCCGCGCCACCGAACTGCAGGATTCGTGCAGCACATCGAGCGACGGAAACGGCGCATCCCACAAGGACCCCGCCGCTTCCTCGGCGGCTCCTTCGACTTTCTTGCCCGATTGCGCCAGCAACTGCGCCATGGTCATCGGACCGCCGGACGCTTCTTGTTCGCACCAGTCTTTCAGGCCCAATGCGCCGAACAGCCAATCATAAGCGGCCATCTACTATCCCCTTGTTGTTCATTCTTGGCGGGGCCTCCCCCGCAGAAGCGAAGGGCGCCCACCGGGCGCCCTTGTGTCTTTGTCGTTTACTTCAGAAGCGCTGCGAGCTTTTCCTTGGCCGCGTCATCCAGCCAAGCGCCCCAGACATCAGGCTTGCTGGTCAGGAAGTAGACCGCCGCTTCCTCGGTCGAGGCGGTATTGGCTTCTTTCCACGCCAGGATGTCGTTCATCTGCGCGTTGGTGAAGGACAGGTTCTTCATGAACGCAGCTTCGGCGGGATGCGTGTCCTTGAATTCGGCGGTCACGACCGTTTTGACCGGGCTGACCGGATATTCCGATTTCCCGACCCCACGATTGGGGCATTCGGGGTCCGAGTCACAGGCGTGGACTTCGGCGTTGTAGTCGCCAAGGTCGATCTTCACCATCGGGTATTTGCCCAGGATCGCAGTCGGACCCCAGTAATATCCGAACCACGGTTCCTTGTTTTCATAGGCCGCCGCGATCGACGAGGCGAGGGTTTCGCCCGAACCGTGCTGGAACACCTCGATACCGGCATCGACCACGCCGAAGGCCTTGGTTTTCGACGCGTTGGCGCGCTGACAGCCCCAGCCTTCGGGACACTGGTGGAAACGGTTTCCGATCAGGTCGGGATTGGCCAGGATGCCTTCCAGCGTGCCGGCTTCGGGATGTTCGGCGACGATGTAATCGGGCACCCACCAGCCTTCGACACCGCCATCGGACAGTACGTCGGTCAGGGTGCTGATCTTGCCTTCGGATTCCAGTTTCTCATAGGACGGCGCACCGTTGATCCACAGTTCGGTCACGATATCGGGTTCGCCAGTTTCCGCCACCGAGGCCAGCGCCGGAACGGTCGAGGACGGCACCATCTCGATGCTGCAACCATAGCCCTGTTCCAGAATGAACTTGGCCACGCCCGAGACGACCTGGCTCGACGCCCAGTTCATTTCGGTCATGGTGACTTCGCCGCAACTGGCCGACGCTGCGCCGGCGGACAGGGCGATGGCGGTCGCAGCGACCCCGCTCTTGAGTAGATTATTTGACATCAGGATACCTCCTATTTGGATGTAATTATTGAATTTTTCTTGACTATTTCCCAAGCCGCAGTTTCGGCAGGGCATTATCGCAGTCGATTGGATCGGGAGTAATCAAGCAGTAGCAGCGAAATCGCCGACGTCGCGTCGACGCTTGGCCCCACGATACCCACGCCCGGGAAATTCGGCCATTTCAGCCGCCAGACTGGGGAGAACGCTATTTGGTCGCTGTCTCGCACTTCGGCTTAAGGGAATAGCATTTGATTCAGGGGTTCAAGGGCATCGATGTAAAAAGTCCTTTCCCTTCCCCGAGGTAAGGCACCCATCCCCGGCACCTGGCCCACGACATTCATGCTGTCCCTTGCGGCGAGGACGCAGCCATCACAACAAGCACCTTGATGTCCGTATCCTCGCCCTCCTTTGCCATTCGACCATGCGCGGCAACCAAAACCTGACAGAGCAGTTTTCACATATCCGCCGGATCAGGCTGCATCATTGGACACCCCTGTTCAGGGCACTTTACGGCAGATAATGGAACAGAAGCGACATAGCTTGTCAAATAGCGACCTGGCCACCGCCTGACAAGCAAGCGCGGCGGCCCCGGCGTCACCCGGATCCGACGGACAGGCAGAAAGCCTTGTGATCCTCGATGTCTTCCGGCTCGGGGGCGACACCGGTGAAACCGACAAGGTACTGTTCCAGCCGGTCGATACGCGCCGACATTGGTTCGCGCACTTCCAGCGCATGATACCCAAGCTGCATGTAATAGAGAATCCGAGCCCGCGCATCCGCGTCGTCCGGGGCATAGCCATACCGTTCGAACATCTCTTGCACCGCCTGCAGCCGGGTGCTGTCGGCCGCGTCGATGCGCTGGCGCACCGATCCGCTGCGCCGCGACCATTCGCGGACCGCGAAATCCAGCCCCTGATCGAACAGGTCCGGATCGATGAAACAGCGGAAGAAATTGCACACGGCGGCGTTGATGCTGCGGGCGGGCATCCGGCAATGGCTGACGATGGTGGCGGTATTGCGCGCTTCCCAATCGTCAAGCAGCGCCTCGAGCAGGTGTTTGCGGCTCTTGAAATACCAGTAGAAACTGGATCGCGAAACGCCCAGCCGCTGACCGATGGTCAGCACCTTGACCTCCCCCACCCCGTCACTGACCAGGATGTCGCGCGCCACGTTGAGCCAGTCTTCGCGGGTGACCTTGATGTTCCCCACCAGTTCCGGCTTGTCCGGATCTTCACGATGCAACGGCACCGGCTGGGATTTGGGCATTCGACACCTCCGATGGTAAAGACACACCCGCCTTTTCGGCTTGTCGGACGGGCGGGCAGGTCACCGAATTTTGCACAACTGAACAGAAATGTCCAAAGCCGTTCCGAGTACTGGACAGTTTTGTCTAGACAGGCAAAAAACACGCGCTTACCGTCGCGGTGAATCAACCTTTCGGAGGGATCATGAAGTCGCATTATCGTGTCGTGGTGATCGGCGGCGGCATCGTGGGGACGTCGGTTCTCTATCACCTAGCCAAATTCGGCTGGCCCGACGTCTGCCTGATCGAACGCAAGGTCCTGACCGCCGGGTCCAGCTGGCACGCCGCCGGCGGGGTGCACGCGCTGAACGCCGATCCGAACATCGCGGCACTGCAGGGTTACACGATCGACCTTCTGTCCGAGATCGAAAAGGAATCGGGCCAATCGATCGGCATGCACATGACCGGCGGCATGACGCTGGCCTCCACGCCGGAGCGTTGGGAATGGCTGCAATCGGCCTATCGCGTGTTCCAGACCATCGGCATCGAGGATTGCCGCCTGATCAGCGCCGAGGAAGCCGCCGCGCTGAACCCGCTGATGAACCCAGAAGGGGTGCAAGGCGCGCTCTGGGCCGACCGCGAAGGCTATGTCGACACCACCGGCACCGTGCACGCCTATGCCGGGGCGGCCAAGAAACGCGGCGCGACGGTGATCGAAAACAACCGGGTGCTGGAGCTCCACGAATTTCCCGACGGCTGGCAGGTGGTGACCGAAAAGGGCATCATCACATGCGAACACGTGGTCAATGCCGCCGGGCTCTGGGCCAAGCAGGTCGGGCGCATGGCCGGGATCGAATTGCCGGTGTCGCCCTTGAACCACCACTACCTGATCACCGATACCATCCCCGAGGTCGCGGCATTGGACGAAGAACTGCCGATGATCATGGACCCCGAAGGCTTCACCTATATGCGGCAGGACCAGAAAGGGATGCTGCTGGGCATCTACGAGGCCGATCACGACCACTGGATGATGGACGGCGCGCCGTGGGATTACGGGTTCGAATTGCAGCAGGAAGATATCGGCCGGATCGAAAACGAATTGCTGAAGGGATTCGAACGCTACCCCTGCCTGAACGACGTCGGGATCAAGACATGGGTCAACGGCGCCTTCACCTTCTCGCCCGACGGCAACCCCTTGGTCGGGCCGGTGCGCGGCAAGCGCAATTACTGGTGCGCCTGCGCCGTGATGGCCGGATTCCTGCAAGGCGGCGGGGTCGGCAAATCGCTGGCCGAATGGATCATCCACGGCGAACCCGAGGCCGATATCTTCGGCATGGACGTGGCGCGCTACGGCGATTACGCCCAGAACAAGCGGTACATCAAGGGAACCACCGGGCAATTCTATTCCCGCCGCTTCGTGATGTCCTATCCCAACGAACAGCTTCCCGCGGGACGGCCAGCGCGTATGGCGCCGAGCTATTCCGACATGACGGCGGCGGGTTGCAGATGGGGCGTCAGCTACGGGCTGGAAGTGCCGCTCTACTTCGCCCCGCAAGGCTTCGAGGAAGCCCCGACGCTGAAACGGTCGAACGCCTTCGACATCGTGGGCGCGGAATGCAGGGCCACGCGCGACGCGGCCGGGCTGATCGACATCTCGGGCTATTCCCGGTTCGAAATCTGCGGACCGAATGCCGAAGCCTGGCTCGATCACCTGCTGGCCTGCAAACTGCCACCGGCGGGCCGCGCCAAACTGGCCCCGATGCTGTCCCCCGAAGGCAAGCTGAAAGGCGACCTGACCGTGTTCAACTGGGGCGACGGGACGTGGTGGCTGATGGGATCCTATTACCTGCGTGAATGGCACATGCGCTGGTTCACCGATCACATGGTCGACGGGATTACCGTGCGCGATATCGGCGACGGCACCGTCGGGTTTTCCATCGCCGGGCCGAAAAGCCTTGCCATCCTCCAAAGCCTGACCGACGGACCCATCGCCGAGTTGCCACTGATGGGCTGCGGGACCTTCGATATCGGGCTGACCCGGGCGCGTGTGGGACGGCTGTCGGTGACCGGCGAAAGGGGGTATGAAATCCACTGCTCGGCCGCCGATCACATCGCCTTGCGCCGGGCGCTGTTGCGGGCCGGGGCCGATCACGGGTTGCGCGAGGTCGGCTTCAACGCGGTGCTGTCGATGCGGCTGGAAAAAAGCTTCGGCATCTGGTCGGCGGAATTCACCCAAGGCTATACGGCGGGACAAACCGGGCTGGACCGCTGGATCGCCTGGGACAAGGGCGATTTCATCGGACGCGATGCGGCCCTGACAGAACGCGGCGGACCGGGCCCGGCGCAGGTTCTGGCGACGCTCGAGGTCGGCGCGGTTGACGCCGATTGCAGCGGCTACGAACCCGTCTGGCAAGGCGGCGAACGTGTCGGCTTCGTCACCTCGGGCGGCTATGGTCATTCGATCGGAAAATCGCTGGCCATGGCGATGATCGATCGCGACAAGGCGGCCGAAGGGACCGAACTGACGGTACATGTGGTCGGCGTCGAACGCCCCGCGACGGTGATCGCGCCGTCGCCCTATGACCCCAGCGGCAAAGCGATGAGGGCGTGATGGATCAGCAGGCAAACTCCCGGCCTCGCCGCCGTGGCCGCGACCGCGGCGCCAAGGCGACCCCGCAGCGGCAGGTGAATTACCGCCAGCTGCGCAATCCCTTCCCGCCGATGCCCGCCTTTTCCGAAGACCGCATCGCCGCGATCCACCACACCGCCCTGCGGGTGCTGGAAGAACAGGGGATGAAGGTGTTGCTGCCGCAGGCGCGGGCACTGTTCCGGCAGGCCGGGGCGCGGGTCGACGAGGCGTCCGGGATGGTGTTCGTCGGCCGCGATATCGTCGAGGCGGCGCTCGCCTCCGCGCCGCGTTCGATCCTGTGCCGCGCCGGGACGCGCGACCGCGACGTGTTGCTGGATCCCGGTGCACTGACCTTCCTGCCGGGATCGGGCACGCCGCATGCCACTGACCTGAAACGTGGCCGCCGCCCCGGCACCGGGCGGGATTTCCGCGAACTGGTGCAGATCGCCCAGCATTTCGACGTCATGCACATGCTGCCGCCGATGGTCGAACCGCAGGACATCCCGACCCAGACGCGCCATCTGTTCACCATGGAGGCGCAGTTGACGCTCAGCGACAAGCTGCCCTTTGTCTACGCCCGCGGTACCCCGCAGGTCGAAGACAGTTTTGAAATGCTGCACGATTTCCGCGGCCTGTCGGACGCCGAATTTCGGGCCGCCCCCCACTGCTTCACCATCATCAACACAAATTCGCCGCGCGTTCTGGATATCCCGATGGCGCAGGGGCTGATCGATTTCGCCCGGTTCGGGCAGGTGTCGATCGTCACCCCGTTCACGCTGATGGGGGCGATGGCGCCGATCACCGTGGCCGGCGCGGTGATGCTGTCGCATGCCGAAGCGCTGGCGGCGATCACCCTGACCCAGCTGGCGAAACCCGGTGCGCCGGTGCTCTATGGCACGTTCACCTCGAACGTGGACATGAAATCGGGGGCGCCCGCCTTCGGCACACCGGAACATTTCAAGGCCTCGCTGGCGGCGGGGCAACTGGCGCGGCTGATCGGGCTGCCGTGGCGTTGCGCCGGCGGATCGGCAGCCAATCTCAACGATGCGCAGGCGGCCAACGAAACCCAGTTCGCGCTCTGGGGCAGCCTGATGGCGGGGGCGACCGTGATCCTGCATTCCGCCGGTTGGCTGGAGGGCGGGTTGACCCTATCGTATGAAAAGATGATCACCGATATGGAAGTGCTTCAGATGGTGGCGGAAATGTGCGTCGCGGCGGCGGCCGAAGACAGCGACATCGCCTTCGACGCGCTGGCCGAAGTGGAACCTGCCGGCCATTTCTTCGGCGCTGCCCACACGTTGGAACGCTACCAGACCGAGTTCTATGACCCGCTGGTCGCGGACTGGTCCAACTTCGGCACATGGACCGAAAAGGGTGAACGCAGCGCCAGCGAGCGGGCCAGCGATATCTGGCAGAACATCCTGTCCGAGGATGCCCGCCCCCCGGTCGATGGCGACCGGTTCGAGGCGATGCAGACCTTCATCGCCAAGCGAACCGCCGCCGGCGGCGCCCCACCGGAGAGCTGACATGGCGAAACGCTATTCCGCATGGAACCTCTTTCTTCAGGGGATGCGCGGCCACAAGGGCTGGGGCCAGGCCTGGCGTTCGCCCGAGCCGAAGAAACGCTATGACGTGATCGTCATCGGCGGCGGTGGGCACGGATTGGCCACCGCTTACTACCTCGCGAAGAAACACGGCATCACCAATGTGGCGGTGCTGGAAAAGGGATGGCTGGGCGGCGGCAACACGGGCCGCAACACCACGGTGATCCGGTCGAACTACTTCTATCCCGAAAGCGTCGCGCTTTATGACCTGTCGGTGCGGCTCTACGAGGGACTGTCGCGGGATCTGAATTACAACGTGATGTTTTCCCAGCGCGGCGTCACCAACCTGTGCCATTCCGAACCGGAAATGGAAATGGCCGCGCGGCTGGTCAACGCCATGCGCCTCAATGGCACCGACGCCGAATTGCTGGACGCCGATCAGCTGCGCAAATTCATCCCCGCGCTGAACATCCGCCCCGATGCCCGCCTGCCGATCCACGGCGCCGTGTTGCAGCCGCGCGGCGGGACCGGGCGGCACGACGCGGTGGCCTGGGGCTTTGCCCGCGCCGCCGATGCCGCCGGGGTCGACATCATCCAGAATTGCGAAGTCTTGGATTTCCTGACCGAAGGCGGGCGCTGTGTCGGCGTGTCGACCAACCGGGGCGATATCCACGCCGGTCGCGTCGGCGCGGCGGTGGCCGGGCATTCCTCGGTGCTGGCGGAAAAGGCAGGCGTCGGGTTGCCGATCAATTCCTACGCGCTGCAGGCTTTCGTGTCGGAACCGCTGAAACCGGTGCTGGACACGGTACTGATTTCCCCGATCACCGGCACCTATGTCAGCCAGTCAGACAAGGGCGGATTGGTGATCGGCGGCGCGCTGGACCGGGTGCCGTCCTATGGCCAGCGCGGCAACCTGCCGGTGCAGGAAGCCGTGATGGCGGGGCTGACCGAAATGCTGCCGATGCTGTCCAAGGTCAAGATCGTGCGCCACTGGGCCGGGATCGTCGATGTGACCCCGGACAGTTCCCCGATCCTAGGCCCCTCGGCGCTGCAGGGGCTCTATTTCAACTTCGGCTGGGGCACCGGCGGGTTCAAGGCGATCCCCGCCGGCGGCTATCTGTTCGCCCATATCCTTGCAACCGGCAGCCATCACGACATCAGCCGCCCGTTCGATCAAAACCGCTTCACCACCGGGCGCTTGATCGACGAAGGCGCAGCGTCCGGCATCGCGCATTAGGAGGTTTCATGCAGCTTTTCCCCTGCCCTTTCTGCGGCCCGCGCGACGAACACGAATTCCATTTCGCCGGGGAGGCCGGCAAGGCGCGCCCCGACACCACACGCACCGTCAGCCCGGAGGGCTGGGCGCATTACCTGAACGATCAGCGCAACGAAAAAGGCCGCGTGCGCGAGGTCTGGATGCACCTGACCTGTTCCGAGCTTTTCGCGATGGAACGCGACAGCGTGACGATGGAGGTTCTGTCGTCCGCCCCGTTGCGGGAGGATGCGCAATGACTTCCCGCCGCACCGCCGAGGGCGGTCTGATCGACCGGTCGCGCCCGCTGCAATTCAGCTTCGACGGCAAGTCGTATCAGGGTTTCAAAGGCGACACACTGGTGTCGGCGCTCTTGGCCAACGGCGTGCGGGTCATGGGGCGCAGTTTCAAATATCACCGCCCGCGTGGACCGTGGGGGGCGTGGATCGAAGATCCGAACGCGGTCTTCAACGTGACCCTGGATGGTGCTGAACTCCCCAACTGCCTGGGCGCCGCGACGATGCTGGAAACGGGCATGGAAGCGCGGTCTGTGAACGCCTTTCCCTCGGCCCGGTTCGATCTGAAGGGCGGGCTGGACCTTTTGCATCGCTGGCTTGGCGCGGGATTTTATTACAAGACCTTCATCTGGCCCGACTGGCACCTGTTCGAACCGATGATCCGCCGCATGGCCGGGCTTGGCGAACTTAACACCGACCTTATCGACGGCTATGCCTCGGACCAGTTGCACGATCATTGCGAGGTTCTGATCGTCGGCGGCGGTGCAGCAGGGCTGGCGGTCGCACGCGCGGCAGCGGAGGCCGGTCAGGACGTGGTTCTGGTCGACGACCACGACGTCGCGGGCGGCAGGCTCTATCAGCTCGACAGCGTCGAAGGACAAACGCCGCGCGATTGGGTCGACGATCAACTGGCGGCGATCGAAGCCGCAGGCGGCCGGGTGATGACCGCGACCACCGCCTTCGGCGTCTTCGACCACCGCTTGGTGGGGCTAGCGCAGCAGGGCGCGTTCGGCACCGCGCCGCGGCTGTGGCGGATACGGGCGGACCGGATCGTTCTGGCCAGCGGTGCGATCGACCGCCCCATCACCTTCGCCGACAATGACCGGCCCGGCGTGATGTCGTTGGACGCGGCCTGCGAATGGCTGGCGCGGTATGGCGTGTTGGCCGGGCGGGACATCGCGGTGTTGTCCAACAACAGCTTTGCCGCCCCCGCCGTGCGGATGCTGGCGCGGGCCGGGGCCAATGTCACCGAAATCGACCCAACCGACGGCGCGATCCGCGCCTTGGGCGGCAAGCGCCTGAAAGGGGTCGAAGTGGCGGGCAAACGCCACCCCGCCGACACCGTTCTGGTGTCGGGCGGCATGACCCCGCTGGTGCACCTGTGGCGCCATGCCGGCGGCAAGCTGGACTGGTGCGAGCAGCGACAGGCTTTCCTGCCCGGCGCGACACCAGAAGGCATGGCGGCTATCGGGGCGGCCAACGGCAGCTTCGACCTGGATCATGCGCTGGCCGAAGCCCGCGCGGTGGCCCGGCATGAACCCCGCCCTGACGGGACGGGCACCTACCGGCTTACCCCGCTCTGGCCGAAACCGGGGTCAAAAGGGCGGCAATGGATCGATTTCCAGCATGACGTGACGCTGAAGGATATCGAACTGGCGGCGCGTGAAAACTATGTCTCGGTCGAGCATCTGAAACGCTACACCACGCTGGGCATGGCGCCGGATCAGGGCAAAACCTCGAATATGGCGGGGCTAGCGGCGATGGCGGCGATACAGGGCCGGGCGATTCCCGAGGTCGGCACCACCACTTTCCGCCCGCCCTTCGTGCCGCAGCCCATCGCGCTTTATTCCGGCCCCCATGCCGGGCAGCTTTATCATCCGCTGAAACGGCTGACGCTGGAAGCGCAGCACCGCGCGGCGAATGCGGCCCTGGGTGAATATGGCGGCTGGCTGCGCCCCGGCTGGTACGGGTCGGGCGATCCGAAATTCCATATCCGCGACGAGGTTGTGACAGCGCGCAAGGTGGCGGGCATCCTCGACGCCTCGCCGTTGGGCAAGATCGAGGTGATAGGGCCGGATGCCGAAAGGTTCGTCGATTTCATCTACTACAACACCGTCTCCACCCTGAAGCCGGGTCAAATCCGCTATGGTTTCATGCTGACGGAACGGGGCCATATCATGGATGACGGGGTCATCGCGCGGCTGGACCGGAACCGGTTCCTGATTTCCTGCTCCTCCTCCCATACCGATCACGTTCGAGCGCATCTCGAAACCTGGCGGCAGGACGGCAACGACCCCGACCGGATTTTCATCCACGACCTGACGCAAGCCTGGTCAACCGTCACCGTGACAGGCCCCAAGGCGCGCGACATCGTGGCGGCGCTGGACATACCGCTGGACCTGTCCGCAGGGGCTTTTCCTCATATGACACTGCACTACAGCAGCTTCGACGGCACCCCGGTGCGCATCGCGCGGGTCAGTTTCACTGGCGATCTGAGTTACGAGATCTCGATCCGCAGCAGCCGTGCCGCGGACCTGTGGCAGGCGCTTGCCGCTGCAGGCGAAAAGCTGGGGGCATGCCCGGTCGGGATCGAGGCGCTGTCAGTGCTGCGCGCCGAAAAGGGATACATCCTGATCGGCAAGGATACCGAGGGCGAAACCATGCCGCATGACCTTGGCTTCGGCATCCCGCGACAGAAGAAAAGGGCCGCCTTTGTCGGCGACCGCAGCCTGCACATGGAGGGCGCCAACCGCGACGACCGCAAGCAGCTGGTCGGGTTCAGCGTGGAACCGGGCGCCCCGGCCCTGCCCGTTGGCGCGCATCTGGTCGGCGAAGGGGAACGGCCCCGCTCGCAAGGCTATGTCACCACCAGCCATGACAGCACGACGCTGGGTCACCCCATCGCACTTGGCCTGCTGGAACGCGGGGCCGACCGGATCGGCGAACGCGTCACCGCCTGGCACCAGGGACAGCGATTCACCGCGACGATCTGCGCCCCCTGTTTTTTCGATGCGGAAGGAGAGCGCCTGCATGCGTGACGACCGCCACAGATGGGCCGCTCATGACGGCCGATGGCCCCGGTTCGATGCCCAGGGCATTTCCCTTGCAACTACCGAACCGGAGCGCCAGACGCTGATTTCGGGTCCTTCCATCCTGTCGCATTATCCCGGCGCAATCGAATGGCCGGACATCGCGACCGATGACAGCTATTCACTCTGCCTGCGGCGCGACCGGATTCTGCGGGTGAACGGGCTGGAGATGCCGGACGGCTGGAACCAGGAACAAGAACAGGCGGTGTCAGACGCAAGCGACGCCTATACCGTCTTCGACCTGTCGGGCCCGAAAGCGCTGGACCTGCTGAAACATGGTGCGGAACTCAGCTTGCAGAAACCATCGCGCTCGGTCGCGCGGAATCTGTTCGGTTTTGGCGTGTTTCTTTACCGCTACGGGGCCGAGGACGGGTATCGGCTACATGTCCCCCGCGCCCAGGCGCACCCCGCCTGGCAGACCCTGACCCGACAGGCGGTCCGGCTCTGACCCCGACGCCGGGCGGTTGCGTGCAGGCATCTGCAGCCTGCGCAAAGCCCCGGCCCAAATTGGTGCTGGGTTTCTTGCCGATCCGTTCCCCGGACCGGCGACCCCGTGCCGGAAAAGCTTCGCGAAACCGTCATCGCCCTGTGACATGGCGCGCCCAGAACCGATTCATCCGAATGAATCGGGACGACGATGAGCAGAGACAAATGGAAATCCATCCGGGACGCGATCGAGGACGATATCGCCTCGGGGCAGTTGCAACCGGGTGAACGGCTGCCCACCGAACCGCAACTGGCCGAACGGCATCAGGCCGGGCGCCATTCGGTCCGCAAGGCGATCGCGGAACTGGCCAAGACCGGCAAGCTGCGCGTCGAACAGGGCCGCGGCACCTTCGTGGAAACCGCGCCCACGATCGCCTATGCCATCGGCAGGCGCACGAGGCTGCATGCGCAGGGCATTGATGTCAGCGGCGAATTGCTGGGCGCCGAACGGATCGCGGCCAGCGGCCGGGTGCAGCATGCGCTGTGGCTGGAACCGGGGGCGCCGGTGATCGAAAGCCGCCGCCTGACCCGCGCCAACAAGGTACCGATCGCGTTCGGCCGCGCCTATCGCTCGGCCGAACGCTTCCCCGATTTCGTCGAGCGCATGGACCTGCTGGGGTCGGCCACCGAAACCTGGAAATCCTATGGCATCGCCGACTACCTGCGCGGCGAAACCTCCATCCATGGCAGGCTTGCCCGTCCCGAGGAAGCGCGTCTGCTGAAACAGCACCCCGACCTGCCGGTGATGGTCATTCGCGCCGTCGACACGATGATGGACGGCACGCCGCTGAGCTTCAGCGAAGTGATCTGGTCCGCCACGCGGGTGAAATTCACCTTCGAAACCGACGGTGTCCAGTGATGATCCAATCCCTTCCCGATACCCCGCACGAGGCACTGCCCAGCCCCCTGTTCCGCACCGCCTTGGACGCACGTCTGATCGACAGCGTCATCGGCCCGACCAAGGATGTCCCCCAGCCAGAGGAGCGCGAAGATGTGGCTGTCTGATTTCACCCTCATCCTGCCCGACCGTGTGGTCGATCACGGTTCGATCCGCATCGAAAACGGCCTGATCGCCGACATCGCGGAAACCCCGGTGCCCGGCGGGCTGCAAGGCCGCGGGCTGCAGATTTTTCCCGGCTTCATCGACATGCATGGCGACATGATCGAGGTCGAGATGGAACCGCGGCTGAAGGTCGATTTCCCGATGCAGGTGGCGCTGCCGCATCTCGATGCCCGACTGACGGCCTCGGGCGTGACCACCGCCTATGCCGCCGTCAGCTTTTCGCGCGGGACGCGGGATGGCGAACGGCGCTTCTTCGAGCATACCAGCGGAACCATCCGCACCCTGCACGCGCTGCGCGGCGACTGCCGGGTGGATCACCGCATCCATGCCCGGTTCGACATCACCTTCGACAATGCGGTCGCTGTGATTGCCGATCTGATCGCGGCGGGCACCGTCGACCTGGTGTCGCTGATGGATCACACGCCGGGTCAGGGGCAGTATCGCGACATCGAACGCCACATCGCACATGTCGCCGCCCATCGTGGCGTTAGCCAGACCGAAGCGCGGCAGATCGTGACCACCAGGATCGCCGAACGCAGCCGGCCACAGCAGGTCCTGCTGGACAATATGCGCCAGGTGTCCGAGCTATGCCGGGGCCATGGCGTGCCGTTGGCAAGCCATGATGACGACACCGAGGAAAAGGCCCATCTGATGGCCGAACTGGGGGCTGCCATCGGTGAATTCCCAGTCACCCTTGAAGCGGCAAGGGCCACCGCCGACCGGGGCATGATGAACGCGATGGGCGCGCCCAACGCGCTGCGCGGACAAAGCTATTCCGGTAACCTGTCAGCCCGGTAGGCCCACGCAGAAGGTTTATTGCATATCCTTGCCGCCGATTATCACCCCGGCGCGATCCTGCCTGCGTTCCAGGTCCTTGCCGGGACCGATCCCAAGGGGCTGGCGGGGGCGGCGGTGCTGGCGACGGCAAACCCGGCCAAGGCGCTTGGGCTGGATGATCGTGGCCGGTTGCAGCCGGGGCTGCGCGCCGATCTTGCCGTGGTCGATCCCGCCGGCATGGGGCGGGTGATCGCCAGTTTTTCGCGCGGCGAGGTGATTTTTTCCAACGGATCGCTGCCCGGTCTGGCCGAGCGCGTTCAGGCGGTGGCCTGAGCCCGGAAACCGGATTGCGGCGTCAGGACCGCAAACCCGCTACCCAGTGCAGGGCCGGTTTCGGGGCCCGCCGATTGGCGCGCTGGATAACAATCAGAACAGGCGCTGTCGCAAACACTGGACAAACACGCGGGCGCCGATCGCGATCAGGCTATCGGGGAAATCATAGTCGGGATTATGCAGTGCGGCACAGTCGGTTCCCGACCCAAGCAGCATCATGGCCGATTTCGACACATCGCCGAAGCGTCCGAAATCTTCCGATGCGCGCATCGGCAATTTGCCCGGTTCCGTCGGAATGTTCTCGGCCTCCAGCGCGCTTGCCAGCAATTGCGTTGCCTCGGCATCATTGTCGCAGTGGCGGAACACGTCGTGATAGCTGATCGCGTGCTGCAGCCCGGCCTCGATCGCGGCCGCACCCACGGCGGCTTCGGCCCGCGCCACAAGCGCATCCATACCCGCATCGTTCTGGGTGCGAAGCGTGACCCAAAGCTCCGCCTGCCCCGGCGCGACGCCGAAGGCGGGTTCGCCGACCCGCGCATGGGTCACGGTCACCAGGGAAAAATCGGGGTCCGATGGCACGCCCCCCGTCCCCAGCCCCGTCAGCAAGGGCATCAGCCGTGACATGGCCGGAACCGGTGACAGTCCGGTTTCGGGCTGGGACGCATGCGCGGTCCGGCCGGTCAGGGTGATCTTCATCCCGCGCGACGCACAGGCCATCGCGCCCGGTTCCAGCGCCGCGTGGCCGAAACGAAGGCCCGGCATGTTGTGCAACGACAATGCGTAGTCCGGCGTGATCTCGGCGAACCTCGGATCGGCGATGACCTTGGCCGCGCCCGCGCCGTCTTCTTCGGCGGGCTGGAACAGCAATATGGCCCGCCCCCGGACCGGCCGGTTGGCCCCAAGCCAGCGGGCGACGCCAGCCAGAATGGCCATATGCCCGTCATGACCGCACAGATGGGCCTTGCCCTGAACCTCGGACCGATAGGGCACGTCGCCCAGTTCCTCGATCGGCAACGCATCGAGTTCGCAGCGCAGAAGGATCGACGGACCGTCCTCGGCCGCCTCATAGACGGCAGCGATCCCATGACCGCCCAGCCCGGCAAGGACACGGTCGGGTTTCGTCGGCGACAGCATCTCGACAACCCGTTTGGCGGTTTCGGCCTCTTCGCCGGAAAGTTCGGGATGACGATGAAGATCACGCCGCCATTCCGTCAGAGCCGCAATATCGGCGTTGCTCGGAAAACCGGGAGCGAAAGCATTATCCTTCGGGGGCATACCGTCTCCATCGCGCTATTCGACGTTCAGGCATTCAATACAGGTCATGCGTCCAACCGCAACCGGGGAAAGCGGCAGGGCCGGCGCGTTCGCGACCAACGTTCACCGGCTCGGGGCCCGCCCCTGCCCCGTAACCGTTTTGTCATTATCGAGAGACGGATTTGTCATTCCGACGAGACGGGGATGTTACCGGCGATTCTTACAACGGGCACAGGAATCATTCGGATGAATCGCCATGACCGCTGCACTGATCCTGAACGCCGTTTCCCGCCATTTCGGCAACACCAAGGCCGTCGACAGTGTCTCGCTGTCCATCCAGCCGGGTCAGTTCGTCGGAGTCATCGGGCGTTCGGGCGCCGGCAAATCCACCATGCTGCGGCTGATCAACCGGCTGATCGATCCCACCGCGGGGTCGATTTCCTTCGGCGCGACCGACATTACCGCGCTGAAAGGCAAGGCGCTGCGCGACTGGCGCCGCGATTGCGCAATGATCTTCCAGCAGTTCAACCTCGTCGACCGGCTCGACGTGCTGACCAACGTGCTGATCGGGCGGTTGGCCGAACATGGCTTTGCCAGTTCCATGGCGATGCGGTTTTCCGACGCGGAACGCACAATGGCGATCCAGGCGCTGGACCGGCTGGACATGGCGCCCAAGGCGCTGCAGCGCGCCGGCACCCTGTCGGGCGGCCAGCAGCAGCGCGTCGCCATCGCCCGCGCCCTGGTGCAGAAACTGCGCATCATGCTGGCCGACGAACCCATCGCCTCGCTCGATCCGGGCAATGCGACCCGAGTGATGGAGGCGCTGCGCAGCATCAATTCCGAGGACGGGCTGACCGTTCTGGTCAACCTGCACACGCTCGACACCGCGCGGGCCTATTGCGACCGGATCGTCGCCATGCGCTTCGGCCGGGTGATGTTCGACGGCACCGCCGCCCAGCTGACCGACGATGTGGTGCGCGACATCTACGGATCGGACGGATTGGCCGAATTCAACGAAGCCGTCACCTCGACCTCGATCAAGGCCGGGGCGCATCCCGCACCCATTCCCGCCTGATCCCCCACCACTCTGCAATCCACGGAGAAAGACCATGAAACTGCTGACCACCGCCGCCCTCGTGGCGCTTATCGCTGCCCCGGCCGTCGCCGAAGGCTGGAAAGACGACTACCAGGTCGTCAAGTTCGGCATCCTGTCGGGCGAAAACGAAAAGGACCGGCTGCAGCGCAACGAACCCCTGCGCGCGTTTCTGGAAAAGAAGCTGGACGTGAAGGTCGAGATTTTCACCGCCGGCAACTATGACGGCGTGATCCAGGCCATCGCCGCCGACCAGATCGAGGTCGCCCGCTTCGGTTCGTCCTCCTATGCCGCCGTCTACACCGCCACCGATGGCGGCGTGGTGCCGACCCTGACCGCGCAGAAGAAGGACGGCAACACCGGCTATCATTCGATCGTGGTGAGCCGTTGCGACAGCGGCATCAAATCGCTGGCCGACGCCAAGGGCAAGGTCCATGCCTTCGCCGAACCCGACTCGACCTCGGGCTATGCGGTTCCCTATTTCAACATGAAGGAACGGCTCGGCTTCGTTCCCGAGGAACATTTCGCCGCCACCCCGTTCTCCGGCTCGCACGAAGCCGGCGTTCAGGGCGTCGTCAACGGCACGTTCGACACCGCCTCGACCTGGCAGAACAATGACGCCAACGGCATCCCGCAGCGGATGGAAGCCAAGGGCATGATCGAATCCGGCGTCGTCTGCAAGATCTGGGAAAGCCCGGAAATCACCTCGGGGCCCTGGACCTTCCGCAAGAACCTGCCGGCCGACATGATCGAGGACATCACCGCCGCGATCGAGCAATTCCCGAGCGCCGACGAAGCAGGCTGGAAGCTCTATTCCTCCTTCGATCCCGAAGACAGCAACCCCACCACCGGCTTTGCCCGCGTCGACCACGAACGTTACCAGTGGATCGTCGACATGCGCCAGTGGATGAAGCGCCAGCGCCGTGCCGGTTCGTAATCAACGCAAGCGGGGGCGGGTCATCAGGACCCGCCCTTCTTCTGTCCAAACGGACCGGAATTCATGCCCCATACCGCCGCTTTTTCCGCTACCCCCGCCCTGAACGGCCCGGGTGCCATCGCCGCCTTCGAACGCGACTTCGCGATTCAGCGCCGCAGAGCGCGGATCAACTGGACCATTGCGTCGGCGCTATTCCTGTTCCTGTTCATGGCCACCGCCTGGCTGGGCGATTTCTTCAAGGTGACGCAGGTGTCGCTGCCCGACGGATCGCGCGAATGGCGCTGGATCATCGGTGCGGGGCTACCGCGGCTGGGCGAATATGTTGAAAAGACGCTGCCGGTGCTGCGTTGGGACACGTTCGGCGCCGATCTGGCCGAATGGTTCTTGCGCTGGAAGGTCTGGGTCAAACTGCTGATCGAAACCATCCTGATCGCCTTCATGGCGACCGCCTTCGGGGTGATCGGCGGCTTTCTTCTGTCCTTCCCGGCGGCGCGCAACCTGTCGCCCAACAAGTGGGTGCTGTGGGTCAGCCGCCGCTATCTGGAAATCGCCCGCACCGTGCCGGAACTGGTCTGGGCACTTATATTCGTTTTCTGCTTCTCGGTCGGCCCGATGGCGGGCGTTATGGCCATCGGGCTGCATGCCTGCGGCGCGCTTGGCAAACTGTATTCGGAAGTTAACGAAAACATCGACATGCGCCCGCTTGAGGGCGTCAAGGCGGCGGGCGGTAGTTGGTTCGACCAGATCCGCTATGGCGCGGTGCCGCAAGTGCTGCCGAACATCATCAGCTACACGCTGCTGCGCTTCGAAATCAACGTCCGGTCGTCGTCGATCATCGGCTATGTCGGCGCAGGCGGACTGGGCCAGGAAGTCAGGACGGCGATGAGTTTCCAGGAATATACCGACCTGTCGGCGCTGTTCCTGATCATCTTCGCCATGGTGGGACTGATCGACTTTGGTTCGGAAAAGCTTCGCCACCGCATCATCGGACTTGGAGAACGGGCATGAACGTGACCCCGCAGCAGATCACCAAGGCCCGCGAAGCGATGCCGCTGGCCTTCCGCGAACCGCTGCCGGTGCGGCTGCGCCGCGCTGTGGGCGCTTTTCGCAGCGCTGTTCGGCTATTGCCTGTGGGCCTTCAACTTCTCGCCCGCGCGCATCTGGGAGGGCATTTCGCGCTTCGGCGATGTGCTGGGCTTCATGTTGCCGCCCGATATCTGGCAAAGCTGGGCGGAGTTTTCCGAGATCGCCAAGGGCCTGGGCGAAACCCTGTCGATGGCCTTCCTCGGCACGCTTCTGGGCGCGGCCATCGCCTTGCCGCTGTCCTTCCTAGGCGCAAGGAACATCAACCGGCTGAATATCCTGCGCCTCGGGGTCCGGCGGGGTTACGATTTCATCCGCGCATTTGAAACGCTGATATTGGCGCTGATCTTCATCCGCGCCTTCGGGCTGGGCCCGCTGCCCGGTATCCTCGCCATCGCGGTCAGCGAGATCGGCACCTTCGCCAAGCTGTTTTCCGAAGCGATCGAGAACACGTCGGAAAAACCGATCGAGGGCTTCAGGGCCTCGGGCGGATCACGGTTGCAACAGATCCGTTTCGGCCTGTTGCCGCAGGTCAACCCGGTGATCCTGTCTGTGCTGCTCTACAATTTCGAATCCAACGTCCGATCCGGCACCATCCTCGGGATCGTCGGGGCGGGCGGCATTGGGTTCCTGCTGTCCGACCGGATCAGCGCCTATAAATGGGACGAAGCCTGGTCGATCATCTTCCTGATCATCATCATGGTCTATGTCATCGATTACCTCAGCGGCATCCTCCGCAAGCGGATCATCGGCACATGGGAAGCCGCGAAATGAACCGGACAGCGGCCGGTTGCCGGCCCCGCGCGGCTTCCCCCAGTGGCGTAGGTGGTGAATTGTGACCATATCGGCACCGGTTCGTGGATCGTCGCGGCGGCGGTTGTGACGAGGGCCGTGGCGCCTTATACGGTAGTGCGCGGGGCGTTCCGGCCCGCTTCATCAAGCGGCGCTTCTCCGAAGCGCGGGCCTAGGCGCTGCACAACATGGCCTGGTGGGACTGGCCGCGGGAAGATACGCCGCGACGCTCCCGATATCCGGACGCTGAGCGTGGATCCCTAGATTGAAAAACATCACTGCCGACCCGCCCCCCGCACCGCGCCGCCGCAAGGTGATCGACAACGGTTTCCTGGTACTTCTGGCCTTTACCGTCGCCGGTGGTATCGGCGTGATGGTGAAATCCGGTATCGGCCGGGTCGGCGAAATCGCGGTCGAGACGCTGGGCTTCATCGCGGTGCTCAGCCCAAAGATCGCCGCCGGCGTCTTCATCGCCGCCACCCTGCCGTTGATCCTGCCCCGCGACCGTGTCGCCGCCTGGATCGGGCGCAACAGCGGCTTGCGCGGGCTGAGCATCGCGATGCTGGCGGGCATGGTGATCCCCGGCGGGCCAGCGATGACCTTCCCGCTTGCCGCCGGATTTGCCGCCGCCGGCGCCGATCTGGGCGCGATCATCGCCTTCGTGTCGGGGTGGAGCCTTTTGAGCCTCAACCGCACATTGATCTGGGAGTTTTCCTTCCTGCCGCATGACATGGTGGCGCTGCGCTGGATCGTAAGCCTGCCGCTGCCGGTGCTGCTGGGGTTCGCGGTGCGGCTGCTACCTTGGAGGGTACGCGCATGAACATACTCATCGGTTCGGCGCTGATCTGCGGCATGGCGGTCTGGCTGTTGCTGCAATTGCCCAACGCGGAATGGCGGCGCGCCTCGATGGTGGCCTCGGTGCAGATGCTGAAATTCATGCTGCCCCGCATGGTGGCCGCGCTGCTGGGCGCAGGGTTCTTCGCCGAACTGCTGCCCGAAAACCAGGTTGAGACGATGTTCGGCGACGCGGCAGGGATGACCGGGCTGTTGCTGGCCACGGCGATGGGGCCGCTGACACCTGGCGGCCCTTTCGTCAGTTTCGCCATCGCGGCGGCGGCGCTGAAGACCGGGGCGTCGCCGGTCGCCGCGCTGGCCTATGTCACATCGTGGTCGCTGTTTTCCCTGACCAAGATCCTGGCGTATGAATTGCCGCTGATGGGGCGGCACGAGGTCATCGCCCGGTTCGCGGTCAGCTGGCCGGTGCCGCTGGTCGTGGCAGCGGTGGGGATGCTGTTTTACTGACGCGCCGCCGAAATGCCGCTAAACGTTGCCGTACCCGGCCAGCCAAGCGAAGAAAAAATCACAGGCCCGGTCGAGATTGCGCTGCGCCCGCGGGCTCAGCCCTTCCTTGACCTCGCCGAACTCCACGCCACTGATCGCCATGACATGGGCCGCCGGCCTTGCGCCATAAAGCGTTGCGGCCAGCGTCAGCACGGCCTCGGGCGACAGGCTGTGACTGCCGATATCGGCGGCGGTGTCGCTTTGCGCCCCGGTAAAACGGAACGCACCGTCGCCGCCGATCAGCGCATCGGCGAACACCACGCAATCGGCACCGGCCACGTCGAACGCGTGTTCGACGGTGAGCTGGTAATCGCTCAGCACCGCGACGCCGGGCGGCCCGGCCCGTTCGATCCGCTCCGCGAAGGCCGGGCCCAGCCCGTCATCGCCGCGCCCCGGATTGCCGTAGCCGATCAGCAGCATCAGTTGGCCTTGCGGTCCAGCAAAGCGCCCGCCGCATCGAACAGTTCGACCTGCAGCGGCATCTGCCCCAACGCGTGGGTGGCGCAGCTCAGGCAGGGGTCATAGGCGCGGATCGCCACCTCGACATGGTTCAGCATGCCTTCGGTGATCTGGCTCTGGCCCGAGATGTGTTTTTCCGCGACGTCCCGCACGGCCCGGTTCAGCCCCTCGTTATTGTGGGTCGTCGACACGATCAGGTTGCAATAGGTCACCTGATCGTTCTCATCGACCTGGTAATGGTGGATCAGGTTGCCGCGCGGCGCCTCTAACACGCCGATGCCTTCCTGCCGCCTCTCGCCGGTGCCGCGCAGGTCGGTGCCCTGCAAGTCGGGATCGTGTAGCAGGTCGCGGATCTTTTCGATGCAATGCAGCACCTCGATCATCCGCGCCCAGTGATTGGCCAGAACGGCATGCTGCGGCAATCCGTGGTTGGTTTCCATCAATTCGGTGCGCGCTGCGTCGGCCTGGGGGGTGTCGATGAAGCTGGCGGTGTTCATCCGCGCCAAAGGCCCGACACGATACCATCCCTCCTCCGGCCCGAGGGCCTTGAAGAACGGGAATTTCATGTAGGACCACGACCGCACATCCTCGACCAGCGCCTCGTGATAGCGGCGCGTATCGAGCTGGTCGAAGATCATGTCGCCATCGGCGGACAAGGCGCGCAAATTGCCATCGTAGAGGTCCAGCGCCCCATCGCCACCGCGCACCAGCGACAGGTAATGCGAAGGGAAGGCGGCGAAGCCGCGTACCATCTCGGCATTGTCCAGCGTGTAGTTCCGCGCCAGCGCCAGCGCGTCCTGTGCCCATGTTTCCATGTCCGTGAGCTGCGCCAGCAGCGCATCACGGGTTTCAATCGACAGGTTCTTGTTGATGCCGCCGGGAATGGCGCCGGTGCCGTGGATTTTCTTGCCCGCCGTGGCCTCGATGATGTCCTGTCCGAACTTGCGCATCATGATGGCCCGGCGGCCCAGTTCGGGCTGATCCTTCAGAACCTCGAAGATATTGCGTTTTTCCGCTGGCGCTCCGAAACCGAACAGCAAATCGGGCGCGGCGAGGTGGAAGAAATGCAGAACGTGGCTTTGCATCACCTGGCCGTAATGCATCAGCCGGCGCATTTTTTCCGCCGTCGGCGGCAATTGATCGACGCCGCAGATCATGTCCATCGCCTTGGCCGCCGCCAAATGATGGCTGACCGGGCAGATACCGCAAAGCCGCTGCACGATCACCGGCACTTCCCACAGCAGGCGGCCGCGGATGAAACGTTCAAACCCGCGGAATTCGACGATATGCAACCGCGCCTCGTCGACCTGCCCCTCGGCATCGAGGTGAATGGTCACCTTGCCGTGGCCCTCGACCCGGGTCAGTGGCGAGATTTCGATCAGTCTGGGTTCCGTCATGGATTCAGCCCCCCGTGCGAAGGAAAGTCCCCGCCCGGCTTCAGGCCGGGCAGCCCCCGACAGCCCCCATGGGCGGGGGCTTCACCCCCACCCGCGACCGGGGTCTGCCCTTCGCTCTGCAACGCGACGATATTTGTTTCCTGCTGCATCGCCCTAATCAAACCTGATCTGTTCCCGTTCGAACCCGCTGAACTTGCCCGCCAGCAGCCCCGCAAGGGTTTCATAGATGATGTCACCCGACGGCGCACAGCCGGGGATATTGTAATCGATCTCGACCACCTCGGAACAGGGATAGACCTCGTCCAGCAACAGCGGCAGCGCCGGGTCGTTGGGCACCTGATGGGTGGTGTTGCGGATGTAGCGTCCGGTGATGTAGGCCTCTTCCAGGCATTCGCGCAGCGGCGCGTCGGAATGCATGATGGCGTTGCGCATCGCCGGCAACCCGCCCATGATCGCGCATTGCCCGATGGCGATCAGAACATCGCAGTTGCGCCGGAAATCGCGCAGCACATGGACGTTTTCCTCGTTGCAGCAGCCGCCCTCGATGATGCCGATATCGCAGCGCCGGGTGAACTGCTTGATATCGGTCAGCGGCGATCGGTCGACCTCCACGAGCTTCATCAGTTCGATCAGCCGTTCATCGATATCTAAGATCGCCATGTGGCAGCCGAAACAGCCCGCGAGCGAGGCGGTGGCGATCCGGGCCTTGCGCAGCTCAGTCACGTTTCTTCCCCTCGATTTTGTGGCCGATCAGGCTCTTGTCGAATTCGCGTTCACCGATCGGGATCGAAAATCCTTCGCCCTTGCGGATGATGCACCCCACGGGACAGACCTCTTTCGAGATGGCGAAATCGGTGACCTCGGCATCGGTATCGGACAGGTCCGCCCCGTTCACCGCGACGCGGCGGTTGATGCCGCGACCGACATAGCCGAACACGCCCTTGCCATCGATTTCCTGGCTGGCGCGGATACAGCGGCCGCAGGTGATGCAGCGGTTGGTATCGAGCGCGATATCGGGATGGCTGGCATCCAGCGCCCGGCACGGATCGAGATAGGGAAACTTGGTCGGCTGCGTCATGTCGAGCCGGTAGGCCATCGCCTGCAATTCGCAATTGCCGGACGCTTCGCAGATAGGGCACAGGTGGTTGCCCTCGTGAAACAGCATCTCGACCAGATCGCGGCGCAGCTTGGTGATATGCGGCGTTTCGTTTTCCACCGCCTGCCCCGCCTGCGCGGGCTGGGTGCAGGCGGCCACGCTGCGCCCGCCCGCCTTGACAGTGCAGACCCGGCACGATCCCTGATGGCGCAGCCCTTCGTGATCGCACAGCCGCGGGATATAGATGCCCGCCGCGTCGGCGGCTTCCATGATGGTCTGGCCGTCCTTCGCCGCGACCTCGACCCCGTCGATGGTGAAGGTGAACCCGGTCATTTGCTGAAATCCTCGTCGAATATGGTCGACCGGCGCTTGGCCAGGTGGCGGGCGCTGTCGATGGCCGATTGGATGTCGAAACTGGCGCGGATGCGATCCTTGGACGGCTTCACCGTCGCGGCATATATCAGCGGGAAATTTTCCAGCGTCGTCAGGATCGGGTTGGGCGACGTCGTGCCCAGCCCGCAGCGGCTGGTTTCGATGATGGTGCCGGAAAGGTCCTTTAGGTAATCGATATCTTCGGGGTTGGCCAAACCGTCGCGGAACTTGCCGATGGCTTTTTGCAGGAACACGTTGCCGACCCGGCAGGGAGTGCAGTAGCCGCAGCTTTCGTGCACGAAAAACGACATGTAGTATTCGACGATTTCCAGGATATTACGGCTGCCGTTGAAGATCACCACCGCGCCGGCCGTGGACAGGTCATCGAAGCTGAGTGTTCGGTCGAACTGGTCGCGCGCGATCATCGTGCCCGAGGCCCCGCCGACCGCCACGGCGGCCGCATCCTCGCCCCCCGCCATCGCCAACAGGTCCCGCACCGACAGGCCGTAAGGCAATTCGTAGATGCCGGGGTTCAGGCAATCGCCCGACACGCTGAACAGCTTGGTGCCATGGCTGCCCTCGTGGCCCATGTCGAAGAACCACTGCGCGCCCTTGTCCAGGATGCGGGCGGCGTGGCAAAAGGTTTCGACATTGTTCACCACGGTCGGCAGACCCAGGTAGCCCTGCGTCACCGGGAAGGGCGGCCGCGTCTTGGGTTCGCCCGGCAATCCTTCGCAGGACGAAATCAGCGCCCCTTCCTCGCCGCAGATATAGGCCCCCGCGCCCAGTTGCAGCCGGATGTCGAAATCGAACTCCGCCCCCCCGATCCCCTGCCCCAGCAGGCCCCGGTCGCGCCGGTCCTGCAGGACCTCCTCGATCAGTTCGCGCAGATAGACATATTCGCCGCGCAGATAGAGGATGCCATCGGTTGCGCCGACGGCACGGGCAGCAATGGTCATGCCCTCGATCAGCAGGTGCGGGCGTTCGGTCAGCAGCACGCGGTCCTTGAAGGTCCCCGGTTCGCCCTCGTCGGCGTTGCAGATGATGACGCGGCGCTCGGCCTCCGCCGCGGCGGCAAAGCGCCATTTGCGGCCCGTGGCGAATCCCGCGCCGCCGCAGCCGCGCAGACCGCTGGCCTCGATCTCCTCGATGATCCGGCCGGGCGTCATGTCGAGCGCCCTTTGCAGCCCGGCCCCGTCCGGCACCGGGCACAGCAGCGACGCCCCGGCATGGCGGATATTGTTTTTCACCTGGCGCGTGGCGCGGTCATGCGGGGACAGATCGTCGAATTCATGCGAAATCAGGTCTTCGGGGCGCTGCCCCCCGCGCAGCGCCGCGGCGACCTCGGCCACCCGGTCCGGCGTCAGCTGGGTCAGAACGATGTCGTTGACCATCGCCGCCGGAGCCTGATCGCACAGGCCGATACAGGGGGTGTATTCCAGCGACACCGCCCCGTCGGCGGAGGTTTCGCCGACCTTGATGCCAAGCGCCGCCTCGAACGCTGCCGCGACCGCGGGCATTCCCGCGAAGCGGTCGATGATATCGTCGCAGAGCCGGATCGTGATCCGCCCCTTCGGCACCTGCGACAGGAAGGCATAGAAGCTCACCACCCCTTCGACCGCGATCCGGCTTAGCCCGGCGCGATCGGCGATCAGCTGCATCACAGGAGGGGAAATCCAGCGCAAATCGTCCTGCACCGCGCGCAGGATGTCCATCATCCGGTGCGGATCGTCACCAACATCGGCACAGATCGCCGCGATCCGCTCGGCATCCTCGCGCCGCAATTCCCGGTCTGTTGCTGCATCCATGGTCGGGTCCCTTCGGTTCCGGCAACCGGTCAACTCGACACCAGCGGAACACATTATCGGTCCTATGGAAAGCCGTGCCGTATCAGTTTGGCGAACCGCCACCCAATCGTTCCGGCTTTTCCGGCCCTGTTCAGCCCAGCCGCTCGGCCAGATAGACCACCGCCTTGTTCAGCGTTTCGATCCTGCGGTAATCCTCTTCCGGGATATTGACGCCCAAGCGTTCGTGTAGCGCCGTCACTAGGTTCAGGATATCCATCGAATCGAGCTCCAGATCATCCTGCAACTGGTCATCCCCCCCGACATCCGCCGCATCGATATCGGGCGCGACCGAGGTCAGTTCTTTCAGGAATGCGGCCTTGATGTCGTCTTTGGTCATAAATCCTCCGGGTTTTGCAGCAGCGTGTCTATTTCTTTCAGGAATTTTGCCCCGCGCCGACCGTCGCTGACGCGGTGATCCGCGGCAAGGGTGACGTGGACGCACATACGCGCCGTCACCGCGCCATCCACCACGCGTGGCGCAGGGCGCGGTGTGCCGAAAGCGACGATGGCCACCTGCGGCGGATAGATCACGGCGGTCATGCCATCGACACCGTTTTCGCCGAGGCTGGATATGGTGATGGTGCCGTCGGTCATTTCCGACCCCCTGAGCCGCCCCGACCGCGCCCGCGCCACCAGATCGCGCATCGACGCCATCAGCTGATCGAGCGGCTGGGAAGCCGCATCCATGATCGCCGGCGCGATCAGCCCGCCGCCGCGCAGAGCCACGGCGACGCCCGCATTGACGGGTTTCGACGGCTGGAAGGCACCATCCACATATTGCCCGTTCATCCCCTTCACGTTCGCGGCGGCCAGCGCCGTCGCCTTGACGAAAAGCGTACCCATCAGGATGCGATCGCCAGGCGCGCAATCGGCGTTGCGGGCGCGCAGCCAGTCATCGGCCGCCTGCAGGTCGATTTCGTGTTCGAGGTAGTAATGCGGGATTTCGTGCTTGGACCGGGTCATCGCCGCCGCGATGGCCGCGCGCATGGCGTCCATGTCCAGCCCCTGCTTGGCCGGCTTGCGCCTGCCCTTGCCCGCGCTTTCCACATCGGCCAGCACGATGGCCCCACCCGGGCCGCTGCCGGTCACTCCCGACAGATCAACCCCGAGCTCCGCCGCCCGCGCCCTTGCAGCGGGCGAGGCCGGGGTTTCACCGGCTTCCGCCGCCACCGGCGGCGGCGCAGGTATGGGTTTCACCAGTTGAGCTGCCGGCACGGATTCGGGTTCCGGCGCCATTGCGGGCGCGGCCGCCTCGCCATCGCCACGGATCACCGCCAGCGGCGCGCCGACCGGCAGGGAGGTGCCCAGCGCGGCGTCGATCCTGTCCACCACGCCGTCTTCGAAAATCTCGATCTCGATCGCGCCCTTCTGGGTTTCGACCACCGCCACCACGTCGCCACGCTTGACCGTATCGCCCGGGCCCACCAGCCATTCGACCAGCTTGCCTTCCTCCATGTCGGCGCCGAGCGAGGGCATCTTGAACACGCCCATGGCTCACCCCTTCCCAAGCGCGGCTTTGGCGGCGGCGACGATGGCGGGCACCTGCGGGATCGACGCGTCTTCCAGATGCTTCGGATAAGGGATCGGCACCTCCGCCGAACACACCCGCCCCACCGGTGCATCCATCCGCCAGAACGCCTGTTCGTGGATGCGCGCGGCGATTTCCGCCGAAAGCGATCCCGACCTCCAGCCCTCGTCCACGATCACGGCCCGCCGGGTGCGCGCGACCGAGGCCATGATGGTCGCGTCGTCCAGGGGCCGCAGCACCCGCAGGTCGATCACCTCGGCCTCGATGCCATCCTTGGCCAGCTCCTCCGCCGCCTCCAATGTCTTATGGAGCGATCCGCCATAGGTGATCAGGCTCACATCCTTGCCCGGCCGTCGCACCGCCGCCTTGTCGATATCGACGGGCCCGGCATTGCTGTCGATTTCCCCGGTCCGGTTATAGAGCATCACGTTCTCGAAGATCAGCACCGGATCGGGGTCCGAGAGCGCGGTCCAGAGCATGCCGCGCGCATCCTCCAAGGTCGCGGGCGTCAGCACCCGCAAGCCCGGAATATGCGCGTACCAGCCTTCCAGCGAATGCGAATGCTGCGCCGCCAGTTGCTTGCCTGCGCCGGTGGCCATGCGGATCACCAGCGGAACGCCGAATTGACCGCCCGACATGTGCCGGATGGTGGCGGCGGTATTCATGATCTGGTCCAGCGCCAGCAGGCTGAAATTCACCGTCATCAGTTCCACGATGGGCCGCATCCCCATCGCCGCCGCGCCGATGCCGAATCCGGTGAAGCCCGATTCCGACAGCGGCGTGTCGCGGATCCGGTCCTCGCCGAATTCCGCCATCAACCCCTTGGACACCGCATAGCAGCCGCCATAGGCGCCCACGTCTTCGCCCATCAGGAACACGTTCCCGTCGCGGGTCATCGCGTCGCGGATGCCCTGCTTGACCGCCTCGCGATAGGTCATCTCGACCGTCTCGCCCGAAGGCTTTGCGGGCGTGGGCGGTTCGGGCCTTTCCTCCGCCGTCACATGGCGGGTCAGGTCCTCCAGCGGTTCCCAGCCAGATTTTTCCGCGAATTCCACCGCCTCGGCGATTTCCGCGTCGATCCGCGCCTCCAGATCGGCCACGTCCTTGTCGTGGATCAGCCCGGCGCCCAACGCCCAGGACTGGAACCGCACGATCGGCCCGCGCGTGCGCCAGTCCTCGACCTCGGCCTTGTCGCGGTAAAGCTGGGCGTCGAACATCGAATGGGCGCGGAACCGGTAGGTGCGGCATTCCAGGAAATAGGGCCGCGCGGTTTCGCGGATCGCCGCCAGGGCCCGGCGCGCCGCCGCCTCGACCGCGACTACGTCGTTGCCGTCGACCACCTCGGAGGGGATGCCGTAACTGGCAGCCTTCTGATGGATGTCGGTTTGCGATTCCGACCGGGCCAGCGCGGTCCCCATCGCATACCCGTTGTTTTCGCAGACGAAAAGCGCCGGCACATGCCACAGCTGCGCCAGGTTCATGGTTTCGTGAAACTCGCCCTCGGCCACCGCGCCTTCGCCAAAGAAACAGGCGGTGACCGAGCCGGTATCCTGCATCCCGTCGCCCAAAGCCAGCCCGCCCGCCAGGGGCAGCCCGCCGCCGACGATGGCATTGCCGCCATAGAAATTCCGTTCTGCGTCGAACAGGTGCATCGACCCGCCGCGGCCGCCGGAAACGCCGGTTGCCTTGCCGTACATTTCGGCCATCACCGTGTTCATCGGCACGCCCCGGATCAGCGCGTGACCGTGTTCGCGGTAGGTTGCGACGATGCGATCCTGCGGCGCCAAATGCGGGATGACGCCCGCCGCGATCGCTTCCTCGCCGTCATAGAGATGCAGGAAGCCGCGGATTTTTTCCTGCGTGTAAAGCTCGGCGCATTTGTCTTCGAACTTGCGGACGCGCATCATCTTGCCCAGCAGGTCGAGAACGTGATCGCGCGACAGGCGGATCTTGGCATCGGTCATGATTCATCCGTCTCCAACGTGGAAATATCGCCCTCGGGCAGGCCCAGTTCGCGCGCCTTCAGCAGTCGACGCATGATCTTGCCCGACCGGGTTTTCGGCAGGGTGTTGCGGAACACCACTTCGCGTGGGGCGACAGCGGGGCCCAGTTTCTTGCGGGCATGGCCGCGAATGTCGCGTTCCAGTTCCTCGGACGGTTCATATCCGGGATTGAGCGACACATAGGCCTTCACCACCTCGCCCGCCGTTTCGTCCGGCAGGCCGATCACCCCGGCCTCGGCCACCGCTTCGTGTTCGATGAGCGCGCTTTCCACTTCGAACGGGCCGATCAGGTGGCCCGAGGATTTGATCAGGTCGTCGGCGCGGCCCACGAACCAGAAATAGCCGTCCTCGTCCTTCATCGCCAGGTCGCCCGACAGGTACCAGCCGTCGCGGAAGGTTTTGTCGTAGCGCGCCTGTTCATGCAGATAGGTGCGCATCATCGACGGCCAGCCCGGGCGCAGCGCCAGTTCGCCGATTTCACCCGTCGCGCATTCGCGCAATGGATCGCTTCCGCTGTCCACCACCCCGGCTTCGATCCCCGGCAACGGTTTGCCCATCGATCCGGGCTTGATGTCCATCGCCGCCAGGTTGGCGATCATGATGCCGCCGGTTTCGGTCTGCCACCAATTGTCGTGGAACGGGTGGCCGAACACTTCCTTGCCCCAGACCACGCCCTCGGGGTTCAAAGGCTCTCCGACGCTGGCAAGGAATTGCAGGTTGGAGAAATCGTAAGGCGCCGCCGCTTCCGCCCCGGCCCGCATCATCATGCGGATCGCGGTGGGAGCGGTGTACCAGATCTCGACCTTTTCGCGTTCCAGCATGCCGTACCAGCGATCCAGGTCGAATTCCGCTTCGTCCACCAGCATGGTCGCACCGTTCACCAAGGGCGAGATGATGCCGTAGGACGTGCCCGTCACCCAGCCGGGATCGGCGGTGCACCAGTAGATCGCACCGGGACGCAGGTTCAACGCGAAGCGCCCGGTAGCGACATGGGCGTAGACCGCCTGATGCACATGCACCGCGCCCTTGGGACGGCCGGTGGTGCCGGAGGTGAAGTGGATGAGCGCCATGTCCTCGGGTTGCGTCGCCGCCACCTCGAATTCCTCGGACGCGGCCGCCAGCGCCGGGCCGAGCGCGACGCAGCCTTCGGGCGCGTCATCGACATCGACGAGGAAAACGGTCTTCAGCGACGGTATCTCGTCGCGCCACTTGGCGATCTTGCGCCGGTAGATCGATTCTGTGGTCACCACCGCGTTGGCCTCGCCGATTTCCATTCTCGTGCGGATCGGTTCCGGGCCGAAGGCGGAAAACAACGGCGAAAACACCAGCCCCGCCTTCAGCGTGCCAAGCGCCGCGATGTAGAGTTCGGGCTTGCGGCCCATCAGCGAATAAAGCCGGTCGCCCGCTTGAAGCCCATTGTGCCGCAGCACATTGGCGAACCGCGCAGTTGCCCGGGCCAGGTCGGCATAGGTGAAATCGCGGGCGTCGCCATCCTTGCCGAACCAGCGCAATGCCAACCGGTCGCCATTGCCATGAGCGACATGGCGGTCCAGCGCTTCGTACGCAATGTTCAGCCCGCCGCCCGGCAACCCGTCGAGCATTTCAGCCGCCTGATCCCAATCGAACGCCGCACGCCCGGCATCGGGATCGGTCAGGGCCGCGAAGGCCCGTTCGGCATCGGTTTTCGCAATGGTTTCCCACGTCATCCACATATCCTCCCGACCTCACGGTAGGCGCGTTCCCGACAGCGCGACCATGATTCAAGTCAAGGTGGCGTTCGGGGCGGCGCCTTCCCCCCGATGCCGGCTGCGCAGCAGCCGCAGAGATTTTATCGCCTCGGGCACCAGTACCAGCGGCAGGCACAGAAGCCAGATCTGCTGCCAGTGGTTCCAGCCCAGCGGCGCTGTGCGAAGCAACAATTGCAGAGGCGGCCAGTAGACGGCGGCGATCTGGGCACCGACCATCAGGATCAGCGCGAGGATCAGCTTGGGATTGGATAGCCATCCCAGCCGCCAGCACGGCTGTGAAAAGGACCGGAAGGCGAAAACGCTCATCTTTTCGAACAGCACCATGCCGGTGAAGGCGGCGGTGCGCGCCAACGCATCGCCCTCGACCATGAAGGCATAGAACAGGTACAGGCTGGCCGATCCGGTATAGATCCCGAAACTCAGGATCAGGCCAACCGCCGTCCAGTCCATGATCCCCTGTTTCGCCGGGCGCGGCGGTTCGGTCATCTGGTCGGGTGTGCCGGGTTCCAGCCCAAGCGCCAGCGCCGTCACCCCGTCGGTGACAAGGTTCATCCACAGGATCTGCGTCGGCAGGTAAATCAACGGCCCGCCAAGCGCCAGATTGGCCAGGATCGCGATGACCTCGCCCGCGTTCGAAGACAGCAGGTAACGCACGAAACGGCGGATATTGGCGAATTGCCGGCGACCCTCGCGAATGGCCCGTTCCAGCGTGGCGAAGTTGTCGTCAAGCAGCACCAGGTCCGCTGCATCCTTGGACACGTCGGTGCCCCTGATCCCCATGGCGACGCCGACATCGGCGCGTTTCAGCGCCGGTGCGTCGTTCACCCCATCGCCGGTCATCGCCACGATCAGACCCTCGGATTGCAGCAGTTCGACCAGCCGCATCTTGTGTTCCGGCGCGGTGCGGGCGAACAGAACTTGCTCGCTCAGCACCGCCCTAAGCTCGGTGTCGTCCATCGCTTCCAGTTCAGCGCCGGTAATGGCCCTGTCGATCGGCAGGCTCAGGGCATCGGCGATGGCGCGGGCAGTGCGCGGGCCGTCTCCGGTGATCATGATGACCCGGATACCGGCGCTGCGGCAGGCACTGATCGCCTGTTTCACCTCGGGGCGGGGCGGGTCGATCATCCCGACCAGCCCGATGAATTCAAGATCCGCCTCGGGGGCTTCCGCCTCGGTCACGTCGCGCCGGGCCAGCGCGATCACCCGCAGCCCCTTGTCGGCCATCTTGGCATAAACCGAATGGATTTCGTCGCGCACGGCACCGGTCAGCGGCGCGGTGCCGTCGGGACCGCGCCAATGGCTGCACACCTCCAGCAGGTGTTCCGGCGCGCCCTTGGCCAACTGCACCAGCCGGTCATCCTGCCAGCGCACCATGCTCATCCGCTTGCGTTCCGAGGTAAACGGGATCTCGGCCAGCGGCCCGGCGGGCGGCACCGGCGTCCAGCCCTTGTAGGCAAACGTCACCAGCGCGCCCTCGGTCGGATCCCCCACCATGTGCCAGGCCGATTCCTCGTGATAAAGGCTGGCATGAGTGCAGCCGACCATCACCTGGAGCGCATCGGTCAGGTCGGGGTCGTCGCCATGCCGCAACGGTTGTCCGTCCAGCAGAATGCGCCCGGCCGGATCATAGCCCGTCCCCACCGCCTGGTAGTCGCGCCCGCCGATCCACAGGATTTCGCCGGTCATCATGTTTTCGGTCAGCGTACCGGTCTTGTCGGTGCAGATGACCGAGGCCGACCCCAGTGTTTCCATCGCCTGCAACCGCCGCGCCAGCGCCTTCTGCCGTACCATCGCCGCGGCGCCGAGCGCCAGGCTGATGGTGACCACGGCGGGCAGGCCCTCGGGCACGATGGCAACTGCCATCGACAACCCGGTCATCACCATTTCAATCACGTTGCGCCCGGCCAGTATACCGGTGATCGCGATCGCCGCGCCAAGCCCCAACGCGGCAATGCCCAGCTGCCCGCCAAGCCGTCCAAGTTGCCGCGACAGGTTGGTTTCCTTTTCGCCCACCGATCCGGTCAGCTGGGCGATCTTGCCGAAGGCGGTGCTGGCCCCGGTGGCACTAACCACCGCTTCGGCCCGTCCCGCCACCGCCAGCGTGCCCATCATCACCGCTCCGGTTTCACCTTCGCCGCCCGGCTGTTTCGAAACCGGGATCGATTCCCCCGTCAGCACGCTTTCATCGATCCTGAGCTCCAGCGCCGACACCAGCCGCGCGTCGGCGGGCACCTGGTCACCGGCGTCCAGCAGCACCAGATCACCCGGCACGATATCGCGGCTGTCGATTTCAACCGGGTGGCCGTCGCGGATAACCCGCGCATGGCCCACCAGCATTTCGCGCAGTGCCGCCAGCGCGGTTTCCGCCCGCCATTCCTGCACGAAGCCCAGAACCCCGTTCAGCACCACGACCATGCCAATCGCGGCGCTGTCGATCCATTCGCCCAGGACCAGCGCCACCAGCGCCGCGCCGATCAGCAGCAGCACCAGAAGCCCGGTGAACTGGCGCAGGAAGATTTTCCAGGCCGGGGTGACGCGGACCTCGCCGACGACGTTGCGGCCATGGATTTGCAACCGCTTCGCCGCCTCGGCGCTGGTCAAGCCACTGACGGGGATTGGCGTGTTGTCGAACTGCATGCGTCTTCGGCCCCCTGTATCGCGCGGCGCCATGATTGACCGCCACCATGCCGGGGGCCTTGAGACAGATCAACCGGCCCGCAAAATGCTGCGCATTTGTTCTACCGCTGATCGGTCAAAGCGCCAACGCGGGCGCGGTCAGATCCCGAGATGGCGATCGGTGATGTCCGGGGTCAGATCCGCGAAGGCCCCGGCCCAGACCGAGCGCCCCTTTTCAAGGATCACCGCGCTGTCGGCGACGCTGGCCAGTTCCTTCAGCGACTTGTCGACCACGATGATCGCCAAGCCCGTTTCGGCCTTGAGCCGGGCGATGGCAGCCCAGATTTCGAGGCGCACCACCGGGGCCAGCCCCTCGGTCGCCTCGTCCAGGATCAGCAGCCGCGGATTGGTCATCAGAGCCCGGCCGATGGCCAGCATCTGCTGTTCGCCGCCCGACAGCGACCCGGCCAGCTGATCGCGGCGTTCGGCCAGCCGCGGGAACAGGTCTGACACGGCGGCGAAGTCCCACGCGCCGGGGCGGGCGGCGGCGATCAGGTTTTCGTGCACCGTCAGGTTTGTGAAACAGCGTCGCCCCTCGGGGACCAGCCCGATCCCGGCCCGCGCCGCCTGATGCGGTTTCAGCCGCGACAGGTCGCGGTCATCGAACAGGACCGATCCGCCGCGGTGCTTCAGCAACCGGCAGATCACCTTGAGCGTGGTCGACTTGCCCATCCCGTTGCGCCCCATCAGCGCCAGGACCTCGCCCTCGCCCACGGCCAGATCGACGTCGAACAACGCCTGAGAGGGGCCGTAGAAGGCCGAGACGTGGGAAAGCTTCAGGAAACTCATGCCTCGTCCCCCAGATAGGCACTGCGCACCGCCGGGTCGTTGCGGATTTCCGCGACCGAACCGGTTGCGATGATCCGGCCATAGACCAACACGCTGATCCGGTCGGCCAAAGCGAACACCGCGTCCATGTCATGTTCGACCAGCAGGATCGGCGCCTGCTGCCGCAACCGGTCCAGAACGGTCATCAACTGCCGCGACCCTTCGGCCCCCAGACCGGCCATCGGCTCATCCATCACGAAGGCTTTCGGGGCGAGCGTCAGCGCCACTGCGACCTCCAACTGACGCCGCTGCCCATGCGACAGCTCGGCGGTGCGGAAACGGCGGAAATCCTGCAGACCGACCTGTTCCAGCGCCGTTTCGGCGCGGGCGACAAGATCCTTGTCGCGCATGACCGGACGGAAGAACCGGAACACGTCACCGCGATGGCCAAGCGCGCCCAGCATCGCGTTCTGCAACACCGTGCAGTCCATCGCCAGGCACGAAATCTGGAAGGTTCGCGCCAGCCCCAGCCGCGCCCGCGCGGCGGTCGTCAACGCGGTCACGTCACGCCCGCCGAAACGGACCTCGCCACTGTCTGGGGCAAGCGCGCCGGCAATCTGGGCGATTAGCGTCGATTTACCCGCGCCGTTCGGGCCGATCAGCGCGTGGATTTCGCCAGAACGCAGGTCGAGGTCGATCTGGTCGCTTGCCTTCAGCCCGCCGAAGCTCTTGCTGACGCCGCGGATATCGAGAACCGGGTCAGTCATGCGCCACCTCGCGCCCAACGATCAGGCCGTAGAGCCCGCCACGGGCGAACAGCACGACGCCCAGCAGGATCGCGCCCAGATAGATATGCCAGAATTCGGAAAGCCCGCCGAGGCTGTGTTCCAGCAGGATGAACAGCGCCGCGCCCGCCACCGGGCCGAACACCCGCCCGACCCCGCCGAGGATGACGAAGACCATGATTTCGCCCGAAGTCTGCCAGGACAGCATCGCCGGGCTGACGAAGCGGTTGAGATCGGCGAACAGCGCCCCGGCCAACCCGGTGATCGCGCCCGAAATGGTGAAGGCGGTGAGGTAGAGCCGGTACGGCACCTGGCCCACCGCCTGCACCCGGTCCGGGTTCTGCCGCGCCGCGCCCAGCATCAGCCCGAAGGGCGAGCGTGCCGCGCGCCAGGTGCCGAACAGCACGATCAGCAACAGCACGTAACAGATCGCGAAGAACTGGATCGGGTCCATCGTGTTCAGCCCCGGAAACCCGTTGCGCACATAGATCGACAACCCGTCCTCGCCTCCATAGGCGGGCCAGGAGATCGCGAAATAATAAAACATCTGCCCGAAGGCGAGCGTGATCATGATGAAATAAACGCCCGTGGTGCGCAGCGACAGCGCGCCGATGACCAGCGCGGCCAGCGCGCCGGTCACAATCGCCACCAGCCAGATCAGCGGCATCGATTTCGTGCCCTCGATCAGCAGCGGCCATTCCATCATCGGCGTGTAATTCTGGGCGTGATAGGCAAGGATGCCCATCGCGTACCCGCCCAGCCCGAAAAACGCCGCGTGGCCCAGGCTGACCAGCCCGCCGAAGCCAAGCGCGAAGTTCAGCCCGATCCCGGCGATGGCAAGGATCACCGCGCGGGTGGTCAGGGTGATCAGGAAGGGTTCGTCGGCAAACAGCGCCCAGACAGGCAGCATCAGCAGCGCCAGAAGGATCACGGCATTCAGGATGGTTTCGCGCTTCATCTCATGCTTCTCCGAACAGGCCCTTGGGCCGGAACAGCAACACGCCCGCCATCAGCAGATAGATCGACATCGAGGCCAGCGAGGACCCGACCGATGTCGCCTCGGACGGGTCCATGAAAAGGGCGAAGACCTGCGGCAGCAGGAACCGGCCCAGCGTGTCGGTCAGCCCGACAAGAATGGCACCGATGAAGGCGCCCTTGATCGACCCGATGCCGCCGATCACGATCACCACGAAGGCAAGGATCAGCACCGGTTCGCCCATCCCGATCTGCACCGCCTGGATTGCCCCGATCAGCGCCCCGGCAAGTCCGGCCAGCGCCGCGCCAAGCGCGAAGACCTGGGTATAGAGGCGCGAGATATTGACGCCCAAGGCGCCGATCATTTCGCGGTCGTTTTCGCCCGCCCGGATGCGGATGCCCACGCGGGTGCGCGCGATCATCCAGAACAGGCCGGCCGCTACTGCCAGCCCGACCACGATCAGCGTCAGGCGATACAGCGAATATTCGATGCCCAGCGGCAACATCACCGTGCCCGACAGCCACTCCGGCTTGTCCAGGAACAGCGGGAAGGACCCGAACAGATAGCGGGTGCCTTCGGAAAAGATCAGGATCAGCGCGAAAGTCGCCAGCACCTGGTCAAGGTGGTCGCGGTCATACAGCCGGCGGATCACCGTCATTTCGATGAACACCCCGGCCATCGCCGCCGCCGCCAGCGACGCGATCAGCGCCAGCAGGAAAGATCCGGTCAGGGCCGACACACCCGCCGCCGCGAAGGCGCCGATCATGTAAAGCGATCCATGCGCAAGGTTGATCAATCCCATGACGCCGAAAATCAGCGTCAGCCCGGCCGCCATCAAAAACAGCATGACACCGAATTGCAGCCCGTTCAGGGCCTGCTCGATCAGAAGGAGGATGGACATTTACGGTCTGCCGAATGGGCCGCCGCCTCGGACCGATCCGGGGCGGCGGCGTGTCATCACATCTTGCATTCGCCCGCGTAGGCGTCGGCATGATCCTCAAGGCCGGTAGCGACGATCTTGTTGGTGTAGACGTCGCCTTCCTTGATCACTTCACGGACATAGATGTCCTGCACCGGGTGGTGGTTCGGACCGAATTTGAAATCACCACGGGTCGAGGCGAAATCGGCCGCTTCCAGCGCGGCACGGAACGCATCGGCATCCGAAACATCCGCCTTTTCGACCGCGCTGATCAGCAGGTTGGCGGTGTCGAAGCCCTGGCTGGCATACAGCGACGGCAGCCGGCCATATTCGGCCTGGAAGCTCTCGACGAAGGCCTTGTTGGCCGCATTGTCGATATCCTTCGACCATTGCGAGGTGTTGCGCACACCCAAGGCGGCGTCGCCAACCGCCTGCAGGATACCCTGGTCGAAACTGAACGCCGGCCCCACGACCGGCAGGCCGACACCGGAATCGGCATATTGCTTGAGGAAGGAAATCCCCATCCCGCCGGGCAGGAAGAAGAACACCGTATCGGCTCCGCTCGCGCGGATCTGCGCGATTTCGGCGGCGTAATCGGTTTGCCCCAGCTTGGTATAAACCTCGCCCGCCAGGTCGCCCTTGAAGAACCGCTTGAACCCGGTCAGCGCATCCTTGCCCGCCGGATAGTTCGGCGCGAGGATGAAAGCATTCTTGTAACCCGCTTCGGTCGCATAGGCGCCCGCGGCTTCATGCAGGTTGTCGTTTTGCCATGCGACGTTGAAGTAGTTCTTGTTGCAGCCCTTGCCGGCCAGCGCCGACGGCCCCGCGTTGGGCGACAGGTAGAATTTGCCCTGTGCCACCGCGCCCGGCACCACCGCCATCGCGAGGTTGGACCAGATGATGCCGGTCAGCACATCGACCTTTTCGGACTGGATCATCTTGTCGGAAAGCTGCACCGCGATATCGGGTTTGCGCTGATCGTCCTCGATCACCACTTCGATGTCGCTGCGGCCCGATTGCTTGATCGCCAGCATGAAGCCGTCGCGCACATCGATGCCAAGCCCCGCGCCACCGCCCGACAGCGTGGTGATCATGCCGACCTTGACGCCTTCGGCCCAGCCGCTTCCCGCGGCCAGAACCGCCAGCGATGCGCCCACGATAAGAGATTTCAGTTTCATATGACCCCCTGTTCCTTCTTCATGCCTTATCAGGTCTTGTTGTCCGTCCCGGACTTTTGACCGGAACGTCTAGAAGGCACTAAAGCGAAGGAACCGCCCGTTGCCTAGAGGCACGGGCGATTTTCTTTGAAACTGCGGCTTGGACACGGTCGGGGATCAGGTCACTTTCGACACGGTCTGGTATTTGGGATCACGCCACAGCTCTTTCGAAATCACCTCTTCGATGATCTCGGCCGCCCGCACCACATCCGCCTCGTCGAGGTAAAGCGGCGTGAACCCGAAGCGCATGATGTCGGGCGCGCGGAAATCGCCGATCACGCCCCGGTCGATGCAGGCCTGCATCGCCGCGTATCCGTTCTCGAACGCAAAGGACACCTGCGATCCGCGCACTTTCGCGTCGCGCGGCGAGGCCAGCGTCAGCTGCGGGCAGCGCGCCTCGACCTCTTTGATGAACCGTTCCGACAGCGCGACGGAGGCGGCGCGCAGATCGTTCATGTCGACCCCGTCCCAGACGTTCAGCGCGTGATCGAGGATCGACAGCTGCACGATCGGCGGGGTGCCAACGCGCATCCGTTCGGTCGACATCGCCGGGCGGTATTCCGGATCCATGGCGAAGGGCGCCTCGTGTCCCAGCCAACCGGCCAGCGCCGGTTGCACCGTTGTCGCCAGATCGGGACGGACATAGATGAAGGCCGGCGCGCCGGGGCCGCCGTTGAGGTACTTGTAGCTGCAGCCCACTGCGAATTCGGCATTCGATCCGGCCAGGTCCAGCGGTACCGCGCCCGCGCTGTGCGCCAGATCCCAAATCATCACCGCGCCCACGGCGTGGGCCTTGCGGGTGATTTCCACCATGTCATGCATCCGGCCCGACCGGTAATCGACCTGGGTCAGCATCACCACCGCGACGTCCTCGGTGATCGCGTCGGCCACGTCCTCGGGCGCCGGGGTGCGCAGCTCGTACCCCTTGTCGATCGTGCCGATCAGCCCCTGCGCCATATAGAGGTCGGAAGGGAAGTTGCCGTTATCCGACAGGATCACCCGGCGGTCGGGGTTCATTTTCAACGCCGCCGCCAGCGCCTGATAGACCTTGATCGACAGGGTGTCGCCGGTCGCCACCGATCCTTCGGGGGCGCCGATCAGACCGGCGATCCGGTCGCCCACCTTCTTGGGCAGCGCCATCCAGTCGGCGGTGTTCCACGCCTTGATCAGTTGCCCGCCCCATTCGTCGCGCAGCACTTCGGCGGTGCGTTCAGCCGCGCCGCTTGGCAGCGGTCCCAGCGAATTGCCGTCGAGATAGATCACCCCTTCGGGCAGGTCGAACATGTCCTTGCGTGGCAGTTTCACAGTCATAATTACAGTTCCCCCCGTACGTGCCACAGCTCGGGAAACAACTCGACACTGAGCATTTTTTTCAGATACTCCACACCGGACGTCCCGCCGGTGCCGCGTTTGAACCCGATCACCCGTTCGACCGTGGTGACGTGGTTGAACCGCCAGCGGCGGAAATAATCTTCGAGATCGACCAGCTTTTCGCCCAGTTCGTAAAGGGTCCAGTAGGTTTGCACGTCCTCGTAGACCTGTTTCCATTTCGCCTGCACCTCGGGCACGGCGCGATGCGGGCTGCGCAACTGCGGTTCGGGCAGTTGCGCGTCGGATCCGTCGATGGTGGTGAAAAGAAGCCGGATCACATCGTCGTAGAAGCTGGGCCGGTCCAGTTCATCCGAGAGCATCTTTTGCACCTCGGGCATGTGTTCATGCGGCTTGAGCATGTTCGGATTACGGTTGCCCAGCACGTATTCGATCATCCGGTACTGATAGGACTGGAACCCCGAGGACGGGCCAAGCGCTTCGCGGAAGGTGGTGTAATCCGCGGGCGTCATGGTGCGCAGCACGTCCCAGGCGCTGTTGAGCTGTTCGAAGATCCGGCTGACCCGTGCCAGCATCTTGAACATCTGCGCCATGTCGCCCGAATTCAGCGCCTCGCGCGCCGCGGCCAGTTCGTGGATCGCCAGCTTCATCCACAACTCGCTGGTCTGGTGCTGGATGACGAACAGCATTTCGTCATGCGCGTCGCTTTGCGGATGCTGCTGTGCCAGCAGAGCGTCAAGATGCAGATAATCGCCATAGGACATCGCGTCCCTAAAGCTCATTTTTGCGCCCTCGGCGCCCGGATCATAGGCCTGATCGCTCATCCGCCCCTCCCTCGTTTGGCATGTTGCTCGGGATTCTGTAGCAAAGCGGGTTGCGGAAACCTAGCCCGGTCATAGCCGACAGTGCCGTCAATTCCGGCGCAATGACAGTTTCTGCCGATTGAGGGTTTTCTTTCGCAATTCAGCGGCTATAAATCAGCCCCATGATGACCAAGGGCCATATCTCGACCGCAAAACGCCGCACCGACGGCGTGCTGTCGCTTGCTGCCCTGCTACTGCTAAGCCGCCTCTGAGCGTGCCATCTCGGCGCGACCGCTCAGAGGATGTGCCTTTTCGCGCCACGAGCTTCAGCAAGTTTAGATAATGAGACCCGACATGACCGATATTGCGAAACAAGATCAGGTACTGATCTTTGACACCACCCTGCGCGACGGCGAACAAAGCCCCGGCGCAACCATGACCCATGATGAAAAGCTCGAAATCGCCGAGCTGCTGGATGACATGGGTGTCGACATCATCGAGGCCGGTTTCCCGATCGCATCCGAGGGCGATTTCCAGGCGGTCAAACAGATCGCCGAACGGTCGAAGGCTTCCGTGATCTGCGGTCTGGCCCGCGCCAATTTCAAGGATATCGACCGCTGCTGGGAAGCGGTGAAGCATGCCGCGAAACCGCGCATCCACACCTTCATCGGCACCTCGCCGTTGCACCGTGCGATCCCGAACCTGTCGATGGATGAAATGGCCGACAAGATCCATGACACGGTGACTCATGCCCGCAACCTGTGCGACAACGTGCAGTGGTCGCCGATGGACGCGCTGCGCACCGAACACGATTACCTTTGCCGGGTGGTCGAAATCGCGATCAAGGCCGGGGCCACCACGATCAACATTCCCGACACGGTGGGCTATACCATCCCGCGCGAAAGCGCCGATATCATCAAAATGCTGCTGGAACGCGTGCCCGGCGCCGACGAGGTAATCTTCGCCACCCATTGCCACAACGACCTTGGCATGGCGACTGCCAACGCGCTGGCCGCGGTCGAAGCGGGCGCGCGGCAGATCGAATGCACCATCAACGGGCTGGGCGAACGCGCCGGCAACACCGCGCTGGAAGAAGTGGTGATGGCGATGAAAGTGCGCAACGACATCCTGCCCTACCAGACCCATATCGACACCCGGAAGATCATGCATCTGTCGCGCCGGGTCGCGACCGTGTCGGGTTTCCCGGTGCAGTTCAACAAGGCGATCGTTGGCAAGAACGCCTTCGCCCATGAAAGCGGCATCCACCAGGACGGCATGTTGAAGAACGCCGAGACCTTCGAAATCATGCGACCCGAGGACGTCGGCATCGCCGGCACCTCGCTGCCGCTGGGCAAGCATTCGGGCCGCGCCGCGCTGCGCTCGAAGATGAACGAGCTCGGCTATGACATGGCCGACAACCAGCTCAACGACATCTTCGTGCGATTCAAGGAACTGGCCGACCGCAAGAAGGAAGTCTTCGACGACGACCTGATCGCGCTGGTGCAGGACGAGGTCGGACAGGGCGAAGCCGACACGCTGCAGCTGAAACGGCTGCGGGTGGTCTGCGGTACCGAAGGCCCGCAGGAGGCCGATCTGACGATGATCGTCGAAGGCGAGGAAAAAACCATCGACGCCACCGGCGACGGCCCCGTCGACGCGGCCTTCAACGCGGTGAAGATGCTGTATCCGCACAAGGCCAAACTGCAGCTGTACCAGGTGCACGCGGTCACCGAAGGCACCGATGCGCAAGCCACCGTGACGGTCCGAATCGAGGAAGACGGCCGGATCGCCACCGGTCAATCCGCCGACACCGATACGGTGGTGGCCAGCGTCAAGGCCTATATCCATGCGATCAACCGCCTGATCGTGCGGCGGGAAAAGGTTGCCCCCGGCGAGGATCGCAAGGAAATCAATTACAAGGACCTGCACTAACCCGGGTCGTGTGTATCCAAAAGAATGCCCCGATTAGCCTCGGGGCATTTTTTTTACGCATTGGTAGGGGCGCGCGCCCCAACATCCCGATCTGAGGTAAGGGTCCAACCGTTGTGTAGTTATGGCTGCTGAATCGGATCGAATGCCGAAATCCGGGGCGCGCCAGTTCCTGTGGTACAAGTAAAGTTGGAAAAGCGGTGATCCGGCGCTTCAAATGCATATATAAAGGTTTTTTCCCTGCCCCGTCCCAGTTCGAGCGGCAGATCAGGACGTCCTATGTCGTCCTGCTGATTCTGATTGCTCTCACCACCTATGCCGCCACCGCAAACGTCCTGTTGCAGGCCAGCACGCCCACTGCCCTGTCCTTTGCCGCACTGATCAGTTTTGCCATGACGGCTTTCATGCATCGCGCCCGCTGGCATACCGCGGCACGCGTGCAAATGCTGCTGACGGCCAATCTGCTGCTGTTCGCAGACGGGTTTTTCGAACATCCCAGCAGCAACATCCCTCTGGTCCTGCTGGCCTTCGTGGGTCTTCCCTTCATCGTCTTTTCCTGGCGCGAGAACCGGGTTCTCGTGGCCGCGATGTCGGCGCTGCCGTTGCTGCTGTGGAACATTCTGGTCTTCACCAATTACGGCGACCTGAAATATATCGAGATCGACGAAGAAACCTCCAGGGGCTTCGGCTACTGGCACGCCGCGCTCGTGTTCTTCTTCGTCGCGGCGGAATTCGCCTATTTCGACTATGTCACCCATAAGTATTCCCAGGCCCTACGCAAATCGCTTGCCGCTGAAGAACAGGCCAGCCGGGCCAAGTCGGCGTTCCTGGCATCGATCAACCATGAAATCCGCACGCCGCTGAACGCTATCCTCGGCGGGTCCGATCTGTTGCACGCGCATCCGCAGGCAACCCCGGATATCCGCAGACTAGCCGATTACATCGATCGCGCCGGGCAGGACATTCTGTCGATGACGGAAAAATGCCTGACCTACACCACGCTGATCAGCGCCCCGATTGAGGTCACGTTGCGCCCCGAGGCTCCGATGGCGCTGGTCCGGGCCGAACTGGCGCCGTTCGATGCGGTGCTGCGGTCGAAGGGCATCACTGTGGAAACCCGGCAGGACTGTTCCGATCTGGTGATGGCCGATGCCAGCCTGCTGTCCAAGGTTCTGGGCCAGCTGATCGACAATGCGGGCAAATACCTTCCCGAAAAGGGCACGATACGCCTGATCGTGGCCAACGGTGCGGATGACAAGCTGCGCATATCGGTCGAGGACAACGGCCCCGGCATTCCGGCCGAAAAGCACGAACAGGTCTTCCAGCCCTTCGAACGGCTGGACCAGTCGCTGGGCACGAAATCAGGCGGCGGGATCGGATTGACGATCGCCAGAACCTATGTCGAGGCGATGGGCGGCGATATCGGCATCGCTTCGGCCCCCGGTGGCGGTACGCATGTCTGGGTGGAATTGCCCCGCGCCCCCGGCGGCAAAACATAGCCAATCCCGCCGCTCTCGCGTGACCGGGCCGACCGCGCCCCGGCGGCTGAGCCGATCAGAACCGTTCCAGCAGGCGCCTGAGGTAATCCAGTTCATCCTGTGAGCGGTCACCTTCGCCCGAACGACGGCGAATTTCGTCCAGCAGCTCACGTGCCCGGCGATAAACGTCCTCGCCCTGAAGCAGGCTGTCATCGCCCCCCAAAACGCCACGCGACCCCGGTTTGCGCCCGAGCGGATCGCGTTGCTGCGATCCGGCATTTCCCATCGCCTGGCCCTGGCCGCCCTGTTGTTCGCGCTGCGCCTCGGCCATGGCTTCGCCGAGGTTGCGGATGCCTTCGCGCAGCGCATCCATCGCCTCGGCCTGCTTGTCGATGGCACCGGCCAGGTCGTCCTCGCGCAAAGCATCTTCGGCGCCGCGCATGGCCCGCTCGGCCTGTTCCAGCGTATCGCGTGCCGCCTGCCCGCCTTCGGTCCCTTCGCCGGGCAGGTTGCCGCGCTGGCGGTTCAGTTCGTCGCGCAGGTCACGCTGACGCTCTGCAAGACTGCGCTCTCCGGGCTGGCCGCCGTCGCCGGCACCGTCGCCCCGGCCGCCCTGTCCGTCATGGCTTTGCCCCTGCCCTTCGCCACCGCTGCGGCCCTGATTTCCCTGCGACTGTCCCCGGTTGGCGCCCGGATTGAACTGCTCCTGCAGGTCGCGGAAAGCCTGATCCGACAGCCCCTGCTGATCACGCAGCGTTTCGGCCAGGTTGTCCATCGCCTGCTGGCCGGGCGATCCCTGCCCTTCGCCGCCCTGGGTCACCCGCATGTTTTCCATCAGCTTCTGCAATTCTTCCAGCGCCTGCTGCGCTTCGGCCATGCGGCCCTGTTCCATCAGTTCCTGGATCCGGTCCATCATCCGCTGCAGATCGTTCATATCCATCTGCATGAAATTCTGGTTCTCTGCGCTGTCGAATTCGTCGTTCTGGTCGCGTTCCTGCTGCGCCTGCCGCGACAATTGCCGCAAGTAATCCTGCGTCGCGTCGCGCAATTCCTGCATCAGCTCGGCAATCTCGTTTTCGCTGGCACCGCGCTTCATCGCTTCGTTCAGCCGTTCCTGCGCCTGTTCCATGCGTTCGCGCGCGTCGTCGATATCGCCGTCTTCCATTTGCACCGCCAAATCCCACAGCGCCTGAGCGATCTCGTCGCGCTGTTCTTTGGTGATGCCTGCGCTGGCATAGGTTTCCAGCCGCCGCAGGATCACCCGGAACTGCAGGTAATCCGCTTCGGACAGGAACAGCCTTTCTTCGGGTTCCCACGACACGGCACGCAGCACCCGCGCCACGCGGCCCGCGTTGTCACGGTTCCACAGCAGGTCGCGGCGCTGTTCGATCACCGCCGCCGCAAGCGGGTCGAAGAACCGTCGTCCCGGCAGCGCCATCCGCACCGGTTCGCCCACGCCCGACTGCCCGGCCTCGTCGGACACCTCCAGCGTTACGACCACCGGCAGATGCGCCCAGGGATGCTCGGAAAAATTATCGATCAGGGATTCGGTGAATTCCGCCCGGCTGCCCGCGATGGGCAGCGGCAGGTCACGTTCGATCACCGGGCGCTTTTCGGGGTTCAGCCCCAACCCATAGCGGCGGTCGACGGCATCGAGGTCCAGCGCGATCACCGCCCGGCCCGCGACGATTCCATAATCGTCCGTCGCCTCGAACGGCAGGCTCATCTGTCCTTCGTAGGTGGTTTCCGCAGGCCCCGCGACCGCCACACCGGGCGCCGCGTCGGGCAGCAGCACCACGTTCCAAGCCCGGCCGCCGGGGCCGTTGATTTCGATCCGGCCGTCCTTGGCTACGGCGAATTTCTGCTCCGGATCCGAAGCGGGCGGCACTTCGCCGATCCGTCCCGACACCGTTTCGGCAAGGGTCAGCCTCCCCACCTCGCCATAAAATCGCAGGATGATGTCGCTGCCTTCGGGAATGCTCAGGTCCGCCCCGGCCTGATCGGGCAGATACAGCACCGGCAGGCCGGTATAGGCCGGAGGTTCGATCCAGCCTTCCCAGGCCGGCCCCGCGGCCAGGGCCTGACTGCCCTGCCCCAAGTCGCCGACATCGCCAATCCGGCCCAGAGATCCGAACATCAATCCCACCGCGACACCCAGCAGCGCCACGTAACGCAGCGCGAAGGGATCGCGGCGCGCCAGTTTCAGATCGGGGTGTACCGCGCGCGCACCGTCGAGCCGCGCCGCCATGCGTTTGCGGTGCTCGCGCCACAACGCCTCAGACGCGGCATCGCCCGCTCCGATCGCTTGCGCATCGCCAAGCGCCTGCAGCGGTCGTCCCGTCATCGTTGCATCCAAGCGCGCCACGGCCTCGGCCCGGCGCGACCAGCGAAATTTCCACAGCCCGTACCAGCCCGACAGGATCAGCGACAGAACCGCCACGATCATCACCGCCCAGACCAGTTCCACCGCCAATGTCTGATGCAGGCCCATCATCAGCAGGGCGAGGCAGATCATCGCCACGCTCCAGAACGGCCAAAAGGCACCTGCCACGCGCTCGGCAATCAAGCCGGCCCATGTCAGGCGCAGCGGCCAGCGCACCTTGGAAGTGAACGCGTCTCTCGGCTCAGCCATACCTTGTCCCGGGGGCCGAGCGCGGGGATCGCGCTACAGCCATTCTGGGATGGTATCGCGATTTATCATCTCGTCAAAGGTCGGACGTGCGCGGATAACCGCAAATTGATCGTCCTTCACCAGAACCTCGGGGATCAGCGGCCGGGTGTTGTATTCGCTCGACATCACCGCGCCATACGCCCCGGCCGACCGGAAAGCGACCAGATCGCCCGCGACAAGCGGCGGCATCATCCGCTGCTTGGCGAAGGTATCGCCGGTTTCGCAAACGGGGCCCACGATGTCATAGGGGCGCTGTTCGGTCCCGGCCTCGGGCTCGACCACCGGCACGATATCGTGATGCGCCTCGTACATGGCCGGGCGCACCAGATCGTTCATCGCCCCGTCGAGGATCAGGAAATCCCGCCCCTCACCCGATTTCACATAGACCACCCTGGACACCATGATACCGGCATTGCCGGCGATCAGCCGGCCCGGTTCGATCTCGATCTCGCAGCCCAGATCGCCCAGTTCCTCGCGGATCATCGCGCCGTATTCGATCGGCAGCGGCGGCGCCTCGTTCGACCGGGTATAGGGAATGCCCAACCCGCCGCCCAGGTCGAGCCGGTGAATATCATGCCCGTCCGCGCGCAATGCCCGCGTCAGTTCGGCCACCTTGCGATAGGCCAGGCGGAACGGTTCCAGATCGGTCAGCTGGCTGCCGATATGCACGTCGATTCCGACCACCTGCAGCCCCGGCAATTCGGCGGCGCGGGCATAGACCTCGCGCGCCCTTGCGATCGGGATGCCGAACTTGTTCTCGCTCTTGCCGGTGGCGATCTTGGCATGGGTCTTGGCGTCCACGTCGGGGTTCACCCGCACGGTGACCGGCGCGCGAACGCCCATCGCGACAGCCACCTCGTTGAGAACCTCCATCTCGGGTTCGGACTCGAGGTTGAACTGGCGGATGCCTCCCTCCAGCGCGGCGCGCATTTCCTCGCGCGACTTGCCGACGCCGGAAAACACGATGCGGTCGCCGGGCACGCCCGCGGCGATGGCGCGGGCATATTCGCCGCCCGACACCACGTCCATGCCCGCCCCGGCCTGCGCCAGTGTTTTCAGGATCGCCTGGTTGCTGGCGGCCTTCATCGCATAGCAAACCACGTGGTTCATCCCCGCCAAGGCCTCGTCGAACAGCCGGTAATGGCGCAGCAGCGTGGCGGTGGAATAGCAATAGAAGGGCGTGCCGACCGCGGCCGCGATCTCGGCTACCGGCACATCCTCGGCGTAAAGCGCCCCGTCTCGATAGAGGAAATGATCCATCTTCTTCGCCCCTTCATTGCGTTGTCTGCGTCATAGCCACAGCCGCGCGGCAATTCAATTCATCAAAAGGAGCGCCCGTCGGCGCGCCCATGCCCGTCTAATCTCGTCTCCGGCGGGAGCATTCGCACCCAAAAGAAGACCGCTTCTTCTTTTCGAAAATATCCCGGGGGTTTGGGGGCTGGCCCCCAATCGGCACCGCAGGCCGGATCAGAAAACGATCCCGATCGTGGCTTCGCCCGACACCGTGACACCGGGTTTCGACGCCTTCGGCGCGGGCGCGGTCGGTTCACCGTCGGCGCCGCAAGCCGCCAGCCCCAGCAGCGCGATCAGGATCAGAAACCGTTTCATTCCAGCACCTTCTTCCAGCGTTCGATCTGCACAAGCACCTGCGCCGGCGCGGTGCCACCATAGGACATGCGCGAGGCCACCGAATTGTCCACGCCCAACACGCCGAACACGGCTTCAGTGATCGCCCCGTGTACCGATTTCATGTCCTCCAGCGTCAGGTCGGGCAGGTCACAGTCCTTGGATTCGGCCAACGCCACCAGCGACCCGGTGACGTGATGGGCGTCGCGGAACGGCATGTTCAGTTCGCGCACCAGCCAGTCGGCAAGGTCGGTGGCGGTCGAGAACCCGGATCCGGCGGCGGCTGCCAGCGCCTCTTTGTTGCCGGTCATGTCGCTAACCATGCCGGTCATCGCGGCCAGCGCCAGCATCAGGTTGTCGGCCGCGTCGAACACCTGTTCCTTGTCTTCCTGCATGTCCTTGGAATAGGCCAAGGGCAGCCCCTTCATCACCGTCATCAGCGCCACGTTGGCACCGAAGATGCGGCCGATCTTGGCGCGCAGAAGTTCCGCCGCGTCGGGGTTGCGTTTCTGCGGCATGATCGAGGATCCGGTCGACCACTTGTCCGACATGGTGACGAAGCGGAACTGGGCCGATGACCAGATCACCAGTTCCTCGGCGAAGCGCGACAGGTGCATGGCGGTCAGCGAGGCGCAGGACAGGAATTCCAGCGCGAAATCGCGATCCGCCACCGCATCGAGCGAATTGGCCGTGGGCCGGTCGAAGCCGAGCGCCGAGGCGGTCATGTGCCGGTCGATCGGGAAGGACGTCCCCGCCAGCGCCGCCGATCCCAGCGGGCATTCGTTCATCCGTTTGCGGGCATCGCGGAAGCGCGACAGGTCGCGGCCGAACATTTCCACATAGGCCATCATGTGATGGCCCCAAGTCACCGGCTGGGCGGTCTGCAGATGGGTGAATCCGGGCATCACCCAGTCATACCCAGCCTCGGCCTGGCCGATCAGCGCCTTGATCAGCGCCTCGATGCCTTCGATCGCGGCATCGATCTGATCGCGGACCCAGAGCTTGAAATCGGTCGCCACCTGGTCGTTGCGCGACCGCGCGGTGTGCAGCCGGCCGGCCGGTTCGCCGATCAGCTGCTTCAGCCGCGCCTCGACATTCATGTGGATGTCTTCCAGCGCGGTTGAAAATTCGAAGGAACCCTTCTCGATCTCTGACAAGACCGTGAGCAGACCTTCCCGAATGACCTCGGCGTCGCTATCACTAATGATGCCCGTCGCGGCCAGCATGGCGGCATGGGCCCTTGAACCCGCGATATCCTGCGCAGCCATGCGCTGGTCATACCCGATCGAGGCGTTGATCGCCTCCATGATCGCGTCCGGACCGGCGGCAAAGCGGCCGCCCCACATCTGGTTCGAGGAAGTGTCACTCATGTCTGCCCCTTGGGAGGTAATATGCGGAAATTCGTCTCTCTGGTCCTTTATACGGCCTTGATGCTTGGTGCAAATGTATCGCTGGCCACGGAGGCCGACACGTTGCGCGACCTTCGCCAGGGCGACATGAAGAAGCTGATCCTTCACAGCACCCCGAAAGAGAAACCCGCGGTCGCCTTCGTCACCGAAGACGGCGGCACGGCGACGCTGGCCGACTATCGCGGCAAATACGTGCTGGTGAATTTCTGGGCCACCTGGTGCGCGCCCTGCCGCGCCGAAATGCCCGCGCTGGACGCGCTGCAGGGGACCTATGGCGGCGAGGATTTCGAGGTCGTCACCATCGCCGCCGGGCGCAATCCGGTTCCGGCGATGAAGAAATTCTTTGCCGATGCCGGCGTTGAAAACCTGCCTCTGCACCGCGACCCCAAACAGCAACTGGCCCGCGCCATGGGGGTGATCGGATTGCCGCTTTCGGTGCTGATGGACCGGGAAGGACGTGAAATCGGCAGGCTGATCGGTGACGCGGACTGGAACGGCGCAGACGCCCATGTCTTGATCGAGGCGCTGATCGGGACAGGCGGCTAGCCACGAGGTCATTCAAATTTTAAATTTAACAGGCAGTTAGCCAATTTGACCCACCCTGACCCTCGCGAGACAGAGAGGGTGACATGACGGGTAGGAAATTCGGAGAATTCGCTGACATCCCGGAAGGGCATGACAACCCGCTGAACTATGCCACGACGCAGCGGGACCGCAACGTGCTGAAAATGGTCGAGGATGCGCTGCGCCATAACGAGGCGGCGCTGGCCTTCCAGCCGGTCGTCGAAGCGGGCAGGCCCGACCGGGTGGCCTTCTACGAAGGCTTGATGCGCGTTTTCGACGAAACCGAACGGATCATCCCTGCCAAGGATTTCATCGACCACGTGGAAAACACCGAAATCGGTCGGATGATCGACTGCGTCGCGCTGGAACAAGGACTGGAGGTTTTGGCCGATGCGCCGGATATCCGGCTGTCGATCAACATGTCGCTGCGATCGGCCGGTTATCCGCGCTGGATGGAAAGCCTGGAACGCGGGCTGGCCCGGGATCCGACCATCGGCGAAAGACTGATTCTGGAAATCAGCGAAGCCTCGGCGATGATGGTGCCGGAACTGGTCACCCCGTTCATGGATCACGTCCGCAACAAGAACATCGCCTTCGCGCTGGACGACTTCGGAGCCGGCGCGACCTCGCTTCGTTATTTCCGCGAATTCCACTTCGACATCCTGAAAATCAGCGGCGAATTCTGCCGCCATGTCCACCGCGATCCCGACAACCAGGTGCTGATTTCGGCGCTGAACATGGTCGCCGGGCATTTCGACATGCTGACCGTCGCCAGCGGCATCGAAGCCCCCGAAGAAGCGGAATGGTTCGCACAGCACGGGATCGATTGTCTGCAGGGATATCTGTTCGGAGCCCCGTCTCTGAAGAAGAGTTGGCGGGATGAAGCGCGCCGGGTGGGGTGACAAAATATTGCTGCACCGCAACAAGTTTCCGTGTTTCGTCCCTACGTCGTATCGCTGCGTGGTTGCCGCAGCGCGGCGAATAATCTATGACGGCAGGCAAGGCGGGGAGTCTCGGGCCCGCGACGACCGCGCGGCCGCTGCGCTCCTCGACCCGGAAATTGGTGGAGGATGATATGACCAATGTTGTAATCGTTTCGGCGGCCCGGACGGCTGTCGGCTCTTTCAGCGGCTCTTTTGCGAACACCCCGGCCCATGACCTGGGCACTGCGGTTCTGGAAGCGATCGTCGAGCGCGCCGGCATCGACAAATCCGAAGTGTCCGAAACGATCCTTGGTCAGGTTCTGACCGCAGGTCAGGGCCAGAACCCGGCCCGTCAGGCCCATGTCAATGCCGGTCTGCCGATCGAAAGCGCCGCCTGGGGCATCAACCAGGTTTGCGGTTCCGGCCTGCGCGCCGTGGCTCTGGGCGCTCAGCACATTCAGCTGGGCGATGCGGCCATCGTCGCCGCGGGCGGCCAGGAAAGCATGTCGCTCAGCCCCCACGTCGCGCATCTGCGCGCGGGCGTGAAAATGGGCGACGTGAAATACATCGATTCGATGATCCGCGATGGGTTGTGGGACGCTTTCAACGGCTACCACATGGGCCAGACCGCGGAAAACGTCGCCGAAAAGTGGCAGATCAGCCGCGACATGCAGGACGAATTCGCCGTTGCCTCGCAAAACAAGGCCGAAGCGGCCCAGAACGCGGGCAAATTCGACGACGAGGTGATCTCCTTCACCATCAAGACCCGCAAGGGCGAGATCGTCGTCGACAAGGATGAATACATCCGCCACGGCGCCACCATCGAGGCGATGCAGAAACTGCGCCCGGCCTTCACCAAGGACGGCTCCGTCACCGCCGCCAACGCATCGGGCATCAACGACGGCGCCGCTGCCGTGCTGCTGATGACCGCCGAGGAAGCCGAGAAGCGCGGGCTGGAACCGCTGGCGCGAATCGCCTCCTACGCCACCGCAGGCGTCGACCCGTCGATCATGGGCGTCGGCCCGATCGCCGCGTCGCGCAAGGCACTGGACAAAGCCGGCTGGGCCGTCGGCGACCTGGACCTGGTCGAAGCCAACGAAGCCTTCGCGGCGCAGGCCTGCGCAGTGAACAAGGACATGGGCTGGGATCCGTCGATCGTCAACGTGAACGGCGGCGCCATCGCCATCGGCCACCCGATCGGCGCAAGCGGTTGCCGCATCCTGAACACGCTTTTGTTCGAACTGAAGCGGCGCGAGGCGAAGAAGGGTCTCGCCACGCTCTGCATCGGCGGCGGCATGGGCGTGGCCATGTGCCTGGAACGGCCATAAGCGGAAATGCAGGACGCAACGATATATCAAGGGGCACCCAACGGTGCCCCTTTTTTTAAGGCCACCAGGCAGCCGCTTTTTTGGACACAATGCCGCAACTGCGAAAAAAACGCCTGAAAGGCCCGATTTCAACGCGCAATAATATTGCGCAATCTTCAACACCAAAGTAACAGTGTTACCAACACGATTTGCAAAACTGGAGGATATCATGGCTCGAATCGCACTCGTCACCGGCGGATCTCGCGGCATCGGCGCAGCAATTTCCAAGGCGCTGAAAGCCGAAGGCTACGAGGTCGCGGCGACCTATGCCGGCAACGATGAGGCAGCCGCGACTTTCACCGCGGAAACCGGGATCAAGACCTACAAGTGGAACGTGGCCGATTACGAGGAATCGAAGGCCGGGATCGCCAAGGTCGAAGCGGATCTGGGCCCGATCGACGTTGTCGTCGCCAATGCCGGCATCACCCGCGACGCGCCGTTCCACAAGATGACTCCGGAACAGTGGCACCAGGTGATCGACACCAACCTGACCGGCGTGTTCAACACCGTGCACCCGATCTGGCCGGGCATGCGGGAACGCAAATTCGGCCGTGTTATCGTGATCAGCTCGATCAACGGCCAGAAGGGCCAGTTCGCGCAGGTCAACTATGCCGCCACCAAGGCGGGCGATCTGGGCATCGTGAAATCGCTGGCACAGGAAGGCGCGCGCGCCGGCATCACCGCCAACGCGATCTGCCCCGGCTACATCGCCACCGAAATGGTGATGGCGGTGCCGGAAAAGGTGCGCGATTCGATCGTCGCACAGATCCCGACCGGTCGACTGGGCGAACCGGAAGAAATCGCGCGCTGCGTTGTGTTCCTCGCCTCCGACGACGCGGGCTTCATCAACGGCTCGACCATCTCGGCCAACGGCGGTCAGTTCTTCGTCTAAGACCCTTTACTCCAAAAAAACCAAGGGCCGGTCCAGCGACCGGCCCTTTTGCGTGTCGTAAGACCGGGTCGGGTCAGCGGCACGGTTCCGTAAGGCCCTGCGGGGCCAGCGGAACGGAATTGCTGGCGAAAAGCCAGGCAAAGACCGCACGGAAGGCATTGGCGCGTTCGATATGGGCGGCTTCCAAGGCTTGGGCGAAGCGGGCGTTATGGGCGGTTTCGATCATGGCGGACCTCTTGGATAAGAGTTACTGAACTGTGATCAATATGCGCCTCTGAACAAAAAGCGACAAACGAGACTTTTAAGCCCTTCAGTTAAGTATTACTTAATTGAAATGACGGATCGCCTGCCCCCATTGACGGCCCTGCGCGCCTTCGAGGCCGCCGCGCGCCACATGTCCTTCGCCAAGGCGGCGGAGGAATTGCACGTAACCCCTGCCGCGCTGTCGTTTCAGATCAAATCGCTGGAAGTGCATCTGGGCACAACGCTGTTCATCCGGCGGAACCGGGCGGTGGACCTGACCGAAGCGGGCAAGACACTCGCTCCGGGAACCTCCGAGGGCTTCCAGACGCTGACAGCTGCGTGGCGCGCCACTCAACGGCTGCAGGACAACACGACACTGACGGTAACCGCGGGGCCCGCAATGACGGCGAAATGGCTAGCGCCGCGGCTTTACGATTTCGCCCGCGCCTATCCGGAAATCGAGCTGCGCATTTCCGCCAACCTGCGGATGGCCGATCTGGAACGGGATGAGGTCGATGTGGCGATCCGCTTCGGCTATGGCGTCGACGAGGGGCTGTATTCGGTACCGGTGCGCAAGGAATGGCTGACCCCGGTCATGACGCCCGAACTGGCCCGGAAGTACACCACGCCCGAAAGCCTGACGGACGCGCCGCTGATCCATGACGATTCGATCGATTTCCTCGACCCGCCCTGCAACTGGCCGACCTGGTTTCGTGCTGTGGGCGTGGAATTCACCCCGGCACGCGGCGCACATTTTTCCAATGCGGATCACGCCGTCGATGCCGCCTGCGCCGGGGTCGGCGTCGCCTTGGGCCGCCGCCCGATGATCATCAAGGACCTGCTGGAAGGCCGGCTGGTCGCGCCGTTCAAGGTGGCCATCGAGACCGAGGCGCGTTTCCGCTTCCTGTGCCAGCGCGGGGCCGAAACCCGGCCACAGATCGCCGCCTTCCGCGACTGGTTCCTTGCCGAGATCGAAAGAACCGCGCATATCTCGGATGATTTCACCATCATCCCGGTCAAGGATATCCCCGCAGCATGACACGCCAGCACGCCACCGCCATCGGTTTCATCGCCGTGTTGCTTTGGGCGCTCCTGGCACTGTTCACCGTGGGAACGGCCCCCACCCCGCCGCTGCTGCTGAACGCGATCTGTTTCGGCATCGGCGGCGCGTTGGGATTGGTCTGGACCATCGCCAGCGGCGGCGTGCCGCGGCTGCGGTCGGTGCCGTTGCGGGTCTATGCCTTCGGCACGCTGGGTCTGTTCGGCTATCACGCGCTCTATTTCAGCGCGCTGCGGCTGGCCCCGCCGGCGCAGGCCGGGCTGATCGCCTATCTCTGGCCACTGCTGATTGTGCTGTTTTCCGGGCTGCTTCCCGGTGAACGGCTGAAGCCGGGGCACTTTCTTGGCGGCATCATCGGGTTTCTCGGCGCGGCCTTGATCATTCAGGGCGGCGGCAGCGGTTTCGACGCGGCGGCGCTGCCGGGATACCTTCTGGCCCTGGGCTGCGCGCTGACATGGTCGGGCTATTCGGTGCTGTCGCGCCGGGTCGGCACTGCCCCCACCGAATCGGTCGCGGTGTTCTGCATCGCGACGGCCATTTTGTCGGTGCTGCTGCATCTGGCAATCGAAGACACCGTCTGGCCGCAGGGCGCGATCGGCTGGGGATCGGCGCTGGCTTTGGGGCTGGGGCCGGTCGGCCTTGCCTTCTATGTCTGGGATATCGGGGTGAAACGCGGCGATATACAGCTCTTGGGCGTTTCTTCCTATGCGGCGCCTTTGTTGTCGACCCTGGCGCTGGTGGGGTTCGGGATCGCAGCCCCAAGCTGGACTTTGGGATTGGCGGCGGTCCTTATCACCGGCGGCGCGGCTTTGGCCGCGCGCGCCAGCCTGTCGGACTGATCAGACCATTTCCGAGGACAGCCGTTCGATTTCTTCCTTAAGCCGCAGCTTCTGTTTTTTCATTTCGGAGATTTCCGCATCAGGGGTTCCCGGCGATCTCTGTGCCTGTTCGACCTGCTGCGAGAGGGTAAGGTGTTTCTTCTTCAGCTCCTCAATATGCGAACTCAAGGGCATAAGCATTCTCCTCTCTATGAAAACTATATGACGAGTGCATCACAACTTTTTCACGCTGTCACGCCGCGATGCAGAATACGGCAAAGAAGCGCTTAAGCCCGCGACACTATCACCCGGGAAAGGGCAGCGCCGCCCCCTCTCTCAGTACGGCAAGGATTTCAGAAGTATAGCTTTCTCCATCCCGCTGATGCGTCTCGCCCTCATGCATCAGGATACCGGCGTGCAGGCGAAAGCCTGCCCGCCCGCCCTTTCGGCCCCGGATCAGGAACAGTTGTGATTCGCGCCCCTGCCGCGGCGTGATCGGCATCAACTGCAGGCTGCCCAGCCGCGCCTGCATGGCGCAGAGAAGTTCCGGCAACCTTTCGACCCGCTGGATGAAGGTGACCGTGCCCTTGGGCCGGACCCGCTTCGCCGCTGCCTCGACCCACAGCTCGATTGGGGTATCCCCGCCAAGCGCCATGTCCCGCCCCGGATCGGCCGCCGCGACCGAGGCATCGCGCTTGAAATAGGGTGGATTGGCGAAAACGTGATCGAATTGCCGTTCGCGCAGGGTGGCGGGCATCGCCGTCAGATCCCCGGTCACCACCTCGAAATCCGCCCCCGCTTCTTGCGCATTGCGGCGGGCCAGGTCGGCATAGGCATCCTGAATTTCCAGCCCGCAGGCCCGAAGCCCCTCGACCCGCGACAGCAGGCACAGCGACGCGACCCCGACGCCGCACCCCAGTTCGAGCACGCTTTGCCCCGGCGCCGCATCGACCGAGGCCGCCAGCAGCACCGCATCGACACCGGCGCGGTATCCCCGCGCGGGCTGCCAGGCCTGAACCCGCCCGCCCAGAAAATCGGTATGGGTCAGATCATCCATCGAGCGCGATATCGTTGTCCTGCAACACCCGTGCGGCGCGGGCGTGATCTTCCTCCCGCACCATCAGACGGCGCGGCAAAATGCCGATGCTGCCCTCGAGAACGCTCATATTTACGTCCATTTCAAAGCAGTCTATACCCTCGCCCTGAAGCAGGGCTTTGGCAAAGGCGATCACGGTGGGGTCGGTTGTGCGAAGCAATTGTTTCATATTGGGGAATTAAGGGCATGCGCTTCGGTTTGTCGAGCCATGTACGGGGTTGTGATGAACCTGGATCAAGCATCGACCAAGCCGCACGAGCTTCTGGCCGCGCATCTCGACGCGAAAATGAAGGCGGTGAATTCTCTGATCCATGACCGGATGGCGTCCAAACACGCCCCACGCATTCCTGAAGTGACCGCGCATCTGGTCGATGCGGGCGGCAAGCGTCTGCGCCCGATGCTGACGCTGGCTGCGGCCGAACTGTGCGGCTACGCGGGCGTGTTCGACGTGCACCTAGCCGCGACCGTGGAATTCATCCATACCGCGACGCTACTGCATGACGACGTGGTCGACGAAAGCGCGCAACGCCGTGGCCGCCCCACCGCGAACCTGCTGTGGGACAACAAGTCCAGCGTTCTGGTCGGCGATTACCTGTTTTCGCGCGCTTTCCAGCTGATGGTCGAACCGGGCAACCTGCGGGTTCTCGACATCCTCGCCAATGCGTCCGCCACCATCGCCGAGGGCGAGGTTCTGCAACTGACGGCGGCGCAGGATCTGCGCACCGATGAAGCGGTTTACCTGCAGGTGGTGCGCGGCAAGACGGCGGCGCTGTTTTCGGCGGCGACCGAGGTGGGCGGCGTGATCGCCGACGCGCATGAATCCGAAATCAACGCGCTTCACGCCTATGGCGACGCTTTGGGGATCGCGTTCCAGATTGTCGACGACCTGCTGGATTACCAGGGCGACAGCAAATCCACCGGCAAGAACGTGGGCGACGATTTCCGCGAACGCAAACTGACCCTGCCGGTGATCAAGGCGGTGGCCAAGGCCGATGACGAAGAACGTGCCTTCTGGACCCGGACCATCGAAAAAGGCCGCCAGGAAGACGGCGACCTGGATCATGCGCTGGCGCTCCTGCGCAAGCACAACGCGCTGGAAGACACCCGCCGCGATGCGCTGGACTGGGCCGAAAAGGCCAAGCAGTCGATGGCGGAACTGCCTGATCACAGTCTGCGCCAGCTGCTGATCGACCTGGCCGATTACGTGGTCGCGCGGATCAGCTGAGCCGCGTCGCCGCGACCCACCAGCCATCCCGCTGCAACCGGCCGGCGGCGGCCTTTGCCTGCGCTTCGGTGGCGTAGAGCCCGAAACACGTCGCGCCCGATCCCGACATCCGCGCCATCCGGCAGCCGTCGGTCGCCGCGATTTCCTGCAGGACCTCGCCGATGACCGGCTGCGCGGCGATGGCGGGCCGTTCCAGATCGTTCCTTTGCCGCTGCAACCATGTTATCAGCGCCGCGAAATCGGGCTGCGCCGGCAGCGAATCCATCGCCGGGTTATCCTTGCGCGCCAATCCCTTGAACACCGCGCCGGTGGGCACCGCGACGCCGGGATTGACCAGAACGCAATGCAGTTCCGGCAGGCCGTCCACCGGCGCCACATCCTCACCGATCCCGCGCATGATCGCCGCCTTGCCCGCTAGGCAGACCGGCACATCGGCGCCCAGTGACAGGCCCTGATCCGGCACCGGTTTGCCCGTCAGATCGCGCAGAGCCGACAGAACCGCGGCGGCATCCGACGACCCGCCACCGATCCCGGCGGCGGCCGGCAAATGCTTTTCCAGCGTGATATCGGCAGCTTCTCCCATCAGGTCGACCGCCCTGAGGACAAGGTTCTCAGGGCCCGTCGGCACCCCCTGCCCCATCGGGCCGGTCACGGTCAGAGATGATTTATCGGCGCGGCGAAGCGAAATCCTGTCGCCCACATCGGCAAACATCACCAGCGAATCAAGCAGGTGATACCCGTCTTCCCGCTGCCCGGTGACATGCAGGGTCAGGTTCACCTTTGCCGGGGCAAAGGCCTCAATTGTCTCCATTGGCAACCTTCAGCGGCGCAGCCCCTTCGGCGGCGAGAACCGCATCGAGCCCGATTTCCAGCTTCTGCCGGATGCGGTCGGGATCGACCTCGCCCGAGGCGTCTTCGTAATCGACGAAGGACAAGGCGCGTTTCCACTGGAATTCCGCTTCGCGCTGGCGCCCCACCGCCCAGAGCACATCACCAAGGTGGTCGTTCACCACCGGATCGACCGGCATCAGTTCGGCGGCATGTTCCATATGCGGCACCGCTTCGTCATAGCGACCAAGGCGGAATAGGGCCCAACCGAGCGAATCGACGATATAGCCGCTGTCCGGGCGCACGGCGACGGCGCGTTCGATCATGTCCAGCGCCTCGTCCAGCTTGATCTGCTGCTCGACCAGGGAATAGCCCAGATAGTTCAGTACCTGCGGCTGCTCCGGATTCAACTCCAACGCGGTGCGAAAATCCTTCTCCGCATTGTCCCAGTTACCCAACCGTTCATAGCTGATCGCGCGGGCATAGTAGATGAACCATTGGCTCGGGTCGGCATCGTCATAGATCGCCAGCGCATCGTCATAGGCCGCCACGGCGTCCTCGAAACGGGACAACTGGCGCATCAGGTCGCCCAGATTGACATGCACGATGGCAAGATCGCCCTGGCTTCGGGCCAGTTGTTCCAGCACTTCCACCGCCGCATCCAGCCGGCCGGCGCTGCGCAGCGCCTCGGCCCGGCCAAGTTCGGCGGCGTGAAAGACCGGGCTGTTCCGGTCGACCTTCTTGTAGGTTTCCACCGCCAGGTCATAGCGCTGCAGATCGTCGAGCAACGCCGCGCTCATCAGGATCGCGTCGGTATGATCGGGACGCAGATATTCGGCGACGCGGGAATACAACAGCGTGTAATCCTGCCCCGCCTCGCCGCTCAGCGCCGCGGCCACGGAATAGAACACCTCCGCCACGCCATCCCGGGGGGAGCGGATCATCGAGAACGGCAGGGTTTCGCCCCGGTTCAGCGCCGCGTGCATGTCACGCAGCACCGGTTCCAGATCGGGGCCGAACAATTCCTCGATCAGGGCCGCGCCTTCGTCACCGCGTTCCAGCTGGCTGAGGATTTCCACCCGCGCGATGGCGCCGCGGCGGGTCAGTTGCATGCTGCTGCCGATATGTTCGGCAAAGATCGCTTCGGCAGATTCGAAATCCCCGACCGAGGCCAACGCCAAGGCCCGGTGGTACAGTGCGAACCCCTTCAGCCCGCGCTTTTCGGCCACCACGTCGAACAGCTCCAGCGCCGCCGATACCTGACCTTCGCCCATCTTCGCCCAGGCCGCGACCAGACCGTCGACCAGGGGGCCAACGCCGTTATCCGCCGCCGCCCTTTCGGCCAGCTTTTCGAAACGGGTATTTTCGGCATCGTCGGCCATCAGGACCATTTGCGCGATCTGGCTGCGCAATCCGTCCGCTTCCATCTTGCGGGCAATCGGAATGGCGCGTTCGATCCGGCCCAGCGACATCTGCGCCCGCGCCGCCGATTCCAGCAGCACCGGGTTGGACGGGTCACGCGCCAGCGCGCGGGCGTAAAAATCCGCCGCGACCTTGAAGTCGGCGGTCATGTCGGCCTGCCGCGCCGCCAGATACGACCCGGCCAATCCCTGCGCCTGTACCGGCGCGATCCCGCCCAGCCCAAGAGCAACCGACAGAACGGCACGCGCAACCCAACTTTTCATCATACCCTTGACCCGTTTTGTTGTTGTTTCTTTGCGCAACAGAGTAACGCGCCACGCAGCGAAGGCAATCGGGATAGGCGGGTTTATGGGCGGGTTTCGGCCTGATGAATAAAGTGTGATGTGAAAAGGGCGGCCCGTTGGCCCAGCCCTTTACCATAAGTGTTGCAAATAAAAACTTCGGTTGGCCAGTTTCTGGCCAATATGCTCTCACAATAATAAGAAAAACTCGGAACAACCGGGAGAATAAGTGTGGGAAAAGCCACGAAGAGAACTTCGTCAGGGCCTCGTAGGCGTTTGCCTTTGCCTTCCTTTGCGGTCGACATCAATTTCTGCCGGAATCCCCAATGTGATTTCTTCGCAGAAGCTCCGGACCCATATGACAGAAGAGGTCAAAACCGGAACAAGGTCAAGCCGAACATGCCGCGCGGCCGGGTCATTGGATCCGGCGAAGAAAAGACCTTCCAATGCGGCGGCTGCGGGAAAACCTCAATCATCAAGAACAATAAAGCGATCGTCGAAGAATATCGCCGCCTTCGGCGCAGATTCCGTCCGGAGTTTCCTCGGGACGCCTGCTCCAATGAGGAGTGTCCCAACCATGGGAGGCCACAGTCCGAGTATCCGGATCTCTATCGGAGATCGGGAACGACAAAAAAGGGCACACAGCGCTGGAAGTGCAAATCCTGCCTGAAGACATTCTCCACTGGAACACGCCTGGGCCGCCAAAAGCGGAGCCACACGAACCGCGAGGTTTTGTGGATGATCACCAATGGCGTTCCGATCACCAAAATCTGCGATTTCACAGAGCTTTCTCCGCGAGACGTATATCGCAAAATCGACTTCATCCACGACCGCGTCATCGACTTCACAGCAAGGCGAGAGGCTGATTTCAAGCGCGTGCAATGGGAGAAAGTCGGCCGCCGTTTCGCTTCGGATTCTCAAACGCTTCATTTGAACTGGCCGAACAAGCGGACCAGGGCGCAAATCGCCGTTCAGCATCTCTGCACCGCGCATGCCAACTCTGGCTACATCATGGCAGCCCATCTGCAACTGGACCCAGCCGTCGAACTGCCGGACATCGAGGCGAGAATGGTTGCCGCAGGGGACTTCAGCCTACCGAGAGCGTTTCGGGATCAGGCTCGCCTGTGGTCTGAAACCGAGTTCAAAGGCTACCTCGACAAAATGACCTACAATGTGGCCATTCACCCCGATGAGGCCCCAGAGGTCGATTTGGGGCTGCAGTTGCCTCACAGCGGCGCCCTGGTGCGCCAGGACGTTATGCAGATGGCACACGCATTCCAGGTGCGGCAGTTCCTCGGTAAAGGCTCGGAGCGCTTCGTGTTCGTCCTCGACGCGGATCCGGGACTGGCCATGTCCTTCATCTCGGCTTTCGCCGGATGGATCCGGAAAGAGAGGGCTGATGTCATCGTTGTCGAGTTCGACAAGAAAAAGTCCAACGATCAGAGAAACATGCTGATGAACGAAGGGCGCAAGCAGCTGGAAGATGACAGCAATGTGCCCCGCCGTATCTTCGATGATTTCCACCCTGGGACCAAAGATGAGATCAAGGACATTCTGGTGGAGAGCATGCTCGAAGACATGCCCTTAACTGCACCTTTCGAGTGGCCATACCACACGAAGTCCGAACCGCATCGGTGCATGCGGATACTGACCGACCGAGAGAGCATGGCCCCTGACCGCCGCGCGCGCCTCATGCGCTTGGCAACATTGCGAAGCGTGGATACGTATTTCCACAAAATCCGAAGCAATCTGCGGCTGGCTGAGCGCCCCTCACATACACCAAGCGCCAACGGCCGCGCTTGGCACCGGCACTACCTCTACAACCCCGATACTATGGTTAAGATTGTCGATATCTATCGCTTCACCCACAATTGGATGGGCGGTGGCTCCACAAAGGAAACCCCAGCGATGGGGTTGGGATTGGCCAGGGGAAAGGTCGATGCGAAGGATCTGTTTTCATGAAACGCAGATCTTAGGATGTCACCACCTCACCCTCGCCAAAATGCAGCCCATCGACCGATTTGAAGAAGCGAAGGGCAGCTGCGACGCTTTCGAAAATATAGCGAGCCTCAGCCTCCGCTAAAAGAACATTGTCGTGAGCTAACGAGCGGTCATTCCTCACCCCATTAAACCGCTCGAAAATCTTGATGTTGGACCTCAACATATTCAGGATCATCTCTGTCAGTTCAACATCCTGTGCAAGCAGCTTGATGTATTTCCCGGCGCGAGAGTGGAGGGGATCATCCCGCAAATAATCACCGCCCCTTGATTGCAAAAGGTAAGCAAACCTTTTCATGCAATATAGGTGCAGTCGGTCAAGCCCGGCGGCATGGCGGCCGGCATCAAGATCCCGGCGGATACCATCGACCAATTCACTAAGCGTTTCACACTTCTCGTAGGTCTCGAATGCGTCTGTGGCGGCTGCACTGTCATCCCCCTCGAGCTTCTGAATGAACTCAAACAGACGCCGTTCGACCCGTTTCTCTTCCTCAGGGTCTCCTTTTGCACACTCTGATTCCTCGACTCGGTATTTCCAAAGCGCTCGCAGTACCCGACCAACCAATGCCGGAGGCTCGATCAGGATGAACTCACGCAACCTCTTTGCCTTAGATCCACCAATCCTGCGGTATTTCTCCTGCTCCAGATCGAGACCAAGTTCAATTTCGAACCACTCAGCCATGGTGGCATCACTGAAATCGAGGACATATCCCCCATGCATGTCGAAGGCATCGTCAAGCTTACGGATATCGACCTTTGTAAGCCGTTTGCCGGGATGTGGTGTCATTATTTTATCAAGCCTGTCAGTTCGTTATGGCACTAATATTGGCCGGTTTGCCCGCAAAGGAAGCGCTAATCCGTGATTTCTCAAAGAAAAAGAGCGCCTGGTAGCAGGCGCTCTTTGGTGAAACACATTTGGTAAAGGGCTGGCCCGTTGGCCGCCCTTCTTGTCACATATTCGGATAATTCGGCCCGTCACCGCCCTGCGGCGTGCACCAGTTGATGTTCTGGGCCGGATCCTTGATGTCGCAGGTCTTGCAGTGGACGCAGTTCTGGAAGTTGACCACGAACTCCTTCGTGCCGTCCTTTTCCACCACCTCGTAGACGCCGGCCGGGCAGTAGCGCTGCGCCGGTTCGTCATACATCGGCAGGTTATTGGAAATCGGCACCGTCGGGTCCTTCAGCTGCAGATGGCTGGGCTGGCTTTCCTCGTGGTTGGTGAACGAGAAGCTGACATTGGTCAGCCGGTCGAAGCTGAGCGTGCCATCCGGCTTCGGATAATCGATCGGCTTGTGCACCGAGGCCGGTTCGGTCGATGCCGCATCGGTCTTGCCATGCTTCAGCGTGCCGAACAGCGAGAAGCCAAGCGTGTTTGTCCACATGTCGAAGCCGCCCAGTGCCAGCGACGCGGTGAGGCCGAATTTCGACCACAGCGGTTTCACGTTGCGGACCTTCTTCAGGTCCTTGCCGATCGCGCCCTTACGGACTTCTGCTTCGTAATCGTGCAGCTCGTCGCCCGAGCGGCCCGCCTTGATCGCCGCATGCGCGGCTTCGGCCGCGGCCTTGCCCGACAGCATGGCGTTGTGGTTGCCCTTGATCCGCGGCACGTTGACCATGCCGACCGAACAGCCCAGCAGCGCCACGCCGGGCGCCACCATCTGCGGCATCGACTGGTACCCGCCTTCGGAAATCGCCCGCGCACCGTAGGCGACGCGCTTGCCGCCCTTCAGCAGCTCGGCCACCATCGGGTGATGCTTGAAGCGCTGGAATTCCATGTAGGGGAACAGGTGCGGGTTCTTGTAGTTCAGGTGCACCACGAAACCGACATAGACCTGGTTATTGTCCAGGTGATAGATGAACGATCCGCCGCCTGCATTGCTGCCCAGCGGCCAGCCCATGGTGTGGGTCACCGTGCCTTCGCGGTGCTTGGCCGGGTCGATTTCCCAGATTTCCTTCATGCCGAGGCCGAATTTCTGCGGCTCCTTGCCGTCGGACAGGCCGTAGCGTTCGATCACCTGCTTGGACAGGCTTCCGCGCACGCCTTCGGACAGGAACACGTATTTGCCGTGCAGTTCCATCCCTGGCTCATAGCCCGGTCCGGGGGTGCCGTCGGGGTTCTTGCCGAATTCGCCGGCAACCACGCCCTTGATCGTGCCCTTGTCGCCATAGACCAGTTCGGAACAGGCCATGCCGGGGAAAATCTCCACCCCCAGCTCCTCGGCCTGCTCGGCCATCCAGCGGCAGACATTGGCCATCGACACGATGTAGTTGCCGTGGTTGTTCATCAAGGGCGGCATCGGCCAATTCGGCACCCGAACCTCGCCGGCTTCACCCAGCATGTAGAAATTGTCTTCCTTCACCGGGACGTTCAGCGGCGCGCCCTTTTCCTTCCAGTCGGGGATCAGCGCGTCGAGTCCGCAAGGATCCAGCACCGCGCCGGACAGGATATGCGCCCCCACTTCCGAGCCTTTTTCCAGCACGACAACATCCAGATCGGCATCCAGCTGCTTCAGGCGGATCGCGGCTGACAGGCCGGCCGGCCCCGCACCCACGATCACTACGTCATATTCCATCGCTTCCCGTTCGATTTCCGACATGGGGGGCCCTCCTCTGGATCCGGCGCGTAATTTAATTTCGGAAGTGGTTACCGCGCTGCAGCATTGTACGTCAATCAGGACGAAGCGTTAAAACAGCCTGAATTCAATTGTTATCGCTGTCATCTGGGCTGTCTCCCATCAAATAACGCGGCCCTGCGCCCTTTTCACCTGCACGGTCCTGCGCGTTATACAACGCGCATTTGGGCAGTGACAGGCAGCCACAACCAATACAGCCATCCAGGTTGTCGCGCAGTTTTTCCAGAGTCGCTATCCGCTGGTCCAGCGCCTGCCGGAACTGCCCGGAAATCCGCCGCCAATCGGCGGGGGTCGGGGCGCGGCCATCCGGCAGGCTGTTCAGCAGGTCGCGGATCTCGGCGATGGTGAAGCCGAATTTCTGCGCGATCATCACGAAAGACAGCCGCCTTATATCCGCCCGTTCGAAACGGCGCTGACCGCCCGCATTGCGCCATGCGGTTATCAAACCCTGCGATTCGTAGTAACGGATCGCCGAAACAGCCAATCCCGTGCGCTCTGCCAGTGCCCCGATGGGCAACCCGGCCTTCTGCCTTAAGCCCCTGTTTTCAGACAACTCTAAATCCTTGACCTAAAGTTAGGTTTAGATTTTAGCCTGCATCAGGATTGAAAATCAACCGCAAAGGATTCCCATATGACCGTTCAACTGGAACATGCCAATTTCACCGTCACCGACCCCAAAGCCACGGCAAAGTGGCTTTGCGATGTTTTCGGCTGGCACATCCGCTGGCAGGGCGCCGCGATAGATGATGGCTACACGATCCATGTCGGATCGGATGACAGCTATGTCGCGGTCTATGCCCCGCCGGTCGCTCCGAAAAAGGCGACCACATCGCGTTACCGCACCATCGGCGGGATGAATCACGTCGCCGTGGTGGTCGACGACATCGACGCGATCGAGACGCGGGTGAAGGCGGCCGGCTTCACCCCGATCAATCACGCCGATTACGAACCGGGGCGGCGGTTTTATTTCCTGGACGGTGACGGCATCGAATTCGAGGTTGTCAGCTATGCGTAGCAATCCGCCCCATCGGAGATTCTGGCGATATTTCGCGCTGCAACCTGCGCCACCCCCTTGCATTATACCCATGCATTGGTTCAGGTAATTCGACACGAATGAAAAAACCCAAAGCGGCGGGCGCTCCGTGCCCGCCGTTCTGTCATGGAAAGAGGCCCATGGAAAAGATACCGATGACCAAAACCGGGTTTGCCGCGCTGGAAACCGAACTGAAGCACCTGAAGTCGGTGGAACGTCCGGCAATCATCCAGGCGATCGCGGAAGCACGTGAACTGGGCGACCTTTCGGAAAACGCGGAATACCATTCCGCCCGCGAAAAACAGAGCTTCATCGAGGGCCGGATCAAGGAACTCGAAGGGGTGATTTCGCTGTCCGACGTGATCAATCCGGCCTCGCTGAACGGCGCCATCAAGTTCGGTGCCACCGTGACCCTTGTCGACGAAGACACCGACGAAGAAAAAGTCTGGCAGATCGTCGGCGAATACGAGGCCAATATCGAAAAGGGTCTGCTGAACATCAAGTCGCCCATCGCGCGCGCGTTGATCGGCAAGGAAGAAGGCGACAGCGTCGAAGTCCGCACCCCCGGCGGGGAACGGTCCTATGAAGTCTTGAAGATCGAATATATCTGAACCCATTTCCCAGGCCGTCATGAGCGTTCACCATGGCTGAAAGGCAGAACCGTCGCCCGACCACCGCGTTGGGCATTTATGACCAGCCCAGCCGGGCGAAGGTCACGATGATCGAAATCATCGCGATTGTGTTCAGCCTTGCCTGGCTTTTGGTGGCGGGCTGGTTCTTCATGACGCTGGAAACCCCGGCCGGGGCCGATGGCCCCGACCACCTGCGGTTCTTGATGACGATACTGGTGCTTTTCATGCCGGTGGCGATGGTGTGGGTCGCGGCGACCGCGGCCCGGTCCAGCCGGATCATGCGGGAAGAAAGCGCCCGCCTGCAGGCAGCAATCGATGCTATCCGGCAGGCCTATGTGGCACAGGCGCAGGGCCGCGATCTTGCCAATGAACCCTCGGTCACCCGCAAGCTGGAGGAAATCGCCGACGCGCAACGGAAAACCGAAACCGCGCTGGCCACCTTTTCCAGCAAGCGCGACCACGGCACCGGCACGATAAGGCCGATGGTACAGAAAGCCGAAGCCGAAAATGCCCGGGACCAGGCGCCGTTGCCGCTGGGCACCCCGGCCGAGGAAATCGGCCCGCCGCTGGCGCGTTCGGATTTCCTTCGGGCGATGAATTTTCCCGAAACCGCCGAAGATGAAGCAGGCTTCGTCGCCCTGCGCAAGGCATTGAAGGACCGACAGGCGGCACAGCTGATCCAGGCCAGCCAGGATATCCTGACCCTGCTCAGCCAGGACGGCATCTACATGGACGATCTGCGCCCCGACCTGACCCGGCCGGATATCTGGCGTCGCTTTGCCGCCGGTGAGCGCGGCCGCGCCATCGCCAAGATCGGCGGCATCCACGACCGGTCTTCGCTGGCGCTGACCGCCGGGCGGATGAAGCAGGACCCGATCTTCCGCGATGCGGCGCATCATTTCCTGCGCCGCTTCGACAAGATGTTCCAGGAATTCGAACAGACAGCTTCGGATAGCGAAATCTCCGAATTGTCGGAAACGCGCACCGCGCGCGCCTTCATGCTGCTGGGCCGGGTGGCGGGAATTTTCGATTGAGCCGAGAAACCCGGGTGCATCCGATTGCATCCCCCGCCATTCACCGCTACGGCTGACATGCTTTTCAGATAACGACTGTTTCCGCCCATGCCCGCCAGTTCTTACCGCTCCACCTATTGGCAAGGTTTCCGTGAAGGATTGCCTTTCCTGTTCGTCATCACCCCGTTCGGGCTTCTGTTCGGCGTGGTCGCGACCGAGGCCGGGCTGAACCTGTTCGAAACGCTGACATTCTCGGTCGTGGTGATCGCCGGCGCGGCGCAGTTCACCGCGCTGCAACTGATGACGGAAAACGCACCCACGCTGATCGTGCTGGCCTCGGCCTTGGCGGTGAACCTGCGCATGGCGATGTATTCGGCTTCGCTGACCCCGCATATCGGCGCGGCGCCGCTGTGGAAACGGGCCCTCATCGCCTATTTCACAGTCGATCAAAGCTATGCCTGTTCGATCGTCGCCTATGAAAACAATCCCGACTGGACCCTGTCGCAGAAGGTCACCTACTTCATGGGGACGGTCACTCCGGTCTGTCCGATGTGGTACGTATCCACCTTGGTCGGCGCCCTGATCGGCACCGCGATACCGTCCGAACTGGCGCTGGATTTCGCCATCCCGATCACCTTCATCGCGATCATCGCCCCGTCGCTGAGAACCCGGGCGCACCAGGCTGCCGCGCTGGCCGCTGTGGTTCTGTCGCTGCTGTTCAGCTTCCTGCCCTATAACCTGGGCGTTCTGGTGGCCGGGCTTGGCGCGATGATCACCGGGGCTCAGGTCGAATTGTGGACCGAACGCAAAAAAGGGGCGGCATGATGGACGGGATCGACAAGACCACGCTCTGGACCGTGATCATCCTCTTGGGGCTAGGCAGTTTCGGGTTGCGCTTCGTCTTCACCGGGATGATCGGAGACCGGCCGTTACCGCCCTGGCTTCTGCGCCACTTGCGCTATACCGCGGTGGCGGTCCTGCCCGCGCTGGTCACCCCTTTGGTCATCTGGCCCACGGGCACCGGAGGCCAGTTCGACGCGCCCCGCGTCATCGCCGCTCTGGCCACGCTGTCGGTGGGATACTTCACCAGGAACGTTCTGGCCGCCATCATCGGCGGCGCTGCCAGCCTGTACGGCCTTCTTTACCTGCTGGGATAGGTCTTACGATGATTTGTCCGAATTCAGCCGGCGCACCCGTTCGGGATCGTAGGCTTCCAGCGCCTTGAAACGGTCCGCGTCATCATATTCGTAAAGCTGCTTGGTGCTGACCCTCGGAACTTCGCCGAACTGAGCGGACAGCTTGTTGGGATACCAGGTCTGCTTGATGTTCAGCCCGGGCAGTTGCGCCAGGATCGAAGAGGTACTTTGCGCACACATCGCGTCGGGCACTTCGCCGTAATTCAGCGCTAGGTTCAGCGCCTTCTCGGCAGTTTCGGCCGGCACTTCCATGCGCTGCACCACGACGTGATACGTCTTGCGGGCATGGAAACGGGTATAAATGTCTTCCAGTCCCGGCGTGACGTTATAGACCACGTCGTTCCGGGTCACGATTCCATGCTTGCGGAACGAACCAGCCGGATCAAAAATCACCCGCTGGCTGCCGTTGATCATCAGCGAGCTGTGCGCGCCTGACCCGTTCGAGTTGCTGACCATGGTGTATAGCGTCAGCGCGGGCGGGCCGTCATGTTTGTAAACGGACCGGGCAATCACATCGTCGGGGAATGGCGGGTCGTGCTTGACGGTACAGCCTGCCGTGACGGTCAGGGCACAAATCGCCAGTAAAAGCCCACGCATGATACACCCCGCTCATAAAGCCCGGCCCTGGTGACCGGAGGTCAGCTGTTGACCAGCGCCATGAAGATCAGGATGGCGATGATGGCAATCACGGCCCACTTGGTGAAGCTCACGAAACCCGCGAAGGTTGCTTCCTGAACCGAAATGTCCATTTCGCCATGCTTGTGTTCAGCCATTTCTCATATTCCTTAAAAGTCGCTGTTCCGGGATTGATTAGCGGATTTTTCGCAACCTGTCACCACGGCAAAACCGCCGCAGGCACAGGTTCGTCAGCTTTTTTCCAGATCGGCGGCCAGCCGGAAACCGATCCGCTTCGCTTCGACCTGTTCGGGTTCCTTCGGCAGCGCCCGCAGAATCACGCTCAGCTGGCTGACATGCTGGATCAGTTGCGTTTTCGTACCCGCCCCGTCACTGCCGTAAAAGGTGACGATATCCGGATCGAAATATCCCAGCCCTTCGATCCGGATCACCCCGGCATCGCCGCCGGCGAATCCCATCGCGACCTCGTGTTCGGCGTCCAGCGTCTGTTCGAAATTCTGGATATAGAGGATCAGCCGCTCATAGGCCCATTGCGCCGGGCTCTTTTCGCGCAGTGGGGTTTCGGTGACGGTGACCGGAACCTCGGTATTGCACGGCGCTTCGGGATCGGCGTGGACCTCATGACGTCGCGGCAGGGCGTCCATTTCATAGACCTCGGCCGAGGTCGCGATCTTGTCATCCATCGTCCCGCTCCTTCACCTGCCACAACCAGGCCCCGTCGCCGCGTCTTTCGCGGCGGATCTCGCCGGTCTGGTGCATGTGGTTCAGATGCGCGACCGCTTCGACCAGGGCCAGACCATAGGTACCACCATCGATCTTGCGTTTGAACAGCGGCGGAAAACAGTCCGCAGCGGTGCGCGGTTCCTGCAGGTGCTTGCGCAACCGCCGCAGCGCGCCGTGATGATTGTCGATCAACTGCCGCATCCGCGTCGGCAAGCCGGTGAAAGGCAGCTTGTGCCCGCCCAGCACCAGGTGATCCTCACGCGCCAGCGTCTGCATCCGTTCGCAGCTTTCCATCCATTCGCCCAGGGGATCGGCCTCGGGTTCGGTCGGATGGACGCCGATGTTCGGACTGATCGAGGGCAGGATCTGATCACCCGACAGGACAAGGTTGTCGTCGCGGCTCCACATCGTCAGGTGCTCGGGCGCGTGGCCATGGCCGATATGGATGTCCCAGTCGCGGCCACCGGCGCGGATCACGTCCCCCTGCTGGATGCGGGTGAACCCCACCGGCAGCGGATGGCAGATATCGGTGAAGTTGAACGGTCGTTCCGCCCGGCGCTTTTCCAGAACCTCGGGCGCCATGCCGGCGCCGATCCAGAAATCGACCGCTTCCGCCGTCGGTTCGGCCTGCTCATCAAGAATCAGCATCCGCGTCATCAGGAACGCCGTGCGGGTGGTGGCGATTTCCGCACCGAACCGCGCCTTGAACCACCCGGCCATGCCGACGTGATCGGGATGGTGGTGGGTCAGGATCACTCGCCCCACCGGTTTGCCGCCCAAGGCGCCCGCCAGCAGCGTTTCCCACATCGCCACCGATTTCTTCGAATGGACCCCGCTGTCGATCAGCGTCCAGCTGTCGCCTTCGTCGATCGCGTAGATGTTCACGTGGTCCAGCGCCATAGGCAAAGGCATCCTGATCCACAGGATGCCTTCGGCGACTTCGATCGCGGTGCCGTTTTCCGGCGCTTCGGCCCAGGGGTAGCGTATGCCGGCGGTATCGAGGCTCATGCCCCCATCTCGTCCAGGCTGAAGCTGTACAGATCGTCCGCCCCGGCCATCGCATACACCAGCAGCGATTCATGCTCTGGCAGCAGGCGCCGGATATAGAACCGCGCCAGTTTCGACCGTGCGCCTTCGCCACCTTCGGCCATCGCGGCCTTCAGATGGCAATGGCCGCCCAGAACCCGGGCAAAGGCGCGGGTGAAGGGAACAGAGCCGGCGAAACGGGTATTCATGTCGGTCTGGCTCACCAGCCATTCGACCGCCTCGCGCAGGCTTTCGCAGGCCTGCCAGACCGGTTCGGCCAGTTCCGGCATCGCGGCGCGGGCGGTTTCGGCATGCGCCTCGATCTCGTCGATCAGCTCGTTGGCGGCCTCGCCGCCATCCATCATCTTGCGGCCCACCAGGTCCATCGCCTGAATGCCGTTGGTACCCTCGTAGATCGCGGTGATGCGCACGTCGCGGCTGAACTGCGCGGCGCCGGTTTCCTCGATGAAGCCCATGCCGCCATGCACCTGCACGCCCTGTTCGGCAACGTCGATGCCGACATCGGTGGCAAAGGCCTTGGCGATCGGCGTCAGCAGCGCGGCGCGCGCCTTCCAGTTTTCCGCCCCGGTCGCCGCGGCCATGTCCAGCGCCACCGCGCAAGACATCACGATGGAACGCGCCGCGAAGGTATCGGCCCTCATCGACAGCAGCATCCGGCGCACGTCGGCATGGTTGACGATGGGGCCGAACTGCTGCCGCTCCTTGGCATATTCCAGCGCCTTCTGATACGCGCCCTCGGCGGCGCCGACGCCCTGCGCGCCAACCCCCAGGCGGGCATTGTTCATCATCGTGAACATCGCCGCCATGCCCTTGTGCGGTTCGCCCACCAGCCAACCCTTGGCGCCGTCGAACTGCATCACCGCGGTCGGGCTGCCATGGATACCCATCTTGTGTTCCAGGCTGACCACCTTCAGATCGTTGGCCACGCCCGGATTGCCATCGGCGTCGGGGATGTATTTCGGCACCATGAACAGGCTGATCCCCTTGGTCCCCGCCACCCCGTCGGGCAGGCGCGCCAGCACCAGGTGGCAGACGTTGCCGCCGAAATCGTGATCGCCCCAGGTAATGAAGATCTTCTGACCGGTGATCGCATAGGTGCCGTCGCCATTCGGGACCGCCTTGGATTTCAGCGCGCCGACATCCGACCCGGCCTGCGGTTCGGTCAGGTTCATCGTGCCGGTCCATTCACCGCTGATCAGCTTGGGCAGGTAAAGCGCCTTGATCTCGTCGCTGGCGTGATGCTCCAGCGCTTCGCACTGGCCCTGGGTCAGCAGCGGGCAAAGACCGAGCGCCATGTTCGACGAGGTCATCATCTCGTTGAAGGCGGTGGTCAGGGCGAGCGGCAGCCCCATGCCGCCATACTCTTCCGGCCCCGACACCGCGACCCAGCCGCCCTCGGCGATTGCCGCGAAGGCTTCCTTGAAACCGGGCGAGGTCCGGACCACGCCGTTTTCCAGAACCGCCGGGTTCAGGTCGCCATCGCGCTGCGTCGGATAGATCACCTCTTCGCACAGCTTGCCCATGCCTTCGAGCACCGCATCGGTCAGGTCCTCGCCGGTCTCGGCATACTTTTCGGTGTCCCGCAGCTGGCCGAAGCCGGCAACGTTGTCAAAGACGAAACGGATATCTTCAACTTGCGCGCGGTAGGTCATGTTCTTCTCCTCCAGCCAACTGGCTTGGCTTCTTTTCTTGTCGCGAGTATGCAATTGATCTTTCCCGTGCAAACTAGTGAACCGCACGCCCATCACAATTGGAACGCCGCGTCATTGGCCATGATCACAGCCCGAACCGAAACGCTTGGCGATGATATCGCCGGATTATCCCGCGCAGCAGAAATACTTTCCGCAGGAGGGCTGGTCGCGATACCCACCGAGACGGTTTACGGGCTGGCAGCCGACGCGCGCAACGACCTCGCCGTGGCGCGAATCTTCGAAGCCAAGGGGCGCCCCCGCTTCAATCCGCTGATCGTGCACCTCGCCGATGCGGCCGCGGCGCGCGATTACGTCGAATGGTCCGCTTCGGCGCAGAAACTGGCCGATGCGTTCTGGCCCGGGCCGCTGACCCTGGTCCTGCCGCTGCGGCCCGATAACGGGCTGTCGCCGCTGGTCACCGCCGAACTGCCCAGCCTGGCGGTGCGGGTGCCGGCGCACCCGCTGGCCCATGCGCTGTTGCAGGAATTCGGCGGCCCGGTGGCAGCGCCCTCGGCGAACCCCTCGGGCCGGATCAGCCCGACTGAACCGCGCCACGTGCTGGACGGGCTGTCGGGCCGGATCGAAGCGGTGCTCGACGGCGGCGCCTGCCCGGTCGGGGTGGAATCGACCATCGTCGGGCTGACCGGAGAACCGACATTGCTGCGCCCCGGCGGCGTCGCGGCCGAGGAGATCGAAAAGGTTCTGGGCCAGCCGCTGGCCGTTCACGGCGCGGGCGACCCGCTGGTCGCGCCGGGACAGATGACATCGCATTACGCGCCGGGCGCGAAGGTCCGGCTGAACGCCGATCACGCCGAACCGGGCGAGGCGCTGCTGGGCTTCGGCCCGATGCAGTCGACGCTGAACCTGTCGGAAAGCGGCGACCTGACCGAGGCGGCGGCCAACCTGTTCCACCACCTGCACGCGCTGGACGCGATGGGGCCCGAGGGCATTGCCGTCGCCCCGATCCCGGAAACCGGGCTGGGCCGCGCCATCAACGACCGCTTGCGCCGCGCCGCCGCGCCGCGCTGATTGGGGGCCAGCCCCCAAACCCCCGGGATATTTGGGAAAAGAAGAAGAACAGCGGTTCTTCCCGGTGAAGACACGCCCGCCGGGGGCGGATCGAGCGCATCGAGCACTGGCATTTCGCGAGATATCAAGCGCGCGCCCTGGCCCCACGCAAAAAGGTCACCGCAGGTTCAAGCCCGCCCGGCATCGGCCGAAAGCAGCAGCGAATCGACACCGATGCTTTGCAGTGCCGCTTCCCATTTCGCTTCGTCCGCGGCGTCGAAGATCAGCTCTATGCCCGCCGGACAGGTCAGCCAGCCATTCTGCCCGATCTCGCTTTCCAGCTGTCCCGGGCCCCATCCGGCATAGCCCAGGGCCAGCAGCACCTTCTGCGGACCTTTGCCCTTGGCGAGTTCTTCCAGCACGTCGAGCGTGGCGGTCAAGCCAAGATCGGGGTCGACCCGCAGCGTGTTGAGCGAAGAAATGTAGTCCAGGCTGTGCAGCACGAAACCACGGCCGGTTTCGACCGGGCCGCCGAAATGCACCCCGATCTCGGGCGTTTGCGGGCCGGTATCGATCGCCAACTGTTCCAGCATATCCTTCAGCCCGACCTCCTCGGTCGGCTTGTTCACGATCAGCCCCATCGCCCCTTCGTCGGAATGGGCGCAGACCAGAACCACCGAATGGTCGAAGCGCGGATCGCCCATCCCCGGCATCGCAATCAATAACTGTCCTGTCAAATTCATGTCATGTTCCGCACTGCTGTTATTCAAAAGATAGGTTTTGGCCGGGACATGGTCCAGCACTTGAACGATAAAAACCGACATTGCCGCGCGCGCAGCCGTCCGCGCACGCGGTCCTCGCCGGAAAGTGAGTTGGCAAAATCCGTTTTTTATCCCATTTGAATTGCATGATCAGACATCTGCTCCCTAGCCTCATCGCGGCCCTTGCCCTGTCGCTGCCCTCGTTCGCAGCCGCCTCACCGTCAGAAATGGCGCAGATCGAAGTGCTGCCCGGCTGGGAACAGGCCGATGGCAACCGCGTGGTGGGGCTGCATATCAAGCTGCAGCCGGGCTGGAAGACCTATTGGCGCGCGCCCGGCGATGCCGGCATTCCGCCGCTGATCGACCTGAGCGGATCAAGCAACCTGCACGCGATGGCGCCGGCATGGCCCACCCCGCATGTGTTTTCGCAAAACGGCATGCGTTCGGTCGGGTATCTGGACGAAGTGATATTGCCGGTGATCCTGACCCCGCGGGATGCTGGCGCGCCGATCGCGCTGAGCGGCCAGATGCAGATCGGGATCTGCAAGGACGTCTGCGTGCCGGCGGAACTGTCTTTCGACGCGGCGTTGCCAGCCGGACCCGGTTTTGCCGATCCGCTGCTCAGCGCGGCGCTGGCAGATCAGCCCGTGGACGGGCGCCAGGCCGGGCTGGGCCGGATCGAATGCACCGTGTCGGTGACGCCCGACGGCCTCGCGCTCAATGCGGAATTCCTGCTGCCCTCGACCGGGGGCGATGAATACGCGGTAGTCGAAACCCGCGACCCGGAGGTCTGGATCGCCGAGGCCGAAACCCGCCGCGACGGTAATATACTGCGTGTCCGGACCGAGATGATCCATGTCGAGGGAGGTGCCTTCGCGCTGGACCGATCGGGCATCCGGATCACAGTGTTGGGCAGCCGCAAAGCGGTCGATATCCAGGGCTGCCCCGCCCCCTGATCCCCCCTGATCAACCGCGCGCGCGGCGCAGCCTGATCCCGATCACGATGGCCGATGCCGTGTAGACAACGAACGTCAGCACCGCCGCCCCGGCCAGGAACAGCCCCAGCCCCATGGCGACAGGTGCGGATCCGACAAGCGCCGGCAATGCCTTGGCCAGCACCGGGTGCGGCGCACCGTTCAGGATCGGCCAGACCAGTGTCATCTCGAGCCAGCCCAGCAAAGCCACCCCCGTCCCGATCACCGGCAGGTTCAACCCACGGCTGCGCAACGCGTGGCGCAGCGATATGACCTGTCTTTTGACGTCGTGCTGGACCGCGATCAGCGCCGGCACCACCAGCAGCACCAGCACCATGCCGAAACCCAGCCCATAGACCAGCGTGATCACCGTCGGGCGCAGGAACTGCGCCTGCTGCGAACTTTCGTAGAGCAGCGGCGCCAGCCCCAGAACCGTGGTCATCGTGGTCAGCATGACCGGGCGCAGGCGGTCGGCGGCGCCGTCGATGATCGACGGGATCAGCCCGCGATCCTCGGCATATTCGTCGATCGTGGTGACCAGGACGATGGAGTCGTTGATGATGATCCCGGTCATCCCCAGCAGCCCCACGACAGTGAACATCGACAGCGGCACACCCCAGATGTAGTGCCCCCAGATCGTGCCGACCAATCCGAAGGGAATGATCGCCATCACCACCAGCGGCCGGGTCCAGCTGGCGAAGACCCAGGCCAGCACCAGGTATATGCCGGTCAGGCACAGGATCAGCCCGGTGCGCGCCTCGGACAGGAAGGTGTCTTCCTGCTCCGACAGACCGGACAGCCGCCATTCCACCTGCAAGGTGCTGGCGATTTCGGGCAGGATCTCGGTTTCCAGCGCCTGCGCGATTTCGGCGGCGCGGGCGGGATCGTCTTCGGAAATGTCACCGGTGACGGAAATCAGCCGGATGCCGTTTTCGCGCCGCACGGTGGAAAAGCCGCTGCGCGAGGTGACGGTCACGATATCGGCCAGCGGCACGTAATCGCCCGTGCCGGTGCGCAGCTGCATCCGTTCGAGGAAATCGGCGGTCAGTTCGCCTTCGGGCAGTTCCACCCGGATCGCGGCGCTGCGCGACCCGTCGGGGTAGGTCGCCGCCTCCAGCCCGTTCAGCCGGTGCCGCAGCACCCGCCCCAGCCCGTCGATGGTAAACCCGAGCGCCTGGCCCTGCGGCGTCAGATCCAGGATCAGCTCTTCTTTGTCATAGGACAGGTTGTCTTCGACCGCCGACACTTCCGGGTAGCGGCTAAGCGCGGACTTCAGGCTTTCGCTGGCCTGCTTCAGCACATCGGCGCTGGCGCCGTAGAACTGTACGTCCAGCGCATCGCCGCCCGGCCCCGACCGCCAGCCGCGGAAGCTGACGATTTCGGTCAGAGGATGCTGCCGCACGGTTTCCTGCAATTCGGCGACGAAGGCGAAGCTGGAATAGGGCCGCAGGTCGGCGTCGATCAGTTCGATCGCGATGCCGCCCAGCAGGTCTTGATCCTTGCTGTCCGCGCCGGGCAGCGGTCGGCCGGAATTGCCGCCGATCTCGGCCACGACGTAATCGATGGGATTGCGGCCGTACTCGTCTTCGTATCGCTTCGCGGTTTCTGCCACCGCGCGCTGCATTTCGCGCATCATCGCCAGCGAATCCGCCCGCGTGGCGCCGGGCAGCATGGCGAAATTGCCGGTCACCGAGCTGCGTTCGGGGGCATTGAAGAAGCGCCAGTTGACTTCGCCGCGCGCGAACAGCGCGATCTGGCTGGCCAGGATCAGAACGGTCGCCGCCAGAACCGGATACCGCGCCCAGACCACCAGCCGGATCAGATGCCGGAACAGGTTGTCGCGCACCCAGCGGAAACCGCGATTGACCATGCGCGAGGGCCAGTCATACCAGTGATCGCGGTGCTGGTGCGCCAAGGCATGGGACATGTGATTGGGCAAGATCAGGAAGCATTCGACCAGCGACGCCGCCAGCACCGCGATCACGGTGAAGGGAATGTCGCCGATCAGGTCGCCGAAGCGCCCGCCGATGGCGGTCAGCCCGAAAAAGGCGATGATCGTGGTCAGGGTGGCGGAAAACACCGGCATCGCCATCTTGCGGGCGGCGTTTTCCGCCGCGCGCACCGGGCCTTCGCCGAACCGGCGCAACCGGGCATCGGCATGTTCGCCCACCACGATGGCGTCATCCACCACGATGCCCAGCGTGATGATCAGCGCGAACAGGCTGATCATGTTGATGGTCAGCCCACCCACATACATCAGCGCGATCGCCGCCAGCATCGACACCGGGATACCGGCGGCGACCCAGAAGGCGGTGCGGGCGTTGAGGAACAGAAACAGCAGCGCCACCACCAGCCCCAGCCCCATCAGCCCGTTGTCGATCAGGATGTTCAGACGGCCGCTGATCGCCTCGGCGCGGGTGCGGATCAGGTCGATGCTGACGCCTTCGGGCAGGGTCGCCTGCAGGGTCTCGGCGATTTCTTCCACCCGGTGCTGGATCTTGATCGCATCGCCGGCGGCGGACCGGTCGATGCGGATCGATACGGCGGGGTTTTCGCCCACGAAATAGCTGCGGCTGCGGTCGCTGCCCAGCCGTTCGACCCTCGCAACGTCGCCCACGGTCAGGGACGACCCGTCCTCGTTCGAGCGCAGCACGATCGCCTCGATCTGCTCCGGGCTGCGCTTTTCGACGCCGGTGCGGACGCGGGCATTGGCGCCGGTTACATCCCCCGCCGGATCGGCGGCGACTTCCCCGGCGATGGCGGCGGCGATCTGCTGGATGGTGATGTCGTTCGAAATCAGGTTGACCGAGGGCACCTCGACCACCGTTTCCGATGCCGCGACGCCGCGGATCGTGGTCCGGGTCACGCCCGCGGCGAACAGCCGGGTGACGAATTCATCGGCGAACAGCCCCAACTGGCGCGGTTCCACCGGGCCGGTGATCACCACGTCGGTGACCCGGTCGCGCCAGGCCCCGCGCGTCACCTTGGGGTCCTCGGCATCCTCGGGCAGCGTCGTGACGCCGTCCACCGCCGCCTGCACATCGTCGGCGGCGCGGCTCATGTCCCAGCCCGGCTCGAAATCCAGCGAAATCCCGGCCCGGCCTTCGCGGCTGGTGCTTTCGCTGCTTTCGACCCCTTCGACGGTCAGCAACGCCGGTTCCAGCACCTGCACGATGGCGGCATCGACATCCTCGGCCCCCGCCCCGTCCCAGATGACCGAAACGTTGACGTTGTCGACGATCACGTCGGGAAAGAACTGCGCCCGCATCCGCGGCACCGCCGACATGCCCAGCACCAGAAGCACGATCAGCAGCAGGTTGGCCACCGTGCGGTGACGGGTGAAATAGGACAGGATACCGCCCGCCGCGTCGGGGATCGCGCGCACCATGGATCAGCCCCCCATCCGCGTTTCCAGCTGCTGCACCATCTGCGCCGGAACCTGCGGCGACTGCAGCGCGGTCAGCAGCCGGGTCTTCACCTCTTCCGCCATGAGCCGGTCATCCTTGACGAAACTCATCAGTCGGGCGCGGCGTTCCTCGCTCAGCGCGACCATCTCGGTGTCTTGCACCTGCCGCGCGGCCTCGGGGCGCAACGGGCGCACCTTGATCCCGGCGCCCAGAAGCGGCGTGCGTTCGCGCACCACCTGGCGCCCCGCCAGATCCGGCGCGCGCACCAGAATATCGTCGCCCTGCCGCCGCAGCAGCGTCACCGGCAGCTTTTCCAGCCGGTCACCTTCCCCCAGCACCAGAACCGTACCGTCCGAGGCCAAGGCCTTCGACGGCAGCCGCACCACCTGTTCCAGTTCGGGTTCCTCGACCTCGACGGTGACGAAATCGCCCGGTTTCATGCCGCGCGGGCTGTCCAGCGAGGCAAAGATCAAACGCCCGGTCTGGCCTTCGCCTACCGCCGCGCTGGCGCGGCTGATCTTGCCGGTCGTGCTCAAGTCGATGCCACTGACATCCAACGTCACGGTGACCGGCGCCGGGCGCAGCGTCCCGTCGGCGTCCAGCAGCCGGGCATATTGCGTGGTCGAAACGCGGAAGGCGACCTCCAATGCGTCGCCATCGACCAGATCGGCCAGCTTTTCATTGCTGCCGACCAACCCGCCGGCCACCGCCGATACGTCGCTGAGCGTGCCGGAGAATTCGGCGCGCACCTCGGTATCGTCCAGCTGCCGCTGCGCCTCGTCTCGGGCGATCCGCGCCCGGGCCAGCGCGGTTTCGGCCTTGTCCACCCGCGCCTCGGCCTGGGCCAGCGACTGGCGGCGACTGACCACCGATTGCCGTGCCGAGGCGGCGGCCAGTTCGGCGGTTTCCACCGCAGTTTCGGTGACCACGCCGCGGGTCGCCAAATCCTTCTGCCGTTCGAACGCGCGCTGGCGCAACCCGGCCTGTTCGGTGGCCGCGTCCAGTTCATCCTGCGCCAGTTGCAGCCCACGCTCGGCATCGCGGATTTCGGCTTGTGCATCCAGCAGATTGGCCTCGGCCCGGGCCAGCGCGGCCTGCGCGTCGGCCGGATCGATCCGGACCAGAACCTGCCCCGCCTCGACCGCGCCGCCTTCTTCGAAATTGTCGGCCAGTTCGATCACAGTCCCCGGCACCGCCGCCCGGATCTGCAGCGACCTGCGGCTTTCGATCTGACCGAAGACCTGCAGCACCGGCGTCACCGTCTGCGGCGTGGCCGCGACAACCGCCACGGTGAAGACCCGTTCACGCACCTGCGGTTTTTTCGCTTCGCGCGACATCCGGTCATTGATCGCATCGCGGATCAGCGATCCGGCGAAAAGGATCAGGCCCAGAGTGACCGCCATCAGGAAAAGCCCCGTCATGCTCTGACGCAGAAAACGCATGTTCAGATCCTTGCAAAAGACCGTATCCGGCCGTCCCGACACTACCTAGTCGGCCCCGAAGCGAAGCCAATAGTCACATATTATACGCCGGGAATATTATTTCCGTCGCTTATGTTCTTCCAGCCGGGGAAAGATTTCGACGAAATTGCAGGGCCGGTGGCGGTAATCCAGTTGGTATTGCAGGATTTCGTCCCAGGCATCCTTGCACGCCCCGGTGCTGCCGGGCAGCGCGAACAGGTAGGTGCCGCCCGCGACCCCGCCGGTGGCGCGGCTTTGCACCGCGCTGGTGCCGATCTTTTTCATCGAAACGATGGTGAAGACGGTGCCGAAGGCCTCGATTTCCTTTTCATAGACGTCGCGATGCGCCTCGACCGTCACGTCGCGCCCGGTCAAACCGGTGCCGCCGGTGGAAATGATGACATCGACCTCCTTGTCGGCGATCCACGCGCGCAGTTGATCGGCGATCTGTTCCCGCTCGTCCTGCACGATCTTGCGGTCGGCGACGACATGGCCCGCGCCCTCGATCCGCCCGACCAGCGTGTCGCCGGAGCGGTCCTCGGCCAGACCGCGCGTATCCGACACGGTCAGAACCGCGATGCGGACCGGGATGAATTCCTTGCTTTCGTCGATACGCGACATCTGCCTTATCCTTTTTCCAGAAGCGCCAGGCGCAGCGCCAGCCCGGCGAAGATACCGGCGCTAATCCGGCCCAGCCAGCGGGCAAAGACCGGGTTTCCGGTCAATTGACGGCCGACGCCGCCGGCAAACAGCCCCACCATCGCATTGATGGCGAAGCCACCCAAGGATAGCACCGCGCCGAAGATCAGGAACTGCGCCAGAACGTCCCCCTTTTCCGGAACGACGAATTGCGGCACGAAGGCCAGAACGAAGAGGATCACCTTGGGATTGGTCAGGTTGACCAGCAACCCGTCGCGAAACGCCTGCGCGGCGCGTTTGGCCGGGACGTCCGTGGCGCGGGCGCCGGTCTTCAGCGCCTGCAAAGCAAGCCACAGCAGGTACGCGACGCCCAGCCAGCGGATCGCATCGAACGCCCACGGCAGCGCCGCAATCAGCGCACTGAGACCGAGACCGGCAGCGGCGCCATGCAGGAAAGCCCCCGTGGAAATCCCGGCGCTGGCGGCAACGGCCGCTTTCGGCCCCGAGTTCAATCCCTGCCCGAGGCAGAACATCATGTCCGCCCCCGGTGTGAGGTTCAGCGCCAACGCGGCGGGTACGAAGGCCAGCAGAGTCAGCGGATCGACGATCATGAAGGCTGCTCCAGCCGGGCTTTGATTTCCAGCAGGTCGGCCCAGGCTTCGCGCTTGGCCTGCGGGGTGCGCAGCAGGTAGGCGGGGTGGAACATCGGGATCGCCGGCTTGCCGAAGGCTTCCGTCCATTGGCCGCGCAACCGGGTGATGCCGCGTTTGCCCAGGGCGGCCTGGCAGCTGATATTGCCCATCAGGATCAGGAAATCGGGATTGGCCAGCGCCACATGGCGTTCCAGGAACGGGAGCAACATGGCGATTTCATCCGGTTTCGGATCGCGGTTCTGCGGCGGTCGCCACGGCAGCACATTAGTGATGTAGACGGCGCTTTCGGCCTGATCCGATTTCCGGTCGAGCCCGATCGCGGCCAGCATCCGGTCCAGCAGCTGCCCGGCGCGGCCGACAAAGGGACGGCCCTCGCGGTCCTCGTCCCGCCCCGGCGCTTCGCCGATGATCATCACCCGCGCCGCCGGATTACCGTCGGAAAACACCAGCTGTCGCGCGCCGCGCTTCAACTCGCAATGGTCGAAGGCTTCCATCGCCGCGCGCAACGCTTTGAGGTCCTGCACGCTGCGGGCCGCTGCGCGCGCCTCGGACACCGGATCGACCTCGGCCTGTTTCACGGCGGCCGGGTGCGGGGCCTGCGCTTTTGGCTTCGCTTTCGGCTTCTCGGCCTCCAGCGCATAGCGGTCCACCGGCGCTTCACAAAGCGCTTCGTCCGCGCCAAGTTCGATCTGCCATTCAAGCAGAGCCTTCGCGGTGTGAAAATCCAGTGCCGATTCCATGCCGGTCAAGCTAGCGCCTGGCGGCGGCGGGGGGAAGGGGCGCTGCCGTTCTGCGCGGCCTTGCCGCGCATTCAGCCGGGGGTATTTGCACCAAGATGAAACGCGAAGGCTTGCGAGGGGAAGGAGGGGTTTTTATAAGCGGGGCAATGCCAGCATGGAGGGATCGATGACATTCACGCAGAAGCATCTTCTGGGGATCGAACCCTTGCATCCGGCGGAAATCACCGCGGTGCTGGACCTTGCCGATCAGTATGTCGATCTGAACCGGAGCGAGGTGAAACATTCCGACGCTCTGGCCGGACTGACCCAGATCAACATGTTCTTTGAAAATTCCACCCGGACTCAGGCCAGTTTCGAACTGGCGGGCAAGCGGCTGGGCGCCGACGTGATGAACATGGCGATGCAGGCCAGTTCGATCAAGAAGGGCGAGACGCTGATCGATACCGCGCTGACGCTCAACGCGATGCATCCCGACCTGCTGGTGGTGCGGCACCCGCATTCCGGCGCGGTGGACCTGCTGGCGCAGAAGGTGAACTGCGCGGTGCTTAATGCCGGCGACGGGCGGCACGAACACCCGACACAGGCGTTGCTCGACGCGCTGACGATCCGGCGCGCCAAGGGGCGGCTGCACCGGCTGAACATCGCGATTTGCGGCGACATCGCCCATTCCCGCGTGGCGCGGTCGAACCTGATCCTCTTGGGCAAGATGGAAAACCGGGTGCGGCTGGTCGGCCCGCCCACCCTGATGCCCACACAGATCGACCAGTTCGGCGTCGAGGTTTACCACGACATGGAAGAGGGTCTGAAGGACGTCGACGTGGTGATGATGCTGCGTCTGCAGAAGGAACGCATGGATGGCGGTTTCATCCCGTCGGAGCGCGAATATTACCACCGCTACGGGCTCGATGCCGAAAAGCTGGCGGTGGCGAAACCCGATGCGATCGTGATGCATCCCGGGCCGATGAACCGCGGCGTCGAAATCGACGGCACCATCGCCGATGACATCAACCGCTCGGTGATCCAGGAACAGGTGGAAATGGGCGTCGCGGTGCGGATGGCCGCGATGGACCTGCTGGCGCGCAACCTGCGCTCGGCACGCGCCGGCAAAGAGGTCATGGTATGATCGACCCGCTGCAGGTCCGGCCCGACGAAGGCAACGGCCTGCGATTGTTCGCGCTCGACGTGGACCGGGACGAGCGCGAACGATTGCAGACGATCCTGAACGCCGCCGAACCGGGGCTGGCGGCGGGGCGTCTGGCCGATCTGCTGGGCGTGCAGGACGTCGACGCAACCCGGATCGAGATTTTCCATACCGATGACCTGTCCGGCTTTGGCCTGTTCAACTACCTGATCAAGGCCAACGGCCTGCCCGAGGCGGCGCTGGAACCGGACCGCGCGCGGATCGAAGCGCTGGAAGGCACCGTCATGATCCTCTATTCCCGCGCCTTTCACGACCGCCACGAAACGCTGGCCCCGGCCGCGCATGTCACCCTGATCGGCGCCTGGGACGAAGCCCTGCCCGAAATGGAATTCACCCCCCTGCGCAGCGCATCGGCCAAAGGCGCGATCGGCAACGCCAAGGCCGAACCGGCGCCCGCCCCGACGTTGCAGCGCTGGTTTTGGGCGGCCGTGCTGTTCGTTGCCCTTGCCATTGCCGCGCTGATAGCGGGCCTGAAAGGGGCTTCCGGATGATCCCCGAGATGTCGCCCACCACGCCGCTGAACGAGGGCGAAACCGTCCTGCACAGCTTCCACCCGGACCGCGCCGCCTACTGGCGCGATCATGCCTGGATGGCGGCGGGCGCGATGGGGCTGGGTATGGCGATCCTCTGGGGCATCGGCAACCCGCATGCCTGGACCGGCGCGGTCGGCGGGCTGGCCGCGATCGCGGTTCGCGCCTTCTACCTCGCCTCGGACGAATTGAAGGCCCGCTGGGACATGACCGAAACCCGGCTGCTGGGCCCGCAGGGGCGCAACCTGCGGCTGGCAGACATCCAGGAAATCCGCAAACTGGGCAGCGCGGTGCAGCTGATCACCCGCACTGGAGACAAGCACCTGCTGAAATTCCGGGCTGACCGCGACGACACCATCGCGCGGATCGAAAGGGCCCGCGCGGGGGGCTGGGGATGACCGGCTGGGACGATATCCTCGATCCCGGGAAAAGGTCATCTGGCAGGGCCGCCCGGATGGCGCCGTGGTGTTCAAACCGGCCAATGTCATGACGTTCCTGTTCGGCCTGGCCTTTGCCGGGTTCGCCCTGTTCTGGATGATCATGGCGTCGATGGCTGGCGGTTTTTTCTGGATGTTCGGGCTGATCCATTTCTCGGTCGGGATCGGGATCAGCATCGGCGGTCTGTTCTGGTCCGCCTACCGGCGCCGCCACAGCTGGTACACGCTGACCAATCGGCGCGCCTTCATCGCCACCGACCTGCCGCTCAAGGGGCGGTCGCTGCACAGCTACCCGATCACCGCCGACACGGTGCTCGACCTCGAGGAAGGCGCGCTTTCCACGCTCCATTTCGCAGCAACCCTGCGCCGGACGAAAAACGGCCAGCGCCGGGTCAGGCTGGGTTTCGAACGCATTGCCGACGGGCGTGCTGTCTATCGTATGATGCGCGACATCCAACGCACCGAACGGCAAGAGGAAAAGGCATGAACACCCTCCCCTTTTCGCTCCTGCCCGGCTATACCGGCCGCAATACCGCTGAAGGAAAGCCCAAATGACGACGCTGCTTTTCACCGATGTCCACATGATCGACCCCGAGGCGGGCGCGGTCACCCATGGCACGCTTCTGGTCAAGGACGGCGTGATCGCCGGCCACGGGGTGGAACTGGCAGTGCCCGAAGGCGCCCGGGTGATCGACGGGCGCGGCAAATACCTTGCCCCCGGCATCGTCGATATCGGCGTGAAGGTCTGCGAACCGGGCGAGCGGCACAAGGAAAGCTTCAAATCCGCGGGGCAAGCCGCCGCCGCGGGCGGCGTCACCACAATGGTCACCCGCCCCGACACCTCCCCCGCGATCGACAGTCCCGAAACGCTGGAATTCGTCACCCGCCGCGCCAACGAAGCCGCCCCCGTCAACGTGGTGCCGATGGCCGCCCTGACCAAGGGCCGCGAAGGCCGCGAAATGACCGAGATCGGGTTCCTGCTAGATGCCGGCGCCGTCGCCTTCAGCGATTGCGATCACGTGGTGCGCGACACCAAGGTGCTGTCGCGCGCGCTGACCTATGCCAAATCGCTCGATGCGCTGGTGATGGGCCACCCGCAGGAACCGATCCTGTCGGGCGGCGCCTCGGTGACCAGCGGCAAATTCGCCTCGCTGCGGGGTCTTCCGGCGGTGTCGCCGATGGCCGAACGGATGGGGATCGACCGCGAAATCGCGCTGCTCGAAATGACCGGCGCCAAGTATCATTTCGACCAGATCACCACCGCCCGCGCCCTGCCGGCGCTGGAACGGGCCCGCAAGAACGGGCTCGACGTCACCGCCGGCACCTCGATTCACCACCTGACGCTGAACGAATTCGACGTCGCCGACTACCGCACCTTCTTCAAGGTGAAACCGCCGCTCAGGTCCGAGGACGACCGGATGGCCATCGTCGAGGCGCTGCGCCACGGGCTGATCGACGTGATCGGTTCTTTCCACACGCCGCAGGACGAGGAAAGCAAACGGCTGCCCTTCGAGGAAGCCGCCAGCGGCGCGGTGGGGCTTGAAACCTTCCTGCCGGCCGTCTTGCGGCTCTATCACTCCGGCGACCTGACCCTGCCGCAACTGTTCCGCGCGATGTCGCTCAACCCGGCCAAGCGGCTCGGCCTGCCCTGCGGGCGGCTGAACGAAGGCGCCCCGGCGGACCTGGTGCTGTTCGATCCCGACGCGCCCTTCGTGCTGGACCGTTTCAAGCTGCACTCGAAATCCAAGAACACGCCGTTCGACGGCCAGCGGATGCAGGGCAAGGTGCTGGCCAGCTTCGTCGGCGGAAAACAGGTCTTCGGAGAAAACTGATGCCCGATCTGGTCTCCTCTCCCCTCGCCCTGATCCTCTGGGCGCTGATCGGGTACGGCCTGGGCGCGATTCCCTTCGGCCTGCTGCTGGCCCGCGCGATGGGACTGGGCAACCTGCGCCAGATCGGATCAGGCAATATCGGCGCCACCAACGTGCTGCGCACCGGCAACAAGCTGGCCGCCGCCTTGACGCTGCTGCTCGATGGCGGCAAGGGCGCCGCCGCGGTGCTGCTGGCGCGCGCATTGGTGGCCGAGGACGCGGCGCAGCTGGCCGGTCTCGCGGCCTTCATCGGCCATTGCTTCCCGGTCTGGCTGAAATTCAAGGGCGGCAAGGGCGTGGCCACCTTCCTCGGGCTGTTGCTGGCCCTGGCGTGGCCGGTGGGGCTGGCGTCCTGCGCCACCTGGCTGGTCACCGCGTTGGCCACCCGCATCTCGTCCTTCTCCGCCCTGCTGGCGGCGGCGCTCAGCACCGTCTGGATGCTGGTGCTGGGCCACGGCACGATGATCGTTCTGGGCGCGGCGCTGACCCTGCTGATCTTCTGGACCCACCGCGCCAACATCGCCCGTCTGCGCACCGGCACCGAACCAAAGATCGGCCAGAAGTAACTTCTTCTTTTCAAAAATATCCCCGGGGGGGCGTTGAAAACCCTCCGGTTTTCAACGTCGGGGGCAGCGCCCCCGCCGCTTCGCATCAGCGAAGCTCATAAGGAGCGCCCGGCACGGGCGCGCCACCGGATCAGGCTGCGCCAGGAAAGCCCGCCGCAGCATCGCCCCTCCCGGTCCGGGTAATTCATTTCCGCACAGCCTCCCTCACGCCACGCACAATAAAAACATGTTGCTTTGAACGTGAACTGGCACCTCACCAAGTTGCTTCCACGGCAGCGCGATTACGCCGCCTGTTCATCAAATCGCCCGGGATCGAAATTGTTGCGGCCCGGAACCATAAAAATTTCAGGAAGGGAACTTTCCCATGAACAAGATCAAAACACTTCTGGGCGGCCTCGCGCTGTCCGTGTCTCTCACCGGTGCGGCGCTGGCCGCCGGGGTCGAGGTGAACGCCTCATCGACCGGGCTGGCGCTGCAGGGCTATGACCCGGTGGCCTATTTCACCGAAGGCGCCCCGACCAAGGGCAGCTACAAGATCACCTCGGTCTATGAAGACACCACCTACCGCTTCTCCTCCGAAGCCAACAAAGCCACGTTCGAAGCCGACCCCGAAGCCTATCTGCCGAAATACGGCGGCTACTGCGCCTTCGGAACCGCGATGGGGGTCAAGGTCGACGGCGACCCGACGATCTGGCGGATCGTCGATGACGAACTCTACCTGAACCTGTCCTCGGACATTCAGGAACGCTGGGTCGGCGACATTCCCGGTTATGTCGAAAAGGCAGACACCAAGTGGACCGAGATCGAAGACAAGGATCCGGCTGTCCTGCTGCAGTGATCTCCGGCACGAACAGCGCAACGGCGGCGGTCTCTACCGCCGCCGTTTTCGCGTTTTCCGGTGCTGTGCCACGCCTCTCCGGTCTTCGCCAGAAAAACATATGCTGTTTTTTATATCCGTTACACACTTGTCACGGCACTGTTACCATGCAGCGTTTAACAGGGTGCGTTTCGTCCCGGCATCCGGCCGGGATGCTTTCCACCACTTGGGAGATGCTCCATGAATACCCGTAGCGTAGCCGCCGCGATGATCCTTCTCGGCACCACCGCCATCGCTTCGACCGCCGCCGCCAACAGCTTGACCCGCGTTGCCACGGTGCCGCTGGAAGCTGAAATCACCGGCCTTTATGAACACGGACACGACCTGTTCTTCAACGTCCAGCATCCCAAGAAGGACCTCGGCAACAAGTTTTCCCGCGCCACCGTCGGCGTGATCGCGAACGCGGACTGGGCGGCCGCGGAACATGCGGTGCCGACCGACGCCGCCGCCAAGGCGACCGTTCTGTCGACCCTCGGCACCTATCAGGTACTGCTGCAGGAAGGCGATGTCGGCGTGATCAAGTCGCAGGGCGGCAAGGATCTGCTGGCCTCAAACGATCCCGACTTCAACGGGTTCCTGCCCATCGACGCCAACCAGGGCTACCTGTTCACCAACTGGGAAAACCGGCCCGGCGGCATGTCGCGCGCGATGCTGACACGCGGCGTGAACGGCAACTGGTCGGCCGATTTGAACAGGGTCACCATGCTGGACTTCTCCGCGGTCAACGGCACCTGGGTGAACTGCTTCGGGACCATGTCGCCCTGGAACACCCCGCTGAGTTCGGAAGAGCTGTATTTCGACAATACCGCCGACTGGAACAACCCCGAATACAAGTACATCGAGGACAACAAGGTCCTGGCCGCGTATCTGGAAGGCACCTATCCGAACCCCTATGATTACGGCTACATCGTCGAAATCACCGATCCCGCTGGTACCGCCAAGCCGGTCAAGCATTTCGCGATGGGCCGGTTCAGCCACGAAAACGCCGTTGTCATGCCCGACAACAAGACCGTCTACCTGTCCGACGACGGCACCGGCACCGTCTTCTACAAGTTCGTGGCCGACAAGGCGGGCGATCTGAGCGCCGGCACGCTTTACGCCGCCAAGATCACCCAACTGGGCGAGGCCGGAGCGCCGAGCGCCGGCACCGCGCTGCAGATTTCCTGGATCGAGCTGGCCCACGGATCGAACGCTGAAATCGCCGGCTGGATCCGCGACTTCGACGGTATCGGGCTGGACGACTACAAGGCCGGGGGAACCAGCTACATCACCGACGCGGACGTCGCCGCCTGGGCCGCCGGCGACGCCGCCGACAACCGCGTTGCCTTCCTCGAATCGCGCAAGGCCGCCGTCGCCAAGGGCGCAACCGGCGAATTCCGCAAGATGGAAGGGGTGAACATCAACTATGCCGGCGCCGCCGACGGTTCGGTGCCCTACATGTACCTCGCGATGTCGTCGATCGACAAAACCATGTCGGACGGCAAGGGTGACATCGATCTGGCCGAAAACAAGTGCGGCGTCGTCTACGAAATGAAGCTCGACGCGAACTTCAACGTCGGCAAGATGGTCCCGGCAGTCGCCGGCCACGGCTATGACGAGGCGAACACGCCGAACGCCTGCCCGGTCGATTCGATCGCGAACCCCGACAACGTGCTGGTGCGCGCAGATGGGTCGGTGGTGTTCGGCGAAGACACCGGCAAGCACGAAAACAACGCCCTTTGGATCTGGAAGCGTTAATCCTTCATCCCACAACGCACAAAAGGGGGGCGATGCCCCCCTTTTTCATTGCCGAAGCAATCATTCCGCTTTCCGTCCGGACAGACGCCACCGAGGGCGCCCTGGCCCCGCTCAGTAACTGTAGTCCTGGTAAATCCGGCTCAGATCGCCGTTCCAGTCGCCATTGTAATGCGCCAGCAGTTCGTCGGCAGGGGTCATGCCGGTTTCGATGCTGTCTTCCAGCGCGTGAAGGAAATGGCGTTCATCCTGCACCATGCCGCCCAGCCCGGGCCGGGCCCGCGCCTTCAGCCCGGCGCGCGAAATGTCCAGAACCTCGGCGGCAAGGTCGATCATCCGGCGCCCGCCGACGATCGCCTGCAGTCCACGCACGCTGGCCTCGACCCGCCAGGCTTCGCGGGTCTCCGCATCCCAGTGCTTCACCAGATCCCACGCCGCGTCGAGCGATGCCTGATTGTACATCAGCCCGACCCAGAACGCCGGCAAGGCGCAGATACGCCGCCAAGGGCCGCCATCGGCGCCGCGCATTTCCATGTATTGCTTGATCCGTGCTTCGGGGAAGATCGTGGTCAGATGGTCGGCCCAGTCGCTGAGCGTGGGCGTCTCGCCCGGCAGCGCCGGCAGCTTGCCGTCGAGGAAATCGCGGAACGACTGGCCCAAGGCGTCGATATACTTGCCGTCGCGATAGACGAAATACATCGGCACATCGAGCGCGTAATCGACATAGCGCTCGAACCCGAACCCGTCCTCGAAAACGAAGGGCAACATGCCGGTCCGCGCCGGGTCGAGATCGCGCCAGACACGCGAACGCCAGCTTTTGTGGCCGTTCACCTTGCCCTCGAAGAAGGGCGAATTGGCGAACAGCGCGGTCGCCACCGGCTGCAACGCCAGCGCGACGCGGAATTTCTGCACCATGTCGGCCTCGGATCCGAAATCGAGGTTCACCTGAACCGTGCAGGTTCGGTACATCATCGATTTGCCCATGCTGCCGACCTTGTCCATGTAGGAGGTCATCAGCTTGTAACGCCCCTTGGGCATCACCGGCATCTCTTCGTGCTTCCAGATCGGCGCGGCGCCCAGCCCGATGAAACCCACACCGATCTTGTCGGCGATATCCTTGACCTCGCGCAGGTGGGTATTCACCTCGTCGCAGGTCTGATGGATGGAACACAGCGGCGCGCCCGACAGTTCCAGTTGTCCGCCCGGTTCCAGCGACACGTTGGCGCCGTCCTTTTCCAGACCGATCAGCTTGCCGGCCTCTTCCACCGGGGCCCAGCCATGGCTGTCGCGCAACCCTTCCAGTACCGCCAGGACCGACCGCTCACCCTCATAGGGCAGTGGCTTCAGCGTGTCCTTGCAATAGCCGAATTTCTCGTGCTCGGTGCCGATGCGCCAGCTGTCGGAATCGGGTTTGCAGCCCGAGGCAAGATATTCGGCCAGCTGGTCGCGATGTTCGATCGGCCCGCCGCCGGATTGGGGAATTGACATGGTTCGCTCCGCTCTGTCTTGCCTAAGATCGGGCCAGAATTGAGGTCATTTTCCCGCAAAGTCAATGCAGCCGGCGCATGTCCGAATGCCAGACCAGCACGTCATCGGAATGCGGGTCGTTTAACGCCCGGAGCATCGCCTGCATATCAAGGCCCGGCAGGGTCGCGAAGACATCGTAAAGTGCCTCGGCGCCTTCTGCGTTCACGGGAATGTTAAGGGGCGTGGTGTCTTGCGCCAGCAGGAACCAGGCCAATTCACCGTCCATCCCCCGCTTGAGCCGCACCGTGACCAGCATCGGGATCGCCAGCGCCCCGCCAACGCGCGGCCCGAAATAGCTGACCCGGCCCTCATCCACCTCGACGATGCCGGCCCCGCCCATGCCACGGGCAAAACGCGCCCGGCGCACCGACAGAAACACCCAGACCACGCCAAGCGCCAGAATGACCCAGCCCAGCCAGCGCAGCAGCCCGTAAGAGGTCAGCGCCCAGTAAAGCCCCAGCAGGCTGAGGCCCAACGCGACGATGGCTTCGCTCCAGCGGCGCAAACCGGCGGCGGCTTCGGGACGCAGGAAACTCATGCGGCGGCTCCGATCACCCGGGGCGCTTTCAGGATCGCCACGCGATAGGCCCCGACCCGTTCGAAGCCCATGGCTTCATAGACCCGCGCGGCGACGGCGTTGTTGGCGAACAGGATCGCAGTCTTGATCCCCCGGTCCCGCGCCTCAGCCAGATGCGCAGCGACCGCGCGGCCGGCATGGCCCCTGCCGCGCCGGTCGGGCGGGGTAAAGACGCCGCCTACCTGCACCATATCGCCCACCTCGGCGTTGATGCCGGTCATCGCCACCGGCACCCCGTCTTCGATCAACAACCGCGTCTTGCCGCGCGAAATCGCCTCGACCGCGCGGGTGATCGCGACGCGCAGGCTGTCCGCCTGATCCCCGGCCTGCCCGGTGTCGCGCATATATTGCGCAAACCACAGGGCCAGCAGATCGACGTCATCGGCCACCGGCCGGCGCAATTCGGCATCCGGCGCCTGCAAGGCGGCAAGGTCGAGCCGGTAAAGCGGTTCGGCATGGTTCACGTTGAACGCCGCTTCGGGCAGGCCAAGCGCGGCGAGCGCCGCCAGAACCTGACCGTCATCCCCGGTCATGCCGCAAACCTCCTGCCCCTGCAGGGCCAAGGCGAAATCCTGCCACAGATCGAGCCCCGCCGCCGGGGCCTGACACATCAGGAAACCATTGTTGGTGCAGCCGAACATGGCCTTGACCGGGCCGGTCACCGGGGAGCGGAAAAAGGCAGTCCCGTGCGGGTGGTCGCGCTCGTCCATCCCATGTTCAGCCAGATTGCCACGCAGGAACACCGAACTGTCCGCGTGACCGGCCAAAAACGCCTCGATCTCCGCCTCTTCGCCGGGCCGCGCCTGCCGGATCATCCCCAATCCCCCAGCGCCTGCTGCCAGACGGTCAGCGCCGCCACCGCCGCCGTGTCGGCGCGCAGGATGCGCGGACCGAGGCTGACCACATGGGTGAAGGGCAGATCGTGCAGCCGCTTGCGTTCGGCTTCGGAAAAGCCGCCCTCGGGGCCGATCAGGATCGCCCAGGGGCCCGGCCCCGCCTCGCCCAGCACCTTGCCGGCGCCGACTTCCGCCTCGTCGCAGAACATCAGCTTGCGGCCCTCGGGCCAGTCGGCCAGCAGCCGGTCGAGCTTCTGCAGCCCGGTCACTTCCGGCACGAAGGTGCCGCCGCACTGTTCCGCCGCCTCGACCGCGTGGGCCTGCAACCGGTCCTGCCGGATGCGTTCGGAATTGGTGAAATCGGTCTGCACAGGGATGATCTTGGCCGCCCCCATCTCGGCGGCCTTTTCGACGATGAAATCAGTCCGCGCCTTCTTGATCGGCGCGAAAATCAGCCACAGGTCGGGCGGCATCTGCAACGGCTTGGTATGCTCGCGGCATTCCAGCGTGCCGCCGCGCTTGCCCGCCTCGACCACTTCGGCGCGCCATTCGCCGTCGCGCCCGTTGAACAGCGCGATCTGCGCGCCAAGCTGCTGCCGCATCACCCCGAACAGGTAATGCGCTTGATCGCGGTCGAGGGGAACCGATTGCCCCTGCCCCAGCGGATGATCTACATAGAGGCGGATCTTCATTGTCATGGACATATTCATATGCCGCAGAATTCCCAGACGCCAGAGCCCGCAGGCCAGGTATCCGACGCCGTGCGCGGCAACTGGGTGGATCACCTTGCCCCAGCCTGGTCGCGCCCGTACCTGCGGCTGTCGCGCGCCGACCGTCCGATCGGGACATGGCTTCTTCTGCTGCCCTGCTGGTGGGGGCTGGCGCTGGCGATCCTGCATGACGGGCAGGCGCGGCTGCACGACCTGTGGATTTTCGTCGGCTGCGGCATCGGCGCGTGGCTGATGCGCGGGGCGGGCTGCACCTGGAACGACATCACCGACCGCGACATCGACGGCAGCGTCGAGCGCACCCGGTCGCGCCCGATCCCATCGGGACAGGTCAGCGTCAAGCAGGCCGTCGTCTATATGGCACTGCAGGCGCTGATCGCCTTCGGCATCCTGCTGACCTTCAACACCGCAGCCATCGCGATGGGCATCCTGTCGTTGCTGCCGGTCGCCATCTATCCCTTCGCCAAGCGGTTCACATGGTGGCCGCAGGTTTTCCTGGGTATCGCGTTCAACTGGGGCGCGCTGCTGGTCTGGGTGGCGCATACCGGATCGCTGCACCCGGCCGCCTTCGCGCTTTATTTCGCCGGCATGGCCTGGACCCTGTTCTACGACACGATCTATGCCCATCAGGACAAGGAAGACGACGCGCTGCTCGGGGTGAAATCCACCGCCCGGCTGTTCGCCGAACGCACGCCGCAATGGCTGAAGCGGTTCCTAGTGCTCAGCGTTTCGCTGATGTCGCTGGCGGTTCTGCTGGCAATGGCGGGGCGTGGCGGATCGCCGTTCGCGGTGCTGGTGGCATTGCTGGGCCCCTGGGCCTTCGGGGCGCATATGGTCTGGCAAATGCGCATTCTCGACACCGAGGACCACGCAATATGCCTTCGCCTTTTCCGCGCCAACCGCAACACCGGCTTGATCCCCTTGCTGTTTTTCGCCGGTGCGGCACTCCTGTGATTGCACAATGTGTCCAGCGCGCCTAAACATCTGGACAACTTGACAATACCTGCAGGAAAATATGCGCCTGTCATCGCTTCTCATTACTGCCGCGCCCTTCGCAATCGCCGCCGCCCTCGGATTGCTGGCTGCCAATAGCATCGTGGACGTGATCGAAGACAATTCCGAACTCGGCATCCGCCGCAGCCTCGACGATCACGGGCTGACCTGGGCCGAAGTCCAGGCCGACGGGCTGCGGGTGATGCTGACGGGGACCGCCCCGTCGGAAGCGCAGCGCTTCAAGGCGGTATCCACCGCGGGCAGCGTCGTAGATGCCGCAAGGGTGATCGACGAAATGGCGGTGGCCGACAGCGCCTCGATGCAGGCGCCGCGCTTTTCGATTGAAATCCTGCGCAACGACAGCGGCATTTCCCTGATTGGGCTGGTGCCAGCGGAAACGGACCGTGCCAAGCTGGTCAAGACCCTGCAGTCGATCGCCGGTGACGCTTCGGTCTCCGACCTGTTGCAGACCGCCGACTACGACACGCCCGAACACTGGGAAGACAGCGTCGAATACGGCATCAAGGCGCTGAAGAAGCTGCCGCGTTCGAAAATATCGGTCGAAGCGGGGGCCGTCACCATCCGCGCCATGACCGACAGCGCCGAGGCCAAGCGCGACCTGGAAAAGGATCTGGAACGTGCCGCCGGGCATGACCTGAAGCTGGCGCTGGACATTTCCGCGCCGCGCCCGGTGATCACCCCCTTCACCCTGCGGTTCCTGATCGAAGAGGGCGAAGCGCGGTTCGATGCCTGTTCGGCCGATGACGAAGAATCCCGGACCCGCATTCTGGCCGCGGCGCGGAAGGCCGGGCTGAGCGACAATGCCGATTGCATCATCGGGCTTGGCGTGCCCTCGCCCCGCTGGGGCGAGGCCGCCGAACTGTCGATCGCCGCGTTGGCCGAACTTGGCGCCGGATCGGTGACCTTTGCCGATGCCGACATCACGCTGCTGGCGGCCGAGGGCACCCAGCAAGCGGTTTTCGACCGGGTGGTGGGCGAATTGGAAAACCGCCTGCCCGAAGTCTTCTCGCTGCATTCGACCCTGCCCCGGCCGAAGGACGACGCCAATGGCGAGGCACCGGAATTCGTCGCCACGCTGTCACCCGAAGGCCTGGTGCAGATGCGCGGCCGCCTCAGCGATGAACTGGCCCGCGCGGCCACGGAAAGCTATGCAAGGGCGCGGTTCGGGTCGGCCTCGGTCCACACCGCCGCGCGGCTGGATGACACCCTGCCGGAAAACTGGCCAATGCGGGTTCTGGCAGGCATCGAAGCGCTTTCGCACCTGTCCAACGGCGCAGTGACGGTGACCCCCGAAATGATTTCGATCTTCGGCAAGACCGGCAAACAGGATGCCAGCGCCCGCATCGCCCGGCTGCTGGTCGCCAAGCTGGGTCAAAGCGCCCGTTTCGATATCGATGTCGAATACCTGGAAAAGCTGGACCCGATCGCGGCGATCCCCACGCCGGAAGAATGCGAAGTCCGGATCGGCAAGATCCTCGAGACCAGCAAGATCAATTTCGAACCGGGGTCCTATACGCCCGACGCGAATTCCCAGAACATCATCGACGCCATTGCCGAAATCCTCAAGGAATGCGGCGAGATCAAGATGGAAATCGGCGGTTATACCGACAGCCAGGGGCGCGAAAGCATGAACCTCGCGCTGAGTCAGGCGCGCGCCCAGGCGGTGCTGAATGCGCTGCGCGAACGCCGCATCCTGACCTCGTCCTTCAAGGCAAAGGGCTATGGCGAAAGCAACCCGGTTGCCAGCAACGAGACCGAGGAAGGCCGCGACGCGAACCGCAGGATCGAATTCAAGCTGATCCGCCCCGAACCGATGGTGGAAACCGAAACCGCACTGGAAAGCCTGGAAACGCAACCGGCAGAGGAAGAAGCCGGCTCTCCGGCGGAAGAAGACGAAGCCTCGGCCGCAGAAGAGGCAGGGAAGGTATCGGCGGATGCGGCAGATAAAGCCACGGCGGACGAGCAAGACAAAGCCTCGGCTGATGAGGCCGACGAAGCCACGGCTGAAGAAGAAAAACCGGACGAGCAAACCGGCGCGGAGGAAACAGACAAATGAACAGAACCGAATTCATCATCGCAACGGCCATCGTTCTGTTCGTGGCCTTCTGCCTTGGCTGGTTCGCCTATTGGCTGATCCACAAGTTCACCCGCGTCGCCAAGGCCGACATCGGCGAACTGGAGCGCATGGCGCAGGAACTGCACGAGGCCGAGGAAGCCCGCGATCAGGCGATCACCTACATGCAGCAGCGCGAAGCCGAGTTGACCAACCAGTTGTCGCAGACCGAGGCCGAGCTTTCCGCAACCATGGACGGGCTGCGTGAAGCCCGGCACGAGGCGGAAGAACTGCGCGCCTATATCGAACGGCAGAACGCGGGCTGAGCGAACACGAGCCGGGTCAGCGCCAGTCCGCGGGGGGGCGCTGCGACCTTTGAGTATGGCACTTTATCCCAGCCAAGCCCGTGCGTCCTACCAGTGGAAAATCAAGCAACACCAAAGCGCCAGTCCGTCGGGGCGAACTGGCGCTGGCCCGGTGGCCTTCGGCCTTGTTCCGGGCTTAGCACTAATCGCCGTTACAGGCTGTCGAACCCGGCACGAAGCGCCGACAGGATCACCTGCGCATCGTCCGATGTCAGCACCAGGGGCGGCGACAGGATGATGTTGGGGCCCGACACGCGAACCATCGCGCCGGACTGATAGGCCACTTCCTGCACCTGATTGATCCGCGCCTTGTCGATCGGCGCCTTGGTGGCGCGGTCGCTGACCAGTTCCATCGCACACATCAGCCCGTGACCGCCGCGCACATCGCCGATCAGGTCTAAATCGGCCTGCAGCGATTTCAGCCCCTCGTGAAGCTCCGCCCCGCGCGCCGCCGCGTTGTCCTTGACGTTCAACCGCTTGGTTTCCGCCAGGCAGGCCAAGGCCGCCGCCGCCCCTACCGGGTGGCCGGAATAAGTGTAGCCGTGGCCGATCGCGGCGCGGCCGCTTTCGTCCTTTTCGAACACCTCGGCCACCGCGTCGGAAATCATCACCGCGCCGAAGGGGAAGTATCCGTTGGTGATCGCCTTGGCGGTGCACATCAGGTCGGGCTGCACGCCCCAGTGACGGCTGCCGGTCCAGCTGCCGGTGCGGCCGAAGGCGGTGATCACCTCGTCCGCGATCAGCAGGATGCCGTGTTTGCTGCAGATCTCGCGCACGCCGGGCATGAAACTTTCATGCGGTGGGATCACTCCGCCCGCGCCCAGCACCGGTTCCATGATCATCGCCGCGATGGTGCCCGCGCCCTGGAAGGCGATTTCATCCTCCAGCGCCTGCAGGCACAGCTGCGCCAGCTTTTCCGGGTCGGTTTCGTTGAACGGGTTGCGATAGGTATAGGGTGCCGGGATGTGATAGCAGCCGGGCAACAGCGGTTCGTACTGGGTGCGGAAATTTGCGTTGCCGTTGACCGAGGCGCCCCCGGTATGGGTGCCGTGGTAGCCTTTCTTCAGCGACAGGTACTTGATCCGGCCCGGTTCGCCCTTGACCTTGTGATACTGCCGCGCCAGCCGCAAAGCGGTTTCCACGCTGTCGGACCCGCCGCTGGTGTAAAACGCGCGCGACAAACCGTCGGGGGCGAAGAAATCGCGCAATTCCTCGGCCAGTTCGATCACGCAATCGTTCGTGGTGCCGCGGAAGATCGAATAGTAGGGCAGCCGGTCCAGCTGCGCCGCGATCGCCGCCTTCACCGGCTCGCAGGAAAATCCGAGGTTGACGTTCCACAGACCGCCGACGCCATCGACCACCTCGTGCCCGTCGACATCGGTGATCCGCACGCCCTGCGCCCCGGTGACGATGGTGGGCGGGTTCTGCTGGCTGTCGGCGGGATGGGCCATCGGGTGCCAGACCGAACGGGCATTCATCTCTTTCAGGAAATTGCTGTCTTTCATGGGTCTTCCCCCTTATCTGAATGCCCGCGAAACGCCGGCGTCAATCTGTTCAGGCCCTGTCAGGCCGCGTTTTCCCGGTTGAAACCATCAGGCAGGAAACCGCCCAGCAACCGTGTCAGATCCAAGGCGCACCGTTTTACCTCGGTGCGAATCGTGGCGATCAGATCCGCGTTCATGCGCGCCACCGGCGCAGCGACGGCGACCGCGCCGATCACCGATTGCGTGGCATCGAAGATCGGCACCGCGTGGGAATGCACGTCTTCTTCGAAGCCGCCGACATATTCGGCGATTCCGGTTTCGCGCACCGCGCTCAGGCGGGCGCGCAACTGGTCGGGATCGGTTATGGTGTCCGGCGTTTTCGCCACCAAGGGCGCGCTCAGAACCTTGTCGACGAAATCCGGCGGGCTGAAGGCTAGAACCGCAAGCCCGGAACTGGTGGCGTGCAGGTTCAGCACCTCGGCATCTTCCATCGTCACCCTTGTCCCGTGGACCGGGCTGTAAGCATAGGCGAGCGTCGACAACTGATCCCCCTGCAACAGTGACAGATGCGCGGTTTCGCCGGTTGCGGCGCTCAGTTCGTGCAGCACCTTGAGCGACACTTCCCGCATCGGCACCGCTGCTTCGCGCAACGCGGCAAGCCGCAGGAAGGCCGGACCAAGCCGGTATTCCCGCCCCGATCCGACCTGTTCGACGAATCCCTGTTCGGCCAGTTCGGTCAGCAGACGGTGGACGGTGGCCTTGTTAAGCCCCGACAGGCGAGTCATGTCGCTAAGCCCGATCTGTGGCCGCGCCCGGTTGAAATGCCCCAACAATGACAATGCCTTGGATACCGTTCCCATGTCCGGGATCACCTTCCTTCAAGTTCACTTTCCGGGCAGTCACCGCACAAAACGGCGGCCCGGTTTACAAATTTGTTGACAGAAGTTCCGCCCCTCTGTCAATCTAAAAAAGAACCAACGGTTCGAATAATGAGCCGATAATGACAGGGAGACTGAAATGATCATCAACAAGGTTCTGGGCGGCGCTCTTGCGCTTGCCCTTACGGCAACCGCCGGCGCAGCCATCGCCGAATACCCCGAAAAGCCCGTCAGTTTCATCGTGCCCTGGCCGCCCGGCGACCTCGAAGACGTGCTGACCCGGATGATCGCCGAGGATTTCCAGACCGAATACGGCGTTTCGGCGGCGGTGGTGAACAAGCCCGGCGGCGGCGGCGGCCCCTTCCCCGGCGCGATCGAAGTCGCCAATGCGCCCGCCGACGGCTACACCATCGGGTCCTTCGTAATCGGCGTTCCGGTGGTCGGCCACCAGATCGGCATCGACGACCTGACCCCGGCCAAGTTCGATCCGCTGGGCATCTTCCTGACCTATCCCTTCGTCATCGCCACCAGCGGCGACGCCCCCTATTCCAGCATGGCGGAACTGGCGGACTACGCGAAATCAAACGACGTGGCGCTTGGCCATTTCGGCGACGTGCTGACACCGACGCAGGTGACCAAGGCCTTTGCCGTGAATGCCGGTTTCGAATGGGGGTCGGACGCGGCCTTCGACGCGCTCGACTGCAACACGCTGGCCTCGGGCGACGCGGACGTGATCAACACCACGCTGCAGCTGATCCTGCCCTGCCTCGATCAGGTGAAGGTGCTGACCGCGATTACCGACAGCCGCATCCCGCTGGTGCCCGACGCGCCGACCATCGGCGAACTGGACGACAGCCTGAACATCGCGCTGTGGAACGGGCTGTTCGTGACCAAGGACACCCCCGCGGACGTGCGCGAAAAAATCATCGCCGTGGCCAAGAAAACCGCGATGAGCGACCGGGCGCAGGCCGTTGCCAAGGAAACCGGCGCGCTGGTTTACTGGCAGGGCGCGGATGAGGCCGCGGCGCGCGTGGCCAAGGATATCGAAACCGTGGATCACATCGGCAAGCTGCTGGAGTGATCCATTCGAAATGGACCGGGCAATGCCTGTTGCCCGGTCTTCCTTTCCCGCTTTAGTCCCGGACACCCCTAATGAGCGATGAAGATCTTTCGCGCCAGATCGGCCGGCGCAGTGGACAGATTATCTTTGCCATCGCCTTCCTGGCACTATCGGCGCTGCTGCTGAGCCAGATCGGCGATCAGACAAAATGGGTGAAGAAGACCAAGTTCTTCGCCCAGCCCCGGTTCTGGCCCGCCGTGGGTCTTGGAGGCATGGTCCTGTTCGGCGCGCTGCACCTGTGGCGACTGCCCCGGCGCAAAATCGACCGGTTCGACCGCGACGAGGTGCTGGTCTGGGCCCAGATTCTGGAATACGCACTGTGGTTCATGGCCTATGTGCTGCTGGTGCCGCTGGTTGGCTACCTGCCGGTCACCGTCGCCTTCATGCCGCTGATGGTCTGGCGCATGGGCTATCGCGACCGGCGTCTCATGTGGATCAGCGCCGCGACCGGCGTGATGATCGTGCTGCTGTTCAAATCCTTCCTGAACGTGAAGATCCCGGGGGCCGCGCTCTACGAATACCTGCCCGGCGCTCTGCGCGGTTTCTTCATCCTGAATTTCTGAGGACCTTATGGACCTTCTGCTTTCCGGCTTCGACATCCTTGCCCGCTGGGACGTTGTCCTGGCTCTGCTGACCGGATCGGTCGGCGGGGTTCTGATCGGCGCCATCCCCGGCGTCGGCCCCGCGGTTGCCATCGCCATCCTGCTGCCCGCCACCTTTTCGATGGACCCGATCGTCGGGCTGACGGTGCTTCTGGGCATCTACGGGTCTTCGATGTATGGCGGCGCGATCCCGGCGATCCTGATCAACACGCCGGGCACGGCGGTTAACGCCTTGACCACCTATGACGGATTCCCGATGACCAGCCGGGGCGAAGCGCGAAGGGCCATATCGCTGGCCTATTCGGCGTCCTTCTTCGGCGGCATCTTTTCGGTGATCTGCCTGATCCTGTTTTCGCCCGTGCTGGCCAAGGTCGCCCCGATGTTCGGATCGCGCGAGATTTTCCTCGCCGCACTGCTGGGCATCATCCTTGTCGTTACCGCGCACCGGCGGCAGACGCTGATCGCCGCCGCACTGGCCTGTTTCGGAATCTTTATCAACACCATCGGGCTGGAACCGGTGAAATATTCAAAGCGCTACACCTTCGACCAATCCTTCCTGTCCGGCGGGGTCGACTTGATCGTGGTGGTGCTGGGTCTGTTCGCGCTGAGCCAGGCATTTTTCCTGCTGCAGGGCGAGGATGAAAAAACCCGGATCAACAAGCTGAAGGGCGGATTGTTCCAAGGATTGCGCGAACTCACCCGCCACCCGCGCGTGGCCGGCGTGTCGGCCGGTTTCGGCGTACTGATGGGCATGATCCCTGGGGTAGGCGAATTCACCGCGCAGTTCATGTCCTACACCTACGCGCAAAAGACGTCGAAACGGCCCGACGATTTCGGCCACGGATCGTCCGAAGGGCTGATCGCCGCCGAAACCGCCAACAACGCGGTGCCCGCCGCCGCGATGGTGCCGCTTCTGGCCCTTGGCATCCCGGGCGAGGCGCTGACCGCGATGATGCTGTCGGTGTTCTACGTGCATAACGTGGTGCCGGGGCCGCAGTTGTTCCAGAATCATATGGATTTCGTCGTCGCGCTGTACCTCGCGCTGCTGATCCTGAACGTGATGGTTCTGGTGTTCCTGCTGTTCGCCACCAACCATCTGATCAAGGTGGTGAAGATTCCCAACCGGTTCCTCGGCGTTGCGATCCTGACGCTCAGCTTCGTCGGCGTCTACAGCTTGCGCAACTCGGCCACCGATTGCGTCATCGCCGCCCTGTTTGGCGTTCTGGGCTTCGTCCTGAAACGCCTGTCGCTGCCGATCGTGCCGATCATCCTCGGGATGGTTCTGGGTGGCATCATGGAGGTCAAGCTGCGCGCCGGGATGGCGCGGGTGAAAGCCTTCCCCGATTTCTTTCTCGACGGGCGCGGCGACAATACCTCGCTGCGTCCCATCGCGGTGATCCTGTTCCTGATGATCATCGCGGTTCTTGCCCTGCATTTCCGCCGCGTCTGGCTGGATCACAAGGAACTGAAGGAGGCCAAATGGTCGACCAAGCACTCATCGACACATATCGGAGCGCACCTGTCGCGCCGCAGAAACTCCATATTGACGGAACGTGGCAAGAAGCGGAGGGCGGAACGCTCGATGTTCTCTCCCCGATCGACGGACAGAAGCTGACCACGATCGGAAACGCCTCGAAGGCGGACGTGGACCGTGCCGTTGCGTCGGCGCGCGCCGCCTTCGAGGACGGCCGCTGGTCGCGCATGGCCCCGGCCGCGCGCAAGAAGGTGCTGCACAAGATCGCTGACATCATCGAACGCGAGGCGCTGGCACTGACCGTTCTGGGCGTGCGCGACAACGGCACCGAAATCAACATGGCGCTGAAGGCCGAGGCCGGATCGGCAGCGGGCACCTTCCGCTACTACGCCGAAGCCATCGACAAGGTGTATGGCGAAATCGCCCCGACCGCCCCGAACGTGCTGGGTCTGGTCCATCGCGAAGCGGTGGGTGTGGTGGGCGCCATCGTGCCGTGGAATTTCCCGCTGATGATCGGGGCGTGGAAACTGGCCCCGGCCCTGGCGGCGGGAAATTCGGTGGTTCTGAAACCGGCCGAAACCGCGTCCTTGTCGCTGCTGCGGCTGGCGGAAATCTGCGCCGAGGCGGGTCTGCCCGACGGGGTGCTGAACGTGGTCACCGGCGAAGGCCGCGTCACAGGCGAGGCGCTGGCGCTTTCGATGGACGTCGACGTTCTGGTCTTCACCGGGTCGGGCGCGACAGGGCGGCGGCTGTTGGAATATTCGGCGCGGTCGAACCTGAAGCGGGTCTATCTGGAACTGGGCGGCAAGTCGCCCAACATTGTTTTCGCCAACGCGCCCGATCTGGACCAGGCGGCGAAGGTTTCCGCGATGGGGATTTTCCGCAATTCCGGGCAGGTCTGCGTCGCCGGATCGCGGTTGCTGGTGGAACGCGCGGTGCATGACGACTTCGTCGCGCTGATGGCGAAACACGCCGAGGCGCTGAAGGTGGGCGATCCGCTGGACCTCACCAGCCAGATCGGCGCGGTCAATTCCGATACCCAGCTGCAGGGCAATCTGGGCTTCGTCGCGGATGCGATCAAGGTAGGCGGCGAAATCGCGCTTGGCGGCAGCCGCATTCTCGAAAGTTCGGGCGGCTATTACATGGAACCCACGATCGTGACCGGGGTGCAGCCCGATCACCGGCTGGCGCAGCAGGAGGTGTTCGGCCCGGTTCTGGCCGTCACCCCCTTTGATAGCGAGGACGAGGCGGTGAAGATCGCCAACGGCACCGATTACGGGTTGGCCGCGGGCGTCTGGACCGGCAACCTGTCGCGGGCCCATCGCATGGTCCGGAACATCCGGGCGGGTGTGGTGCATGTGAACACCTATGGCGGTGCCGACAATACGGTACCGCTCGGCGGGGTGAAACAATCGGGCAACGGCCATGACAAATCGCTGCATGCGCTGGATAAATACACCGACCTGAAAACCGCATGGATTCAGCTCTAACCGGGGAAGACGATGACCGCAGACAAGACGATCCTGATCGCCGGAACCTATGACACCAAGGATGATGAATTATCCTATCTGGCCGATTGCATAATGGGTCAGGGCGGCGGCGTTCTGACCATGGATGTCAGCGTGCTGGGCGACCCCAAGGCGCCGACGGACGTGTCGAAACACGACGTGGCACAGGCGGGCGGCAGTTCGATCGAGGCCGCCATCGCCAGCGGCGACGAAAACGTCGCGATGCAGATCATGGCCAAGGGTGCGGCGGCCTTGGCCTCGAAACTGCATGCCGAAGGGAAGATCGACGGCGCCATCGTGTTGGGCGGCACGATGGGCACCGACCTTGCGCTGGACCTGTGTGCGGCGCTGCCGCTCGGCGTGCCGAAATACGTGGTCTCGACCGTCAGCTTTTCCGCCATGCTGCCGCCCGAACGGCTGGCCGCCGATATCCAGATGATCCTCTGGGCCGGGGGGCTGTACGGGCTGAATTCGGTCTGCAAATCCTCGCTGAGCCAGGCAGCGGGTGCCGTGCTGGGCGCGGCGCGCGCGGCAGAACCGCCGAAACGCGACCGGCCGCTGATCGGCATGACCAGTTTCGGCAAGACGATCCTGCATTACATGGTCAAGCTGAAACCCGCGCTGGAAGACCGCGGGTATGAGGTCGCGGTGTTCCACGCCACCGGCATGGGCGGACGGGCGTTCGAAGCGCTGGCCGAACAGGGCGCCTTTGCCTGCGTGATGGATTTCGCCACGCAGGAGGTCGGTAATCACATGATGGGATCGGGCATTTCCGCCGGGGCCGACCGGATGACCAATGCCGGGCTGAAGGGCATCCCGCAGATGGTCGCGCCGGCCTGTTACGACCTTGTAGATCTGATCGGCTGGCACCCGCTGCCCGAACGGTTGAAGGGGCGCGAGGCGCATGATCATAACCGGTTGCTGACCTCGGTCCTGCTGAGCACCGACGAGAGGCGCGAAGTCGCCCGGCTGATGGCGGAAAAACTGTCCACCGCGACCGGGCCGACCACCTTCCTGCTGCCCAACAAGGGTGGCAACGAATGGGACCGCCCCGGCGCGCCGCTGCACGATGCCGAGGGGCTGGCGGCCTTCTGTGACGAGATACGCGAGGCCTGCCCGGCCAACGTCACGCTGGAAGACCTCGACTGCCACATCAACGACGATGCGTTCAGCGAAAAAGTGTTGGAGATCTTCGATCAGTGGGTATCGGACGGAATCGTGCCGAAAGCTGAGGGTTGAGGCCCCCTACGGTCCCGCAGGGCGTTCCAGCGCGTCCAGTTCGTTCAGCAGGTCGAGCAGCGCATCCAGTTTTTCCTGGCCGAATTCATCCCGCAGCCAAGCGTTCAGCTGCTGGCTTTCCTCCAGATTGTCGAGGATCAGCTGACGACCAGTCTCGGTGATCGAAATCTGCTGCTTGCGCCGGTCCGTCGGATGCGGCGCGCGCGCCACCATGCCCTTGGCTTCCAACGTCTGCAGGATGCGCGTCAGCGATGGCAACAGCAGACAGGACCGGTCGGCGATTTCGGTCGGGTCGAGCGTGCCGCGTTCATCCAGCACCCGCAACACCCGCCACTGTTGCTCGGTAACGCCTGCCTTGGACAGCATGTTGCGGATCGGTCCCATCACCCTTTCCCGCGCACGCAGCAGGGCGATCGGCAGGGATCGATTCGTTTCCGTTGGTTTCGGTCGGTGGCTATCCATGCCCCTTATGTGCCTTCGTTTTTTCAAAACGGCAAGTCATAGGGTTGACGCAGCAAACCATTTTGATTAACATGTTAATTACAAAGAGAGGAGAAGGCATGGCTCATTTCATGATCGACTATTCCGCCAACCTCGACGAGGTGGTGGACTGGCCTGCCTTCTGCGACCTGATCCGGCGGACAGCGATCGACACCGGCGTCTTCCCGATGGCCGGCATCCGCGTGCGGGCATTCCGCGCGACCCATGTCAGCATCGCCGACGGCGACCCCAAGCACGACTATATCGACATCTCCGTCCGTTTGCGCGGCGGCCGCACGCTGGAGGCGCGCAAATCCGCCACGGCGGATCTGTTCGCCGCCGCCGAAGACTTCCTCAAACCGCTGATGCAAACCCGTTCCATCGCCCTGTCGATGGAAATGCGCGACATCGACCCGGAACTGGCGCCCAAGACCGGCACCATCCGCGATCATCTGAAAGGCTGACACATGTCCGATCTTCAAGCCAATATCGACAAGCTGCAGGGCTACCTGGCCCGGTTCCGCGACAGCGGCGTTCTGAACCGGATCGATGGCGAGGACCGTCCGGCCCAAGGCGGCGCGACGTTCGAAAACCACTCGCCGGTGGATGAAACGCGGATCTGCAGCGTCGCGAATTCCGGCGCCGCCGATATCGACGCCGCCGCACAGGCCGCCAAGGCGGCCTTACCAGCCTGGCGCGACATGGACCCGAACGAGCGCAAGAAGATCCTGCACAAGATCGCCGACGGTATCGTCGCGCGGGCTGAGGAAATCGCGCTCTGCGAATGCTGGGACACCGGGCAGGCGCTGCGCTTCATGTCCAAGGCGGCGTTGCGCGGCGCGGCCAATTTCCGCTTCTTCGCCGACCGTGCGCCCTCGGCGCGCGACGGGCAGCACCTGCCCTCGGCCACCCTGATGAACATCACCACGCGGGTGCCGATCGGCCCGATCGGGGTCATCACGCCGTGGAACACGCCCTTCATGCTGTCGACCTGGAAAATCGCCCCGGCGCTGGCGGCGGGCTGCACCGTGGTGCACAAACCGGCCGAATTCAGCCCTGTGACGGCCCGTATCCTGATGGAAATCGCCGAGGAAGCCGGATTGCCGCCGGGCGTCTGGAACCTCGTCAACGGATTTGGCGAGGATGCCGGGAAAGCGCTGACCGAACATCCCGACATCAAGGCCATCGCCTTCGTCGGTGAATCGAAAACCGGGTCAATGATCATGAAACAGGGCGCCGACACGCTGAAACGGGTGCATTTCGAACTGGGCGGCAAGAACCCCGTGATCGTCTTCGACGACGCCGATCTGGACCGCGCGCTCGATGCTGCGATCTTCATGATCTATTCGCTGAACGGCGAACGCTGCACCTCGTCGTCGCGCCTGCTGGTGCAATCCACCATCGCCGAGGAATTCACCGCCAAGCTGATCGAGCGGGTCAACCGGATCAGGGTCGGCCATCCGCTGGACCCGACGACCGAAATCGGGCCGCTGATCCACCAGACCCATTTCGCCAAGGTCTGTTCCTATTTCGACATTGCCAAATCCGACGGCGCCACCATCGCCGCGGGCGGCGAAGCGCTGGACCAACCGGGTTATTACGTGCGCCCGACGCTGTTCACCGGGGCCACGAACGACATGCGCATCGCGCAGGAGGAAATCTTCGGCCCCGTCCTGACCGCGATTCCCTTTGACACCGAGGAAGAGGCGCTCACAATCGCCAACGGCGTCGCCTACGGGCTGACCGGATACGTCTGGACCAACGACCTGACCCGCGCGCTGCGCTTCACCGACAAGCTCGAGGCCGGGATGATCTGGGTGAACAGCGAAAACGTCCGCCACCTGCCCACCCCCTTCGGCGGGGTCAAGGCCAGCGGCATTGGCCGCGACGGCGGCGACTGGTCCTTCGAGTTCTACATGGAACAGAAACATATCGGCCTGGCGACCGGCCAGCACCGCATCCCCCGGCTCGGCGCCTGACCGGCACTGCAAGGAAACGCGCGAAAAGTTTCTTCGAGGAGGAGGAAGACAGATGGGAGAAATCGTTCTTGCCGCCAAGATGACCCATGTTCCGACCATGCTGATGTCGGAACAGGACGGGCCGATCAAGGGCAAGCGGCAGGCCGCCATCGACGGCCATCGCGAAATCGCGCGGCGCGCCAAGGCGCTCGGCGCCGACACGGTGGTAATCTGCGACACCCATTGGGTGATCAACGCGGGTTTCCACATCAACGCCAACAGCCGGTTCGAGGGCCTGTTCACCTCGAACGAATTCCCGCAATTCATCCAGGACCTGCCCTATGGCTATGACGGCAACCCGGAACTGGGCGATGCCATCGCGAAGGCCGCCAGCGACAGGGGCGCCTACACACTGTCGCATCACCTCGACAGCCTTGAACTGGAATATGGCACGCTGGTGCCGATGCGCTTCATGAGCCGCGAGCATGAGATGAAGGTGGTGTCGATCGCCGCCTGGTGCACCGTGCACGGTCACGACGAAAGCCGCGTGGTGGGCGAGGCGATCCGCGCAGCGGTGGCGGCCAGCGACAGCAAGGTTCTGCTCGTCGCCAGCGGCAGCCTGAGCCACAAGATCTGGGCCAACAAGGATTACGCCGCCAATAACGGCACCTTCACCATCAGTTCCGAATTCAACCGGCAGATGGACCTGCACATGCTGGAAATGTGGAAACGCGGCGATCACGCGACCTTCCTGAAGATGCTGGGCGATTACGCGCAGTTCTGCTGCGGCGAAGGATCGATGCATGACACCGCGATGCTTTACGGTGCGCTTGGCTGGGACCAGTATGACGGCAAATGTGAAGTCGTGACCGACTATTTCCCCAGTTCCGGTACCGGCCAGACCAACGTGATCTTCCCGGTCCAGTAACCGGCCCCGAAGGAGAGCAGAGATGCCCATTCCCGCCCCGAACCTCTACCCGGCCTTCAACATCGTCCGGCTGAGCCATGTGGAACTGATGGTGACCGACCTGGCCGCGTCGCGTGCGTTTTACGTCGACACCCTGGGCCTGCAGGTCACCGACGAGGACGACCAGGTGATCTACCTGCGCGCGATGGAGGAACGCGGCCATCACTGCATGGTGCTGCGCAAGGGCGACACGCCGGAGGTCAATTACCTGTCCTACAAACTCTATTCCGAAGAAGACCTCGACAAGGCTTGGGACTGGTTCGCGGCCAAGTGCCTGCCGGTGGAGTGGGTCACCCGCCCCTATCAGGGCCGCACGTTGCGCACGACGGACCTGTTCGGCGCGCCGATGGAGTTCTATTTCAAGATGGACCGGCTGGAACCGATCCATCAGAAATACGCGCTTTATCACGGGGTGAAGCCGCTGCGCATCGACCACTTCAACTGCTTCAGCCCGAACGTGGACGAAAGCGTCGCCTTCTATAACGAAATGGGCTTCCGCGTCACCGAATACACTGAGGACGAGGAAAGCGGGAACCTGTGGGCCGCATGGATGCACCGCAAAGGCGGCATCCACGACATCGCCTTCACCAATGGCCAAGGCCCGCGGCTGCATCACACCGCCTTCTGGGTGCCGACGCCGCTCAATATCATCGACCTGCTCGATCTGATGAGCACCACCGGATATCTGAGCAATATCGAGCGCGGGCCGGGGCGGCACGGGATTTCCAACGCCTTTTTCCTCTACATCCTCGACCCCGATGGGCACCGGATCGAAATCTACTGTTCCGATTACCAGACCGTGGACCCGGATCTGGAGCCGATCAAGTGGGATCTGAAGGACCCGCAGCGGCAGACGCTGTGGGGCGCACCGGCGCCGAAAAGCTGGTTCGAGCATGGCAGCACGTTCGCGGATGTCGAGGTTCGGGCCTCGAAGATGAAGGCGCAGCCCATCATCGCGCCATGAGCGCGGGTGGCCGGGGGCGGGACTCCGCCGGCGGCAGTATTTGAGGAACAGAGGAAAGGATACCGGGGATGAAATTCGCAACGGTGCGCGCGGACGGGGCGCAGCTCTACGGCGCGGTGGTCGAGGACGGGTTCATCGCCCTGTCGCCCGATTTTCCCGACTGGCCAACCCTGCGCGAGGTGATCGCGGCGGACGGTCTGTCGCGGCTGGAAGTGGCGACGGCGGGACGCGCGGCAACCCATCCGAACGGCACGTTCCGCTATGACATCCCGGTGCCCGGCCCGGAAAAAATCATCTGCGTCGGGGTGAACTTCCCCGACCGCAACGCCGAATACAAGGACGGCACGGCGCAGCCCAAGCACATGTCGCTGTTCCCGCGTTTTCCGCGCAGTTTCACCGGCCACGATTGCCCGCTGATCCGGCCACCGGAAAACCACACGCTGGATTACGAGGGCGAGGTCGCCATCGTGATCGGCAAGGGCGGACGGCGGATCAAGGCGGAGGATGCCTACGATCACATCGCCGCGCTGACGCTTTGCAACGAAGGCACGATCCGCGACTGGGTGCGGCACGCCAAGTTCAACGTGACGCAAGGCAAGAACTGGGACAATTCCGGCGCGATCGGGCCGTGGCTGGTGCCCTTCACCGACGCCGCGCAGCTCGATGAGGCGCGGATTCAGACCCGGGTGAATGGCGAGCTGCGCCAGGACGATGTCCTGTCCCGCATGATGTTTCCGATCCGCGAGGAAATAGCCTATATCAGCACCTTCACCACACTGATGCCCGGCGACATCATCATCACCGGCACCCCGACCGGCGCCGGCGCCCGCTTCGATCCGCCGCGCTACCTGAAACCGGGCGACGTGGTCGAGGTGGAAGCGACTGGCATCGGAACCTTGCGCAACACGGTGGAGGACGAGGCGTGACGCCGCAGCAGCATAAGGAAGCCGCCGCCGCCCTGTGGCAGGCAGAACAGACGGGCACCCAGATCGGGCTGTTGTCGCTGCAATATCCGGGCATGACGATGGACGATGCCTATGCCGTGCAGTCCGCGCTGGTCGAAGCACGGCGCGAGGCAGGACGAGAGGTGATCGGCTGGAAGATCGGGCTGACCTCGAAAGCGATGCAGCAGGCGCTCAACATCGACATTCCCGACAGCGGCGTGTTGATGGACGACATGCTGTTCGACAATGGCGGAGAGGTGCCCAAGGGCCGGTTCATCCAACCCCGCGTCGAGGCCGAAATTGCCTTCGTTATGAAGGCGCCGCTCGCCGGTGCGGATGTGACGCGCGACGACGTGATCGCGGCCACCGATTACGTGGTTCCGTCGCTGGAAATCCTCGACACCCGCATCCTGCGCGCCGACCCCGACAGCGGCAAAACAAGGATCATCACCGATACGATTTCCGACAACGCCGCCAATGCCGGGCTGGTTCTGGGCCACGACCGCCACGCGATCGACGCTTTCGACCTGCGGTGGGTCGGCGCTGTCGTCAGCCGCGATGGCGCGGTCGAGGAAACCGGGCTGGGCGCAGGGGTGCTGAACGATCCGATCGAAGGCATCGTCTGGCTGGCACGTCGAATGGATCAGTACGGCCAGAAGATCGAGGCAGGACAGGTGATCCTGTCGGGCAGTTTCATCCGCCCCGTCGAGGCGCCGTCGGGCTGCCGGGTAGAGGCCGATTTCGGCCCCTTCGGGCAGGTGTCGGTCCGCTTCGGTTGATGCGCCCTTGCCATTGCCCGCGATTATGCGTCATTTGGCAAGACCTTGAGGGAGGACGAGGATGATCGAAGAACTGCGCGCAATCGTGGGCGATGCATACGCACTGACCGGGGCCGACTTGGCCACATGGTCGCAGGACTGGACCGGAACCTACCAATTCAATCCGCTGGCGGTTGTGCGTCCGGCCAACACGGCGGAAGTTTCCGAGATCGTCAAATGGGCCAACCGGACCGGCATCGCCATCGTGCCGGTGTCGGGCAACACCGGGCTGTCGGGCGGCACCCAGGCCGAAGGCGCCGTGATGCTGTCACTCGACCGGATGAACGCGATCCGCGAAATCCGCCCCGAGGCCCGCATCGCCATCGTCGAGGCGGGCGTGATCCTGTCCAACCTGCATGACGCAACCGAGGCGCAGGACCTTATTTTCCCGCTGACCTTCGGCGCCAAGGGATCGGCCATGATCGGTGGCTGCCTGTCGACCAATGCGGGCGGATCGAATGTGCTGCGCTATGGCAACACCCGCGATCTTGTTCTGGGGATCGAGGCGGTGCTGCCCACCGGCGAAGTCATGGAAATCATGAGCGAACTGCACAAGGACAATTCCGGTTACAACCTCAAGCACCTGCTGATCGGGGCCGAGGGGACGCTGGGCATCATCACCGCCGCCGTGCTGAAGCTGCACCCGAAACCGCGCGCCTATGCCACCGCAATGGTGGCGGTACCGGCCCTGCCCGATGCTTTGGTGCTGCTGAACCGGCTGCAACAGGAAACAGGCGGCGCGGTCGAGGCCTTCGAATACATGCCGCGCAAACATGTCGAGGTGCATCGACAAATCCACCCCGGTGCGCGCGAACCCTTCGAGGACCCGCAAGAGGTCAATATCCTGGTCGAGGTCGGCGCCACCGCGCCGCGCGATTGCGATCCCGGCCCCGACGGGCAGGTGCCTATTGCCGCCTACCTTGAGGAGGTTCTGGCCGGCATGTTCGAGGAAGGCATGCTGCTGGATGCCGTCGTGGCCCAGAACGAGGCACAGCGGCGCGAAATGTGGGAACGCCGCGAAGCCGCCGCGGAAATCGCCCTGTCGCGCCGCCCCGTTATCGTCAACGACATCGCGGTGCCGCTGGATCAGGTTGCCCCGTTCCTGGCGCGGATGGAAACCGTGCTGCCGGACGTCGACCCCGGCGCCGAACCGATCATCGTGTCGCATCTGGGCGACGGCAACGTGCATTACACCGTCTGGCCCGCCAGCCAGGATCCCGAGGTCCATGACGCCATCATGGAAGCGGTCGAGGATGTGGTGCTGGACATGGGCGGAAGCTTTTCCGCCGAACACGGGATCGGCACGTCGAAACTGCCCTCGATGCGGCGGCGCAAGAACCCAGTCGCGTTGCAGGCGATGAAGGCGATCAAGGCGGCGCTCGATCCCAACGGGATTCTGAACCCGGGCAAGCTGCTGCCCTGAGCGGGCGAATTTGGCCTTCCGAAGATAGTTATGTCTTGTTACAAACCGGCAGGTTTGGAACCGGGAGGAATACGGATGTCGCACCCCCTTGTGATGATTGCCGGTGGCGGCATCGGCGGGCTGTCTTTGGCGCTGACGCTGCAACAGATCGGCGTGCCCTGCGTGGTGTTCGAGGCGGTGCAGGAACTGCGCCCGCTGGGGGTTGGCATCAACCTGCAGCCCAACGCGGTGCGCGAGCTTTATGACCTTGGCATCGGGGCCGACGATCTGGACCAGGTCGGCGTCCCGGTCAAGGAATGGGCGCTGGTCGGGCTGAACGGCAACGACATCTATTCCGAACCGCGCGGCGAACTGGCCGGTTACAACTGGCCGCAATACGCGGTGCATCGCGGCAAGTTCCACATGCTGCTGTATCGCAAATTCGTCGAGCGCGCAGGCGAAGACGCGCTGCGGCTGGGCCAGCGTGTCACCGGATATGAAAATAACGCCGACGGCTCCGTCACTGCGATCATCGAACGGGCCGACGGAACCAAGACGCGCGAGACCGGCACGATCCTGATCGGCGCCGACGGCATCCATTCGGCAGTGCGTGCGCAGATGCATCCCGACCAGCCCCCGATCCACTGGGGAGGCGCGGTGATGTGGCGCGGCACCACGATGGCGAAACCGATCCGCACCGGGTCGTCCTTCGTGGGGCTGGGCACACACGAGCACCGGATGGTGATCTACCCGATTTCGCATCCCGATCCGGAAACCGGGCTGGCGCAGGTCAACTGGATCGCCGAAGTCACCTATGACGACCCTTCCGCACATGAAACCACCGGCTGGTTCCGGCAGGTGGAGCTGTCGGATTTCGCGCATCATTTCGACGGCTGGGAATATGACTGGCTGAACGTGCCGGAACTCTTGCGCGGGGCCGAGGTGGTTTACGAAAACCCGATGATCGACCGCGACCCGGTGCCGACCTGGCGCGACGGCGCGGTGGCGCTGATGGGGGACGCGGCGCACGCGATGTACCCCACCGGGTCGAACGGCGCCAGCCAGGCGGTGATCGACGCGCGCGAACTGGGCGCGGCGATGTTGACCCACGGGGTGAATGCAACGGCGCTGGAAGCCTTCAACGACAAGCTCTGCGGCCCGGTGTCGGAACTGATCCTGCGCAACCGTGGCGCCGGGCCGTTCGGATTGCTGAACATGGTCAACGACCGTTGCGGCGGCGCATTCGACGACATCGACGAGGTGATCCCGGCCGAGGAACGCGCCGAGTTCATGGCCAAGTACAAGGCCGCCGCCGGCTTCGCCATCGAGAAGCTGAACAAGGCCGACCGGACGATCCCGGAAGGGGCAAAGGTGGAAAGCGGCGCCTGAAATATGCTGTTCGGACCCGCAATGGATGGCTTCGTTCGCCTTCCATGTGGATAAACCGGACCTTCATACATTTTTCCTGAAGGTCCGGTTTTGATTTTCAAAATTCGTGAGAGCACCCCGAGCCCTGCCCCGGCCCCATCGTCAGATCAGCATGTCGGCCAAAGCGACGAAGAAGGGTATGCTCAAAATGGCAACTGGCGTCCCAAGCCCGGTGGAGGTGCCGACATAGGCCGAGGAATTCGCTTCGGGAAGCGCGCCACGTATCGTGGGTGGCCCCGAGATGTCGGAACTGGATGCGGCCATTACCGCCAGCAGAATGACACCGCCAGCGGAGAAGCCGGTCAGTTCGTGTGCAATCAGTCCAACGCCGAACCCCATGAGGCCATGAATGATCGGCGCGGTAACGCCGTAAAGAACATAGGCATGCGCCACATTGCGAAGCTCTGCGAACCGCGTCCAGGCCTCCATTCCCATAATGAGCATCAGGATCGACAACAGGCCCCGGAAAAGCGGTTCATAGAAGCTCTTGTAGACCGTGTCGGGTTCCGACAGGACGCCGAGCGCCAGCCCAGCGACCAGGGCAGAGATAGCTGGGCTCCGGAATGTGTCGACCAGGATCCCACGCACAAGATCGGAGCCGCCCACATCATCTGGCACTGCGTCTGCCGTGCGTGGGGCTCCGGCCGCAAGTGTTCCATTGCCGCTTAGGATCACGGTCGACGTGGCCCGCCGGGCGGCGCTTACCTTCGCCATCGCAATCGCGGTAACCAGGGCGGATATGTCCATAAACGGATAAAGCGCGCCGATAAACCCTTCGTAAGGCACGCCAGTGTCGTCCAGGATCGCCATGCCTGCGGCAAGGGTGGATGCCGAGACCGCGCCAAACAGGCCAGCCGTGGCCAGACCATCTACCTCGGAAACACCGCGCCAACGCGCAAGTGTGCGATTGCCAAGCAGGACAATGGCGATACCCACGATTGCGGCCCCGACAGCAGGCACAAGCAGTGAAATGAACTCTGAATTGCTGATGGAAATGCCAGAGCTCATGCCGACTTTGAGCAGCAGCAGGATCACGATGAACTTGTAGACGGGTTCCGGGACCTCAAACCTGCTGCCCAGTGCGGCCAGCATCATGCCGGCGATCAGGAAGGCGAGGGTTGGCTTTTGCAACTGCTCCAGGACAGTGCTGGCGATTGTCAGAATAATATCCATAGTGCGGCTCCGTTTGGATGTGCATGACGATCTACGGGACGCGGGTTTGAAATAAAAATATATCTTTAAGGAAATTTCGTTCTATAAATAAGAATGCATTCTCGTCTCAACTATCACCATCTGCGCTATTTTCGCGAAGTCGCGACCGAGGGCCATCTGGGTCGCGCAGCTGAACGTCTGAATGTGGCGCAGTCGGCCCTGTCTGTTCAGATCAAGCAACTGGAAGACAGTCTCGGGTTTAACCTGTTTGATCGCGTTGCGCGCAAGCTTGTCTTGACTGAAGCCGGGCGGATAGCGCTGGATCACGCCGACCGCATATTCAGTGCAGGGGATGAATTGCTGGCAACGCTGCAACAAAGCAGCACCGTCGAACCCCCGCTGCGCATCGGTGCGCTTTCGACCCTTTCGCGCAATTTTCAGCTTCAGTTTTTACGCCCGCTTCTCCTGGAAGGCGGTTGCAGCTTCTGGCTGAAGTCCGGAAATACCCAGATTCTGCTAAACGATCTTGAAACTTTGGCGCTCGACGTTGTCCTTACCACGCAGGTTCCTCATGGCGAATCTGCGTCACGTTTTGCGGCACAGCGGATCGCGGAACAACCCGTCCGCATTCATGGCAAGCAGGAACGCCTTGATCACGCCACGCTTGCAGAGCTGCTTCAGAATGAACCCGTGATCTTACCGACAGAAAGTGTGATCCGCACCGGCTTCGAAAACCTCGCGGCTAATCTGGGCATACAGCCCCGCATCGCGGCAAGTGTCGACGATATGGCTATGGTGCGGTTGCTGGCCCGGGAAGGCGTCGGGCTGGCGATTGCTCCATCTGTCGTGGTCGCTGATGAAATAGCAACCGGAGCTCTTGCAACTGCGACGTTTGACTTGGGCATCTCTGAACCATTTTTCGCTGTGACACTGCCGCGAAAGTTCCCTCACCCGTCCTTGGCAGGGCTGCTTCGGAAGCAATCATCCATCTTGCCATGACGAAAAGCGGGGCGTCGATTTTGCGCCAAGCCCGACGGATGGCACGGTGTCTCCGGTTGCCTCGTCATCGGCAAAGCCAAAGCTGACATGGGCAACCACACTATACGCTGTTAAAGAAGGCTTGAAGCCGAGCCCCCTCACCGCCAGCTGAAGAAATCCGGCCCCGCCTTGGCAAGCATATCCTTGGCCATCTGACGGCCCAGTTCCGCCCCGTCCTCGATGGCGCAGCTGCGATCCTCTGCGATCACCTCGGACCCGTCGGGGCGCAGCACCTCGCCGCGCAGGCGCAAAGTGCCGCCCGACAGTTCCGCCAGCCCGGCAATCGGGGTTTCGCAGGACCCGTCCAGCGCCGCCAGGAACGCCCGTTCCGCCGCCAGCCGCTGCGCGGTCTCGCCGTCGTGGATCGCCGCCAGCATGTCGCCCGCGCGGCTGTCGTCCGAACGCCGTTCGATGCCGATCGCGCCTTGCGCCACCGCCGGCAGCATGTCATCGGGATCGATCGCGGACCGCGCCACGTCGGCCATACCCAGCCGGTTCAGCCCCGCCATGGCGAGGAAGGTCGCGTCGGCCACCCCGTCTTCGAGCTTCTGCATCCGGGTCTGCACGTTGCCGCGGAATTCGGCCACGTTCAGATGCGGGAACCGGTGCAGCAACTGCGCCCGGCGGCGCAGCGACGACGAGCCGAGCAAAGCGCCCTCGGGCAGGTCCTGCAGCGTCTTGTATTTCAGCGACACGAAAGCGTCGCGCACATCCTCGCGCGGCAGGTAGCAATCCAGACACAGGCCCGCGGGCTGCGCCACCGGCATGTCCTTCATCGAATGCACCGCGATGTCAATGGCGCCCGAGATCATCACCTCTTCGATTTCCTTGGTGAACAACCCCTTGCCGCCGATTTCCTTCAACGGCTTGTCCGCCGCGATCAGCGCGCGGTTGTCGCCTGTGGTCTTGATCACCACGATCTCGAACGCCTCTTCGGGCAAGTCGAAAGCAGACGCGAGTCGCGACCGGGTTTCATGGGCCTGCGCCAGCGCGAGCGGGGAACCACGGGTGCCGATCTTCAGCGGCGAAGCGGGGGTGGGAAGGGTCAAAGTCATGCCCCCTGATTAGACGCGGCGCGGGCCGGAAACAAGCGCCCATGAGAGCCCTGCCCTGCGGCCTTTGGTTCCGCTTGCGCCTCAGCGCTTGACATCCGGGGCCCAGAAGGGGACCAACCCTGTCAAGCGAAAGGAAACCCGATGCCCGAGCAGAAGACTGAGCAGAAACTGATCCTCCGCGCCCTTGCGGGCGAAACCCTGCCCACCCCGCCGATCTGGATGATGCGCCAAGCGGGCCGTTACCTGCCCGAATACCGCGCGACGCGGGCGCAGGCCGGGGATTTCCTGTCGCTGTGCTACAACAGCGACCTGGCCGCCGAGGTGACGCTGCAGCCGATCCGCCGCTACGGCTTCGACGCGGCGATCCTGTTCGCCGACATCCTGCTGCTGCCGCAGGCGCTTGGCGCCGACCTGTGGTTCGTCACCGGCGAAGGGCCGCGCCTGTCCACCGTGACGACCGAAGACGAATTCAAGGCGCTGAAGGACAAGGACGCGATCCACGAGGTTCTGAACCCTGTCTATGAAACCGTGCGCATCCTGTCGCGCGAACTGCCCAAGGAAACCGCCCTGATCGGTTTCGCTGGCGCACCCTGGACCGTGGCGACCTACATGATCGCCGGACGCGGCACCAAGGATCAGGGTCCGGCGCGCGCGCTGAAGGCGGAAAACCGCGCAGTGTTCGAAGGCATCATCGATCTGCTGACCGAGGGCACGATCGAATACCTGTCGAAACAGATCGAGGCCGGCGCCGAGGTGGTCAAGCTGTTCGACAGCTGGGCCGGTTCGCTGAAAGGCGAGGATTTCGACCGCTACGCGCTGGCACCGGCAAAGAAAATCATCACCGAACTGAAGGCGCGGCACCCGGGCATCCCCGTCATCGCCTTCCCGCGCGAAGCGGGCGACAAGTATATCGGGTTCGCCAAGGCGACCGGCGCCGATTGCGTCGCCGTCGATGACAGCGTCAGCGCCGAATGGGCCGCCCAACACGTGCAGGTCGATGGATGCGTGCAGGGCAACTTGGCGTCGCGCCACATGGTCACCGGCGGGCAGGACCTGATCAATGAGACCCGCCGCATCGTGAAGGCGTTTTCCAAGGGGCCGCATATCTTCAACCTGGGGCACGGGATCACGCCGGATGCCGATCCCGACAACGTGCAACTGATGATCGACACCGTGCGCGGCGGCTGAGCCGCGCCGGTCAGGACGCTTTGGCCCGGATCGCGGTTTCGACCGCCGCCAGCAGGTCGGCTTCGAGAAACGGTTTGGGCAGGGTGGCCGCGGCCCCCATGAACCCCGCGACGTCAAGATAGCTCGTCGTGGCGTTGCGGCCGCCGCCCGACATGGCGACGATCGGCAGATCCGGAAACTCCTGCACGATCTCGCGGATTGTTTCGATCCCTTCCTTGTCCGGCATCACCAGATCGGTGATGACGACATCGAACGGCGTCGCGCGTTGTTTCGCGATCCCTTCCCCGCCGTTTCGGGCAACGACAACATCATGGTCATGCCGTTCAAGCATGTGCGAAACCGTGAAGCAGACGTCGTCTTCATCGTCGATCACCAGGATACGGGCCATGTTCATTACTCCATTTCGACAGGGGTGTTTCGGGGGTCCGGCAGCGGCAAGTAGATGGAGAACCGGGTGCCCTGCCCCGGTTCGCTGTCAACGGTGATGGCACCTTCGTGTTCACGGATGATGCCATGCGCCATGGACAGCCCCAAACCGGTGCCTTCGCCGACTTTCTTCGTGGTGAAGAACGGATCGAAGATATGCGCCTTTACATGGTCGTCCATTCCCGGCCCGTTATCCTGAACGACAAGTGTCGCGTATGACCCCGTGCGCAATTGAGGGTCGATCAACTCCCGCCTGCGCGGTCCAAGGTCTTCGCGCCGCAGGCTGACCTCGATCTTGCCGCCTTCCACGGCACCAATCGCCGCGGCCGCATTGTTGAAGATGTTCAGAAACAGGGTTTCGATCTGCACCTTGTCCGCGTCGACGACAGTGTCGCGATCGGTCATGTCGACGGACAGCGCGATATTGGATTGCAGGCTCGACGACGCGAGCGCCAGGGCATCCCGGATCAGGCCTTTGAGTTCGAACGTCTCGAATGCGGGCTTGTCCTGCCGACTGAACGCCAGAATGCGCGCCACGATGTCCCGCGCTCTTTCGCTTGCCCGGTGAATGCGCTCCATGACTTCGCGCTGTTCGCTGCCCTCCGGCAGATCATCTGCGCTGACACCGCTGAGCCCCACGATCGGCACCAACAGATTGTTCAGGTTGTGCGCCACGCCGCCTGCCAGGTTGCCCAGCGCTTCCATCTTCTGGACATTGCGGAACTGGGCTTCGGTACGTTTCCTTTCGGTAATGTCCGTAACGATCGAGAAGAAGCCGTCGATTTCCCCGTTTTCCCTGATGTACGGCACCATGGTGGTGCTCAGTTCGACCGTACCGTTCGAAACCGGGACCGTGCGCTCGAACTCGACGGTTTGGCCGGTCAGCACCGTGCGGATTCGGTCGTAGATGAACGGCAGCCCCTGTTCATCGATGATATCCTTGACAAATGCCCCCCGAATTTCCTCCGGCGTTTTCCCGAACCACTTTGCATAGGTCGGGTTGACCCGGCGGTACTGGAGGTCCTTCGAATTATAGGTCAAACCCACCGGCAGCGAATCCGACACCAGCCGGGCCTCGCGTTCGCTGCGCCGCAAGGCCTGTTCGGTTTTCAAGCGTTCGGTCACATCCTCGCCCGAACTCAGACATCCCTGGATGCACCCGTCTTCCTCGATCAGTGAGTTATGCCATGCCACCATGCGCCGGCTTCCGTCCTTGGTCATCACCGCGTTGGTGTACTGAGACAGCCCCCCCCCATTCCCTTCGACGATTGCAGAGAACACCTTGCGCACCTCATCTCGGTCCTCGGGGGGGAGGCAGGTGTCGAACCAGTCTTTGCCGATGAGTTCCTCGCGTTCGTAACCGATCAGCCGGCAGCCACTATCGTTGATCAAGGTGATTTCGCCCCGCCTTCCGAGCGCCACGATGATCGCGCCCGCGATGTTCAGGTATTCCTCGGCCCGCCTCTTGGCTTTCTCAAGCTCCTGCGTGCGCCGCGCCACCCGGCTTTCGAGCGTTTCGTTCAACTGCCGCACTTCGTTTTCCACGACACGGCGTTGCGTGATGTCCTGAACCGTCCCCCAAAGCGTGGCCGGTCGGCCTGCAGCATCATAGGCCAGTTCGGTTTCTTCGTGGATGTATCGCAATTCGCCCGAAGGCAGCGTGATGCGGTAATCGATGCTGTAAGGCCTTCCCTCGGAAGCGCCGCGCAGGACATCGGACACGACAGCCCGGTCATCCGGGTGGACGGTATCCAAAAAGGCTTCCTTGCTGGATGCGAATTGTTCGGGTGTCCTGCCCCAGATGCGATAGACATTTTCCGACCGCTGCACCGCGTTGGTCCGGATGTCCCAGCTGAAATCGCCGATTTTCGCGATCCGCTGCGCGTTGACGAGACGGGCGGTATTTTCCCGCAGTTCGGTTTCCGCCTTCCGGTTCCGAACAACCCGTTCCCGCCAACGGGATATCACTTCGCCGATTTCATCGAGCGACGCCGGGACCGGCAAGAACTTGTCCTCCGGTGGGGCCTGTGCGCCCCCGGTGGCGTTCAGGAAGTTTTTCACCGATTCAAGGCTGCGCCTGAAACTGCGCCACGCCAGGAAGGTTCCCGCCCCGGCAGCGGCGATCAGAATCAGCCACACGGCAAGGGTATCGTCCGTGAAGACCCCGGTGCGGTCATAGTAGTACGTGATCAGCAAGGTACCGATCATCACCGGCGTAAACAGGCCAAGCACCGTCAGCCGCAGCCACATCGGCGCGACCACGGCCGGGACACCGCGCGGGGCAAGGTATCGGCCGAGATGATCCGTCAGCATGAAAAACAGCGGCAGCGCAGTGATCATCAGGGCCGGGATTGCGGCAAACAGGCCGAACGCATGCTGCGCCATCGAATAGTCGCCATGCCCCAGGGCCTGCATGGAAGCATGTGCCGTCAGCACTCCGCCGATGAAATAGAAAGCGAGGATGACAAACAGTATCCAGGGCGTGATCTTCAGATACCAAAGCGCCCGTTCGGAAAATGTCGAATTGGCGCTGGAGATAACGAATTCCGCGTACCGTCCGATCGACCAGAAGGCGGCGACCATGCACAGCGCGGCATACAGGGCGTTCCAGCTTAGAAAGACCTGAAGGATTTCGGGGAATGGATAAAATCCGACAAAAGCCAACACCACAAAGCCGATCCCCGGCGGCAGGACAAGCGCCAATGCCGTGATGATGAACAGGCCGCGGCGAAATTGCGCGTCCGTCATTTTCTGCTGATCACTTTCCGGTTCGTTCAAGTCTCACCGCTTGATAGCTTGTATATGGATTGGACCATGGCGGTTCTTTGGCGGCGTTGCAAGCGCCCGCCCGACCGGGTCGGAACCTGCCCGCCGAAGCCGCTGAACCGCGTGGGACCTGCATGGCGGCCCCAACGAGAGGAGCAGCAACGATACTGGGCAGGAAAGCCCTGCGCATCATGCTTGCAGCCGGGCTGCCTTGCATCAAAATACTGAACCAAAAACAAAAAACCCGCCTTGCGGCGGGTTTTTAGTGGCGGACCGAGGAGGATTCGAACCCCCGACCCCTTGATTCGTAGTCAAGTACTCTATCCAGCTGAGCTATCGGTCCGTGGAGGCGGGATTTAGACCTTGCCGCCGGGCTTTGCAAGGGCAAATTTGAAGAAATTGACGAAGCATCGAAATTACTTGGAATTCCGAAGCATTCAGCCTTCCGGATCGGCCGCGACGGCCCCGGTCCTGTGTCCGTTCCCGTCAGCTTCACCGAAATCGCCCTTAGGCAGGCAGATTTCGAAAACCGTTCCGGCAGGTCCGGTTTCAAGCAGCCGCAACTGGCCGCCATGGCCACGCACAAGTTCCTGGGCGATGACCAACCCCAGCCCTGTGCCGCCCTTGCTGACGCCGCCCTGGAACGGGGTGAACAGGAATTCCTGCGCCTTGGGCGGCAGACCCGGGCCGGTATCGGCCACTAGGATGGTCCACTTCTCCTCCTCGTCGCGCGCCGCGACACTGATTTCGCCGGGGTCGCCGGAACGGATGATCGCCTGCCGCGCATTGCGCACCAGGTTGAAGATCACCCGGTACAGTTGTTCGGCATCAGCGCGCAGGTACAGGTCGGCCGGGATGTCCTCGGCAAAGGACAGGTCGTGATCGCCCACAGACAGCCTTTCGCTGTCGATCACGTCGCTGACGATATCCGCCAGGCAGACACGTTCCAGCCGTGGCGCGGGTTCCTCGGCCTTGCCGAAGGCCAGGGTCGATTCGCACAGGTGCACCGCCCGGGTGATCGAATTCACCAGCTTCGGCGCCAACCGCTTCACGCCGGGGTCCTCGGACATTTCGATCCGGTCGGTGAAAAGCTGCGCGCTGGTCAGCATGTTGCGCAAATCGTGGCTGACCTTGGCCACCGCGCCGCCCAGTTGCGCCAGCCGTTGCTTCTGCTTCAACGCACCGGTCAGCTGGGTTTCCATCAGGGCCAGCGCCTCCTCGGCTTGGCGCAATTCGCGCAGGCTGGATCGTGGCTGGATGATGCGACGTGTATCTTCGGGATCGGCGGCATAGGTTTTCATCTGCTGCACCACCTCCTTGATCGGCTTGACCAGGAACACCCGCACCGCCAGGAACAGCAACATCGCGGTGACGACCGAAATCAGCGCCGACAAGGCCAGGATGCGCAACCCGTAATCGATCATCGCATCGCGCAACCCGCCGGTTTCCATGGTAATCTCGATCAGCATCCCGGCCTCGCGCACCGGGTCGCCGATGACCCGGATGATCTGCGGCTCAGGGTTCAGCAACCGCATCATCGCGTCGCGGATCAGGGTGAAGGCGGGCGCGTCGCGCAAATCGTAGGTCGCGCCGATCGATCGCGGCATCGGCGCCGACAGGATCAACTGCCGCGCCTCGTCTCGACGCAGCACGACGTTGAACACCTCGGCGTTGCGCAGCAGTTCCTCTTCGAGGTCGGGTGAAATCATGTCATCGGCCAGCAGGGCCAGCGACGCGATCTGCGCCCGTTCAAGCCGCGACAACAGGTAATCTTCGCGGAACCGCGCGATCGAAGGCACGAAGATCAGCACCTCGGCCAGCATCACGAAGATGATGGTCAGGACAAGAAATCGGCCTGATAGCGTATTCAGCATAAGCGCTCCGTCATGCGGGTCACGGCAGCAGCTTCTGCACCAGCCGCACGACCCGTTTGACTGTAAGGTTATCAAACAGTTTGGGAGAGAAATAGGCACCCGCAGCACGCTTGTTAAGCTCTGCAATGGTCGGGTATGGCGCAATCATCGCGGAAATCCCCGCCATTTTCATGCCATTGGCGATTGCAAGCGACCACGTAGCGATCAGTTCCCCGGCCTGATGACCAACGATGGAGGCCCCGACGGGCCGTCCCTTGACCACCATCACCTTGATCAATCCCTTGGTCCGTCCCGTGGCGATCGCGCGGTCATTATGGGCATATTCGAACCGGGCGACCTCCAACCGGTCGCCGTATTTGTCTCGCGCCTGCGCCTCGCTCAGCCCGACCTGGGCCAGTTCCGGATCGGTATAGGTGGCCCAGGGGATATGGGCGGTGCTCACCCGTGCGGGCAGACCCAAAAGCGCCTGCCTGATGATCAGCCCGGCGTGATAGCCCGCGACATGGGTGAACTGCATCCCGCCCGCCACATCGCCGATGGCATAAACCTTCTTGTCGCTGGTCCGCAGCCGGTCGTCGACCGTGACACCCGCGCGGCCGGCGGCGATCCCGGCCTTTTCCAGGTCCAGCCGGTCGATGTTCGGCTTGCGCCCGACCGCGACCAGAAGGTGGGTCCCGGTGAACGCGCCCTTCGGCGTTTCCACCGTGATCTGACCGGCCTCACCGATGATCTTTTCGGCCGGGGTATCTTCGACGATCTCGACCCCTTCGGCGCGAAGGGCGCCCAGCGCGATAGCGGCCAGTTCGGGATCGTCCTTGCCCAGTGCCTTCATCGCTTCGATCACCGTCACCTTACAGCCCAGCCGACGATGCGCCTGCGCCATTTCCAACCCGATCGGTCCGCCGCCGATGATCAGCAGGTGGTCGGGCTTTTCGCGCAGATCGAACAGGGTTTCGTTGGTCAGATAAGGCACCGTGTCCAGCCCTGGAATCGGCGGGACCAGGGGCGACGACCCGGTCGCGATGACGATGCGGCGGGCGGTGATTTCGGTATCCCCGGCCTGCACCGTGCGCAGCCCGGTGAAACGGCCATAGTCGCGGATCACCCGCACGCCCAGACCTTCGAACCGTTCCTGGCTGTCGACCGGTGCGATCTGGTCGATCACCCGCATCACGTGATCCTTGGCCGCCGCGTAATCAATCTCGGGCGCCACCGGGGCGATTCCCATCGCCGCCCCCGACCCCATCGCGTGGGCGGCGTGACCGGCGGCCAGCAAGGCCTTGGAGGGCACGCAGCCGTAGTTGAGGCAATCGCCTCCCATCCTGTGCCCTTCCAGCAGCGTCACGTCGGCGCCCATCTGCACCGCGCCCGCCGCCACCGACAGGCCGCCGGACCCGGCCCCGATGACCAGCAGGTCGGTCTTGATACGTTGCATCAAATTCCTTTCCGGCCGCGTAGGGCCTTGATCATGACCGGCAGCAGCGCCAAGGCGCACAGCCCCAGCAGCGGCAACAGGATGGCGGGTTCGAAGATGATGCCCAGATCGGGGCTCTCGCCCCTCTCGAACACCTCGCCCAGCCCGGCACCGACCGAGGTGAACACCACGCCGGCCGGGATGATGCCGAAGAAGGTCGAGACGACGAATCGCGACAACGGCACGCCGACCATCGCCGGAATCAGGTTGGCGACGAAAAACGGCACCGCCGGAACCAGCCGGATGATGAAAAGCATCGACCACTGGTTTTCGTCGATCCCGTCCTTGATGCGCTTGATGGTGCCGGTGCCTTCTTCCATCCGGTCGGCCAGCCGCGCGCCCATTCCCCAGCGCGCAGCGAGGAAAATCGCCACTGCGCCGATCGTGGCGGCGGTGACGTTGAACAGGGCGCCGGGAAAGGTGCCGAACAGGAATCCGCCGGTCAGCGTCGACACCGCAGACCCGGGCAGAGAAAACGCCACGATCACGATATATGCCGCCATAAAGACCAGCACGCTCACAAGGTAGTTCTGATCGCGGAAAGCCAGCAATTCCTGCCGGTTTTCGCGCAGCGCCTCGAAACTGAGGTAGTCGCGCAGGAACACCACCCCCAGCACCGCCACGACGGCAATCAGAATCATCGGGACGTAGTGAGCGGGATGTCGGCGGGAAGGTTTTTGGGGACCGGTTGTCATGTGGCGATGCGCTTTTTAATGTTTCGTCGCAAAGATGCGCATTTCACGGCCGGTTGGACAGGGGTTTCACATCGGCTTGATCCGGGATAGCCAAAAACGTGAGTTTTTCGTCTCAAATCCGGATTTTGTAACAATTGCCCCATGCTCCGCCCGTTTTGCCCCGATTTTTTGTTGCAAAAGCGCGATCAGGCATTTGACTTGCCGGGAACTCCCCCCTATAGGACGGGCTTCGGATACCACGGGCCGGCGAATCCGCTTGTCAGGCCCCAATTGAATTGGAGACGGAGCGATGAAACGCACCTACCAGCCCTCGAACCTGGTTCGCAAGCGCCGCCACGGCTTCCGTGCGCGTATGGCCACCAAAGCAGGCCGCAAAATCCTGAACGCGCGTCGCGCGCGTGGCCGCAAGTCGCTGAGCGCGTAAGCCTCAGCCACTTTTCGGACAGATGACACCGCCGGAGGCCCCTGTGAATGGCGATAGCGCCGCCACGGGGATCACCCCCCCGGCGGTTTCTGTTTGCCTGTCCGTCATTCAAAAGCGCCCCGATTTCCTGCGCGCCGCCCGCGCCCGCCGGCAGGGCACCGCCGGCATGATGGTGCAGGGGCGCAAACGCGGACCCGACGAGCCGGCGCAGGGCATCCGCGTCGGCTTTACCTGTTCCAAGAAGGTCGGTAACGCGGTGGCCCGCAACCGGGCCAAGCGGCGGCTGCGCGAAGTGGCGCGGCAGGTTTTGCCCGAACATGGCCGCGACGGCTGGGATTACGTCCTCATCGGCCGGGCCGAGGTCACGGCGTCGCGCCCCTTTGAACAGCTCAAGACCGATCTTATCTATGCGCTGAAAAAGCTGCACCAGGATCGCAAATGACACCGCTTGCCCATATCGCCGCCCTGCCCGTCCGGGCCTACAGGCTGCTGTTTTCGCCTTGGGTGGGCCATGGCTGCCGCTTTCAGCCGACCTGCAGCGCCTATGCGCTTGAGGCGCTGGAAAGGCATGGCGCGATCAAGGGCAGCTGGCTGACGATCCGCCGCATCGGGCGTTGTCATCCGCTGGGCAGTGACGGCTATGACCCGGTGCCGGGCAGCGACCCGGAACACGACGCAAAATCCAACCGGAATCAGACCTGACCATCGGCGAAGCCGCGGCCGTCAGGACACCCACTTGTTCTTCAGAACCCATTTGCCGGGTCCCCAGTTTTCGAACCGCGCATCCCCGACCATCCCGACCGCCACATTGTCGAGGCCGATCTGCGGAATAACCAGAACACCATAGGTGAACGCCCCTTCCAGATTGCCGGAAGCGGAAAACAGCCCGATTTCGTTCTTGCGCCAGGCCACCGTTCCCTTGGCCGCCCCCAGAAAATCGGTCGGATGGCAGCGCCATTCCTCGATGCCCGGCGCGGCCCCGATCTTGATATGCAGCTTTGCCTTGTGCCCCTGCGCCTCCAAGTCAAACGAAAAGCTTGAAACGGATGCCATTCACGTACCCTCATCAATCACGGTCCAACCATCGGGCCGCATCTCTGACGATACTTTAACGGAAATCTTGCGCGCGTAGGTTGAGGAATGTCAATCCACGCACAATTGGGTTGGCGCCCCGGCAGACGGCTTGGTTCCGGGCATGACCCCGGCCCGCTGCCCGAAGGCGCAAGCCCCATGCCTCCTGTCGCCGGGAGAAGAAGGCCGGCATTCCGGCCGGCCTTCGCTCCGGGCTGCATCATGCTCAGGCCTAGAGAAGCACGTCCTGGAACGCTTCGAGATGATTGGCGGACCCCGCCAACAGGTTTTCGTAGATCGAGGCAAGCGCCGTGCCCTCGACCGCATCGGCGGCCTCGGCGATATCGATCATGTCCTTTTCCTCGATCGCGACGCCAACCTCGAGCGCATCGGTCGCCGACACGCTGCCTTGCGCGATAAGCGTATCGTAAAGCTGCTGAAGCTCTTCGTCGACGAAGGTGCCGCTGGGTTCGTAGATGAATTCGTCCACGTCCAGACCGATGCTTTCGGCCAGGTCAACCAGCGCATCGAAATGCTGGCTTTCGGATGCCGCGACATTTGCGAAGATTTTCATCCCGTAGAGGTCGTAAAACGCCTCGTAGATATCCCCGGCGAGCTTTTCCTCTTCGATCATGAACAGCAGTTCGCTGATAGCTTCGTCGCTATAGGTGATTGTAACGGTCTGCGCGTCCGTATCGCCGGTCCAGAAACCTGTTCCGCCCTTTTTGCCGGCGAAAAGCTGTTCAACCGTCGTCCCGCCATTTTCCGCAACGGTGACGCTTTCGGAACTCGATTCGCCCTGCCTGCCTGCACTGCCTGCAAATTCCTTGCTGTATTGATACTGGTACATTGCCTTCCTCGTTTTCAGGTGCGCGCTTCACTCATCCACAAATATTCTGTTTTTGATATATATAACTCGCTGGGGTTGCAAGTCCGCTGATGGCAGCCTGGAAATTCCATCCATTTGATCAGCGGATCCTCGCCTGCGCCCAAGCCGTTCAGGACGGGGCGATGGCCGGTTCATGTCCATGCCTACAGCCAAGGCGCATGCCCCCGGCCCGGCCTGAAAATTCTCGGGACCGGGGCTTGAGCTAAAGCATACTTGAACTTTTACGATGCCTGCGACTCAGTAGAGGAGGATCACCGAATGTCGCAAGATGTCACCGCAGGCGCCCCGCATCACGACCTGATTTCGAGCATCGGAAAGTTGGTGGAACGGCACGGCCGTTGGTCCGTGCTTCGCGCCCTTTTCACAGTGTCGAACAAACGTCGCCCCCGGCGCTTATACCCGTCCGAGCTCAATGATCACCTGCGCCGCGATCTGGGTCTGACGCCGGACCAGAGACATTGGTGACCACCCCTGCCTATGTTTGCTTGCCCGGAAGCCTGCAATGCCCTATTTGGCGCGCTATGCTTGATGATGCAGACGAAATCCACCCGCTGTTCCACGGCGCGCCGCAGTCCACGGAGTTCAAAAAACTCCGCAAGCGGATCGTGCGCTATACGCGCGAGGCGATCGAACAATACGGGATGATCGAAAAGGGCGCCAAATGGCTGGTCTGCCTGTCGGGCGGCAAGGACAGCTATACGCTGTTGGCGGTGCTGCACGAATTGAAATGGCGCGGGCTGCTGCCGGTGGAACTGCTGGCCTGCAACCTCGACCAGGGGCAGCCGGGGTTCCCGGCCACCGTGCTGCCGGAGTTCCTGCAAAAGATGCAGGTGCCGCACCGGATCGAATACCAGGACACCTACAGCGTTGTTATGGACAAGGTCCCGGCGGGCCGGACCTATTGCGCGCTCTGTTCGCGGCTGCGGCGCGGCAACCTGTACCGGATTGCCCGCGAGGAAGGCTGCAGCGCCGTGGTGCTGGGGCATCACCGCGACGACATCCTTGAAACGTTCTTCATGAATCTGTTTCACGGCGGGCGGCTGGCGACGATGCCGCCGAAGCTGGTGAACGAAGAAGGTGACCTGTTCGTCTATCGCCCGCTGGCCCACGTGGCCGAGGCCGATTGCGAAAAGTTCGCGCGTGCGATGAATTACCCGATCATCCCCTGTGACCTGTGCGGTTCGCAGGACGGATTGCAGCGCCAGCAGGTCAAGCAGATCCTCGATCAATGGGAAAAGAACAGCCCGGGCCGCCGCCAGGTAATGTTCCGGGCACTGATGAATATCAGGCCGTCGCACATGCTGGACCCGAAACTGTTCGATTTCGCCGGGCTGACACTGGGAACGGATAAAATTGACCAGATTTCGGACGAGGTTCCGAAACTGCGTTAATTCGCTCTTGAGAATTATTGCCTAACCTTCTCGCAGCCAATGCGAGAAAGGGCATTCCGTCATGCAAGACATACCGCCAGCATTCGAAGGGCTGCGTCGCAAATTGCGCGCCGCGCTGACCGGTCCGCATATCCTTGCATTCCTGCCCGCCGTGGTTCTGGGCGCCTTCTGGTTCGGCGGTGAAGGCTGGCTTCTGGCCGTGTCGCTGGGCCTGCCGGTGCTGTATGCCCTTGCCGGCGGCTTCAGCCAGACAATCAGCTATCGCCCCGGCGACGCCGCGCCGCGCCTGCCCGACCTGCTGCGCGAAAACCTGGCCGAGGCACAGAGCAAAGACCAGCGGATGGCCTGTTTCCTGCTGGCGCTCGACGATTTCGACAAGTTGCTCGACCATCACGGGCAGGGCGTCGCGCAGCAGATCTGCGAACGGCAGGTCGGCCGGATCGGATCGGCGCTGCGTCCGGGCGATTACGTGCTGCAGCGGCCTGGTGGCGAATTTGCCGTGGTCCTGGCGCCGGTGCGCCATTTCAGCCTTGAAACGGCGATCCAACTGGCGCGCCGGCTGCAACGCGCGGTGGAAGAACCGATCGCGGTGGATGCCAGCAATGTCTACGTGTCCTGCGCGGTCGGTTTCGTGCTGGATCGGCAAATCAACAAACCCGACGCCGAAACGCTTCTCAACGCCGCAGAAGCGGCTTTGGATGAAGCGCTGCTCAATGGTCCGTCTGCCATCCGGGCCTATTCCGCCGGCATGAAAGCGGCGCATATCAGCCGCAGCGAACTGGCCCGCGACGCCGAAGAGGGGTTGGAAACGGGTGCGTTCCAACCGTGGTTCCAGCCGCAGATCTCCACCGATACCGGCGAAGTCACCGGCTTCGAGGCCCTGGCCCGCTGGACCCATCCGCGCCGCGGCATGGTGCCGCCGTCCGAATTCCTGCCACTGCTGAAACATCACGGAATGATGGAACGGCTGGGCGAGGTCATGCTGACGCGATCACTGCTGGCGCTCAGCCGATGGGACGAGGCCGGGTTCAACGTGCCGCAGATCGGGGTCAATTTCGCCTCGGACGAGTTGCGCAATCCCAAACTCGCCGACCGTATCGGCTGGGAACTCGACCGGCTGAACCTGCCGCCGGAACGGTTGGCGATCGAGGTTCTGGAAACCGTCGTGTCCGCCGCCCCCAGCGACATGATTGCGCGAAATATCAACGCGCTGTCGCAGATGGGCTGCAGCATCGACCTTGATGATTTCGGCACCGGGCATGCCTCCATCGCCTCGCTGCGCCGCTTCGCCGTCAAGCGCATCAAGATCGACCGTTCTTTCGTCATGAAGGTGGACAGCGACCGCGAACAGCAACGCATCGTGGTGGCGATCCTGGCTTTGGCGGAACACCTGAAGCTCGACACCTTGGCCGAAGGGGTCGAATCCACTGGCGAACACGCCATGCTGGCGCAGCTTGGCTGTCACCATGTCCAGGGCTTCGGCATCGCCCGGCCGATGCCGTTCGAACAGACCCTGGATTGGATTCGCGCCAATGACGCCAAGCGTCAAAAAACTCCCCGGATCGAACGTCGTATCGGCTGAACCCCAGCGAAACACCGCATATGAAGCCATATCGGGTGAATCCGCTTGACCTTTGGGGCCGCACTCTGTTGAACCGGCACCGAAGAATTCCAAGGACAGGCACGCACCCCCGATGGACGATCAGAACAAAAACCTCATCCTGGCAACCGCGCTCAGCTTTGCCGTCATCCTGGTATGGTTCCTTCTGTTCCCGCCGAAGGAACAGGCCCCGACCGATCCCAACGCAGTTGCCGTGACCGAGCAAGTGGCCGAACCGGGCACCGCACCGACCGCCACCGCACCGGCCGCCAGCACCGCGACCACAGCCGTGGTCGAAGAAGCGGACACCGACGCGCCGCGCCTGACCATCGACACGCCGCGCCTGGCCGGGTCGATTTCGCTGAAAGGTGGCCGCGTCGACGAACTGAGGCTGAAGGATTACCGCGAAACGATCGATGAAGGTTCCGACATCGTGACGATGTTGTCGCCGCTGGGCAGCGACAATCCCTATTACGCCCTGTTCGGCTGGGCTCCCGGAACCGGGCTGAGCCTGGATCAGGTGCCCGGCGCCAACACGGTCTGGTCGGTGGAAAGCGGTGACACGCTGACGCCGCAAACCCCCGTCACGCTGGTCTGGGACAATGGCGCTGGCCTGACCTTCCGCCGCGAAATGTCGGTAGACGAAGATTACATGTTCTCGGTCCACCAGACGGTGCAGAACAATGGCGACGCGACCGTGACCCTCGCCCCCTACGGCATGATCGCGCGGCATGGCGAACCCGCCAATGCCAAGAAATTCTTCATCCTGCATGAAGGCCTGGTCGGCATGGCCGATGGCGAGTTGACCGAAACCAGCTACAAGGACGCCGCCGATTTCGATTTCGATCCGCGCGAAGGCGCCCGCGCCGAGGTCGCCCAGGTGACCGAAGCCGGCTGGATCGGGTTCACCGACCACTACTGGATGGCGACGCTGATCCCCGCTGCGGGGCCGTTCAAATCGGCATCGAAATACGATGAGGCGCGCGACCTGTACCAGACCGAGGCCGTGCTGCAGACCAAGACGCTTGCCCCCGGCCAAACCGTCGAGGCCGACATGAGTCTCTTCGCCGGCGCCAAGGAATGGGAAACCATCCGCCACTACCAGAACGACAAGGGTGTGCCGGGCTTCATCGATTCGATCGACTGGGGCTGGTTCTTCTTCCTGACCAAGCCGATCTTCTGGCTGCTGCACACGCTGCACGGGCTGATCGGCAACATGGGGTGGTCGATCATCGGCCTGACCATCGTGATCAAGGCGATCGTCTTCCCGCTGGCCTACAAATCCTACGCTTCGATGGCGAAGATGAAGGAATTGCAGCCTAAGATGGAAGAACTGAAGAAAGCCGCCGGCGACGACCGCCAGAAGGTACAGCAGGGCATGATGGAACTGTACAAGAAGGAAAAGGTGAACCCCGCCTCGGGCTGTCTGCCGATCCTGATCCAGATTCCGATCTTCTTCTCGCTCTACAAGGTGATCTTCGTCACGCTGGAACTGCGCCACCAGCCCTGGATCGGCTGGATTAACGACCTCAGCTCCCCCGATCCCAGTTCGATTCTGAACCTGTTCGGCCTGCTGCCTTTCGCCGCGCCGGCGCAGGATTCGTTCATTGCGATCATTTCGCTGGGGATTCTGCCGATCCTGCTGGGCATCTCGATGTGGCTGCAGCAGAAACTGAATCCGGCACCCACCGATCCGGCGCAGAAGATGATCTTTGCATGGATGCCATGGGTGTTCATGTTCATGCTGGGCAACTTCGCCAGTGGGCTGGTTCTCTACTGGATCACCAACAACACGATCACCTTCATCCAGCAATATTCGATCATGCGCCTCCACGGCTACAAACCGGACGTGTTCGGCAACATCAAGTCGAGCCTCGCGCGCAAGAAACCGGAAAATAAATGAGCCGTCTGGCCCATATCGTCCGCCATCCGATCAAGTCGGTTGGATACGAGGACCTGCAAAGCGCGCCCCTCTCGGAGGGGCGCGTTCTGCCTTTCGACCGGCATTGGGCGGTAGCGCATGATGCGGCCAGGTTCGACGGGCAGCCGACCGAATGGATGGGCAAGCAAAACTTCGTCCGCGGCGCGGCGGGGCATCCGCTGATGGCGGTCAGAGCGCGGCTGAATGAAGCATCGGAAACCGTCACCCTGTCCCATCCCGAAACGCATGACATCACGGTACGACCAGCCAGTGACGGCGCCGCGCTGATCGACTGGCTGCGCCCGTTCTGGCCGGAAAACCGCCCCGCCCCCGCCCAGGTGGTCAGGCTGAAAGACCAGGCATTGACCGATGTGCCAGATCCTTATGTTTCGGTGCTGAACCTCAATTCGCTGAAAGACCTCGGCCAGCGCATGGGGCGGGACCTGTCGATCCACCGTTTCCGCGGCAACCTTTGGGTCGACGGCTGGCCCGCGTTCGAGGAATACGGCCTGATCGGCAAAACCATTCGCGTCGGCGCTGCCGAATTGCGGGTCGAAACCCGCATCACCCGCTGCGTCGCCACCACCGTAAATCCCGAAACCGGCCAATCCGATGCCGACACGCTCGGCGCGCTGAACGCCGCATTTGGTCATCAGGATTTCGGCGTCTATGCCCGCGTCGTCAAATCGGGCATGGTAGCGGTCAACGATAAGGTTGAGATCCTCTGATGCAATTGCCCTTCCCGCTTGTCGAAGAACCCGACGAAATCACCACCGAAAAGGGCCGCAAGCTCTTTGCCGGGCAGACCGATTTCCTCAAGGGCGTGGTCGCCATGTCCGGCCTGCCGCCGTCGGACCGGATCGAAGTCTGCTTCGCGGGCCGGTCGAATGTCGGCAAGTCGAGCCTGATCAACGCGCTGACCGGGCGCAAGGGTCTGGCGCGCGCTTCCAACACGCCGGGGCGCACCCAGGAAATCAATTTCTTCACCGTGGGCGAAGACCATTACCTGGTCGACCTGCCCGGCTATGGTTTTGCCAACGCGCCGCTGGCGGTGGTGGAAAAGTGGCAACGGCTGCTGAAGCAATACCTGTCGGGCCGGCAGAACCTGCGTCGCGCCTTCGTTCTCGTCGATGCGCGCCACGGCATCAAGAAGGTGGACGAGGAAATCATGTCGCTCTTGGACAGTTCCGCCGTGACCTTCCAATGCGTTCTGACCAAGGCGGACAAGGTCAAGGCCAAGGACCGCGAAGCGGTTCTGAAACAGGTGCGGGAAAAGCTGTCGAAACACCCCGCCGCCTTCCCCGAACTGATCCTGACGTCGAGCGAAAAGGGCGACGGCATCGCCACCCTGCGCGCCACCATCGCGTCGCTGATCTGACGATATAAGCAGCGAAGCCGGGACGGTCAGGCGCTGGCCCGACGGCATTCGGCCTTGTTCCGGGCCGCCGCGCTCAGACGTGCTGACCGCCATTCACCTCGATCTCGGTCCCCGAGATGTAGGACGACGCGTCGGTGCACAGGAAATAGATCGTGTTGGCCACTTCCTCGGTCATGCCCAACCGGCGCAGCGGGATGTCCGCGATCATCTTGTCGGTGCCCGGTGACAGGATATCGGTTTCGATCTCGCCCGGGGCGATGGCGTTGACCCGCACCCCCATCGGCCCGAAATCATGCGCCATTTCCCGCGTCAGGGCCGCCAGCGCCGCCTTCGACGTGGCATAGGCGGCTCCCGCGAAGGGATGCACCCGGTAGCCCGCGATCGAGGTCACGTTGACCACCGCGCCCTTGGCCGCCGCCAGTTCTTCGCGCAGTCCGCGCGCCAGAACCACCGACGCGAAAAAATTCACATGGAACACGTGGCCCCAGGTTTTCAGGTCGGTGTCGATCGTGTTCAACCGCGCGCCTTCCGGCCCTTTCGGCGAAATCCCGGCATTGTTGACCAGCGCATCCAGCTTGCCGTCCAGCCGGTCGCGGATGACCTCGACCTTTTTAATCGTGTCGCTGGGATCGGACAGGTCGATCTGCACGTGGTTTTCCTCGCCACCGCCCCAGGGACATTCCTTGGGGAAAGGCGCGCGCGAACAGGTGATGACGCGCCATCCCTCGCGGTTGAAGCGCCGGACGGTGGCATGGCCAATACCGCGGCTGGCCCCGGTCAGCAGAAGCGTTTTCTGTCGTGTCGTCATCAAATCTAGCCCGTAGTATTCACGCAGACCCTAGCACCGCCCGGTGTAAGATCAACGGGCCATGTGGCGCGACCATGTGCAACGCGCTCTTGGCAGGCCGTCGCGAAGCCGGTAACACAGGTCCCGTTTAAGGATTGATGGTATGAGAAAGCAGAACATGAATCGCGACTGGATCGCCACCGCCCGGACCCTGTCCGAGGCCCTTCCCTACCTTCAGCGCTTTACCGGCGCGGTCGTCGTTGTCAAATTCGGCGGCAACGCGATGGGCGATGACGAGGCGATGGCGGAATTCGCCCGCGACATGGTTCTGATGCGACAGGTCGGCGTGAACCCGGTTGTGGTCCATGGCGGCGGCCCGATGATCAACGACATGCTGAAGAAACTCGGCATCGAAAGCGAGTGGGTGCGCGGCAAGCGGGTGACCGACAAGGCCACGGTCGAAGTGGTAGAAATGGTTCTAGCCGGGCTGGTGAACAAGCGTATCGTGCAGGCGATCAACGATCAGGGCGGCCGCGCCGTCGGCATCAGCGGCAAGGATGACGACCTGATGGTCTGCGAAGCGGACGACCCCGAACTGGGGTTTGTCGGCAAGCCGGTGGAAATGAACGTGCAGGTGATCCGCGACCTTTACACCGCCGGGATCATCCCGGTGATCGCCCCGGTCGGCACCGGGACGAACGACAACGAAACCTTCAACGTCAACGGCGACACCGCCGCTGGCGCAATCGCCGGGGCGCTGAAGGCCGACCGCCTGTTGCTGCTGACCGACGTGCCCGGAGTGAAGAACAAGGAAGGCGAGGTCCTGACCGAGCTGACCTCCCAACAGGTGCGCGATCTCATCGAGGACGGCACCATCGCCGGCGGCATGATCCCGAAAACCGAAACCGCGCTGGACGCGATCGAAAAAGGTGTGCGCGGGGTGGTGATCCTCGACGGCAGAGCCCCCAATGCGACGCTGCTGGAGCTTTACACCGAACACGGGGCCGGGTCGCTGATCCGCCGCTAATACATGCATTTTCGCGAATGCGTCTCTTGTCAGCTCCGGCAAAGGGCTTAGAGTGGGCGCATGGAAAATGAAGCAATCATCAGACTCACCGTTTTTCTGGGCCTGTTCGCGATTTTCGCAGGCCTGGAAACACTGGCCCCGCGAAGAAAACGGACCCAGCCCAGGACGACCCGCTGGCTGACCAACTGGGTGATGCAGATCATCGACACGGTCACGCTGCGCGTACTGGCATTGGCGCTGCCGCTGTTGGCTGTGGGCGCGGCGATGGATGCGGGCCAGATGGGCTGGGGATTGTTCAACCGGATCGGCCTGCCCGGTTGGACAGAGGCCGTTCTGGCAATCCTGATCCTCGATTTCGCGATCTGGTTCCAGCACCTGATCACCCACAAGATCCCGCTTCTGTGGCGGTTCCACCGGGTGCACCATGCCGACCGCGATATCGACGTGACCACGGCGATCCGCTTCCACCCGGTGGAAATCGCCTTTTCCATTCTGCTGAAGATCGGGCTGGTCTACCTGCTTGGCCCCTCGGCGCTGGCGGTGATCCTGTTCGAAATCATCCTCAACGGCACCGCCTTGTTCAACCACGCCAATATCCGCCTGCCGCTGGGGCTGGACGCGCTCGTGCGGCTGGCGCTGGTGACGCCGGACATGCACCGGGTACACCATTCGATCCACCGCGCGGAACATGACAGCAATTACGGCTTCGCCCTGTCGATCTGGGACCGGATTTTCCGTACCTACGTGGCGCAGCCGCAGGCGGGGCACGATGGCATGACCATCGGGTTGCAATGGCAGGATGACCGGCCCAGCAAACTGGGCTGGGCGCTGAGCCTGCCGTTTTTCCGCAAATGACGCTGTCCGGGATCGAAACCCGCGCCAACGACGTGGCGTTGAGCATTTTTGGCGCCCTTCACCCGGCCGATCTGGATGGGGTCGGAACGCTGATCCTGCTGGGACCGCGCGAACCGGGGTTCTGGGCAACGTTCACCGGCAGCCCTGAATACCGCGACGGGGCCCCCGACGCGCTGGACCGCTGGTCGGCCCGGGTGATCGGCGCGCTGGCCGGGGAAATCGGAGGGCGAGCCTTCTTCCCCTCCGACGGGCCGCCATATCATCCCTTCTTCCGCTGGGCGCTGGACAGCGGCCGGGCCTGGCAATCGCCGGTACGGCTGCTGGTGCATGACACGGCGGGTCTGTTCGCCTCCTATCGCGGCGCGATCGGGCTGGCCGAACGGTTGGACCTGCCGCCCGTCCCCGCCGCGTCGCCCTGCGACAACTGCACGGACATGCCCTGCCTGTCCGCCTGCCCCGCCGATGCAATGAGCGGGGAAGGCTATGACGTGCCCGCCTGCAAATCCTTCCTGCAAACCGATGCGGGGCGCGACTGTTTGATCGGCGGCTGCCTGGTGCGCTGCGCTTGCCCGGTCAGCCAGAGCTATGGCAGGCTAAAGGACCAATCCGCCTTTCACATGAGGGCCTTCCTGTGACCCTGCGGCTGATCCTGATGCGCCACGCGAAATCCGACTGGGACGACCCGTCGCTCACCGATCACGCCCGCCGGCTGAACACGCGCGGCCGCGACGCGGCCAAGGCGATGGGCGACTGGCTGCGCGACAACGGATACCTGCCCGACCTGGTGCTCAGCTCCGACGCCGCCCGGACGGTGGAAACCTGCGACCGGCTGGGAATCAGCGCCGACACCCGGTTCCTGCGGGCGCTTTACCACGCCTCGCCGATGGACATGATGCAGGTGCTGAGGCAGGGCGGCAACGCCAAGACCCTGCTGATGGTGGGGCACAATCCCGGTATCGCGGAATTCGCCGCCTCGCTGGCGGCCAAGGCGCCGGACGATCCCGATTTCGACCGCTACCCGACCTGCGCCACCACGGTGTTCGACCTGCCCATCGCCGGTTGGCAAGACGCCCTGTTCGGCGATGGGCAGGTCCGCGATTTCATCGTGCCGCGGCGGCTGGGCTAGCGGTACGCATAGCCAGCACCCGCTGCGCCCGCTGCCCGGCCCAGACGCTCAGCAACACGATGCCCGCGCCCAGCATCTGCAGCGCCGACATCGCCTCCCCCAGAACCAGCCAGCCCAGCAGGACGGCGCTCAGCGGGCTGAGGAAGCCAAGGCCGGTGATCGCCGCCGGGCCCAGCTTGGCAATTCCGCGGAACCACAGGTAATAGGTCGCCGCCGCGCCGATCATGCTGAGCCAGCCGATGCCGATGGCGGCGTTCAGGTCGGGACGCGGAAATCCCGGTTCCAGCCACAGCGCCAGCGGCAGCAGCAACAACCCGCCGGCGGTCAGCTGCCAGGCGGCAAAGGTGACCGGGGGAACAGGCGGCTGCCATTTGCGGGTCAGCACCACGCCCGCCGCCATCGATGCCGCCCCGATCAGTGCCGCGATCACGCCGAAGGGATCAAGCTGCGCATCGGGCCCGAGAATCAGCAGCGCCACGCCCAGCATCCCGCTGATCGCCGACCAGACCGCCATTCCTGGGATTTGGCTGCCCAGCAGCAGATGCGCCAGACCCAGCACGATCAGCGGCTGCACCGCGCCCAGCGTGGCAGCGACGCCGCCCGGCAACAGGTAGGCCGCCGCGAACAGCGCCGCCCAAAAAATCGAGAAATTCAGCGCCCCCAGCACCAACAGGCGCCCCAGCCAGTCCCGCCCCGGCAGGTGCCGCACCAGCGCCAGCAGGATCAGCCCCGCCAGCAGCGCGCGCAGCATGGCGACGGTCAGGGGAAAGCCATCGGGAAGAAGTTCGGTGGTTACGATATAGCTGCTGCCCCAGATCAGGGGCGCAAGGCCGGTCAGGGCCAGATCTGTTTGCCGTGACATCTACATGTCTCCTTGTCCATTTTATCTTGAGATCAAGATATTTCGAGAAGACTTGACGTCAAGATAAATTCCGGGAAAACTGCTAACCATGGATCACGTCGACAAAATTCTGGCCCAGTGGCGGGCCGAACGCCCCGATCTGCAACTGCGCCCAATGGGATTGCTGGGGCGAATCAAGCGGCTCGGCTCTCACCTCGGGCAGGGGATGGACCGGGTTTTCACGGCCCACGGGCTGAACGCGGCCAGCTTCGACGTGCTGGCCACCCTGCGCCGCTCGGGCGCGCCCTACGCGCTGACGCCGTCGCAATTGATGGATTGGACGATGGTGACCTCGGGCACGATGACCAACCGGCTCGACCGGCTGGAAGCCAAGGGGTTGGTCAAGCGCGTCCGCTCGGAACAGGACGCGCGCAGCGTGACGGTGCAGCTGACCGAACAGGGGCTGGCACTGATCGAGGATTGCGTCACCGAACACGTCGCCAATCAGCACCGGCTGGCCGGGACGCTGAGCGAGGCGGAACAGGTGGAGCTGGACCGGCTGCTGAGCAAATGGCTTGCCGGTTTCGAGCCCCCCGAGGACTGAGGCCCGGCCAAAGAAAGAGGCGCGCCTCAGCGAAGCGCGCCCTGAAGGGGCGACGGGCGCCCCCGGTTTTTCGAAACTCAGTGTCCCAGGATTTGGCTCAGGAACAGCTTGGTCCGCTCGCTTTGCGGGTTGTTGAAGAACTCTTCCGGTTCGTTCTGTTCCACGATCTGGCCCTGGTCCATGAAGATCACCCGGTTGGCCACCTGCCGCGCGAAACCCATTTCGTGGGTCACGCAAAGCATGGTCATGCCTTCCTCGGCCAGCTCGATCATGGTGTCGAGCACTTCCTTGATCATCTCGGGGTCCAGCGCCGAGGTCGGTTCGTCGAACAGCATGATCCGCGGCTTCATGCACAGCGACCGCGCAATCGCCACCCGCTGCTGCTGACCGCCCGACAACTGGCCGGGATACTTGTCGGCCTGTTCGGGAATCTTGACCTTTTCAAGGAAATGCATCGCCGTCTCGATCGCCTCTTTCCGGGGCGTCTTGCGCACCCAGATCGGTGCCAGCGTGCAGTTTTCCAGGATGGTCAGGTGCGGGAACAGATTGAAGTGCTGGAAACACATCCCGACCTCGGACCGGATCTTGTCGATATTCTTCAGATCCGAGGTCAGTTCGGTCCCGTCCACCACGATACGGCCCTGCTGGTGTTCCTCAAGCCGGTTGATACAGCGGATCAGGGTCGATTTGCCCGACCCGGACGGGCCGGCAATGACGATCCGTTCGCCCTGGTTCACCGTGAGGTTGATGTCGCGCAGCACGTGAAAAGAACCGTACCACTTGTTCATGTTGTTGATTTCGATGGCGATCTCATCCGAGACTTTCATCTTCGAACGGTCGATGTCGCGTTCAATCGCAAGATCAGACATAGCGTGATCTCCTTAATGATGGTCGGTTCTGAGCTTGCGCTCGAGATACATGGAGTAGCGGGACATGGAGAAACAGAAGACGAAGAACATCAACGCGATGAAACCGTAGAGTTCCCACACGATCCCGTTCCAATCCGAATCCGCACGGATGGCATTGCTGAGCCCCAGCGGGTCCAGCAGCCCGATCACCGACACCAGCGTGGTGTCCTTGAATAGGCCGATGAAGGTGGACACGATACCGGGGATCGAAATCTTCAGCGCCTGCGGCATGATGATCAGCCGCTGTGACTGCCAGTAGTTCAGCCCCAGACTGTCGGCGCCTTCGTACTGCCCCTTCGGCAGCGCCGCCAGACCGCCGCGGATCACCTCGGCCATGTAAGCCGATGCGAACAGCGTCGCCATGATGATCACCCGCATGATGATGTCGAAATTCGTGCCCGGCGGCATGAAGATGTTCAACAGCGTCGAGGCCACGAACAACAACGTGATCAGCGGCACGCCCCGGATGAATTCGATGAATCCCACGCAAAGCGATTTCACGATCAACAGGTCCGATTGCCGCCCCAGGGCCAGGACGATACCGATGGGCAGCGAACAGGCGATGGCGACGACGCCGATGGTGATCGACAGCATCATGCCGCCGAAGTTCCGGCTATCGACCGGTTCGACACCGATCGGAAGGATCGCCGTCAGCCCCCCCGTGACGGGCGCGGCCAGGAACAGCCACCAGATCACCGCGGCAACCACCGCCGAAATCACGGCCGCAAGGCTGCCTGCGGCCTTCTCCACCGCCTTGTAGACGAAATAACCGATGACGAAACCGGCTGCCGCCGAAAGCGCCCCCCAGATCGTGCCGCCCCACAGCAGGAACGGCATGATGAAAGGATAGGCCGCGGTCAGATAGATCAGCTTGCCGGGAACCTTGTCGGAAAACAGCACCGGCGCCAGCGCCACGGCCAGCAGGATGAAGGCCAGGATCGGCCGCCAGTAGGATTCCGGCGGGTAGAAGCCGAACAGCAACTGCACCCAGCGGTCGCGGATCACGCCCCAGCAGGCGCCATGCCCTTCATGGCCCAGCCCGGTCGCGATTTCACGGCATTCGTTCAGCGACGTCGCGCTCCAGGTGGGCGACCAGGCCCAGCCCAGCAGCGACCCGACGACGGAGAAGATGAACAGGCCCGAAATCACGGTCAGGACCGAATTGAGCCAACCCGAGAACAGGTTTTCGCGCATCCAGCCGATGACGCCGACGGAACTTGCCGGCGGCTCCTGCTGGGGCAGCATTTCAGTGCGGACAAAGGAAATATCGCTCATCTTACCGCTCCACCAGTTTTACACGATTGTTGTACCAGTTCATCACCACCGAGATGCCCAGGCTGATCGCCAGGTAAATCAGCATGCCCAGCAGAACCGTTTCCAGCTCGCGACCGGTCTGGTTCAGGGTGATGCCCATCAGGGTCCCCGTCAGGTCCATGTAACCCACGGCGATGGCCAGCGACGAGTTCTTGGTCAGGTTAAGGTACTGCGAAATTAGCGGCGGGATGATGACCCGCAATGCCTGCGGCAGGATCACCAGGCTCATGATCCGTTTGGGGCGCAGCCCAAGCGCGGCGGCGGCTTCGGTTTGGCCCTTGGAAATGGCCAGGATGCCGGCGCGCACGTTTTCCGCGATGAAGGCGGCGGTATAAAGCGACAATGCCAGCCACAGCGCGATCAGCGAATTGCGCATGTGGATACCGCCCCGGAAGTTGAAGCCTTTCAGTTCCGGGTAACCCAGGTGGAAACCCAGGGCGACGAACACAGCCAGAACCGGCAGCGCGACAACGGCCAGGCTCAGGTACCAGGTGGTCGGACGAACGCCGGTGGCTTCCTGGATGCGGTTGGCGCGGGTCTTGATCTTGTGCCGCACGAACAGCCCCAGACCAAGCGCGACCAGGAACGCGATCAGGTCCAGCGAGATATCGAAGCGGAAACTTGAAGCGCCGAACAAGTGAACATCGCCCAGGCTGTTGGAAAACAGCGGCTCGGGCACGTAGACACCGCGATTGGTGACCGCGACGGTATCGAGCACCTTCATCGTCGCTTCGGGGTTATCGCCCCGGAAGTCCCTTGGCGCCGGCAAGGTTTCGATCAGGACCGCCATCGCAAACACGATCCACAACAGAACCGGCACGTTGCGGAAAGTTTCCACATAGATCGTCATCAGCTTGGCGATCAGCCAGTTCTTGGACAGTCGCAGAACGCCTATGATCACGCCCAGAATGGTCGCCGTGACACACCCCATTACCGCCACGAGCAACGTGTTTAGCAAGCCGATGACAGCGGCGCGCAAATGGGTGTTCTGGTTGTCGTAATCGATCAGCCGCTGGTTGATGTCATACCCCGCGGGTTCGCTGAGAAAGCGGAAACTGGGTTCCTTACCCAGGTCCTGCAAGTTCTGTGCGGTATTGCTAATCAGCCAGCCGATCAGAATCATGAACCCGATCATGGCGACGACCTGAATGGTCATCGACCGGTACCGGGTGTCGTAAATCAGCATAGATAGCCGGAACGACTCCTTGGGAGGGTCGGTGAGTGTTGTCATCTGGGATGTTCCCCGTCTATTCGACCTTATTCTTTTTCGTGGCCTCTGGGGCCGGTGGTCGATCTTTTCAGACTATATTCATGGTCGAAGGGCGCAGCTTGTGCCGCGCCCTTCGGGTGTCGTGGATTAACGGAACGGCGGTGCGTAGAGCAGGCCACCTTCGGTCCACTGCGCGTTCAGACCGCGCGCAAGGCCGATCGGGGTGGATTCGCCAATGTTCTTTTCGAACAGTTCGCCGTAGTTGCCGCCCGCAACGATCGCGTTCTTGGCCCAGTCCTTGTCCAGACCCAGCATTTCGCCCAAGGTACCTTCGGTCCCCAGCATACGGTTGATTTCCGGGTTGTTGGTACCCTTCGACAGCTCTTCGATATTGGCCGAAGTGATGCCCAGCTCTTCACCCGCGATCAGCGCGTTCAAGGTCCAGCGCACAACGTCGCCCCATTCGTTGTCGCCGTGACGGACCAGCGGGCCCAGCGGCTCTTTCGAAATGATTTCGGGCAGCACCACATAGTTGCCCGGGTTCTCGAAGGTGGCGCGGGTCGCGGCCAGACCGGAGGCATCGGTGGTGTACACGTCGCAGGCACCAGCTAGGAACTGCTGCTGCGCTTCGGCGTTGGTTTCGATCGGAACCGGCTCGTAGCTGATATTGTTCGCGCGGAAGAAATCCGCCAGGTTCAGCTCGGTCGTGGTACCGGTCTGGATGCAAACGGTAGCGCCGTCCAGTTCCTTGGCAGACGAAACTCCCAGTTCCTTGGGGACCATGAAGCCCTGACCGTCGTAGTAGTTCACACCGACGAATTCGAACTTCAGGTCGACATCGCGCGAAAAGGTCCAGGTGGTGTTCCGGGCCAGCATGTCCACTTCGCCAGAAGCCAGGGCGGTGAAACGTGTCTTACCGGTGGTCGGAACGAATTCAACGGCTTCCGGGTCGCCCAGAACCGCAGCGGCAACAGCCCGGCAGACGCCGACGTCGAAGCCATCCCAGTGGCCATTCGCGTCAGGCGCAGCGAAACCGACGAGACCCGTGGTCACACCGCAGTTAAGCTTGCCACGAGCCTTCACATCGTCGAGCGTCCCGGCTGCCGCGGCACCAGCTGCCAGCCCGGCAACGGTCAGCGCGCCAAGAAATACGGATTTTTTCATGTTTACCTCTTCCTGATTTTCCACCCTGTGACTGGGCGTTTTTTCCGATCCCTTGAAGAGATCGTGAACGAAAATGACGGGGGTGGCCCCCGGCAATGACAAAACTTTGGGCGAATTCATCGCGAAAGGTCAAGTCACAGATCAAGAAAAGCGAAGGGTAAGAAGGGCTTCCCTAAGGTAAAGAAGACCCCCTTTGATGGCAAAAAGGGCGGATCACGTTTCCGCGCAGAAATCGAAGTACCGCTTGGCGTGCAGGAATTCGCCGCGCTTGAATTCGGCTTGCTCCTCGGCCTCTTCGTCGATGCCCCACTGTTCCGCCTGCCAATCCTCATCTATCCGGGAAAGCTGCCAAATCCGGTCGATATCGCAATAGTCGCGCGCCGCCGCGAAGGCCAGGATCAACGACCCGGAAATGCCGACCAGATCGTGGAATGCCGCCAGCCGGAAATCATCCATGTTCCGCACAATATCCCGCATCACGGTGAGGGCCGTATCGCTTTGGGCAACATGCATCACCCCGGCGCCGACCTGCAGCCGGGCCCCGATACTTTTTGCGGCCCAGTCCAAAACCGGATCCCACGCTTCTTTCTGCCGTGTGATCAGTTCCTGTGGCGACGTCGCGCGGTAACACAGCAGATCGGTCCCGCCGTATTCCGCCAGCATGTCGGCAACCTCGCGATGCTGCACCGCCACCTTGTCGAGCGCCGAATTCGAGGTCCGGGTGAACGGCATCTTGGACGGATCGATTTCGCCGTCCTGGGCGTTCCATTCGGCGGCGACTTCGCGGGCCAGACCCTGTGTCGGCAGAACCATTAGTGTCTTGGCCGGGGTCCGCACGGGACGCCCGTCCAGTTCGACCAGCCAGCCGCCGGTTTCGGCCTCGGCGGGCGTTGCTTCGCTCCAGAACCGTTTTGCCTTGAGAATGCTCATCTTTCGCTCTCCCATACTCGGTCGATTGCTGCGGGCAGATCGCGGAAATCGTGGATCACCGCGTCGGCATGCGGGTCCAGGTCCTCGGGCCGGTGATAGCCCCAGCCGACGCCCAATGCCCGCACCCCGGCGGCGCGGGCCATCTGCATGTCGAAACTGGTATCGCCGATTATCACCGCGTTTTCCGGCGCCACCCCGGTTTCCGCTAGCGCCGTCAGCACCATCGAGGGGTGCGGTTTGGACGGGTGATGATCCGACACCTGCTGGGTCAGGAACATTTCCGTCATACCGTGACCGGCCAGCAGCGCATCGAGGCCCCGACGCGATTTCCCCGTCGCCACGCCCAGCAGGTAGTGATCGATCCCCGCCAACTGGTCCAGCACGTCGCGCGCATACGGGTAAAACGGCGAACTTTTCTGCGATCCCTGCGCCGCGCGCAGCTCCATATAGGCCGCCTTGTACGCCTCAACCATGCGGTCATGGGCGGGCGTATCCAGCCCCGGTGCGAGCTTCGGCATCGCCACCTCCAGCGACAGCCCAACGATGCCGAGAATCGCTTCACGCGTCGGCGCATCTAGTCCCTCGGCCTCGAAGGCGCGGGTCATCGAGGCGATGATATCGCCCTGGCTGTCGACCAGCGTGCCATCGACATCGAACAGGATCAGCCGCAATTCGCTCACTGCAGTTCCTCGAACGGATCGTCGGCAGCAAGGTCCTCGGTCCAGCCGAACGTGTCCCAGCTGTGTTTCATATGTTCGGGCAGCGGTGCGGTGATGGTCACCGATTTCTTCGTCTCCGGATGCAGGAAGGTCATGCTGCGCGCGTGCAGGTGCAGCTTCTTGCTGATCACCCCGCCCAGCTGCGCGCCCCAGCCATCGCCCAGGTTTTCCTGACCCGATCCGCCATATTTGCCGTCGCCGATGATCGGATGGCCGATTTCGGCCATATGCGCGCGCAGCTGGTGGGTGCGTCCGGTCAGCGGTTCCATCGCCACCCAGGACGCCCGCCCGGCGACCCGGTACAGCGTGGCATAAAGCGTATGGGCGCGTTTCGCGCCGGGCGTCTTGTCGATGTCGCGCGGATGCACGCAGATCATCTTTTCGCCCTCGCCCTTGGCCCCGTGCCCCGCCGCCTTGACCAGCCCGTACTTGATTTCACCCAGGTAGGGCGTCGGCACGCCGGCGACCAGCGCCCAGTAGATCTTGCGCGTCTGCTTGTGCCTCAGCGCCGCCGTCAGCGCCTGCGCCGCAGTGCGGGTCCGCGCCAGCAGCAACACGCCCGAGGTATCCTTGTCGAGCCGGTGAACAAGCCGCGGCTTTTCCTCAAACCCGAATTTCAGCGCCTCGGCCAAGCCGTCCACATGGCGGGTCTGCTTACTGCCCCCCTGCGTCGGCAAACCGGCGGGTTTGTTCAGGGCGATGATATCGTCGTCGCGGTAGATGACGCAGGACTGGATCATCTTCGCGTCGGCGTCCGAAACCTTGGATTTCGGTGCTGCCTTCTTGACTTCGCCGGGGGTCGGCAAGGGCGGGATGCGCACCTGCTGGCCCGGTTCAAGACGGGTCGAGGCCTTCACCCGGCCGCCATCGACGCGCAATTCGCCCTTGCGGCACATCTTTTCGATCCGGCCCTGGGCCAGGTGCGGGAACATCCGCTTCAGCCAGCGGTCCAGCCGCTGATCGCCGTCATCCGGTCCGACCGTGATCGTTTGCACACCGCTCATGCCAATATCCACCGCATCAAATGAATGCCTGCCACCAATGCCGTCAGAGACAGCACCACCGACAACCCGACATAGATTGCCGCCTGCCCCACCGCGCCGCGTTCGTAAAGCGTGTAGGCTTCCAGCGAAAAGGCCGAAAAGGTGGTGAAGCCACCCAGAAGCCCGGTCATCAGGATCGGGTTCAGATGGCTCATGCCCTTTTGGCCAAGATAGACCACGAACGCCCCCATGATCCCCGATCCGAGGATATTGACGAACAACACGCCAAGCGGGAACCCCGGCCCCATCATCTTGAAGATGGCGACACCGGACAGATAGCGCAGCGAGGCGCCAATCGCGCCCCCGAGGGCAACTTGCAAAGCCGTGATCAACATGCGCCTCTCCTGAGACGTGGGGGTGGGAATGTCAAGCAAACAAGGGGGCAAGGTGCCCCTGCCCTTGGCGCATCGCCCGATCAGCCCCGCTTCGCCCTGAGTTTCTCGAAATAATCCAGACGCTTTTTCAGTTCGCGCTCGAACCCGCGCTCCACCGGCAGGTAATAGGCGCCTCGGCGCATGGTTTCGGGGAAATAATTCTGCCCCGAAAACGCATCCTCGGCATCGTGATCATAGGCATAGCCGTCGCCATAGCCCTGATCCTTCATCATCTGCGTCGGTGCGTTCAGGATGTGTTTCGGCGGCGGTTCGCTACCGGTCTTGCGCGCGGCGGCGCGGGCCGCCTTGTAGGCGGTGTAGACCGCGTTGCTTTTCGGCGCCAGGGCAAGGTAGGTCACCGCCTGCGCCAGCGCCAGTTCGCCCTCGGGGCTGCCCAGCCGTTCATAGGTTTCCCAGGCCTGCAGGCACAGATGCTGCGCCTGCGGGTCGGCCAGGCCGATGTCTTCGACCGCCATGCGCACGATGCGGCGGGCGAGGTAACGGGGATCTTCTCCCCCTTCCAGCATCCGCGCGAACCAGTACAGCGCCGCGTCCGGATCCGACCCGCGCACCGACTTGTGCAGCGCCGAAATCAGGTTGTAATGCTCGTCGCCCGACTTGTCGTATTTCGCCGCCCGCTTCATCAGCCGCTTGGACAGCGCATCGACCGTCAGCTTGCCGTCGACCTTCCAGGCCGCGACCTGTTCGATCAGGTTCAGCAGCGCGCGCCCGTCGCCATCGGCCATTTCCAGCAGCGCCTCGCGCGCCGGCCCGTCAAGCGGCAGGGCCCGGCCAAGTTCCTTTTCCGCCCGCTGCGCCAGCCGTTCCAGATCGGCCAGCGACAGCCGTTCCAGCACCAGGACCTGCGACCGGCTCAGCACAGCGGCGTTCAGTTCGAAACTGGGGTTTTCCGTCGTCGCACCGACCAGAAGGATGGTGCCGTCTTCCATATGCGGCAGGAAACTGTCCTGCTGCGCCTTGTTGAAGCGGTGGATTTCATCGACGAACAGAAGCGTTCCCTGCCCGGTCTGGCGGCGCAGGCTCGCCGCTTCGAACACTTTCTTGAGGTCCGGCACGCCGGTGAAGATCGCGCTGATCTGCACGAAATGCAGATCGGTTTCATCCGCCAGCAGCCGCGCGATGGTGGTCTTGCCCACGCCCGGCGGCCCCCAGAAGATCAGCGAAGACAGGCTGCCCGAGCGCAGCATCACCCCCAACGGCGCATCATCGCCCAGCACCTGTTCCTGGCCGATGACCTCGGACAGGGATTTCGGGCGCAAGCGATCTGCCAGCGGACGATGCGCACTGGCGTGATGGTTCTCCGTTTCCGGGCTGGGATCGAACAGGTCGGGCATGGATTACAGCCTGAACCGGATCACCAGCCGCTGCAAGCCGCGCTGCACGTCGAAAGCCAGAACACGCACCCGGCCCGACAGCACCTGTTGCACGTCATCGGTGGTTTCCACCGTTTCGCCGTTGATCACGTGGAGGATATCACCCTTGCGCAACCCAACCTGACCGCCGAACGGTCCCGGGTCCTCGACCACAACGCCGGTGCTGCCCAGCGGCAAACCGTATTCGGCCAGAACCGCCGGATTGATATTCACCACCTGCAACCCCGGCAAGGCGGTGCTCTTGCCCATCTGGCGGCGGTCGCGCTGCGGTTTTTCCGGCGCGGCCAACAGGCGCACCGGGGTATCGAAACTCTTGCCGTTCCGGACTGCGGTTACCGTTACCTCTTCGCCAAGCCCCGCGACGGACATGCGGAAAATCATCTCGGCCGGGGTGTTCACCGGCTGCCCGTCGACGGCGACGATCACGTCGCCCGGTTCGATCCCGGCTTCAAGGAAGGGGCTGACCTTCTGCAGCCCCGACACAACGATCCCGCCCGGACGGTCCAGCCCGAGGCTGGCGGCGATATCGGCATCCACCGGTTGCCCGTTCATCCCCGCCCAGGGGCGTTGAAATCTTTCGTGCCCTTGCCGCGCCTGCGCCACGAATTGCGCCACGAGGTTGGACGGAATGGCGAAACCGATCCCGTTCGACCCGCCCGAACGGGTCAGGATCGAGGTATTGACCCCGATCAGTTGCCCGTTGACGTCGATCAGCGCCCCGCCCGAATTGCCCGGGTTGATCGGCGCGTCGGTCTGGATGAAATAACCGCGCCCGTTGCCCGTCGCCGTGCCCGAGCGCGCCAATCCCGACACGATGCCGCTGGACACGGTCTGGCCAACACCGAACGGGTTGCCGATGGCCAGCACCAATTCGCCCACCTCGACCCCGTCGCTGTCGCGCAGGTTCAGGAAGGGCATGTCGGCCGCTCCGTCCAGCTTCAGGATCGCCAGGTCGCTGTCTTCGTCGGCCAGCATCACCTCGGCGTCGAATTCACGCCGGTCGTTCAGAACCACCCGGATTTCCGCCGCATCGCCCACCACGTGGTAATTCGACACGACATAGCCGTCTTCGGACAGGATCACCCCCGACCCCAGCGAATTCTGCACCTGCGGCCGGACTTCGCCGAAATCGCGGAACAGACCGCGAAAGAACGGATCGTTCTGAAACGGGCTTTGCCGCGCCTGCACGATACGCTTGGCGTAGATATTGACCACCGCCGGGGTGGCCTGCTTCACCAAGGGCGCAAAGCCCAGCTGAATTTCCATCTGTTTTTCCGGCACGCGGGTTTCCGCGGCCAGCGGGGCGGCAATAATCAGAAGAACGGTGGTAAGAATGCGAAACATCGGGTCTGCCTTTAATTGACGTGTTCCTGATATGCGAAGCAGGCCGCCGGATTGCAAGCGCTCAACCGCAGCCGCACGTATGTGTGAGCCGCGCTCAAAGAAAAAGCCCCGGCTCTTTCGAACCGGGGCCTGATCTGGTCGATGACCGGATACCTTATTCTTCGGTAGCCGCTTCTTCGGCTTCCAGGCGGGCCTTGTCGGCGGCGCCCTTCGCGGCCGGGTCACGATCGACGAACTCGATGATCGCCATCGGCGCCATGTCGCCATAGCGGAAGCCGGCCTTCAGGACGCGGATGTAACCGCCCTGACGTTCCTTGTAGCGCGGGCCCAGAACGTCGAACAGTTTCTCGACATACTGGTCCTGCTTCAGCTGGGCAGCGGCCTGACGGCGGGCGTGCAGATCGCCGCGCTTGGCCAGCGTGATCAGTTTTTCAACGATCGGACGCAGTTCCTTGGCTTTCGGCAGGGTGGTCTTGATCTGTTCGTGTTCGATCAGCGAACCGGCCATGTTGGCCCACAGGGCCTTGCGGTGTTCATGAGTACGGTTCAGACGGCGGTAACCACGAGCGTGACGCATTTTCTATCTCCTAAATTCGCGTTTTGCTTTGTCTGACCGGCGATGCGTGTCACCGGCTCTCCTTGGGGCAGTTGCCCAGTTCTTCCCCGGCATTCCGGGCATTTGTTCGGTCCGGGGCGACGGATGCCGCCGCCCCTTCTTGTTTCTCGATCGCTCAGAAGGCGTCTTCGAACTTCTTCGCCAGATCTTCGATGTTGTCCGGCGGCCAGTCCTCGACATCCATGCCCAGATGCAGGCCCATGCCCGACAGCACTTCCTTGATCTCGTTCAGCGACTTGCGGCCGAAGTTCGGGGTGCGCAGCATCTCGGCTTCGGTTTTCTGGATCAGGTCGCCGATATAGACGATGTTGTCGTTCTTCAGGCAATTTGCCGAACGGACCGACAGTTCCAGTTCGTCCACTTTCTTCAGCAGCAGCGGGTTGAATTCCAGACCGTCGTCTTCCGCCTCGCGGCCAGCCGCTTCGGGTTCTTCGAAGTTGACGAAGATCGACAGCTGATCCTGCAGGATGCGCGCCGCAAAGGCGATCGCGTCCTCGGGGGTGACCGATCCGTCGGTTTCGATCTTCATGGTCAGCTTGTCATAGTCCAGAACCTGACCTTCACGGGTCGGCTGCACGTCGTAGCTGACCTTCTTGACCGGCGAATAGATCGCGTCGATCGGCATCAGGCCGATGGGCGCGTCTTCCGGCTTGTTGCGGTCAGCCGGGACATAGCCCTTACCGGTGTTGACGGTCAGTTCCATGTACAGGTCCGCACCTTCGTCGAGGTGACAGATCACGTGATCCTTGTTCAGGATCTCGATGCCCGCGCTGTCGCTGATGTCGCCCGCGGTGACCACGGCCGGCCCCTTGGCGTTGATCGACAGGCGCTTGGGCCCTTCGACTTCCATCCGTAGCGACACGCCCTTGAGGTTCAGCACGATGTCGGTCACGTCTTCACGCACACCGGCAACGCTGGAGAATTCGTGCAGAACGTTGTCGATCTGAACGCTGGTGATGGCGGCGCCCTGAAGCGAGCTCATCAGCACGCGACGCAGCGCGTTGCCCAGCGTCAGGCCGAAACCGCGTTCCAGCGGTTCGGCAACCAGCGCAGCCTGACGGCTCGGGTCATTGCCCGGCTTCACGTCAAGCTGAGTCGGCTTGATCAATTCTGCCCAGTTCTTGTGGATCATGCGTCCCTCCATTCCTGTCTTGTCCCCATGTCCGAAGGCCAAGACGCCCGAGGTTTCAAAATGACGGACTGGGGCCGTGCGGTCGCACAGCCCCAGCTGATAAAGATGTTATTAGACCCGGCGACGTTTCGGCGGGCGGCAGCCGTTGTGCGCGATCGGGGTCACATCACGGATCGAGGTGATGTTGAAACCGACAGCGGCCAGCGCGCGCAGCGCCGATTCACGGCCCGAACCGGGGCCCTGAACTTCGACTTCCAGGGTTTTAACGCCGTGTTCCTGTGCTTTCTTGCCTGCGTCTTCCGCAGCCATCTGAGCCGCGTAGGGAGTCGATTTGCGCGACCCCTTGAAGCCCATGGTGCCGGCCGACGACCACGAAATGGCGTTGCCCTGCACGTCCGAGATCAGAATCTTGGTGTTGTTGAAGCTGGAGTTCACATGTGCGACGCCAGCTGCGATGTTCTTGGAGACCTTTTTCTTGCCCCCACGACGGGTATCACGTGCCATTGGTGCTGTCCTCCCTTACTTCTTCTTACCGGCGATGGCCTTTGCGGGGCCTTTGCGGGTACGAGCGTTGGTGTGAGTACGCTGACCGCGTACGGGGAGGTTGCGACGATGGCGCAGGCCGCGGTAGCAGCCCAGGTCCATCAGGCGCTTGATGTTCATCTGAACTTCACGACGCAGGTCACCTTCGACGGTGTAGTTGGCGTCGATATGTTCGCGGATGGCCAGAACTTCGGCGTCCGACAGTTCGTTCACACGACGCGTCGATTCGATGTTCACGGCTTCGCAGATGGCCTTGGCCGACGAGGGGCCAATACCGGTGATGTAAGTGAGGGCGATGGGGACCCGTTTTGCAGTCGGGATGTTTACGCCGGCGATACGTGCCACGTCTAACTTTCCTTTTCGTTGCGGTTCCGTAACTCCAGAACCTTTTTTCACAACGTAAGCCCGAAGCTATCCCGCTTCGGGCCGCAGCTGATCCAGGTGATCTCTAACACGGGTGCGACCCGTATTACAAAAATGATTCTCTTACAGAGATGTCGGTAGGTAGGAGGATTTTTCCACAAGGTCAAGGGCGGATTGGGTCCGGCGAAGTCAGCCGGGAATTCCGCGCCGCGCTTCCCCTGAAAAGGGAAACGGCGGCGCCCGTAAAGGTGCCGCCGTTTCCAATCCCTGCCCCGGGCCGGTCAGGCGTCCAGGATCGCCGAGATCGCGGCGCGCACGCCATCGATTTCGCCCAGGCCATCGACCGAGCTCAGCTGACCCTTGGCATAGTAGTAGCCGATCAGCGGGGAGGTCTTCTTGTAGTATTCCATCAGGCGCTGCTTGAGGCTGTCCTCGTTGTCGTCCGCCCGGCGCTTCTGGGTGGTGCCGCCGCAATTGGTGCACTTGCCGTCAGCCGGCCAGGGCTTGGTCTCGTCGTGATAGACCTCGCCGCAGTCGCCGCAGGTCGAGCGGCCGGTGATGCGCGACACCAACGCGGCATCGTCCACCTGCATCTCGACAACGGCATCAAGCTTCTCGCCCTTTTCCTCCAGCAGCTCGGCCAGGGCATCCGCCTGGGCCAGGGTGCGGGGGAAGCCGTCGAAGATGAAACCGCCGGCCTTGTCGCCTTCCAGCTTCTCGCGGATCAGGCCGATCACGATCTCGTCGGTAACCAGATCACCGCGCGCCATCACGTCGGCCACGATCTTGCCCATCTCGGTGCCGCTGTCCTTGGCTTCGCGCAGCATGTCGCCGGTCGAAAGCTGGATCATGTTGCGGGTATCCACCAGATAGCGGGCTTGCGTTCCTTTGCCCGCTCCGGGCGGTCCAAGCAAAATAATATTCATCGACGTGCGGGTCCCTTCCTTGCGCGTTTCTTCCCTTTACCGCGAAGCTGCGATTTTTCAATCAGCCCTTCGTACTGGTGCGCCAGCAGGTGGCTTTGCACCTGTTGGATCGTATCCATGGTCACGGACACGACGATCAGCACCGAGGTGCCGCCAAAATAGAAGGGGATCGCCAGTTGGCTACGCAAAATCTCGGGCAAGAGACAAACTGCCGCAAGATAGAGTGACCCCAGCACCAGAATCCGGTTGGTCACGTATTCCAGGTATTCGGCGGTTTTCTTGCCCGGACGGATACCGGGAACGAAACCGTTCTGGTTTTTCAGGTTGTCGGCCACGTCATCGGGCTTGAACGACACGTTGAACGTGTAGAAATACGCGAAGAACACGATCATCCCGGTGAAGAAGGCCAAGTAAAGCGGCTGACCGGGGCCGAAATAGGCCAGCAGGGTCGACATGATCGGACCGGTCTGCTGACCCGAAAAGGTGCTGATCGTGGTCGGCAGCAGCAGCAGCGAGCTGGCGAAGATCGCCGGGATCACGCCGGCCGGGTTGACCTTGATCGGCAGGTGGCTGGAGCCGCCGTCATAGACCTTCATCCCGACCTGGCGGCGCGGGTACTGGATGTGGATTTTGCGCAGGGCGCGTTCCATAAACACCACGAAGGCGATCGTGGCAATCACCATCAGAAGCACGCCGACGATCACTGCCGGGCTGATCGCGCCGGACCGGCCCTGGCTGAGGAACTGTGCCAGCGCGGCGGGAACCTCGGCGATGATGCCGACGAAGATGATCAGGGAAATACCGTTGCCGATGCCGCGATTGGTGATCTGTTCACCCAGCCACATCAGGAACATGGTGCCGCCAACGAGGGTGATGACGCAGGATGCGCGGAAGAACAGCCCCGGATCGGTCACCAGGTCGCCCGCTTCCAGCGAGGCCGCAAGGCCGTAGGCCTGCAGCGTGGCCAGCGCCACGGTGCCGTAACGGGTATATTGGTTGATCTTCTTGCGGCCCTGTTCGCCTTCCTTCTTCAGCTGCTCCAGCGAAGGCACCATCGAGGTCAGAAGCTGCACGATGATCGAGGCCGAGATATAGGGCATGATGCCCAGGGCGAAAATGCCCATCCGGCCCAACGCGCCGCCAGTAAACATCGACAGGATGCCGCCCAGACCGGCGGCCGCTCCTTCCATGAAGTCGCGCAGCGCCGCGCCGTCGATCCCGGGAACCGGGATGAAGGTGCCAAGGCGATACACGATCAGAAGGCCCAGGGTGAACAGGATCCGGCTGCGCAGCTCGGTCGCCTTTCCAAGGGCGGCCCAGCTCGTGTTCGCTGCCATTTGTTCGACTGCAGATACCATGCGTGGTCTCTCTTATATGACAACGCCGCCTAGAGCGTTTTCCAGCTCAGGCGGCGTTCTTAGGAAAACTGGGGTTCTATGTAAGCGGCTAAGGCGCCGCTCACAACCCGTTAAGCTGTCGCTTACGCTTTGACCTTCAGCGAACCGCCTGCTTTTTCGACGACTTCGATGGCTGCTTTCGAAGCGCCGGTCACTTCCAGGTCGATCTTGGCGCTGAAATCGCCCTTGGCCAGGATGCGAACGCCGTCCAGCTTGCGGCGCACCAGGCCGCTTTCGACCAGCACGTCTTCGGTGATCGGTGCCTTGGCGTCGATCTTGCCGGCGTCGATGAACTTGGCCAGGATGCCCAGGTTCACAACAGCGTATTTCTTCGGGTTCGGAACGTTGAAGCCGCGCTTGGGAAGGCGCTGGTAGAGCGGCATCTGGCCGCCTTCGTAGCCGTTGATGGCCACGCCCGAACGGGATTTCTGGCCTTTGATACCACGGCCGCCCATCTTACCCTTGCCCGAACCGGGACCACGGCCCACACGGGTGCGTTTCGGCGTTGCGCCAGGATTGTCGCGCAGTTCATTCAATTTCATGTCGCTTCTCCTTGCCGGATGTGGCCCCCGAAGCGTGACAGGACCAAACGCGGCTTTTCTTGATTGTTGATTCTGTGGCTCAAAGTCCACCGGGGGGCGTATAAACCCAAGCCAATCGCATTGCAAGACTGCGCGAACCGACCACCCGGCGGGGTGGCCATCCCTATGTCCCGCCGGGTTTCAGGGCGACGGCAGTTCGATCCAGACCCGCGCCCCGCCCTCCGGCGATTTCTCCATCCCGATGCGGCCACCCATCGCGTCCACATAGGCACGCGCAAGGGTCAGCCCCAACCCGGCGCCGGAAATTTCGCCATGCTTGTGCATCAGCCGCTCGAACGGTTCAAAGACCCGGTTCTGATCGGACGCATCAAGCCCGGGACCATTGTCATCGACCCGGATCCGGCATGCGCCATTGCTGATCTCGGCAGAAACGCGCACTTCGCATTCCGTACCGGCATATTTGGCGGCATTTTCGAACACCAGCGCCAACGCCCGGATCAAAAGGTCGCTGTTGCCACGCAAGGTCAAGTTTTCGGGAACCTGGATCTTGTACTTGATCGAGTGTTCTGAATAGAGCCGTTCGTTACGCTGCCGGGCCAAATCCAGCACATCGAGAAGATGGACGGGCTCGATTGTCGAGGCAACCTTGCCGGTGGACACCATCGTCATGTTGGTGGCCTTCTGGGTCAGGCTGATCAGGTTGATCCCCGCATCCAGGATGAACTTGGCGTATTCCCGGGTCTTGTGGCCGGACGCCCCGTTTTCATCGCCATCCAGCAGTTCCAGCAGTTCCGCATAGCCGATGATCGTATTGAGCGGCGTGCGGATTTCATGGCTGAGCGTCGACAACACGTCGTTGAGCAACTGGACATTGGATTGGGTCGACTGCAACGCCAGCCGCAGATCCTCGGTCCGTTCCCGCACCAGCCCTTCGAGGTTGCGGTGCTGGATTTCGAGCTCTTTCAGATTGCGGCGATGCTTTTGCAATTCGTCTTTTTGCGTAAGGCGCTCGGTAATGTCGGAAACGAAGGCAATGCTGTAGGCGCGGCCATCGGCCTCGATCATGTTGAGCCCGATTTCGATCGGGACATCATATCCTTCCCGATGCCGCCCGAACAGAACCTGGTTGCCCCCCATCGGCCGGCTTTTCGGAGCAGCTTCGAAACCTTGGCGCAGTTGCACATGACGGTCTCGCAGTTTTTCGGGCAGAAGGATTTCCAACCGTTTGCCGGTCAACTCCTCGGGCTGGTAGCCGAAGATGCTGCAAAGCGTTTGGTTTGCCCAGATGACGACACCATCCGTATCGATGATGATGACGCCATTTGGCGACTGTTCCGCGGCCAAAAACACCAGGGTATCGAATTTCACCGCACTGTTTTCCGCCACTCCCGGGCGGTGAGAGGGGGGCTGCACAGTATTCTCCGAACGCATCGACATTAACAAAATCCCTAGAAAAATTGAGCGGCCTCAACTGTAACGCCAAAGCTGGCACTGTTTTTACATGCTCTCAAAACTGTATTTGGGATGTGAGTTAATATGGCAACGCGTGTCCGTCTGCGTCGAAACGATCCTGACATGGCATCGATCGCGTTCGCCGGTGGTCAGGCCGGCACCAATCCGGCTTCGATCATGAGTTGCCAACCATCGTTGTCTGCCTGGGCGACATGAAAGTTCCGACCATCGCCATTTTCGCTTCCGGCTCGTTTGAGGCAGTCCCGTCAAGCGTGTGTTTCGCCACCAAAAGGCGATTTTTTGCCGATTTCCACGGTTCCGCCTCAATCTTGCTCAAATCTTGCAGTACTCAACCGTTCTTAGATGAAAGGTCCGTCCCGAAACGGGAGAGATACGTATGATCGCACTGATACGCAGCCTGGCCTTCCTGCTGGCCTCCCTGATCCTCGCGCAATCCGCCTTGGCGCAAAAGGCGGGTGTGGGCGCCTGGGAAAATTCCCGCAAAACCACGCTGGAATGGATCGAAAACCGACCCGGACTCGAGTGGTATTACAATTGGCGTCCGGATCAGATGTGGCATCGCGGCGGTGTATCCCGGACCGTCGAATTCGTGCCGATGATCCACAATGCGCGCGATGTGAGCAAAAGCATCGTCTCCTCCAGCCGTCCAAAGGCGCTTCTGGGCTTCAACGAACCCGATCGCGACAATGGCAGCCATCAGGCGGGCCTTTCGGTCGAACAGGCCATCGTGTTATGGCCCAAACTCGAACAAAAAGGACTTCGGCTCGGCAGTCCGGCCACCACGCAGGACGAAACGCTCGGCAAGGGGTCCTGGCAGCGCCGCTTCATGACCGAGGTTCAGCGCCGCGGTCTGCGTGTCGATTTCATGGCCGTGCATTACTATTCGGAAAACGGCAGCGTGAGCGCCTTCCGGAAATGGCTGCAGGCGGTGCACCGCGAATACAACCGCCCGATCTGGGTCACCGAATTCGCCTTGATCGACTGGTCCCGCCCCGGCGCCGTCACCTATGAACAGAATGCGAAATTCGCCCGAGAGGCCATCACCATGATGGATAAGCTGCCATTCGTCGAACGGCACGCTTGGTTCGCTGCCAATCCCTACCCGTGGAACGGAGCCGCACCGCGGATCAACCTCGTCGATAACAACATGAATCCCACGCCTGTGGGGATCGCTTTCGACAAGGTTCTGTCAAGCGTCGACACGCGCAAGGCCGCCAGCGTCGCCCAGACTTTGGCGACGAAACAGGCCGTTACCCGCTTCAACAGCTCGCAAACCGCCCTGCCCCGCGCCAAGGCCCGTCAATCCCCCGATCTCAGGTCGTCGCGATAATTCCGGACCGACCTGCCGGACAGCCCCCGCCTCGACGGCGATGCTGCAAGCCAACGGAAAACGCCCCCGGCCATTGCTGACCGGGGGCGTTCTGATTTCTACGCCGGGTCTAAACCCTGCGTCGCGTCCGCGTTAGTCGCGCTCTTCGATGATTTCGACCAGGTGCGGTATCTTGTTGACCATGCCGCGAACAGACGGCGTGTCTTCGAGTTCCCGGGTCTTGTGCATCTTGTTCAGGCCCAGACCGATCAGGGTCTGACGCTGAACGGCGGGACGACGGATCGGCGAACCGATCTGCTTGACAACGATGGTTTTAGCCATGCCGAATTCTCCTTACGCTTCCGCTTTGGCGGGGGCTTCATCCTTGCGGAGGATGTCTGCCACCTTCTTGCCGCGACGGGCTGCGACCGAACGCGGGCTGGCCTCTTTCTTCAGGCCGTCCAGCGTGGCGCGGATCATGTTATAGGGGTTCTGCGAACCGACCGACTTCGACACCACGTCCTTGATGCCCAGCATTTCAAACACGGCACGCATCGGACCACCGGCGATGATCCCGGTACCTTCAGGCGCAGTCCGCATGATGACCTTGCCGGCGCCGTGGCGGCCTTCCATGTCATGGTGCAGTGTGCGGCCTTCTTTCAGGGCGACGCGGATCATGTTGCGCTTGGCTTGTTCGGTGGCCTTGCGGATGGCCTCGGGGACCTCTTTCGCTTTACCCTTGCCGAAGCCGACGCGGCCCTTCTGGTCGCCAACAACCACGAGAGCGGCAAAGCCGAAGCGCTTACCACCTTTCACGGTTTTCGACACACGGTTGATCGCAACCAGGCGATCTGCGAATTCGGGTGCTTCGTCACGGTCGCGACGCTGACCCCGACGGTTATCACGTTCTGCCATTAGGCATTCCTTTTCAAGGTGGCGCTTGCGGCGCCGTTATACTCGATCCCAGTGTCCCGTGCGGACTGCACCGGCCCGGATCATCGGGGGGACGCGAACGTCCCCCACAGGGTTGCTTAGAACTTCAGCCCGCCTTCACGCGCAGCGTCGGCCAGAGCCTTCACCTTGCCGTGGAACAGGAAGCCGCCACGGTCGAAGTAGCATTCTTCGACGCCGGCTTTCTTGGCGCGCTCGGCGATTGCCGTGCCTACCTTTGCAGCCGCTTCGACGTTGTTCTTGCCAACCACGCCCAGATCTTTCTCCAGCGAGGAGGCCGATGCCAGGGTGACGCCTTGAACGTCGTCGATCAGCTGCACGCTGATGTTCTTGTTGGAGCGATGAACCGACAGGCGAAGCTTGCCGACGTTCACTTTCCGCTGCTTGTTCCGAACGCGCAGACGGCGCTTCAGGAACAGGGTCCGTTTGCTGTTTGCCATTTTGCTCGTCCTTACTTCTTCTTGCCTTCCTTGCGGAAGATATACTCGTCTTTGTACTTGATGCCTTTGCCCTTGTAGGGCTCGGGTTTACGCCATTCGCGGATATTGGCCGCGACCTGGCCGACGAGCTGCGGATCATCGCCTTCGACAACGATTTCGGTCTGCTTCGGGCAGGTCACGGTCACGCCGTTCGGCACCTCGAAGTTGACTTCGTGCGAATAGCCGAGGTTCAGCTTCAGGACATTGCCTGCCATCTGAGCCCGGTAACCCACACCGTTGATTTCCAGCTCTTTCTTGAAGCCTTCCGTCACACCTTTGACCATGTTGGCCACGACGGTGCGCGACATGCCCCATTGCTGACGGGCGCGCTTGGACTTGCCACGCGGGGTCACGGTCACGACATTGTCTTCGACCGCGATGGTGACGTCGTCGGTGGCGGTGAAGCTCTGGGTCGCTTTCGGACCCTTCACTTCGATGGTCTGACCCGACACAGAGGCGGAAACGCCGCTGGGCAGTTCGACCGGCTTTTTACCAATACGAGACATTGCAGACCCTCCTTAGAAGACGGTGCAGAGCACTTCGCCGCCAACATTGTTGGAGCGCGCGCTTGCGTCCGACATCACACCTTTCGGAGTGCTGACAATCGACACGCCCAGGCCCTGACGGACAACGGGGATGTCATTGACGCCCATGTAGACGCGGCGACCGGGCTTCGAAACCCGCTTCAGTTCGCGAATGACAGGGGTGCCTTCGTAGTATTTCAGGCTGATTTCAAGGGTCGGGTGACCGTTGACATCGGTGCCTTTTTCGTAGCCGCGGATGTAGCCTTCGTCAGCCAGTACATCCAGAACCCAGCCGCGCAGTTTCGATGCCGGGGTCGACACGGTCGACTTGCCGCGCATCTGTGCGTTGCGGATACGGGTGAGCATATCGCCGATAGGATCGTTCATATCACTCTCTCCCTTACCAGCTGGATTTCACCAGACCGGGGATCTGGCCAAACGAGCCCAGTTCCCGCAGCATGATACGGCTGACCTTGAGCTTACGGTAGTAAGCGTGGGGACGGCCGGTCAGCTGACAGCGGTTGTGCAGACGGGTAGCCGAGCTGTTGCGCGGCAGTTCAGCAAGCTTCAGGGACGCGCGGAAACGCTCTTCCATCGGCTTTTCTTTGTCGTTGATGATCTCTTTGAGAGCAGCGCGCTTGGCGGCATAACGGGCCACCAGCTTCTGACGCTTGTTCTCGCGTTCGACCATGGATTTCTTAGCCATTACTCTATCTCCCCGCGTCAGCTGTTGAAGGGCATGTTGAAGTGCTTCAACAGGCTCTTGGCTTCCGCGTCGGTGTTCGCGGTGGTGGCAATCACGATGTCCATGCCCCAGACTTCATCGACCTTGTCGAAATCGATCTCGGGGAAGACGATGTGCTCTTTCAGACCGGTGGCGTAGTTGCCACGACCATCGAACGACTTGCCCGAAACGCCGCGGAAGTCGCGGATACGGGGCATTGCGATGGTGATCAGACGGTCCAGGAATTCGTACATGCGGTCGCCGCGCAGGGTCACTTTCGCACCCATCGGCATACCTTCACGCACGCGGAAACCCGCGATCGAATTCTTGGCGACGGTGGTCACGGCCTTCTGGCCGGCGATCATCGTCAGGTCCTCGGTCGCCGACTTCGCTTTCTTGCTGTCTTTGACAGCTTCAGCGCCGCAGCCGATGTTCAGGACGATCTTGTCCAGACGCGGAATCTGCATGTCGTTCTTGTACCCGAACTCTTCTTTCAGAGCGGCCCGGATGGTGTCGGCATAGAGCGTCTTCAGACGCGGGGTGTAATTTGCGGTATCAAGCATCGATCACGTCCCCCGTGGTCTTGGCGAAACGAACCTTCTTGTCACCTTCCATGCGGAAGCCGACGCGGGTCGCTTTGCCGTTTGCGTCCAGGAATGCCAGGTTCGACAGAGCGATCGGCATCGCCTTGGGCAGGCGGCCGCCCTGGCTGGTCTGGGTCTGACGGGTGTGGCGGATGGCCATGTTGATGCCTTCGACCACGGCCTTGCCGGCTTTCGGGTCAACGGATGCGATCACGCCTTCCTTGCCCTTGTCCTTGCCGGCCAGAACGACGACCTTGTCGCCTTTTTTCAGTTTGGCAGCCATCTTACAGCACCTCCGGGGCGAGCGAGATGATCTTCATGAAGTTCTTCGCGCGAAGTTCGCGAACAACCGGTCCGAAGATACGGGTGCCGACCGGTTCGCCCGCGTTATTCAGGATGACGGCGGCGTTGCGGTCAAAACGAATCGAAGTGCCGTCTTCGCGGCGAACTTCTTTGGCGGTGCGCACGACGACGGCCTTGCGGACGTCACCTTTTTTCACGCGGCCGCGCGGGATGGCTTCTTTGACCGACACCACGATGATGTCGCCGACCGACGCGTAGCGACGGTGCGAGCCACCCAGAACCTTGATGCACTGAACTCGGCGAGCGCCGGAGTTGTCAGCAACATCCAGATTGGTCTGCATCTGGATCATTTGGTTTCTCCCGACCTTTGGGGGGGCTTGCAGTTGCCCATTCCCCCAGGGTTTCGATTAAAGCTTTGCAAGTCGCCGCCTCAGGAGGCGACCACTTCCCAACGCTTGGTTTTCGACTTCGGCGCACATTCCTGGATACGGACGGTATCGCCGACGTTGAATTGGTTGTTCTCGTCGTGAGCCCGGTATTTCTTGGACTTACGAATGGTCTTTTTCAGAACCGGATGAGTGAAGCGGCGCTCGACCAGAACGGTCACGGTCTGAGCATTGGCGTTCGAGGTAACGGTGCCTTGAAGAATACGTTTGGGCATCAGACAGGTCCTTATTCAGCAGCCGCTTGGGCTTTTTGGTTCAACACGGTTTTGACACGGGCGGCGTCACGGCGGACCTGACGCATGCGTGCGGTGTTTTCCAGCTGACCGGTGGCCTGTTGAAAGCGCAGGTTAAACGCTTCTTTCTTCAGCGAAGCCAGTTCCTCGCGGAGCTGGTCCGGTGTCTTTTCACTCAGTTCTTTGGCGTTCATCGCCTTTTCCTTTTCTACTACACCAGAAGGCCCCGAAGGTCACCTTGTGTCCGGTGGATTCAAAAACAAACGCGCGAATCCCGGTCACCCGGAATCCGCGAGATGCCGCTCTATAAAGGCCGGACACCTGGGTGGCAAGCGAAAGTTATCATATTTCATTGATTGGAAGGCGCGATAGCCGATGCACCGCCGTTCCAGATCCGTCCGGTCGTCCGATCCGGCCGCCTGCCCCATGCCAGCGACTGTCCCCCTGCCGGGGCCGATCCGCACTTCCCGGACCAATCGGGGAATAATACTTCTTGATACACACCATAATGAATCGGAAATCGTCTTTAAAGAGAGCGCCACAAAGACGGACCCCCATTTAACCCATTGCTTTCCATAGGCTTTGAATCTGAATACAATCTATTGGGGCATTTCAACTTGAAACACCGCGCGGACCGCCGCGAAACACCTATACAGATGCGCGTCCCGGGCATCCTTTAGATACCACTTTTTCCCTTAAAAAACGGGCTCTTGCGGCTGGACTGCCGTTAAAACCCATGACGTCCCGGCCGTCTTCAACAGTATCCCAAAGAAGACCTTTTCACCGGAACTCAAAGGCATAGCAACGATATGTGACACCGCTCAGCTTTCCGTTCCCATCGGACCATTCGGAGCCCCCCGTGGTGCGCCCGCCGAATGCCCCCCTTCCACACAACTGAAGAACACCGAAAATGACGCTCAAATTACGACTTTCCCTAACCTTTCTCCTGTTGTCCGCCATGTTCGTGGGTATCGGCGCCATGGCGCTTTACCAGTTGCACGAAGTAAAGCAGCGCGGTCAGCATATCGTGGACAGCAATGTCGGCACCCTGCGAAACATCGATGCCCTGGCAAAGCTGCAACAAGACGCTCAGGTCACCATCCGCGACTATCTGCTGATCAAGGACTTCGGCAGACGAAAAGCGATGAAGGATCAACTGGACATGCTGCGCTATCAGCAGGACCTTCTTGCAAACGACGCATCGGAAGGTGCGGACGAAGAAATGGTCGAGTTCTTGAATACCTATGCCCAGATGAACAGCAAACTCTTCACCGCCTTCGAGAAGGTGATGGAGGTCGTGTCCTACGGCGGCAGCGACTTGACGATATCTTCGCTGCTACAGGAAGCGACAATGATCCAAGCCGAGTTGGCGGTCGCCACCGGCGCGATCGCGTCTTCGCAGACCTCGAAGATGGAAAAGGCGCTGGAAGAATCCGAACAGATCTACGACCAGGCCTGGTTCATTGTCGCAGTTCTGATCGGTGCGGCGATCTTCATCAGCCTGCTGAGCGCTGTGGCCACCCATCGGAAACTCAAGCGCGGCTTCCGGCTGGCCGTTTCGCTGAGCCACGATGTCGCCAATGGAGATCTGAGCAAAACGGTGGATCACAAGGAAAAAGGCGAGTTCGGCGTTCTTCTGGACAACCTGAACCGAATGGTAGGTGGGCTGCGTGAAATCGTGTCTTCGGTCGCGGCCGGGTCCGCCAACGTGTCCGCCGGCGCCGTACAGATGGCGCGCACCTCGGAACAGCTGCAGGAAGCGTCGGCCAACCAGGCCTCGGCCACCGAAGACGCTTCGAGCTCGGTCGAAGAAATGACCGCCAATGTGGAACAGAATGCCGACGCCACGCAGGAAACCGAGCAAATGGCGCTGAGCTCTGCCGAAGATGCCCGCAGCAGCGGCGATGCGGTCAGGAGCGCGATGGAATACACCACCAATATCGTAGACCGGATCCAGATCATCCAGGAAATCGCCCGTCAGACCGATCTGCTGGCCCTGAATGCCGCCGTCGAGGCCGCCCGCGCCGGCGAACACGGTCGCGGCTTCAGCGTCGTGGCGAGCGAGGTGCGCAAACTGGCCGAACGCAGCCAGGACGCCGCCAGCGAGATGGGGACGCTGACCAAGGACACGGTCGCGGTGGCCGAAAAGGCGGTCGAGATGCTGGACCGGCTGGTGCCCAAGATCGAACGCACCGCGCAACTGGTCAGCAACATCGCCAAGGCCAATGGCGAGATTTCGGTCGGCATGGGCCAGATCAACGGCGCGATCACCGAACTCGACAGCATCACCCAGGCCAACAACGCGGCTTCCGAGCAAATGTCCGCCACCGCCGAGGAACTGGCGGCCCAGGCCCAGGCGCTGCGCGCGGCGATGGATGAATTCACCCTCGAAGCCGAGGGCGACGATGCGGCGGACACCGCCGCAAACGAGGCGCCGGATGACGCGGACGGCCAAGGAAGCGAGCTGATAAAGCTCGACCTGACCGATGACACGGATGTGGACGATGTCGATTTCACCGCCGCGCCGAAGAAGAACGTCGCCTGAACGCCCCGCGCAAGCAATGCATGACGCAAGCCCCCGCCGTTCCTGACGGCGGGGGTTTCGTTTACCGTCCCTCCGGGCGCGGTCACGGGGCCCCTACCCCTTCGCCACGCCCTGCGCTATGACAACCCCATGTCTGAGATTGAATCACTCTTCGTGACCCGCCTTTACCGTGCCCGGCTGAATGAATTCGGGCCCGCCGTCGATACAGATGAACTGGAAGCCTCCTGCTACTCGATCGCCGAGGATGACGAGGCCGGCCAGGAATGGTGCGAGAAAAACGGTTATCCCGGCTACACCTCCTATGCGTCGCTGACCGATCTGGGCTGGCGTTTCCCGATCTTCGGCGACGTCATCAAGTCGCTGGACCAGCACGTCGCAGCCTTCGCCAACGACCTGGAATTCGACCTGGGCGACAAGGAACTGGTGCTGGAAGACCTGTGGATCAACATCCTGCCCGAAGGTGGCACCCATAGCTCGCACCTGCACCCGCATTCGGTGATTTCCGGCACCACCTACGTGTCGATGCCGCAGGGCACCAGCGCGCTGAAGCTGGAAGACCCGCGGTCCGCCCGGATGATGGCCGCCCCCGCCCGCCGCAAGGACGCGCGGCGCGATCTGCAGACCTTCATCTACATGAAGCCCGACGTGGGCGACGTATTGTTGTGGGAAAGCTGGCTGCGCCACGAAGTGCCGATGAACATGGCCGAGGAAGACCGGGTTTCGGTAAGCTTCAATTACAAATGGGGCGAGTGAACCGCTGAGGGGCACACCCCGGATCGGAACCGGACGGAACGGCTGACATCTGAGTAGGGTGGGGTTTCAGCTCACCAATCCCCGTCAGCGTAATTTAGACCGATGTGGTGAAGTGAAACCCCACTCTACGGTTTGCTTACTGGCGAATTATTGTTTCTCGGTCATTTGGAATGCCAGAGGTCCCCGGCAAAGCAATTCCGGCGAGTGCGGAAAAAGATCCCGATCATAGAGATCTTTTATTGCTTCTAAATTAGGGAAACCATCGTCGGAATATCCCGCCATTTCATGTGTCAGAGCATCTACCCAAGTCTCTTTATCCCCATCGATGATCCACCAACCCTTTGGCATTTCATCGTGCCTAGCGAGCCCTAAACTCCGAAATTTTGGTAGTTTTGCCTCAATACGGCTCAGGCGTCGCCTCCCGATCAATCTGATCTCAGGTTCGTCTTTCGCGTATCTAAGCGGAAAATGGATTACCATCCGAACAGGCTCATCGCTGCTGAATTTGCTAATGTCGTCAGCCGGCTTGCCCAACTTTCGGGCAAACATCCGCAGGACATGCCCTTGCTTGCCCAAGTCATGGGTGCAAATGCCATAGCAGTAGAATGATCCAAGATTGATTTCGACAATCTGCCCCACGAGGTCGCTGCCAGACAACCTGCCCGCTCTAAACCATGACAAGAATCTCATAACGCCATTCATCGCATAAGCCGTAACCAAAACAAAACCCCCGCGCGATCTCTCGCGCGGGGGTTTCGATTTTTTCGTAGGTCGGGCTCTCGCCCGGCACCACCTTACCAGTCTTCGCGAACGACGACGCGGGTCTTGATCGGAAGCTTCATCGCGGCCAGGCGCAGGGCCTCGCGGGCGATGTCTTCGTCGACGCCGTCGATCTCGAACATGATCCGGCCCGGCTTGACCTTGGCGGTCCAGCGGTCCACCGAACCTTTACCTTTACCCATACGAACCTCGATCGGTTTCGCGGTGACCGGCAGGTCGGGGAAGATGCGGATCCAGACGCGGCCCTGACGCTTCATGTGACGGGTCATGGCACGACGTGCGGCTTCGATCTGGCGGGCGGTGATCCGCTCCGGTTCCACGGCCTTCAGGCCGTAGGTGCCGAAGTTCAGGTCGCTGCCGCCTTTTGCCAGGCCGTGGATCCGGCCTTTGTGCATCTTGCGGAATTTAGTACGCTTTGGCTGAAGCATATCTCAGGACTCCTTAACGACGGCCGCGCGGCGCAGCACCGCGGGGCGCAGGGCCATCCTGAAGCTCCGCGGCGCGACGGTCACGAGCCTGCGGGTCGTGTTCCATGATCTCGCCTTTGAAGATCCAGGTTTTGATGCCGATGATGCCATAGGGCGTCGACGCTTCGGCGTGGGCGTAATCGATGTCCGCACGCAGGGTGTGCAGCGGCACGCGGCCTTCGCGGTACCATTCGGTACGTGCGATTTCGGCACCGCCCAGACGACCGGCGACGTTCACCCGGATGCCCAGGGCACCCATGCGCATCGCGTTCTGAACCGAACGCTTCATCGCGCGGCGGAACGAAACCCGGCGTTCCAGCTGCTGGGCGATCGATTCCGCCACCAGCTGAGCGTCCAGTTCCGGCTTGCGGACTTCGACGATGTTCAGGTGCAGTTCGCTGTCGGTCATGTTCGCCAGCTTCTTGCGCAGAACTTCGATATCGGCGCCTTTTTTGCCGATGATCACGCCCGGACGTGCGGTGTGAATGGTCACACGGCACTTCTTGTGCGGACGCTCGATGATCACGCGGGCCACGCCGGCCTGCTTGCATTCATCCTTGATGAAGTCGCGGATTTTCAGGTCTTCCAGCAGAAGATCACCGTAGTCCTTGGTATCGGCGTACCAGCGGCTGTCCCAGGTGCGGTTGACCTGAAGACGCATGCCGATCGGATTGACTTTCTGACCCATTAGGCTTGCTCCTCAACTTGACGCACCTTGATGGTGAGCTCCGAGAACGGCTTGATGATCTTGCCGAAACGACCACGCGCCCGCGGGCGACCGCGCTTCATGGTCAGGTTCTTACCGACATAAGCCTCGGCGACGACCAGTTCGTCGACGTCCAGGTTATGGTTGTTCTCGGCGTTGGCGATGGCCGACTGCAGGCACTTCTTGACATCCTGCGCGATCCGCTTCTTCGAGAAGGTCAGGTCGTTCAGAGCCTTGTCAACCTTCTTGCCGCGGATCATTGCGGCGACCAGGTTCAGTTTCTGCGGGCTGGTCCGAAGCATGCGCGTTTTCGCCATTGCTTCGTTTTCGGCCACGCGGCGGGGGTTCTTTGCCTTGCCCATGGCTTACTTCCTTTTCGCTTTCTTGTCGGCAGCATGCCCGTAATAGGTACGGGTCGGCGAATATTCACCGAACTTCTGGCCGATCATGTCCTCGGTCACGTTGACCGGAATGTGCTTCTGGCCGTTGTAGACGGCGAACGTCAGACCCACGAACTGGGGCAGGATCGTCGAACGACGCGACCAGATTTTGATGACTTCATTGCGCCCCGATTCACGGGCTGCTTCGGCTTTCTTAAGCACGTAAGCATCCACGAAGGGGCCTTTCCATACAGAACGCGCCATGTCTTACCGGCCCTTCTTCTTGGCGTGACGCGAGCGGATGATCAGCTTCTGCGACGCCTTGTTGGTGTTACGGGTACGCTTACCCTTGGTCGGCTTGCCCCAAGGGGTAACCGGGTGACGGCCACCCGAAGTCCGGCCCTCACCACCACCATGGGGGTGGTCGATCGGGTTCATGACGACACCGCGGACGCTCGGGCGGATGCCCTTGTGGCGCATGCGGCCGGCTTTACCGAAGTTCTGGTTGCTGTTGTCGGGGTTCGACACGGCACCGACGGTCGCCAGGCATTCCTGACGCACCAGGCGCAGTTCGCCCGAGCTCAGGCGGATCTGGGCGTAGCCGCCGTCACGACCGACGAACTGGGCATAGGTGCCTGCCGCGCGGGCGATCTGGCCGCCTTTGCCGGGCTTCAGTTCGATGTTGTGAACGATGGTACCGATCGGCATGCCCGAGAACGGCATGGTGTTGCCCGGCTTGATGTCGGCCTTTGCCGACGCGATCACGGTGTCGCCGATCGCCAGACGCTGCGGGGCCAGGATATAGGCCTGCTCGCCGTCTTCGTATTTGATCAGCGCGATGAACGCGGTGCGGTTGGGGTCGTATTCGATCCGCTCAACGGTGGCGGCGATATCGAATTTCTTACGCTTGAAGTCGACGATACGATAAAGGCGCTTTGCCCCGCCGCCCTTGCGGCGCATCGTGATCCGTCCGGTGTTGTTACGGCCGCCGTTCTTGGTCAGACCCTCAGTGAGGGATTTGACCGGACGCCCTTTCCACAGCTCCGAACGGTCGATCAGTACCAGCCCACGCTGGCCCGGCGTCGTCGGTTTATACGACTTGAGTGCCATGCTTTCTGTCTTCCGTTTTGTGAGGCAAGCCTGCGCCTACCCTGGTTATAGCCCCCCGCCCGGTTGTTTCCGAAGGAAACGCCCTACTAGGGTGGCCAACTTAAGAGGGCCCCGAAGGTCCCAGATTCCAAAATCAACAGGCCCCGGAACGAATCCGAGGCCACGCGATTGGGGCGATGTAGCAGGGTTGTTGGGGGGAGTCTATAGCGAAGGCAAAGAAATAAGGGGAACGACTGCGCCCTCAGAAGCCGGCGCGCGCCAAGTCCAGCGCAACAGCCAACTTGATCCGCGAAATCTTGGATAGAGACCGTTCATAGCGATCCAGCGTCACCCGACTTAGCTCGATCTCAGCAAGTTGCTTGAAAGTATGCGGGACCTCCAGATGCACAACAATGTCGTCGTCTACAAGCACATCGATGATCTCCTCCCCCTGCTCAGGAATCCAATTGAGAATGTGAGCGGTTCGCACATTTGGGAACTCCATGCGAATTCGTTTGAGAACATTCGTACCGCGTTCATTTTCCGAAAAGTACTTGCTGCCAGATATCAACTCTCTGCGAAAATCTTCTTCAGCTTTGCTTCCAATGAGCTTCACTAATTCACCCTTTCCAAGGCCCGGTTCCAGTCGTCGAAGCTATCCATTTCCAAAATCACCGTCACATGGAGCGCTTCGCTGATGCGCGGCACTCTGGCAGCCGCTGTTCGCGCGGGGGCAAAACCACACGGTAGGGTATGCGCAAGCACACTCCCCATGGGGCGTTACTGACGGCTATTCACCGAACAACGACATATCCGTCAGCGACAGATTTACTTTTGCTCGTTCTCGTATTTGACAGAACTGCTCATCCGTCAAATTTACTGCTGATTTTGAAAAGAACGAAAAAATCAGTTGCCCGTCACCTGACAGGATCACGTGTAGAAAATCCCCGACGCTGTCCTCGGATACTTCTAGAACCGAGCTATCCCCCTCTGCAGGGTAAAGCATTTCGAATTTCAATTCACCGAGCAGGTTCTTGTCATACTCAAACAAATTCCATCTCCCCAAGCAGACTGAAAGCCTTTAGCCGCGACGTAGTCCCCGCAGAAATTACACTTGTGAAGTCCACGTCATTTTTCTCGGCTTTATGTTCAATAGTCCGGACACATTAGAGTATTATCTGCATCCCTGCATTCACTCGATGGCTTTATATTAAATCAATCGTATCGGATCAGTTGTGTCCAAACCAACATCTATCTCCAAACAAAAAAACCCCCGCCTTTCGGCGGGGGCTTTCATGTCTTCGATCAGGCAATCCGATCAGAGGCCGGTCGACACGTCGATCGTGTTGCCCTCTGCGAGGGTCACATAGGCCTTCTTGACGTCCTTGCGCTTGCCCAGGGTGCCCCGGAAGCGCTTGGTCTTGCCCTTGGTGATGGTGGTGTTCACCGCCTTCACCTTGACCCCGAACAGAGACTCGACGGCCTCTTTGATCTGGGGTTTGTTGGCATCGATCGCGACCTCGAACACGACAGCACCGTTTTCCGAAGCCATGGTGGCTTTCTCGGTGATGACCGGCTTGCGGATCACGTCATAGAGTTCTGCTTTGGTGGTCATTTCAGACGAGCCTCCAGAGCTTCGACAGCCGCCTTGGTGAGCACCAGGGTGTCACGCTTGAGGATGTCATAGACGTTTGCGCCCATCGACGGCAGGATATCCAGGCCTTCGATGTTGCGGGCTGCTTGGGCGAAACCTTCATTGACGGTGGCACCGTCGATGATCAGAGCGCGCTTCCAGCCCAGGTTCTTCACCTGCTTGGCCAGGGCTGCGGTCTTGCCTTCGGCTTCGGCGTTCTCGATCACGACCAGTTCACCGGCTTTCGCCTTGGCGGACAGAGCGTGCTTCAGGCCCAGCTTGCGGAACTTCTTGGTCAGGTCATGACCGTGGCTGCGCGGGGTCGGGCCCTTGTAGATACCACCTTTGCGGAAGATCGGCGCGTTACGGTCACCGTGGCGTGCGCCGCCGGTGCCCTTCTGGCGATAGATCTTCTTGGTCGAATAGCTGGTTTCCGAGCGGGTCTTGACCTTGTGGGTGCCGGCCTGCGCGTTGTTACGCTGCCAGCGGACCACGCGGTGCAGGATGTCGGCGCGGGGTTCCAGGCCGAACAGGTCGTCGGACAGGTCCACCGAACCGGCTTTGCCGCCGTCCAGTTTGATCACATCAAGTTTCATTCTTCACCCCCTTCGGCAGGAGCTTCCGCGGCGGGCGCCTCGGTTGCAGCCGATTTCAGGGCCGCCGGGAACGGAACGTTCTCGGGCAGCTTCTTCTTCACGGCGTCTTTGATGGTGACCCAGCCGCCCTTGGAACCGGGAACCGCGCCCTTGACCATGATCAGGCCACGGTCGGCATCGGTTTTCACGACTTCCAGGTTCTGCGTGGTCACGCGGACGGCACCCATGTGGCCTGCCATCTTCTTGCCCTTGAACACCTTGCCCGGGTCCTGACACTGACCGGTCGAACCGTGCGAACGGTGGCTGATCGACACGCCGTGCGTGGCGCGCAGGCCGCCGAAGTTGTGCCGCTTCATGGCACCGGCGAAGCCTTTACCGATCGAAGTACCGGCGACGTCGACTTTCTGACCGGCAACGTAGTGCTCGGCGGAAATCTCGGCGCCAACCTCGATCAGGTTGTCTTCGGACACGCGGAATTCGGCCAGCTTACGCTTGGGCTCGACCTTGGCAGCGGCGAAAACGCCGCGCATGGCCTTGCTGGTCCGCTTTGCCTTGGCGGAACCGGCGCCCAGCTGAACGGCGGTGTAGCCGTGCTGTTCGGCGGTGCGCTGCGAAACGACCTGCAGGTTTTCCAGTTGAAGAACGGTCACAGGGATCTGCTTGCCGTCTTCCATGAACAGGCGGGTCATTCCCACCTTCTTAGCGATAACACCAGAGCGCATCTCAAATACCCTCCGATCTTAGGACTGCAGCTTGATCTCGACGTCCACGCCAGCCGCGAGGTCGAGCTTCATCAGCGCGTCCACGGTCTGGGGGGTCGGATCAACGATGTCGAGCAGACGCTTGTGCGTGCGGATCTCGAACTGGTCGCGGGATTTCTTGTCGATGTGAGGGCCACGCAGAACGGTGAACTTCTCAATCTTGTTCGGCAGCGGGATCGGGCCACGGACATTCGCGCCGGTGCGCTTCGCCGTGTTGACGATTTCCTGGGTGCTGGCATCCAGTACCCGGTAATCGAATGCCTTCAGCCGAATACGAATATTTTGGCTTTGCATTATGTCAGCCTTTATCTTCAGGCGTTGGGGTTGAGAGGAGGACAGGCGCTCATCGCTCACCCTCATCGAACCCAAAAGGCGGGAATCACCCCGCCTTGACGTTCACGTATAGAACTCGCGCTCCATACAGGGGCAAAGAGCGTGTGGCAAGGGATAAGTCGTTCGCGGCGGGACAATCTGTGCAGCGCCAACGAAAAAGGACCCCATGGGCGCGTCCGCGCGCGCGTGTATCGTTCTAAAGATTCGCCGGATGCCCCGAATTCCTCGCATAGGACACGGGCGATTACACAAAAGAAAAGGGCCGCCCATTGGGCGGCCCTTCGGTATTCAGATCAGCGAGTGGATCACGCGATGATTTTCGACACGACGCC